>CAZOPR010000004.1:0-80048 GCA_964581895.1 uncultured Brachyspira sp.
AAATTTATAAAATAAGTATTACTATTATTTTAGATATGGTATTTTTTATAGCAATACCTGCACTTGCATCAACACCAGAAGATGAAAATGCACCAGCTATGACAAGTGAGGATCAACAGTTTATGGGGTTGACACAGTTAAGTGAAAATCAAATGATAAAAATAAATGGAAATCTTAATGCAGAGTCAGCTTATTTAGGTCCCTGTCCGCCTGCAGGTGGTGGTAATCCTACTACTCCTTTAGGTTTATTAAATGCTACTAAAAATTACTGGTCAAATGGAGGTGGAACTAGCTCAAACTGTAATACAGCTAATGATTGCGGAGCTTCCACACAATCAAATGCTTCAACAAATTCTTCGAATGATTGTGGAGTTAGCAAACCTCAATAAAAAGATATTTAAGGGTTACTAATGTAACCCTTAAATTTTTATATTTTTAATATAACTAATAAAAAAATATGGTAAATATATAATTATTCTATGGTCTAAGAATATTATATCGGGAGCAGATTTAAAATGAATGTTTATTTAAGAAAAATAATTGTTTTTTTAAAAAGTATTTTGTTAATATGCTTAATATTTATATTAGGAGTATTATTTTTTAGAATCCCATATTTTTTTCAGGATTTATTAAAAATAAATATTAATTATTATAAATCAATTGTATCTTTATCATTTGATATATTGTTTTACATACCTTTTATTATATATTTCATAATTAGAAGAAATGAAATAAAAAATGAAAATATTATTAGTGCAATACCAGTTTCAAAAAATTTATCTATTTTATTAAAATATTTTATTATAGCTTTTATTATTTTATTAATGCCTTTTTTAATATTAAAAATAGCTAAGTTGATAAATATAAAATTTGTTATTCCAAGCTCAAATAAATTAATAAAAGAAAAAATAATATATATTTCACTTCAGTTTCTTATATTTTTTATAGTAGCTTTTTCAGAAGAGTTGTTTTTTAGAGGTCTTATATTAAATAGATTTTTAAAAGTTTTTAAATTATTAAGCTCTATTTTAATTTCATCCTTGATTTTTTCATTTTTTCATTTTTTTATTTTAAAATATATTTTTGCTGATATAAAAATAAAGTTATATTTTAAAAATAGCATAATTCAAGAAATATTATTATCTTATATATTTACATTTATTATTAGCTTAATTATTTCAATAATCAAAGTTAAAACCAAATCAATATATGCTTCAATAGGTTATCATTTTGGTTATGATTTCTTTTTAGCTATATTATTTAATAATTATTTAACAAATACTAACTTAAATTCAATAATATGGATTCCAATTTTTAGATTTATTTTACATTTTAATTATCCTGATCATATATATATTTTCAAATTTCAAATAAATACTCCACCATTTGCTGCGCTTATAATATTTTTATCTCAAATATTATATTTAATATTTATAATAATAGAATTTATGTTTAAAGATAGAAAAAACTGATAATATCAAAATAATTTAAACATCTCATTTAAACTTTTCATTTATCAAAAGTCTTTACAATTATTAAAAAATATTTTAGATTCTTTTAATAATAAAATAAATTCTTACCAATAAACAACAAATATAAAATCTTATTAGGATTTTTCCAAAATGAAAATATCATTAAAACTTTATATTATCCTTTTTTAACTTTCATAAAAATACTCTTTCCTTTCCTTTAACCTAATTTCTTCTAACATTTAGTTTAAAAAATTTTTTAATATTGTTCTAATATTAATTTATACATGTTTATTTTGCTCCTTTGAAGGGTTTTCTTATACTAATTATTTTTAAACCATAAACTTTAAACCTTCAAGGCTTTGACACAATTAATAATGCATTACCGTTCTAACCTTCAAAGGGGCGACAGGATTAATAATAAATTAAATTTCAAACATTCAAAAGTAAGATAGTTGCTTAGACATTTACTTTCAAACCTTCAAGGAAAATTCAATAAAAAAAATACTCCACTTTTAATCTTAAACCATTGAATAAATTTATAATATGTTACAATCTGACTTACATTTAATAATTAAATAAATTCAAATTCTTATAAACAAAAAATTTTATTATGTTAAATTATTTTTAAGTGAGATATTTATGGTAAAAACTTGAGGTTAATTATGGATATCAAATTTATAGAAGATGCTATTGAATCTCATATTGATTGCTTTAAGAAATTGAAAGAAGACAAATCAATATTAGATGCTTTCATAAAAGCTGTAAATGTATCTATTAAAGCCATTGAAAATGGTAATAAAATATTTTTCGCAGGTAATGGTGGCAGTTCTTCGGATGCTCAACATGCAAGTGCAGAACTTGTAGTGAGATTTAATAAAAATAGAAAAGCAATCAGTGCAATCGCATTAGGTACAAATACGGCAATATCTACCGCAATTTCAAATGATTTTGGTTATGAATATATTTTTTCAAGGCAGTTAGAATCTTTGGCAAAAAAAAATGATATTGTTATCGGGATATCCACTTCTGGGAATTCAAAATCAATTTTAAATCTACTTTTAAAAGCAAAGGAATTAGGTTGTATTACTATTGGTCTAACGGGGCAGTTGGGAGGCAAGATGAATGATTTGTCTGATCATTTAATAAAAGTACCATCTAAAACAGTTTCAACAATTCAGGAAATACATGGTTTTTTATTACATCTTTACTGTCAGATAATTGAAGATAGTTTATTTTTAGATAAATGAAGATAATCTATTTTTAGATGATTGAAGAAATTTTAGATGATTGAAGAAAGCTTACTTAGTAGATAAATGAAAATAAAGAATTTTAATAAAAATTACGAATTACAGAAAGAATGAGAATAACAAAAGAATCTATTGAGAAAATCCGTTCATCTATAAATCTTTCAGATCTGGTTTCCATGTATGTAAAAGTTCAAAAGGTTGGGAGTAGATTTAAAGCCTTATGTCCATTTCATAATGAAAAGACCCCATCTTTTTATATAGATGATAACAAAGGTCTATTTCATTGTTTTGGATGTAAAGCAGCAGGAGATATATTTTCTTTTGTTATGAAAATCGAAAATTGTGACTTTTACGAAGCTGCATTAAAAATAGCAAATCTTGCAAATATTTCTGTTGAATATGAAAAGGGAAGTTTTGAAGATGAGAAACCAGAATTAATAAAAAAAATTTTTTCAGAAGTAACATTATTTTATAGTCAAAACTTAAAGAGAAACAAAACAGCACTATCATATTTACAAGATAGAAAAATAAAAGATTTTATTATTGAAAAATATAAATTGGGTTGGGCTTCAAAAAACGACCTTCCTTTTTTTGATAACCTTAAAAAGAAGTACAACTTAGATAAAGAAATATTATTTCAACTTGGACTTTTGAAAAAAGGAGAAAACTCTTATTATCCATTTTTTTACGAAAGATTAATAATACCTATTCAAAACCATTATTCAGAATATGTGGCTTTTGGAGGAAGAACCTTAAATGAGCAGTATGGTCCAAAATACTTAAATAGTCCAGAACATCCGCTTTTTAAAAAAGGAAATATTCTATTTAATTTTGCAAATGCAAGAATGGATAAAGAAAACAACAAAATTATTATAGTTGAAGGATATTTCGATGCTTTAAGTTTGGTTCAGATAGGTGTAAATTATGTTGTTGCTCCGTTGGGGACAGCACTTACTTCTTATCATCTTCAAATTTTATCAAGAAAATTTTCTCAACTTTATCTTCTTTTTGATATGGATGAGGCAGGTAGAAAAGCTACTTTAAGTTCAATAGAAATTGCCATAAAGTTTTTTTCAGAAATTTATGTCATTAATCTTCCGAAAGGTATTAAAGATATTGACCAATTTATAAAAGAAAAAAATATTGAAAAAGAAAGTTTTGAAAAATATATATATGAAAATTCAATTTCAGGTATTGACTTAATAATTACAAATAAGTTATATTTAGATAAAGAGAAGAGAGATATCAACAAGGCATATAAAAATTTTATATATTTTTTACATTCACTTGATGATAGCATTTTATCTTCAACACTTATTAAAAGAGCTGCTTATATTGATGGAACTTTTTCAGAAGATCAGATTGTAAATATGAACAATTCAAGCAATATTAGTAATGCGGATAATAAAATAATTTCGGAAAGATCAAAGGTTGAAAAAAATCCTCAAGATAAAAATTATAAGGAAATAAAAAATTTAGAAATGGAATTTGTTGGTTTTATAATAAATTCTGAAGATTTTATAAATATAGCAAAACAATATATAAAACCAGATTCATTCATTTCAAAAGAGGCTGGTGAATTTTATAAAAAAGCTCTTATATCTGTTAATTATAAAGACAGAAATATGTTTTTAAGAAATGAATTAACTGAGGAAGAATCTAACTTTATGTATAATTCATCAACAAAAGAGTATAAAGATATTCAATCAGTTTTTGAAGATTACCTTTCTTTTTTTAAGTTAAGAGAACTTGAAAAGGAACTTGAAAATATAAATAAAGAGATAAAAAAAGCAGAACTGAATAAAATAGATAATTTAGAATTACTTGAAAAAAAGCAATTTCTTATTTCTTCTATCCAAAAATTGAAGGAATATAGAAAAAAAATTTATAAAAATGAATAAAGGTATTGAATTTTGAATTTATTTGATATATAATTATTTTTGCACTGATAAAAGTAGGCTAAGTATAAAATCGTTAAAAATTTTGTGAAGATATATAAATCAAGGAGCAAGAAGTTAATATGTTTGACTTAGAAAATTATCCAGAATTTAAAAAACTAATTTTAATAGGAGAAAAGACTGGTCAGCTAACTTATGATGAAATAAATAATAATCTACCAGATGATGTTATTTCACAGTCAGTTATTGATCAATTAATTGCATATCTTAGTTCTAAAAATATTGAGATAGTTGATGAAAGGACAAAAAGTGAAGATTTCGATTATTTTATGGAAGATAAAGAACTAGGTGTCGACTTTGATGAAGATGCTTTTGAAGAATTTTATGAAGAAGAGATAGTTGAAGAAGAAGTAAAACCAGAAGAAAAATATGTAGAAACAGATTTTACTATATTGCCAAATGATCCTATAAGACTTTATCTTAAAGAGATTGGTAAAGTGTCCCTTCTTACACCTGAAGAAGAAATAAGACTGGCAAAGCAAATAGAAGAAGGGAAAGAACAGGTTATTAAAGTATTATTAACAATGTTTTATACCTTAAAATATTTTAAGGAAAATGTCATTGAAAACAGAAAAAATATAGATATTTATTCCGTATTTGATTTTGATATGATTTTAGATAGTGAGGAAGGGAATAAAGAAAGGAAAGAATTTGAAAAAAATCTATATGATTTAACACGGTTATATCAACAAAGTTTTAAAAGTATTACTACTTTAGTTGAAAAGAAAATAATAAAAACCGATGAGTTTACTTCTGAAGAAGAAGATGAATTAAATGCATATTTCGATAAATTCGCTAGAAAGTTTAGAAAACTTAAAATATCTAAAAGAGAGTTATCTAACATTATAGAAAAACTTAATGTTTATTATGATTTATATAGAGACTGTAGAAAAAGGACAAGGAAATATTTTGAGCAAGCTTACGAAAAAGTAAATTTAACAAATTATAGATCATCTGGTGGAATTATTACAAAAACAATAGTAATCAAAGAAATAACAGATAAATATAAAATTAGTTTTGAAGAACAATTACAGTTGAAAAAAATAATAGAAAAAAACAAGGAAGACTTTGATAAGATTCAGATAGAAACAGGAGAATTTGTAGATAATTTTATAGAAAAATTTAAGATAATAGAAGAAGGCGAACATAAGATAAAATCAGCCCGAGAACAACTTGTTCAGGCAAATTTAAGACTTGTAGTTTCTATTGCCAAAAAATATACTAACAAGGGACTTCATTTCTTTGATTTAATTCAAGAGGGGAATATAGGTTTAATAAAGGCTGTTGAAAAATTTGAATATAAAAAAGGATATAAGTTTTCAACTTATGCTACATGGTGGATAAGACAGGCTATTACAAGAGCCATATCTGATCAAGCAAGAACCATAAGAGTTCCAGTTCATATGATTGAACAAATGAATAGAGTGTTAAAAGAAAGTAAAAACCTTTTGCAGCTATATGGGCGAGAACCTACATTAGAAGAATTATCTGAAAGACTTGGAATGCCTGTATTTAAGCTAAAACAGGTTCAAGCTATAATGAAAGATCCTATTTCACTCGAAACACCTATAGGTGAAGATGAAGATTCTCAACTTTCCGATTTCATTGTTGATGCAAAAGGAGATTCTCCAGAAAAAAATCTAACATATAAATTATTAAAAGAAAAAATTTATGAACTTTTGCAAGATTTACCTCAAAAAGAAAAAGAAGTTATAGAATATAGATTTGGGTTAAGAGACGGCGCTTGTTTAACCTTAGAAGAAGTTGGATTTAGATTTGATGTTACAAGAGAAAGAATCAGACAGATTGAGGCCAAAGCTCTAAAGAAGTTACAACATCCAAATAGAAAGAGTAAAATTTCAGAATTCAAAGATAGTATTGATTAATTAAATTTTTAAGTTAAATTGTAGTGATTTTATTTTAGATAGAATTAAGGAGTATGTTGATGGAAGCCACTATTACTAATCTTATAAAAGCTCAAGAAATACAAAAGTCTATTACCTATCTTGAAAAAGAGATAGAATTGATGCCAGCAAGAAGGGAAGAAGCACTTAATAAGATAGAAAACAATGAAAAAAAAATTACATCAGCCAAACAAGAGATAGTTGATATTGAAAAAGAGATTGAAAACATCTCAAAGTTGATAGAAGAAAAAAAGAAAGAAATAGAGAATCTTGATAATGATACTTCCTATTCCACAAGCTCAAAAAATGAAAAAGAAGAAAAAAGAAAAGATCTTGGAATGCAAATTGATAATTATAAGAAAAAAATCGAAGACTTAGAAGAGCAAAAACATAAAAAATATAAAGATATCCAGACAAATGAAGCAACTTTAAAGGTGTTAAAAGAAGAATTAATAAAAGAAGAAGAAAATATTAAAAATAATAGACAGAAAAAAATCGATGAACTTCAAGATCTATTAAATAAGAAAAAAGAGATATTGGCAAATATTGATTCTGATATTATAGAAAAATTTGATAGAATTTTTCATAATAAAGGGGATCTAGCGATTGTTCCAGTTTACAACAACTATTGTTCTGGTTGCAATATGATTTTACCTTTTTCTCTAATAAATAAAGTTAAAGCTCAAAAAGAAATAGTTTTTTGTCCATATTGTTCAAGGATGCTATATTTTTCAGAAGATGAAATTGTTTAAAAAAATCGAAAAAACTGGACAGGAAAAGGTTCGCTCAAAATCTATTTTTGAGAGGAAAGTCTGAACTCTTTGGGGAAGGCAGTAGTTAATGGCTATTGGAGGGAAACCTCATGGAAAGTGCCACAGAAAAGAAACAGCCAGTAAATTGGCTAAGGTGAAAATGTAAGGTAAGAGCTTACAAAACAAAATTATTGTTAATGGTAAACCCTGCCTTGAGCAAGTGCTGCATGGATATAAAGCCCCCTTCTTTTCCATGTTTTAACGCAAAAGCTATAAAGTGATTTTTTAGCTAAGAGAAATGAACCTATAAACAGAATTCAGCTTATTCCTGTCCAGTAATATTTATTATTTGTCTTTTTTTTTATTTAAGTCACTTAAAGAATCTTTCGGTAAGAGTTTATCGATAGTCATTATTTCATAATCGAAATCTTTAGATAACATTATAATAGGTAAATCTTTTGAAAATTCAGAAATAACTTGTCTACAAGCACCGCATGGAGGAATAGGTTCATCATAATCTGGAGAATATATAATTATAGCAATAAAATCTTTATCTCCATTTGAAATAGCTGAAAAAATAGCGCTTCTTTCTGCACAATTAGTTAAACCGAAACTTCTATTTTCTACATTAACTCCAAAATAGATATTTTTTTGCGTAATAAGTGCAGCTACAACATGAAAATTGGAATAAGGTGCATAAGAATTTTTAACTTTTAAAATTAGATCTTCCTTTAATTTATCGATTAATTCGGGAATATCAAATTGAATCTTATTAATATTTTCCATAGATTATTCCTCTTTAGCTTTTATAGATAATCAATTAACATAAAATATCGATTTTGTTTAGGTAAAAATAAAATTTTGTTGAAAAAAAGCAAGAATTGATTACTAATAAAGAAAAGGAGCAGAAAATGAAAGGAAAAGGTGATAAATACGGTTCACATAGAGTTATTGAACCTAAAGGTGTACTTCCTCAAGCTGCCTGGAAAATTGATAATGATATGGAAATCTACTCGAATGAGATACTATGTGATGTAATAACATTAAACATCGATTCAGCTTCTTTTACACAAATAAAAGAACAGGCAAATCAAGATGAAAAAAAGATTGGAGAAATTATACTTGATACTGTTGAAAAAAGAGGCAAACAACATAACCCTGTAACAGGTTCTGGCGGAATGTTCATTGGAAAGGTTAAAGAAATAGGTAAAGATTTACAAGGAAAGATTGACTTAAAAGTTGGAGATAAAATTGCTTCTTTGGTTTCTCTTTCTACCACTCCATTAAAAATCAATAAGATTCTTAAAGTTAAGAAAGATAAAGAGCAGGTTGATATTGATGGTACAGCTATTCTATTTGAATCTGGAATCTGGGCAAAAATACCAGATAATATTCCGGAAACAGTTGCTCTTGCAGCTTTAGATGTCGCAGGTGCAGCTCCTCAGGTTGCAAAACTTGTTAAGCCAGGTGATACAGTTTTTATAATTGGAGCAACAGGAAAGTCTGGTGTACTTTGCGCTTATGAAGCCAAAAAAAGAACTGGAGTAAATGGGAAAGTCATTGGCTTAGGCCATTCTCCTAATAAAGTTGAAAGATTGAAAAAACTTGGGTATTGTGATGAAGTTATATGTGTTGATGCTACAAATCCTTTAGAAGTTTTAGATGCTTTTACAAAAGCTTCAAATGGTAAACTTGCAGATGTAACTATAAACACTGTAAATATTCCAAATACAGAAATGGCTTCTATCCTTACTACAAGAGATGATGGAGTAATATATTTCTTTTCTATGGCTACTTCATTTACTAAAGCGGCTTTGGGAGCTGAAGGAGTAGGTAAAGATGTTGTTATGCTTATAGGAAATGGCTATACAAAAGGCCATGCTGCTTTTACTTTACATATGTTCGAGGAATCTAAAGAATTGTACGAATTATTTAAAGAACTATACAGCTAGTTTTTTATAAAAAATTTTGTCAATATTTTATTAAATTTTACTTAAAAAAGGTAAGACTAGTTGAAAAGATTTAATTATTAAAATATATATAATTTATCTTTATCGAATAGTGGAGGCATAATGGACGCAAGGAATAAAAAGATACTTGAAATATTACAGAAAAATGGAAGGATTACAAATAAAGAGATTGCAGAGGAAATATATCTTTCTCCGCCATCTGTTCTTGAAAGAGTAAAAAAACTGGAATCAGATGGAGTAATATTAGGGTATAAGGCTATACTTAATCGAAAAGCGATAGGTAGGCCTATCCTTGCGTTCACTTTTATAATGCTTTCAAATAATTCAGCTGAAACAATAACAAGTGTGCTGAATTATCTTTCCGAGATACCGGAACTTTTAGAAGTATATCATTTGACTGGAAGATTTGATTTTCTAGTTAAGACAAGTGCTACATCTTTAGAAAACCTAAATGAAATAATTTCTGAAAAGATATCCAAAGCACCTGGAATACAAAAAGTTGAAACCTCTTTAGTCCTTGATGCTAATGAAAAAGATATTTATCCTATAGAATAAAAAAAATATAGAATAAAAAAGAATTATAAAATAAAAATAGAACTTTCTTATTAAATTTATTTAAAAGGCTTTTCAAAAATAACAAGAATGAAAAATAAATTTATCCAGCAAATAGAATTTTTTTTTGTTTACCTCTTCTTTAATTTAGCAAAAATAATTGATGAAAAGGTTTTAAGAAAATTCATCAGGAATGCTTTTAAGTTCATATTTTCTATTTTAAAAAGTCAAAAAAAAATCATATATAAAAATCTTGAAATAATTAATCCAGGTTATTCTAAAAATGAAAAGAAGAAAATATTTAAAAGATTCTGTGAAGTTTATGCTGAAATTTTTTCAGATCAACTTCTTTTTCAAAAACTTGATAAAGAAAAATTGCTTAAAAAGATTGTAGTAAAAGGCTATGAATATATTCAAGAAAGCTTATCCAAAGGGAAAGGTGCGATTATAGTCCTTGGACACTTAGGGAATTGGGAAATTTTTGGATCTCATGCCTGCTTAAATGAGTTTAATTTAAATGTAATCTATAGACCTTTAGATAATAAGATAATAGATAAATATTTAACATTTTTTAGAACAAAATTTGGACCAAAATTAATATCTAAGTTTTCATCTCCATTAAATATGATTCGACCGCTGTTAAATAAAGAAGTACTGTGTATAGTTGCAGATCAAAATACAATTAAAAACTATATTTTTGTACCTTTTCTTGGAAAAATAGCATCAGCAAGTAGAGGTTTTTCATTTTTTCATTTGAAAACAAATAGTCCAGTATTATTCGCATATTCTTGCATTGATGAAAATTACAATCAGTTTGGTTTTATTGAAAAAGAATATGATTTTGAAAAATTATATAATGAACTTTCAATTGAAGAAAAGCATTTTCTTTTTCTTTTTAATAAAACTTTTAATTTAAGCTTAAATGAGGAAGAATATAAAAATAATTTAATGAATTTTAGTAAATTTTATTCTATTGAAGATAATTTTAATTTGAAAGAAGAATACAAAAATTTTGATTATTTAAAAGATTTTAAGAATAAAATTAAAAAATATGAAGATTTAAACTTTGATGAAAAATCTTTTTATATAACATATTTTTTTCATAAATCATTAGAAAAAATAATAAAAAAGTATCCAGAAAATTGGTTACTTTTACATCCAAGATTTAGAAAGCAACCAGCCGGTTTTAAATCAGTCTATAAATCATAAGTCATAGACAAAGACTTTACCATTTATATTACATATTATCTTAAGTTTTTTATTTTCAACATTATATGGCAGAAAGTAGATTAATCTTATTGTTTTTGAAAAAGGTTGAACTATTAATAAATTCTTTTCTTTATTTAATAATAAACTTAAAAGTTCTGAATTAATAATTTCTTCAGGTAATTTTGGGAAAAAGATCTGATTATCAATTTTGAGAATAAATGAAGTATAGGGATCTATTATGTATTGATAAGTAGAATATAAAGATATTTCTAATATTAAAGGATAGATATTGTATGATTTAGATTCATATTCTATCTTTAAGGGTAGTACAGTACCAATATTGAAAGCAACCTGTGAAGGGTAAATAACTTTAAAGTTTAAATAGATAGGGGCATTAGATAAACTCACTATATAATTTAGGCTTGAACCGCAATTTGTAAACAAAAAACCTATCAAACCGATAATCAAAAAAATTATAAAGTATTTGACTAAGATTTTTTTCATACTGTTTGTTTTAGAAAATTTGTTTAATAAATTAGGATAATTATAAAAAATCAATAGATTTTAAAAGGATTATTAATGAAAAGCAAAAATGTACTTATAGTATTTAAAGTTGATGGCAAAATATTTTCATTGATATTAAATGATAAGACAAAGATTATTCAGATCGAAAAAAGAGATTTTGTTAAATTAAAAGATCTTATATCTATTAAATCAATACTGAAAAGTAAGTTTGATTTAAATTTTGAAGATACAGAAAAAGGTGATAGTTTTAATCTAATAGTTCAAGATAATAAAAGCATATTGATACCTTTTAACTTTTACAAAATAATATTAGATGAAGAAATAATAGATAATGGAGAAAATTTTGTTGTAAAAAAATTTGAATTTAAAAGTAAAGAGATTATAATTTTATCTATAAAATGGATACTAAAAAATTATTTTTTATCTTCGGAAGAAAAACCAACTGGTGAAGATATGGAAAAAGAAGAAAAAAAAGAAGATATTGAGAAAAATGTTGAGTCAATCAATGAAAACGCCAAATATGAATCAAATATTGATGAAGCAAAGAAAGAAGAAATATTTGAACAAATTGAAAAAGAAGTTGATAAACTAAAAATATCAAATTTTCATGAAGTTCAAAAAAAATACATGAAGGAAAGCAAATCATTTACCCCTCAGCTTGTAATCTTATATTCCATTCTTATAACTTTAGCGATTGTTGTTTTTATAGTTTTAAATATTTTTTCTGGACAGCAAGAATCTAAAATGGCACAAGAGATAAAAAATATAGGAGGAATGGAATCATTAATCATTAGAGAGCTTCAAAGGAAGCAAGAGCAAGAAAAAAGTCAATTGAATGAGCAGTTAAAAGAAATTACAATGCAATTGGAATCTTTACAAAAACAGAAAGACCAGTTTGAGAAAAATCAAATAATAGCGTTAAATCAAAAAACAAAAGAGATAGAGGATGAATACCTTAAAAAGATTGAAGAAGAAAAGAATAAATTAAATAGAGGTTTAATAAGCAGAGCAGAATTTGATAAAAGATACAAGGAACTTGTTGCAGAAAAGGAGAAAAGACTTCAAGAAGCAAGAAACCAGCTTGATGCACAAAGAAAGGCATTTCAACAGGAAATAGAAGCCAAAGAAAATGAGTTAAAAGCAAAAGAAAATTCATATAAACAAGCCTTAGCAGAGAAAGAAAAACAAATTGAACAGGCAAATAAAGCAATAAAATCAGCAGAAGAAAAGCTTGCTTTATCAGAAGAGGCTCAAAAAAAGATTGAGCAAGAGAATGAGCAATTAAAGCAATCTTCAGCAATTCAATTGAAGCTCAAAGAAAGCCTTATTGGATATTATAAGGCAATTTTAGTCGCATACAATAATAATGATAGAACAAAACTTAAAAAAGCTCTAACTGATTTTTATTCTTTTATTTTTAATAATCCATCGGCTGCAATTATGGCTGAAGATGAAAAACTATTTGATAAATTTGTTATAGACATTGTTTTAAATGATCTTAATCAAAAAGAAACTGATGAAATAAAAAAATTAGAAAAATTAAAACTTCTTGAAAAAGCTATAAATGAACATAAAAAAGGAAATTTGGTTACAGCTTATGAAAATTATTACCTTGCTTTTACAAAATATGATGTAGCTGTCGACAATGAAAAACTTTATTTTGAAGATTTTTTAAAGGTTGTTTTCGAAAAACAAAATATGGAAGTAAGCCAAACTTTAGAAACAAACTCAGCACCTTTATTTAATTCTATATATACTGCTTTTACGAATAAAAATTATAGTCTTGTCATTCAGTTGGCAAATAACTATTTAAATCTTTATCCAAATTCAAAAAATTCTTTAAAAGTAGTTGAATACAAAGTCAAATCTGAGATAAATTTAGAAAATAAAGAGTTAGAAAACTCAGCAGCAAAACTTTATCAACAAGCAAAAAACTATTTTAATAAACAGGATTATGATAATGCAGTTAAATCTTTGTTAGAATTATTTAGCAAATATGGAAATTCTTCTTATTCAACATTAGGTTCAGAATTATTACAGCAAATCTATATAAATGTAAAGCAAAATTCCAACACAATTTTAAAGGGAACAGAAGAAGAATTAACTGAAAATGAAGTTAAAGTAGGGAATGTATTCAAGATTTTCCCAGAAATAATTCAGATTTTAAAAGATCCTAATCATGCTACAAATATAGAAATAAAAGATCAGCTTATAGTAAAACATAAAAACGATGATGGGACTTTTACTCAAACTGCTATTGTTGAAGTTACATCTTATGCTACTACAATAGTAAATGCTAAAATCATCAAGATTTTTGGTAAAGGTCCAAATATTGGTGATTATGTGTTTTTAATAAGAAAATAAACTTTTACTATCTTTATAAATTCTTATTCTTTCCGATACAATTCATATAACAAGTTTATAAGGCTTTAAGGATGAAAAAAAGTCTATTCTTATTATTAATAATATTATTGCTATGCTCAATTTTACTTTCATTTGATACTGATACTTCTTTGATTAATCTTGATGAAAATCAACTGATTCATCTTAGAGATAGTAGTGCTCCAAAAATATATAAAAACGGAATTTTGTTTACCTACAAAGGGAACGCCAAAGTAGTTTATCTATCTGGTTCATTTTTAAATTGGGAAAGACTTGTTCCTATGTCTTTATCCTATTTTGGTGTCTGGTATTATTTTCATAAAGAATCTTTAGATGTCGGGCAATATCTTTATAAATATAAAGTGGATAATTTCTGGGTTTTAGACCCTATGAATCCTGAAATTGCAAGGGACTACTATGATCAATCTCTATCACTTTTAAAGATTGAAAAAAAATTAATAATATACGATAGGTCCCCTGTAATAGATATCAAAACAAAAGAATGTCTATTCTGGATAGAGAATAAAAATGCAAGTAACATTTATATATATGGCGATTTCAATAATTGGAATCCATATCAATTTAGACTTACTCGAGATGGAGACTTCTGGACAATAAGATTAAAGCTTGAAAGTGGGCGATATGGATATAGATTTATAGTTGATTTTGATAAAGAACTTTTAGATCCACATAATGATAATATAAAATTGAATTCTCAAAATGAACCATGTTCAATAGTATATGTTCCTTAATATATCTACATTAAAAAACAAGTTTAATTTTATTCTTCCACAGTAATATTATCTTTTATTTTCCATTTCAGGTCATTCGCGATATTTTCATATGTAGCTTTTTCCACATAGAAAAGTTGATTTGAAAATTCAACAAGAAAACCATCCCATTTCATTAAAGGGGAAGAGTAGTTAATAATTCCTAATGGTTTGACACTAAGCCAGTTAGAACAGGTTCTAAGTTTAGGTACAATCTTTAATTTATTCTTTGAAATTGTCTTATTTTGAAGGATCTGTTCAATAGTTTCTTTCCAGATAATCATAAAAATTCCTTTTAAGTAAGCATTAGATAATTAAATAAATATACTAAAAATTTTGAATATATAAAGAACTTCCTATAAATTCTCTTAAAAGGGAAGTGTTTGGCACATAATCAGCAGGTATTGGAACAAAATGTAAGATAAAATCAAGTAAAATAGAGGCTTCTGTATAATATTCGCTTTCAAGAGGAACAGATTTTAATAGTGGTTCAGCAAATGTTCTTAGAATAGCCTGTTCATAGATAAGGGCAGAATCAAAAAACATATCGGCATTATTCTGGTATGGGAAGATATTTTTTTCCTCCCCTTTTACAACTGCTGGCCATCTTGCAAGAGTACTTACGGCAGAAACTCCTCTATATCTAAAATCTCTAACCATTCTTCTTATTAATCTTGCTCTTGTTGTAGGTATTCTAATCTCAGGGCTTATATTTAGCTGAGTTAGAGGGGAAATATAAATCTTAAAAAGGTATTTTTTATCTATTTTATAAGTTAATTTTGGATTTAATCCATGTATCCCCTCTATTATTATAATCTCATTTTCTTTTGGTTTATGGATTATTCCTTCCTTTTTTCGGCTGCCAGAAACAAAATCAAATAAAGGTAATTCGACTTGTTTGCGACTTAAAATATCATTCATATTCTGATTGAAGTAATCTATATCCAAAGCTTCTATGCATTCAAAATCATAATCCCCTTTTTCATCTCTTGGAGTTTTTTCTCTATCTACAAAATAGTCATCAAGGCTAATGGCAAATGCTGGAAATCCTAAAGATCTTAGAGCAACCATTAATTTTTTTGAAAATGTAGTTTTGCCAGAGGATGAAGGACCTGCTATTGTAACAAGTTTAACATCAGGTCTGCTAACAATCTGTTGTGCGATTTCCGTAATCTTAGCCATCTGTATTGTTTCAGCGATAAGTATAATATCTATAGCCTCTCGTCTTATAATCGCTTCATTTAATTTGCCAACAGTATCTATTTCTATCGAACTTAATATCTTTTTGTGCTCTTTATAAATAGAAAAAAGTTTACTTTTCTCATCGAAAGTTCGAAATTGGGGGAACTGAAAATATGGAGGGAAATGAAGAACTAATCCATCGTTGTAATGAATTAGATTAAAAGGTTTTAATACCCCGGTATACTGAGCAATAGGAGTTATTGAAATAGTTGTATATCCATCTAAAGAGACAACAATAAATGAGTTTGATGATGAATAGATAAGTAAATTTGATATATCTTCATCACTTTTAAAAAAATTTATTGCCTCATCCTTATCCCAGAACTCTACATCAATAAAAAGGTTATTGTTTACATATTCATTCATTTTATTATTTATTTTTTCTACCATTTCAGAAGTTATTATCCCATCTTCAAGATAAAAGTAGAAAGAATCTCCAATAGAATGAGAAATTATAAGTTTTTTATCTGGAAAAAGTCTATGAAAAGCAGTAAACAAAAGGAAAGTAAGTGAATTCATAAAAATCTGATGTCCCTGTTTATCTTTTGGAGTTAAAAAATTTATTTTGCAAGAAGATTTAATAGAATAATTAAACGACACTACTTTAGAATTCAAAAGCGCTGCGACATATTGGTTATCAATTATTTCCTTTTGTTCAATTAAATCTCGAATCTTAGTCCCTCTTAGAACAGTTATCTTTTTTGAATTAATCTTGATATCTATTGATTTCATTTTACCCTCAAAATTTTGTAATAAATTCAAACTTTCTATAAAAAATTTAATACATTTTGCTAAACTTACAATATTTACTAAACATAATAGATACCTATTTCTTTTTAATATTCTTTACATTTTTTATTTTATTGTTATTAAATAAGCAAGCGTAGGGGTGTTGGGAGTGTGCCCAACTGAGAAATACCCTCAGAACCTGATCGGGATAATACCCGCGTAGGAAACGCACACAATCTTCACCTCCTTGCCAAAAAAGGAGGTTATATGAATTCAATTAAAAAAATCACCTTATTTGAAATTGTTTTGATTGCAGTTTTAAGTGTTGTAATTGGTATTGCATTTTGGGGATGGACTTATGTTTATGAGCAATTCAAACCATTTTTAAAACCTTTTGGTTTTAAGTACCTTCTGGCTGGTTTCTGGCTTTTATCTGGAGCCTTGCTTCCTTATATAATACGAAAACCAGGGGTTGCCATTATCTCTGAAACAGTTAGCGGATTAGTCGAAGGTTTTATAACAAGATGGGGGCTCCTTGCTGGTGTTTGGGGTTTTATTCAAGGGCTTGGTTGTGAACTTGTCTTTCTTCTTTTTGGCTATAAAAAATGGAAACTACCACATTTAATTCTTGCCTCAATTGTTTCTGCTATTGCAAGTTTTCTACTCGACTTTTTTTATGAGCCATACTATAATCTTTCTTTGAAATTTAATCTGTTTCAGTTGATTTCATTTGTCATTTCTTCTATCTTTTTTACAGGTCTTCTTTCTTACTTTTTAGGAAATGCACTTGCTAAAACAGGGGTATTAAATCAGTTTGCAATAGTTAAAGATAAAATGGAAAAAAATTAAATTGGATAAAAATATTTCACCTTTATTTTTAATAAAAAATTTTGAAGTTGAATATCCCCAAACTTTAAAAAAGTTAAAATATGAAGTGGATTTTCCTATTTTTGAAAAACAGGTTGTTTTGTTTACAGGACGCTCTGGTATAGGAAAATCCACCTTATTTCTTTTGCTTAATGGTATACTTTCAAAGATTTACTCATGCAAAATTTCTGGAAATATATTTTATTATAACAGAAATATTTTTGAAAATATAATTGAAAAATACCCTGAAGAACTAGAAAAAAAGATGGGATATCTCGGTCAGAATCCATATACTCAGATTGTAAACCCAAAAGTCATTGATGAACTTGTCTTTGGAATGGAAAACCATAGATTTCTTAAAGAGGAAATGAATAAAAATATAGTGAAATTTTCAAACCTTTTTGGTTTGACCCAAAAGCTCTATGATAAAACAAAAACTTTGTCTGGCGGCTTTTGTCAAAGACTTAATCTTGCATCTATAGTCTCTTATGAACCTGATATTATTTTACTTGATGAACCAGTTTCTTTTCTAGATATGAATGTTGCCAAATCTTTTTATGATACAATTAAAGGCTTAAAAGGGAAAAAAACCATTATAATTATTGAACATCTATTTGAGCAGATATTGGATATTGTAGATAATATTCTTATCTTTGAAAATACTGAAGAAGGACCTCCCGGAAAAATGATATCACTTCTTAAAGGAAAAGAATATAGCATCTCAAAAGTAAGTTTCGAAAATAAAATAGTTCAAATAAAAAAAGAAAGGATTAATGTTAGCTTTCATAACAATTTTGAAATAGAGAAAAAAGATGAATTATATAGATTATTAAATATTAAATGTAAAAAATCACTAAAAGAGAATATACAAAAAATAATAGAAGAAAAAATAAAAAGAAAAATAAATTATAAAATAAAAAAAACAGAAAAGGAAAAGATAAAAAATAATACAGAAGATAAGATAGAAAATAAGATAAAAAAATTAACAATGGAGAAAACGAAAAAGAACATAGACGATAAAATAGAAGATAAAATAGATGAGAATATAAAAGGTAAAATAGAGCAGAAGTTAGAAGATAATATAAAGGAAAATGTAAAAGAGAATATAAAAGATAAGATAGAGGAGAATTTAGAAGAAAATATAAAGGAAAAGATAAAAGAGAATATAAAAGATAAGATAGACGAGAATTTAGAAGAAGATATAAAGGAAAAGATAAAAGAGGAAAAAAAAGAAGAAAGAAAAGTTAAATTAAAAGCTGAAAGTGTTTATTTCAGGTATAATAAAAGTTTGGAATATATTTTTGAAAATCTCAATTTTGAATTTGAAAGTGGGCAGATTATAGGGGTTATAGGTGAAAATGGCTCTGGTAAGTCAACTTTTCTGCAACTTGTTTCTAAAATATTAAAGCCAGAAAAGGGGAAGGTTAATATTTTTTATTCTGATAAAAAGTTTGAAAAATCAATTAAAAAGTCATATAAATATATTTCAATACTATTTCAAAATCCAGAATCAAGTTTTTTCTTTCCACTTGTCAAAGATGAGATATTACATCAAATCAAGAAAGAAAAGAATATTGATAAATATTTATTTGAACTAATACATCCTGATTTTTTTGATATCGTTCAAAACTTTTATAGGTCTAGTTTTACTTTGTCTGAAGGAGAAAAAAGAAGGCTTGGTTTTATAATACAACTTTTAATGAATAAACCTATTCGTTTTTATGATGAACCAACATATGCTCAAGACTTTAAAAGGGTTGAGTTGATGAAAGAGATAATAAAATATTGCCAAAAGCAAAATACTTTACAGATAATTGTCTCACATGATTTTGATTTTTTAAGAACAATTTCTGACAAAGTTTATCTTATAAAAGACAGAAGATTAGAAATCTTAAATTAAAAATAAGGCAATTTATATTAGGTAACTTATATTAGTTGATTTGTATTAGACAATTTATATTAGGTAGCTTTTATTAGGTAATTTATATTATAAGTTTAATTTAGATTGTTATTTATATTATTAGAAAATATTAATTAAAATTTCAATTAAAGAAAATTATGGGAAAAAAGATTCATTCAATTAATTTTATAATCCTTTATCTTTTCAGTATTTTTCCAATACTATTAAGACCAAAATTGTATTTTAATCTTATTTATGCAATTTTACCAATCTTTATTTTTTTATACTATGGTCTGGAACTAAAAAAGTTGTTTAATTCTTTTTTAATATCAGTAATCCCATCTTTATCTTATTTTCTTATGGTTCTTTTCTTTGCAGAAGAAAGCCTTAAAAAAGGTTTATATTATGAAAGTTATTTAATTTTATTTTCATTAAAAATTGGATTTAAAATATACAAAACTCAACTTGAATATGCCTTTGCAGCAAGTTTAAGAGTTTTTTTGCTTTCCTTTTTATCTTTTACTACAACATTTATGCTTGATATCTGGCAGATTTTTAAGTTTTTTATGGTAAGAAAAATCATAAGTTTTAGTTATGGATATGCTTTTTCTATAGCATTAAATTCAGTATCTTCAATAATCTATGAGGTTAGAAGAATAAATTTTCTCATGAAAAATAGGAAAATATCCCCTTTTTATAAAGGATTTTTACCTATTTTAGTGTATGGGATTCGATATTCCGAACTTTCAACCATCTCTTTAATTTCAAGAGGATTTTCGGAAAATAGAACTATTTTTAATGAAGAAAAAATAAGGAAAAATGAGTTTATAGGTTTTTTAATTATTAGTCTTATAATATCATCTATATTATTAATAAGAGCCTAAAAAGGAAGGTTAATCTTTTTTAATCTTCGAAGGATTAAAGCCGAGTTCTTTTAAGATATAATTATTTTTTGACCAGTTTTTAACAACCTTTACAAAAAGATGGCATTTTACCTTTTTACCAAAGATAAATTTCAAGTCTTTTTCTGCCATTACCCTTATCTTTTTAATGATTTCAGCATTTTTGCCTATGATTATAGGTTTTTGGGAATCCTTTTCACAGCATATATTTGCCTCTATCTCTATCAATTCTTCTGTTTCTTTGAATTGTAACACTTCTACATAAGTTGAGTAAGGAACTTCTTCGTAAAGAGTTAAAAAGATCTTTTCCTGGATAATTTCAACAACCTGCTCTTTTTCATACATTGTAGAAATTATATCTTCAGGGTAGTAAAAAGGATTTTCTGGAATATAATTGTACAATTGCTCTAAAATTTTACTTCTATCAAGATTTATAGCAGAGATCTCTAAAAATTTATCGAAGATCTTTTTTTTACTTAAAAATTGAATTTTATTTTCATTTTTGCCTTTATCTATCTTATTTAAAAGTGCAACTACCTTTTTATCAAGTTTAACTTTTATCTCTTCAATCCTAAATATTAAAGTGATCTCATCCTGATCAGTTTCTTCGCTAACATCTGTGATAAAAAGTATGAGATCTATTTCTTTAATAGATTCAAAAATCTGCTCATTCATCAATTGATTGATTATCTTTGTACTTGTATGAAAACCGGGGGTATCTATAAAAATTAGCTGTAAATCAAGATCATTATCTGTAAGAATACCAGTTATTCTTCTTCTTGTTGTTTGAGGTTTATCTGTGACACCCGCAATTTTTTCACCTAAAATACTATTTAAAAAGGTAGATTTACCAGCGTTAGGAACTCCACAAATAAGTAAAAAGCCACTTTTTCTTTTTTTATCTATCATTGGACAAATACAATATTACCAAAAACAGCATTTGCTTCAATATAAACAGCATTATCGCTTGCAGATGAGTTATAGTTGATATCACCAAATCCAAGACTTTGTTTGTTAGGAAGTGTAACACTTCCAAAAACAGCAGAACCTCTAACTTTGATAGCTAAATCTGCTGGGAGTCTTACGACTGCTGAACCAAATACTGCTGAAATCTCGATATGTTTGCCAATATCTTCACTTGTCATGCCAGATAAATCTATTTCACCTCTTGAAAATATTATGTTATATTCATTTTCAACTTTTTCTGGTTTAACATTCATTTCAGAAAAAACAGCAGTTTTGCCGTCATTATAAGATTCCATTCTTAAGCCCTTAAAACCAAGTATGATATAAACGCCAATATATATAAGAACAAGACCAACAAGGATCTTAAAAACAGGTATGTTTAGTTTGAAAAAAAAGTTAATTATCATCAGAACTCCAGCAGCAACAAGAATAAGACCCCAAAATATTCCATTAAATAACGAATATCCTCTAATCATATTTCCTCCAGTTTGAAATTAAATCGAATGATTTTAATAAACTTATAAAATATCAATTTAACTTTACATAAAAGATTATAGAATGCAAATTGAATTAATCAATTAAATAGCAAAAAATTCTTAAAAATATTAACTACATAAATATTTAGAATTTCTTAAAAAATATTAATCAAAAAATCTTTAATATGATTCAGGGTTTCTTCCGATATTGTCTCTTTAATCAAAGCATATTCAAAGATATTTCCTGTATTTGCTTTCTGAAAAAGATGATTGCATGATGGGAGAACAAATATTTTTAAGTTTGATTGATTTGTCTGTAAAATAATAGAATTTATTGCTTCAAGATTTTGTTTTGCGGGGACCTGTAAATCTTTTTCACCAAAAAGTATCAAAGCCGGACATTTTATTTTTTTAATATAGAAAGATGGATCTAATCCTATAAATGTTTTGAACCATTTTGATGTCAATTCGGCAGTAACTCTTTCTGTATCCTCTTTAGATAACTTATATTTTTTTGCGATATTTTTTATCTCATTGATTAAACCTTCATTAGTTGGATCATCTTTATGATTTAAAACTGCTTGATACAATGCAGAGTTGATTTCTAACATTTTTTTTATATCTTTTTCTTTTACCTGACTTGCCCTTGCTATCGCTTCTTGCTGTAAAAGAAGAAGATTATCTCCTTTTAAGGCAGGTCCAGCAAGAGAAATTATAAAACTAATATCTTCTGAATATTCAGAAGCCAAAATAAAAGAGATAAGCCCGCCTTCTGAATGTCCAAGGGCTCCTATTTTTGAAGAATCAACAAAATCGCAAGATTTAAGGTAATTTATTTGACAGATTGCATCAGAGACAAAATCGAATGTGTCTGATTCAGAAATAATTTTACTATCTATCCCAACACCTCTATCATCAACACGTAAAACGACAAAACCAAGTTTTGTTAAAAAATCAGAAATTACTAAAAATGGTTTATGACCAAAAATTTCTTCATCTCTATTTTGTGCTCCAGAACCAGTTATTAAAATAATTGCGGGGTATTTACCATCTTTAGAAAGACTATTATTTACTGGGATGGTTAAAGTTCCATTAAGGATTACGTCACCATTATCCAATGTTACTTCTTTTTCTTCATATTCATAAGGAGGGATTGGTTGTTGAGGTCTTGGAATTTTTGCAAAAACAAGTTCTGTTTTGAAAGAACCTTGCTGGAAAATTGTTTTCAAATTATTCTCATTTTTATTTAATATTATTATCTTAGCTTTAATAGAATCAAAACTTACTATCAAATTTGAATCTTCATACTTTACATAGCTGGCAGGAATCATTGAACCACCCTGATCTATCGAAATTAAAATAGCATCAAGTTTATCTTTAATAAATAGATTTTTTGAAATAACTAAAGCAAGCCTTAAATCTGATGAGCCTAAAGATAAAGTGCCAAGATATGCTCCTTCAATATCTGTTAAAGATTGTTGATTTAAATCAAAGGAGAAAAAGGTAGATAAAGAAAATGAAAAAATAAATAATAAAAGAAATAAAAATAAAAATTTAAAAATACTTAAACTTTCTTTTTTCATATTTAATCTCCCTCTTCAAATTTCTTAAATACTAATTTATAGTTATTTTCTTGTTTTACATCGATAGTATATCTTAAACTTTGAATTTCTATATACCAATTTATAAAAATTTTCATATATCAATCTATTCGATAAAAATCCACCTTGAATTTCTATATACCAATTTATAAAAATTTTCATATATCAATTTATTTGATAAAAATCAACTTTGAATTTCTATATACCAATTTATAAAAATTTTCATATATCAATCTATTTGATAGAAATTCAATTTGAATTTCATATATGCCAAATTTTAGAATTGTTACTGAATTTAAATAAAGAGTAAAGTTTTATAATTTATTTTTTTATGATACAATTTTAAGTAAATATTTATAGGATAGAAGGAAAGATATATATAGATTTTTTTCAATATTTTTCTATACTTAAATATATGGATTAAAAGAGTGAAAAATAAAGGGAAAAGCCAATGAAAATTGCATTTACAGCAGATTTACACTTAAAAAGTAAAGTAGAATCAAGTGAAAGGTATAATGCTCTTTCTTCCATAATAGAAAAAATTAGACAGATAAAAATTACTCATCTTGTCATCTGCGGCGATCTTTTTGATAAGGATTTTCCAAATTATTCTGATTTTGATAATTTTTGTAAAATAAATAATGATTTAGATTTTTTAATTATAACTGGAAATCATGATCCAAATTTCAATGAAAAATATTTTACTTCAAGTAATATCAAAGTGATAAATCAATCTAAAATTATCGAGTTTGAAGGGGCAAATTTCTTTTTTATTCCATATAGTTTTGATAAAAGTATAGATGAGGAAGTTTCTCGATTTTTAACAAACTATGAAAAAGTAGATGAAAAAGTAGATGAAAAAAAAGGTGAAAAAGAATATGGCAAAGAAAATGAAAAATCTTTCGAAAATATTATACTTGTAGGTCATGGAGATTATCTTGCTTCTAGTTTTAATATTAACTTAAATGGATATGAAGATGGCTTATATATGCCACTTACTTCAAATACAATAAATAAATACAATTTTAAAAAGGTAATTTTGGGGCATATTCATAAACCATCTAACTTTGGAAAGGTATATTATCCAGGCTCACCTGTTCCGCTTGACATAACCGAAACAGGTAAAAGATCATTTTTAGTTTATGATACTTTAAATGATACTATTGATAGAATCTTTGTCGAAACTGATTTTATATATTTTAATATGGAAATTTTATCTTTTCCTGATGAAAATGAATTTGATTTAATTAAAAAGCAGATTGATAAATTTATATTAGATTATGATTTAAATGAGATCGAAACAAATAAAATTTTACTATTATTAAAAATAAAAGGATTTACAAAAGATCGTAAAAACCTTATAAGAAAGATAGAAGAATATTTAAAAATGGCAGGATTAAGAGTTTATGAAAAAGATGGCTTAAATAAGGATAGATTAAATAAAAATAAGGATAGATTAAACAAAGATAATTTAGACATAAACAGTTTAAACAAAAGTAATATAAATAAAAATAGTATAAATGAAGATGAAATAACAAAAAAAGCGATTGATATAGAGCAGTTAAAAGATATAAATGAAATAGATAGTGTTAAAAAGGCTTTATTTGAAAATTTCAAGCAAAAAGTAGAAACTTTAGATTTAAAAAATCTTTTAATAAATGGTCATAGTATAAGTTGCCTTAAAGAGGAAATATTAATTGATGGTATGAATATAATTTTTGGATAAAGATATTTTTCTTTTTTATATAAAAATTTTAAAATAATGAGGAATCTATGGGAATAAAGATTTCTAAAATAAATGTTAAAGATTTAGGTCCAATTAAAGAAAATATAGATTGGGAATTTAAAGATTTCAATCTTATTTATGGTAAAAATGAAAAGGGGAAATCACTTATTGTCGAATTTATAATAAGAACACTTTTTAAGTATGACATAAAGAAAAATAAAGATGAAAAAGATATTGATTGGGGATATTTAAGAAGAATCGGTAATGGCAAAGTCGTAGTAAAAGGTATTAAAAGTTTGAATAAAAATTCTACTTCGGATGAAGTAGAATTTTATTCAAACGATAAAAATCAAAGTTTTTTCGATTTGCTTTTAAAAAGTCCATTAAATCTTCCATTTAATATTCCAAAATTATTTATTGTAAAAGAAGGGGAAGTTTCAATAGAAAAAGATTATGAAGAAGGGATAAGCTTAAATTATATAAAAAATATTTTTTCTATGGATAAGGTTTTGAATGAAATTGAAGAAGATGAAGTCAAGATTCCTAAAAACCTTAAAAATTATGAATATGATGATAGTTTAAATTTTGATAATAAAAGAAATATAAAATTACCGAAAAAAGGAGGTCCAGTAGGAATTTTAGATGAGATTAACCAAAAAATTCAAAGCTTAGAGACAATATTTGATAAATTTGCAAAATCATACCAAAAAGATGAAGAGCTGAAACTAAAGTTAAAACTTAATGAAATTAAGGAAGAAAAGGAAAAGTTATTATATGCAAAAAGATATAAGGCTTTTACTTTGTCGAAAAAGTTGGATGAACTTAAAGAAAAAGGAAAATCATTAAATAAATTTGAAATTGAAAGATGTGAAAAGCTTATAAATGAATATAATAGCAAGAAAATGGAACTAAATAAGATTGAAAAAGAGATAAATCAAATTGATAATGAAATAAAAGATGAGCCCGAACTTTTAAGAATAAGTGAAATTCAGCTTAAAGCTAAAAGGTATAAAGCATATATCTTAGCAAACCAGATAAGTAAAATAAAAGAGCAGCTTATAAAATATTCGGAAGAGGAAATTGTCAAACTTAGTAATCAAATTGAACTATATAACAAAGAAAAAGAGCAATATTTGGAAGATGAAAAATTAGTGAAGGAATATATAGATAAAACTAAAAATCAGGATTTTCTGAATTCAATAAAAGATATATATGATAAGTATTTACAATCTTCTAAAATAGATGGTTCAACAAAATTTTTGGGCTCACCTACTTCTATTGTAGTTTTTTCCGTAATTTTGATATTATCAGCATTATCTTCAATAATATTTTCTTCATTAAAATTGAATTTCATTATTAAAATAATTTCAGTAATTTTAAGTATTTTAAGCGGGTTTTCTTTAGTTTTATCCATAATTAAATTTAAAAGTTTTATAAAAAGTGAAAGAAAAGCTTTTGAGATTGAAAAGATAAAAAAAAGATTTGAATCAACTTTTGGCAAACCTTTAAAAGATATAACTATGCTAAATGAAATGATCTCTTTTAATCAAAAACTAATAAATCAGCTTGAAATAATGAACCCAAAACTTCAAAGCTTAAAAGTTCAGCTTAAAATAAATAAAAAGCAAATAATGGAAAAGTTAGAAAGTTTTGGATATTCAAACCTTGAGGAGGAAGATTGGGGTAAAATTATTTACGATATTAAATTAAAAAATAAAGATTTAAAAGAAAAATTAGATCAAATTAAATCAAATTTTGAAAAACTTGATATTGATACTTCATATTTTGATTTAGTAAACCCTGGCGTTGAGTATGATGTAAATATATATAAAGAAACAACAGAAAAACTTAAAAATTATGAAGTCTTAAAACAAGGGAAAAATAAAAAATTAAGCGAAAAAGAGGATCTGGAAAAATTAATTGAAGGCTTAAAAAAAGAAATAGATCAGATTTTTAAGAATTTATTAAAGGAAAAAGTTGAACCTGAAAATTGGGAGTCTTGCTTAAATAACATTAAAATGCAGCTTTATAATATAGCAAATGAGATATCAAAAGTTCAAGGTGAACTTAGTGGCCTTGCAGTAAATGAAGAGGAGTTTGAAAAGCAAGACAATAATATTACTTTTTCTCAACAAAAACTTGATAACTTGGAAAAAGAGATTGAAAATATTAATAGTAGAATAAAAGAAATAGAACAAAACAATTTGACCATAAAGGCAGAACTTTCATCGATAGCTGGTTTAGATATTAGTTCAAGCATAAATGATTTAATCAAAAAAATATATCAATTAAAAGAAGAATACTTAAAAAATAAAAATCAGATAGAGTCTAAAATTTTGTCTACTATTCTTATTTATGAAAGTATTTGCGAACTAAAAAAAGAAGAAGATGAAAAGCTAAAATATTTTTTGCAATCTGATCTTATAAAAAGCAGTATAAAGAAGATAACAACAAGGTACAATGAAATTTTGTATGAAAATGTTAATAGAGCTGATAGTACAAAGACTTTTGAAATTATTGATACGACTAAGAGTAATAATAAAAACAAGATAAAAGATTTCGAAATTTTTATAACAGATGGTTATGAGAAATATAATCTTAAAGATATAAGCACTGGGGCAAAAGAGCAACTGATGCTTGCATTAAGGATCGGTTTTTTAAGATATCTATTTAAAAATAAAAGTGGTTTTCTAATTTTAGATGATGCTTTTCAGCATTCAGATTATGAAAGAAGAAAAATATTGGTTGATTCTTTAATAGAACTTATAAAAGATGATTGGCAAATCTTTTATTTTACAATGGACGATAATCTAAGAAATTTGATAAAAGAAAAGATTAAAAATACTGATTTTGAGTTTTTTGAAAAATCTTTGTAATTTTTAAAATTTATTCTTTTACTAAAAGAATGATAAGACTTTATTAAAAGGGTTGAAAGAGCAATAAGAAGTTATTAAAAAGTTCAAAGGAGAAAAACGCTTAATTTTATGAAAAAATTTTTATATATTTTTTTGCTCTTTTTTTCAACAATTTTATTGATAATATTATCCAGGATAAGTTATCTACTTTTTCATACAATAGTTGAATTATTAGCTGTCAGTTTAGGAATTTCTCTTTTATTTTTTACACTAACAAAAATAAACCTAAAAGAGTTATCAAAATTTGAAATTTTATCTTTAGCCTATGCTTTTGTTGCAATAATAGAACTACTTCATACTCTTGCTTATAAAGGTATGGGAGTTTTTAAGAATATAACTGCAAATGAACCAACACAACTTTGGATTAGCTCAAGAATTCTCGAGTCAATCTCAATATTTTTATATACTTTTAGTTTTAGAAGGAAAAATATAGAAAAAAATATTAAATCTATCTTTTATTTAGTATTATTTATTCTTTTGCTTTATTTTACTTTTATTATTCTTTCTATTTTTATATTTAATATTTTTCCTGATTGCTTCATTGAAGGTTATGGCCTAACTAACTTTAAAAAAATTACTGAATATGTCATAATCTTGATTCTTTTAATCTCTTTGATTTTTAGTAAAACTAACTTGGATAATTCATTTTCCTACTATAGATTTGCAATTATTTTTACAATATTTTCCGAATTTTGTTTCATCTTATATAAAGATGTTTTTGGAATATTTAATATGGTTGGGCATATATTTAAGTATTTTTCTTTTATATTTATCTATAGATATGTAATGATTAATATTATTGAAGTTCCTTATTCAACAATAAAAAATTTAGCCTTCCAACTTCAAAAAGAAAAAGAAGAGTTAGCCATAGCAAAAAATGAAGCTGAAAAGGCGAACAAGGCGAAATCTACCTTTATCGCAAATATAAATCATGAAATAAACACGCCATTGGAGGCAATTACTGGATTTTCTTTTATCTTATTTAATGAATTAGATGATCCTGATAAAAAGGAATTGTGCCAGAATATTTTTGATGCTTCCCAGTACTTATACAAAATATTTGATAATTTGATTGCAATTTCAGAAATTGAAATTGGTGAGTTTAAAATACAATGGAGAAATCAAAACTTAAAAAATCTGATTAGTATTTTAGTTGATCTTTATTATGGGCAAGCAAAAACAAAAGAATTATATTTTAATGTAAAATTGGAAGATTCACTTGATAAAGTCATGCTAGTTCCAGAAAATGTTATCTGGAAGATAATTGAAAACCTTTTAAGTAATGCGATAAAGTTTACAGATAAAGGTTATATATATTTTTCGTCAAGGCTTGAAGATAAAATCCTTTATATTAATATTAAGGATTCTGGAAATGGCATAGATATCCATACATATTCAGATTTAATAAATCCTTTTAATATAGGGGAGTACTATTTAAATAAGACTCATGATGGCATTGGGCTTGGACTTTCAATAGTAAATAAACTTGTAAAATTATTAAATGGTAAAATAGATTTCAATTCAAAGATATTAGAAGGTTCTGAATTTTCTATTATGTTAAATTTAGATTATGAACAATTTAAAGATAAAAGCTATTCAATAGTAAAAGAATAGTAACTTAAATATAAATCAAGAAATTAAGGAAAAATCTTGAGAAAAAAGATTATAAAATATGAAGAGATAAAGCTTAAAATTTTCGAACTAATAATTCAAACTTCATACGAATTGCCTTTCGATATTTATTCATCTATTAAAGATAATATAAAAAAGGAAGAATCTTCTCTTGGTAAGTTAGTATTGCAAAAATTACTTCAAAATGCAGATATTGCAAAATGTGAAAAGATGCCAATCTGCCAGGATACTGGGATAGCTGTTTTTTTTGTAGAAATAGGAGAAAATGTTGAGATTAAAGGTGGCTTTATTAAAGATGCAATATTTGAAGCGACAAAAGAAGCCTATGAAAAAGGATATCTTCGAAAATCAATGGTAAATGACCCTATATTTGATAGAACTAACACCAGAACAAACCTTCCACCAATTATTCATTTTGATATTATTAAAGGTGATAAAATAAAAATCAGATTTACCGCAAAAGGCGGTGGTGCTGAAAATATGAGTAGATTGAAAATGTTAAATCCACTCGATGGGGAAGATAAAATTACTAAATTTGTTATAGATACAATTCAAAAGGCAGGCGGAAATCCTTGCCCACCAGTTATCATAGGAATAGGAGTTGGTGGCGATTTTGAAGAATCTGCAATACTTGCAAAGAAAGCATTATTTAGGAAAATAGGAGAAAGAAATAAAAATATAAAATATGCAGAACTTGAAGAAAAGATAAAAGAAAAGGTAAACAAAACAGGGCTAGGCCCTGCAGCACTTGGTGGAAGAATCACCTGTCTTGATCTTTTCATAGAATATTTTCCTTGCCATATAGCATCTTTACCAGTTGCAATAAATCTGAATTGCAATGCAGCAAGACATGGTGAAATTGAGATTTAGATAAGATAAAAAAAGGTAGAATAAGTCATAAAAAATTGAATAAGATATGAATAAAGAATTAAATAAAGTTAAAGAGAAGAATAAGAATTAAAAAATTGAACAATTAAAAATAAAGAAATAAGTAAAATGGTTAAAATAGGGAAAAAATTATAAATATGAATAGGATTATTAAAATAAGTTCACCTTTAAATGATTATATTATTCAAGATTTAAAAGCCGGGGATGAAGTATATATTTCAGGTAAAATCTATACTGCAAGAGATATGGCTCATAAAAGGCTTGTTGATCTTATTGAAAAAGGGCAGACTTTACCAATAGACTTAAAAGGAAATATTATTTACTATGCAGGGCCGACTCCACATAAACCAGGGAAGGTAATAGGAAGTATAGGACCTACAACAAGTGGTAGAATGGATCTTTTTACCCCAAAATTACTTGATGCTGGATTAAAAGGAATGATTGGCAAGGGAAATAGAAGTGACAAGGTTATTGAAAGTATAAAAAAAAATAAGGCTATATATTTTGTTGCGATAGGTGGAGCCGCCGCTTTGATATCTAAATCAATAATATCTTCAAAAATAGTATGTTATGAAGATTTATTAGCAGAAGCGATTAACGAGCTTATTGTTGAGGATTTCCCACTAATTGTGGCGATAGATTCCTTTGGAAATAACCTATATGATATAGGTATTGAAAAATATAGGATTCAATATTAAAATCTTTGATTCTTTTTGATTTGACAAAATAAATAGTTTTTTATATTTTATATTAAATATCGTTTTTGTTTAATAAGGTTTTTTCTTCGATTTAAGATAAACTATTTAATAAATCATAAATTAGGTGGTAAAGATGAATTTACTTGAACTTAAAGATCTAACACTTGAAAAAGATGGTAAATATTTGCTTAAAAATATAAATATGGAGATATGGGCTGGCTATGTACATGCTATTGTTGGACCAAATGGCGCTGGAAAGTCAACTTTGGCTCATACAATAATGGGACTTTCTGGTTACAGGCAAATTTCTGGAGATATCATTTTTGAAGGTAAATCTATAAAGGATTATTCTATAGATGAAAGGGCACGCCTTGGTCTTACACTTGTTTTTCAAGAACCTGCAAGATTTGAAGGGATAAAGGTAAGCGATTTTATTTTGGCTGGAAGTAAAGAGAAAAAAGATGAAGTTGTAGAAAATGCCCTTAATAAAGTCGGGTTAAACCCACAAATCTACAAAGAAAGGTCTGTAGATAAGACTCTTTCTGGAGGAGAAAGAAAAAGGATAGAACTTGCTTCAGTTTATGCTATGGAGCCAAGACTTGTTTTGATGGATGAGCCAGATAGTGGGGTAGATGTAGATTCATTAAAATATATCTTTGATATAATTAAAGAGATAAAAAATAGAGGTTCAACAGTAATTCTTGTTACACATAGTCCAACAGTATTAAAACAAGCTGATCATGCCTTTTTAATTTGTGGAGGTCAGATTGTCGATAAAGGGCAGATGCACAAGATGTTTGAATACTTTAGTGGAAAGTGTAAACCCTGCGATCATATAGGAAGCCCAGATAAAATCGAGACATTAAAATAAAGGTAATAAAAATAATAAAGAGGTATAGATTAATATGTCAGAAGATAAAGTTCTACTTTCCCAGATGCTTAAATCCATCGATATCGAACAATTTTCAGAAGAGATTGCCCATGTTGAAATTCATGGGAATAAGGTTTTAGGATTAAAACTTGTTGATGGATTAAAGGTAGAATCTGAAAGTTTTGAAGATGGAATAAATGTTAAGATTGTTGTAGAAAAAAATATTCATATAAAAAATCCAGTAAGATTCTGCTTTGGCATGATTCCAGAAAATGGTATCCAAAAGATAAATATAAATACTGTCTTAGAGGAAAACTCTTCTGCTTCATTTATCGCTACATGCACTTTCCCAAATGCTAAAAATATACAGCATTTGATGGATGCTAAAATCACCTTAAAAGAAAATTCATTTTTAAATTATTTTGAAAGGCATGTTCATGGTCCTGAAGGTGGAGTTACTATTGTACCTAAAACATTGGTTTACTTAAACAAAAATGCAAGATTTAACACTGAATTTGAACTTATCAAAGGTTCTGCTGGAATAATAGATCTAGATTATTCAGCTTTTCTTGATGAAGATGCAGTTGTCAGTATGACCACAAGAATTTTTGGAAGGGTCAAAGATAAGATAAAAATAAATGAAAAGGCTCATCTTAAAGGTGAAAGATCTACTGGAGTTTTAACAAGTCATATTGCATTAAAAAATATGGCTGAAGCAGAGATTGTAAATGAACTTATTGCCGATGGATCTTATGCAAGAGGACATGTCGATTGCAAGGAAATTATTCAAGATCAAGCTAAAGCAAGAGCAGTTCCTATAGTTCAGGTAAACAATAAGCTTGCTCATGTAACTCATGAAGCTGCTATTGGTTCTGTTGACTCAAAGCAACTGGAAACCCTTTTGTGTCGTGGACTTACAGAAGATGAGGCAACAGATCTTATAATAAATGGATTATTAAAATGATTCACCTATTAAGATAAATTCTTTTGACCTTTGGGCAATTCTAAAGTCTTTCCTTTTTGCAAATCTATTATACAATATAGATAACTATACAATATAGATAACCAAATTGACAAGCACTTTTAATAATTTAGCATAATTTTTTATAGTAATTTATTTTCTTTCAACCTTTTCAAGATTACAAAAACAATATGCTTTTTTAATACCAAGTTTTCATCTTGCTTAAATCCTTTTTTAAAGAAGATTATATATTTATTTTTTTATTGTTAAGTTTATTTTTAAAAGATAAGTGTAAAGTTTAAAAATAATCACAACTTTTAATAATAAAAATAGTGATAAAAATATCATTAAAAATTTCTTGAAATAATTTTTAAATATTTTATTCTACTTCTATAAATTTAGTAAAAAAGGATAGTAAAATGAGATTCGATTTCAGGTTAAAAGGTGAAAAAATCTGGTATCTGATTTTAATTTTATTTTTAGCAATCTCTTTTAGGATTTTTGATAAACAAATTATAGAAAAATTAGATTATTTTAAAGAAAATGAAATAGGAAAAGAGATAATTATACTATCATTATTTTTATCTGTAACTCTAATCAATCTTATATTAAGTTTTTTAATAATTAAAAATAGTATAAATTCAATTTACCTTGATGATAAAGCTTTTGTTTTTTCCGGGCAGCTTTTAAAATTCCTTGGAATTGTTATTTCATCATTTTTTCTTATGATTTTTACTCTTTTAATATATACCCCATTTTATATTAGAAGATATATTAACTTCATCTCTTCAAATACTTATTATAACGAGAATAATTTTCAATTTAACGGGAAAGGGGAAAAATTATTAGGAATAATGGTTTTGTTATTACTATTACCTTATATTGCAATTGTAGTTTTATCACTTAACTTAGCGGCAATGACTCTGAAGAAAATAATATTGTTTGGAATAATATTTATTATCGCATTTATAATGCTTATATCATATATCTTCTATTATTTAAGATGGTTAATAAATTTTACTTATTCAGATTTTGATATCACCTTAAATGCAAAAGCAAATAAATCAATCATCTTCCTTTTAGGTCAAGAATTATTGACTATTTTGACATTATTTATTTACCTGCCTACTGCAATTATAAAAATTATCCAACATTTTGCTTCTAAAATCAGGATAGATAACTATACAGAAAAATCATATAAAATAATCACAGAATTCGAAACTATTAAATCCTGGAAATATTTAGGTTTGCAAATTCTTTTATCTATCATAACATTTGGAATATATCTTCCATGGGCATACTGCAATATTTTAAGATACATTTTTGAAAGAATAGTTATTGAAAAAGAATTTTCAGATTCTCAACAAATTAATATTGAATCAAAATAAAATTATAAAGTTAATTAAAATAAATTTTATTATCAAACTTTAAATCAATTTATACTTTTTCAATAGATTCTAAAAGAAGATTTAATGGTTGAGCCCCTACAAATTCCAAAGTTTCATTTATTACAGTCTTAGGAACTGAGGTAACATTATATTTTATGGCCAATGGAGTAAAGGTCGAACTTTCAATCATATCAGCTATTATATTTGAATTTTTAATGGCAAGTTTATGAGCTGTCATAACAGCTGTTGGGCAATATGGGCATGTTAAAGTTACAAAAACCTGAATATGAACCTTTTTATTAATATTTTTTATCCTTTTTTCGATCTCAGCATCAATTGGTTCAGCAACTCCTGAAAGTTCGAGGCAGGCTGAAATAAAAGAGTTTATTTCATATCCAGCAGGGATACCAAAAAACCTAACTCCTAAAATAGTTTCTTTTTCATCTGTAAGTAAAATTGCAGGAATTTTATCAATATTGTATTTTTCTGCAAGATCCTTTTCTTTAGTAAAATCATGAACATAAAGTTTTATCTTGTCTGTTAAAGAAGATATCTCCATTAAAAATTGATGGTTAATTGAGCATGTTGGGCATTCAATCTCCTGTGTCCAGAAATGAATTTTTATTGGATTTTTCATCTCTGAAAGAACCTGTTTTAGCTGCTGCTTTGTTTTTTCGTCGAAAAGATCCATATTTATTCCTCCTTTTTAGATAGTATATATTCACAAGCTGAAAGAGCTGCTTTCGCTCCTTCTCCAGCGGCTATAATAATCTGTTTATATGGAACAGAGGTAACATCACCAGCTGCAAAAATCCCATCCGCTGAGGTTTTACATTCACAATCTATAATAATTTCTTTATATTGATTCATAGCAACAACATCATAAAATGCTTCAGAGTTTGGAATAAGACCTATTTCTATAAAGATTCCATCTGCTTTTATATTTAAAATTTTTTCGTCTTTTAGGCTTTTTGCTTGAACAGATTCGACACTGCTATTCCCTTCTATTTTTATTACGATAGTAGAAAAGAGGATATTAACATTGCTATATTTATTTAATTTTTCTATCAAAATTTTATCGGAAGTTAGCTTTTCAAGATTCTGAATTAAAGTTACCTTTTTAGCAAGTTTAGCAAGATCTATTGCAGCCTCAACAGCCGAGTTTCCTCCTCCTACAACTACAACTTCTTTATCTTTAAATAATGGGGCATCACATATTGCACAGTAAGCGACTCCCTTTCCTAAAAATTCCTTTTCACCAGGTACATTTAAGGTTTTCCATCTTTTACCTGTTGAAATAATAATTGATTTAGCCATGTAAATATTGCCATTTGAGCAAAAAATTTTTTTAATATTTTCATTTACTATTTTTTCAACAATTACATTTGAAGTCAAAGCAAGTTCAAACTGCTCTATCTGCTCCTTAAATTTTTGAGCCAGGGTAGCGCCTTCTATATATTTATAACCCATATAATTTTCAACTATAGAAGTCTCTGTAACCTGTCCACCAAAATCTTTGGTTATTAATGCTGTTTTTACTCCTTTTCTAAGGCAGTATACAGCAGCAGTTAGAGCAGAAGGTCCTCCACCTATAATTATGACATCATAGATAGTGTTTAACTCTAAAGGTTTAGTTCTATTTTCAAGATTTTGAAATCCTGGAAATTGAAAATTAAAGTTCATTTTTACCCCACATTACTTAAATTTTCTTTTATCATAATAATAAAAAATATAATTTTAGTCAAATTTATCAAAATAGTTGAATTTCTATAATAACAAAGTAAAATAAGGAAAACTGAGAAATAAAAAATAATTAAAAAATATAAAAATAATAAAGCCAATAAAATTTGGAGGAAATTATTATGAAAAAAGGAAGAAAAAGATTAAGAATACCAGTTATAAGAAGAATTTACGCTGACCTTTTTGATACTATTATCGGAAGAAGTAGTATAAGAAAATTTTTAGATAAAGAGATAGATAATGAAAAAATTGAAGTAATTATGGAAACTGCAAGATGGGCACCTTCCTGGCAAAATAAGCAGTGCTGGGAATATGTTGTAGTAAAAGATAAAGGGCTTATTAAAGATATTACTAAATATTCAAGTTTTGTAAATGTCTGGATGGCAAAGGCTCCTTGCATAATAGTTTGTTGTGGGGACCCATCTTTATCTGGATTTCGAGATGATCTACCTTACTTTTTAGTTGATGTTGCCATATCTGCTGAGCATTTAGTTTTAGCAGCTACAGCTTTAGGATTTGGTACATGCTGGGTAGGAGCATTTAATGAAGAAAAGATAAAAAACCTTTTGGATATACCTGATGATATTAGAATTGTTGCTTTGATTCCTATTGGTTATCCTGTGCCTGAAGAATACAAAAGGCCAACAATTACCAATATTATTTTGAATGCAAACAGAAGGAAGTGGACAGACCAATTTGTTCATTGGGGGAAGTGGTGATTTTTAATAAGTATTTTGAAAGATTTTGCCGAAAATATTACTAAATCATTGCGAAATATTATAATATAGAATATTATGTTTGAAAAGATATATAAAAAAAGTCTTTTTTCCCATATTTGCTCATATCCTTACTTAAAATTTGAAGATATTTATAAATTTTTATATCAGGCTGTTTGCGGAAATGTTCATCTTTTAAGGTATAAAGAAAATTTTATAGAATCTTTATATAAGGAAGTACAAGTCATAAGCCAAGATTTAAACTTAAATCAGGTTGATTTTGAATCAAAAGATAAATTTAACACTAAATACAAAGATAACGCTAAATATAAAGATAAGGCTAAATATAAATACAAAGATAAGACTAAATATAAAGATGAGGTTAAAGATAAAAACAAAGATAAATATAATGATAAAACTGAAACAGAAATAGAACTTAATAATGAACCATTAATTGAATATCTTAGGTCTGATAAAAAATATATAAGATTGAATTTAAGACCATACTTAAAATCAGGTTATGAGATTGATCTCTTAAAAAAAGCCTGTATTTTAAGTGCAGAAAAAAACAAAGAAAATGAAGATAAAGATAAAGAAGACTTCATAAAACTCTGGAGTGAATTTTCAAAAAAAGTATTTGAGCAAAGTTTTTATGAAGAATGTGAAAAATATTGTAAAAAAACTTTTTCTTTTTCACCAATATTAAAAGATAAGACAAAAGAATTTTTTAAAATTAGCCTATCTTGTGAAAATCTTGAAAAATTCAACCTTTTTATTGTTAGCAAAAATTACCCAGTAATTCATCATTCGCAGGAGTATCTATATCTGTATAAACCTTCTTATAGAGTACTTGAACTAAAAGATCTTCTATCAAAGCTTAAATTGAACTCCTAATGTAAAACCAAACCAGCCATACTGGAAAAATGTAAAATTATTAATATCTGCCATTATTGGGTTTATCTCATCTGGAATATACCAGCTAAAAGCAGCATTGTCGGGGTTAAGTCTGAAACCAAGGTTATATGTTACACCAGCTATAATCTGGAAAAATCCGAAAGATACCCCAATATTTAATCTTAATGAAAAGGAAGATGAGTCACCCAATATAAGATAGCAAAGTGAATAAGGAAAAGCTACTTCAGGATAATAATAGTAATCATCGGGATAATCGTAAAAATAGATAGCAGAAGCTCCATATAAAGTTTCTGGATTTGAAAGATATTTTTTCAGGTTATCGATATTTGCTCTTCCCTGGACAAAAAATTCAATATCCAAAAAGAAAACTCCAGAAGCATAATGAGAACCAAAGCCCAAGGTGCTTTGAAAAAGAGTTTGATCATCATTCATTCCGTAACCTATTATAGAGTAGAACTTTTTAGAACCCCATTTGAAATTAAGCTTTAAAATACCAAGCTCATTATAGCTAGTTTCTATTGCATTGTAACCATTTAAGAAAAAGTTAAATAGACCAATAGAAATTCCTTTTTCAACTTTAGCGATATTTATTAATCCAATCTGAACACCATTGAAAAAACTGGAATAATTTACAAGATTAATTTGAAAACCTGAAAAACTATTTGAAATTGAAATAAGACCTATTTTATATCCATAAGAATCTTTTAAGTTAAAATTGACAAGGCCTATTTGTAGTCCATTAAAATCTCCAAGATTAAAGTTAAAGATACTTGCTTGAATCCCATTAAAATCACTAAAATTTATACTTGCAAAAATAGAAATATCAAAAAAACCTTTAAAGTTTTTTGAAAAAGATACTAATCCTAATCTATAACCAGAAAAATCATTCATATTTAGGTTCAAAAATCCAAGTTGAAAACCTGTGAAACTTTGCGAGTTAAAGTTTAGCATGCCAATCTGTAAACCAGAGGCGTTACCCATATTTAAATTTGCAAAAAATGCCAATTCAAAACCTTTGAAGTTATTATTTATATGGTTAAATCCTCCTGTGATTAAGATTCCTTCAAAACCATTAAGATAGGATTGAAAAAATAAGGCAGATCCAAAACCATTTGAATAATCCTGTGCGGTATTATAAAACAAAGAGCCAGCATAACCATGAAAAGATGGGATAACAAGTCCAAAAAGACCGATTGCACAGGTTATGTTTTCTATTTCATAAGGATAGTTTATCCCTGGGAAAGGAGATATTACAAAGCCACCAGAATTTTCCGCAAGAAGTTCAAATGTAGATGATGAAAAAATTATTATAAATAAAATAAAAAAGATAAATATTTTTTTCATATATGCACTTATGCACTCCCATCATATTTAACAACTTTCTATATTTATAAATATAGCGTGATTTTAAGATTTTTCAACTTGAATTTTTGACTAAATGATAAATTTTTTGTAAAAAGCACTAAAATGGCTAAATCTACTATCTTTTTAAACTAAATTTTAATATACATTTCATATTGATTTATGAAATTATTAAAGCCAATAAAATTTAAGAAATCATAAATTGAGCAGTTTTTATCGACATTTAATATTGATATCATTTTACTTTCAGACTCATTTATAAGTTTGTCCAATAATATTGAAAGAAAGATAAAATTTTTATCTAATAAATTGATGTTACTATCTACTTTAACCTTGTTATTATCAACTCCAAAAAATTTAATATCACCATTTGATTTTTCTATTGCTGAAAGTCCAATAAGCTTTTTATCATAGTAAAGCGCTAAAAGAGAAATTTTACTAAAAATATTTTTTATAGACTTTATATTATTTTGCCAGCTTAAAGGAGTTTCAATAAATTTAGTAATATCTGATTTCCTTAACCAAAAGATGTTTTTAATCCTTTTAATTTTTAATCTCTGTATAATAAAATCATAAAAAACTTTATTTTCTCTTAAATAAAGATCTATATTTTGTTTAAGTTTTTCTTTTTCAATATTAAAGCAATAAAACTTTCTGCTTATTCTAAAGTTAGAATCAAGATAAAGATTTATTGCCTTTTTATTATCCTGTAAAACTTCAAGGATAAATCCATCTATTTTAAGTTTTTTAAGTTTATCTTTTATTTCATTTATAACTAATTTACTAAATCCCATTTTTCGAAATTTTGGTATTGTTCCAGTACCGCTGTCATACACAGCTTTTTTAAAATGTAATCTTTTATTTTGATCTTCTAAATAAATGGTAACATCTTTTCTTTCGCCCAAAAGGACAAAAGATATAGGGATCTTTTTTATCTCTTCTAAACTAAAATTCATATTTTTATTTATATTACTATAAAGTAAAAGAGTTAGCTCATTTTCAAAATAACTTTTAATTTCTAAATCAATATTTCCATCTAAAAAAATGCCAAAACTTCTATTAAGTTTAATATCTCTTACTTTTAATAACTTCTTAAAACTTTCAAAATCGAGCTTTATCTTTATCTGATAGTCAGAAAAAGCAAGAATAAAAGAATAGTAAAGATAAATTAAAGGGATTTTATTCAAAGAACAAAATCTTGTCTCCATTTTATACTACCTTATTTAGCTTAGTTTACTTATTTTGACTTATAGAACACTTTATCTTCAATCTTTATAAATCTATTTTCTATTTTTATAATTTATAAAAAAATTTCTTTTTACTTTTTATTATTTAAACTTTTACTTTTATCTTTATTGAAAATCGAGATCCATATATGAATTATAAAATAAAAGATTAACTGAACTATAAATGTTATTGGAATAGCTATCAACATCAAAAAAAGGCTTTTCACAAAAGCAGATTCATTTCTAATGACCTGTAATATATCTTGCATCGGTTCTCTCCTTTTTAAAGTAAAATAAGTTAAAGTAAAATTGGTACAAGTGCAAGGACAAGGCCACCAGCAATTACAGAACCAAGTTGCCCTGAAACATTTGCACTTACTGCTTGCATTATTAAAAAGTTGCCAGGATCTTCATCTATAGCCATTTTTTGGATGACTCTTGCACTCATAGGGAAAGCCGAAATTCCAGCAGCCCCAATCATTGGATTAATCTTATCTTTTAAGAATATATTCAAAAATTTTGCAAACAAAACTCCACCAGCAGTATCAAAAATAAATGCTACAAGGCCTAGTCCTAAAATTTTAAGTGTTGATAATGTCAAAAATTTTTCAGCTTGCATTGTTGAGCCAATAGTTATACCTAAAAGAAGTGTTGCTATTGAGCCAAGTTCGTTTTGAGCAGTCTTTGAAAGCCTTTCAACGACCCCGGATTCTTTTAACAGGTTCCCAAACATAAGAGAACCAATCAAAGGAACACTCATAGGGGCAATAAAACCTGTTATCAAAGTGACTATTATTGGGAAACCTATTCGAAGTGCAGTCGGAACATTCCTATCAATTTTAGCCATTCTGATTCTTCTTTCATTTTTAGTTGTTATTGATTTGATAACAATCGGTTGGATTAATGGTACAAGTGACATATAGGAATATGCTGCTACTGAGATTGGTCCAAGATAATCTTTTGCGAATCTTGTGGCAACATAAATGGCAGTTGGACCATCTGCTGCGCCTATAATGCCAATCGAGCTTGCAGTTTTGAAATCGAAACCTAATAGTGTAGCAACTAAAATTGTAGCAAATATCCCGAATTGAGCAGCTGCACCAAAAAACATCGTAACAGGTTGCTTGAACATCGGTGTAAAGTCGCACATTGCTCCAACAGCTATAAAAATAAGTATGGGGAATAGTTCTGTTGTAATACCTGCATCAAAAAGTATCTTTAAAAATCCAGAAATCCCTTCGTGCTCAAGAACAACTGAAAGTGGAAGATTTACTAAAATTGTTCCAAAACCTATAGGTAAAAGTAAAAGTGGCTCATATTCTTTTTTTATTGCAAGCCATATTAAAATTAAGCCGACAAATATCATAACAGCAGATTGCCACCCAAAAGAAGTAAAACCAATAAGAAGTTCTTTCAATTTAAACTCCTTTTATTCTTTTTTTTTCTATAATTTTTTTTTTATAAATAGTTTTCGTTTTTTATGAGTTATTTCATTATCTTATAAGTTTCATTTCTTTAACTAAAAAATATTTTATAGTATCACATTTTATTATATTTTAATTTTTAAAATTTTGCCTATTAAAAATTTTAATTTGACTCAAATAAAATTTACATAAAGCTTTTTAGCTGTCAATAATTAAAGCAAGTTTATTTACAACAATTTTTAAATTTTGACCAAAAATTATTATATAAGATTTATTTAATTAAATTTTGAGAATTTTTACTTAAAATTCTGCATAAAAATTTGTAAAACAAACTGTTGAAAATTAGATTTGATAATTTATTATTAATTGAAAGGTATAAAAAATATGTCTTACAATCTCTTTTTTGATTATGATGCAGATGATTTTATTGATAGGATAATTTCAGATTACAATAATAGAGTTAAAGAAGGCAAATTAAATAGTTTTTTTTATGAAAGCTTACCAATATTTGTAAGTCAGAGTGAAGGGATTAAAAAATATCTTCTTTTCAAACTTACCCAAAAAAATAAAGTTTTATTAAATATAAATAGTTTCAACCTTCAATCCTTTTATAATGAATATAGTAAGCCTTATTTACAGGAATATGAAAATATTGATAAATTGGATAAGCCAAAACCAGAAAATAAAGATACAATCTTTTGGTTTCTTTATGGGTATTTCTTTGATAAGATTTCAAATTCATTTTATCAAATAAAGGAAAATCAAGATTCTAAGTTTAAAGTTAATGACAATTTTAAGCAAGAGTTTAATGATGGAAAAGAAAAGTCTATTAATATAAAAGAAAATTTTATTGATGATAAAAATGAAAAATTTAGTTTTTACAATGACAAAAGCCATTTCATTTATTCAGAGGACTTCAAAAAATTTGTTAATTTTTTAATTATCTTTTCAGATTTATATGAGCAATATGAGACCTTTCGAGATTTTGATATCTGGGATCTTTTAAAAAATCAAGATCTAACAAAAGTAGATTGTGCTTTGCTAAATAGTTTTTATGAATTTAATGAAAATGGAAAATTTATTATCAAAAGTAAAATCTATGATGATTCCTTTCAGATTGAGCTTATTAAACTTATTATAAATAGTCCATTAAAAAATACTAAATATCATATATTGAAAAGAATGAAAAATGATGACATAAAACCAAAATTTCCAAAAAATCCTCTATTTTTTATAGCTTTCGATAGTATCCCTTACTTTTACTTTATCTTCCTAAAAAAGATCTCTGAATTCGTGGATATAAACTTTTATTTTCTACTTCCATCAAAAACTTTTTTAAGTGAAATAAAATCTGATATTGATAAAATAAAATCTATCAATGAAATAAAATATTATACTGCTAAAATAAAATCTAATAATGAAATAAAATATAATAGTGCTAAAATAAAATCTAATAATGAAATAAAATATGATATTAATAAAATTGAACCTAAAAATAGAAAAGAAAGTAACTTTTTTTTTGATGAGGAAGATTTTGAAAATGAGGATGAAAAATCAAAATCCTACCTTGTAAATTTTTGCATAAAAAGACAAAAAGAATTTATGAAGGAGTTTCTGAAATTTTTTCCAGTAACTTTTGATTTTCAAAAGACAAACTATATAAAAAATATTGAAAATATTTGTAATGAAAAAAGTAGCAGAATAAATCAAGATGGTAAAGAGGCTAATCTATTAAATAAATATCAGCTTTTTTTAAAAACTTCTGAAAGTATGCCAGATTCTTTTATAAAAAGTGATGCTTTAGATGATAGTATACAGATTTTGAGTAATTATACAGAATTAAGAGAGTTAGAGGTTATAAAAGATAAAATATTGGAAATTTTAAGTAAAGATAAATCCTTAAAATATGAAGAAATTATTATAATGGCTGTAAATATAGATAGCTATCTTCCTTATATAAAATTAGTTTTCAATTTCCAAGAGCCATCGTTACCTATATTTGTAGTTGATAGAGATAGTTCAAAAGATTCCGAGATTTTTAAGATAATTAATTTTTTCTTTGAACTTTTAAGTAATAATTTCAAAAAGAATGATTTTATAAATTTTCTATCTAATGAAATAATAATGGAGAAATTTGATCTAAAAGAAAAAGATATCGAAATTTTTAATAGACAATTTTCTAACTATCTTTGGGGTTCAGATTTTGATGATATTCTTGAATATTATGAAGAAATTTCTGATAAAAATCTTTTTGAGAAAAATTTAATGGATAAAAATTCTAATAATAGAGATTTTTTTGAAAATAAGAATCTATCTTCTCAATTTAATATAGAATCTTTATTTTTATCAAATGCTATTGGATATATAAGCACAAATAGTTACTTTGAAAAAGATGCATTTATCGAGGTGAATAATGTTATTATACCATTAAATACTGAAATAGAAGGTGATTTTATTGAAACTATCGAGAAAATCTTTCTTGCTTATAGACTTTTATTATATTTTTATAAATTCATTAAAAAACCTCATCATCTTGCTGATTACAAAATATTTTTTGAAGAATTTTTTGACTATCTAATCTTAGATTCTGAGGAATATCACGATGAGATACTTTACTATAGAAACAAAATAAATGAATTTTTCGATGAAATAAAAATAAATTCAAAAGAGATAAGACTTTTAAGTTTTGATATATTAAAGTTAACCTTGCAAAATTACTTAAAATCTTATCAATATAGCTATGGTTATACAACTGGAAAAATTCTTTTTTCAGAAATGGTCTCTTTAAGAAATGTCCCCGCAAAGGTTGTCGCCATTTTAGGTCTTAATGATATAAATTTTCCGAGAAATATTACTCCTTTTTCATTTGATTTGATGCTAAAAGATAAAAAATGCTGGGATAGAGATATAAGAGAATCAGATAAATACCTTTTTTTAGAGTCTATTTTATCTGCAAAAGAATACCTTTTTTTGAGTTACATTGGGAGAAATGCAAAAGATAATAAGGTAAGAGCACCTTCTATAGCACTGAAAATCTTACAGGAAGATATAAATTCAAATCTATTAAAAGATTGTTTGCTTGAAAGTATCCAGATGCCAATTCAACCATTTAGTAAAAAATATTTTTTTAAGAATTTTGATATTTCTAATAATACCTATTTTTTAACATACAATAGGAGCTGGAAAACTTTTTTTGAAAACCTTTTAATAAAAAGGATTGAAGAAAAAGAGGAAAAGTTAATAAAAAATGTTGACAATAATTTTAATGATAACTTGGATAAAAAAATAAACAAAAATTTAAGCAGTAATATTTTAGACTATTTATATAATAATATTTTAGACTATATAGATTTGGAAGATTTTTTAAGTTTTTTAAAAGATCCATTAAAAGTATATCTTACAAAGGTTTTAAGTGTTGATTTATATCTTAATGATTATGATTTTGATAATGAATTTGATCAATATGTTGGCAAAAAGGATTTTGAAAAGTTGTTTTTTAGTTTGCTGAATTTAAATTTAAAAAGTGATAAGCAAACAAAAAGTGATGAAGAAAAAGAAAATGAGAAAAGCCTTATAGATTATTATAAGTTAAAATACTTAAAACCAAGGGGAGTTTTAACTGAAATTGATTTTAACCTTATAAAAGAAAATGTTTTTGATTTTTCATTAAGACTAAAAGGCTTAATAAGACCAGAACCAAATGATATATCAATAAAGCAAGTTACAATAAAAGAAGAAAGTATTGAAGATTTAATTTATCCTGTAAAATTCTCATATTATCAGATTTTTATAGATGATAATAAAAAAACAGAATTTATTCTTTTATATCAAAATGATAAAGATGATTTTTTATACCATTTTTACTTTATCTTGCTTACAAAAATTTATAATATAGATAAAATTACTAATTTTGATTTAAATGAAAAAAATAGAATAGCAATAGCAAAATTGGTAGATTCAAAATATGATATAAATAATAGTTTTGATTCGCAGGATAAAAAAGAAAGTAGTATTAAGGTTGAAGATAAAACTGAATATTTACAAAAAATATACTATAATGCAACGATTATGAAAGATATAAATAAAAATATCTCAGCCCTTTTTTCATTTTACGATGAAATGATAATAAATATGAATTTTCTACCGATTTCCTTATTTACCATAGAAGATTATAAAAAAGATATCGCTGAATATAAAAAAATTTTTGAAAATAATTTTGATATAAAAGAGAAATTTGAAAATCATATTTTAGGTAAATTTAGTGATAAGGATTTTTTCAATCTTATTAAATTTTATAAAATATCGGTTTTGTTAAAGTATATTGATAGATTTTCTGATGAGGATAGTCAAGAAATAATGAAAAAATATATTAGTTCTCTATCTATTATTATAGATAATTTTGTTGTACTAAATAATAAAAGTAAAAAATAATTAGATAGAGCAGATGTAAATATAAAAACCGAAAAAAATAGATAGCGACATAAAAAAATTGAAATTGGTAATGAAAGTAAAATTAAAAGTTTGAAATAGATTGTGTAAGAATTTTATAAAATATTAAAATTAAAAAATATTAAGATTAAAACGAGATAGCTTATGAATAAATTTAAGTTTGATAGTATAAAAATTGAAAAAAAGAAATATCTAATAGAGGCAAGTGCTGGAACTGGTAAGACTCATTCGATGGGTCAAATTTTTATAAGATTGATAATTGAAGGTTTTTCTCCTGAAAAAATACTTCTTGTTACTTTTACAAATGCGGCGGCAGAAGAGATAAAAGAAAGAATATTGATCTTTTTAATCGAGGTAAAAAGTTACTTAAAAGATGGGGATATTGAAAAGATAAATAAGATTAAAAATGACAAAGATTTGCTAAATTATTTAAAAAATATAAGAGAGGATAAAGATCTTGAAAAGCGCATAAAATATATAGATAATGCAATTTTTAATTTTGATAAAATTTATACTTGCACTATCCATTCCTTTGCCATAAACCTTGTAAAAGAATTTTCAAATGAAATAGGACTTCCATTTGTAAATGAATTCGGAAAGTCCTCTAAAAATATAGATAATTTAATCTTACAAAAATATCTTTTAGAAAAGTATATTACATCTCGAAATTATTTAGAAAAATTGTTAAAATCAATAAAAGATAAGGAAGATAAAGAAAAATTAAAAAAAATAATAAAAGAGTTGAAAAAGGTAAAAGATTTTTATGAAAATTTTAAGGTTTCACCAAATAAAAATTTAGATAAAAACATAGAATCAGCCAAAAACCCAAGTAACAAAAACAATGATGAAGTAATAGATAATTTATATTCTTTGAAAGAGGATTTTCTTAAATTTTACTCCTTAAATTCCTTAAATATAAAAAAGAAGTATGGAATTTTTAATTTTAATGATTCAATGGAACTTCTATTGAACCTTTTTAATAGTAATGAAAGTATAAGAAAAAAGATTTCTGATAGATTTGATCTACTTATAATAGATGAATTTCAGGATAGTGATGAAAATCAGGTTAAACTTTTTGAAACTTTATTTTCAGGGAAGACTGTTTTTTATATTGGGGATCCAAAACAGGCAATATATGGCTTTAGAGGTGGAGATTTCATAAATTACTTAAATATAAAGAAAAATATTCCAGAAGATTGTCAGTATATTTTAAATCAGTCTTATCGTTCTACAGCAAAAGTGATTGATTTTATAAATCAGTTTTCAGAAATTATTTTTAATGAAAGTAAAAAAGAAAATGAAAGTGAAGATGACCAAGAAAATGAAATAGAAATTGATAAAAGTAAAGTAGAGAAAAATAAAAAAAATAGTAAGAAAATTAATAAAGAAGATAATGCAGAAAAAATTATAAGAGAAATAAAGGATTTACTAAAATATGAAAAGGTTGAATCAGCCATTCAAGAATCAAAAGGGAAGACTGAAGCTAAATTAATTAAAATAACAAAAGATGAAGAAACCAACGAAACTAATGAAAAAAATATAGAAAAAGAAAAATCAAAAGCTTCTAAAAAACTTGATTATATTGAAAATAAAAAAGTTGCTTTCTGGATAAAGGAAAAGATTGAAGAATTACAATATGAAGATTCTGAATTTAAGTATGAAAATACGGCGATTCTACTTAAAAATAATGATGATATTGATAAATTTTATAAATTTTTCACAGAATTTGGTCTTCCCTGCGCATTGAAGCAACAAAAATCTGTTTTTGAAACAGACGAAGCAATTTTCATATATTATCTTTTAAGTGCAATTTTAAACAAAGATGATATAAAATATATAAAAAGGTTATTATCTACCCCTTATTTTGATTATACCTATGATGAAATAATTAAAAAAATTGGTATTATTTACCCTGACTATCTTTATGTTTTAAGATATCTTCATGAATGTTGGAAGGAACTTGGGATATATTCTATTTTTGAAAATATCTTTTTAAGATTCAAACTTAATATTAAAGGATTTACGATATATGATTATGAAAGAAAACTCACAAATATAAGGCAGATCTTTGAAGTATTGACCAATTATTTTGAAAAAAAGAATCTTTCTCTATACGATCAGATTGAAATATTAAAGGAGTTGATAAAAGGAGAGGATGAAGATTTCGATAAAGATTTCGATGATATTTCTTCTATGAGGATTGAAAGTGAGGAAAATGCTATTATAATCTCAACAATCCATTCTGCAAAAGGTCTTGAATACGATACAGTTTTTTGTCCGAATATTGATTTTAATTCAAAAAATAAATATCCCGCGATTTTTTATTATAAAAAAAATAATGAATTTTATAAAGGATATATTTTAGATTCTACAACTCCTAAAAATAATGAAATAGATTATAATGAATTAAAAGATTTATATAAAGGATATCATAAAATCCAGGATGACAATTTAAGGTACGTTGCCATAACAAGGGCAAAAAATAGGTTGTATCCATTTATAATAAAAGAAAAATCAACAAAAGATGGTTTTGATCCTTCAAATCTTGCAGAAAGTTTAAAAGGTAAAGGCTATCTTTCAGAATTAAATCTTGAAAGCATAAATATAATACAGGTTTTTGATCAAATTGAAAAAGATTTTAACAAAATCAATGATGGAAATTTTGAGGATAAAAAAGATAGTTATGAAAATGATAAAGATGAAAAAGATAAAAATAAAAATGACAAAGATGAAAATGTAAAACCTACTCAAAATATTTTAAGAAAAGATTTAAGTAAGGAAGAAATAAAGGAAATACCTGAAGTTGACCTTAAAGAATTTGATTCAAAAGTTGAAAAAATCTATTCATATTCTTCAATTTCTCATTTAAGAGAGAAGGTTGTAAATGCAAAAGAAGTTAAAAAGGATTTTCAGGATATTGTTATTGAATTTAACCCATATACTGATCAATACAGGATAGATTTTGAAGAAAAGTATTCAGATTTTAAGGGGAGATTTGCTGGTAATATATTTCATGGTACAATGGAAAAGTTGATCTTAGAGTATAAAGATCTTTTTGAAAATCCTTTTGGTGAAAATGTTGAAAAGATAAAAAAAATAAGTCAGAAGATGGTTAAAAAATATTTTATATCTGAAAAAATAGTTGAAAAGTTCGCAGATGAAAACTTAAATTTAGTCTTAAATACATTAAAAACCAAAATACCATTTTCAGAAGATAGAATCTATCAACTAAAAAATCTTTATCCAGAAGTAGAATTTTTTGCAAAGGCAAAAGAAAAAAATATAAATGAGTTTTATAAAATTTGTAAAAAAGATTCTGAAAGTAGCCTTGTTTTTGACGAAGAATTGATAATAAAAGGATATTTCAAAGGTTTTGTGGATCTAATATTTATAGAAGATAATAAACTTAATTTTATAGATTGGAAAACAAATGATTTATCCCAATATTTGCAAAAGGAAAATATAAAATTAAAAAAAGATATTATTGATGAAAATCAAGAAATATCATTCGATATACTAGAAAGGGAAGTTGTTAAAAGTAACTATGATATTCAATATAATCTTTATGCTTCAGTTCTTTATAAATTTATCAAATCAAACAATCTACCATACGAGTTTGGCAATGTATATTACTTTTTTGTTCGATATATTAATGAAAATAATAATAATGCAGTATTTGTAAAACAGTTTGATAAAAATCAGATTGAAGAACTTTCAAAAAATATTATTGAGGTGGATTAAGGGATTATAATTGTGGAAGAAAAAATTAATTTTGAAGAAAAAATAGTTTATGAAATAGATCAGATTGATCTTGTTCTTGCATACAACTGCCTATGTTATTTTACAGATACAAATGCAACCCAACTTTTAAATCTTTTGATTAAATTAAATGGCAAAAATACAGAAAGACCTTTATATAAACTATTAGAAGAGAATTTTAAAGAGGATAAATCGGTTAATGATCAGTCAAAATCATCTTATGATGAATCATATGATGAATCAAAGAGCTTAAAATTAAAAGAGATAGAACTTAACCAGTTAAAATTTTTATTTTTTATAACTATTTTGAGTAAGATACATTTGAGTTATGGAAATACTTTTATATATTTACCAGATTTTAGTAATAAGAAGATTTCATTAAAGATATCTAAAATAACAAAGTTTTTTGAAAAGTTTTTAATATTAATTTCTGATTCACATAATATTTCAGAAGATAACATTATAGAAGAAAAGATAACAAAAGAGGATCTAATAGAAAATAGTATAGATGAAAATATAAAGAAAAGTATAGAAGAGGATTTGGCCGAAGATAAAAATAAGACCGAAAAAGAATTTATATATAATTTTGACGATATAAACTCAATGAAAGTAATAATTGAAAAGATAAATAAAAAGAAAAATATCTTTAATATAAAGGGTAAAAATAATTCTTTTTTAAAAGCAAGCAATTTAATCTTTGAAAATAATTATTTTGAAAAAAATATTAAAGAAGATGATAAAGAAAAGAATAAAGAAAATAATAAATTGGAAAATGAAGAAAAAAATAACATAAAGAAAAATAAGGAAAATAATAATAATGAAGGAATTGGGGAAAATGAGAATAATGAAAAAAAGAATGATGTAGAAAATGAAATAGTGTCGAAAAATCCACCTTTATTTATCTTAGAAACTGAAAATAAACTTTATTTTAGAAGATTTTATCTATATGAGAGTTTAATTTCTAAAAATATAATAGAAAGAATTAATATAAAAGCAAAAATAAAAGATAGCAAAGAAGAGAGTAAAAATTCTATAAAAATCTATGATTTTATTGATATTTTTAAAAATATTTTAGATGAAAAGCAGATAAATGCTATTGTTAATGCATTAGAAAATAATCTTACAGTGATTTCAGGTGGCCCTGGAACTGGTAAAACTTACATTCTCTCTTTGATAATTTTAGCTTTCATATCAATATATAATTATAAGTCTTATCAGATTATAGCTGTTGCTCCAACAGGAAAAGCTGCAGATAGAATTTCTGAAAGTGTTAACGAGAATATTAGCAAGTTCATTAGACTTATCAAAGATAGCGGTAAAAATAAAGATTGGGCAGATCTTAATATAGATGATATTAAAATAGAATCAATAACCATACATAGGTTACTGAAAGGTTCTGAGATGTCTTTATCATTTTTACATAATAGAGAAAATAAAGTTAAATATAAAGTAGTTATAGTTGATGAAGCATCAATGATAGATATACCTCTTATGGCGAAACTTTTAGATGCTCTTGATGAGGATACTAGTCTTATTTTAAGCGGCGATGCAAATCAACTTTCATCTGTTGAGGCTGGAAGAGTTTTTTCAGACTTAAAAGAATTTCTTTATGATATAGGTGAAAAACAAAGATCTAATATTATTGAGCTTACAAAATCTTTTAGATATAAAGAGGATTCTATCGTTGAAAAGGCAAAAGATATCTTATACAAAATCTTAAATGTGAAAGATGATAATGAAAAAGATATTTTAGCTGATGATTTTATAAGATTATTGAAAGAAAAGCAAAGAATTTTAGAACAAGAAGTAGATATAAAACTTTTTGAAAATTTAAGCAAAAAAATTGTTGAATTTAATGAAACTAAGTTTAATGATGAAATAAAAAATCAGCTTCTGCTTTTAAGAAAACTTAAATTTTTAAGTCCTTTAAGGTTGTCAAAATATGGAACATATAATATAAATAGGATGTATGCAAGATATCTTAAGACTCAGGGTGAAACTGGTTTTATTCCTATAATAATAACGAAAAACAACTACCAATTGAAACTTTTCAATGGAGATATTGGTATAATTAAAAAGAAAGATGATGATATCTATGCTTATTTTGAAGACGAAGGAAAAGATTCTTCTTTGAAAGAAATTGCACTTTCTTTGCTTTCAAATTGGGAACCTGCATACTGCTTAACAGTTCATAAAAGTCAGGGTTCGGAATTTGACACTATTGTTTTATTTCTTCCTGAAAATGTGGAAAACTTTGAATTCATAACATTGGAACTGCTTTATACTGCAATCACAAGGGCAAAAGAAGATTTTTATATTGTTTCAAATCATAAAAGCTTAAAACAAGTTATGTTAAAAAGAAGTAAAAGGTTTACCGGGCTTTACGACAAATTGAAAGAATTGATAATCTAATTATAATTTATTAGGCATAGTAAAAATATAAAAGTTAACTAATCTTTTAGGAGGTCAGATGACAAACACTCAAAGAGTCTTAATGCTAGCATTTATGAGCCTTGTACTTATCATGTTAAATGCAGATTCAAATGTTATGAATCCAAATTTGAATCTTATTGAAAAAGAGTTTGGCGTTTCAGATGCAGATCTTGGTTTTATGATGGGGGTATTCTCTATCTTTGGAGCAGTTATCTCCATTTTATGGGGATATTTTGCAGATAAGACAAGCAGAAAAAAGCTATTTGTCCTATCTGTTCTTGTTGGTGAAATACCATGTCTTTTAACAGCATTTGCTCCAAATTATACTATATTTTTTATTTTAAGAATCCTTACTGGTATAGGAGTTGGAGCCGCTTTCCCACTGGTTTTTTCTATGATTGGCGATATATATGGTGAAAAATCAAGACCACTTGCAACTGCGATACTAACGACTTCCTTTTCTCTTGGAAATGTTCTTGGTATAGCTTTAGGTGGCTATACAACAACTATTTCATGGGGATCACTTACTGGCTGGAGAGTCGGCTTTTTGCTCGCAAGTGCTCCAAATATTCCATTGGCTTTACTATTTTTGTTTTTAGTACCAGAGCCAAAAAGAGGTGCATCAGAAGAAGCTACAGCTAAACTTATTGAAGAAGGAATACTATACCCAAGAACTATACAATTTTCAGATTATAAAAAACTGATTCATATTAAAACAAATGTTTATCTTTTTATACAGGGGATTATAGGCACAATTCCATGGGGTGCAACAGCTTTTTTGAATAAATTTTTAGAGGATAATAAAAAACTACCTAAAACAGCAGCTACAAATATCTTTATGATATTTGCTCTTGGTGCTATTTTAGGAACAATTTTGGGAGGCAAATGGGGTGGTGATCTTGCCAAGAAAAACCCAAAAAATTTACCTATTTTTTGCTCTGTAACAACAGTTATAGGTGCTTCGTTCGCTTTGGCTACATTTTTACTTATTCCTTCAAATCTATTACTTCTTTCTATATCTGGTTTTTTTGCAGGATTCTTTGTTGCGATGACAGGTCCAAATATGAGAACAATGCTTTTAGATACAAATGTTCCAGAAAATAGAGGTGCTATTTTCTCTATTTTTAACCTTACAGATAGTCTTGGGACAGGTTTTGGTAAATGGGTAGCAGGGATATTATCTGTCGCTATCGGGCTTACAGCTTCTATTTCGATTTGTAGTGCCTTCTGGTATGGTTGTGCCTTTGTCTTATTTTTAGCAGCTGCAATTTTCCCATTGGATATCGCAAAGCAAAAGGAAAGACTGGAAGAGATAGCTCGGCAAATGAAAAAGCAGGAAGCTTAAATAAAAATAAAAAAGGGGTTGTCTTAAATTTGACAACCCCTTTTTATTTTTAAAGTTTTAATATTTTATAATTTTCCTATTTTCGTATTTTACTATATCACTATTTTACTATTGTGATATTTACTATTTTACTATATTTCCATCATTATCAAGCTTTTTAGCAAAAAGGTATAGGAAAAGTATGATACCAGCAGAACCAATAATTAAAGAAATCCATAAAGGGATACCTATAGCAAAAGGTAGATATCCAAAAATACCACCAGCAATAGCTACTGTTGTAGCATATGGAAGCTGAGTCGTTACATGGGCTATATGATCAGATCCAGAAGCAGTTGATGCAAGAATTGTGGTATCTGAAATTGGTGAACAGTGATCACCATAAATTGCACCACCAAGAACCGAACCGATGGTCGCAATAATGGAAGTAGTTAAGACTCCATTTGCATTTGAAGCAGCAGCTGCTAAAGGTATTGCAATAGGCATTAAAATAGCCATTGTTCCCCAGGATGTTCCGGTCGCAAATGAAAGTATACATGCGATTAAAAAGACAACTAAAGGTATCCAAGAGCCATTTAATATAGGTTTTGTAAGTTCAACTATGAAATTTGCTGTTCCCATTTCATCGATTACAGATTTTAATGTAAGAGCAAGAGCAAGAATTATTACAGCAAGAATCATAGATTTTACACCATTTATCCATGCATCTATTGCTTTTGTAAAAGACATTCTTCTTTCAATTATTACCTGTAATATAATCTCGATTGATGCAACAAATGATGCCCATGTTAAAACAACAGAGCTATCTGCATTTCCTAGAATATCTCTAAATGTATAAACAGCTTGTTCCCCATTAACTTCTGCAACTACTTTGAAGAAATTTGAAAAAATAATTTTCATCTCATCTGAAACAAGTCCAGCCCAACCATTATATCTAAGTCCAATAATTGTAACAATTATAAATGTTAAGATAGGAAGGATAAAATCCCATATTGTCCCTTTTACACCTTCATCTGGTAAAATTTCTTTTGAATCCTGGTACATAGGATGGGAATCTTTAGCATAAACTTCACCTGTTTTTCTCGCTCTAATCTCGGCTTTTAACATAGAACCATAGTCTCTTTTCATTATAAAAGATGCAAACATAAAAACAACAAGGAAAAGAACATAGAATCTATAAGGAATAGATTGTAAAAATACAACAATCGCATTTGCTTTAATACCAACTCCAGTTAAACCATCTTGTATCAATCCAAGTTCCATTGCTATCCATGTTGAGATTGGAATAACTGATGAGACAGCGGCGGCTGTTGCATCAACTATAAAAGATAGTTTTTCTCTTGAAATTTTTTGGGCATCAGTGATTGGTCTCATAGTGTTACCAGTAATCAAGCAGCTTGCATAGTCATCGATAAATACAAGTATACCTAAAGTTGTTGCTGCAACTTGAGCAGAGACTTTGCCTTTAGCTTTTTTAGCTATCTGGTAAGCAATGGCTTGCATTCCACCAGATTTGTTCATTACACCTACCATACCACCGATAATGAGGCAGAAAACTAAAAGTCCAGCGTTCCAGCTATCTGCAACACCTTTACCTACAACATATTTTGAAGCAGTATCAACAAGGGCGGTGATTGGGTTATAACCATTAATAATAAAAACACCAGTAAAGATACCTAATAACAAAGATGGTATAACATTTCTTGTTACAATACAAAGTGTTATGGCAATAATAGCTGGGAGAAGTGATAACCAGCCAAAAGAAGCACCTTCCATTTAACCCTCCTAATTAATAATCATTGATAATCTAAAATAATTTTTGTACATATATTGAAATATGTCAATAATCTTTTATAATTATTTTACAATAATTTTCTGATTTTCAAGCTATAAATATTTTAAGCAATAAATATATTTTTTGATTAATTCTATTTTATAATAAATGAAAACTAAAAAATACCGAAAAAAAAAGATATGAGAAGAAAAAAATATCAAATAATAGCTACATTAATGATTCTGATTATTTTTTTATTTGGAGCAACAAGTTGCTTTTATTTGAAAGATGTTTCGGGTAAAATAAAAGGTGTAATAAAATTTAAGACAAATTTAATAGCCGAATTTTTTAGTTTCATAAAATTTAATTTTAATAGATTAATAAAAAAAATTGATAGATTTTTCTCTTCTTTAAAATTTTATTTCAAAAAGGTAAAATTTGAAAATATTAAACTTGAAAATATTAAAGAGGAAAAGACTGAAAAAATAAATCTTTTAAAAAATTTTGGGAAAAAATATGATGAAATGGTATTAAATAAAATGCTTCTATATTCAAGCTCTGCTATACCAATAAATGAAAATATTATCATCTCGATTTATTTTCCTTTAAATGATAATAAGATAGATCTTTCAAAATTTTCAAAGTACCATTTTAAGATAGTTAAATTAAATAAAGAAGAATATCTTAAAATAACGAGTCAAAATACTATTGAAATTGATCAGACAAAAGTACCTTCTATTAATATTGATACTCAAAAAAAAGGTTTATTATTTTTAAAAAGTTATAAGTTAGTTCTTAAAAATTCTAAACCAGCAATTTTTTCAATATTAGCTGATGAAGAAAATAACAAATATTATGCTTTATTGGAAAATCTTCCAAAGGAATTTTATACTATACCTTACAATTTTAATTTTTATTATAAAAACAAAGAAGAAAAGATAAAATATCATACTTTTTATTTTTATCCTCTTTCATCTTCACTTATGGAAGTTGTTATTGGTTTTTATTTACCTTTTGAACCAATCAAAGTTATTTTATTTTTTGCAATTCTTTTTTTTATTGTTATTATTTCTCTTGTTTTTGGCTATATTATATTAAAGCAGTATCTTTTTGAAACAAAAAAAGGAGAAAATAAAAGTATAAAAAAATTGGAAAATAATGAAAAAATGGATAATAATATAGATGAAAAAGAATTAAAAGAAGATTCTGAAAAAAGTAATACTTTGGGAAAAGAAGTAGACATAGCAGAGATACCAGATTTTTTTAAGGATTTATAAAGAATAAATATTTTGAAGAATAAATGTTTTATAAGAATAAATATTATGTAGAAGAAATATTATAGAAGTGAGGCTAAATATGAGTCAAAGTGCTAAAAACATTTTAATATCAGTTTCTGTTGGTCTTATTTTATTTTTAATTTTGGCTATTGGTTATAACTTAAAACTGTTACCAATCTCCATCAATGTTTCAAATACAGTGAATTCTATACAGAAGCAGGTAGATCAATTAGGGATAGAATTTTTAGGGCAGATTCAAATAGAGAGATCTAAAATGAAAGATCTTGTCGAAAATTCATTTATAATTGATACATTTACCAACCAGATTATTACTGATAAGGTATATAGCGAGGTTTATGAATATACCATAAGAAATAAAAACTGTTATGGTATTACTTTTGTAAATAATGATAAAACCATATTTTTTGTCTATCCTCCATATGCTTCAAAAAGAAAAGGGATGGTTTTAGCTTCAGAGTATTTCAATAACTTTTTAACAAAAGAATATCTTATATTGCCTTTTCAAACAACAAAAGAAGCTCAAAGTACTGATGAGATTGTTTTAGGGTACCCTGTTCAAAAAGATGGTAAAATGCTTGGACTTGCTTTGTTTCATTATTCGGGGACCTCTTTATTAACTGAACCAATTAAAAAATCCACCTTGAGTATCAAAGGATTAGCATTTGTAAAAGCCTATAACATGATAATCTTTAATATCCCTAAGAATATTTTAGAAGAAAAAGATAGATTATCTGATATTATGAGCACCATTGAGCAGGATAGTAAAACTATAGGTCCTGTAAAAGTTGGAAATAATAAATACTATTTTTTCATAAATCAAATAGGTAATGCCGGGAAACAGGTAGTCATAGTTCCCAATGAAAAAATTGGAACTCCAATAATTGTTCAGATTGTTATTTCTTTTTATTTAATAACTATAATAATTTTAATAACTTATGTCTTACTGGCTTTCTTTTTTACTCCTAAAGAGGAAGAAGTCGAAGTAAAAGGGGAGCAATACTATAAAAAACCAGAAGAATATCAAGAATTAAAAAATATGGAGGAAGAGGAAGAATTTCTTAGCGCAGTTTCAAGTGAAGAAAAGAAAAAGGATTTTTTCTTTGAGGAAGTTAAGACAGAAAAACCAATAGATACTGCATTAAAATCTTTGGTAGAAGAAGTTTCTCAGAAAAAATCACCTTTAGAAGTATCTTTAGAAGAAGAATATGTATTTGCTCCACACGAGGATTTTACAGCTCAAGAATTACCAGAAATTGAAACTATACAAAAGGAAGAAAAAGTCGAAATACCAGAGCTAACTATTGAAAAAGGTGAAGAAAGTATTGAATTGCCCAATATTGAAGAGGAAGAGGAAGTAATACCTGAAAAAGAATTTGAAAAAAAAGAAAGTGAATTACCAACTTTAGAAGAATTAGAAGAATCTAAAGAGGAATATAAAGGATTAAAAGTTGAAGAAGAATCATTAGAGTTACCAGAAGAAGTTGTTTCAGTTTCACAAGAGATGAAATCATTAGAAGAAGAGTTCGGTCCAGAAGAAGAAAAACTTGAGGAGAATTTAGAGTTACCTCAAATTAATGAAGAAGAAACTTTTAAAGAAGAAATAAAAAAAGAAAGTGAAGAATTTGAAATACCTCCATTGGAAGAGTTTACAGGTCTGGAAGAAGAAAAAATAGAAGTAGAACCTGCGCCGAAAGAATTAAAAGAAGAATTTGAATTTACAGAACTTCCAAATCTTGAAGAAGAAAAACCAGAGCAAATTTTGGAAGAACCTGAAAATATTGAATTACCAGAAGAAGTAACCTCTATAAAAGAAGAGATGAAACCATTAGAAGAGATGGAACTTCCAGAAATTTCTGAAGAAGAAAAAGGGATAGAGCAATTTGAAGAAATAAGTGAACCAGAGATTGGACAAATTCCAGAAATAGTAGAAACAGCAGAATCATCTGAAATACATGAATTACCAGAAATCGGCGAAATTCCAGAGATAGGAGAAATTCCTGAAATAAAAGAAAGTATGGGAGTTGAAAATCTTGAAGAAGAAAAGCCAGAGCAAATCTTGGAAGAACCTGAAAATATTGAATTACCAGAAGAAGTAACCTCTATAAAAGAAGAGATGAAACCATTAGAAGAGATGGAACTTCCAGAAATTTCTGAAGAAGAAAAAGGGATAGAGCAATTTGAAGAAATAAGTGAACCAGAGATTGGACAAATTCCAGAAATAGTAGAAACAGCAGAATCATCTGAAATACAAGAATTACCAAAAATCGGCGAAATTCCAGAGATAGGTGAAATTCCTGAAGTAGAAGAATCTATGGGAGTTGAAAACCTTGAAGAAGAAAAGCCAGAGCAAATTTTGGAAGAACCTGAAAATATTGAATTTCCAGAAGAAAAAATTGAAGAGAATTTAGAAATTCCAACAATAGAAGAACTTGACCAAAACTTACCTTCGGAAGAAATACCAAATTTAGAAGAAAATATTGAAAGCCTTCCTGAAGGTATTTTAGAAGAACAGCCCATTGGAAGTATTGCAGAAGAGTTACAGACTGAAGAAGAAGTAGAGAAAAAAATTTCTGAAGAGGAAAGTGAATTTTTTGGCGATATTACCTCAGATGAAATTTCATTATCCGCTGAAGAACTTGAAAATGTAACAAAAGAAGTAGATAATGCAGGTGATGTTGGAGAAAGCATAGAAGATTTAGAGTTACCTCAAATTAGCGAAGATGAATTTAATGATTTTGAAAGTAAAACTTCAACCCCTACTGAAACAGAATTACCATATGATGATTTGTGTATTTCATTTGTATCAAAATACAATGTTGACGCCATAGCATTTTTTAAATCAGAAATGGATATCTTTACCTGTGGAGGATCTTCAGACAATAGATTTGCCAAAATTCAATTTGAGGTTGATGAACCTATTATTGAAAAACTTTCCACATTAAGAAAGGATATTTTTATTCCAGAAGGGATAAATAAATTTCAACCATTACTCCAAAAAGACCAGGAGTTATTTTCATCTTTTAATACAATGTATATTCATGGAATCTTTGATGAAGGACAACTTTTAGGAGCAATATTTATTTTCACAAGCATTGCAAATCAAAAAGATAAAGAGGAATATTATCATATTGCAACAAAACTTGCCCAGTTAATTTCATAAAGATTTTACAATTAAATTTTATATGGTAATTATTGATTCAGCGTAATTTAAGGATTTTAAATGAACTTTAATTATCAAAATAGAAATCAACCATTACCAGTAACATATATTCTGATAGGCATAAATGTAATTATCTATTTTATATGCCGATTAGGTATTTTACCCTGGAACTATGTTTTACAAAAATTTTCGCTTGTGCCTTATTATGTCTATAAAAATTTGTATCTCTGGCAATTTGTGACTCATTTTTTTCTTCATGATATCAATGGTATCGGGCATATATTTTTTAATATGTTTGCCCTTCTCATGTTTGGCATCCCTCTTGAGAGAATGTGGGGTAGAAAAAGATTTATAATTTTTTACATGCTTTCTGGAATACTAACTGGTGTTATTTCTTCACTTATTTATGGATATATTTACTTAAAAACTGGTGTTTTGGCTCCAATGATTGGAGCCTCTGGAGCAATATATGCTCTTACAGTCGGGTTTGCTTTCACATTTCCAAATGCAATTATTATGCTTTTTTTCTTCTTACCTATGAGAGCAAAATACCTTCCATTATTCTTCTTCGCTGGAGATTTAATAGCTGAATTTTCAGGAAGTGGCGGTAATATTGCTCACTGGGCTCATCTTTCTGGTTTATTTGTCGGATTCGTGATTTTTTCCATAATGTTTAAGCTGATAAGAATAAATATAGTAATCACAAAAAAAGATAAAAAAAACTTTGGTAAAACAGGTAATTATTCTCCAAAAATAAGAATGTCACCTCAAGAATTAGCCTTTTTCATAAATATGTGTATCTATAAATTAAAAAATAATATTAAGTTTTCGGATCAGGAAATATCAACATTAAAAAAGGTCAATGAATTAGATAAAAGAGATGTAATATCATTATGCAATCCATCTGATTTTAACTATGAAAGTCAAAAATGCATGAGTTGTAAGGAACTACTACATTGTCTTTATAGGGATATAATGAAAAAACAAGGCACTGATTGATGAAAATTACTCTTTATGGTGTCAGAGGTTCTTTTCCAGTTCCAGGTCCTTATACTTTTAAGTATGGTGGTAATACAAGTTCGATCCTTATTGAATTTAATGAAGAGCAATATTTAGTTATAGACGCAGGAACCGGGATAAGAAACTTAGGCACTTACCTATTAAACACTAAAAAAAAGCCATTAAATATAAATATTTTATTTACCCATACACACTGGGATCATATAATGGGCATCCCTTTTTTTGCCCCGATTTATGAGGGAGATTCAATAATAAATATGTATGGTCCTGAGTCTTCGAAAGAACAAACTCTTAAAGACATAATCTTGTCTCAGCTTGAGCATAAGTATTTTCCAGTATCGGTTCATGAGATTGGCGCGAATATAAATGAGGTTCAGCTTTCAGAAACTACTTTTAATATTTTTGATGCAAAAATCTGTACAATAAGGTTAAATCATCCCTGCATTACTTTGGGATATAGGATTGAGTATAAAGATAAGGTTCTTGTTACAGTTTATGATCATGAACCTTTCGATAATTTTTTTGCTGATGATAGTCAAGCCCAAACCTTACATGGTAAATTATCTAAAAGCGAAATATTAGGCTTAAACCAGAAAATTATTGATTTCTGTGAAAATGCAGATTATTTAATAATAGATAGCCAATATACAAAAAAAGAATATCTTACCTCAAAAAAAGGTTATGGACATTCATATTTTGAATATTCTTTAGCACTTGGAATTAAATCAAATTCAAGATCTATCATTCTATTTCATCATGATCCTTCCAGAACAGATTTTCAGCTTGACTACATAGATAAGGTGCTAAAAAATTATATTAAAGAAAACGGATACAATATAGAGACAATTTTAGCGAAAGAAGGATTGATATTAGATCTGTGAATATTATCTTAACTGGTTTTATGGGAGCAGGTAAATCTACTGCCATAGGTTTTCTATCTTTTTTTTATAATAGCTATGATTTAGATCAGATAATAGAAAAAGCTACCGATTGCAAAATATCAGAAATCTTCGAAAAAAAAGGGGAAAAATATTTTAGAGAAATTGAAAAAAATATTTTTAATATGCTACTTGATTTTGATAATATCATTATTGCAACAGGTGGAGGAACTTTACAATATTATCCTGATTTAGAAAAATTAAAAAATAAAAGTAAAGTAATTTTTTTATATTCATCTTTTAGCATATTGTTAGGTAGAGTAAAAAATACAGAAAGGCCATTGGCAAAAGATATTAAAAAATTTGAATCATTATATTTTGAAAGATTACCTTTTTATCTACAAAGTGCCGATTTTATAGTTTATTCAGATGGAAAAGATTTTCAGGATAAGATTATTAAATATCTTAAATTTATTGGATTTGCTGGTAAAAAAGATATTGAAATTGATATAAAAATTGATCAAATGGTTGAAGGTATTAAAAATGATAGAAAAAGAACTTAAGTATCTTTTAAGTAAAGATGATTATTTTAAGTTAAAAGAATATTTTGAATCTTATGGTGAAAATAAAAAACTTATTTTAATAAAAACATATTACTATGATACCATCCCATATACTTTTTTACCATCTATTGTATTCAGAATTAGGGTTTTAACTGGTACTGGCGAGATTATTTTTAGTGTAAAGGCAAATATAAAAGGAAGACTTCCATCGGAAGAAAAACCAGAGTTACAGGTTGCAAAGGAACTGAATTATAAGGTGGACAAACTAAATCTATCTTTAATTGAAGATCAATTCCCTTTAAATGAAGATAAATTGTTAGAGATTGGATTGGATAAAGAAACAATTTCATTTATCAATCAACTTAAAATAGACCTAGGGATAAATCAAAGTTACTTAAAAATGCTTGGAATTTCAGAAATCGAAAGATTAACTGGTAAATTATCTTTTTATAATATGCCTTTTGATCTAGATTATACAAAATATTATAAAGATTCAAAAGGATTGAACTACTTTGAGGACTATGAACTTGAAGTTGAAGATGAAAATCCAGATAAATTTATAAATATAATTCAAACTATTTTCAATCAAAGACAGATAAAAAGTCTTGGTTCAGAGAAAAAGATTAGAAGATTGTTAAAATATATTACTCAGCTGAATAGTTGATCAAGGTTTTTACATCATATTTACCAAGTAATTTATCGTAGTTCAAAAAAGGAAGTCCTATAACAGCAGCTATCCCTGCAATATATGCCCCAGACTTTTCGACAAGATTTGCGATGGCTTTCAAAGTTCCACCAGTTGCTATAAGGTCATCAATTAACAAATACCTTTTCCCTTTTAATATATCTTCTTTATGAATTTCTATAGTTTCCTGTCCATATTCCAATGTGTAACTTTCAGAAATAGTCTGTCTCGGAAGTTTACCTTTTTTTCTTGCAAGTATTAATGGCACATTGAATTTTAATGCTAAAGGTGAAGCAAAGATAAATCCTCTTGATTCTACAGCGATAATCCCATCTATTGAAGATTTGCTGTAGTGTTCATATAGATTTTCTATAATAAGATTAAGCACAGCAGGTTTTAACAGTATTGAAGTTATATCATAAAATAAAATCCCTTTCTTTGGAAAATCTTTGACTTTTGCGATTGAATCATCAAGTATTTTTTCAAGATTATTCATAACCTATCCTTTTTCTTGATAAATTATATTCAATTGATAACATAGATCAAACAAATCTCAAGTGAAAAATTGACTATTTTAAGTAAAAGTCTATCTTGTTAATGCAACAATAATTTTAATATGGCAGGAAGGCGGATGCCAGAGTCAAAATATCATTTTATAGGCTTTTTACCTGAAGATAAAAGAAAAGTTTTAGGTTTGACAGATGAGATAAGTTATCCTTATTTACCTATTCTTATAAACTTTTCTGTCTTTTCCTTAAATATTATAAATGGCATAAAAAATAATTTTTCAAGTTATGCTTTCTTATTTGATTTTGAAGATAAAAAGGTAACAGAAAGCCTTTTTTATCCTGGGTTTTCAGTCAAAATTGAGCAGATTGGAACCTCTTTAATAGACAACTATAGGTTCTTTAATTCATCTATCTTAAATTATATATCTACTAAAAAAATTGAAGATAATGACTATCTTCTATTTGTTCCTTGCAATATAAATTATTTCTGGTCAGTAGATTCTGCAAAAATAAAAGAAAATTGCTACATAATAAATTTTGAAGGGAATAATTCTTATGGCTTTATTGTAAAGGTCAAATACTTAAAATTCATTCTCGAAAATGAAAAAATTGAACATTTTGATAAACTTAATGAATTTTTTTTGAGTGATGTAAAATTAAATATTGATCTGAAAGAAGAATTTTCATTTAAAATAAACAACTTAAAAGATTATCTTGAATTTCACCTTCTTCTATTTGGAAGGTTTGAGTTAATCAGTTTTATAAATAAGATTTCTACCTATTTTGAGAAAATGGGAGAAACTCTTGTATCCAAAGAAGCAAAAGTTACAAATTCCTTTATCGGATATAATACTGTAATAAGAGGCGAAGTAGAGGATTCAATTATTTTTAATGATGTTATTATCCTTAATGAAACACATATACAAAATTCAATAATATTACCTGGAAATGTTCTTGCAAAAGGAGTAAAAGTAAAAAATACAATTATAGGTTCAAATAAAAATGCATTAAAAGATATTACAATTGGCCCTTCTACTAAAATCGGTTTTCCATCACAAAGTAACTTGAAGAATATTGTTTATGAAAATGAATTACCAGAAGGTTACACTCTTATAGGTAACAATATTTTACTTCCAGGTGGAATCAACATAGGAAAGAATTGTGTTTTACGTGGAAATATAAATGTTTTAGAATTAAAAAAAATGAAAACTCTTGTAGATGGAGGCACATTTGAGCAGGATAGTAACCTTTAAAGAGCCTTCATTAAAAAGAGATGATCTGCTATCAGTATTACAGGCTTTGGCTAATAGAAGGATCTTTCCTAAAGAAGTATATGAAAAAGCGATAGAAAGCTTAAGAAATATACTTAACTTAAACAATATAATCCTTGTTTCTTCAAAATATGTTGCATTACAATTGATACTCCAAAATATTGAAAAAAGATACCAAAATCTTTATAGTTCAGATGATATAGATTACTTTTATTTTAGTCAATTTTCTGGTTTCTTCGGTAAGATTACTCCTCTTGATATAAACCAGTATTCTATAAATTTTGACCCCAAGCTTCTTGATGAACTAACTAAATCTATTCTTTTTTTTAGTTATAACCTTGGTTACCCTGTTGACCTTCAATTTATCCCTGAAATAGATATAATATCTATGGCAGATCTTTCTGGCTGCTTATTTACAAAATTTAATGGAAAATATTTGATAAATTATCTTGATTTTGCAATATGTTCTTTGAAAGATGAAGAAATAATTACATCTGGAGATGGCGCTTTAATATATATTAAAGATAGAAAAATTTATGAAAAAATAAATCAGTTTTCTTCAAATAACAATCTTTACCTTTCGGATTTTAACTGTTCTTTATTGTTGAGCCAAATTTCAAAGAAAGATAAAATAATAGAATCAAGGAAAAAGATATTTTCAAAACTTTATGAAGAAAATAAGCAAGATATAACCGATTCTAACTGGTTTGATTCAAGAAAATTGCTGGAAAATCAGAGTTTAGAAGAGTTATCTGAAAATTCAAGTTTCACAACATTTACAATTGATACCAAGGATATAAATATCGCAAATACGATAGCCCAGCAGATCGGAATAGAGATAGAACCTGCTATAAAGATTCCTCTTTCATTAAAATTAAAACTGACAAAAAATTATCCAGTAACTGAAAAAATCGCAAAGCATGCTATTTTACTACCATTTTACCCTATGCTGACTGAAAATGAGATAAATAAAATTTCCTATTTTATAAATAAAGTATCCTCATATTGAAAAAATATGATTCTGTATTATTTTATAAGAGATAAAAAATGTTAAGCTTAAAAGAAAAAAATAAAATGATAGAACTTGAACTGCAAGCTAAATTTGACAATTTTATAAAGCTTAGAGAGAATATTTTTTACTTTCTTGAAAGTAACAATGTGAAAAGTTCTATTATATCTGAAATATTGATAGTTGCTGAAGAGATTTTTACAAATATTATAAGACATTCATATGAGGGAGAATCTTCAGATTTTATATTTGTAAAAATAAGTATAGAAGATGATACTTTTATTTTAAGGTTTATGGATTCTGGTAAACAGGTTGAAAGTATAAATATTCCAGATTCGCTTTCCCAAATAAAAGGTAAAGTCGGGGGACTTGGGTTATATTTGATAAAAAAGCTTTCTGATTCATATATTTACTTAAGTGATGGAAAATGGAATATTAACGAAGTCAAGAAAAAAATAAATTAGGGGACTTTATGAAGTATCTTATAGAAGAAAGAGAAAATGTATTAATTGTCTATTTTCAGGAAAAATTAGATATCAATTCAAGTCTTGAAGTTGAAGAAGAACTTACTGAAAAACTTGAAAAAGATATTAAATTTGTTGTTTTTGATTTTAAGAATACTCAATATATCTCTTCCTCGGGGATTCGAGTTATAGTTGCAACTCATAAAAAGCTTGAGAAAAGAAATGGCGCTCTTTATCTTACAAATCTTTCAGAATCTGTAAAAGTAGTGCTAAAACTTGTAGAGTTAGATAAAATATTAAATATTGTGGAAAATACAGAAGTCGCTTTACTTGAAATAAATGGCAGAAAATAAAAAATTCGCCTTTTTTATTTACGAAAAAGACCATGAATCCTTAGATTTTACAGGAAAACTAAAAAATTCCATTAAAAAGATTTCAAATATTTCCCCCTTTTTTTATCCATTAAAAAGGGATAGTGCTGGATTTCATTTTATAAAAGAAAAGCCAGATTTATCTGAAAATTTTGATCTTGCCGTCTCTATTGGTGGGGATGGCACATTTTTATTTACAGTATCATACTTTTATGAGAAAGATATCTCTTTTTTACCTATAAATAATGGAAGACTTGGTTTTTTAGCTTGGAATTACCTTTATGAACTTGAAAAAGAGTTAAACAATTTTTTATCGGCAAACTTCATAGAAGACAAAAGGATGGTGCTAAAAACAAATGTAAATATAGAACATTTAAGCGAAAACAAAAAATCTGAATTTTATAGCTTAAATGAAATAGCTGTATCAAAATTTGAATTTTCAACCCCTTTAGAAGTTCTTGTAAAACTTGATGGTGAAAAACTTTTACACTACTGGGGAGATGGAATAATAGTTGCAACACCTACAGGTTCAACTGGTTATTCTTTATCTGCAGGAGGTCCTATAATCTGTCCAACTCTTGAATCTATAATAATAACACCAATATGCCCTCATTCATTTACAGTAAAGCCAATAGTTATAAAAAGTTCCCATGAGGTTTCTATAACAATCTTAAATAAAAGAAAGATAACAATTACAGCAGACGGGCAAAGAGGGATATCGTTTATCGGGGGAGTTAAGCACTCTATAAATGTTAAAAAGGCAGAAAAACCTATTACAATAGTAAGGGCTAAAAAAGTAACTTTTTTTGATATTATCTCAAAAAAACTTGGTTGGGGTCTATAAGTCGTGCTAAAAAGAATCTATATAAAAAATTATGCTTTAATCAAAGAGATTGAAGTCAATTTTGACAAAGGTCTTACAATAATTTCTGGAGAGACTGGAGCAGGTAAATCTATTTTAATAAATTCACTTTACCTCGCTTTTGGTGAACCGATAGATACTACTTTTCTCTTAAATAAAGAAGAACCGATAATTGTTGAGGTTGATTTAGATAAAATTGATGAAGATATAAAAGAGCAGGGAAAAGAGTTTGGACTTGATTTTACAAAGGGCCAGATAACAATTCGAAGGATATATAACCCAAAAACAGCAAAAAATTCATACCTTATGGATGATATTCCTGTTCCAAAAACCTATCTTTCAGTAATATTTAAAAACTCTATTGAACTTGTTGGACAACATGAAAACTCAAAACTTTTAAATATAGCTTCTCATATTGAACTTTTAGACCTTTTTGCAAATATAAAGCAGGAAGTTCAACAATTTTCAAACTATTACAATTTGCTAAAGAAAAAAGAGGAAGAACTAAACCTTTTAAGAAAGACTAAAGATGAACAAACAAAAAGAATAGATTACTTAAATTATGCAATTTCCGAGATAAATAAGATAAATCCAAAATTGGAAGAGGAAGAACTTTACGAAGAAAGAAAAAGGCTATCACATTCTGAAAAGATTGTTGCAAACCTTTCAGATGCTTTATCTTATTTGAAAAGTCAAAATTCTGGATTAAACAGGATATTTTCAATAAAAAAATCTATTGATGAGTTGACAGCTTTCGATTCAAGTTTAATTAAAATCTCTCAGAATTTTCAGGATGCCTATATTTTGCTTCAGGATACAGAGCAGGAAATAGTTTCTTACCTCGAAAAGATGGATTTTTCAGAGGAGCATTTAAGATTTTTAGATGAAAGGCTTGATCAGCTTGAGTTATTAAAGAAAAAATATGGAAATACAATAGAGCATGTTCTAAATACAAAGAAGCAATATGAAGATGAACTTGCAAATTATGATTCTTTAGATGAAAATATTGAAAAACTTTCGAATGAAATTTCAAACCTAAAACAAAAACTTGCCCATGATGCTATAACTATATCTCAGAAAAGAAGAGTCGCCGCAAAAGAACTTGAATTTGCTGTGAATGAAAACTTGAAAAAAATAGGAATGGAAGCTTCAAGATTTGCAGTTTCGATGGATTATGAACCAGATGAGCAGTCATTTTGTAGGATAAATGGGATAGGATACAAAGTTAAATCAAATGGTATTGATAATGTTGAGTTTGCCCTTTCTTCAAGCCCATCACTTCCAGTTAAAAGCCTTAGAAAGATTGCATCAGGCGGTGAAATTTCAAGGATAATGCTTGCAATAAAAAAAGCCTTGATAGATTATGAAGAGGCAGACACAATAATATTTGATGAAATAGATACTGGAATCGGAGGGAAAACGGCAGACCTTGTTGGCAGTGAGATTTCACAGATAGCGAAAGAAAGGCAGATAATTTGTATAACTCATCTTCCTCAGATAGCATCTTATGGTATTCATCATTTCAATGTCATTAAAAATATTGAAGGAAAAGATGTATATGTTTCAATTCATAAACTGACAAATGAGCAAAGAATCTCTGAAATAGCCAGAATGCTCAGTGGTCAACCTGATTCCGAGTCAGCATTAGAACATGCAAAAGAGCTTTTGAATCAAAAAAATAATTAAAGATAATTTAATAACTGTAAAGAGTTTAAAAAAAGAAGCAAAAAAAATAAAAAGAACTAAAAATAATTAAACAGGTATGGTTTTAATGAAGAAAAAACTATTTTTAATTTTACTGATAATCTTTACCCTTTTTTTTATCTATCAAATCGCAGCCCAGGATTCAAAATCTTTGTTTATACAGGCTATAAAAAAGCAACAGAGTATGCTTCCAAAAACATTTAGTTGCAACATTTTTTCAACCATTTTTACAGATTTTCTAAGCCAACTTCCATCCGATGCCTTCTCAAAGCAATTGAAAGATGTTTCAATAATTTTGAAGGTGGAAAATGGGAAGGTAAGTATTAATATAGATGGAATAAAGCCAGAATATTTAGATTTTGCTCTTTCTTATTTTAATATCTACACCGAACTTTTATCCTATGTTTTTATTTCGGAAGAAGAACTTGTTAAACAATTTGAAAACTATACAATTTCGCAGGATAAAAATATTTTTATATTAAAAGATGACTCTCAGCTTGTTTCATACAATTTTGTCTTTGTAAATAATCTTCTTTCTATGGTTTCTTTTTTTCAGGATAATGCCAAAAAGATGGATATAAATATCCAGTATTTTAGCTATAAAAATTACCAGCTAGTTAAAACAATTAATATTATAAACTTCGATGATAAAGGAAATAAAAAGGAAAATATTGTTATAACATTTTCAAAATATCAATTTTAATATTTCTATATTTTATTTTTCTTTTTTCTTATGCCTCAGACCGCCCCACCACCCACCCTTTAAGGTGCCCTGTAAAGCTATCCTTTCATTTTGGTTATATTAGTATGATTTTGAGTTGGAGTCAAATAAATATTAAAAAATATAGAATAATTAAAGAAAAATAGAACAATTTATATTAAAATTTATTATTTTTTTTTGTTTAATTGTATAATATTTTTATAAAAATAGTTTTTTTAGAAAAATTATTTTTATTTTGTAAAATTAATTTTATTTAATATTGACTCTAATTTATTTCTCTTTCTTACATTATTCCCCTATTTTTACTCCATCAAAATATCTAAAACTTTTTATCTAATCCTTATTATTACTTATTTGGTGGTATTCCAAGTTGTCCAAATTCATTATTTCCAATGGCCCGAAGTGTCCCATCTTTTTTTATTGCAAAACTTATAGACTCTTCTGAACTTATATATGTTACATCATCAAGAACTTTTATCCATTTATTTATTGAATATTTTTCATCGACGATGAGATCTAATTCATAACCATTGCCAGTTACCCAAAGAGTCCCATCATCTTTTATTGTAAAGTTATAATCAACATTTGAAGCTAAATATTTTACATTTTCAAGAACTTTTACCCATTTATTTCTATTTTTATTATCCCCTGTTCCAAGTTGTCCATCTTTATTATTTCCTGTCACCCATAATGTTCCATCTTTTTTTATTGCAAAATTACTTCCTTTCACTGTTGCTATTGATTTTACATTATCCAATACTTTTACCCATATATTTCTATTTTTATTATCTCCTGTTCCAAGTTGCCCATCTTTATTTAAACCAGTTGCCCATAGTGTTCCATCTTCTTTTATTGCAAAACTGCTTCCTTCCGCTGCTGCGATAGATATTACATTATCCAATACTTTTACCCATACATCTTTATCTATATTATCTCCTGTTCCAAGTTGCCCAGAATAATTATCTCCTATTGCCCAAAGTGTATTGTCATTTCTTATTACTAAAATATGATCACTTCCCATTGCTATATTTTTATTAATATTTATATATTTTTCTATATATCTATCTATCTCTATATTACCATCTGCCTTTATATTTGTCTTAATTGTTGTTGTCATAATAAATATTATTAGTATAAATAAAATAAATAATTTCTTTTCCATTTTTTACCTCCATCTTTTTAATATTTTATTAATATCCAAAATAATATTGCTCCCAGTTATATTGAATATTCATTTGTGCCTCATATAGTTGCTGCAAATAATATAGATATTGGTATTTCAATTGATTTTGGAATTTTTTCAGGTAATTTAAGCTTGACAACTAATTCAACTAAATCAAGTTCTTCTATTTCTACTGAAACTTCTCTATCTGGACTTAATACTTTAATTTTACCAGATAATGAAACACAATTATTGATAGAGTTAAATACAACTTCTGAAAATATCAACAAATGATAGGCAGTATAGAGAAAAATATTGATAGTACAATAATTCAATTATATTCTAAAATTCAAAAATATTTTCTTAAATTAAACAAAAAGCAAATTATGGAAAAAAAGAAAGAAATAATAGCTACTCAATTGAAAATTGGCGAAATTAAGCAGGTTGATTACTTTAATTTTCTAAAAGAATTAGATGATTTTTATATATCTTGTCAAGAGGAAAAAAGTTCAATATTGTCATTGATATTTCAATTATTGGATACCATGCAATTATCTTTTGAGGAAATGTATGATAATCTTGATAAATAAATGATATGGTTTATATCATAACTTTTATTGAAATTTAAAAAATATAAAAGTGATTTTTAAAAGTTTTTTTAAAAAAGTAAATACCACTAATAGTTATTTTAATAAAGGACAGAATATGAAAAAAAGATTTATAATTTTTTTATTAATAATATTTATTTTAATTTTGCCTTTTTGTATTTCATGTAAAAAAAATCAAACGATTAAAGTTGATTTAGATGATTCTGAAGTGACATTTGAATTTTTTACTTCTAAAGTTGAAGAAAATAAAATCTCAAGAGATATATCAAGTCTTGGTAGTCTTTCGTTTTATGAAAAAGTATCAGTTATTTCTTTTGTCGATGGAGTCGTAGATAAAATATATGTTAAAAAAGGAGATAAAGTAAGTAAAGGGCAACTTCTAATCGATATTTATAATTATCAACTAGAACTTGAAAAACTTAAAATTGAAAATCAATTAAACTCAGCTCAAAATGAAATTGACCAAATTAAAATAGAATTATCGGAAGAAGAGAAAAATATAATTAAACAAATGTATAACCTTGAAAAATTATCATTACAGCTTAAAAAAGCCGAAAGTGAACTAGAATTTTTAAAAACAACATTTGAAAAGAAAAAAGAATTATATGAAAAAGGTGGAATGACACAAGAAGAGTATGAAAATTTAAAATTCAATCTTTTACAAAAAGAAAAGGAGATTGAAATTGCAAGAAAGGAGTATGAACTTTCATCTTTTGGTTACAGAGATATTGATATTATTGAAGAAGGCTATAAATTGCCTAAAGATGATAATGAAAAAATTAAGTTACTAATTTTAATTAATACCAAATTAATAAGACAACGTTTAAAGTCAGCATTAAATAATTTAGAAAGTATACAAATAGAACAAAAAAGAATCAATTCGTTAATAGATAAATGTCATATAAGATCTCCTATAAATGGAGTAGTAACTGATATTACTAAATTTATAGGGGAGAAAATAAAAACTGAAGATGAATTAACTACAATACTCGATATTTCATATTTATTTGCTAAGGTTTCATTTTCTGAAAATGATTTTAACAAAATTTCAAAGGGACTTAGTGTTAAAATTTATATAGATTCAATAGGAAAAACTATAAATGGTACTATTTACACAGTAGATCCTTACATAGATCCTAATTCTAGGACTTTTTCAGTGGATTGTATTATTAAAAATTCTTTTAATTTAATACCTGGAATGTTTATAAAAGTTAATATACCCGGTAAAAAAGTAGAAAACTTATTAATGGTTCATAAAGATGCTATAATTACTGATACAGGAAACTCTGGATATGTTTATATAGTAAGTGAAGATAATAGAATATTTAAAAGGCAGATAACTTATGAGAAATATAATGATGATTATTATATTGTAAATTCTGGATTAAATAAAGGTGAAGTTGTGATTTTGCATCCAGTTTCAAATCTTAAAGATGGAATAAAAATAAAAGTATTAACTAAATAATATCAATTATTTCCTTTAGCAGTCCTTATACCAAATTCGCATATCAATGGTATTAGACATAAATTGAGCTAATCCGGATAATATTTGTTCGAATTATCCTTATTGTAAAATTGGTTTTGCTGATTCAGATACAGATGGAACTGTTGAAACTTGGTGAAAACTTATGGAAATAAGGTATGATTTAGCTAACACCTATGCTGCTTGCTCTTATTAATGTTATTACCTTTGTATCTTATAATTTATTCTTTTAACTAAAAAGTCCCCTAATTTAATTTAGGGGACTTTTTAGTTAAAAATCCATATTCATAAGGTCATCAATAGTTATTTTTGATGTTTGCTCTTTTTTCTGGTATTGCTTTCTTTTTGCTGGAAGATAGACATCATTATAAAACTTTGCGAATTCAAAAATTTCTTCATCTTTATAATTTTCTGGAATCTTTACCATTAAAAAGTAATCTTTATGTCTTATACCTTTAAATATTACATAGATAACATCACTTATTCTGCTAACAAAATTCTTTAAGTAAATAAATATAAAAATAATTGTGCCTAAAATAATAGATACAAAAATCAAAAGTTCTATACTTATTCTTAAATTTTCAAAATATTGAGTTGAAAATCTAAGCTTAAAAAAACCGATATCTAATTCTTGACTTGAAAAATTATTTATCAAATGATCAAAATTATCAACCTTATATAGTAAGCTATTTTTTAACTTGAATTTTACTGGAAGGTTAACAAGCTCGACACTTAAAACCTTTGGGTCTGCTAAAAAGCTAATTTTTATTTTTGATAAAAAGCCATCTAATTCATCATATTTTGAATTTATATGTAAATCATTAATTATCTGATTATAAGCTGAAAATGCCAATTGATATGTCTGCACTTGATTTTCAATCATCTTATTAACTGAAAAATCTGAAACAAATGAATACCCAATCAAGGATATTAAAAGTGTAAAGATAAATATTACAAGTATTTGAGAAAGATGATTTTGAGCCATCTTGCTATTTGCATTCTGAAGATTTTTTAATATCTTTAAAACTCTTAGTATCCTTAATATTCTTGTTATTCGTATAGCTCTTATTATCCTTATAATCTTTATAAAACCAACAGTGCTTTTATATAAGGTCTTTGTAGTTAAAAATAAAATAAAAGATGGAAGAGAATTCATCAAAAGAAGAGGGATACTGCATAAAAAATCAACCCATCCATATTGATAAATAAAATACGCGATAAATCCTCTATTTTGTATAGATAAAACGGATCTTAGGATAAATTCTATTGAAAATATAAGATCAATTGCAAAACCAATAAACATCAATATTATCTTGATTTTTGAGTCAAAACCTATAATTGCTGCAACATCTTCAAATAAAATCTGCAAAATGCTTATAAATATTACGAAATTTATGAAGCCTTCAAGTATTTTAAGAAGTATATTACCTTTGTTTTTCTTCTTCATATTTATTTCCTTAGCTCTCTTTATTAAACTGTATATTTATCCTAAAAATCATAAATTTATATTCTATTTTTTCTTAAATTCCATTTATCTTATCTCATTTGCTATAAGGTATAGTTCATCTACAATTCCCTTGCTATAGCCAAAATCTTTTGCAATCTTTCTTGCTACTCCGTACCAGCTTTTATCTGGTGTTTCTGCACCTTTTTCAGCCTTTAATCCTGGTTCATATTCATTAAACCTATGAAGCAAAATATAAAGCAATCTTGAGCTTGCCTCCCATATTTCTATCATATTTTCAGGTAGATTTGAATCAATGGCAAGTTTACATTCCATAATATCTATTTCTGGTATTTTTCGCACGAGAATTTTGGAACTATTGTTACAAATTTGCAATTTTTCTTCATTTGTTGAAGCATTTATAAGAATTTTTTTGTTTTCAGTAGGTAAGTTAGGAAATTGAGAAAGCAAAAGTAAGATCTTCAAATAACTTATATATTCAGCTGATTCAATGTAGCATTTCTGCACTCTGACAAGTTCATTATATGTAAAAGCTTTTCTTTCAAATAGTAGATCTATTACCTTATTTATATATTTTTGTTCAAAAATATAGTAAACAGGTTTCATCTGGAGTCGACAAACAGGATCCAAAAGCATTTCGCTAACTAAATTGATTATTTTCTCTTTTATCTTATCTTCATCAACTGGTCTTTTTCTTACTTTTCTTAAAATAGAAAAATCAATTTCAGAAGTTATTATTTTCTTAAAAAAATTTATAGATTGATCAACTACCCTTTTTTGCAAAGTAGAAAGTATATATGCTATTGTTTCCTTTGCCGGCAAATCAGGAAAAAATTCTGGTTTCGTGAAAGATACTTCAAGTTTTGGAAGATTTGTCTTTATAAATGTTATAATCTGTTGTTCGGCTCCAATAGGGGAATCTTTTTTTATTGCAGGAAGACTTAAAAGATGCTCTAAAAACTGTTCGACTTTTTGATTGGTTTGTGCCATATTTTATAAATCCTCTAAGATTAATATCGGTTTGATTTTATACATTAATCATATAAGAAAATTTTCAAAATTCAAATTTATTAAATTATATTTATTAAACTACCTTTATTAAATTATTTATTTTCTATTGATAAATTAAAAAATAAAAATGTTTAATTGAGAAGGTTTCATTGGAAGTTATTCAAGAAAAAAAGTTGAAACTTCAATTTTTGATTTTTATAAAATACGGATTTTAGCAAAATACGGAGAGGAAGGGATTCGAACCCTTGATACCAATGAAGGTATACCGGTTTTCGAGACCGGCCGATTCAACCACTCTCGCACCTCTCCTTCTGTCAACATAATTAAAGAAATTTAAAAAATTTAAAGATATTTTTTGAAAATTTATGATTTTGAACTATTACTTAAAATAGTAAATAATTTGGAGGTAAGTGTGAACAGTGCTATTATTAAAAGAACTTTTGTTTTACTATTTATTTTTTCTTTATTTACATTTTTCTTTAGCTGTCAACCTATTTCATCAGAAGAAGATGCACAAAACTTTTCTAATGCAATGATTAAGGCTTTTTTTGTTGGTGATGAGGAATACAACAAGAATAAAAGCTCGGAATTAGAAAAAACTATAACTCTAACATCTACTGGAGTTACCCCAACTGATTTTGCGAATTCTCATTTTAGTGGTTCTATAACAGATGGTTATGATCTAGTTAAAATTATATTTAGTAATTCAGAAATATCCTATGAAGATTCAACCTATATTGTGAATGGAATTCTTTATTGTGCTCTTGATGTTACAACCAATATTGAAGGTGTTCAAGGAACAATAATTTTATATGGATCTTTAGAAGTAACAAAAGATGGGAAAAATCAAGATATTTTATTTGATGCAAAATATACATTAACATTTACTTTTACTGATGAAAACCATGATAATATTTATGATTATAGCTTAACAGGTAGCATTCAGACATATGTTAATGATTTTGTTGTAAATGATTCCAACTGGTCGATAACATTTTCAGGAAAAATCTTTATCGCTTAAAAAAATATTTCTTACAATTTTTTTTATATATATAAATTTTTCAATATATCATAAGTATTATTCGTAAAGCCCCTTGGTTTAAGGGGCTTTTTTTATAAAAAATCTTTATTTAATTCATCCATTATGTATTATTCGTCTATGAACATAAGACATAGCAAGAATCTTTCGACTTATCTGTTTTTTTGTGCAATTTTATTTACATATATCGGTTCTACATTGCAAAGTGGAATTTTTAATAATTTTGCAGTTGAAAAACTCAATATACTTCCTTCACAGTTGGGGATATATGAATCTATTCGAGAAAGCCCAGCTATTTTTGCTGTTTTCTTTATTTCGCTTTTAATGATATGGCAGGAGCAGTATCTTGCAGCGATTTCTACATTTATAATGGCTATTGGTTATTTTTTCTATGGTTTTGTAAATAAATGGAATCAGCTGCTTTTAATAGGTTTTTTTGCAAGTCTTGGACTTCATATACATCTTCCACTTTCAAATGCAATAGCACTTTACCTTGCTAAAGTCAATAATGAAGGAAAGATGCTTGGTCTTGTTCAAAGATTTAGCTTTATTGGACAATTTATTGCTATGGGTTTTATAATCCTATCTGGAAAAAATCTTCCCTATTCTTATATTTTTATAGCATCATCGATAGCACTTTTAATAGCATCTATTTTTTATCTTTCTTTACCAAAAACTGTTGGTATTAAAGAAAAACCAAGAATTGTATTGAAAAAAAGATACTGGGTATATTATTTACTAACATTTTTAGAAGGATGTAGAAAGCAGATTTTTATAACATTTGCTATCTTTGTTCTTGTAAGAGTTTATCATATCTCTGTTAGATTGACCGCCATTTTACTTTTATTAAATGCCCTTGCTGTTATAATTGTTGGACCAACTATTGGAAGAATGATAGATAGATACTCAGAGAAAAAAGTATTATTTATAAGTTACTTTTTAGTATTCTTTGTATTTATCGGTTATGCTTTTATCCATAATTTGATACTTCTTATTGTATGCTATACTCTTGATAATATTTTATACCTTGGAAGCATAAGTTTGACATCATATATAAACAAGATAGCCCCTAAAAATGAATTGAGACCAACTTTATCTATTGGTGTAACTATGAACCATATAGCAGCAGTAATTATGCCTTTTTTAGGTGGGGTTATTTGGATCAAAGTAGGATATGAAGTTGTATTTATGATTGGGGCTGTTGTCGTTTTGATTTCGCTATTTTTTATGAAATATTTAAAAGATCTTCGCACCCGGGGTGACTCGAACACCCAGCCCTCAGATCCGCAATCTGATGCTCTATCCACTTGAGCTACGGGTGCAACGAAAAAAAATTAAACTATTACAATTTTTTTGCAAGGATACTTGCGATTTGATAGCCATCTACAGCAGAAGTTGTTATCCCTCCGCAATAGCCAGAACCTTCACCTAACATATATATGCCCTGTAGAACCTCCCCTTCAGAGCCTCTGACAACCTTTATAACTGATGATGTCCTTGTCTCATAGCCAACAGCAATCCCATTTTGGATATAACCATTTATTATTTTATCAAAGTATTTGAAAGCAGCCTTAAAATCATCTTCAATACCATCTGGAAAAAGTTTCAATAAATTTGTTTTATAAATGCCAAATGGATATGTGGTTGGGATCTTAGGCTTGTTTTTTTCAGTATAAAAAAATTTATCAATTAAATTTTCATCTTCCTTTTTATCTTGCTTAAAAAAATCAGAAATATTTTCAAAAGGAGCTGAAAACTTTTCTTTAGCAAAATAAAATGCAATTTTTTCAAAAATCTGCTGAAAAATCAGGTTAACTTCCCAATCAAGACAATTTATTATAAAAGAGTTTTTATTTTTAATATTTTTCTCTTCAGCACTTTTATTTCCAATCTCAATTTCAAATTTATTTTTATAGTAATTTATGTTTATTGTGCTTTTTGAAATAAGTCCGACCTCGAAATTTATAGATTTTTCTATCAAAGAAAAATTTTGAAGCCTTTTTTTGAAGCCATCTTTAAGGTTTTCAATGAATTTTTTGGCTTCCAAATTGCTAATCGAACAGATTATCGCTGCATTTGAGTTTTCCCCATCTCTTAAATATCTCGAAGCACCATTTGTGACGATCTCCTCCTCTTCACTATTGGATGCAAGAACTGCGCCTCCTGGGCACATACAAAAAGAGTAAATATTCGAGTTTTTACCTTTATATAGAAGTTTATAATTTGCAGAAGGTAAAACCTTATGAAATTTTCCATATTGATTTTTGTCGATCAAGACCCTTGGGTGCTCGACCCTGAATCCCATTGCAAATGGCTTTGGTTCAAGCTGCGCACCAAGTTTATACAGAATTTTGTAAATATCTTTGCAGCTATGCCCTGTAGCTAAAAGTATTGTGTTTGTATTAATTTCAAAGATGTTTTTTTTATCTTCATTTTCATTAAATTTATCATATTTAGTATAATAATTATTATTAAAAATAATTCCTGTTTCTTTCTCTTTATCTTCATTTACCTTTAAAAGTTTTAATTTCCATCTTCCTTCGTTTGTTTTATCTTTATTTTCCTCGATATCAATAAGTTTGGTATTGAAAAAAAATTCAACCCCTTTTTCTTCAAAAAAGCTTCTAATATTTGTCATCAACTTTACAAGGTTATCGCTTCCAATATGTGGATGAGCATCATAAAGAATAGAAGATGGTGCTCCAAAGTAGTTAAAAAGAAAATATATTTTTTTATTAACCTGGTCTCTACTTCTTGTATATAGCTTCCCATCAGAGTATGTTCCTGCTCCGCCTTCCCCAAAGTTTATATTTGAATAACAATTGAATTTTTTATTTTCCACATAATCTTCAATTGTTTTGCTTCTATCCTCTACCTTTTCCCCCATCTCTATTATTATAGGGGCGATATTATTTTCTAAAAAAGCAAAGGTTGCAAATATACCAGCAGGACCAAAACCAACAATTATTGGTCTTTTTTTATTTTTTTGACTAGTTTTATAATCTGTTATTTCACTTGTTTTCTCTATCTTATTTAAATCGTTTATTTTATCTGTCTGATTTTTTTGGTTTATTTTATCTACTTTATCTGATTTATATATTTTATCAGATTTATCTGCTTTA
>CAZOPR010000004.1:80148-235465 GCA_964581895.1 uncultured Brachyspira sp.
ACTGATTTATCTATTTTATCAGATTTATCTGTTTTAACTGATTTATCTATTTTATCAGATTTATCTGTTTTAACTGATTTATCTATTTTATTAGGTTTAATTGGTTTTATATTAAAGTTAATTTCATCGTAACTATAATCATCTTTCTCAACCTTTTTTATAGATTGAATAGCAAAACTACTCTTTTTTTCTTCATTTAACCTTAAAATATTAAAGCCATCTTTTTCACTTAAAAGTAGCTGGTATTCAATTATTATTTTTGCTTTATTTCTTGCATCAATAGACCTTTTAATTATTTTATAATTATCAATATTTAATGAAGATAAGATTTTGTAAAGTTGCTCTTCAAAGTAGGACTTTTCTGAAAGATAAATTCTTATGGATATTAACATATTTTTATTAATAGCTTTATGATTTTCTTCAATTTATTATCTTTCTTATTTGTTTCAATATTTATTTACTTTTTATTAAGTCTTTTGTTAAAAGATAAATATAAATTTTTAAAATTTGCTACTCAACTATTTTAATACTTATTTGACTCCAACTCAAAATTATACTAATATAACCAAAATAAAAGGACAGCTTTATAGGACACCTTAAAGGGCGGGTGGTGGGGCGGTCTGAGGCGAAAGAAAGAAATAATTTGGAATTTTGCTTTAGCTATTCTTATAATTATTTTTCTACTCTAATTAAAATAGATAATTTTAATAATGTCTTTATTTGATTTTATTTATTTTTAATATTGTTTTATTTTATTATTTTTTATTTATTAAAATGTAAAGTATAATTGCACTGATATTGTTTTTTCAAGCGTATTCCCATCATTATCTATTAAGCCATCGTCACCTTTGTCAATTGTGAAAGAAAAATAAGTAGTTCCATTATCAGAAGGTGGTTGAATTGAGAAATTAATTGTAAGTGTATTTGATGAACTATCCCACTGATAATCTTCATATTCTATAGTACCAACAGCATAGCCTGCAGAATATATTAATTTTATCTTATCAAGTGACTTAAAGACATTGATAGCATGATTGAAATTCAAAATAAAACTAAATATTACCTTAGGATTAAGCTGTTTAGCAGATAAAGGTATTAAATTTATTTGAGGTATGTTATTTGAAATTAAAGTATTACTATCGTTTTCTGCTTTTAAAATTAATGGTCTTTTTGAATGAGTTCCATCTGTTGTAAAAAAAAACTGATATTGCTGATCTAATGAGTTATCATATATATCTTTTAATTCTTTTTTAATAGTTACTTTATATTTTGTTTCACTATTTAAATTTTTTTGGAATTTTATTTTAATTCTGTAATAGTCACCATTTTTTTCTTTAGAAATATCATAGCCTATGGAAGGTTCAATATTAAAATTTGAGGAAAATACTGATTCATATATATCATGGGAAAAGTCGAGATATAATTCCATATCTTTTTCAATTCCTATATTTTCAGAATAATAATGAAAATCAAGATTCATTTCTCCCAAAGAATTTTTCATAGATGCATTGCAAAGATTGAAATTGGAATAATCTGATTTTGTTAAAAAATAAAATGTATAATCTTCTTTTAAAACATTATCATAAGTAGATCTAATATCTTTTTTTATTTTTACTATATATATAGTTGAATATTTTAAATCATCTAAAAAATTGATAGATATAGTTTTATTATCATTAGATATAAAGTAATTATAATCAATGGAAGGACTTATGGTGATTTTGTCTTTTATGGATTGTCGAGCTATTGGATTTGAAAAATTAATAATTAATTGTTGATTATGATTGCTTTCAATAGTTTGTGCATTAGAAGGTATCGTATTAGTGATAACAAAATCATATTTAGGATTGTAAGTATAAAAAATGTATGAAAGTTGCTCTTTAAGATCAACACCTTTTAAGTTTTCACATCCTTTATCAATGTGCAATATATATTTTTTCCCCCATTCGAGTTTATCTCTAAGCACAACTTTACAATTTTTGGATAATTCATCCCATTGGTATGAAATTTGACCATTATAAGATTCAATATAAATTTTTTTTTCACAAATATATTTATTCATTTGATCTGAAAATAATATTTCAATAGAATTAAAATCATCTAGATCATTTATAATCTATTCATTATTAATACTTACAGATAGAATTTCGGGTGGTTCACTTAAGAAAGAGCAACCGCAAAAAAGAAAAAAACAAATAATATTAAAATCAAATCAATATTTCTCATAGCTCACCTCAGAAAAATTAAAAATAAAATAAATAAAAATTAAAAATTACTAAAAAATTAATTTAAAATAAATCATAAATGATTCTTTAAGATAATTGTCATAACTATCTATAACTCCTGATGAACCTCCAGAAATTTTAATATAAATTATTGAATTGTTGTAATCAGCAGGGTTAATTTCAAATTCAATCTCGCATTCATTATCAGCGACAAAATTATACAATAATATTGGAATAGATGTCGAAGTTCCAGGAAATATTTTTTTGATGAAAACAGATTGAACTAAACTTGAAGTGACAATTTTGGGAACCTCATTCCCATAACCAGGATTTGTAAAACAAAATTTGATCTTGAATTTCAACGGGTCGTTTGCATTATTAAGAGTAATTTCAATACTTAATCCTTCATCATTTGAAATAAATATTGGACTATATGATTCCCCGTTTTGTTGTATATCAAGAATCATAGATTCAATAGAATCAGGGTCAAGTTTTAAAAATTGACTATAATTTGATCCTACATACAATCTAATTACTATATTATTTTTAATATTAAGTCCTTCTATATCTTTTAAATTTGTTGAAATAGTTAGAGTATATTTTTGACCTAATATTAAATTATTATTGAATTTAATTACAATTGAATTTAAAAGATCATTATAATTTTTTTCCATAGAACAATCTGGACTTATTGAAATGCTTTCATCAATTGTTGTTAAATCAATTTTTTTATTTGATTTTATCCTGATTATATCATTTTTTTCACATATATAATCAAGGTAATATATTCCATTTTCATACCGAAAATTTTGTTCATTTACAGGAATAATTGTTGCACCTATTTGAATTTCATTGATGGATGGATTTATGGATTGAATTTTATAATCAAATGTTTTGTTAAATTCTTTTATTGAAAATCCATTAATATCTTTTGCATTTGATGGAATATTTAAAGAATAAGATTTACCTGGAATAAGTGGCTCACTTAAATGATATATAAATTCATTATTTCCATACCAAACAAAATAACCTGAAACATCTGGAGAGATTGAAAAAGATGTTTGAATACTTTCTTTATTAACATCACTACTGAAAAGAAAGTGAAATTCTGATATATCTTCATTTACAATTCCACTTTTAATATCTGGTAAAATAAGATTTGCAGAAACTGGTAAAAATTGGTCTGTTGATTGAAATACTATATAAAAATTTTTTTCAAATTTCTTTCCTTAACTGTAAAGCTTTTAAATAGAGGAAAAGAACATGAATAAAATGAAAAAGAATAGATAGAAATTACAATAAAATAAAATAAGATTAACAAAATTAAATAAATATTCTTTTTTTTCATCATCTCTCCATTTAATTTACTTTATTAGTATTATAATTTTGTTTGAACTTTCCAATTTATCAAGATATTAATTCATAAAAAATTTTATTAAATAGATATGAAAAATCAATAAATAAATTTTGATTTTACAAACTAAATTTTCAAAACTTTTTACTTATCTTTTAAAAAAGACTCGACAACAAAAAAATCTTTCATCTAATTTTAAAAGAGAATTTACTAAAAATTAAACTTTGGTGTAAAAAAAAATATGCTGTTTATATTTTGGAAAAAGATTTATAAATTTGAATATAAAAATTAAAAAGAAATTTATATAAAAAGACATTGTTTAAACATTAAAAACGATGTAAAATTTGTTTATACATTATGTAATTGATTATCATAAATCATAAAATTATAATAGATTTGGATATTGTATTTATAAGTATTGCCTATACAGCTTTTTATAGCCATAAAAAGCCATGGCAATATATGCACATGTTTTAGGTATCATTAAAACACCTATGATTGGTATGAATTTGGCAAAAAGAATTACTGGAATATAAAAGGCATAAGATATAAAAATAAATATTGAAAATAATGTAAAAATTTTATCTTTATTTTTCAAAGAATCTAATAGAATTAAAATAGCCACAACAAGTCCCTGAAATGTCAGAAAGGAATTTCTAAATAAAGACCAACCGTAGGGAATATCACTAGTAGTAGCTCCCCAATTATTAACAGGTAATAGAATGACTACCAATCTGGCAAAACCAACTATTAACAATAACCAAAATATAAATGAATTAAAATTATTTTTTTCATCATTATGGTATCTAAGTTTCCATATCCATGCGATTCCCATATAAAGCAATGTCACTGTAAATGCTGTAGTAAAAGAACCTATTCCAACAAGAGTAAGTTTTTGTCCAAATAGATTAAATGATTTTTCGATATCTCCTAAAATATATGATATAACCCTAAGACCAACATGTCCTGTATCACCCAAAGCAAGGAGTAAAAAGCCTATCTGAAATAGATTTAGTTGTTTAAGTAATATCTTATCATTTATTAAATTTTTCTCTTTTATTTTTTTGTATGAATTAAACATCAATATAACTAAAATGTAAATAACGATAAGATAAAAAATATCAAAAGATATCTCCATGTAAGATCCAATATTAGAATTCATAAAAATCATCTCCTTAAATAATATTAATAATCAAAATTTGGTTAGAGAAAAACATATTTAAATTAAAAATCAAATTCATCGGGAAATGTCTTAAGATTTCCATCATCATTTAAGTCTCTTACTAAAGTTTTTTCAAAGGTTGCATGGTCAGTATAACCTCTTTTTTCCCAATAGCCACTTCTGTAAATATCCGTGAACTCTATTTTAACTATACTTTTGGCAGATTTATAACCCCAAAGATATGGTACTAAAAGTCTTATCGGTCCACCATAATCCTCTGTCAGTTCAAATCCATTGAATTTATAAGATAAAAGTGTCTTTTCCTTAAATGCAATATTCAAATCTATTGTTGTATCATATATCTTTCTATATGAATAAACTCTTAAAAATTTTGCTTCTTTTTTCATATTGAAAGCTTTTGCAATCTCTGAAATAGGGATACCAGTCCAATCCCCTTCAATAGACCATCTTGTAACACTTGTAAGTCTTGTTTTAACTGTTTTTGATGGTAAATCCATTATTTGAGACCAGTTTAAAATAGTAGGTTTTTCAACAAGCCCAGAAATTTCTATTTTCCAGCTTTCTCTATCTAATTTTCCTGGATGACCTTCAGCCCAGAATATCGGTGTGTTATAATCTGTTAAATATTTCATTTTATTTCCTTTTTTATTTGTTCTTTCTTGTTTTTATATTATTTATTAAATTAATTTCAAATTTTATAGCGTATCATTTTTTATAATTTAATTTGTTTTGCTTAAAAGGAAAAGTGAAAAAGCTAAAAATTTTTTAATTGATTTTAATTAAAAAATAATTAATATCCCAGTAAAATAATTTTCTTAAAAGATTTTAAGGGTTAAAAATGGATAAAAAAATAACTTTCACTGGCAAGATGGATGAAAAAGATTTTACCAAACTTTTCAATTATCAAACAGGATCTAAACTTATTTTTATTATACTTATCTACTTTGCTATTTTTGCAGGGCTTCTTTTTATATTAAAAATCTATAAGAGTTTTAATTTATCCATTTTAACGATTATCCTTCTTTCTTTTACTGCTTCCATAATTTTTGTAGTTGTATATGTTTTACTCTTGTATTCAAGACTAAAAAAAGAATTTATGCAAGATATAGCCAGTATAAAAGAGCAGCAATATATTATAGATGAAGATAGAATCTCAATTTTAGTTGAGGGAAGGAAAACAGATATTTTTTATAAAGATTTAAAAAAGATTAAAGAATCCAAAAATTTCTTTATATTGAATCATAAGGCAAATGTTATGATTGCAATACCAAAAAGATTCATAGATAATAAAGATATCTCGCAAGTTAAAGAGGTTTTTAAAAATTTAACCCCAAACCCCAAAGAAGGTGGTTAGCAGTAAAACTTGCATCTATTTCGCCTTCTTCACCATTATCAAAATACATACCATAAAGCCAGGTAAAGGTAAACTTGTATTCCATGTAGAACTCTAAATGTCTTAATAATTGAAGTCTAAAACCTAAATTAATTGCTCCACCAAAATTTGGAAAGCCAAGTTGATAAGAATAGGCTTGTTTTTCATCGGTCCCTGCAAGTTTTAACTCAGGATGAGGGATACAGATCCCAAATGAAAGACTAACATAAGGTTGTAAAATTCCAGACTTTATTTTTTCGGTTGGAAAAAGTATCAATCTATATACTATGGAAAATGAAAGATGATTTACTCCATGCGAAATATTAAAGTAACTTATATAGTTACTTATTATATCATAGGTATCGACCGGGTTCCCGTCTGCATCTGTCCCGGTAATATGGACATTTTGTAATGATCCACCAGGAAGAAAAACCTTAAAATGTATAAACTCAATCCCCCAGCCTATATTTGGAGAGCTTTTTAAAAAATGATAGAATCTTATACCATAGTATGGCTCAGTAAAAGCCTTGACTGCACCAACAATGTCTAGGTTAAGAAGATTATCTATAAAAGCATTTGGAATAATTGAATTATCCGGGAAAAATGAATAATCATACATAATAACATCATGAAAGGTATAATCGAAATGCCCTGGATATCCAATTCTAATCTTTGCAATTACAGGAGAGGAGATCCCTCTATTGTATTCAAAATAATTAAGCTGGTAATCCTGGTTAACAGAAGGATTAAATGAGGTCAAAGAAAATACAGTATAAAAAATTGTGAATAAAAGTTCACCCATAAATGGCCCCCATTCTTAAGGGTTTTAAGCAACCAAGAATTATTATACTCAAGGTTACCATTCTTTTTTGTTCATCTATTATAGTAAATTTTTTATTATCTTCTCTTTGTAAGATAATGGCTACCAAGTAATAGATTTTTTCATAATTGTTTTTTAATGCTAAAATATCCAAACAAAGATCTTCCCTATTTGATTTATCACAGCAATAACTTCTTTGAAATCTTGGGGCTTTTTATATTTTTAAGTTATCCACTTGTCTCAAAAAAGGTGCTTCGCAAATAGGGAGATAATATCCTTTTGCTCTTTTTTCTTCTTCAAGTTTTTCTCAACATAAATTTTTTCACCTGTTTTAGGATCTTTCTCAAGGTAATATTGCAAAGCTGCATATGTAAGTGGTAAAGGAGTAAAAATCTGAACCTGGCTATCTTCAATAAAATAATATTTATCAAGTTTATTTTTCATATTTAACATATCTTCTGCCTTACAACCAGGATAAGCTGCGATAAGGTAAAAACTTATAAATTTACTTTTGCTATCTTTTTTTTCTTTATTTTGAATTTTTTTATAAAACCCTAAAAATCTTGTAAGTAAAATATTTGGTGGTTTGCCCATGAGTTTTAAGATTTTATCTTCAGTATGTTCAGGTGCAATCTTAAATTGTCCACTTGTAAAGTCCTTCATTAAATGGGATAAGAAATTTTCACCATTTGATTTATCTAAAAGTATCAAATCATACCTTAATCCAGAAGCCACGAAAACTTTTTTAATAAATGGAAGTCTTTTTATCTCGCTTAAAAGTTTCAAGTAATTTATATGATTAACCTGTAAAAATTCACATCTGGTAGGGTAAAGACAGCTTTGCCGACTGCAACTTCCAGCTTCACCAAATTTTTTACATTTTACTTCAAACATATTTGCAGTAGGTCCACCAACATCTCTTATAATCCCATTAAAATATTTCAATTTAGTAAAACCAGTTATTTCTTTTATTATGGATTCAATCGAACGAGAGCTGACCTTTTTACCTTGATGGATGGCAATGCTGCAAAAATTGCATCCCCCAAAGCAACCTCTATGGCTTGTTATAGAAAAAGGGATTGTATCAAGTGCAATAATTTTCCCTTCTTTTTTCAATAATGGATGTGCATCATGATTATAACCAAGTTCATATATTTCATCAAGTTCTTCCTGATTAAGCTGCTGCATAGGAGGGTTATGGATTAAGAATCTATCATTATGTTTTTGAACAAGTGGTTTTTGTTTATCTTCTGAGCTGATTTCAGATTTGTTAATATAATCAAAAAATATTAGCTGACTTTTGGCAAATAATTCTTTATCTTCTGTTACCTCTTCGAATGAGGGAAGTTCTATACAATCTTCTGGTTTTTTCTTATCTATATAGCAAACCCCATTTATTTTAGAAATCTTTTCTTTAAATTTTTCAATAAAATTATCTTTTGATCTTTCTTTTAATTCTCTTAATGATTTTGCCTTTATATTGTTAAAACTTTCGTTTAGCATATTTTTCAAATGATCTGCGACCTGTAAAATTGCTTTTTCAGCCATTCCATATATCAAAAGATCTGCTTTAGAGTCAAATATTATACTTCTTCTTATCTTATCTTCCCAGTAGTCATAATGAGCTATCCTTCTTGTGCTTGCTTCAACTCCGCCAATTATTATCGGAACTGTATCTTTAAACGCATTTTTTATAAGGTTTGTATATACAATAGTCGCTCTATCTGGTCTTCTGTTATTGATACCTCCAGGAGTTAAATCGTCGGATTTTCTTTTTTTCAAAAGCGCAGTATAATTTGCAAGCATCGAATCTATACTGCCAGCGGTAACAGCCCAGAAAAGATTGGGCTCTTTAAGTCTTGAGATATCTTTTAAGTCATTAAGTTTTGGTTGAGGGATAATCCCGACTTTATAGCCTCTTGATTCAAGAAGTCTTGCAAGAATCGCAACCCCTATATATGGTGAATCGATATAAGTATCACCTGTTACAAAGATAATATCGCACTTATTAAAACCAAGTTTTTTGCATTCATCCAAAGTTATTGGTGTAAAGTGATATGGATAATCTTCCATTTGTTAACCAGTAGTTTAGTTATTTATTATTTTAGTTGTTTTTAATTTTTAATATTTGTTTTTTCAATTACTTTAAACTTAAAGTATTTCTAACTTTTAAGCGAAAGGTATTTCAAATTTTCTTTTAATCCCTCTATAAAAGCATTGTTTGCCTCAAAATCTCCAAATGTTATTCTTATAGCCTGTTCATAACCAAATTGTTTGGTAGGGCGAACAACTATCCCTTTATTAAGTAGATTTTGAGTAATAGTTTCAACATCTTTTGTTTTGATAAAAACAAAGTTACCAAAACCTTTTATATAATCCACATTCATTTTATCAAGTTTATTATAGACAAATTTTCTTCCTTCCTTAACAAGATTGATGGTTTTTGCAACAAATTCATCATCATCAAGACTTGCGATGGCTGCCTGCTCCGATAGACAACTGACTGTAAAAGGTTTTAAGACTTTTAATAGGCTATCAATAATCTTTTTTTTTGCAAAAGCATAGCCGATACGCATCCCTGCTAAGGCATAAATCTTAGAAAATGTTCTTACAAGTATTATATTTTTTTCATTTATTTTTGGGATAAGGTTTCCATAATGCTGTTTGCTATCATTAAATTCAATATAAGCCTCATCAAGGCATAATATCTGGTCATCCCTTAAATTGTCAAGCAACTTTTCAAGTTGGTTTTTTGTAATTATTGTGCCTGTAGGATTATTTGGTGATACTACCACTATTATTTTTGTCTTTGGCTTATTTTTTGAGATAATTTCATCTATATTATATGAAAAATCTTCATTTAAGTCATAATGTTCGATATTAAGGTTCATGAACTTTGCTAAAACTTTATACAGCATAAACGAAGGATTTGGGACCAAAATGCTTTCATCAAGTTCAACAAATGCAGTATAAAGCATAGAAATTATCTCAGAAGATCCTGCACCAACAAGAATATTATCTATAGGTAGATCAAATTTTTTAGAAAGTTTTTCTCTTAAAGAGTTACAAAGTGTATCTGGATAAAGATAAATATCATTGTAATATCTTAAAATTGCTTCAATCGCCTTTTTTGAAGAGCCAAGGTAATTTTCATTTGAAGCCAAAGGATAAATTTTTCTAATATTTTTTTCTTTAAGCAAATCTTCTGGTGGTCTTCCAGATTTATAGGTAAAAGCAGATTCAAGATGTTTTCTTTCAAGCATCTACTACTCCTTTTTGTAAATTTCTGATACAATTTTAATATAATCTTTATATATCTTATCAAAACTGTTACTTTCGATTATTTCAACTTTTTTTTCATTAAAATAATTAATGGAGAAATTTTGCTGGTTCATTAAAAAGTAAACAGCTGACAAAAATGAAGATTTTAACTGTTCAAAAATTTCAAAAGATGGGTTAGTTATATTGAATTTATAGCTTAAAATAGGCTTAAAAAGGCTGGAAGTATCAAAAAAATCAAGAAAATTTATAAACAAATTTTTATTATGAATCAAAAAAAGATCTTCGGGGAAATAGATCCAGATAAAAGTTTTACCTGAAATCTGATATTTTGTTTTTATTGAAAAAGGTAAAATCTTTTCCATCTGACTTGTTTTACATTTTTCTATAAGCTTTTTCTGAAAAAGATTATTTTCAAAGTCAAACTTGGAAAAAACAAGTAGTAATCCGAACCTTGAAATATAGTAACTTATAAGTTCACATGGCATTTTCTCTTCTATAATTCTAACAAGTTTTAATTTTTTATCTTTGCTATCCTTTGTAAGCGTAAGTATTGCTGGTTTTATTGAGCTAGTTAATAATAGATTGATTTTTTCTATTTCGAAATTTTTTTTGAATTCATTGTAATCTAAAGAAGTTACATGAATATATGATGAAAAACTTTTTTTTACATCAATTATATAAAACTGATCTATTAGACCTATATCAGAAACCTGTGAACTTGTTGAGAAACCAAATGGGGACTTTTCACTAACAAAAGCAAGCTTGCCTTCAAAGCAGATTATTTCAGATATAAAAATATCTTCATCATAGTATGAAATCATCAGTTATTAGATACTCTCTTTCACAATATTTGCAACGATATTGTTTTTTATTTTCATCTACAAGGTAAAACTCTGTTTCCATCTCTTCCTTGTTGCATATGCAATTTGGATTTTTGCATTTTATAAGGTTTTTCAAGACCTTGGGTATGCTTATCTTTCTTTTTTCTACAACCTTTGAATCCTTTATAATATTTATAGTTGCACCAGGTGCTAAAAGGGCAAGTTTATCTGTTTCATCTTTTGCAAGAACCTTGTTTTCATATTTTATCAAATCTTTTTTTCCAAGTTTTGATGAATCAAGATTCATACCAATTGCGATAAAATCTTTAGAATTAGTACCAATGATTTTCAAAACATTTATAGCGCTTCCACCAGGAAGATGATCAATAACAGTTCCATTTTCTATCCTATATACTTTGTATATATCTTTCATAAAAGCTCCTTTAATAAATAAATTTAATCATTTAATGTTTCTCAGTTTCTTATTTTTTTATTTTTTTTTATTTTATATTTTTCTTAATGGCTTATTTTGGTTATTTTACATATTTTTTATTTATTTATTTTTACATATTTTACAAATTTTTCTTAATGACTTATTTTAGTTATTTTACATATTTTTTCATTTATTTATTTCTAAATATTTTACATATTTTTCTTATTTACTTTTTTTGTTTATTTTACCAAATTTAATTACTTATCTTTTTGTTTTAATTTATATTTCCAGCTATTATTCCTAAAAGTGCAGCTCTTGTGTAGACCCCATTTTTTGCCTGATAAAAATACTTTGCCCTTGGATCAGTATCAATTGATGGATGAATTTCATTCACTCTTGGAAGAGGATGAAGTATCATTGTGTCTTTTGAAAGAGAGTCTATATTTTTATCTGAAATCTCATAAGAGCCTGCTACTTTTTCATACTCAACTGGATCTGCAAATCTTTCTCTTTGAATTCTTGTGCAATAAAGTATATCAAGATCTTTGCCGACACTTGTAAAATCTTCGACGATATGATATCTTATATTTTTTGAATCAAGGTAGTCAATATAGTAAGATGGAAGTTGTAAAATAGATGGGCTTATAAGATAAAGTTCAACATTGTAGTAAGAAAGAGCCATTGCAAGGGAATGTATCGTTCTTCCAAATCTTAAATCTCCCATAAGTCCTATTTTTAAGTTTTCTATACTACCTTTAAGTTCATAGATTGTAAAAAGGTCTAAAAATGTTTGAGTGGGATGCTGGTTGGCTCCATCACCAGCGTTTATAACTGGAGCATTTGCTACTTCAGAAGCTCTTCTTGCAGCTCCTTCAATGCTATGACGCATAACTATGATATCTGCATATTGGTCTATTGTTTTGATAGTATCTGAAAGACTTTCCCCTTTGGCAGTTGATGATGTTGCAGCCGAGGAAAATCCAATCATAGAGGCACCAGTCATAGCTATCGCAGTATCAAAGGATAACTTTGTCCTTGTAGATGGCTCAAAAAAAAGGGAAGCGACAACCATTCCTTTACAAGAATTTTGCCACTTCCCTTCCTTAACTTCTTTTGTCTTTTTAAGAAGAAAATCTAAGAATTCTCGATCCAGATCCCGAAGAGAGATTATATCCAATCCCTTATACTTCATAAGTTTCTCCCAAATCTATTTGACAAATAAAACAGTAAAAATTGATATTGTCAATATTATTTGCAATATTATTTGCAATTTTATAATTAGTTTGCATTTTATCTATTGGAGGGATTATGATTAAGTTAAATGGAAAACTTAGTTTTGAAGATTATAAAAAGATAGTTTATGCTGAGGAAAAATGCGAAATTGATGAAAATCTGCTATTAAAAATAGATGAAAAGAGAAAGATTATTGATGATATAATAAAATCCAAAAAAGTTGTTTATGGTATAAATACTGGATTTGGAATCCTCGCCAATACTATAATATCCAGTGAAAATTTAGAAAATCTGCAATACAACTTAATCCGTTCACATTCTGTTGGGTTTGGTAATCCAGCTCCTTATTTTATAACAAGAGGAACTATTTTATTAAGGTTAAACTCTCTTTTACAGGCTGTTTCTGGGATAAGAAGAAGATCGATAGAGATACTTTGCGATGCATTAAATAAAGAAATTTATCCTTATGTTCCTGAAAAAGGCTCACTTGGAGCATCCGGAGATTTAGCACCACTTTCACATATAATATTGGCACTTATTGGAGAAGGGGAGTGCATAGTTGATGGTAAAAGAAAGCCTTCCTTTGAAGTGTTGAAGGGAAAAAATATTGAACCGTTAAAACTTTCAGCAAAGGAAGGACTTGCACTTATCAATGGAACGCCATATATGACAGCCTGGTACTTAAATGGCATTTTTGAAGCAGAAAAATTACTTTTCTGGGCGAATTTTTGTGCTGGTTTTTCTATAGAAAATTTAAATGCAACTTTAACACCTTTTAAGCCAGAAATCAGTAGTGTAAGACCTCATAAAGGGCAGATTGATGTATCAAAGGTTATTTTTAACCTTTTTAATAACTCTCCAAGAATAATTTCGCATAGAAATTGCCCAAAAGTTCAGGATGCTTATTCTTTAAGATGCACCCCACAGGTTCATGGTGCTGTTTTAAATGCCATTTATGATTGTGTCGATGTCGCAAAAGTCGAGATGAATTCAGCCACTGATAATCCTCTTATTTTTTCAGAAGATAAAATTTACTCTCAGGGCAATTTCCATGGTGAAATTCTTGCTCTTTATGCAGATTTCCTAACCATAGCATTAAGTGAACTTGCCTCTATTTCTGAGAGAAGGATTGAAAGGTTATTAAATCCAGCACTTTCTGGTTTACCAGGATTTTTAGTAGAAGATGCAGGGCTTGAATCCGGTCTTATGATTACTCAATATACAGCAGCAGCACTTGTTTCTGAAAATAAAGTCCTATCCCATCCTGCTTCTGTAGATTCTATCCCTGTTTCAGCAAATCAGGAAGACCATGTATCTATGGGAGCAAATGCTGTTCTTAAACTAAGTAAGGTCATAGATAACACATATTGCATCCTTGCTACAGAACTGCTTGCTAACCTTTTTGCTAAAAGATTTTACAAGGAAGATTATGCAAATATTACAAAATTTATAACTTCTTATATCGACGAAAAGGTTGAGATTGAATATAAAGACCATCCATTTTATAAAGATATAGAAAAACTTATTATCATAATGAAAGATGGCGCATTTTTTTCAAAAATTAAAGAAAAATTTGAAATAAACCTAATTTGACTTTTTTTGAAATTGGACAAAAAATAATATGGAAGGAATTTATGAAAACAGTTGTAATTGTTCCATCTAGACTAGCTTCTACTCGTTTACCAGAAAAACCTCTCGCTCTTTTGCATGGAAAAGAATTGATAAGATGGATTTATGATAACTTAAAAAGCTCGAAAAAGTATGATTTATATTTTGCAGTTGATTGTGATAGACTTATTGATTTTTGCAAAAAATACAGTATCCCTGCAATTTATACAGATCCTCTTTTACCATCTGGTACAGATAGGGTTTATGCTGCATATTGCACATTGAAAAAAGATTACGATTTTATCATAAATGCTCAGGGTGATGAACCTTGTATGAAATCAAGTTACATTGAATCCTTCATAGATTTTGTTTCAAAATATGATAAAAATATTACAAGTTCTTGTATCTTTACCATAGCAAAAGAAAGTGAAGATATTGATTCTTTTAATAATCCAGCTCATGTCAAAGCTGTTTGTTCAGTTGATAATTCAGCCCTTTATTTTTCAAGAAGTCCTATCCCTTATCCAAGAGATAAAGAACAAAAAGTAAAATTTTTAAAGCATTTTGGTATTTATGGTTATTCCCCAGATGCATTAAAAAAGTTTGTAAGCTTAAAACCATCATTTTTGGAGCAGATGGAAAAACTTGAACAGCTTAGATGGCTCGAAAATAATGGGAAAATAATAATTCAGAAGGTGAATTTCGAACTTATTTCAATAGATACAAAAGAAGATGTAGAATATTTTGAAAGCAAGGTGGCAAAAGATGAATAATTGCGGAAGTATCTGGCTTTTATCTCCAGAATTCACTGAAAATTCTGTGCAGATTCTTTATAAATTTAAAAAGCCAGAGTTTACAGAGCTAAATATCGCACTTCCAATATTATATGATGAAGAAAAAAATGAATTTGTATTAAAAAATGAAAAAAGTGACAAAAATGAAATTTTAATAAATAACAAAAAATTGGATGAAGAAACCAGAAAACTTTTCAATGGAGATATAATAACTTACAAAGAACATAGATTTAGAGTTGAACTTTATAATATGGAAGAAAAGCTTACTTTCAATTCATTCTGGCATGAAAATTTGTACCTTGGCAATCTTCCAATTTTTTCATCAAAAGCATTTGAAAAGTTGATGGAAGTAGAGTTGCAAAAAGCGAAAAGGTACAAATATCCCTTCTCTCTTATACTACTTCGTTTTGAAAGTCCGATAGATGCGAAAGATAAAGAGATTGAAAAAATTATATGTGAAAATATAAGATTTACAGATATGTTATCTAAAATTTCAGATTATGAATACATCCTTTATTTACTTCAAACCAAAAAGGAATACATTCCAAAGATAATTAAAAAGCTAAAAACTTTGATTTACGAAATCTTAGATATAAAAGTTGAATTTGCAAATGGGATAGAATTTAATGAAAATTTCAACTCATTTGCCCAGATGGTAGTAAGACTTTATCAAGATTTATCTTAGAATAAGGGATTTTAAGTATTCAACTAAAAAATCAGCAATCTTTTTATCTTCAAAAGAAAATGATAGATCATCATTAAATTCAATAGATTTTTCGGTATTTTTTCTATCAGAAATCGCATATGAACCAGTTAAAACAATATTATCTATTATCATCATCTTATGATGCATATAATAATCATTTCTATCAAGATAAATGTGAAGGTTGTTATTCAGAAAATAAGAGTAAACAGAGTATTTTGAATATGTATTTCTTTTTTCTAAAAGACCGAAGAAGAATAATTTTTTATCTTCGATAATTTTTATAATCTTTTTGGCTAAATTTTCATTTGTAAATGTGGAATATGCAAATACTATTCGGAATCCAGCCTTATCTATAAGAGATGAAATATAGTCATTTATATTATAGTAAGGGCTATTTGCAAAATAAAAAGTTATATCATCTATTGTTTTTGGCTTTTGCATAATCTCTTTATTCTTTCCATAAGCAAGATAATCAAAGTAAGATTCAAACATTTGAGCAATCTCTTCATTTTTTATAAGATAAAAATCATTATTATTCACATACATACAGGAAACAGCAAAATTCATTGAACCTAAACCTATCAAATTTTCATCAAAGATAATTATTTTATGGTGCATAAGTTTTTTACTTTTATAGTAAACAAGCCAATTTTGTGATTGAAATATTTTAAGTGCCTGCTCTGGTGTATTATTTAGGTCACAAATCATCCTTATCTTAACCCCTCTTTTTGCTGCTTCAAGTAAGGCTTCAATAAGATTTGCATTATCAAAATCAAATGAAAGAATAGTTATCGATTTTGTCGCACCCTTTATTTTATCAATAAGCACTTTTTCTATTATTGATTCACCAAAATTGTATTTTTCTGGTTCAGTTAAATAAAGCTGAATAGATCCATTATTTGATATAATAGGATATAGATTTAAATTTTCACTTTTTGAGCTTTCACTAAAAGTATTATCTGTGAAAATTATTACTAAAAAGATAAGGATAAAAAAAAGAAAGATTTTATATAAGTTCTTATTTTCTTTTTTCATCTTTAGTTTCATTATTTTTATTTTTTTTATTTATTTTTTATTTAGTTTTTCCTATAAATATTTCACTTTGAAAAAAATTTATATTAAATAATTCTAATGTGTTTGTTAGAATTTCAAGCTGGATATCTACCTTTTGATGATTGAATTTTCTTAAAATTTCAGTAGAAAATTCGATTAAAAGCTGATTTAATTTAATCTTATGTTTATTTAAGGTCGATTTTTTACATTTATAAAGAGAAACAAGAAAATCAAAAAGCTTTTCCTTAAAAAACTGAATAATTTTTTGATACTCTTCATCAGATAGATGTTTTGCTGCACTTTCATTTTCCATTATTTGAGAAATTATTTCATCATAATCAATCTTTTTTTTCATATATTTTTTCATATAGCTACTACCTCTTTGAATCTATTTTTAAGGTTTTAATAAAAAGTTGCATCAATTTCTGATATCCTCTATCCACATTCTCTATTTATCACTACCATCATTATCTATAATATTATTACTAAAATTTTTGCAAAGTCAATAAGTTACGATATTGACCGAAATATAATTATAGGAGTTAGATTTATGTATAAATTAATAAAAGATAAAAAGTTAGTCATATTTATACTTTCATTTATTCTTTTTTTTATCTTTTTTTTGATTCCACTTCAAGTTTATGCTCAAACAAAAGCATTATCTATTGCTATAGGTTTTACCACACCATTTGGTCCAACTTCTGGATTTACATTATCAGCATTATTTGGGGTGGATTTTGACGAGGCTGTTTTTTATGGATTTGGTCTTGATTTCGCAAATGGTAGCTGGGTAATAAATTCTATAGAAAATACCTTTGTCTATTTCCCTTTATATGGTGCATTAAGAATACGCTTCCCTTTTTCACTTCCTTTTGCTCTATACTCCATAATGGGAGTAGGATATAGTTTTCTTATAGATAAAATTCAAAATTCTACAGATGAAAGCTCAATGGCTGGTGCCTATGGCTCATTTTTCTGGAAGGTAGCAATTGGTTTTGGTTTTATGCTTGGCTCAAAAACAGATGGAATCTTTGAAGTTCATATAAGCTCATTTTCTTATCAATATTGGGGTAAATCGGCAGGTTTCCCTTCCGAATTAAATTTTGTAGTGATTGGATTTTATTTTGGGATAAGATTTTTCAGGATGTAAATTTTTAAGATTTTTTGATAATTCTTAAATATTTAATAACAACAATAATTTTGAGGTTTATAAATGAGTGATTTACAAAATAATGAAATAGATGATAAAAAAAAGGTTTTTTTTGTAGTTGGTGCAGGAATTTTGCAAGTACCATTTATTGACGAAGTATATTCAAATGGTTATATCCCAGCTGTTTTTGATATGAATCCTTTGGCACCAGCCTTTAAGAAATATCAGGATAATCAAATAATAAAGATAATAGTCTCTACAAAAGATGAAGAAGGATGCCTAAAGGAAGCGAAACTTATAAGTCAAAAATATAAGCCGGTAGCAGTTGCTACAGTTGGAACAGATTTTTCAAGAACTGTGGCAAAGATAGCCCATTTTTTCAATTTACCAGGAAATCCTTATGAGGTATCTATCGTAACAACAAATAAGGGGAAAATGCGAAAAAGATTGAAAGAAAAAAATGTGAATCAACCAGATTTTGAAGTTGTATCGAGTTTTGTTGAACTTCAAGATGCTATGAAAAAACTAAACAAAGAATTTTATGTCATAAAACCTGTTGACAATATGGGTGCAAGAGGTGCATTTTTAATTTCAAAAGATCTAAAAGAAGTTAGGTTAAAAAATATTTTCGATGAAGCCTTGAAGTTTAGTGCAGAAAAAAATGTTATAATAGAAGAATATATAAGAAGTTACGAACTTTCCTTAGATGCAATAGTTTGTGATGGACAAATATCTATTACAGGAGTTGCCGATAGATTTATATTAAATCCTCCCTATTTTGTAGAACTTGGGCATCTTATGCCATCAATTCTCCCCAAAGATCTTATAGATGCAGGTTGCAATCTTTTTATAGAAGGGATAAAAGCCCTTGGAATAAAACAGGGAGCAGCAAAAGGCGACATAAGAGTTAGATATGAGTTTGAAAATGGCAGAAAAATTGCTAAAGGTTATGTTGGAGAAATTGCATCAAGGCTTTCTGGTGGCTTTATGTCGGCATATACTTTCCCTTATTCAAGTGGTATTAACCTTATGAATATTATGATGAAAGTTGCTCTTGGAGAAAAAAAAGTCAAAATTGAACCAAAATGGTTTTATTATTCATGCGAACTAGGGCTTATTTCAAAAGAAGAAGGGACATTAAAATCAATAGATGGATTTTATGAAGCAATGATGGTTCCATATATAAAAAATGTATTTCTGATGAAAAATAAAAAAGATAAGGTAGAAAAAACAAAGAATAATGTATCAAAACTTGCAAATGTTATTTCTCAAGCACCATCAGCGTCAAAGGCTATAATAGCATCAAAAATAGCTTTAAGCAAATTGAAAGTAAATTTATACTAATTGATTTTTATTATAATTATTATGAAATTCTCATTTTTTGAAAAGCTCTTTTTCAATAGATCTTATCTTAAGCCTAATATTTTTAAAAATCTAATCTTAAAGTCTAATATTTTTTAAAACTTAATCGTATAGCATAATATTTTATATAAAAACTAATTTTAAACTACAATTTTTTTTGATATAACTGATCCTATAGCATAATATTTTTTAATAATTTATAAGCATCATAAATTTTAATTAACTCTACTTCGTTTTTTTTATCAACATCTTTAGAGATATCTGGATGATATTTTTTAACTAATCTTTTATATGCTTGGTTTAGCGATTTTGGATTAAGTGATTTTGGAGTAAGATTAAAAATTTTAAGTGCATTTTCGAAAAGTTCAGGGTCATATATGAACTTTAAACCTGAATCAATGGCTTTTTCAATAGAATCTTCGTTTTTGTTGAAATTTTCCAAAGAAAAATAAAAGTTTCTCAGTTGATTTTGATATGGAAGATTTTTTTTGAAACTGCTATTTTCATCTTTAATAAATTTACCTTGTATTATGCTAAAATACGAAGGTAAATCCGGTAGTTTTTCAAAGAAAATAATGTCATTTTCGAAGATTAAAGCAAAATTAAAATCTTTATAAAATTCAAATTGAAGATTATATAAAATATTTTTAATTATAAAATTTTTCTGATACAAATTTTCTAAGTATTTTGAATTTAAAAATTCTAATTTTATTTCTTTACTGACAAAGGAAAAAAGTGAATAAAACCTAAAAGGCGAATACTGTTGAAGTATAAATTTCTTTACTTTATTATAAATCAGGTCGTATTGTTCAAAATTAAAATTCATTAGAATTTATCGTTAGTAATTGATTTTATCTATTATAAATCCTATCCAAAGTTTGTTTTATTCTTGAAAGAACCTTTTCTCTGTTTAATGGTTTTACTATATAATTTTTTGCTCCAATTGTTAATGCTTTTTTAACAAGATCTTCTCTTCCAAGTGCTGAAATCATAATAATATTGGTATCTGGTTTAATTTTTAATATTTTTTCAAGAACAGTTAATCCGTCCATCTTTGGCATAGTAATATCCAATGTAACAAGATCCAGTTTATTGATATATTGTTGAAATTTTGCCAAAGCTTCTTCACCGTCTGATGCTACATCTATAACATTATATTGTTCACTTAACAATATTTGTTTTAAAAGTTTTTGAACAAACATAGAATCATCAGCAATTAAAACATTGATTGGAGTTCCATCTGGTTTTATTCCATCTGGATTTTTTTTGTTTATATCTGGGATACTTGGCACTTCATCTTCAAAATCAAAGTTAGATACCATTACTTCCTCCAAATAGTTTTTATAAGACAACTACTAACAACTTTATATAAATATAAAAACAGCTTAACTCTTACAACTGTATCTTACGATTTTACCCCTGAATTAAATATAACTAATATAATTGAAAAATTCAATAGCATTTATTTATCTTTTTTTATTTCATTGATAAATTCAGGGATTTTTGTTAGAGGTAATATTTTATCTATCCCCTGCATTTCAATTGCAGTTTTTGGCATACCAAAGACTATGCAAGTTTCTTCATCCTGGGCTATAGTAAATATGCCCCTGTCATGAAGTTTTTTTATGTAAAATGCACCATCTTTTCCCATACCAGTCATTATTATAGCAATAAAACAATTTTGTTCAATATTTTTATAAAGAGTAGAAAAAAAGTAATCTACGGAAGGCCTATGATTATTGATAGGTGGGTCTTGATTAATTTTTAAGATATAGTTTTCAGAAGTTTTATGCATAGATACTTGATGATTGCCAGGGGCAATATAAATATGTCGTTCTTTTATAACTTCATTATCTTCTATTTCTTTTGAGATATAACCTATTGGATTTGTTATCCTGTTCAATGAATTTGCAAAATCTTTTGTGAATCCCTCTGGCATATGTTGAACAATAACAATAGGAATTTTTGTATTAAATTTAGGTAAAATTTGTCTTAATGCTTCAGGACCCCCTGTTGAAATTCCGATTGCGATAAATTTTATTTTTTCTGGGTTGGAAAGTAATTCCAATCTATTTGTTTCCTTTTTTTCGGTTTGAATTTCTGTTTTATCTTGAATATTTATATTTTTAAAATCAACAGTTCTACTTTTATTTTTATACCCCCAGCTTTTAATTTTTTGTATAATCTCTTCTTCAATATTACTTAAATCCGATGAAGTGCTTATCTCTGGTTTTAAAAGGTAGTCTTTAGCTCCAAGCTCTAATGCTTTCATGGTTGTTGAAGAGCCTTCTGAAGTTAAACTAGAAAATACAATTACAGGGGTAGTATCTCCAATCCTTCTTTTTTCTTCAAGGAATTGTAAACCATTCATTTGTGGCATTTCTATATCAAGAGTTATAACATCTGGTTTTAACATCCTTAACTTATTTAATGCGAAAAAACCATTCATAGCAGTTGCAACAATTTCAATCTCTTCATCTTTTTGCAAAACTTCCATAATAAGTTTTCTCATCAATGCAGAATCATCAACTATCATTACCTTTATTTTTTCCATTTAACTTCAATTCCCTATCTTTAATATTAAATTTAATAAAAAACACTGTAAAACTTTTTTATAAAATATTTTTAGATATTTATCCTTTTTATAATCTATTTTTATTCATATTATTTTATAAATTCTTTTATGGTATTGTCAAGATAATTATGCAAACACCTTTATAATTTCATTTATATTTTTTTTCCTTTTTTTTAATTCTATTTATTTCTTTTATCACTTAATTTTTTAAGATTCAGATCTTCTATGTTTCATCTTTTAAGTATGCTATAGCATTACCAATTTTGGTAAATTTGAATTTTGTATTCATTCCAAAAAGACTTTCAGAATGTCCCAAAAATAAATAACCATTAGGTTTTAAAAGTTTATAAAACTTATTTATTACCTCTTTTTGAGCTTCTTGATCGAAATAGATTATAACATTTCTACAAAAGATAATATCAAAATCTTTATATCCAAATTCATTTTTCAAATTATGATAATCGAAAGTAATTAATTTTTTAATTTCATCTTTTACTTTAATGGTCTCACCAAGATCTTCAAAGGCAATAGAAAAAAGATGGGGGGGAATATCATCAACCCTATCTTTTTTATAGTATCCTTCCTTTGCAATAAGTAGTGATTTTAATGATATATCTGATGCAACAATTTTTATATCCCAGCCTTCTTCCAATGTTAAAACATAAGCTACTACTGCTGCAATAGAATAAGGCTCTTCTCCAGAAGAACAGCCAGCTGACCATATTCTAATAGTTCTTGAAGTATCATTTCTTTTTGCTAATTCGGGTATTACAAATTTTTCTAGAGCTTCAAATTGAGCCATATTTCTAAAAAACTTTGTAAGATTAGTTGTGATAAGATCTAAAAATTTTCTAACCTCTTCTGGATCTTTTTGTAAAAGATTGAAATAATCCATTACAGATTTATATTGATATTTTAACATTACCTCAAAAAGCCTATTTTCCAAAATTGCTCTATTTATATCTGAGAAAAATATTCCAGATTTTTCATATATGAAGTCTTTAAATAGTTTGAATTCATTATCGTTGATTGAGAATTCCATTGAAATCTCCCTTATTTAGATTATAGTAACTTATTAAATATTTTCAAATTATAAAAAAAATAAAAATTTTGAAATTTTATTTAAATAAAATAAATTAAAAAAAAAGAATAAGGCTTTAAAATGAAAAAAATAGTATCTTTAAAAAATATCGAAAAAATTTATGGTTTTGACAAGGAATTTAACCTAAAAATTTATGAAAATATTTCAATTATTTGTATTGATGGTAAAATTCATTTAATAGTATCTAATGAAAAATATTATGAAGAGATTAACAAAGTAATTAAAGAGATAGAAAAAATTCCTACTCAATTTGAAAAAGAATTTGATAATAATAAAAATAAGGTTGATTATAAAAGAGATGAAAAAATCATAAATAAAACTTATGAGATAAAAGAATATGACTTAAAAAACAAGATTTGTTTACCATCTTTTATTGACCCTCATACGCACCTTATCTATGCTGGTGATAGATCACATGAGTTTTTTAAAAGAAATAGGGGAGTGAGTTACTTAAAAATAGCAGAAGAAGGTGGTGGTATTTCTTATACCATAAAAAAAACGAGAGAAGCTTCAAGCGAGCAGCTTTTATATCTGCTACTAAAAAGGCTTAAAACACTATCCTCTTTTGGGGTAAGTCATGTTGAGATAAAATCTGGTTATGGACTTAGTGTGAATGAAGAGATAAGGCTTCTCGAAATAATTAAAAAGGCGCAGCAACAAACAAATATTAAGATTATACCTACCTGTATGCCAGCTCATGACTTTCCTCCTGAATCAAAGAAAGATGAAAAACTGAAAGAAAAATGGATCCAGCAGATTATAGATGAAATATTACCAGAGGTTAAAAGTAAGAATTTGGCTAAATTTTTTGATATCTTTACAGAAGAAAAATTTTTCAATTACTACCAGACAGAAAGGCTGTGTAAGGCAGCTATTGAAAATGGATTTAAGATTAAAATGCATGTAAATGAACTCTCTAATATCGGTGCATTAAAACTTGCTATAGATTTAAATGCAACTTCTGTTGAACATCTTTTACAGACAACTGAAGAAGAAGTTATGCTATTTAAAAAAGGCAAAACTATACCAGTTTTACTTCCAGCTACAGCTTTTTATTTAAATGAAAGATATGCTCCTTTTAATCTTTTTGAAAAATATGGTATCGATGTTGCATTAGCTTCTGATTCTAATCCAGGGTCAAATTGCACCGAAAATATCCTGATGGTTTACACAATTGCTGCAATAAAACTTCATATGGAAGCCAATCAAATATTGAAAGCTTCTACTATAACAGCTGCTAAAGCCTTGGATTTGCAGCAATATCCAGGTATTTTAGAAAAAGGACAGCCAGCAGATTTTTTGATAGTGAATGTCCCTTCTTTAGAATATTTGTATTACCATTATGGAGATAATCCAATCGAAAAAGTTATTATTGATGGAGAAGAAGCATTTGTAAATGGAATATAAGACTATAAGTTTATTTAACTCTTTTATTCATGAAGTAGAAAATGGAAGTAGTGAAAAATTTATAGATGAAAATATTGATAAAATCAAAAATGCTATTTTTGATTTAACTAATATATATATAAATTATCCCAAATGGCTATTTTTATCTCTTTATATTGAAAATAGTAAAATTAAAAATCCTGAAATTCTAATTATTGGTGATCTTCATGCAGATTTTTATTCATTAAAAAAAATCATACAGATAAAACTTGAATATCCAGAAGTTTTTTTGATATTTTTAGGGGATTATATAGATAGAGGTAGATTTTCAAATGAAGTTTTGATACTTGTAATTTTATTAAATCTTATCTTTCCATCGACAGTATTTCTTTTACCTGGAAATCATGAACTTTACCATTATTTTCGCTATCAAAATCCCGATTTTTGGGTTCAAGATGGAAAGATCTCTTTACTTTTTGAACCTATCAAAAACCTGATAGAAGTTTTACCAGTTATAGTTTCCTTTGAAAATATTCTTTTAATTCATGGTGGTCTTTTTGATTTTGATAAGAAAATAAAAAAGGATAATGATTTTATAGATTTGCTTCAAAAAGAAAAAGGGATCAAGTTGAAAAGTTTGATAAAATCTTACGAAGATAAAATATTTGATCTTTTTTGGGCTGATTATGCAGATAATGATGTTGATATAGTATATTCAAAAGCACTTGGAAGGCCAGTTAAGACAGGTGAAGATTTGGAAAAAATAAAGAATAATTTTAACATAGAATTAATAATCCGAGGACATCAACCTTCATTAAAAGGAACCTCTTTTAACAAAAAAGTCGTTACCCTTATTACATGCTTTTTTTATTCAGATATAGGCAGAATAAAAGGGGATCTTATTGCTCTAATAAAAAGCAAATACTGCTCTTCAAAAAGCAAAGATGATAATATAAAAAGTAAGAATGATATTATAAGAATTGTTGAAAAGATTTTTATTGATAATTTTGAAGTAAGTATCTTACAGCTACTTTGAATTTTCAAGCATCTTGATAAATTCATTCTCATCTATTATTTTTACATTTAACTGTTTTGCTTTTTCAAGTTTTGATCCAGGGTTGCTTCCAACAACTAAATAGGTAAGTTTTGAAGATACAGCGGATAATACTTTACCCCCTCTTTTTTCAATCTCCTGCTCGGCAATCTCCCTTTTTGGAAAATTTGACAATGTTCCTGTTATACAAAAACTTAAACCTTCAAAAGCTTTGATTTTCTTATCTTCATTTTGTTCAACATATAGCTTAAAACCCAATTTTTCAAATTCATCCATTAAATACAAAAATCTATCGCTTGAAAAATGTTCAATAAATAAAGCAGCAGTTTTTTCACCAATTCCATTAATTGCAGTAAAAATAGATATATCCTTTTTCTTTGCAGCCTCTATAAGTTTTTCTGAGCTATTTAAACCAGCGTTGATAAGAAGTTTTACAGTTTGTTTACCAAGCTGGCTAAATCCTAAAGAATATAAAAGAGTTTCAAAACTATTTTCCTTAGATTTTTCGACTCCTTCATTTATTAGGTTTACCTTCTTTTCTGCGAATCCTTCGAATTTAAGTAGTATAGAGTAATCAATTTTATAGATATCTGGAATATCCTTTATTAAATTATTTTCAAAAAGTAGATCTATCGTTTCTTCTCCAAGATTTTCTATATTCATGCAATCTCTGGAGGCAAAGTATATTATAGATTCTTTCATTTTTGAAGGGCATTTTTCATTGTCGCAATAAGCTATTGGTCCATCCAGTCTTACTTTAGAAGAACAGGAAGGACAAAATTTTGGAACCTCTGTTAGGATTGGATTTTCAGATTTTTCTAAAACTTCTTCAACAGCTGGAATTATATCTCCTCTTTTAGAAATAGAAACAGTATCGCCTATTGAAAGTTCAAGCATCTTTATATAATCTATATTATGTAGTGTTGCTCTTGATACGGTGGAACCTGCGAGGTTTACTGGCTCCAATATTGCAACAGGAGTTATTCTTCCGGCTCTTCCTACCTGCCAGACTATATCTTTAACGACAGTTTCTGCTTTAGGAGCTTCGAATTTATAAGCTATCGCCCATCTTGGGTGATGACCGGTATATCCAAGTACATTTCTGGTGGAAAATTCATTAACCTTGAAAACAAGACCATCTATTTGGTAGGTAAGATTGTTTCTTATTTTGGTAAAATAATCAATTTGTTTTTCCACCTCATTTAAACAGATTATCTTAAATTTAAATTCATTTTTTTCTTCAATATCTTCATCTTCAAATAATGAATTTGATTCTTTATCTTTATTGGAATTTATATTTTTCCTATTTGATATGAAAAGAGTGTTTTGCGAGACATTGAATCCAAGGCTTAAAAGAAGAGAAAGCAATAGATAATCATTTTGGTAGCCTTCACAAACAGCATCATAGGCAAAAAATTTCAGAGGGATTTTTGCAACTTCAGAACTTTTTATTCTATTTAATGTACCTGCAGCAAAATTTCTTGGGTTTGCATATTCATTTGAACTTTTTAACTTTTCAAAATCCTCTTTTTCAATATAAACCTCACCCCTAACCGAGATATTTATCTTTTGATTTAATTTAAGTGGAATTGTTTTTATTGTTCGGCAATTTTCTGTTATATCATTTCCGATAAAGCCATCACCTCTGGAAACAGCTTTATCAAGTATTCCATTTTTATAATAAAGGACTATAGAAACACCATCAAACTTTTCCTGCATACTAAATGTTGTTTCTGGATAATCAGAAATTATTTTATTTATCCAATCTATTATTTCTACCTTTGAATATGCCTTATCAAGTGAAAGGACAGGTATTTCATGTTTAACTTTTTCAAATTTGTTTGAAAGATCAGAACCAACTCTTTTTGTAGGGGAGTTCGTATCAGCAAATTCTGGAAATTCTTCTTCAAGGCTTTTTAATTCATCGAAAAGGGCATCATATTCTAGATCTGAAATTTCTGGCTTGTTTTCAACATAGTATAGGTGATTATGTTTTTCAATAAGTTTTCTAAGTTCTTCGATTCTCTCTTTAGCATTCTGCCTCTCCATATCTTATCCCTATAAATATTTTTTAAAAATTTTAAGAAAAATAAAGTTTTAATTTTTTTTATTAAAAATATTTTATTCTGTTTTCTCTATTTCATATTTTATCTGTTTTTCCTTTTTTTTATCATAAATACGAAGTATTATCCCATATGGAAGTAACAAAAATAATGCAACAAAAAAAGAAAATGTAGCTTTTAAGAATTCAGATAAACCTTTGAAAAGAAAATAATATGAAAACAAAATTCCAGCTAAAAAAATAAATAAGGGGATTAAATAGATTAATATGCTTGCGCTTAAAAGCGACACATAAATAATCTTGATTTTGACTCTATCACCAACTGAAAAACCTTCTTTAAATGGGAGAAAAAGAATTTCTCCTCTTTTTTGTCCGCAATTAGATTTTATAGCACATACTTCGCAGTTCTCTACTCCATCAACTTTTACTCCTATACCTTTTGCCAAGTCAATACTTACAATAGTTCCTTTATCTTCAATCATAAGCACCTACCTTTTATTATAATTTTGTTATTTCAATAAGAATTATATATAAATAAAGAAGAAATGCAAAAATTTATTCTTTTATTGAAAAAAATGAAAATTTGTTTATAAATCAAAAGAAGAAATTGTTTAATCAGTAAAATAAAAATATTTTGATTAGTATCAATATTAATTATTGTAATTTAATATTTTTATATTGGGTAAAATAAAATAATAGGATAAAATCAAACAGGAATAATTATGGAAATAAAAAAAGTTTATTTACCAGAAAAGATTGGTATAACAGGTTCAACTGGCTTTTTAGGAGCAAATTTTTTATTAAAACTTATTAATTCGGAAGATTATAGTAGTATAAAAAAGATAAAATGCTTTTATTCTTCTACTAGATGGAATCCTCTTTTGCTTGATATTGAAGATGAAAAAATTGAATTTGAAAAATTAGATATATTAGATTATGAGAAATGCCTTGAAAAGACAAAAGATCTTGATTGTGTTGTTCATTTTGCAGCCATGGTCTCTTTTTCAAAAAAAGATTTAGAACAACAATGGAGGATTAATGTTGGTGGAACAGAAAATATGCTTAAGGCTGCAATTGAAAATAAAGTCAAAAGATTCGTTTTGATATCATCTATAAGCATACTAAATCATGCTATAGATAATAAAACTTTAACTGAAGAAGATATAGGAATAAATAAACTAACAAATAAAAAGTATCACTATCATAGTTTTGATTCTAAAGAAGAAATTCTTAAATGCCATAATATGTACAAAGATGGGGATAAAAGCTTTTTTAAAAAGATTAAACTTCCATATCATGATACAAAATTGGCAAGTTTTGTCGTAGCTAAAGAGTTGGTAAAAGGCAAGAATATAGAACTTGTAACAGTTCTTCCAGGAACTGTTCTTGGAAAAGGCGATAATCACTATTCCATAACAAAACTTGTTGATAGAGTTTATAAAAACAGTCTTTTTGTAACTTTACCAGGTCTATCAAGTTATGTTCATGCAGAAGATTTGTCTAATGGTATCTACCTTGCAATGATAAAAGGGAAAAAAGATGAAACATACATAATAAGTGGAAATAAAGAGGATAATCTTCCTTATCCTTTTTTCATGAAATCTGTTGCTAATAAATTAAGAAAATTAACTAAAAAAATAATAATTTCAAGCTTTCTTGTTTTGCCTTCTTTTATATCTTTTCCTATTGCTAAATTTTTAGAATTTATTTACCCATCATCTTCAATCACTGAAGGGATGGTGAAATCAGGTTATTCTAAATCAATAATTTCAATAGAAAAAGCAGAAAAAGAGCTTGGATATAAACCTTTTAAAACTTTTGATGATATGATAGATGATTTATGTAAAGATTTTTTAGAAAGAGAAATATCTACCTATATTAAAAATAAAAAACATTTCATGATGATCAGAAATCTTGTCTGCTCAAGTTGGGTTAAAGAAAATGCAAGATTAATAATTAATTATGATAAAGAAGTAGAAGATAGCCCAAGAAAAGTTTATCTTGTCAATCATCCCACAACATATGATTTTTTTACTTTAGTTCATCTTGCTAAAAATAATTTTTATTTGCCTATCGAACATACTGCATTTGATGTTCCAATAGTTGGGTATTTTTTGCATAATTCTGGATTTTTACCTGTTTTTAAGAAGAAAGAAAAAAATTCAGAAATAATAAATAAAATGATTGCAAAAATTAAAAAAGGTTTACCAGTATTAAATTCAATAAGGTCAGAAGTTATAGCATCAGGGAAACTTGGTAGACTTAGAACAGGCGGTGCCGTTATCGCCGATTTATCCAAAGCAGATATTATTCCCTTACATATTTATGTGGAAAAAGAAAAGCTTGTAAAGAATTTTTTGATAACATTAAAGTTAAAAAAGGCACCTATAGTTAAATTCCATAACGCTCTTGTTTTTGTATCATTCTTAAAGCCCTTAAAATGGAAAGATTATCATAAAGATAATATGACTAAAGAAGATTATTATAATATAATGGAGAAGGTAGAAAGTATATTTTTACAGCAAGATGAGATGATAGAAAAAGAATTGAAAGAAAATAAATCGTATTATGATACTATTAAAAGGGAAGGTGGATCTGATATTTTCATAAATTTCTAAAAATTATTCGATATTTCTTGACATTGTCTAAAAATTGTTTACAATTATCAAAATTGTATATATATTATTCATAAAAATAAAGTAATAAATCAATATTTTTATTTTACTTTTATAATTGAGGGAAGTATTTAAAATGAAAATCAACAGAAATATTTTTAAAATTTTATTTATATCCATATTAATTGTTTCAATTTTTAATTTTAGCTTTAGCTATGATAAATCTATTTTTAAAAATATTTTTTTTGAAATTCTTGATTCAAAAAATGGTTTGTCTAATTCCTCGATATCCTCAATAGTACAGGATAGTAAGGGCTTTTTATGGTTTTCTACCCAAAATGGATTAAATAGATTTGATGGTAAACAATTTTTGGTTTTTAATAATCAACCTTTTATTAAAAATACTATACCTAACCAGTTAATTCAAACTATGTTTATGGATAAGGATGATATATTATGGTTGGGCACTTACGAAGGATTATGTAAGTTTGATATTAAAAATGGGAAGTTTACTTCTTATAAAAACAGTGGTGAAGATGAAAATTCTCTTTCAAATGATATTGTCATTGCAATTGAAAGAGATAACGAAGGAAGACTTTGGGTTGGAACCTTAAAAGGTTTACAAATTTTTGATGAAAAAAGTGAAAAATTTAAAAGAATTATCTTTGAAAATAAAGAAAAAGGTCCAACAAAGGATAGTACCATTAGAGATATTTTTACAGATTCTAAAGGGGTTGTTTGGATAGGAACTTATGATGGCATCTATAAATATATAAATGGAAGATTCGAATTTTATTGTAGTAAAGAAGTTTTTAAGCCAAATGAAAAATATTTCGCCAATAATATCATAAAACCTTTTGAAGTAGATTATCCAGCAGCCAATCCTGCTATGGTTATAACGGAGGATAATGAAAAGAATATCTGGTTTGGAATCTGGGGCTTTGGATTATGTAAATATGATATAATTAAAAACACCTTTATCAATTATCCTCTTTTTTTTAATAAAATTTATTCACTTTTGTTTGTTGATGATGATAATCTTCTTGTTGGAACTTGGGGAGAAGGTTTATTTAACTTTAACAAAAAGGATAATAGTTTTGAAGTTGTTGAAAATAAAGAAGCTGGACTTAATATCCCAAATAATACCATCTATTCTTTATATAAAGATAAAAGTGGAATTATATGGATAGGAACCCATGGTGCTGGTGTATTAAAATGGATTATTAATAAACCAGATCTTGTTTACTTAAAATATGATGATAAAAATTTAAATTCAATACCAAATAATAAGATCAAAGCTATCTATGAAGATAAATATGGCTATATCTGGCTTGGTTCATATAATGGTGGACTTATAAGATTCAATCCAGAAAATAAAGAAATTGTTAAATATGTAAGTTCTGGAAAAGAAGATGGCAGTCTATCTGACAATATAGTAAGATGTATATTTCAAGATTCAAATGATAACCTATGGATAGCAACAAATAAATACTTAAATCTTTATGATTATAAAAGTTCAAAATTTAAGTATTTTAAGAAAAATGATTTTGGAATTACCCAATCAAATGAAGATACCTTCACATATATTACTGAAGATAAAAACAAAAATTTGATTATAGGCACATACCTTTCAGGTATTATAATAGTTCCTTTATCAGAAAAGAAGGCAGAAATATTTGATTTTTCAAAGATAAAACTAATCAACTCGAAAACCGAACCATCACTTTCAAATGACCTTGTATTTAAAATATTAGTAGATCATAATGAAAATATATGGGTTGGAACAAATAAAGGGTTAAACTTAATAGACACTAAAAATTGGGAAATAAAAAAATATCTATATGATATAAATAACAAGCAAGGCATATCTAATGATGTAATTACAGATATATTTTTAGATTCAGGTAAAAGACTCTGGATAGCTACTGCAAATGGTTTAAATATTTATGATTACAAAACAGATAAATTTAGCAATATAACTGTTGAGAATGGGCTTCGAGATAATTATATAAATTCTATACAAGAATTAGATGAAGGAACAATGATTTTCACTACTTTTAGTTATCTTGTAAAATATAATTATAATACATCTGAATTATTAAATTTTGGATATGAAGATGGGTTATTTACAAAAGAGTTTAGCACCGGAATTGCAAAATTGAAGGATGGTTCAATCCTTATAGGGGGAAATGGTATTGTCAACATTATAAAACCTCAGCAATTAAAACCTAATAGTTTTAATCCAAATATAGAAATTGTATCATTAAAAGTTGAAGGGAAAGAGTATGATGAAAATGGCTTGTATTATGGTGGGTTAAATGATATAAAATTACCTTATAATCAAAATTCGATATCTATAAAATTTATTTCTCTTGATTATTCTGCTTCAAATGCACTTTTGTACTCCTATAAAATCGATAAATTGAATAAAGAATGGCAATATCTTGGAAATGATTCCACAATAAATCTTATTAATCTAAAACCAGGAAGATACAAAATTTATCTTAGAGGTACTAACAGTGATGGTATCTATAGTAAAAATTTAAAAACCTTAAATATAAAAATCAGTCCACCATTTTACCTTTCTTGGTGGGCAATTTTAATATATATTTTTCTACTATTTTCAATCTTGTTTTTGATTACTTTATTTTTAAGAGAAAAAGCTTTATCTCAAATACTTAATGAGAGAAAAAATTTAATTGAAGAAAGAAAATTATTTTTAGAAGAAGAATTCAAAAAACAAAAAGAAATAGAAAAAAATTTAATTTCATCCAAAGAGACTTTGGAAAATTTAAATAAAACAAAAGACACTTTTATTGCTCAAATATCTCATGAGTTTAAAAATCCTTTGACCTTACTTCTTGGATATATACAGATTCTTGAGAAAAATGAGACTGAAAATTTTAAAAAACAAATGATTACTAATATGCATTCCATTTGCAATCATATCTTAGATATGATAACAAATATACTTGATATGGCTAAAATAAATCTTGGTAAAATAACATTAGATTTAGCTGAGATAGATTTGATCGATTTTATAAACGCAATTGCTGATTCGCATAAGATTATGGCTGAACAAAAGAAATTAAGATTTGAATACCATTATGATGAAAATTTACCTTTTAAAGTTCTTTTAGATGCTGTTAAAGTAAGGCAGATTTTAAATAATCTTATATCAAATGCTATAAAATACACAGAAAATGGTTATGTTAGATTTGAAGTAAAAATGGATAAGAGAATTGATAACAAAGACATAAAAAACGAAGACAAGATAGAAAAAATAGATCTAATATTTAATATAATAGATAGTGGTTATGGGCTTACAGAAAACGAAAAAGAACATATTTTTGATTCTTTTTATAGGGGTTTAGATAGCCTAAATACTGAAGGAACTGGTCTTGGTCTTTCTATCTCTCAAAAACTTGCTGAAATTATTAATGGGCAGATTCTTGTAGAAAGTGAAAAAGGGGTTGGAAGCAAATTCACTTTAGTACTGAAAGACATTGTCACTCTTAATTAAAATATGGCATAATTGTATTCAAAATATATTAAATTACATTTATGTTAAATTCAAGTAACATTTAAATTGGATTTAGGCTAAATTCAAGTTAGTTAAATTTAAGTTAAATACAAGTTTTATGTAGGATTAAAATATATAGTAAAAAAAGCTTATAATCTTTTTTAAGCAAATTCAAACTTAGATTGCAATACCTAAAAATTGGCTTTGATAGAGTTGATAATAAAATCCTTTTTTATTAAGCAGTTGCTCATGGTTTCCAGTTTCTATTATCTTTCCTTCATTCATGACTATTATCTTATCTGCATTTTTTATAGTTGAAAGCCTGTGAGCAATGACAAAACTTGTTCTTCCTTCCATAAGCTTTTTCATGGCTTTTTGAACATGGATTTCTGTCAAAGTATCTACATTACTTGTGGCTTCATCAAGAATTAAGATATCTGGATTTTTTAAAAATGCCCTTGCTATAGTTATAAGTTGTTTCTCTCCAAGGGAGATGTTTGATGATTCCTCATTTATAATGGTATTATAACCATCTGGTAGTAAAGAGATAAAATGATGAGCATAAGCTTCTTTTGATGCGTTAATTATTTCTTCTTCTGTCGCGCCTTCTTTACCATAAGCTATATTCTCTTTAATCGTGCCGTTGAAAAGCCAGGTATCTTGAAGAACCATTCCAAAAAAGGTTCTAAGATTTTCTCTTTTTATATTTTTAGTGCTTATATTGTCGACTAAGATTTGACCTTTATCTATCTCATAAAATCTCATAAGAAGATTTACTAAAGTTGTTTTCCCTGCGCCTGTAGGTCCAACTATCGCTATCATCTTCCCTTCATCAACATTTAAGGAAAAATCCTCTATAAGCTTTTTCTCTGGCAAGTATGAAAAATGTACTGAATCAAATTTCACTTCACCCTTTATACTTTTGATATCAATTAAATTCTCCTTCTCTTTTTCAAGTTCATTTTCATCAAGCATTTCAAATATTCTTTCTGAAGCGGCAATTGTTGATTGAATAAGGTTTACTATATTTGAAATTGCAATAATTGGTTGGGTAAATTGGTTTGAATACTGAATAAAAGCCTGGATATCACCAATTGTTATAAGCCTTTTTGTTACAAATATTCCACCAACAACTGCAATAACTACATAACCAATGTTAGATATAAAATTCATTATAGGCATAATTATACCTGAAAAAAATTGAGCCTTCCAGCCGACATTATATAATTTTTCATTTACCTCGACAAATTTTTCAAGTGAATCTTTTTCTCTGTTATAACTTTTTATTACAATATGACCTGAAAAGGATTCTTCAATATGCCCATTAATCTTACCTAAAAGACTTTGTTGACTTCTGAACTGTTTTTGCGATTGCTTTGCAATGAAAGAAGTTGCAAAAATGCTAAGTGGAAGAGTCAGTATTGTTATAAGAGTTAGAATGGGGCTTATGGTTAGCATCATTATTATGACACCAATAATAGATATGACTGAAGAAAAAACCTGAACAAGTCCCTGTTGAAAAGTTGAACTTATTGTGTCTATATCATTTGTGAATCTACTTAATATATCGCCATGACTATTTGAATCGTAGTATTTTAATGGTAATCTGTTTAGTTTGCTCATCATTTTGGTTCTGAGGTTTTTGACAAGTTTCTGGGAGACACCAGCCATAATGTATTGCTGAATATAATTAAATAAAATTGCCACAACATACATTATGCCGAGAATTAAAAGTATATTATAAATTTTATTGAAGTCGATTTTTGAAGCTGGATTTCTAAACTTTGCGAAAATTCCTTCAAACAAGACAGTTATTGCTTTTCCCATAATTTTTGGTGTAAAAATCGTTATGATAGTAGCAGATATTGTAAATAAAAGAACGAAAATCAAAGCAAGATTAAAAGGTTTAAGTTCTTTTAATAGTCTTAAAAGAGATTTCTTAAAATTTTTTGGTTTTTCGGCAGGGCCTCCCAAATGAGCACCAGGTCCTCTAAAACCAGGACCTCTTATTCCAACTCTTAAATTTTCTTGATCCTTCGATAGAATTTTATATTTATCTGACATTTTTAACTCCTAATTTTATCTTAATGATTTGATATCTTCATCAGAAAGCTGTGAATGAACAAAGTTTTGGTAAACTTCACAACTTTTAAGTAGCTGATTATGGTTACCAATACCTGCAATTTTTCCATCTTCTAATACTATTATTTGATATGCACCTAAAATTGTAGCAACTCTTTGAGAAACTATAATAAGCGTAGAATCTGACGCAATTTTTGAAATTTCCATTCTAATTTTGCTATCTGTCTTAAAATCCAGAGCTGAAAATGTATCGTCAAATATATAGAATTCCTTTTTTTCAGCTATGGCTCTTGCTATTGAAATCCTTTGTTTTTGACCGCCTGAAAGGTTGGTTCCTCCTTGTGCAAGTATAGAGTTATATCCTTCTGGCATTTTTTCAGCAAATTCTTTTACCATAGCAATTTTTGCCGCTTCAAAGACCTTGCTATCATCTATTTGCCTTCCAAATTTGATATTTTCATATATTGAACTGCTGAAAATAATAGGTTTTTGTGGTGCATATCCAAAAAGATTTCTAAGCTGATTTTGCTTTAATTCTTTAATATTGATATTACCAATTTTAATCTGTCCACTTGAAACATCATAAAATCTTAGCAATAGATACAAAAGAGTGGATTTACCTGCGCCAGTATTTCCAATAATAGCAGTAGTCTTACCTTCTGGGATAGAAAAAGTAAGATTTTCAAGAACTGGTTCTTTACTTAAAGGGTAATAAAAGGTAACATTATCAAATAAAATTTCCTTGTCTTTCAAACTGGATAAAGATAAATCAGAACTTTCACTCTCTTTTATGCTATTTTCTTTAGCTAAAACTTCATCTATCCTGTTTATTGAAGCTATTGCTCTTGGCAAAAATGTAAAAATGACCGAAATCATTGCAAATGCAAAAAGAATCTGAATCACATATTGTAAAACAGCCATTAAATCCCCTATATTTAATTTGTTGGCATCCATAAGATTTGCCCCATATGCTATGATGCCAATAGTTGTAAAGTTCATTAAAAACATCATAAGGGGGAAAATAATGGCATTTATTCTATTTAGGGTCAGTGCAGTTTTTGTTAAATCAAGGTTTGCGATATTGAATCTTTTTTCTTCATATTCTTCTTTATTAAAAGCTCTTATAACACGAACACCTAAAATATTTTCTCTTACTACAAGGTTTATTTTATCAATCTTTTTTTGGAGTTGCCTGAAAAGTGGCATTGTTTTTATTATAAGTAATACTATACCAACAATAAGTAATGGCAAAGAGATAAATAGAATACTTGAAAGCTTCGCATTTATAGAAAAAGCCATTATTATTCCACCAATGGAAAGTATTGGGGCTCTTATTACCATTCTCATCATCATAATTGAAAGTTGCTGAATCTGTAAAACATCATTTGTATTTCTTGTTATAAGTGAAGCTGTTGAAAAAGAGTCAAATTCTGTAAGAGAAAAATCTGTGATTTTCTTAAATATCTTAAATCTTAAATCTTTTGCATATGATGCTGCAATTTGTGCAGAAGTAAGATGAGATAAAACACCAAATAATACACTTATAAAAGAGACAAGAAGCATTTTAAGCCCAACCTGTATAATATAATCTATATTCTGCCTTACTACACCTTTATTTACAATATTTGACATCATATTTGGAAGATAAAGACCAAGTATTGCAGCAGCAGCTACTAAAAAAATTGTTAAAATAGTTTGAAAAAGATATGGTTTAAACTGTTTTAATGTTATTGACATTTATACTTCCTTTAATTAATTTCTTTTTTTTTCTTTATATCATCTAAATTTTTCATTATCTTACCAAGATAATTTATAAGATTTTCTTTTTCTTCAACTGTTAAAGATTCTGTTATCTTTTGTTCGAGATTGAATAAGATATCTGAAGTTTTATTTGCAATTTCTTTTCCCTCTTCTGTTAGTTTTATATAAAAAACTCTTCTATCATTTTCATCAATTTTCTTTTCAATTAAGTGATTTTTTTCCATTTTTTTTAATACAACAGCAATGGTGGAAGGTTTTACACATACTTTATTGGCTATTTCTATTTGTGTAAGGTTTTCTTGCTGCAAAAGTAAAGATAATATCGGAGGTTGACCTGGATGTATTTTGACCTTTTCAAGTTCTGAAAACATTGTTGCAAATGTCTTTCTGGATATCTTAAATAGTGCACAAATAAAAGGAGCATTTTTTGAATCAAACATAAGTTATTTCCTTTAAGTAAACGTATAACAATTAGAATACTAATTAATAGATATCTAATAAATATTTGTAAAAAAAATTTGTCAATAAAAAAATAAATTTTTAAAAAATTATTTGGCATTTACTATTTTAACAAATTTTTCAAAAGATATATCTTTAGTGATAATAAATCTTGGAATTTTATATAAATCGGTATTTGTTGTAACAAATTTTCTATCAATAGTAAAGGCTCCAATAAATCCAGCCTTTTTGACATATTCTATAACTTTATCATTATATAAGCCAAAGGGGTATGCAAATGTTTTTGGTTCTATTTGAGTATTTTCCAAAAGTGTGGCTTTAGCAGTTTGAGTATTTAAAAATAATCCTTTTTCATCTTCTTTAGTCATATATGGGTGATAATATGAATGACATCCAAGTTCATATCTACCTGTTTTTATAAGTTTATTTATTTGTTTAAAAGTCATATAATGTCTTTTATTATTTCTTTCTTTAGCAAAAATTATAGAGGGATAGATGTAAAGGGTTGCTTTTAACCCGTATTTAGAAAGAATTTTGTCTGCATAAATATAGACGCCATCATTTCCATCATCAAAAGTTATAGCGATAAATTTTTTATTTTCAGAATTTCCATTTTTATTAAAAGAAGGTAAATTATTATTTTCATTTTGACTAATATTTTTATTGGCAAAATTTTTATCAGAATATTCTTTTAATAGATCTACCACTTCTGAAGCAAATAAAGGTGTAAAACCATTTTCACTAAGATAATGCATTGCCTATCAAAATCAATTAAAGAAAGATCATAATCATTTGAAGGAGTTTCTTTGATATTATGATAGCATAATATAGAAAAAGAAAAACCATCATTATCTTTACTTTTTGAAATTGCTAAACTTTTTATATTAAAAAAAAAAATTAAAAAAATTATTACAAAGATTAATAAAAATAAAATCAACAAATTTTTTCTTGCCATGAAGACCTTCCTTAAAATTAGAAAGTTTTTCTTTTTGGCCAAAGATTAAAAAATTAAAAATTTGATATTCATATGTTGCAAAAATAATAGGTAAATAATCTTTGAAAAAAAATAAAACTCAAAAAAATTTATTTTTATATAGGCTATGTATCTTTTTTTTCACTTTCTATCAATTTATTATTCTCACTATTATTCTGATTTTTTGAGTTAATCTTATAATTCAAGATTATCTCTTTCAACTTACTTACAGCATCTATCATTTTTGTAAAGGAATTTGAGGTAAATTCGACAGAATTATTCATCTTCTCAACAGATTGAATCATTATACTATTGTTCTCAATAAGAGATTTTGTTATCTTTTGGAGTTCATTTAATGAAGAGATAACTTGAGGCTGGATTTGAATAATCTTTTCGGTAGTTTCTTTTATTTCTTCATTTATGGTAATAAGTCTTTCTACCTCTGTAATATTTTGATCGATGTACTTTTTTTGATCTTCAGAGTTTTTTGTAACCATTTGCATTTTGGATTTTGTTTCATCAAGCTGTCTGTGTATATCAGAAAAGAGTTTTTCTAATGAAAGATTTGCTTCTTCAGCTTCTGTATTGGATTCAATAATATTTTTAACTATATTTTCAATCTTTTGAGCTGAATCAGATGTTACTTCTGAAAGTTTTCTCATCTCTTCGGCAACTACTGAAAATCCCACGCCAGCATCGCCAGCATGTGCAGCTTCAATTGCTGCATTCATAGCAAGTAAGCTACTTCTATCTGATATATCAATTATAATTTTTGTAATATTTTGAATTACTGAGTTAGATTCTATCATTTTTTTATTTATATCAGCAAGTTTAACTATCTGATCTTCTCCTTTATAAATATTTGATGCTAAGGATTCGAAAAGTTGACTTGTTTCGATAGTTAGTCTTGAAATAAATTGAAAAGAACTTAAAATATTTTTCATCGATACTGAGGTTTGTTCTATAAAATTATTTTGATATTTATATTTAGATACAGTATTTTCTATTGTGATTATTAGATTCTTAAAATCAATATTTGTTTTTTCAACAACTTTATTTTCATTATCTTCTATATTTTGCACATCTTTTATTATTTTAGAAAGTATCAAAGATTCATCTTTAAGAGCCAAAAAGTTTTCTTCTATTTTAAGACTTAAATCTGAAACTATCTTTTCTGCATTTGCTACCTGTAAAAATGAATCTTGAAGTTTATCAAGGATTATATTAATATTGGATATCATTTTCCCAATTTCATCGAAACTTACTATATTTACTCTTTTTGAAAGATCCATTTCTTGATTTGCCATGATATCAAATTGATTATAAAGATGATCTATATGCTTTTGATGCTCTAAAAAAATTGAATAGAAGACTATCAAATCAACAATTATAAATCTAATGGCAAGAGATAAAAAATGTTTTAGGATAAAGTTGAACTTAATATATGTAAAAGCATATCTATCAAAAAAGTTAAAGGTCGCAACTGTTAAAAAGGAAATATTTACAAAAAGAAGTAAAATAGATGGGATTATAAGTTTAGATCTTGTTTTTGATTTATGTTTTTCATCTTTTAGGTATCTTATATTTAATGCATGCTTTGCATCAATCCAAGCATAATTTATAAGTCTTGCGACAACTATTCCATTTAATAGACCATAAAAAACTGCTAAAATAGTTCTAAAAATCCAGTATCTGATTTCAATATTGCCATTTTTTAAATACTCAAGAGAAACATTTACTACAATAGCTAAAAGATAACTCAACGCTCCCACTAAAAATAAAAAAGATTCTATTGTTGTAAAAGATTTTTCAACCTTTATAAACTCATATTCACTTAATTTATTACCTTTTTCAATTTTGATAATTACCTTTTCTATTCTTCTATAAAAAAGATAAACAAAAAAAACAGCAATTGAACCAATCCCTATTGTTAAAAGAAAAGTTCTTTTGTAAAAATCATTTCTTTCTAATGTTTCCATTAATAAAACTTGAGGTAAAACCAATGAATATAGAAAATTTGTCATCCATATACCAATTAAAGAGGTAAGAAGAATTTTTATAGTAGTTTTTTTTGCAATATTAATATTTTTATTATCCATTTTCTATCCTTATTTGATTCAATTGTAATATTAAAAATAAAAAATAAAATAGAATAAAATTAAAGTATTAGTTTATAAGGTTAAAGAGTGGATTTATAAAGATTAATGGAATATTTGAAAATTATTTTTTTATGATTTTAGAAAATAAAATATTGCCAAATTGATCTAAAAAAGAACAATGTATATTTTCTTCTTTAGCTTCAATTAGAAAAAAACCAAATTGATCTTTTAAAAACCATTTGGAACCTTTTGTAATGAAAGAAGGAGTGGGATCTGGTTTACCACCCATTGCTCCAATGATTACCCAAATCAAATTATCCTGTTCTATCCATTCCATATAATGATTATGCCCACTAACCACTAAATCTGCTTTTTTATAAAATATCGGAGCAATCTTTTTGATATTTCCATTGTTATCAAACCATTTGCCAGTTATATCTTTATAGCCAGAAGAATAAAAAAAACTATGAGACAAAATAACAGTAAAATTATCTTCAGGAATTTTATTTAATTCTTGTTTTAACCATTTTATTTCTTTAAAACTCATGTTATAAAAACCACACGGAAGATTCAATCCAATAAAATGAAAATTTTTAAATGAATAATGCCAAACAAAAGAAGTTGGACCATAAATTATATTTTTATCTACAATATTACCAAAAATACTTTTCCAGAATATCTGTCCATCAAGATATCTATCATGATTTCCTATTACGCTCATTATCTTAATATTTGGTGAAACTTCATTTTTAAGTTTTAAAAATTTTATCCAATTTTCTTTAAATCCTCCAATGTCAAAAAAATCTCCTAAAATAAATAATCTATCGATTCTTCCTTCAATATAATATTTTTCACATGTTCTTAATATATTTATTGATGCTTCTAAGTTTGAGTTTTTACTATAAAAATGAGGATCTGAAGAAATAGCAAATCCAAAATCATTATTTGAAGAAGAAAAATTTGAGTATTCTTCATTATTAAATATATAATCAAAAGATAAATTCTTATCTAACGTTTTGCAGCTAAATAAAATAATAAAAATTATTAGAATGAAAATAAGATATAATTTGTAATTATAATTTATATCTTTTTTTTTCATATAAATTTCTTTATATAAAAAATATATTATATTTCTTAAATAAATCCATTTTCTAAATATATACAAATTACAAGTTTTTTAAATCTTTTTCAGTTAACTTTTTATTGAATTTATTCAATATCTAATTTATAATATAACAAGATGGCAGAAAATAACGAGTTTTATGATTTTTTAGTTAAAAGTACCATTTCATGGATATATAAAAATCGAGAAATTTATAGACCTATAGCAACATTTCTTGATGAAAAACTTAAAGAAAAGCTTTATAAATATTTTAATAAGGATATTATCGAAAATGCAAAAGTTTTTGTTACAAATACTTTACCAAGTTTTGACTTTCTCAAAGATTACGGATTCACAGAATTTACAAATAGAGTATTAAACTTGGCTTATAATACTGGGATAATATTTATAGATACTCTTGTTATATCATCAAAAGCAAAAATGGAGCTAAATTCCATTGTATTTTACCTTCTTATCCATTCATCTTCATATAGATTAATTGGAGTAGAAAGTTTTATTAGTAAGTATGTTCATCAATCATTGGAAGAAAATTATAACTTAAAAGAAATCACTATTGAAAAATTTGCATCGACGCTAACTTCAAGATTTGAAGGTGGAGAAATTTTTAATGTAGATGAAGAATTAAAAAAGTTTTTTTCAAATTAAAACTTGCAAAGTTAAAATCAAAATATTATAATAATAATTATCATTAATTTATACAAATTAAAAATTTTTATCAGGAGTATTTATATGAAAAAGCCTTTTTTTATTTGCTTGCTAATTTTCTTCTTTATTTTTCCTTGCAATATTTTAGCACAAGAAAACCAAAATATAGATAAATTAAATCATTTTGAGGTTTTGTTTCCAGCTTTGATTTCAGCTGGTTTTATAACTTCTTTTTTAATTTTAGATTTATTCTATAATGCAGGTTTTTCTGATTCGATACCATACGATCTTATTGATTTTTCTTTGTTTTTAACTGTTTTGCCAATGTATTTTTATAATTTACCAATGGCTCTAATTTTTTCAGCGACATCTTTAGGTCTATATTTTCTTAGTCAGACTTTGTATGATATTGATGAAGATTTTATAGCAGAGATTCCATCAAATGGATTTTTAGATTTTTCTTTTTTTACTGTTTATTCTATCTATAGGGATAGAAGAGAAATGGCTAAAAATGGAATTTATAATAACGGCTGGACAGAGAATTCTTTTGGCAATTCATCTGTTATTTCTTATTTTCCATATATAAAACTTACAAAATGGGAACCATATTCTTTTTTTGATTTAGCCTTAGCCCCAATATCTAAAGAAGGCTTATTTGATACATTACTATTTCCAATAATTCCAGCAGGTTTGTTAGCCCCATTTTTGCAACAGGCTCTTTTGGGGAATAATTTTGAACAGTCGGTTTTTTCAACTGGAAAAGCTTTCATCGGAATGCATGAATTACCTATATTATTGGGAGTTCCTATAATGATGGTTTTTCTTTATACTCTTTGTTCTCTTGTGGCAATAGGAGAAGAAAGTCTGTTTCGAGGTTTCATATACGAAGAACTTGGTGCTACCTATAATGAATGGGTTGCTAAAGTAACTGATATATTAGTTTTCCCTTTATTTCATTTGCCAGGAGAAATCGAATTTTACCAACAAAATCCAGAATATTTCTTTAATTATTTTATTAGAAGATCCATTTTGACTTTTTATATTGATATAATGTATGATAGAGGAAGTCTTTTAAGAAGTGTTGCATTCCATTTCTGGGTTGATTTTACTCAACTTTTAGCATATTATCTAATCTATGGTGGAGTTGCTCATGAGGATTTTACAGATATTATTGGTATGTATTTTAAAAAAATTGAAATTCAGTTTTCATTTTCATTTTAATAAAAATTTTCATTTTAAGTAAAAATAATCTTCTTAATCATATTCAATTCGAAATTAATATTACATTGAAATTAATAATAAAACTGATAATTGTTTTAAGGGGTATCTATGCTTTTTTTTGTTGTAAAATTGTTATTAACTTCATTCATTATTGTTTTAATAACAGAATTTTCCAAGAAAAATAACATTATAGCCACAATTTTTGCGGCACTTCCTTTGGTATCTATACTTTCATTTATATGGATCTATATAGAACAAAAAGATATAAATAAAATTTCTAATTTATCTACTAGTATTTTTTGGATGGTTATTCCATCTTTACCTTTATTTTTGATATTTCCATATTTATTAAGAAGGGGAATAAGCTTTTATTTTTCATTACTTATATCTATTTTTATAACAATTATTTTATATATAACTTTCGCATGGATTTTAAAAAAATTTGGAATAAAAATTTAAGAAATCTTATTAAAAATAATCTATATTAGACATAATTTTAATTTTTTCCCTTTAAATCAAAAATTCAAAGATTGGAGATATAGATGTTTGATTTACATGTTCATACGCATCATTCAGATGATTCAAGAGTAACAATGGAACAATATTGTCGGCAAGCCATTAAAAATGGAGTAAAACTGATCTGTTTTACTGATCATGTTGATAATAATCCTAAAGATCCTGGTTGCGGGAAATTTAAACCTGAAAAATACTTTGATGAATTCAATAAGATAAAAAGCAAATATTCTGATAAATTAGAAATTCTTTCGGGTGTTGAATTTGGCGAGCCTCATATATACAAAAGGGAATTTGAAATTATAAAATCCTATCCTTTCGATTATATAATTGGTAGTATTCATTTTTTTTATAATGACATGCTTTTGAGTAAAATGGTTATTGATAATATCCCTATTGAAATAGTTTATGAAAATTATTGGCAGCAGATGGAAAATATGGTGAATTATGGTGGTTTTGACGCTATTGGGCATTTTGATTTTCCTAAAAGATATTTTAATAAACTGCTCTATGATAAAGATAGAATAGAACAAATTTTGACTAAAGCTTTAAAAAATGGAATAATTTTAGAAATTAACAGTTCAAGTTTGAGAAAAGGCTGCAATGATTGTATGCCATCAGATGATATCCTAGATATCTATTATAATCTTGGAGGAAGGAAAGTAACAATTGGCTCTGATTCTCATAAACTTGAAGATCTTGCAAAAGATTTTCAAAAAGCGTTAAGCCAGACTAAAGATAAATTTCAAGTAGTATATTTTAATAAGCGAAAGCCTGTAAAATATAAAAACAATTAAATTTTAATTAAAATAATCTTTAAGTGAATTATAGATAATCTTAAAAAGTTCTTTTCTTGAAAATGATTCGTCCTTAAAATAGATTTTATTTTTAAGGTTAGAAAAATTAATAAGATTTTCTCCATAAGTTTTTATTTTTGCATCGACTTTTGAAAGGTAAAGAATAGTTGGAGCAATATCTAAAAATGAAATTGCATTCTGCTTTTCAAAATGAGGTGTTAAATCCTTAGAGAAAATAAATAGAGGAACAAATTCCAAAGATTTTTTAGATGGAAAGACTACTCTTGAATTTTTATAGTATTTACTATTTCTAATTGCACTGCTATGATCTTTGAAGATCAAAATAAGAGCATCTGGGTATTTCTCTAAAATCTTTTGAATTGCATATTGAAGAGTTTTATCAACATATCTCATCGAGTTAAAATAGTTTTTTGTTCTTATGTCATCAATTTGTTCAAAAGCTTTATCGAAAAATACTAGGTTTATAAGATTGTATGGCTCATGACTGGACATTGAGATTATATAATAAATAAAAGGCTCTTTTTGATTTTCAAGACTTTCAAGCATATAATTGTACACATCTTCATCGCATGCTCCCCATGTAACCTGTTTTAATTTCATACTATTTAAATCATGGAAAATATTAAACCCAGCTTTAGGGAAAGCAGCCTGTCTGTCAAAAAAATAACCAGCGTTTCCGTGAAAAACATGAGTATCATATCCAGAGTTTTTCAATATTTTTATAAAAGAGTTTGAAAAAGCCCTTTCACCAAGTTTTATTGCTGGATAATCATCTAAAGGCTCTACACTATTTAAGATAGAAAATTCTGCATCAGAAGTGTTTCCTCCTTTATGGTAACTTAGGCAAAAAGGAAAATATATTGATGATTTTTTAAGTTCGTTTAAAAATGGCATGATATATTCATTATTATATTTAGTCAATACTGCACTTGCTTCAAAAGCTTCAATCTGGAAAATAAATATATGTTTTTTATGAAATTTACTTTCTTCAGTATTTATAGAAATTGAAGGACCAAAATTTAAAAGTTCTTCTTTGTTTTTATTATATTTATCCCTCTGGAAAACAGCGATGCTATTTGCAGTAAAACCATAAAAGTAAACAAAAGTTGCTTCTCCTTTGAATTTGTTTGTGTTAAGAAGTTCATAAGGGGTAGAGTCTTTATAATAAATTATAAATTGAACAAAATATACGAATATGAAAAAAATAAGTAGAAAAATGATCAAAGAAACTTTTAGTTTAAATCCCATCTTAATCTTAATGCTCTTTAAGGTTTCAAATATTTTAAGATAATTAATTATAGTTAAAACAAATAAGGGAATATCAACAAGTAACCAAAACATTTCCCATTCCAATGGAATTGCAAAATGTTTGATGATTGAAGTTGTTTCTTTCAATAAAGAAAACCAGGAAAATAAATGTAAGTAACTATGAAAATAAAAGAAATAAGCCATATTACTGAATAAGAAGATTGTTTGAAGAATATAAAAAATAATAAGAAAAATTTTCAATCATTTTTATTTTAACTAAGAGCTTTATAAATAGAATTGAGTTCATGATTAAATGATTAAAATTAAAAATTCTTGTAATATTTTTCATTCTATTTTATCATAATAAATATGGAAAAAATAAAATATTACTTAAAAATTTACATTGATTCTTCATATCTTCCTGGAAAAAAGGAAGCTTACACCTGTTACTATTTTACTGGTATTTTGGATGCAAGAGTTGAAGAAACAGCATTTTTTTCTGTTGGAGTTGTAAATAACTCTGCTTTAAGTGAATATTTAGGCATTGAAAAATCTTTAGAAAAAATTGATAGATTTTTGCATAAAAAATCTATAAGTCATTCAAAGGTTGAAGTAGATATATTTACAGATCTTCAAGTATTACCAAGGCAATACAAAAAGTGGATTCCACCACCTAAAAATCAAAAAATGATGGAATCTCTTTCAAGAATCTGTAAAATTCTGGATAAATTCAAAAAAGCAGATATATTCTGGGCTGAAAGAAGTGTAAATCCTGCTGGCAAATTATTGGAAAAAAATTTAAATAACAATAAAATAAAAGGTATTGGAAACAAAGAAGAAAAAACTATTTTTAAGGACATTCTTAATTTTCAAGTTTTAAATTTAGAAGATGATTTTTCTGAAAAAAATTAGTTGTAAAATACTAAAATAATATTACTATTAGATAATAAAATTATAAGATAGCAATACTATTGAATGAAATTAATAATTAAATAAAATATTAAGAAAAAGGAGAATCTAATGGTTAAAGAAAGATCTGTTTTGATATGCACAGTTGGGACAAGTTTATTTGAATCAAACTTAAGGAAAATAGATGACAGTTTGATTTTAAAAGATAAAAAATATGAAAAAATTAAATTTGCTTTTCAAGGGAAAAGATGGGATGAACTTGCATCACTTTTGCTTACAATAGATCCAAAAGATAGATTCTGCGGAGCCGAGATAAATACAATCGAAGAATATCTATCAAAGAAAAGAATCTCGATTAAAAGAATTTTTTTTCTTGTTTCAGACACAGAAGATGGAGTAAATACTGGGAAAGTATTAAAAAGCTATTTTACGAAAAAAAAAGAGTTAAAACTAAAAGATGATGATGTTGATTATAGAAAAATAGAAGATTTGCAGGATAAAGATCCTAAAAAGTTTAAGATAAATGGTCTTCGAAACCTTGTAAGGGAAATTGGAGACATAATAAGTAAATTTGGTAAAGAAAATATTGCAATAGACGCAACCGGTGGATATAAGGCACAGATAGCTATGGCTGTTATTATTGGGCAGGCTCTTGATATTCCAGTTTATTATAAACATGAAAGATTTTTTGAGATAATAGATTTTGCACCTCTTCCAATAACATTAGACTATGATCTTCTTGGTAAATATTCATCTATATTTATTGAAGCTGAAAATAATATGCAAATTAAATATAAGAAATTTTATGAAAGTTCAACAATAGAAGGAATCGAAGATTATGAAAAGATAAAGCTATTTTTTGAAGAAGTTGATATTGATGGAGAAAAATGGCTTTCCTTAAATGCTATAGGTCAATTATATATTACATCGTTTAATTTAAGGTACAAAAAACCTTTAGATCTTCCAGATTCAAAAAAAGAAGAAAGAGAAGAGCCAACTTTCAGAGATGATCATTATCCGGATAATTTTATTGAATTTGTAAAAAAAATATGGCGAGAAAACAAATATATAAAAACATGTAAATCTCTTCCTTACGATAAGCAAAGATCAATGAAAGGGATAGAATTTTATGTTTATGATAATGGAAAAGAAAAATATCTTGTTGGAACATATGAAGATAGAAATAATTTTAAGGCTAGATTCAGAATTTTTCTTTCAAAAGATACCATCGAAAATATGAACTGGGCAGCATTTAGTTTGACCAATAAATATAGAGATAAAAATAAATAGAAAGATAACTAAAAAAAAGAAAGTTATACTTGACTTTAAGGTATTTCGGTATTACATTATTTATATGAAGAAAAACAGTATATTATATTTCTCTGATGCAAGTATGCTTGCCATACATGCTTTGGCTTTGCTTGCTAAGAAAGAAAATTCTTATATGAATACAAAGCAAATGGCTGAAATTCTTGGTGCAAGTGATAATCATCTTGCCAAGATTATGCAGACTCTTTCTAAAAATGGTTATGTATCCTCTGTAAAAGGACCTTCTGGAGGCTTTAAGTTATCGATTGACCCTCAGAAAATTAAATTAAAAGAGGTTATAGAATTAATTGAAGGACCTTTAAATTCAGATTTTTGTCCTTTTTTTAAAAATTGTAGTGCTAAAGATTGTATTTTAGGTTCTGAGATTAAAGAGCATGCTGATAAGATTATAAAAATACTTGAAAGTAGAGATATCCTACAAGTTTCAAAGATAGCAAAGTTTTGATAAAAGTTGGATTTGAATATTGTGAAAAATTATTTATGTAAAATATTTTTAATATAAAAAATAGGTAAAATGATACTAAAATACCTACTATGATAAAAATATTTTTTTTTTATGAAATTATTTTATTATAATTAAAAAAATTAAAAATATTTTAAAAGGAGATTTTTAATGAAAAGAAAAATTATTCAAATAGATGAAGAAAGATGCAATGGATGTGGTTATTGTACTTCAGAATGTCCTGAGGGAGCTATCCAAATTATTGATGGCAAGCAAATATTGTTGGCGAATATTTAAAAAATAAAAAATTAATTTAAATAAAAAATTTAAGGGGGTTTTTATGTTTTGTTATCAATGTCAGGAAACAATGCAGAATAAAGGTTGTAACTTAAAACAGGGTGTTTGTGGGAAAAAGGAAAACACTGCTGATTTACAGGATTTATTGATCCATACATTAAAAGGAATTTCAGTTTTATCAACAAAAGCCATAGAAAAAGGAATTTCTACAGAAAGGGAGGATTCTTTCCTTTTACAATCATTGTTTTCAACAATTACAAATGCCAATTTTGATGAAAAATGGTTTATTCAAAGAGTAAAAGAAGGTGTAAGCCTACGAGATGAATTGAAAGAAAAGCTTAATAAAGATGGAATTAAAATCGAGCAAAAATTATTAGACAATGATGCTATCAAATGGAAAACAAAAGAAGAAGAATACTTAAATAAAGCAAAATCTGTTGGATTTCTTTCAATATCTGATGAAACAAGAAGATCCCTTATTGCTACAATTATATATGGCTTAAAAGGTATGGCAGCATATGCAGATCATGCTTTAGTTCTTGGGTATAAGGATGATGAGATATTAAAATTTATGCATAAAACCCTGGCATCAACTATTGATGATAAACTAAGTAATGAAGATTTGATTTCCTTAATAATGAAAGTTGGCGAATATGGCGTGAAAACCATGGCTTTGCTTGATAAAGCGAATACAGAAGTTTATGGAAAGATGGAAATAACTAAGGTAGAAATAGGTGTAAGGAAAAATCCAGGGATTTTAATATCTGGGCATGACTTAAAAGATCTTGAAATGCTTTTGATACAAAGTAGCGGTCAAGGGGTTGATATCTATACTCATAGTGAAATGCTTCCAGCTCATTATTATCCAGCTTTTAAGAAATATCCTCACTTCGCAGGGAATTATGGCAATGCCTGGTGGAAACAGAAGGAGGAGTTTGAAAAATTCAATGGTCCAATTCTTTTAACAACAAATTGTCTTGTACCACCATCAGAAAGTTATAAAAATAGATTATTTACAACAGGTATTGTCGGTTTTGAAGGAGTAAAACATATTGAACCTGATGAAAAAGGCTATAAAGATTTTAGCGAAATTATTGAACTTGCCAAAAAATGCCAACCACCAGTCGAACTTGAAAAAGGTGAGATAGTTGGAGGTTTTAGTCATACTGTTATTGAAAAACTTTCTGATAAGGTTGTTGATGCTATAAAGGAAGGCAAGATAAAAAAATTCGTTGTAATGGCTGGATGTGATGGAAGAATGCCTTCAAGAAAGTATTATGAAGATTTTGCAAAAGCTTTACCAAAGGATACAGTTATCCTTACAGCAGGTTGTGCTAAATATAGGTACAATAAATTAGATCTTGGGGAGATTGATGGTATTCCAAGAGTTTTAGATGCAGGTCAGTGCAATAATTCTTATTCTTTGGCTTTAACAGCTTTAAGATTGAAAGAGGTTTTTAATCTTGCCGATGTCAATGATTTGCCGGTTGTTTTCAATATAGCATGGTATGAACAAAAAGCTGTGCTTGTTCTTTTAGCTCTTTTATCTTTGGGTTTTAAGAATATTCATGTCGGCCCAACATTACCTGGATTTTTATCTAAAGATGTTGCTGATTTTATAATAAAAAATTTTAACCTTGGAACTATTACAAATGTTGAAAATGATATAAAGTTACTTATTGATTAATAAATCTATTATTAAGGGTAATTAAGGGGATATTTCATGAAAAAATTAACAAGAGAAGAAAAGATAGAAATAATGAAAAAAATATTAAAAGAAGCAGATTCAACAGCAAACTTTGAAAAAGCCAAAAAGGAATTTGAAAAAATATTAAAAAATACAGATGCTGATGAAATTGCAAGTATGGAACAAAGCTTAATATCTGAAGGGTACCAGGTCGAAAAAATACAAAATTTATGTGATTTACATGTTTCTGTTTTTGAATCATCTATTAAGAAACAAAGTGCTCCTCATAAAATAGCAGGACATCCCCTTCATACCTTTATAGCTGAAAATAAAGAATTAAAAAAGAAGTTGAAAAATTTAATAAGATTAATAGATAAATTGAAAAACACAAAAGATAAAAATAAAGATGAATTAATAAATACAATTAAAAAGGAATTTGATTCAATAAAAGAAATTGATAAACATTATCTTAGAAAAGAGAATCAGCTTTTTCCGTATCTTGAAAAAAAAGGATTTACAGGTCCTTCAAAAGTCATGTGGGCAAAAGACGATGAGATAAGAGAACAGATAAGGGAGATTTCCTCTTTTCTTAATAATAATTATAAATTTTTGGTCCAAGAGATTAAAAAACTAAATATGATGATAAAAAAACTAAAAACTGACATGTTGTCCATGATTTTCAAAGAGGAAAAAATATTATTTCCTGTAAGTGCAAGAAAGATAAGTGAAGAGGAGTGGTTAGAGATAAAAAATGGAGAAAGTCATATTGGTTATAGCTGGATTATACCTGGAAGTCTATGGGATGCATATGCTATAAAAAAGTTAAAACTAAAAAGTAAAAATATAGAAAGAAAAGAAGGACAATTTACAAAAAAAGGAGAAGGACTAAATTTAAATAATAAAGAAAAGTCTTATAGCTATAATTCTAATGAAAAAATCAAATTGGATACAGGATATTTAAATCTTGTTCAATTAAATTTTATGCTAAAAAACTTGCCAGTAGATATATCTTTTATTGATGAAAATGATAGGGTTTCCTATTATTCAGATAATAAAGAAAGGATTTTCCCAAGAAGCCCAGCAGTTATTGGAAGGGAAGTTCAAAATTGTCATCCTCAAAAGAGTCTGGATAAAGTAAATAAAATTATTGAATCTTTTAAGAAAGGAGAAAAAGACAGTTTTGATTTTTGGATAGATTTACATGGTAGATTTATTTACATCAGATACTTTGCTGTTAGAGATGAGAAAGGAAATTATTTAGGTACACTTGAAGTTTCTCAGGATATAACCAAGATAAGAGAGCTTGAAGGTGAAAAAAGGTTATTAGATTAATAAAATTATTTTAATTAAATTTATTTTATTTCCTAAATTCTCTTTTATGCTAATTATTACTCATGGGCAAATTCTTAAAAATCTATAGAGGTCTTTCAGGCGAGGTTTATAGATTAGCGATAGTTAGATTTGTTCTTTCAATGGGAAACTTTATTTACCCATTTATGACCCTATTTTTAGTTGAAAAGTTAGGGATAGAACCTTCGATAGCATCTTTATTTTTTATAACATCCATTCTAATGTTTGTTCCATCTTCTATAATTTCAGGTAAAATATCAGATGATAAGGGAAGAAGGTTTGTACTTTTATCTTCTTTTTTTATTTATATTATTATTATTTTTTCGATATTTTTTCTTTACCATTTTAATATATTACGAAATGTTATTATTGCTCTCTTATTGATAGTAGCAAATCTTTTTTTGTCGATGACACAGGTGCCAATATCTGCAATAATTACAGATGTTACAGACCCTTCAAATAGAAACGAATCTTTTTCATTTGTTTATCTTGCGGCAAATGCTGGTTTTGCTTTTGGTCCCTTGATAGCTGGATTTCTTTTTGAGAAGTACACTTCGATGATATTTCTTGGAAATGCAATAGCAAGCCTTATTGGTTTTATTATCCTATATGGCATAAGAGAAACAAAACCAGTATATCTTGCAAATTCTGAAGATTCAATAAATAACCAAAATCCTTACAAATCAATAGATATGAAACGTTTTGAAGATTCAATAAATAAAACAAACTCCTTAAAAAGCTCTGATAAGATTTCTGAAAAAAGTGAAGAATCTTCTGTAAAAATTTATGATTCGGCTATTAAATTTATTTTTAAGGATAAAATTTTTCTTTTATTTATTCTTGCAACTATCTTTTACTCTTTCGCATATTCTCAAGCTGGTTTTACTCTTCCTATCTTTTTAACAAAAATTTTTAAAGAAAATGGTGCTAAAATTTATGGTATACTTCAATCAACAAATGCAGTAACAGTTATACTTTTGACACCAGTAGTATCTTATCTTACAAAGAAAAAATCTGCTTTTTTAATGGTGGCTATTGCGGGTATTTTTTACGCCTTTGGTTTTGGATTATATGGTGTTTTTAAGATTTTTCCACTTTTGATTTTCACAACTGTTATCTGGAGCACTGGGGAGATAATTCAGGTTACACATCAAAATGTTTTTATAGCCAATAGAAGTCCTATAAACCTAAGAGGGCAATTGAATGGAGCATTTCAGATTATAAGCGGAATCGGTTTTCTTTTAGGACCTCTTTTTTCTGGTTTTTTTCAGAAAAAGTTTGAAATAGTTTTTATCTGGCCCTTTGTTTTTATAATCTGTTTGGCTGGTACATTGCAGTTGATTGTAAGTTACAAAAAAAATAATTAAATATTTATTCTTAAATGATTCTATTGCCTTATTAAAAACTTTTTGATATATTATTTATATATTATTACTAAAGGCTTAAGATACTATATAAAAAAAATAGAATTATTTTATAAATATTAATATAATTTGAAAATTCAAAAATTGTAATAGGAGGAAAATATGGAAAAAGTATTAAAAGAAAATGATTTAGCCCCAAACTTTACTTTGCCTGATGAAAATGAACAGCAACATAGTTTGAGTGATTTTAAAGGTAAAACTGTTGTGCTTTATTTTTACCCTAAAGATGATACTCCTGGTTGCACCAAAGAAGCATGCAGTTTTAGAGACAATTTTTCAGAGATAACATCAAAAGGAGCCATAGTTATTGGTATTTCAAAAGATAGTCCAAAATCCCATGAAAAATTTAAAATAAAATATAACCTTCCATTTCTTTTACTTGCAGATGAAAATGCCCAAGTTATAAAACTCTACAATTGTTGGGGCACAAAAAATATGTATGGTAAAATGATTGAAGGAACTTTGAGAAAAACATTTATAATAGATAAAGATGGTAAAATAAAAAAGATTTTCGAAAAGGTAACTCCAGAAGGGCATGCTGAAGAGATTTTGAAGTTTATTTAAATTTTTGTTAAACCCCCCCTTTATTTATTTCAGAAAGGTTAAAATATTATAAGGTTACATCAGTAAAATCTTTCATATTTTTATAACTTAAGTTTTAAAAAAATATTGAGGTATTGATTTAATGTACATTGTTTTATTATATTTGTATATTTTAATAATTCATCGTTGGGATATATAAAAATAATATTCATCTATCATTATAAGTTTTCTATTATCTTCTGTTAATTTAAAATCTAAAAGTTTATCTCCAATATAACCTGGTAAATATGTTTTAGCCCAGCTTTTGCCTTCATCTATTGAAGCATATAATATTGGGGGATATATCATGAATATCAGGGAATTATCATTTGAAAAAATTATTTTTTTTATTTGTAAATAACTATATTTTGAAAGTATTGATGCATTGCTAAGGTTATTATAAAAACGATGTAAATAACCACTGGGTTCTGATAAAAATCCACCTGTTGAATAATGTTCGACAGCCAGCATTATTTTTCCATCTAAAGACATTGCAAAATTGCTAAATCCGTAATCCTTTTTATACCAGTTATTCCCATAATCATATGAATATATAATTTGGTAATCATCACAGATAATAATCTTTGAGCCATCCTTACTCATTGAAAAATCTTTGATATCGTAAAAGCAATATTCTAAACTAAACTTTTTTTCAAAATTGTTACTATCATTATTATTACAAACATAAAGATTATTTTCAGATGTTACAATAATAATATTTCCATCATATGATACACTACAATTACAAAAATCATCAATTATTGAATCTATTTTTGTCCATTGAACACCGCCATCTTTTGAAAAGTATATTAAATTTGATGCAATAGCAACAATTGTTAAGCCATTTTCTGAAACAGCAAGACCTGCTGCTTTATTAGATTCTGAAAATGAAACAGAACCAATCTTTTGCCAGCTAATACCTTTGTCTTTTGAAATATAAAGATTATAATCATTAATTAGAGCAAGAAGATTCAAATCTGAACTAGCTGAAAAATAAGTAATATTATTAAAAATTGACTGTGAATAATCAATCCAGGTTTTACCAGCATCTTCTGTTTTATATATTGTATATTTTGCCCCTATAATTATTGCAGTATTTCCATCATCAGAAACTTTACCAAATTTATAAGTACTATTCCACCAACACTCATTATCATAAATTTGTGGCGGATAAAAATTAATAATCGAGTTAAGATAATTATTTGAATAAAGAAGATAGTTTTTACTTTCTTTACCTGAAGCTAAAATTTTTGATCCATCAAACGAAGAATCAATTGAAATAAATTTTTGTCTTCCAAGTATATTAATAGAAGTCCATGAAGAAGCATAATCCTCTGATTTATATAGATATCCATCATCTTCTACAACATAAATATACTGAGCAGAATTTGAAATAGAAATATCAGCAAGTTTATTAGATGGAGAGTTTTGAATCTCTATCCAGTTATTTCCAGAATCAGATGAGTAAATAATATTGCTATCTTCTGCTATAATATATATTTTAGTATTGTCCTCTGAAAAGACTGCCTTTTTCCATTTTCTATTTCCTAAAGTAGAAATCTTTTGCCAGGATTCACCTAAATTATAAGAAATATAACAGGATCCATCTAATTTACCAGCAAGAAGAATGGATGCATCATGAGAGACTGCAACCATTGAATATTTTATATCTTCATCAATTCCAGAAACTTTATAAAATTTTGAATTTTTATAGATATTTAATATCTTTGAATAAGCAAACAATAGAATACTTCCATCATCAGAGCAATCAAAAACAGATAAATCTGGTTCGTAAATATCTGCTAATGACTCATCGAAGCTTTCTCCATAATCATTTGATTTATAAATAGAATAAGAATGTTGACTTTCTGCAATTGCATATACAGTTTTGCCATCAATCGAAATGCAAGCTTTTTGCACATCATGTAATTTCAGTTTATTCCAGTTATTTCCATCACTTGATTTATAAATATATCCATTCATTATTACATAAAACAATTTACCATCTTTGCTCATCAATGAATCTGTAACATTTGTTGAATAATATGAGTTTGCAGGCAAATCTAAACGATCCCAATTTTTACCTAAGTCAAGGTTGTAAGTTAAAAAATCACCTTCAATTGGTTCCGAAGGTTGAAAAATACAACCTGTAAAAAATAAAAAAAGTAAAAAGAAAAATAAAAACAAATGAAAATACAAAATTATCTTTTTTTTCATAACATTTTACCATTTTTCTTAATTTGAATTACTTATATAGATTGCGCTACCTATTAAAATTAGTTTTCTATTATCATTTGTTAAAAATAATTTATTATTTAAAATATTGCAATAATAAAACTCATCATCAATATTTAATTTGGTTCTTGCCCAGTTCTCGCCTTGATCTAATGATACATATATATAATTATCATTTAAGTATCTGTGTATTATAAATACTAAAGATTTATCGTTAGAAATTAAAAGTGAATAACAATTAATAAGATCATAATTTGTAAAAATAGTGTGATTTTCGAAGAAATTATAAAAACGATGTATATATCCAGTATAAGGGCCAAATCCACTATTATCATAATATTCTACACCAATAAGTATCTGTCCATCTTTTGAGATCGCAGCGTTTTCGAGCCATTCAGCAGGATAAAATATCCAGTTTTCACCAGCATCTTTTGAAAAAATAATTCTATTGGAATAAAATGAGGAATAAAGTACTATTATTTTTCCATCAGAAGAAATAAGACATTCTTCTTGAGATTTGTTGATATTTACTTTTTTAAAAAGATTTGTTTTTTCATTTGCAATAAATATATACTTATTTGCTAATATAACTATGGTATCTCCAAAGTCAGATACCCAGCATCGTTCTAGATCTTCATCGAAATCAATTGGCTGCCAGCTATTACCAGAATCTCTTGATATTATAGCTTTGTATGAGGAAATAATCACTATTACATTTCCATCTGCTGACACACAAATATCTTTCCAATCACTTTTGACTATGCCTGAAATCTCAGTCCAGCTTTCTGCTTTATCCTTTGAAATAAAGATGGATTCATCATTGATTAAAGCAATCAAACCAAGATTATTACCTGAACTAACTTTTTTTATATCATAAAAATTTTCCTGTCTGCAGTTTTTCCAGCTATTTCCCTGATCTTCAGTTTTCATTATGTTGTAGCTTGGTGCAAAGAATATCATGGTTAAACCATCATCTGAAATAAAATTATATATATAATCTTTAAATGACTTGGTATCGGTAAAGTAGCAACAAGTGGCTGAATTTAAAAAATTATCTGATCTGAACAAACCTGAATAATCGAAATTAAAAGGAAAGCTAACCAATACTTTTGAACCATCAGAAGAACATCTAATGTTAGTGAAGTTTTTTTTGCCAAAGATAGTTATCTGCTGCCAGCTTTCACCAGAATCTGTTGATTTATATATATAACCACTATTACTTGCAACATAAATAACTTTTCCATCATCAGAAGTATCGACAGATCTCCATTGAGAAAATCTAATTTTATCTTCATATTTCCAGCTATTTCCATAATCTTTAGAATAAATTATATAGTTATTGGTTGAAGCTATATAAATATTTGAGAAATTATCTGAAACACTAAAATCTCTTATCGAAGAAATACTACTTGTTTCATAAGATTTTGTAAAATTATTACCATAATCACTAGATATATATAAAGAATTTTCATTATTAAAAATAATATATTGACCATCATCTGAAATTTTTATTGAATCAATTGAAGATAAATCAAGTGAAGAAGGGAAATTATAAGTACAATTATTAAAATTATCACCATAATCATATGATATATAAAAGCTAATTTTATAACTACTAGTATTTTCATCATAAATTTTATTTTTCCATAAAACAATTTTACCATTAGGGGAACAATAAACCCTATCATCAAAATTAGCATTTTCACTTATAATCTGAAAGCTTTTCCCTTTATCAGTTGATTTTGCAAGATAGTAGCCAGAATTAGATTTAAAGTAAAAAAAGTAAAATGTAGATCCATCCGAAGAAAAAGATATACCTGGTTCATCTATTGATCCGTTTAAATTAAAACCATTTGATGGGTTTATTAAACATTTTTGCCAGCTATTCCCATAATCTTCTGTTATAAATATGAAATAATTTAAACTATAAGATCCTTCAGTACCAAAAGCATACATGGTCTTACCATCATCAGAAACAAATATATAAAAAATATCTTCGAAACTAATATAAGAATCGTAGGAAGGAAGCTCTATCTTCTCCCAGTTTTTACCAAGTTCCGTTGGATAAAAAATATCTTCGAATAGAATACAACTTGAAAAATTAAATAAAAAAATGATGCATATAAGAAAAAAAACAAATATATTTATCTTTTTCATAACTATTTTAATTGTTAGCACAAAATTTAATAATTTCAAAATGAAAAATAAATTTAATTAAAATTAAAATTTTTAAACTAATTTTTATGATCTTCTTCAATTGATATATATGTGATAGGGGGAGGGTGCTTTTTGAATAATTTTCTTGTTTCAGATTTTAATTTCCTGAAAGTTTTTTATTTCACAAAAATTTTTTAATATATTGCTCACATTCTCCAACATTTAAGCCTTTTGTCTGGATTAATCCTTTTTTTATAACATCTATATATGAATCTGAAGGTGGATTTTTTTCTTTTTCAAATTCAGCTGGTCCTGTAAAGGTGATAATATCAAGCTTATCTTTCTTCCCAAGGTTTAAAATCTGATTATACCAATCTCCTTCCTGTCTTTGAATATCATCAAATTGTTCAAATGTAATCTTCCATAAGCGAACAAGTGTGTAGTAATAAGGATCAGATTCTTCTTTTAATGAAAGAAATGCGACACCACCACCCCATATTGCAGAGCTTTTAGCAAAATAAAGTCTGTGAGGTACCATCATACTGCCATAATCTTCAGGTTCGGTTTTATCCTTGCAGCCAATATATTTTTTGCCATTAAATTCTGTACCTTTAATGTATGCATAAAATCTTTCTAAAAGAAGATTTGAACCATAAGCAGCATAAAGAATATGTTTGTTAGATTTCATATTAAAAATACTCCGACAAGTAGTTTCCTAAAATTATTTTAATATAAAAAAGAAATTATACAATCCTAAATTAAATCTGTTTTTAAGCAAAAAAGAAGAATTTTTAACTAAATTTTAAGAAATTTTAGCTTTTTAATACTTTTGATTTTTCTGTTTTGATAGAAAATCAATGATCTTTTTATCTGATAACATAATATGAAAACTGATCCATGAGTATAAAAAGTCAGTTGTTTCTGAAGTTATAAGATAATAGTTGGATTTATATTCTTTTATATATTTATAAACTATCTTGCGAAATTTTTTATGCTCTTCCGAATGTGTTTGAATATCAGGGTAATTAATATTCTTCATAAGTTTTTCTTCACTATTAAAATGATAGTAAGCATATTTTTTAAGTTTTAATAGTAATTCAAAGATAATTTCACTAGCTCTTCCTTCTAGTAAAGCATTCATTAAATCATCAAACATTGAAAGAAGAAGTCTATGCTGATCATCTATTTTTTTATAACCAGTTAAAAGAGAGCGAGGCAAGTCAAAATATTTCATAATTTTTCAATAATTCAATAATAACAATAAGACTAAATTATTTATAAAATTAAAAAATTAAAAATCAAATAATATTTAGTTTTTACTAATCAAACCCAGTTGAGATTTAACTAGGGTTTTTGCAAAAAGCTAATTTTATGTTAAAATTGAATTAATGAAATCAAAATAATTTTATAAAGGAAAGATTTATGGCTCAAAATGAAGGCTCTACAACTATAGTTATAAGCAAAAAGGCTTTTTTAACTTCTGTTATTATACTTTTAATCCTAACATTTATAGCCGGAATTCTTACTCAAATAATCCCCCAGGGTCAATATCAAAGAGTTAAAACTATTGATGGAGAAAAGATAATACCAGATTCATTTAATTCTATAAAGCAAAAACCACTTCCAATATATCACTGGTTTATAGCATGGTTTGAAGTTTTACTTTATGAAGGCAATTTTCTTGTTATATCTATAATAATTTTTATTTTGTTAATAGGTGTTTGTTTTGCAATTATCGATAAAACAGGAGTTTTGCAGCATATTATAAAAGTTTTATCAGATAGATTTTCAAGGAACAAGATACTACTTGTTGCATTGATAAGCTTATTTTTCATGCTTTTAGGCTCAATGTTTGGTATTTTTGAAGAGATGCTTCCTTTGATTCCACTTATTTTGCTTTTATGTCAAAAATTTGGGTGGGACGAACAGATGGCTCTTGGGATGAGCCTTCTTGCAACTGGATTTGGATTTGCTGCTGCAATTTCAAATCCTTTTACTCTTGGCGTCGCACAAAAACTTGCAAACATTCCAGTATTTTCAGGCTTTGGTTTAAGATTAATAGTTTTTTTGGTAATATATTTTATGTTACTTATTTTTTTAGTTAACCATATGAAAAAGCTAAAAAGAACTGGCGTTAGCAATATTGAAAATCCCGATGAAAAAAAATCTTATTCTGATAATTCAAATCAAGATAAAAATATTAAAAAAAGTGCAGTGTTTTTTACTTTGATGATGATAATAATGCTTATTTTTATAGTTCTTACTCTCTTTGTCAAAGCAATTTCAGGGTTATCTTTACCTTTAATAGCCCTTGTTTTTATAACAATAGCAATTGGAACAAGCATAATACAGAAAATACCTTTTAAGGAAGTATTAAAAACAGCTCTAAAAGGTTTTACTGGAATTGCTCCAGCAATCATACTTATCTTGCTTGCAATGGGTGTTAACCTTTTGATTAGAAAAGGAAATATTATAGATACGATTCTTTATTATGCATCAAATCAGATGAAAAAGGCTGGAAATTATGGTGTATCTTTGGGAATCTATTTTATAACTTTATTTTTAAACTTTTTTATAGGTTCAGCAAGTGCAAAGGCTTTTTTACTTATGCCTATTTTGACTCCTCTTGCAGATATTACTGGTATTTCAAGGCAGATTGCAGTATTAGCATTTCAATTTGGGGATGGTTTTTCAAATGTTATATATCCAACAAATCCAGTTCTCTTGATAGGTCTTGCAATAAGTGGAGTAGCCTATCCAAAATGGTTCAAATTCACAATATTTTTACAAATACTTGTGCTTATTGTGACCTCTTTGTTTTTATTTTTGGCTGTTGCAATAGGGTATAGATAAAAATTTAATTTGATAAAAAACTTTCTTGTTCATTTATTTTTGCATTTGTAATAGGTTATAGATAAAAATCTAACCTTTTAAGTTTCCATCTCTAACATAATACAGTTAATCTCTGTAAAAGGATAATGAAAACAAATAACAATAAAAAAACTGTAAAGAAAATGAAAAAAGAAAAAAGCAAAAAAAACAAAAATAGGGAAAAAAAGTAAAAAAAAATATAATAAAGTATAAAAAAGTATTAAAATAAAAAATAGTAATGCTAAAATAATTAGGATTAAAAAAAAAGAAGAAAAGGAATAAGTTATGATAGTTGCAGAAAATTTTGAAAGGATAATTGAGAAGATTTCAGAGTTAGAAACAAAACTAAAAAGTCGTAGCTTTGATGTTAATAGAGAATCTTTTGATGGTTGTGAGGTTATTTTAGCAAGAAAAAAAGAGACTAAAAAACATCTAATATTACAAAGTGGACTTCATGGAATAGAAGGTTATGTAGGTTTTTCTATGATTTATCATTTTATTATGCATATGCTTGAAAATGATTCTGATTATAACTCTTTTGATTATACCTTTATAATAAATGCAAATCCATTTGGAGTTAAGAACAAAAGAAGGGTAAATGAGAATAATGTTGATTTGAATAGAAACTTCCTTATAAAGGAGGAGGAGTTTATTAAATCAAAAGATGATTATTATTTAATAGATGAAGTTATAAATCCGAAGGAAAAGGTAAAATCTTTTTATCTTTCATATTTAAAAACTATTTTTGGTATTTTAAGGCTTGTATTAAAGATTGGAACAGCAAAATTTAAACATACATTACTCTGTGGGCAAAGGTATAATCCCCACGGAGCTTATTATATGGGAGATGGCTTTCAAAAACAAACAGTATTTTTAAAAGAATTATATCAAAAACTATTTAAAGAGAAAGGTTTCGAAAATACTATTTTTATTGATTTGCATACTGGTTATGGACCTAGTAATCAGATGAGTATTGTGAATTCCTCTTTTATGAAAAATGAAAAACTTGCAAAAGGTTTATGTGAAAAATATCCTCTTGTTGTTCAATCAAATACTGAAAGTTTTTACGAAATGAAAGGTGATTTGATAGATTTTATCTATAAGAGTTATCCAGCAATAAACTATGCGACATCTTTTGAATTCGGAACTTTTGGTGATAGTACTTTTGCAGGTATAAAATCTATTATTGCTATTGTTCTTGAAAACCAATATTTTTACAATAACTTAGATGGAGAAACCAAAAAAGTTACTGAACTTGATAAATTAGGTAAAAAAATATTATCTTTCTATGAAATGGCATATTTTCCTAAAAATAATAGATGGTGGAAGAAAGCTATTTTAGATTTTGAAAAGGGAATAAGTAGCATATTAAAAATAATTTAATCTTTTTTACTCTATAATTTATATAAAAAATACTTTATTTTAAATCAAACAAAAAAAAATTTAAGCCTATTTGCTATAACTTTTTTATTTTTATGTTTAAAGAAAAAACCAAATAGTAAAATTAAATTAATTGATATAAAAATTAGAATTTTTTAGGATTTATGTTATTATAATAAGGAAGAAAAATTTTTGAAAAATTTATATAAATTTAAAGGTATTTATGGAAATTATAAATAATATCATTAAAAATACCAAAGATGGTTTTGATATTTTGCTTAATTCACTAAAAAAGCCAATTTTTATTTTAAAAGATGAAATATGAATTGATTGCAATGATGAAGTTTATAATTTACTTAATTATTCAAAATACGAAATAATTAACAGATCTTTTTTAAAGTTATTTACATCGTATCAAGATGAGAAGAGAAAAACAGAGGAAATTTTAAGAAAAAATATTGAAGAAATAAAAAATATGAAGAAAATGAAAAATATGAAAAATATGAAAAATATGAAAAAAGATGAAGTAATTTTACTAAAAAACAAAATAAAAGAATTGGAAAGTAAAGTAATAGAGCTTGAAAACAAATCAAAAGATCTTGAAGTTAGAGCAAAAGAGCTTGAAGATAAATCTAAAGAAGTTGAAAAGTGGAATAAAACAATATTTGAAAATTCTCAAGATATGATTGTAATTCATGACTTAAATGGAAATATTTTAGATATCAATGAGATTACATATAAAAAATTAGGTTTTGATTCGAAAGAGCAGTTTTTTAATAAAATAAAAAATGTACTTGATGCTATAGCTGCAGAAGAAAGAGAAAAAGCTATCAAAAACATGTCTCAAGTTATTCTTAAAGGTTTTATTGGAGGAAATGAATATCAAATATATAACAGATATGGTGAAAAATTATTTTTTGAAGAATATACTTCCCTAATTTATGATTTAAATAATAAACCTTATGCTTTTCTAAGTGTTATTAGAGACATAACAGATAAAAAAAAGATTGAGCAAGAATTGATTAATCAAAAAAAACAGCTTTTTGATATAATAGAATACACTCCTGACCCTACTTTAGTCATTGATGCAAATGGTGTAGTCATAGCATTTAACAGAGCAATGGAAAGACTAAGTGGTGTAAAAGCTAAAGATATTATTGGGAAAGGAAATTATGAATATTCAATTCCATTCTTTGGTGAAAGAAGACCTATCTTGATTGATTTGGCATTGAAATATTCTACAGAGTCAATACCAAAAGAATATACATACATTAAAAAAGAAGGGGATACTTTAATTGCTGAAAGTACTATAAACAATTTTAAAGGTAAGAGAGCTTACTTATGGGGTAAAGCTGCTCCTTTATATGATAAGGATGGAAAAGTAATTGGAGCAATAGAAACTATACGAGATATTACAGATCAAAAATCAAGTGAATTAGCCTTGAAAGAATTAAGTGATAGACTAAACACTATTATAGAAGCAGCAAATGTTGCTACTTGGGAATGGAATGTTCAAACGGGTGAGACAGTTTTCAATGAGAAATGGGCTAATATTTTAGGATACACACTTGATGAATTAAAACCAATATCCTTAAAAACCTGGGAAAGTTTAACTCATCCAGATGACTTAGAAAAGGTATATATAGCACTAGAAGAACATTTTAAAGGTAAATCTTCACAATATGAATGCGAATTTAGAATGAAGCATAAAAATGGGAAATGGATCTGGATATTAAGTAAAGGAATGGTTGTAAAATGGGCTGATGACGGTAAACCTCTTTTGATGTATGGAACTCATACCGATATAACCAGGTTAAAGGAAGTGGAAAAAGCTTTAATCGAATCAAGACAATTTATTAATAATGTATTGGATACCATACCTGTTAGAGTATTTTGGAAAGATAAAAGTTTAAGATATTTAGGTTGCAATAAACCTTTTGCAATGGATGCTGGTTTTAATAGTCCAGAAGAATTGATAGGAAAAAACGATTATGAAATGGGATGGAAAGAACAAGCAGAACTTTATAGATCTGATGATAAAAATATAATAGAAACAGGAATTTCTAAAATTGGTTATGAAGAGCCACAAACAACCCCAGAGGGGAAAATCATATGGCTTAGAACAAGTAAGTTTCCACTTAAGGATAATGAAGGAAATATTATTGGAGTTTTAGGTACTTATGAAGATATAACAGAAAAAAAAATGGCTGAAGAGCTTTTGAAAGAAAGTGAAGAAAAATTTAGGATTTTAGCTAATATGAGCCCAACCTCTATTTTATTATACCAAGATGATAAATGGATATATGCAAATCCTGCTTCCCAAAAGCTTTCAGAATATGATGAGAAAGAAATTTTGAATATGAATTTTTGGGACTTTGTTCATCCTCTTGATAAAGATTTGGTTATTGAAAGAGGGAAAAGAAGACAAAGAGGAGAAAAAGTTCCTGATGATTATGAATTTAGAATTATATCAAAATCTGGTAAAATAAAATGGGTTCATATTTATGGATCAAGTATAATTTACAATGGAAAACCAGCTGCAATAATAAGTGTTCTCGATATCACAGAACGTAAAAATGCAGAAGAAGCTTTATTAGAAGAAAAAGAAAAACTAAATATTACATTACAAAGTATTGGTGATGGAGTTATTGCAACAGATAAAGATGGTAAAATTATTCTTATTAATAAAGCAGCCCAAAATTTAACCGGCTATGAGGCTTTTGAAGCACTTGATAGAAATTTTTCTGAAATTTCTAAACTTTTTGATGAAAATGAAGAAGAAATTTTGACAAATCCAGTTGAAATAGTATTAAAAACAGGTGATGTTTATGAACTGCCAAGATATTCTACTTTGATTTCAAAAGATGGGACAAAAAGAATTATAAATGATAGTGCAGCTCCAATAAAAGATTCATCTGGTAATATTTTTGGAGTAGTTCTTGTATTTAGGGATGTTACAGAGAAAATGAAGTTGATGGAGCAGATTCAAAATGCCCAAAAGCTTGAATCAATTGGATTACTTGCAGCTGGAATAGCCCATGATTTTAATAATATACTTGTAGGAATTTATGGGAATATAAATCTTGCAATGGAATGTAGTTTCGATGAAAATGTAAAAGAACTATTGAAAAATTCTGTTGAATCTATTGAAAGGGCAAAAGCTCTAACAAATCAACTTCTAACATTTTCAAAAGGTGGAGAACCAGCTAAAAAATTACAGTCTATTGTTCCATTATTAAAAAATGTAACTCAGTTTGTCATTAGTGGTTCTAAAGTAAAAGATGAATTTGATATTGCTGAAAATCTATATAATGCTGAGTTTGACTATAATCAAATTTCACAGGTCATAGAAAACATTATTATAAATGCGATTCAAGCTATGCCTGATGGAGGCTTAGTAAAGATAAGTGCTAAAAATTTTTCATTTAAAGATAAATTTAATGATAAAAATGTTTCATTTAATGATAATAATGTTTCATCTGATATTAAAAGTATTTCTATCGATGCTGATAATTTTCAAAATGATGAAAAGATTAAATATAAATTAAAAGATCAAAATATTACTCTTGAAAATAATCAAAATCTTTTAAGTGGCGATTATATAAAAATTTCTATATCTGATACTGGGCATGGTATTTCTAAAGAGATTTTACCTAAAATATTTGATCCTTTTTTTACAACAAAAGAAAAGGGAAATGGTCTTGGCCTTTCTATTTGCCATTCCATTATCACAAAACATCAAGGTTTTATAGATGTCGAATCTGAAGAAGAAAAAGGCACAACCTTCCATATCTACCTTCCAGCAAAGAAAGAGAAAATTATTAAAGAGACTAAAAAAGAAGAAAAAAAGGTACTGAAAAGTGGTAGAGCTTTAATATTGGATGATGAAGAGGTTATTCAAAAAGTATTGGCAAAAATTTTAAATCATATTGGATTTGAATCTATCGCAGTTTCGGATGGAGAAGAAGCAGTTGAAATTTTTAAGAAAGAAAAAGATAAAGGGAATAATTTTGATCTTTTGATTTTCGATATGACAATAAAAGGCGGTATGGGAGGAGATAAAGCGATTGAGCAGATTAGGAAAATAGATTCTAATGTTATTTCTTTTGTAATGAGTGGATATACCGATGGACCTATTTTTTCTGACCCTAATAAATTTGGCTTTAACGAAGTTATCTATAAACCTTTTACAATAGACGATATAAAGCAATTATTGGTAAAATATTTTTAAGGAAAATTTAAAAGGAGAGAAAAATGAAAAAAATTAATTTAATTACCCTTTTTTGTTCTTTCTTATTTTTCTTCTTAATATTAGCTGCACAAACGATATGATCAACAATATTAGTTTTGATATCAACTATATTGCGGTTGATTTTGATTATAATGGTCATGCAAAAGAGGATGTAATATATATATCAAATGGAAGAAGACTTCATTATTGAAAGTTATAAAACTGATGGAGAATATAGTTATGAAGTCTATTCTTTTGAAGATATAGGGGAAGATAAAGATCATGATTCTATTATTAGTGAAGGTTGGGTTTTAGTTAATGGATCTAAAGGTAATTATAATTATGATTTAGAAAATCTTTTATTGACTATTAACTATTCACAAGTTTTTGGTGATGATCCTTCTACCCCTCAAAGTAACTATGTATGGTACAATATAGTAACGAATACTTCGGACCAATATTTTGATCCTGATAAAATCATAAAAGAATCTTATAATTGCATCTTTTTTCAACATAAAATGATAGATGATGTTTTTCTTTTTCAATCAGAAAAAGTATATATGAAAGAATCAAATCTATATTACGCTGATAATAGAATTAAAAATGAAACCTTGACTTACGATTTTAGCAAAATTAATGCTATTGAATTAACTAATATCTATTTTATAAAAGATAAAGACAATAATATCCTTAGTGGAGAAAAAAGCTTAGCAGTATTTGATATATATAAGTACTATCCTACTGAAGCTTTATTTGAAAATGGAGATACTATTTCTTTTTATTATCAAAGTGCAGATTATACATATTATGATTGGTCTAATAATTCATGGGAACTTAACAATGAAATAACTGAAAAATATTATATGTGTTTAGGGACTTTTGTTACATCGAAAGATAAAAATGTAGTATATAAGATTGATGAGTATTATTACAGAAATAAATAGAAAAAGTATATTTATTATAATTACTCAAAAATTATATAGTATCTTACTGCGGCAGTATAAGTTTTGCTTGTATCCAATCCTGCAAAAATAGTTAATAAAAAATCATTTTTAGAAGGCAATGTTACTGTAACTGTCCAGTCAATCCTATTTTTATTATTTGTAATATTATATGTTGGTTTAGGAAGGTCAATATTACCGCTTCTATACTGAATTCTTGAAGTAAGTTTAATATTAGAGACAGGTGTACTTATTATAACATCAAAAACATTTTTATTTGTTTTTATAAGTTTATATTTATGGGATTCCATATTTAATCCAAGCTTAAAAAATATTGGCCAAACTCTTGGTAGATTTAAAAAATACTCTGTATCAGCTGGGTTGTTTAATAATTGCCACTGGGTTTCTTGCGGGAAATGGGTATAAATCAAATCTTTTGGATCTGGGCAGAAATAAAATTCTTCATATCTTTTTACAAAATTCCTATTTTTATCTATATAACTATAAACTTTTGCATAACCAAAAAGGTAACAGATTTAATATTTGTAATATCCGCCATCTGCTTAAATAAAGACGAATAACCACTATAAACACCCATCTTTTTTTCAAATGCAGTTTTAGCATCATAAGTTGAAATTTCACCAGAAAAATAACCTTCGACAATATAGGCAATATTATTTTTAATCCATATCCATATCGCTCTAGCTTTTTCTATATCATTTTTAGCTGGTTTTATAAGGTAATTTGTGAGTGCAAAAATATCTTTTGCATAAAATTCCGGCACATTTTTTGCATAATCATCAATATGTTTTAATGATTCAATATTTATTTTTTTATAACTGTAATTATTGGAAAAATAAGATTGCTAAAAACTAGCAAAATTTATATCTGATTTAAACGACAAAAGATTTATAGATAAGGTAATGATAAAAAAAGTTAGAAAAAATAATTAAAATTTTTGTTTTTTGTAAGTTAGATTTTTATTCATAATACTTTAATTAAAATTAAAATTTTCTTTCTAAAAAGCTTTTTAACTTGACCCTTATAAACTCTTCTGGAATTATTCCAGTGGATATGTTATTTATATTATATACTCTACAAGAGTAATTAAAACCTTCTGGTTTCTTATCGGTATATATATCTATTCCATCAATAAGAATTGTTGGAGAACCTTGAAAGTTTAGGTTTTTGGCTAGATTAAAATCATTAACATTGATAATCTCAAATTTATTTCTATCAATTTTAAGCTCATCGATTACTTTCAAAAGATTTTCCACAGTATTTTTTGAATTCGGACAACCTTCAAAATATTGAAATTGAATCTTAGTTATTTGCATTAAAAACCCGAACCATAAAATTAAATAATTTTAATCTGGTTTTTCTGGGACAATAAATATAGCGACAATATATGTTATAACCCCAGGGATTAGACCAGTTATAACGCATAAAAAAACAGCTAACAAGCGGATTATAACTGGATCTATATTAACCATGTCACCAATGCCGCCACATATACCTGCTATTACTCTATTTGTTTTTGATCTAAAAAGTTGTTTCACTTGTTAATTCCTTAATTTTTTTTGGCACCAAAAATTTATAAAATATTTATAAGTTAAAATTGCCTTCTTGCACTAATTATAATTTACTAAATTTTGGTGTCAAATACAAGTATTATTTAACATTTTGCTCTATATTAATTGCTCCAGTCGGGCATTTTTCAATATATTCTTTCTTAAGCTTATAATTTTCATAATTTACAACAGCAAGGTTATCGGTAACCTTTATTGCATCAGGATTATTATCATTTGTTGCTGCTTTTACACAAAGACCACAGCCTATGCATGCATTTGTGCAAACTGTTTTATATATTGCACCAGGATCTTTGGATTTACAATAAACATGAATCTTTTGAGAAACTGGATGAAGTTCAATAAGATTTCTTGGGCAGGCTTCAACACAGTTTCCACAACCTGTACATTTTTCAATAGATACAATAGGGATTCCATGCTCAGATATGTGGATGGCATCAAATGGGCAGGCAGCGACGCAGGAACCAAGTCCAACACATCCATATTTGCATCTTTTCGCTACATCTGAAGAATAGATTGCAGCAGCACAATCTTTTATCCCTTTATATATTCCTGGAAATTTTGCAGATTCTCTATCTCCACGACACATAACAACTGCAATTTTCTTTTCGCCTTTTTCAACTTTTACACCCATTATTTCACCAAGTCTTGCAAGTGTTTCACTGTCTGCGACTACGCACATGTTAAGTTTTGAACCTTTTGTTACTATGCCTTCAGCATAGTTTGAACATGAAGCAAAACCACAACCTCCGCAGTTAACTCCTGGTAGGGCTTCTTCTATCTTTGAAATTCTTTCATCTACTTCTACATGGAATTTTTTATTTGCTATTACAAGGAAAATTGAGAATATAAGACCTATCGAACCCATAAGAATTGTTGAAAAAAGAATGCTCATTTAAATCTCCTTTTATAATGCTATCATTCCAGATTATAATGCTATCATTCCAGAAAAGCCCATAAATGCAAGGGCTAAAATACCAGCAGTGATAAGAGTTATGGCAGCATTTTCAAATGGTTTTGGTATATTTGAAAGTTCAAGCTGCTCACGGATACCAGCCATTATAGCCATAGAAAGTGTATAACCAAGACCTGAACCTACACCAAAAACTATTGATTCAAGAAAATTATAGTTTTTCAAAGCTTCCAAAAGAGCAAGTCCCAAAATGGCACAGTTGGTTGTTATCAATGGAAGGTAAATACCGAAAGCCTTATAAAGATATGGAATATATTTTTTCAAAAACATTTCAACAAACTGAACAAGACTTGCTATGACAAGAATAAAAGCTGCATATTGAAGATAAGGCATATTCAGCTTTACTAAAATCAGTTGATTTATTATCCAGGTAATTACGGCTGTTAGAGTCATAACAAATGTAACAGCAAAACCCATAGGAACTGCTGAATCAAGTCTTTTTGAAACTCCTATAAAAGGGCAGATTCCTAAAAAGTATGAAAGAACAAAATTATTAACTATTATTGATGCTATAAATAAAAGGAGTAACTTCATTTTAATCTCCTTCAATAAGATTTTTTAGTTTTTTATTTTTTTAAGTGCATTTGATATACCCATCAATGTACCATAGGTAAAAAATGCACCTGTTGGAAGGATCATAACAAGCATAGGTTTGTAAAAGGAAAGAAGAACTGGTATTCCAAACCATGTGCCTTTTCCTAAAAGTTCACGAATTGTTCCCATTACCATAAGAGTAAGTGTAAAACCCAATCCATTCCCTAATGCATCTAAAAAGGATAACCAGACATTATTTTTTGAAGAAAAGGCTTCTATTCTACCAAGTATTATGCAGTTAACAACAATAAGTGGAACAAATGGTCCTAAAGCCTTAGAAAGATCTGGAAAGTACGCTTTTAAGAAAAGGTCCGCTAAAGTAACAAAAGCAGCTATAATAACTGTAAAGACACCTATTCTTACTTCATTTGGGATTAATTTTCTAAGTATAGAAATTACTACACATGAAAATACCAGGACAAATGTTGTTGCAAGTCCCATACCTATCCCATTTACAACTGATGAGCTAACAGCAAGAGTAGGGCAGGTTCCAAGTATCTGAACAAGAGTAGGATTTTCATCCCAGAATCCTTTCAAAAAATGATATATCGCTGGCTTCTTATCCATTTAGGAATCCTCCTATTTTTAAGATTAGATCTTTTTTAACATTTAGTTATTTTTTTTTTATAAACTTATATCTATAAACCTTTCTCATTTTTCCTTTCTTAAAAAAAAGTCCTTTGCATTTTAGTATTATTTCTTTTATAGAGTGGGCTGTGGTGGGAATCTAGTGGCAAAAAAACAAAAAATAATATAGAAAGTTTTAACATAATTAGCTTTAGTTAGTTATTACTTCCCTAATTTATAATTTTTCTCTTTTATAATATCAATCTTTTATCAATATTTCATTAATTTTTCATTTACTATTAGCAGTTGCTATAGTTTTTGCTAATTGAAAAGTTTCGTTCAATGCTTTTGTAACTGCTCTTGAAGATATTGTAGCACCAGAAATTGCGGAAATTTCATTGTTCTCTTTTTTAGAAGGACCTTTTATGACTATGATCTGTTTATCACAAGAAAGTCCCTCATATTGAGCTATAAAATCAGGATTTACTATGTTTCCACCAAGGCCAGGTGTTTCGGAGTGCTCAAGTACTCTAAATGTTATAATTTTACTAAAATCTGGTGTAACTGAAACAAGAATCTTTATTGAACCCTGATAGCCACTTGCATAGGTAACTATCGCATAACCTAAAAGTTGTTTGTTTGGATCATTTAATTCTTTATCATAAACCTTATATATAGTCATTTTATCAGATGGTATTAACTCCTTTGAAACAGCCCCTGGAATAACTGCACCAATGCTCTCATTAAGGGCTTTTACTGCATTGTCAGCAATTCTGACTTTGAAATATTCATAAGCAAAAGCAAGAGTAAAACCAGCTATAATGGAAACTAAAGTTAAGGCTATTATCATCTTTGTAGATATATTCATAATTTACTCCCAAAGCTAAAATTAAGTTCCAAAAACTTTCGTTTTTGTAAATCTATTTATAAGTGGCGTGCATGCATTCATAAAAAGTATGGAATACATGACTCCTTCGGGATAACCTCCAAAAAGTCTTATAAGGACTACCAAAAGGCCAGCACCAACTCCAAAAATAAGGTTACCTATATTTGTAACAGGGGATGTAACCATATCTGTAGCCATATAGAAAGCACCGATAATAAGACCACCAGAAAAAAGATGAAAGATAGGAGATGCAAAAGTTTGAGGATCTTTAAGCCAGAATATTGTAGTTAAAAGTACTACAGTTCCAAGATAAGAGAAGACTAAACGCCAGTTTATAACTCCAATAAAAAGGAGAATCAAACCACCTAAAATAAGGGTTAAACTTGATGTTTCACCGATACAACCGGCAACCTGACCGAAGAAGAGTGAAGAGATATCGGTAAAAACTTTATCAAACTTAGCAGCAGCAAGAGGAGTTGCCTTACTTACCGAGTCAGCCAAAAAAGGAAAGACAGTATTTGGTTTAGAAAATGTTGTCATACTTACAGGATAAGCGGCTGCTAAAAATGCTCTTCCAACAAGTGCTGGGTTAAAAATATTCTGACCAAGTCCGCCGAAAAGTTCTTTCGCAACAGCTATAGCTATAAATGAACCAAGTGCGACCTTTTGCCAGCCTATAGATGGCGGAAGGGTCATCACAAGTAAGATAGCAGTAACCATTGCAGATCCATCAAATATAGATGTAATTTTTTGCTTTCTTATTAATTTTATTATGGCTTCAGTTAGCATACAGCTTATAATAGCTGAAAAATAAAGGATTAAAACAGAAAGACCAAAGTATAATATAGAAATAACAATAGTAGGAATAAGTGTAATTATAACAAGAAACATTATTTTTCTTGTAGTTATAGGTGCTTTTATGTGAGGAGATGAGGAAAGAACAAAACCTTCTTTTTTCAAATCCATTATTAACCTCCACAGATATTACAGAGCAATTTTTTATAGATTTTTAGATTTTATATAATTTTTTGCATATCTTATCCAGCCAACAATATCTATTTTAGCAGGACAAACAAATGCACAGCTTCCGCATTCCATACAATCGTAAAGATTGTTATCTTTGACAACATCCCACTTTTTTGCTTTTGAATATGCAGCAAGTCTGTTTGGCATAAGATTCATAGGACATGCCTTCATGCAGCTTCCACATTTTATACATGGGGATTCTTCTTCTGTTTTTGCAAGCTTTTCAGAGAAAAACAGAATTCCAGAAGTCCCTTTGGTAACTGAATAATCTAAGGATGGAACAGCAACACCCATCATAGGACCACCAAATATAACCTTATATGCCTTATTCATTTCGACTTCTGCATAAGAAAGAAGATGCTCTATGGGAGTTCCTATTGGGACAAGGAAGTTACCACCTTTTTTAACGATATCTCCACTTATTGTAACAACTCTTTCTATAAGAGGTTTATTGAAATAAATAGTTTCAAATATGGCAAATAAAGTGCCTACATTTGATACTACAACGCCAACATCTAAAGGAAGTTTCCCAGATGGAACAACTCTTTTGGTAGTTGCGTGGATAAGCATCTTTTCAGCACCTTGAGGATACTTTACTTTCAAAGGGATAACTTCTATTGGAAGATTGTAATTTTTTATTATTTTGTTAAAAGCAGCTATTGCATCCTGTTTATTTGCCTCAATACCAATTATTATGGATTTTAACGGTAAAAGTTTTGAAACAATTTCAGTAGCTTTCAAGATTTCATCTGTTTTTTCAATCATCAATCTATGGTCACAGGTAAGATATGGTTCACATTCTGCACCGTTGATGATTAAAGTATCTATAACTTTATCTTTTGGCGGAGTATATTTTATGTGGGTAGGAAATGTCGCTCCTCCAAGACCAACGATCCCTGCTTCTTTTATCTTACTTAAAATCTCTTGTGTAGTCATTTTGCTTAAATCTATATTTTGTTTTTCCCATACATAAGTTTTTGTTTTTTCTATATCAACATCAATCTCAATATAGGTTGCCATCCTGCCGCCAACTATAGGCTTGGGGCTAATCTTTGCAACCTTACCAAAAACTGGACTATGGATATTGGAAGAAACAAAACCAGAAGATTTAGCTATAAGTTGGCCACAACTTACATCATCGCCTTTTTTAACTATAACTTCAGAAGGGGAACCAAGATGTTGAAGAACCGGGATTGCAAGTTTTGGACTTAATGGTATTCTTTCAATATTGAAGCCAGATGTCAACTCTTTATTGTAAAATGGATGGATACCTTTACTGAATGTTTTCATCAAAAAAAGCCTCCTTACCTTTTTTTACGCTTTATTAAACATTTTGCAACAAGAATATATCTTTTTTCATATCTTTTTTTACTATTTTTTTTATAGATAATATTCTTTTAATATATGGGGTATATCTGAAATGACAAAGATTGGCTTATCTTCCAGAGCTCTTTGAAATAGCTGAATGCTATTTACACCCCAAAAAACAATAGAATATCCTTTGCTTTTAAGTTTTTGAACTATTGAAGTTCCTATATATGCAGATTCGAAATGAATAAAATCTGCTTTTGAAAAAGCTAAAAACCACATATCTCGTAAATATTTTGCAAGTCCAGTTTTGGAAACTAAAAGTCCCCTAGGAACATCTGGTAGATACCTTGAAAATCTATAAAGACAAAAAGGATCAAATGATGAAATCACAATCTTTTTTTCAAGTCCATACTTTTTAATAAGTTCTGCGACCATCTTTTCAAGACCTAAATCTTTAAGTGAATTTGACTTTATTTCAAGATTTAAAAGCCTGCAATCTTTTAACTTTTCAAAAGCTTCATTAAGAAAAGGAATTTTAGATTCAATTATATTTCTATAAATTTTTGAGCCAAAAAGAGTGATTTTAAGGTTATCTAAAATTTCTGAATCTGTTTCTTTTAAGTTTTTATCCATCCCAAAAAGTCTATAAAGATTATAATCATGATAAACATAAAGTTTTTTATCCAGACTTATATTTACATCAAATTCTGTTCCGTCTATATCGTATTTATTAATAAGTTCAAATGATTCAACTGTGTTTTCGTGCTCTAAAACAGGTATTCCTCTATGTCCAAGTATGTAAAAATCTTTTTCAAAATTAAATTTCCTTGGTCTATATTTACTAAAAAAATAGTACCTTGCGATTAGATAGATAATATAACAAATGATAAACAAAATAAGGAATAAAGTTGCGAAAAGCAAGATTAATTCAAATAAAAGATATAGATAGGTATAAATCCCCATGAATCTTGTCAATATTATCGACACTGGTAATACTATCTTCATAGGCATTCCTTTAAAAAGGTTTATCCCACTTTTTTTAAAAGTCTATATCAAAAAAAAGAACTTAAAAAACAAAAACCATATAATACCATTATTAACATTATACTAACATTATGTAAAATCTGAATTTTATGAAATGTAGCAAAACTTAAATTTGCCTCTAAGCACTTATTATCTTAAAAGCTAATTATTAGAAATTAAGCAAAGCCTAAAATTCGCATCTAAGTACCTATTCTAAGCACCCATAATGTTAAAGCCACAATCAACATAGATGGTTTCACCTGTTATTCCACTAGATAAATCTGATGCTAAAAAGGCAGCAGTATTTCCTATTTCTGATGCTAAAACATTCCTTTTTAGCGGAGCTTTTGACTGAACATGATGTAATATCTTTGTAAAACCAGAGATTCCTCTTGCAGAAAGTGTATTTATTGGGCCAGCGGATATTGCATTTACTCTAATATTTTGATTTCCTAAATCATTCGCAAGATATCTAACAGATGCTTCAAGTGAAGCTTTTGCAACACCCATAACATTATAAGATTGAACAACCTTTTCAGCTCCATAGTAAGATAAAGTAATTATCGAACCGCCATCTTTCATCAAAAGTGCGGCTCTTTTAGAAACTACCACTAAAGAGTATGAAGAAATATCAAGGGCAAGTGAAAAACCAGATCTTGAAGTATCAACAAATCTTCCCTCTAAATCTTCAGATTTTGCAAAAGCAATAGCATGGACAATGAAATCTACTTTATCCCAGATTTTACTAACCTCATTAAAAAAATTATCTATAGATTCATCTTTTGAAACATCAAGTGGAAAATATTTTGCATTCAATTTTTCGCAAAGAGGCTTTACCCATTTTAAGAATCTTTCATCAAGATATGAAACAATAATTTGTGCCCCCATTTCAACAGCAGAATTTGCACAGGCATATGCTATAGAATGCCCATTGGCAAGCCCTAAAATAATACCTTTTTTCCCTTTTAATATCATTTTTACTCCAGATAAATTTAAGTATTTTAGATGTTTTTTTAAATGTTTTTTTAAATCATATATTTGTCTTTTATTTTACTTGGTTTTTATCTTAATTGTTTTCTATTTCAAATCTTTTTTACTCTTATCTGTATTTTTAATTCAACTGTTTTTTATTTTTAATTTTTTTCTTATTTATTTTTCAATTGCTTTAACTTTCTTGTTAATGCAGGTATGATAGTAAAAAGATCGCCTACAAGGCCATAATCTGCAACCTTAAAAATAGGTGCATTTGGATCTGAATTTATTGCTATTATGACTTTACTTGACTGCATACCAACAAGATGTTGAATCTGTCCTGAAATACCGCAAGCAATATATATTTTTGGATTGACCGTTCTTCCAGTTTGTCCAACCTGATGGGAGTAAGGAATCCATCCTGCATCAACGCAGGCTCTTGATGAACCTATTGCTGCTCCAAGAACATCTGCAAGTTCTTCTAAAAGCTTAAAATTCTCTGGATTTCTAAGTCCTCTACCGCCAGAAACTATTATATTCGCCTCGGCAAGATTAACTTTGCTTGTTTCTTCTTTAATAAAATCGATGAATTTGACTCTTTTTTCGACAAAGGATTCATCAAAGTTTTCTTCAATAATTTCTCCCTTATGATTTGGTTCAATCTCTGCTTCCGGCATAACTTTATGTCTAACTGTAGCCATTTGGGGTCTAAAGTTTGGGCTTATGATTCTTGCCATAATATTTCCACCAAAGGCTGGTCTTGTTTGAACCAATATTTTTCTTTCTTTATCTATATCAAGACCAGTACAATCGGCGGTAAGACCAGCATAAGCGCCTATTGCTATTCTTGAAACAAGGGATCTTCCTAAAGTTGTTGCACCAGCAAGTAAAATTTCTGGTTTATGCATTTTTATAAGGTTAATTATTGTATTTGCATAAGTTTCAGCAATAAAGTATTTTAAAGATGGGTGATCAACAAGAAAAACCTTATCTGCACCTCTTTCTATAAGTTTTTGTGAAAGATTTTTGACATTTTCTCCAAGTAAAATCGCCCCAACATAAGTATTTAAATCTTTTGCAAGTATTTTTGCTTTCCCTAAAAGTTCAAAAGTAATTGAAGCAATATTTTGATCTTCTATTTCTGCAAATACCCAGACACCTTTATATGAATTAATATCAAGATCTCTAACTATAGTCTGTCTTACAACTTCTATAGCTTGAGCAGGACAACTTGAAACGCATGACATACATAAAGTACATTTTGACATATCAATAACAGCTTTTTCATCAACCATTGAAATGGCACCAACAGGGCATACGCCTACGCATACACCACAACCGACGCATTTTTCTCTGTCTATTTTAATTCCACTCATAATAAATCCTTTATTTCAGAAATAAATTGATCCACAATTATATCAGGGTCTCCTTGTAAGATTTTGCCACCGACCTTGTGAGATGGAGTAAATATTTCAACAACTTGAGTTGGAGAGCCATTTAGTCCGATCATATTTTCAGGTATTTGAAGTTCTTTATTTGTAAAAACTGGAATCTCGATGGATTTGGCTCTCATCTTTCCTTTTAGTGAAGGGGTTCTTGGTTCATTTATTTCTTTAACAACTGTTATCAATGCTGGAAGTTCAACTCTTACAATTTCAAAACCATTTTCAAGAAGGCGTGAAACTTCAATCCATCTTTCTTCAAGATTTATATTTTTTATATGATTAACATAAGTTGCCTGTGGAATATTCAAATGTGCGGCAATACCAGGTCCAACCTGAGCAGTATCTCCATCTGATGCTTGTTTGCCACAGATTATAAGGTCAATATTCCCTATCTTTTCTATCGCTTTTGCAAGAGTCAAACTTGTAGCCCAGGTATCAGATCCAGCGAAGGCTCTATCTGAAAGCAAAACTGGATTATCTATCCCCATCGAAACAGCTTCTCTTAAAGCAGATCCTGCTTGAGGTGGTCCCATAGTTATAACAAAAGTTTCAGCATTAAATTTTTCTTTTAGTCTTAATGCTTCTTCAATAGCATACATATCGAAAGGATTTATGATAGATTCAACACCTTCTCTTATAAGAGTATTTGTCTTTGGATTTATCTTTACCTCTGTTGTATTTGGAACTTGTTTGATGCAAACCGCTATTCTCATTTTCCAAACTCCTTTATTAAAGCAAGAGCGACAATGTTTCTTTGAATCTGATTTGTTCCTTCATAAATTTGAGTAATCTTCGCATCTCTCATATATTTTTCTATAGGATACTCTTTTATATAGCCATACCCACCGAAAATCTGAAGAGCATTTGTAGTAACTTCCATTGCAACATCAGATGCGAAATACTTTGCAGCAGCTGAAGCTGGTCCAATATTTTTCTGACCGCTATCAGCAGCTTTTGCAGCAGCATATACAAGTGCTCTTGCTGCTTCAATTTTAGTTCCCATATCTGCGATCATCCATTGAATACCTTGAAAATTAGTTATCTTTTGGTTGAACTGTACTCTTTTATGAGCATATTCTATCGCAAGTTCCATAGCTCCCTGTGCTATACCAACGGCTTGAGCTGCAACTCCAGGTCTTGAATAATCAAAAGTTCTCATTGTTGCAATAAAACCAAGACCTTCCATTCCTCCAAGAAGCTGGCTTTTATGAACTTTACAATCCTGAAAGATTAACTCTCTTGTAGGAGAGCAACGAATACCAAGTTTTTCTTCTTTTTTCCCAAAGCTAAAGCCATCTGTTCCTTTTTCAACTATGAAAGCTGAAACACCTCTTGCGCCTTTGGATTTATCTGTTACAGCTATTACAACATTTATATCTGCAACTCCACCATTTGTAATGAAATGTTTTGTTCCATTTAATATGTAATAATCCCCATCTTTTGTGGCGGTAGTTTTAACATTTGAAGCATCTGAACCTGCTTCTGGTTCAGTTAAAGCAAAAGCACAAAGTTTTTTCCCTGCGGCAATATCTGGTAAATATTTTTTCTTTTGCTCTTCGGTTCCATTTAATAATATTGGAAACATTCCTAAAAATGTTGCAGCATAAGATGTTGCGACACCACCATCTATTCTTGCGATCTCTTCAACAGCAAGACAAAGGTCAAAGACACCGCCACCCATACCACCGTACTCGGTTGGTATGCAAATGGCATTCATATCCGATTTGGCAAGTGATTGTATTGCACTTTCAGGAAACTCCTCTTTTTCATCCCACTCTTTACTATATGGTTTAATCTTTCCCTCGGCGATCTGTCTTGCAAGATCTTTAATCATCTTCTGTTCTTCGGTCAATTGATAATTAATCATTAAAAACCCCCATTTTTTATATATAATTTTTAAAATTATGAATTTTCTATTATATTATTCATATTTTTATTCATATTTTCAAGAAGTTTTGACTAAAGAGAAAATATTAAAAAAAGACGAAAAATATAAAAATCTAATCTAGAAGGTTCAGTTTATCTATAAGGTTAAGGTCTTTTAATATATAGCGGAATATAACATCGAGACATCTTTTCCTATATATATGAAATGTATCTTCAGCATCAAAAAGCCATTGAATCATAAAGCCATCAATATTTGCTTTTATCATGGAAGCAGCAGTCATAAGATCAAGGTTATCTCTAAAGAAATTTTGTTTTATTCCATTTTGTATGTATGAAAGTGATTTTTCAAAGACTGTTTTATTAAATTCAAGGTTTGGTTTTCTAAAAATTTCTGACCTTACTCCTTCCCTTAAAAAATCAAGATAGTAAAGGTAAAATCTTCTATTTTCTTTTGTAGATAAAAAGGAATCATCCACTCTTATTTTCAGTTGTAAAATTGGGTCACTGACAGAATCAACCTTTTTTATAAGTCTTTGAGCAATTCTATTGTTTACCCAATGAAGTGTCTCGATGAATATATTTTCCATTGATTTAAAGTAGTAAAACATCAAAGCCTGAGAAACATTTGCCTTCTGGGCGATATCACTTGCTCTGGTATTTACAAGACCAAGTTCTATCACTGTAAGATATGTGGCAGTCATAATCTTGACTTTTCGTGATTTTATAAGTCTTTCGTCTCTTTTCCCTTTAGTTCTACCCATGAAAACTCCCAAAATTTTTATCTGACTATAAAGGTAACTTCAGCTTCACAGGTAACTTCACCGTCCACATATGCTTTTCCGACACCTATACCGCGGCCATTATTAAAATGAGTCATTGTCGTTTCAATGACAAGTTTGTCTCCTGGAACTACTTTTTTTCTAAATTTAGCATTGTTAACAGTCAAAAAGTATGCAGTTTTTCCTTTATAATCATCATGATAAAGTATAGCACATGCTCCAACTTGTGCAATAGCTTCGATTTGTAAAACTCCTGGCATAACAGGTTCATCAGGGAAATGCCCTTGAAAAAATTCTTCATTGTAAGTAAGATTTTTGTAACCTTTAGCATATTTAAGCGGTTCAATCTCTTCTATTCTGTCAATCATCAAAAAAGGATATCTGTGAGGAAGAATTTTTTCGATTTCTTTGATATCAAGCATCTTAACCTCCTTTAATCTTAAAATTTTAGTTATGTTTTTAGTTATACAGAATTTTTATAAAAAACATCTTAAATGTATTTATTAAATTTATTATATTTACCGTTTTTATCATATTTATAATGTTTTTAAGTTTTTAAATTAGATTAAATTTCTCTTACCATTAAATTTCTAATACCATTGCTCCAAAGGTAAAACCAGCTCCAAATGCAGTCAAAAGTACCTTCATCCCTTTCTTAATTTTGCCATTTTTTTCGGCATCATAAAGAGCAATAGGGATTGTTGCGGCAGAAATATTGGCATATTTATCGACAGTTATATAAACTTTCTCCTTATCTATTTCAAAGTATTTAGCTATTGCCTCTATGATTCTAATGTTTGCCTGATGGGGAATGAAGAGATCTATATCTTCCTTTTTCAAGTTTGCTCTTTCAAGTGCTTCTTTTGTTGCTTTTATCATCATTGAAACCGCATCCCTGAAAACAGCTCTTCCATCCATTTTAATGTAATGAAGTCTTTCTTTTATTGTTTCCGTAGATGTAGGGTTTTTTGAACCACCAGCTGGCATTATAAGATTCTGATGTTTACTTCCATCAGCGCTTATATAGGAAGAAAGTATCCCTTTTTCATTCTCAACATATTGAAATATAGCTGCTGCAGCACCATCTCCAAAAAGAACCGCAGTATTTCTATCATTTATATCAAGTATTTTAGACAACTCTTCAACTGCCACAACAAGTATTGTTTTATATCTTTTTGTTTCGATAAAGTTTCTTGCGATTTCAGCACCATAAATAAAGCCAGTGCAACCTGCAAGCAGATCAAATGCAGCTGTTGGTTTTATTCCTAATTTATCCTGCAAAACACATGCAGTAGTAGGAAAAAGATAATCTGGAGTTACAGTTGCGACAATTATAAGTTCTATATCATCTTTAGAGATTTTTGCCTTTTCTATTGCCTCAAGACATGCTGGATATGCAAGATCGCTTGCAGCTTCATCTTGAGAACTAAAATATCTTATTTTTATTCCAGTTCTTTCTGTTATCCATTGATCTGATGTATCTAAAATAGATTCAAAGTACTTGTTATCAAGCATTTTTTCGGGAAGATGCATGCCTAGCCCTGTTATTTTGACTCCCATCATTTCCTCCATTAATTAAATCTATTACTTTTTTGTTTAACTGACCAAATGGTCAATAAAATTAATTTGTATTTATCAAATAAAATTTTTATGTCAATATTTTATTAAAAAAATATTAAAAAAAAATTAAAATAATTAGGAGGAAAAGAATTAATTTTACAAGTAAAAATTATAATATAAAATCTTAATCAGGAAGATTAATAAAATAAAAAATAGAAATTTTATTATAACTTTTGGGAAAATTTTAGTAAAAAAACATTTTAATAAAAATATAGAAAAAAGATAGTATCTCTAAGACAGATATAAGTTTTTGTTATAAAAGGGGGGAAGATATGAAAATAGAAGCAAGATACTTCAAGGTAGTTGATGAAAATACCTTACAATGTATTTTATGCCCCAATCTTTGCATTTTAAGGAATAATGAAATAGGTTCATGTAAGACAAGACAAAATATAGATGGTAAGTTATATCAACTTTTTTATAAGATGGCTTCATCTATTGCTATAGATCCTATAGAAAAAAAACCATTATACCATTTCTATCCAAGCAGCAAGATATTTTCAATAGGTACTGTTGGTTGTTCATTTCATTGTATGTTCTGTCAGAATTATTCAATATCTCAGTTCACAGATATTCATCTTGAACAGATAGATGAAAAAGAAATATATGAAATAATGAAAGAAAATAATATAAATCTTTTGGCTTTTACATATAATGAACCTTTAATATGGTATGAGACTGTTTATGATATATCCAAGTACTTAAAAGAAAAAGATAAAAATATAAAAATTGTCCTTGTATCAAACGGTTATATAAACTCAAAACCTCTGATGAGCCTTTTACCTTATATAGACGCCATGAATATTGACTTAAAATCTTTTCAAAATGATTTTTACAAAAATTTTTGTGATGGAAAGCTTGAACCTGTCTTGCAAACTATTAAAACAGCAGCAAAATATATTCATGTAGAAATCACAACTTTAGTTATTCCAACATTAAATGACTCAGAACAGGAGATAGCTGCAATAGCAAATTTTTTATCTTCTATAAATCCAGATATTCCACTTCATATTTCTAAATATTATCCATATTATAAGTTAAACATCTCGCCAACATCTACTGATACTATTTTGAAACTTGTAGATGTCGCAAAAAAATCACTCAGATATGTATATTCTGGAAATATTCCAAGTAAAGATGACTCCACATATTGTAGTTGTGGAAATAAACTTATAGATAGACATGGATATACTGCTAAAATAACTGGCATTAAAGATGGAGTTTGCATGGTTTGTGGGAAAAAGATATATGGCAAATTTTGAAATAGCAGAAAAAGAAATAGTATTAAGTTATAAAAATTATTTTAGTCAGATTTTTAAGTTAATGATACCTATTGCATTACAAAATCTGCTTCTAACTTCTCTTAATCTTATAGATACTGTTATGGTAGGGCAGCTTGGAGATGTTGCAATAGCTGGTTGTGGTATAGCCAATCAAATATATTTTTTATTAAATCTTTTTGTCTTTGGTGTGACAAGCGCAACTGCTATATTTACATCACAATTCTGGGGTGCATCAGATATTGAAAATATTAAGAAAACAACAGCAACAGGTATAAAAATTGTCGCTACATTTGTATTTTTCTTTGAAACTATCTCTTTCTTATTCCCTTCTTTTTTGATAGGTTTATTTACAAAAGATAACAGAGTAATATCAACAGGTTCAATCTATTTGAAAGTAGTAAGTTTTAGTTTTCTTCCAATGAGTATAAGTTTTATCTTTTCATATATTTTAAGGACAATGCATTTCGTAAAAATTTCTCTTCTTGCAAGTTTTATAGGGATAGGCTTGAACACAATATTGAACTATTTTTTTATATTTGGTTTTTTATTTATTCCTGCCATGGGAGTTAAAGGTGCTGCTATTGCGACAATTATCGCAAGAATTGTTGAACTTTCTACATTACTATTTTTTATCTACTTAAAAAACTTGCCATGCGCTATTAGGTTAAAGCATTTTTTTATAAATGAAAAAGGCTTTTTTGCAAAATTTATAAAAATAACTCTTCCTGTTATATTAAATGAGATGCTCTGGTCTTTAGGAGTTACTATATATACGGTTATCTATGCGAGAATAAGCACACCAGCGGTTGCAGCAAGCAATATTGCCCTTACAATAGAAAGATTTGCTTTTGTGTTTTTTATAGGTCTTGCAAATGCAAGTGCAGTTTTGATAGGAAACTATATAGGTAAAAAGGAATATAAAATTGCAGAAGATCTGGCAAAAAAAGGGCTTTTGTTTTCATTATTTTTAGGAGTAGTAATAGGATTACTTGTTTATTTTTTCACCCCATATATATTGCTTTTATTTAATGTATCTAACGAAGTAAATCAGATTGTAAAAGGTATGATGTTGATATATTGTTTTATCGTAACATTCAGGGCTGAAAATGTGCTTTTAATAGTCGGTATATTTAGAAGTGGTGGCGATACAACATTTTCTCTAATTGTAGATACTGGTTCAGTCTGGTTTTGTGGCATACCTCTGGGTTTTCTTGCAGCCTTTATATTCAAATTGCCTGTACCACTTGTTTTTCTTGCAATATCTTCAGAAGAATTTTTAAAAATCATATTGTCTTTGATAAGATTTTTCAAAAGAAAATGGATACATCATTTAATTTAAGATAGAATAATTTAAGAAAGAAAATATTTTGAAGAAAAATAATTTAGTAATTTTCTGACTTTTTTATTTCGTAAGTAAAATTAATCATTATCTTCCAGATTACTATTGAAAATAATGTAACATATTGGTATAAAATTTTGTATTCTTGATTTCCAAGGTATTGCAAAACCGAAAAAAGAATATTTATGAAAAGTAGAATCCTATAAAACATAACTAAAAAGTAATTTTTTTGTTTTTGTATGATAGATGAGATAAAAATAAGAATAGAATTTGAAATAATAAGTAGCATGAAAATAATATTTATAAGTGATATGGCAACTTTTAAATTGAAAAATGGCAATTTCAAAGAAAATATTGCTAATATAAGAGAAAATAGTGCAGAAAGTAGAGTAAAAAAAGGAAAGAAGATTTCTTTACTTTTAGTGGTATAAAAGAAAAAAAATAGATAACTTAAAAAAAATAGAAAAAAGAGGATACTACATATCAATAATTTATCTTGAATAATACTAATAACCTCTATGAAATTTTTGCTATTTAATATTAAAGGATAAAAAACAAGTAAGATAAAAAGGGAAATTGATGTTATAATAGATAGAATTTTCATTTATCTAAAACAGATCGACAGTTTTTTGAGGGTTAGCCTCATCTGAAACTTCGTAATTTAAGTATATCCATTTTCTAACTGTACAAGAAGCCCAGTATGCGAAAATACCAAGCGTTAATAAACTTAAAAGTACAGAAATATAAACTATACCAGCTATTTGCCCACCTTTACCTGTGAATTTCATCTGCTTACCATTTATAAATGTATTTCTTGCTTCCCATCTTGCTCTCTGACATATAGCCCAGGGAAGATAAAAACCCAATGTTATTAAGGTTAGAAAACCAGTCCATATAGTAAGCCAGAAAAGGCTCCCACCTTTACCAGTAAACTCTATTCTTTGATTATTATTTTGATTATTCTGTTCCATTTTGCCTCACCTTTTTAATTGATTATTAATACTTTCGACGAATTATAACTATTTCTTTATAATTTTTATTGGGAAAAATAAAAATATAAAAATGATAAGGTGGCTTAAAATTACTGTCCCAAAAATATTCTTCCCTTTCTTTTAACATAATTTCTTCTAACATTTCCTTGAAAATTTTCGAAAATTGTTCTAATATTAGTTTATCCATGTTTTCTTACCTTCTTTGAAGGGTTTTCTTATACTAATTATTTTTAAACCATAGACTTTAACCCTTCAAGGGGAGTGACACAATTAATAATACATTGCCATTTTTTTTTAAAATTTAAAGAATAAAAATTTTAAGGAATAAAAATATAAAAATAATTTGATATTTACTTATTTAACAAAATAAAGGTAAGTTAATAAAACTTTATTTTGAATCCAAAAATTAGGGGGCAAAAAATATATGAAAACAAAAAAACAAATAATAATATGCTTTTTTATTTCAATAATTTTGATTTCCCTTTTCGCTTTATCTGGTTGCAAGATATCAAATAAACAGGCAAATATAGATAATAAAATAAAAGTTGAATTAGATAAAATGGTAGATAAAGATTTTGCTGAAAAAGATTGGGGGTATGGCTTTGCCCTATTTGATAAGAATGGAATTATCTGGTCCTCTTTTGGTGGATATTCCAGCAATGAAAAGAAAATAAAGTTCAGTAAAGATACAGTTATAAGAATTGGTGAACTTTCACAGCAATTTGTATTTTATGCTACCTTAAAATTAATAGAGGAAAATAAGGTTAACTTAAAAGATACTATTTCTTATTATTTACCTGAACTTAAAAATACAGATTCAGAAAGATTAAAAAAAGTAGGAGATCTTTCTATCGAATCAATTATCAAAAATACAAGTGGCTATCTCTCAAATTTTCCAGCATCTTGCGAAAGTTATGATTTTCATAAAGATCTTCTTGATTACCTAAAAAATGCCAATCAAATATATCCTCAAAAAGTAAAATACACAGAATCACTTCCTATAATAGATCTTTTAGGTTTAGTTATAGAAAAGGTTAACAAAGAAGATTTTGCTTTTTACATTGAAAAAGCTATCTTTAATCCTTTAAAGATGAAATCATCAACTTATAAAATTGAAAAAAAACTTAAAAATGAGTCACTTTTTTATTCTAAGATTCCTTTACCAGAATCTTCTGACTCCAAAAAAAATGATTTTGTATACAATACAAAAGATTTGAAGATACTTTCCCCATCTTATTCTATGAGATCAAGTCTTTCTGATCTTGTTAAATTTTATTCAATACTGTTAAATAAAAAAGATAATCAAAAATTTATTTCAAAAGATCTGGTAGATCTATCTTTTACTCCTATTTTTGAAAATCAACTTAATAGCGAAGGTTTTGAAACAGGTATAGGTTGGCATCTTACAGATTTTAACTTGAATTATCTTGGGAAAGTTGCCTATAAAATCGGTTCTTTTCTAACTCATAAAGTATTGGTTATAATACTACCAGATAAAGATATAGGGATAGTATGTGCCATTAATAAGTTCAATTGGGGTATAAATGAAATGATCTACTCAGTTGCAGTTAATATTTTGAAATCTTATATGGATTTGAAATACAATATCAAAACAAAAGCCTTTACAGAGCCAGCAGAAAAACCAATCCCAGAAAAATTTAGATCAAATATAGAAGGATTATATGCAAGCCAGCAAGGTGTTTTGATTTTGAAATTAGATAAAAATATTTTAAATCTATACAATAATGGTAGTTATTCAAGGTTTGTCTATGATAGTGAAAATAAATTTGTAGCTAAAGATTATAATCAATTTAAAGAGCTTCAATTTCACCCTGAAGGTAAAATAGTGTTGAATTTTAATACTGGAGCAAAATTTTTAATGCAAAAGATAGATTTTAAAAAAAACTATAACTTAAAAAATATCAAATTAAATATAAATGAAGGGGTATATAAAACTGATGATATCTACTTCTTTCCTTATTCATTTTTGATAAAGAAGCAGGAGGGATTTTATTTAATCGTTTCTGATGACTCTAAAGAATGCCTGATAATTCCTCTTTCTGATAATGAAATAAAGGTGCTTTGCGATATCAATTCTATATTTTATGATAAAAAGATTTTTTTAAAAGATGATAAAATTATAATAAATTCTAAAGTGTATAAACTTGTAAAATAGTAATTTAAAAAACTAATATTGGAAAAATCTAGTAAGTGAAAAATATAATATTTGAAAAATCTAGTGTTTGAAAAAAAGTAATATTTGAAGAGAAGTAATATTTGAAGAAAAACATATGAGGGAAAATATTCTTAAGATAAATATTATTAAAAAGAAAATTAGTAGAATATCATTATTTTAAGCCTAATACCGCTTGATTGAAGATTTTGCCTCTTTCAAACTCATTGACAAAAAGATTAAAAGAAGCAAAACCAGGAGAAAGTAAAATTATATCATTTTCTTTTGCATTTTTGTATATATATTCAACAAGATTAATAAGATTATTGAAGCCATCTTCTATTGAATTGTAACCCAAAACTTGTAATCTATTTTTTAAAATATCTGAACCACTTCCTTCGAGAAGATATAATTTAAAAACATTTTCATTTATTGCGATAGCCATATTTTCAATAGGCAAATTCTTGTCCACTCCGCCTGCTATTAAAAGTATTCTACCCCTACCTTTTATAGCATTTATTGAAGTAGCAACAGCATCTGGAACAGTTGCAGTCGTATCATTTATAAATGTAACACCATTTAGTTGTCTGACTATTTGCAGTCTGAATTCTGGACCACTAAATTTTTCAATACAATCAAATATATCGTTTATACTAACTTCATAAAGCAAAGCGCAAGAAATGGCAAGTAAAATATTGGTCTTGTTATGCTCCCCTGGCAGTTTCAGATTAATTAAAGGTGGAAGTTTGTAAAATTGATACTTATCTTCATTTATATCTATACCAAAATCTATATCTATATCTATACCATCTACATCAGTTTCAACTTTTAAGGCATCATCTTTTTTATTATTGATTTCATTTTTTTCAGCACCACTTTTCATTTCAAGTTGATTTGACTTATCAATTTCCTTTTTAAATTTAAATGGATTTGCGTTAATTTCATAATTTTTTAGTAATTCATTCAATTTATTAAAAGTTTTGCTTTTTACAATATAAACCTGATTTTTATATTTTATTAAAGAAAAGCCAATCTCAGATTTTACGAACTTTTCTATCTTTTCTATTAAATTTTCATATTTCGTTTTTTCATAGATTGAACTTTCTAACAAGAACTGATCTATATTTGAAACACCAATTTTATTAGCCTTTATTTCATTTTTGATAAAAGATTCAAAAAGGTAATCATTATTTAAATTTAATATTACCCAATCTTTTTCATTTTGAAACTTAAAGATATATTTTTTATCTTCATAGTACTGCTGCATTGTTCCATAGTAATTTAAATGATCCGGGAAAATCGTTGTTAAAATTGCGATATGAGGTGACTTTTTATGAATAGCAAGGTCAGCAAGCTGCCAGCTTGAAAGTTCAAGAACAGCTAAACTACTATCTTTATTTTCGTCAAAAGAATTTAATGGATTTATTGTTATATTTCCACCAAGTATTATATTATTAATCTTTTTAGATAGTAATTCATATACCAAAGTAGTAGTAGTAGATTTTCCTTTTGAACCTGTTATACCAACTATCGGAGAATCGAAAAGCTCAAAAAAATAACCTATATCAGTCTCTATAAAACGATTATTTTCGATTGCAGCAGTTATAAATTTATTTGAAAACTTTATTCCTGCTCCTTTGAATACTATATCTGCTTCAACAAAATCTTGCTCTCTATGCTGACCAAGTATATATTCAATATTTGAAAAATCTTTCAACTGATTGATTGAAGATTCAAGTTCTTTTTCAGATTTTAAGTCAGTAACAATAAGTTTTTTTACTCTTGGAGCCAAAAATTTAGCGGTTCCAACCCCGCCACCATTCAATCCAAGCCCCATAAGAAGAACAGTTTTATCAGAAAGATTTATATCTTTAGTTAAATGTTTTATCATAATTAATTTTTTTGATTTTTATATTGTCTTATATTTATATCATATTAAATTTTTATGTTATCTCAAAATTTTATATTATCTCAAAATCATAGCTTTCTAAAAAGGATTTTTTCCAAATCTTAAAGGGATCATAAATCGAACCATAACATTTTAAGAAAGAAAAATCTAAAAATCTTATATTTTTTGAAAGATTAATCCAGGTTACTCTTCCTCTTACACCATATATATTTTCAATCTGACTATTTGAAAAAAGCTTTTGTCCTTTCAACTTAAACTGAATAAGATGATAATTATCAAAGGTAACGACGATGGATGATGCTGGTTTAAATCTTATGATATTTTCTATCCTTTTTGTAAGAATTCTGATTAAATTTGCGTCTTCTTTTTCAAGAAGCAGGCTAATAATCGGTGCTTTATCTATCATTTTTGAACCATATAAGAAAAGATAAACAGGGTAATCAAGATAGTTTTTTGTTGAAAGATGCTCAAAAAGGTAGTATAACCTTTCTTCTGGTTCAAAATCTTCACGTAAAATAAAATATTTTTGAATAATTTTATAATTATATGAGGATGTGCAATATATCTTTCTATGTCCTTCATTATATAACTTTTCGATAGCTTTATCCGAAAGGTCGTGTGGCAGAAGAATCCTATCATCAAACTCAATGAACTTAGTCATTTTTCCTCATAAAGCTCTTTTCAAAATAATTACCATAATAAACATAGATTGCAAATAAAAGATGATTAAATCTTCTCAACCTTCTTCGTAGTGATTATATCTGCGCCACTATTTGCTATGTTGGATATGACTACCTGATTTAGTTCCACAGGGGCATGGACTGAAGAATTTTTAATAATATCCATTATTGACTGGATAAGCCTTTTTGGTACTGGCTTGTTTGTTTTAACTGAAACAAGTTCATTTTTTCCATCTATTACTTTTATGCTTGTGGTGATAACTCTATGAGGATCTGTTACTTCCTGCATGGCATATTCTTTACCGCTTTTGCAGGTAAAACCGCTTATGTCTAAAACTTTATTATCATCATCAAGTTGAACCTTTATTTTGCATCCTAAAGGGCATTGTATGCATATCATTTCTACTTCTTTCATAGTTATACAATCTCCACAATTATATTATCAATATCACCGACCTTAGAAATTTGCTCGGATTTTATGTTTTTATGAACCATTTCACTTGGTATAAATGCCTGTTCTTTCCCTTCATATAAGATATTTTTATCAGCACGAACAACCAATCTTCCTTTTTCAATAGGTTTTATAGCTCTTAAATATAAAGGCAAATCTGAGACTTCAACCCAGTATGCACAGTTTATTATCCCAACTCCGATTCCTTTTTTAATAGGTATTTTCTTTTTTTGTTTTGCTTCTTTTATATACTCGGTAGCATACATACCAGCAATTTCACCTTCTTTTGTTACATAGTCAACTAAATCATAGATTATTACACAATTTCCAGAAGAGAAAATCCAGGGAGTTGAAGTATTCATAGTAGAATCTACTACAATCCCTCTTGTTCTTGAATCTATATCAACATAATCCATCATCAAGGTAGTTGAAGGAACAAGCCCAACAGATAATACAAGAGTATCCACACTCCAGGACCTTTGAGATCCTTCTATTACATTGTAATTTTCATCTAATTCTGAAGTGATTACCTCGGAAAGTCTTCCATCCCCTCTAACCTCGGTAACAGTTGTTGAAAGAAGAAGTGGTATCCCAAAATCCTTTAAGCATTGATTTATATTTCTTGAAAGACCACCTGGGTAGGGCATCCTTTCACAAACCGCAACTACCTCAACTCCTTCTAAAGTCAATCTTCGAGCCATAATAAGCCCGATATCTCCCGAACCTAAAACCATGGCTCTTTTACCTATAATCCTGTTTTCAATATTAATAAACTTTTGTGCCACACCAGCAGTATATATACCAGAAACTCTATCTCCTGGAATTAAAAGAGAACCAAAAGGTCTTTCTCTTGCTCCAGCAGAGTAAACAAGAGCTTTGCAACTTATAGCAATTATTCCATCTTCACTTGTAAAATAAGCTGTTTTTGTTTTTTTATCAATCGATAAGAGAAAATGTTCAAATAAGAACTTTATGGGAAGGCCTTTAGTTAAGCTTAAAAGATTTGCAGCATATTCAGGTCCTGTCAACTCCTTCTTAAAATAATGAAGTCCAAAACCATTGTGAATACATTGATTTAAGATTCCACCAGCAAGATTAAGTCTTTCAACAACTATTACTTCGATACCTTCCCTGGCAGCCTTCAATGCAGCACCTATACCTGAAGCGCCGCCTCCTATAACAAGTAAATCGCATGAAATTTTATTCATTTTCTAACCTTTCCTTTTACTATATATGAACTATCAGTATTATAAACTACCGAATCGACCACAGCACCTGTTTCTCTTGCGAGTATTTCAAGGATTTTATTTGTGCAAAATCCACCCTGACATTCACCAAAACTTGCTCTTGTCCTGAATTTAACACTATCAATTGTTCTCGCCCCTCTTTTAATAGCTTCAACAATCTCTCTTTCAGTTACCTTATTGCAAACACATACTATTTTACCAGCAAGTGGGTCTTTTTTTATTATTTCATCATATTCTTCAAGGCTTAATTCACCAATATAATGTTGTATTCTTTTCCTGATAGGATTAAAATCTATTTTTTTCTTTAAGTTAAGATCATAACTTTTTATTATCTGGTCAACCACATCAATTGCAATGGCTGGAGCAGATGTTAAGCCTGGGGAACGCATACCAGCAACATGAAATAAACCATATATATTTCTACTTGGTCCTATCCAAAAATCTTTGTTTGGTGTTTCAGGTCTGCTTCCAGCAAAAATCTTAACAGTTTCTTTTAGATCTATAGAAGGAACAAGATGTTTAGCATTTTGAACGATTCTATCAAGCCCATCTTTTGAAGTTGCTCTTAAATCTTTTAATTTATAATGTAAATCTGTTGAAGTTGGTCCTAAAAGTATCCCTTTATCAACAGTAGGTAAAACCAAAATGCCTTTTCCCATTTTAGAAGGAGTAGGGAAAATTATGCTGTTGACAATATCATGGGCAGTGAATTTGTTTAATAGGATATATTCACCTATTCTTGGGTAGATAGGGATGGCTCTATCCTGAGCCATTGTTGCAATTTTATCTGCATAAAGTCCTGCTGCATTTATAATAATATCTGCTTCATATTCATGTTTATTTGTAATTACCTTTTTTACTTTTGAGTTGACAATATCAATATTAACAATTTCCTCTTGAAAATTAACCTTTGCTCCATTTGCATAGGCATTTTCAATGGCTGCAATACAAACCTGCCATGGTTCTGTTATAGCAGCTGTCGGAGCATATAAAGAAGCTATAACATCTTGATTCAGGTTCGGTTCCATACTTAAAAGTTCATCTTTTTCAAGTATTCGTAGTCCAGGGACATTATTTTCAATCCCTTGTTTGTACAATTTATTTAGCATGTTTTTTTCTTCATTATTAAAAGCAACAACATGAGAGCCAATTCGTTTTACTTCAATATCCAGTTCTTCAGCAAGTTTTGTATATAAAAAGTTACCTTTACTACAGTATTTTGCTCTAACAGTATTAGGTTCATCATCATATCCAGCATGGATTATTGCAGAATTTGCCTTTGAAACGCCAAGTCCTGCATCCTTTTCTTTTTCAATAACCACAATATCGCAATCATATTTTGTAAGCTGCCTTGCTATCAAAGAACCAACAATTCCAGCACCAATAACAATAATTTTCATTCTTACACCGCCAGGATTTGATTTTTAACTATATTTTTTATTTTTGCTTTTATTTTTCAAGTTTCTTCAAAAAAATAAACTATATTTTATTTCTTACTTTTTTCTTAATCTATTTATATTATATTTGATTTACTTATCTTTAATTTTATTTATCTTTAATTTTATTTATCTTTAGTTTTATTTATCTTTAGTTTTATTTATCCTTAGTTTTATTTATCTTTAGTTTCGCTCCTAATTTTTTTTATCTATACTATAATTTTTATTAAACTGTTTTTCGACTTCGACTCTGCTTCCCCAGAAAGTTTTATAATTATCTAAAGTGATCTTCTCAAGATTAATATTTGTATCTTTATTTGAGAACATATGATTCCAGGTATTTATATATATGACAATTCTATTATCCTTTTTTTCAAAATTTGCCCCTTCAATCTTTAATGAAAAATGCTTAACATTTTTTTGAAGGTATATTTGGTCTGAACCATAATCATCAGGGAAATCAACAGAAACAGCCTTCCAGTAGCCATCAAAAGATTTAACAAAATAGATAAAAAAAGACTCAGTATCTATTAACCTTTTATACTTGAAAGATCTGTAAATATCATATATAAAATTAACAAAAGAACTTGGATGATCTTCATCCTTAAATAGTATTGTATATTCAATTATTTTTTCATTTTCATCATCTTTTATGAAAGAAAGACTTACTCCGATGATATCATTATTTTTCTTATAATCAATAGTAGGAACTATAAAAACAGGTAAGAAAGCCTTATCATAGCTTTTCTCTTCTAAAGTCAGCTTGTTTTTGCCACAGTAAGTAAAACCTGTGAGAAAGATAAAAAGAATAATAATAAATAAAAGTATAATAAGGATTATTTTTAAGGTAAAATTCACTTTTTTATCCATAGACTGCCTCTTAAAGAAATTAAAAGGTAAATTATGAAAAAAGTCAAAATTTTCTTTTAGTATTTCTATTCTTAAATTTTTCTTTACTAAGTAAATTTAACTTGTAACTTTTGTAATCATAAATTTGCTCTAAACCATAAAATAAAATTGAAAAATTAATAATAAAACAAATTGTGTAAAAAAAATCTTACATAAAATATAAGATTTAAGATAAAATTTGATAAATTAAGAATAGAAAAGCAAGCATAAAGAAAAAAAACAAGAATATAAAAATTATGATAAAATGAAATAAAAAAAGGTTAAAAAACAAGGAAAAAAATGAAGGGAGAGTTTGCAGCACTTATTACAGCAATTTGCTGGACATTTAATTCATTATCTTTTTCGATTGCCGGTAGAATAGTTGGCTCAAAAACAGTAAATCATATAAGGTTATGGGTAGCCTTTTTGGCTATGGGCATTATAAATATTGTAAGCTTTAATTATTTTTTCCCAATCTATGCCCCTTTTAAATCATTAATATTCCTGTCTTTGTCTGGATTGATCGGCTTTGCTATTGGAGACGCAGCACTTTTTGAATCTTTAGTTCTCTTAGGCCCAAGACTTTCAATGACAATAATGGCTACAAATCCTATTATTGGGGCGATTTTATCCTTTATATTCTTAAAAGAAACCTTAAAACCACTTCATATTGTAGCCATTATTGTAACAATTTCAGCAGTCATGTTTGTTGTTTCAGAAAAACATGAAAATGAAAATTTTGATAAGAAAAAAAGACCACTTGGGGTTATTCTTGCTTCAATCGGCTCTTTATGCCAGGCAACAGGTATGCTTCTTTCTAAAATAGGCTTATCTTCTGGTATCTCTGTAATTAGTGGAAATATGATAAGAGTTAGCTCTGGGCTCTTTTTTATAGTATTAATAGCAATATTTCAAAAGCAGTTTGTAAATGATTTTGTCAAATTAAAAAACCTAAAAGGTACTTTTTATATTTTTGTAGGTGCCATATTGGGTCCTGTTTTAGGGGTTATGTTAGCTCTATATGCTATATCTAAAACTCAAATAGGCATTGCCACAACAATAACATCTATTTCCCCTATACTTTTAATCCCTCTTTCGGCTATTATATATAAAGAAAAAGTAACTATAAGAATGGTAATAGGAACAATAATTACAATCGTTGGAGCAAGTTCACTTTTCTTTATTTAAATAATTTTCAAAAAAAAATTAGATAGAGAAAATAAACAAAATAAAATAAAATTAAAATTTAATAAAAATTTAAGTAAAAAAAATGAGATAAAATACTAACAAAAGGGAAATTCAATAAAGTTCCAATAAAAAATAATTAAGCAAAAAATAATTAAATTAAGGATTATAAATGAAAAAAACAACATTAAATGACATATTTGTTATTCTTTTTATTCCAGTAATATTTTCTATTTTTGGATTTATCCCATTTCTTTATGCTTTTTATAAAAATTTTAATACCTATCATCCTTATATTATGAGTTTTATAAAGTTTGCAATTCTTGCAACTTATGGAGAAATTGCGGCTTACAGGATTAGTAATAAAAGATATCCAGATAAAAGTTTTGGAATACTACCTAAAATGATGGTCTGGGGAATACTTGGTATTTTTATAAAAGCCGCTTTTGTAATATTTTCAAAAGGAGCCATCGCTCTTTTAGTTTCAATAAACAAAGATTTCCCTGCAAATATTCTTGCAACAAAAGGAATCTCTTTATTAAAGATATTTGGGTCTTTTACTGTTAGTTTAACAATGAATCTAATCTTTGCCCCTGTTATGATGCTAACCCATAAGATAACAGATTTATATATTAACAAAGCAGGTGGAACTTTTAAGGGTATTTTTCAGACTAAATTCAAATTTACTGAACTATTAACAAATGTTGACTGGAAAAACTTTGGTGGTTTTGTGCTTTGTAAGACAATACCATTTTTCTGGATTCCAGTTCATACAATAACTTTTTTACTTGTTGAATCTTATCAGATACTTTTTGCAGCATTACTAAGTGTCGCACTAGGTCTATTTTTAGCATATAAACCAGTTAAAAAGTAATTAATACAAAATTTTATTAATCTAAAATAATAAAATAGATTACAAAAAACAAATTATTAGACAATATGATAAAAGTAAAATAAAAAACAAATAATGAAAAGAATATTAAATATATTAAAAAAATGAAAAATTAGAGAAACTGAAAAAAATGAAGAAAATGAAAAAAATTAAATGAATTAAATAAAATATATTAAGTAAAATATACTAAATAAATTATTTTTTAAGAGATATTATAAGGCTTAATAACTTTTCTTTTAATATTTTTTCGCCATTATCAAGCAAGACCATGTGCCCACTATTATCAAGCTTTAAAGATTCAACTTTGTTTTGACTGGATAAAATATTTACAAAATTTTCGAACCCTTTTTGAGAAAAATATAAATCTTGATCACCCCAGGCAACAAATATAGTTAAGTTTTTGATCAATGGCAAAATATTTTTTTCCATGAAAACCGCTGCCTTTTGTGATTTATATCCCAGTTCAGCACTATCTTCCGGATTTATAGGAAAATTTTCGGCATAATACAGGTTTTTTTCATCATTCACAATATCCCAGACAGATTTTCTATTTGGAGCAGCTGAAGGTTTTGTGAAAAGGAAAATATACCTTAACCATGAAGTTTGTTTTGAAAGCCAGTATACAATGGGACCAGCAGCTTTATATTCCATAAAAGAATTAAGAGGAGAAAGAAAAACTACCAGATCAGGTTTTCTCTTTGCTTCAAGGCAAATAAAAGAATTTGGAAGTGCTCCAAATGACTGAGATACAACTATTATTTTATGGTTTTCTGGTAAATTTGTAGTGTATGCTTCATAAATCTGTATAATCTCCCTTAAATCCTCTTCAAAGTGCCACTGCCTGTTTCTTAAATAAAAGGGAGAACTCTGAATACCGTAAACAGGAACAACTATGTTGATATTCTGTTTTTCGTGCAAAAAATCAAGCCAATCTCTATACATCCCTGCTGGATTTTGTGTCCTGAAACCTTCCATAAAGAAAATTGTCAGATTATTTTTTTTGTTAACTAGAAAAAGAGGTTCACCACCATTTTTGTTAAATTTAGTTATTTCTGTATATTCATTTTTACTTTCAAACTCATTAGCATATTTAGCCATGCTGGCATATTGAATATTAAGCAAAAGCTTATGTAATCCTATTATGGCTAAAAAGATTAACAATAAAAAGAGTAAAATTTTTAATCCTTTCTTTAACTTCATTTTAATTCCTTTGATATTTATCTAAGTATTTTAGCTTCTGTTGGTTCTTGTATTTGCTCCGCAAAAGATTTGGCATCACTTATACTTCCAACAACATCTCCAAAATGAATAGGAATAGCATATTTTGGTTTTAACTTATTTGCAAGCATTGCTGCCTCTTTCCAGTTCATTGTGTAAGTGCCTCCAACAGGCAAAAATGCAACATCTACAGAAAGATTCTGTATTTCAGGTACTGAATCTGTATCCCCAGCAATATAATATTTGATATTATCCACTTTTATTATGTAGCCAACCCATTTTTTCTCTTTGGGGTGAAACTGCTTACCTATGTTATATGCATATGTTGTGCTAAAAGAAATAGAAGATACTGTATAATCTTTACCAGGTTCAACTGTTAAGATTTTTAGGTTTAACTCTTTTACTTTGTCTTCCGCTTCTTTTGGCAAAATGATTATGCTGTTTGATTTTGCAACTTTTCTAATATCTTGAACTGAAAGATGGTCATAATGAGAATGGGTGCAAAATATTAAATCTGCATCATAAGATGCTTCCTTAATATTAAAAGGATCGATGTAAATAGTAATGTTTTTCTTAATCTTTATAGATGCATGCCCTAAATGAAAAACTCCTTCAAGCATAGGCCCTCCAAAATTTTTATTTATTTTGCAAGATAAACAGGTTCAAGATTTATAATATCCCCTCTTTTTATTTGATTAACAAGAACTTTTTCAGATTTTAAGGTAAAACTGAAAAATTTTTCTTCTTTTAAGAAACCTTCCTTAGAAACTATTATTTTCATACGAAACACTTTTTCTGTAGGTCCGCTATTATTCTCGGCTTTTATAGATTTTGGCCAAAAGGTAAAAATCCCATTTGTCTTAATAAATGTTTGTATTGGATTTTTCCAGAGGGTGCTTGCCATATTTATTTTACTATTATATTCATCTACAAGTAAAACCTCAGCCCCATCTATAGGTTCAAAATTTGTTGAGTTAAAAACTTGTCCAATTATTTGAGGGAAATTAAAGATATAATATTCAGACTCAATAGAGGAATAACCCCATTCTATTTCTTCAGAAATATTTTCAAAAGAATCTTCTTTCCTTCTATTTTTGATGGTCCTTATTGCATCATAAATAAGGCTAATGATATCTGTAAACTTTTGAGAATCATACTTAAATTCCATTTCTTCATATATCAGTCCACGATATGAGATTATATATTCAGGAAGTATTCTATTTAAAACATAACATACGACATCAAGTTTAAATTTTGGATTCTTCGGTATATCCTCTTTATATGAAGAAATAATGCTATCGGTAAGATTATATACTAGATCTTCTAATGTATTTTTAAGTCTCATTTTGCCTCCTAATAATATGCTGATTTTGTTCTAAAAAACTTATAAAAGATTTTGATAAATAAGGGTCAAATTGATTTCCACTACATTTTTTAAACTCTTGTACTATATTTCTAAAATCAAGAGCCTTTCTATATGGTCTATCTGTAGCCATCGCATCTAATGAATCTGTTAAAGCAAGTATTCTGCTTTCAAAAGGGATACCTTCACCTTTTAATTTATCTGGGTAGCCATATCCATCCCATCTTTCATGATGATGGCGAATTATTCTCCTTTCTTTTGATAAAAACTCAAGTGGTTCAAGTATATGTTCTCCCATTTCTGGGTGTTTTCTAATAAAATTTACATCCATAGTAGATAATTCTTCTTTTTTATTTAAAAGTTCATAAGGTATTCCTATTTTGCCAATATCATGAAGTAAAGCAGAAATCTCTAAAGATTTTATCTGATACTTTGGTAAATTAATAAAAAATGCAAAATTTACAGTATAAAATGCAACCCTTGAAGAGTGTCCTTTAGTATAAGTGTCTTTTATTTCCATAGCAGAAACTAATGAATTTATGGTATCTAAAAAATTTGCTTCAATTTTTTCGAGAAGTTGAGCATTTTTAAGAGCAAAAGCCATCTGAGATGCTATTATAGATAGAATTGAGATATCATCGGAATTTATATCTAAATGTTTTTCAGATTCAAATAATAAAAAACCAAAAAGCTCTTTCTGGTAAGCTATCGGAATATAAATATGAGCTGATATTGGTTTTTTGGAGATTTTTCCCTGTATCTTTTCATTAAAAATCTTAAAGGTTATTGTTAATGAATTTTTTGCGAAATTAAGCATTTCATCTGGTTTAAATGGGGTTGAATCATAAATTTTATATGCAATTTCCTTTCCCCGGATAAAAAATTGATCCTCTTCATCGTTATAATTTATGAAAGTTCCTTCTTCAAATTCGTAGATCTTTTTAATATGTTCAATAGTAAAACTTATAGTATCTTTGTAAATATTTGAATAGGTAAAGTTTTCAAACTTTTTTGCAAATGCATATAGAGATGATATTAGGTAACTTTTTTTTGATATAATATCACCCAAATCGGCATTTAAATCAAAATCTGAAATAATTTGCTTCTGATCTTTTTCCATCTCTATAATAAAATTATAGCATTTTATATAATCTTCAAGAGTATTAACAAAAATTTTGTAATATTTCTTGAAATTTATACTATTTAATATTTGAAATTAATATTTAAAAAATTTAACGAGGTTTGATTATGGAATTGGCAGAAAAAACTTTAATTGAATCTGAAGTAAATGAAAAAAGCAGTAAGATTTTGGAAAAAAATCTTAAGCTCATACTTGATTTTGAGACAAATCAACAAAGTGAGCTGATAGATTTCATTTACAGATCTATCTATACTCATAATCTACTCTGGGACTTAAATACTTCGGTGGAGTTTAAAGAAAAGGTTGTCGCGTTGACTAGAATTTTACAATATTTTTTAGATTTCAAGTCTAGGTGGCCCGCGACAATCTCCTCTGCTGAAGAAGTTGTTAAATATATTAGAAACTTTTGCGCACCAGATAGAGAGACTTTCATAGCAGTATATCTAGATACACATAATAATGTTATTTCTACCTCTATCATTTCATATGGAACTATCGATTTTGCCTATGTAAACATTAAGATGATCTTTTCTTATGCATTAAAATTTGAATCTTCTAAAATAATTCTAGTTCATAATCATCCAAGTGGAGATCCTTCGCCCTCTTCAGAAGATGTATCTTTTACAAATAAGATTTCGAGTCTGGCAAAAGATTTTGGGATTGTATTATTGGATCATATAATAATAGCAAATACATATTTTTCTTTTAAGTGTGAAGGGCTTTTATAGTAAAATTTTGTAGCAAAAATTAAATAAATGTTGAAAATATTCTTATTAAATTTATAGTTGTTTTCAAAATAAAAAGGTGGAAAAATGTTGTCAATTGATAAGTTGATTTATGAAATGAAAAAGAAAAGATCTGCTATCTGTTTAGGGCTAGATCCATTTTTAGAAAAGATACCTTCAAAATTCATCGAAGAAGGAGAGTTTTATTTTGGAAAAACAGCCAGTGCATATTCTTACGCTGTTTTACAGTTTAACAAAAAGGTTCTTGAACTTAGTAAAGATAAGGTTGCTGTTGTAAAACCTCAATTTTCTTTATATGTCAAGCTTGGTGTAGAAGGGATTTTGACTTTCAAAAACACTGTTTCTTATGCAAAAGAACTGGGTTTTTTAGTCATTGTTGACGCTAAATCAAATGATATAGATTCTTCTATGGAAGGTTATGTAGATGGATTTTTAGGTAAAACAAAGCTTTTTAATAACGAATATTCTGCTTTTGATGCGGATTTCTTGACAGTAAACCCCTATTTAGGTGTTGATTCTTTTAAATCCATTAAAAAAACCATTGAAACCCGACAAAAAGGAGCTTTTGTCCTTGCTAAAACATCAAATCAGTCATCAAAAGATTTTCAGGATAAAATGATAGATGGAAAACCTCTTTACTGGCATGTTGCAAAAAAAGTTACTGAATATTTTTATGATTGTAAAAAAGAAAATGGATTTTTGCCTGTCGGTATTGTCGTAGGAGCAACGATGGCTGATGAACTTAAATTTTTAAGGGAAGAATTCCCTGATTTATTCTTTTTAATTCCTGGTTATGGAACACAAGGTGGAACAATAGATTCATTGAGCAAGATAGTGAAAGAAAATGTTGGTTTTGTCGTTAATGCATCAAGATCTATTCTTTATTCATACTTAGATAAAAACAAAGATTTCGATTTTGAAATAGCAATATCAAAATCAATAGATGAAATGAATGATGAACTTAATAAAGTGGTTAAATACTAAAGGCAAATTTTCTTACGATAGATTAATATTTTTTCTTACTGCTCCACTTATCTTACTTGGTTCTTTTATTGGCGGGCAAATATTAAATAACATATACTTTTTGAATCAATTTTACTTAATATGTTTAATATTGCTTTTTCTCCTTTTAATTCTTTTAGTTTTTGCATACTTTTTAATTAAAAATAATAAAAATGTAGTTTTACTATTCTTTATTTTTATTTTAATTATTTTATCTTTTTCTGTTTTGTATCGATTTTCCATTGGAGATTTATCTTATAACTATTCTACCTTACAGCAATATATTGCTAAATATCCATATTTTTATGTAAGAACGACAGATTTTATTCAAGATTATGAAAAATATTCAAGAATCAAGGCATATATTATTGGCTTTACAGATTTTAAAAAGATTGAAAAGACAAAAATCTTTGTCTATTTTTATTCAGATACAATATCATCCATATCATCTGGAAGTATTTTCCTTTTTTCAACAGATCTTCTTAAAAAATATTCTACTATTAATTTTTTAGAAGATAGGCAAAGAATTTGTCTTTCAAGGATAGATTCTATAGCAAGGATAAAAGATGGCAGTTGGTTAGGTAAGTTTAGAATAAATGTAAGAAAAATTATATTTGAAAAGCTTTTTAAGTTTTATGATAGATGGAATGCAGCAAGTATTTATGCCATCATTACTGGCAGTAGGCAATTTATCTTTCAACCTTTGATGGATGCTTTTCAAAATACTGGGACATCACATCTTTTTGCACTTTCTGGTCAGCATCTAAGTATTTTACTATTAATTTTAGGAATATTTACTTCAAATTCGATTATTCTAATATTATTCTCTCTCTTATACCTTGCTTTCGCTGGCTGGCAAGTATCTTTTTTAAGGGCATTTTTTTCTTTATTATTTGCCATAATCATAAAAAGATACAACTTAAAGCCCAACTTTGAAAATATATGTGCAATTTTAACCTTGCTGGTTTTTATCTTTGAACCAGTAGATGTTTTATCTATAAGTTTTTTGCTTTCTTTAAGCGCTATAATGGCAATACTTGCCATTTATCTTATAGTTCCAAAATTTAAAAAAAAGATTTTTAATGTTGTTTTATTACCATTTTTATTTAGTCTCAATATTAGTTTTTTTCAAATGCCAATAATACTATCAACATTTGGAAAGACACATCTATTGAGTCCTATCATAAATCTTGTTGCAATACCATTATTTTGCATAACTATTTATTTTGTGGTTGCTTCTTTATTTATAAATCCATTTTGCATTTTCAGTAATATTAGTTCTGGCCTATTGAATTTATTATCATTATTTTTATTATTTTTTGCTAAATATAAGATATTTATTTTGAACTTAAAACTTTCGGAAGCTTTTGGCTTTTTATTATTTTTTTTAATTTACACATTATACTATTTGCTTACTTAAAATAGATTTATTAATCTAATGAATGACTAATCTAAGAGAAAATATTTGTTTTCTTGAAGAAGATGAAATAAAGCCATACTAAGATTATCTTTATCTTTATCTGATATATATGTGAACCCAACTGCGTAATACGGTTCACTAACATAGACAATTTTGCATGAAACAGTCAGATGAAAAGACTTAATATAGATATTAACAAGCTTTAACTCTTTACCCTGGCTAAGATGCTGGAAAAAATTAGTATTATCTAACTTGCCCTTAAAACCACTCATTGAAATATTTACAATCTTCGAACTTATACCAAAGCCTTTTTCTACAATAAATGCAAAACATCTATTATTGTCTTCAACTTTTATTCTTATATTTTTTCTTCTTTCATTTATTTTAATCTCTGTTTTTTTAATCGAAGAGAAAATGTACTGGATTATTTCACTAGAAGAAAAGGATCTTCAAAAAAGACCTATGATTTGATAATTCTTGTTCGAAATAGGAACAGTTTTAAAGGATGCAATATCCATTTTTGAAATTCCAAAAATAAGATTTACTTTAAATGGAATCTCATAGAAAAAATTATCTAAAAAGTAAGATAGTTATTTTCTAACCATGCAATAATCAATAATTATTGTACTGGTTTTCCTTTTATTTATAAACTTTTTGAATTCTTCTTCATCTTCAAAATTATAGATTTCTATTCCTTTTGGTATAAGAGAAGTAGATAATTCTTCAATTAGATTACTTGTAAAACCATAAAAAATGAAAGAAAGAGGGGGTCAAATTTTATTTTATTAAAACATAAAATAATAAAAATATCTGAAATTTCGGTTCCTAATTGTAAAACCAAAATAGTTTCATACCTTATTTCATCAATTTTCTCTAGATAGTTTATTTGAGAAATTTTTATAGATGTTTTATTATTTGAATTTGAAATATTAAATAATTTTTGTAATTCATTTTTGAAATCAGAGCATAGATCAATCAATATTTTATTCTTATCTTCAATGCTTATTTCTGGTTTTCTTATATTACTTTTTTCTATCATCTTTTCTTTTAATTGATCTGTTAAAGTGATATATAGATCAAAGTTAGTTTTATTTGAAATATTAATAAAAAGAGCAGATTGATCTATTGGAAAGATATTTTTAACAGCAAAAAAAGACTTTTTTTGAGCTGCAATTTTACAATTTTTTTGAAATAACTCTACAATATTCACCAAAATAGTATTAAATTCAGTTTCATTAATCATAATATTACCTTTTTGAATAAAGATATAACTTTAGTTTAAGTTTAATATACATAATTGATGATGTCAAATTTACAAGAAGATAATATTATGATAGATATTTATTTATTGCAAAGAATTTTGAAAATTGAATTTGAAATTAAATTTTTATCCTGTTCGATAAGATTTACAAAAGAGGCAGAAAAAGTATTATCTTTTATATATAATATTTTACAGTTTACTTTTAGTCTGTTGTACTTTAAGAACATATCGGCTGAGTTCAGTATTTTACCGACTTCAATTTTATCTTTATTCTCAGGAGAATCTAATTCTGCTCTGAAACCACCGATGGAAATATCTTTAAGTTTAGCAGTAAATTTGCAATTTTTTTCATTTACAGAAATAAAAAATCTGCTGTTATCTGAAATATTAACTCTTACATGTTTTCTTCTATCATCTGGCTTTATCCCTATTTTTTGAAGAACAGAATAAAGATAACCAATAATCTCTTTTGTGGAAAAAGTTTTTAGAAAAAGACCTATAAGTTGATAATTTTCAGAGTTTGTAGGTATCCCTTGAAATTTTAATGCATCAAGTTTCGTAATACCAAATATGAGATTTATCTTGTATTTTAAGCTAGAAAAATAGGATTTTAAGAAAATCTTAAAATCCTGGTTAACGACATAAAAATCTATAACAGCGATATCAAACTTTTTATTTTGTATTTGTTCGATAAAGTTTTTACTATTTTCAGCATAATAAATCTCAAAACCTTTTGGAATAAATTCATTGGTTATTTCTTCTATAAGTTCTTCTGAAAAACCGTAAAAGATAAAAGAAATAGATCTTTCAAATTTTATTTCATTGATCCCTAAAAAAATAGAAAGATCACCAATATTACTTGTCATTTCCACTGCAAATATAGATTCATAAAAGATTTCATCTTTTTCTGAAACAAATGTAACTGAGGAAATATCAACTTTTTTGCTATCTGCAAAGAGGAAATTTGAAATTTTGGCTGAAATAAGATTTCCTATTTCAAGAAAGGCAGAGTGTTTTAGTTCTTCTTCACTTTTTTTATCAACATTCATTTGATTGTTGGAAAAATTTTTTAAAAAATTCTGTAGTACATTATCTTTTAAGTTTTCATCAAATTTTATTATTATATCACCTTTTATATCGCCAGACAACTTTATAAGCAGTAAATCACTATTTACAGTTAGACTTTCATTTGAAGTATAAATATGCTTTTTAACTAAATTTGTGCCACTTATTTGTTTAATAACATTAATAGCAGAAAGAAGCACAATATTTAATACTCTTCCATCAATAATATTAGCTATATTGTTAATATTACTCAACTTTATACCTTGATTAGATTATTTTTAATAAATTTTTTTAAGGCTAAATAAAATATATCATAGTTTTTTATTGGTGTCAAACCAAAATGTGCAACTCTAAAGACTTTTCCTTTTAATAATCCCTGTCCATGTCCCAAAGATAATGAGTAACTTTCTTTACAAAATTCAATAAAATTTTCTGCATATTCATATTCAAAAACTGATACAGCATTTGAACTTTGAACAGGAAATTGCTTTATCCCATAACCAAAACAATTTGATCTTATATTATTTGCAATTTTTATATTTCTTTCAATAATGTTTTTTAATCCTAATTTTAAAATCTCTTTCAAAATTTTTTCAATATAGAATATGGTGTTTATTGCTGGTGTAAATGGAGGATCATCAAGATATTTATTTAGATTGAAGTAATACGCAGTTATAGGATTTAGTTTTATTAGTTCGATAGCTTTTCTGCTTAAACTTATAAAAGAAACGCCAGAGGGAGAGTTCAATCCTTTTTGTGAGCCTATTAAAATTGCATCTAAACCAAAAAGTTCCTGGTATATATAATCTGAAGTAAAAGCAGAAACAGAGTCAGCTATCGTGATTAAGTTATATTTTTGTCCAAATTGCCCAATAATTTGTGGATCACAAAAGATTCCTGAAGAGGTTTCGCAAACCTGAAAGGTTATATGAGTATAATTTGAATTTGAAAGTTCTTTTTCGATTATTTCATAGTCAATTTTTCTATTTTCAAAAAATGAAATTTTTTTTACGGGAATAGAATATGAGTTACAGATATCATAAAATCTATCACCAAACTTTCCACTTGAAATTACAAGCACTTTACTATTTTTATTTGTTAGGCAAACCAATGATGCTTCCATCGCTCCAGTCGAAGATGAAGTTAAAATAGCAATATCACCATAAGGATTATCCAATAAAAGTTTTAAATTATTTTTAACATTATACCAGCAATTTAAGAATTCATTACTTCTTTGAGATACTGGAGTTTTAAGTAAATATTTTTCAAATCCATCTATAAATCCAGATGGACCAGGTAGAAGATTATATTCTTTTCTCATCTTTTTTCTTAAGTAAACTTTGAAGTATAAATGTTGCAACATCTTCAGGGAAAGTACCAACACCAAATCCAGCATCAAAACCAAGTTCAAGTGCAAGCTCGTGAGTTATCCTAGGTCCGCCTGCTACAGCAAGAACTTTATCTCTTAGTTTTTCGGCTTCCAAAAGTTCAATAAATTTAGTCATATTTGCAATATGAACATCTTTTTGTGTAACTATCTGGGAAATCAAGATTACATCGGCATTCACCTTTTTAGCAAAGGCTATAACCTCCTCTGAAGGTACCTGTGCACCAAGATTAAATACTTCAATACCATGATAAGATTCAAGTCCCTTATGTCCAGCAATACCTTTCATATTTAAAATGGCATCTATTCCAACAGTATGTGCATCTGATTCTATGCAAGCACCAACCACGACAATTTTTCTGCCAAGTTCTTTTTCTATTTTTTCTACAATTGTATGCTTATCCCATACCTCTTTTGTAGCTTTTGGTACTACAATGTTTGTAAAATCTATAGTTTTATTTGCAACTGCATATGCAATAAAAAATGAAAACCCAACACCCATTTTATCCATATGAGTAATCATGACATTTTCAAAACCTAAAAGTTCAAGGTATCTTTTTGCACATTCTTTTGCCTCATCTCCATATGGAACTGGAAGAGTAAAAGAAAATTGAATTTTACCATCATCAAGAGCATCACCATATGGTTTGACCTTTTTCAAATCTATCTCTTTTGCTTTCATGTTAGCCACCTTATTTTTATAATTTTTATAAAATTAATTTTATAAAACTTTAAATTTATAAATATTACCCAAATTTCAATTTTTTAAGAAAATTGAGGATTTCTCTTTTTTAATTTTTCAATAAATATCTGTTCAAATGGATTTAGGTAATTATCATCTTTTATAAAAACACCACTAAAACCTTTTCCTCCATCAAGCGCTCTTTTAATATCTGCAAAAATCCCTTCAGAAATAGATTCCATAAGTCCTTTTTTTGTTATTTCTTTTAAAAGGTCATGAGCATCATTCAACACTTTTTTTGCTCTATTTGTGATAATACCATCCTTTTTGAATTCAATTTCATCAGAGATATTTCTCATGGTCTTAAAGACCATTTTAGCATTTTCAAGTGAAAGATGTCTATCCATCATAAAAGGGGTATGGATGGCTTCAGTAAGCATACCAAGAAGATGGATCGTTTGTCCGCTCATAATAGATACTGCATTAAAAAGTGCATCCTGGACATGACCTCTAAAGATATTACCAGTCATAAACTTTGTTGGAGGCATATACTTAAGTGGAGAATCCGGAAAAATTTCTTTAATCATCTGAGCTTGAGCAAGTTCGTACAAAAATTGATTTTCAATATCCGGGTCAATTTCAAAGGCATGGCCAAGTCCCATGAGCCTTTGAGGCATATAAGCTTTAAGAGCAAATTGCTCATTTATAAGTTCAGATGCTAAAACAGTATGAGCCTTTTCAAAGGCATCACTTGTGGTTAGGTAGTTATCTTCACCAGTATTTATAACAATTTCAGCAAAGGAGTTTATCATTCTGGAAAAGTATTGGTCAACAAAAGTTCTTTGCATGTTTATATCTCTAAATAGTATGCCATACATAGAATCATTTAACATTACATCAAGCCTTTCTATAGCACCAAGAGCTGCAATTTCAGGCATGCAAAGTCCTGAACAATAGTTCACAAGTCGAATATATTTACCAACTTCCTTAGATACTTCATCTAAAGCCTTTCGCATTATCTTAAAATTTTCCTGAGTTGCATATGTGCCGCCAAATCCTTCTGTAGTTGCTCCGTGAGGGACATAGTCCAAAAGAGATTGAGCAGTGGACCTTATAACAGCAATAATATCAGCGCCACTTCTTGCTGCGTTTTGTGCCTGAATAACATCTTCAAAAATATTCCCTGTTGCGACAATTAAATAAAGGTATGGTGGTTGGCCTTCCCCATACTCCTGTATCATCTGATTTCTTTTAAGAACATTTTGTTCTATTTTTTCAGCAGCAGATAAAGCCATATCCATCGCTTTTTGCTTTACAATTTCAAAATCTAAAGGTTCAATAGACTTAAAAGATAACTTGCCATTAACAATATTATCGCAAAATTCTTTAAGAGGAAAGCCAGTCCTTAAAAGACCATTTACAAGATAATAAGTTGCACCTCTTGATATTAGATTATCATTTATTAATTTATCAATTATAATATTTACATAAGGCAGTTGTTGCTCTTCAGAATACCATTCAACACCAAAAAGCCTTAAAATAGCTCTTTCAACTGAAGAAGTTGATCTTAAATCAATAAATTTTTGAACATCTTCAACTATTTTTTTTGCATAGTATCTTGATTCATCAATTATTTTTTTATCAAGATTCAATTTGGTCTTAACCGAATTTATTTTCATATTGTATCCTTCATCATTTTATTTAGTATTGCTCTTTTAATAAAATTTTCAAGATTAAAAAGATTGACATCAGTAATATTTCTATTAATCTAAGATTAATCATGAATATAAATGAGAATTTTAAAGATGAACTTTTGATTTTATTGCATAACTTGCAGATAAAGCATTTTTCATGTTTTATAAATTTTAATGATTTAAAAAATTATTATTTTCAAGTTTTTAGTTTCCCAGTCTTTGAAAAAAAAGAGTTTGAAATAGATCAACTTCTATCTTTTCAAAATTTAAACAATTTGGCATCCAAAATAATAAAAGATGAAAAAAAGGATTATTCAATTTTTTTCTTATATCCAAAAGAAGATGAAAAGAATGAAAACCTTTTTAGTTTTATTTTTACTTCATTTCAAACTTACATTAGTAATATTGAATATCAACAAAGCAGCATATTAAATGAACTTTATGAATGGACTTTGTATGAAATAATTAGAGAAGAGAATCAAAATCAAAAAATAGATACTTTTTTCCAATATATATTGAACAAAATAGCAAATTTTTTTGGTGCTGTTCAGGGCTATTTTCACTTAAATTTTATGCTAAATGAAATAAAATATGAATATAAATATTCTTTAAATAATTCATCAAATGAAGGTTTTATTCAATATGATATCAATATCTCTTTTGAAAATCAATTTAGTTCACTTTTAACATTATTTTTAAAGGATTCTTTTAGTGATCATTTAAGTGTTGAATTTGAGAAAAGACTAATTTTATCTAAACTTCAAAAGACTCTTGGCTTTTTAATATATTCCTTTTTCTATTTAAGTGAACAAAAAACATATATTGAAAATCTTGAAGAGATTGTCATCCAGAATAAAAGCGAACTAAAAACAAAGAATCAACAATTGCTAAGACAGCTCCATACTATTTCTGAAATAGAGCAATCTCGTAATCTAATCTTTAGCAAAATTTATCATCAGCTTTTGACGCCACTAAACTCAATTTTAGGCTTTGCAATGTATATTATAAATTTTGCCAGTAGTTCCTTATCAAAAGAGATGCTTGATGATATAGAAAATATTGAACTTAATTCGATATTTTTACTCTATAATATTCTTGATATAATAGATTACACTAAAATGACTACAAATAGTTTTCAATCAAAATATGAAGCATTCGATTTTAGACAGGTTATTGAGATAGTTCAAAAAATCGTAAATTTTATGCAGAAGTATTTTGATGCAAAAATTGAAATGGATATAGAGGATTTAGAATTTAATTTTATCCATGATTATAAAAGAATAGAGCAGTTGATATTTACTTTACTATTTTTTTCTTTATCAAGTAAAACTCATGGAATATATATATTAAAAATTAAACTAGATGAATTGGACCGAAGAAAAGTCATTGTAACTATAAATATACAGTCTCCAATGATAGATGAAAATTATTTTATGAAATTAAAATACTATAAAGATAATATAAATTCTAAAAATTTTAAAAATTTTACTTTAGAAGATTTCTTGGCTTATTGTCCTATTCAAATAATTGCTCATTGCAATGATGGAATTGAATTTGAAAAAAATCAAAATTCTTTTATTATTAAGTTAAGTCTAATTGAAAAAGTGAATCCTGATTAAAAGGGGGTAACAAAATGAAAAATAAAGTTAACTCCAAATATAGTAGATTGATCATTATAATTTTGATATTAATTTTAATCCCATTATTTGTTTCATCTACAAATCCTTTTTCTGGTTTAACATTAAATCAAAAAATAGTCCTTGCTCAAGCTTACTATAAAGTTGCTTTATATTACTATAGTCACAATAATGAAGAAAAAGGTGATGCCTTTAAGTCAGTGGCGAACTATCTTGACCCAAATTTTGTTCAAAAAGAAATTTCAGTTATTCCAGAACAATTAACTGATGAAGAGGTTGAAAAAAAGATTGCTCAGGCAAAAGAAAATTGCTCAAATTTTATTTTGGATTTTTTTAAGTCAAAAGATAAAAGATACCTTTCATATCCAGTATATAATCTTAAAACAGCAGATCTTTTTACTGAAGAATCTATAGAAGCATTGCTAAATATTGAACAGATAGACTATTTTTTTAATAATAGCTTTAAGATTGAAAAAACAGATTATACAAAAGCAGCATCTCTTTCTTCTTTTTTACCACTTGTTTATCTAGAAGGAGATTTAATATATATTTTACATGACAATAATAATGAAAAAATAGTTGTGTTATTGATTAGAAATTTTGGAATAGACTTAAAAATCATAGGTTTTTTTACAATTACTGAAAAAACAATAATAAAATAAAAATAAAATTTCTGATTTCGATTAAAATTATTGAAAAATTAAATTAATAATATAATCTTATTCTGCTTTAGGATGCAGGAGCGAAAGCATAAAAGGGAAACAGGTGAAAATCCTGTGCGCACCCAGGCACTGTAATGGTGAATACTCTTCAAAAATGCCACTGCCATAAATTGGTGGGAAGGCTGAAGAGCTTGCCAGAGCCAGGAGACCTTCCTGTATCTTTGAGAAGATATCCACTAGGGGAGGGTTATCTTCTGGTTCAAAAATCATCTTTATTGAACCAAGCATCTCCCCTCCAAAATTCAGTTTGGAGGATTTATGAAATCAAAAAAATTCAAGCTTTTTTTGCCAATCTTTTTAATTTTATTTCTTTTATTTACTTCCTGCATATTTGATAACAATCAAACTCTTCTTAATTATGGCAATGATTACCTTTTAATATTAAATTCGACTGGAAATAATGTCATTGCCTATGATTTAAACTTTAAAAAATTTATTGATCAACCAATTCCAGTAGGACCACAACAGAACACAAGCTATGCTCCACAGCAAATGCTACTTTCACCAGATGAAAGCTATATTTACATAATTAACTCTTTGGATAATTCTGTTACAAAATTTACAAAAAATATGTACTATATTAGTAAATTCAATTTACCTACAGCAACAAACCCATATAATGGATTTGTAGATGAAAGCTATATGTATATTTCAGGCTATGTAAGTGGAAAAGTTATTAAATTAAACCTTACTGATGGCAACTATACTGAAAGTTCTCAGTTATATTCTTTAAATTCTGGCATTCAAGCGATTGCAAGTATAAATCAAGACTATCTTATAACAATAAATACAAATTATGATCTTTCTACATACTCTTATTCCAATAGCATAATTTACATTCTTAGAAAAGATAATCTTCAAAAAGTTAAAGAATTTGAACTTACATCTTCTTTTATTGGTAAACCTTTAACAAATTTCCAGCAGGTGTTAGTGCATCAAGAAAGTGATGGGATTTATTGCGATCTAATCGCTACCGGTGGATATGGGTACTCTGGATTTGCAGATTCAGGGTTTTTAAGAGTAAAAATAGAAATTAATTCAGATAACAACATAACACTTACTAAAATATGTGCAGATACCTTACCTATTGGTGAATATTTTGGAGCTGTTTCACAGGTTTATATGGGTTATCTATATTTTATTTCGAATAAAGCTTTTTATAGGTCTCCTATAAATAGTTCATCAATAAGCTTTTCAAGCGGTATTGAAAAAAATTCAAATGTCAATGGTAAAACTAATCTTTCATTAATATATGCGGGCGATACTTCTGAAGAAAGTTATCTCGTTATAATCGATGCACCATGGGGTACTCCAAGTTCATTTTCAATTTCTCCTTTAAATCAAGCATTTTCATCGATTTCCTTTCAAAATTATATCGAATTTTCTGGCTATCCAGTAGGAATAATTTTAAGAAAAGGGCAATAATTTTAAGTAAAATTTATGAAAAGGGAAAAAGATAAATTGATTAAAATTTTACTAAAAAAGATAATCTCAAAAAATATTAAAAAACCTTCAAATATTATGATTTCGGTATTTTTATCTTTTTCCCTTCATATTTTAATGCTGATTCTAATAAATGTTTTACTTCAAAATCCACAAGGAATAATAAATATAGAAAAAGTAAATATAAAACCTGTTGAAATTCAATTAGCAAGTAATTTTGTAAACTTTCAAACTTCAAATTCGACTGAAAAATTTTTAGAAAATAAAATTGGAGAAAATCAAAATAAATTTTTTCAAAATATAAAAGAAAAACAAGATATAGGAAAAAAAGATATAAAAAAGCAAGATATTAAGACAAATGAAATTGACAAATCAGAAAGTAAAGAAGAAAAATATAAGGATAAAAAATTTAAAGACGAAGGCAAAGGTGAAGATAAACAAAAAATAGATAAGCAGGTTATTGAAAAAGAAAATATAAATGAAAATATAAATAATAAAGAATTAAATAATTTACCCAATAATAATGAATCTATTGAAAATGCGTCTGGTGAAAATAAATCTTCAAGCCAATCTTCAAATTCATCCTCAGATTTGCCTTCAAACATAGATTCCGAAGGTTCATCAAACCCTTCTCAACAGTATCCTCAAAATTTAACTCAAAGCACACAGGCATATGGCAATACTGATGGTAGTAACGGATTTTCAAATCAAGATATCTTCCAGTATTCACTTAACATCTCATCTTTATTTAACTATCCAAAAGATGCTTTAAAACTCGGGATACAAGGGACTGTAAAACTTAAATTGCTGATAGATAAATATGGAAAAGTTATTAATGTGGTCCTACTTGAAAGTTCAGGTTCAAAAATATTGGACAATTACACTACAACGCAGGCAAGACAGCTTCTATTTTCTTTTCCAGAAGATAAAAAACCGCAGTCTTCTTTCTGGATTGTCATCAAGGTTGTCTATTCAATAAAAACAAATGTCACTGTTGAATCAACTAGTTAGTTAAATTTGGTCAAAGTTGAAAGTATTGTTAAAAATATTGTTGAAAATATTAAAGTTAAAAATAAGGATTTAATACCCAAAAAGAATATAGAAAAAAAGAAATAAAAAAATGAAGAAATAAAAAATAAAGAAATAATAAAATCAAAAGATCCTAAGAGTAATCTGTAAAATATATAAGATGAAAAAATTACAAAATTAAAAAATATAAAATAATGAAAATGTAAAGTAATGAAATTAGAAGATAAAAAAATTATAAAATAAAAGAATATATGAATAATCTATTAAAAATAAAGAATCTTTTTATATTTTTCTTATTTATTTTTTGCTATTTTTCATTTTTTTCTATTAAAATATTAGGTCAGGAAATAACAATAAATGTAACAGGACAAACTCAAGGGGGCACCTCACAGAGTGTTGTTGTTTATGATGAGCAGGATTTACAAGAAAGCCAAAAAACAACTCTTAGTGAGTTTTTACAATCTCAATCATTTTTATATATAGCAAAAGGAATCGATGATTCAGAAGTTGGTTTCTTGGTTATAAGAGGTTTTTCAACATCAAGAATCGCAATATTTTTAGATGGGGTTCCTATAACACTTTCAGATATAAATGCTATGAAACTTCCATTGAACTTAATAAGCAAAATAATTATTTATAAAGGAAATGTCTCTGCTCTTTTCGGACCAAATGCTATGGGAGGAGCTATTCTTATCTGGACTAAAGGGAAAAATCAAGGCGCCATAAATTTTGGTTCATTATACCTATCATCTTTACTAAACTTTGGTCTTTATTTTCACTTTTCCTCTTTCAATAATGATATCTTTACTGGATTTGATATTAATGCAAAATTAAACTCAAATGTATATGACGATTCTTTTGGAAAAAGTGATTTTGAGGATTTTTTTTCCAAATTTTTGCTTGAATATAAAAACTTCACTTTTTCATTTCTTATAGATTATTTTAAGAAGTTTTTGCCAAATGATGTTCAATTTCCCTATTTTAATACTTATAAAGAGTCCTTTTCTCTGGTTTCATTTTTGAAATTAAATCAATTTTTGATCTCATTTCAATATATTGATGATTCATTTTCCTGTAAGGATTACACATATAATATTAATGAAAATAGGAAAATTTTTTATAGTTATATTAATTTTCCTTTTTCTATTTTTACAAATGATACAACAAATTTTATTTCAAATGTGGCAGTCAATTTTGAATACCTAAATGATGATACATTATCGTATGATAATCTTTATGGAGGATCTTTTTCTTCATATTTCATCTTTAATAAAAATTTTACCTCTTTATTTGAACTAATGTTAAGTTTAGGTTTGGATTTTAATGCAAAATTCTCAGATAAATTTAACTATTTTTTTATGCCATCTATTTACTTAAATTTGAGTAAAAAAATCAATATCAACGAGAATTTTGTTCTTTCGTTTTTTACTAAATCAGGAAGTGGTTATAGACTTCCTTCATATCAAGAATTGTATAGTTCTTATGGTATCGTCGCAGTTGGCAATCCAGACTTAAAGCCAGAAAAATCTTTAGGATTTGAAGTTGGAGCAGCACTTTCTTCAAATACTTTGAATATAAATCTTTCCTTTTATTATTATTATTTTGATGATTTTATAGTCTGGATTAGAAGATTTGACAATAGATTCAAACCAATAAATTTTGCTAAAGGTTACAATTTAGGGCTTGATTTTGATTTAGAGTATTCAATACCTTTAGGGAAAGAATCTTATATTCAATTTTCACCTATGCTTTCAATAACAATTCCGAAAATACTTGAAGGGATACTAATCTTAAATGAAGTCTATGTTCCATATGTTCCACTTGTTAATTTTATTTTTAATATTGATTTTATTAATTCAGATAAACTAAAATTAAAGTTAGAATTGGTTTATAGAGGAATAAGATATATAACACTCGAAAACTACAACTGGTTTTCACCTTATTTTATAATAAATTTTGATTTCACATATTATCTTTCACAAAAGTCTAGCGTATCCTTTTCTGTTAAAAACTTGCTAGGGAATACCTATTATGATCTTTTATATTATCCAATAAGCAATACAACTTTCGATATAGAATTCGCATTTTATCTTTAAAAAATTTATTCTTGATTAAGAAACTTCATTACCTTTTGCCAAATCTTAAAAATGTTTTAAACTTATTATATGAAAAAGTTGAAAGTTATACAATTAGATCCATATCTTGAACCACATGAAAATTTTATTAATGATTTACAAAATAAATATCTTGAGAGAAGGAAAAATTTACTTGAAAGCAGTATAAATGGAAATAAAAGCCTATCTGATTTTGCCAATGGTCACCTTTATTTTGGTTTTCATTTTTCTCAAAATTCTTTAATATATAGGGAATGGGCTCCAAATGCTTATGCAGTTTATCTAACAGGAGATTTTTGCGATTGGGAAACAAAAAAGTACAGGTTAGAACCAGAGGGGAATGGGATCTGGCAGATAGAGTTACCATTGGAACTTTTTGATTTTAATAAATATAAAAATGGAATAAAGATAAAAGCATATCTTGTAACCTGTATTGGTCAACATTTTAGGATACCTCTTTATTCAAAATATGTAGTTCAGGATCCAGAAACAAAAGATTTTTCAACTTTACTTTTACCAGAAGAAAAAACATCAAATTTTAAGTGGAAAAGTGATATCAGTAAGATTAAAAAAGAGAAAAAAACAAAACCTTTACTTATCTATGAGGCACATGTAGGGATGGCTCAAGAAAAAGATGGGATTGGAACATATAAAGAATTTACTGAAAATATTTTACCGTATATAAAGGAAATTGGTTATGATGCTATTCAACTTATGGGAATAATGGAACATCCATTTTATGGTTCATTTGGTTATCAGGTTTCCAATTTTTTTGCAATATCTTCAAGATTTGGCACTATTGATGACTTAAAAGAATTAATAGATACTGCCCATTCATATGGCATTTTAGTTTTTCTTGATCTTGTTCATTCACACTGTGTAAAAAATATAAATGAAGGTATAAATTTGTTTGATGGAACCCAGACCCAGTTTTTTCATGCTGGAAGTAGGGGTATTCATCCAGTATGGGACTCCATGCTTTTTGATTATGGGAAAAATGAAGTCATCCATTTTCTTTTGTCAAATATTAAATTTTGGTTAACAGAATATCATTTTGATGGATTTAGATTTGATGGGATTACATCCATGATATATACCCATCATGGCATAGGTAAAGCCTTCACTTCTTATGATATGTATTTTAACAATGAAGTAGATAAAGATGCATTAATCTTTTTAAAGCTTGCAAATGATCTTATTCATGAAATAGACCAATTTAATATTACAATAGCAGAGGATATGAGCGGATTTCCTGGAATGGCTTTAGACACAAAGGATGGAGGGATTGGATTTGATTTTAGACTGGGTATGGGGATTCCAGATTTTTTTGAAAGATATATTTCAAAAGTTTCAGATGAAGAATTGAACATTGAAGAACTCACTCATATACTAATGTCAAGAAGACCTGAAGAAAAGGTTATTGCATATTGCGAGTCACATGATCAGGCTATGGTTGGTGGCAAAACATTATTCTTTAGACTTGTGGATAAAGAAATATATAATGGAATGCATATTGAAGATACAAATTTGATAATTGATAGGGGGATAGCTTTACATAAGATTTTTAGACTTTTAGTATTACTTTTACCAGGTCAGGGATATCTAACTTTTATCGGGAATGAATGGGGACATCCAGAGTGGGTTGATTTTCCAAGGGAAGGGAATAACTTTAGTTTTAAGCATGCAAAAAGATTATGGTCATTATCCAAAGACGAAAAATTAAAATTTAAATTTTTGTTAAATTTTGAAAAAGAAATGATAAAGTTTTTCAAAGCAAAACATTATATTTTAATGAGCAAAATTGAAAATCTTAATGTAAATAATAAAGATAAAATAATAACTTTTATTAAAGATGATATAATCTATGCTTTTAACTTAAACCCAAATATTAGCTTTGAAAATTTCAGGATAAAATCAGGGATAGCTACCAATTATTCACTTGTGTTTTCATCTGATGATAAAGATTTTGGTGGATTTGAAAGGGTAAATAAATCTATTTTATATCCAGTATTTGAAACTAAATATGGTCATGAAATTTCAATATATCTTCCTGCAAGAACCGCCCTTGCCTTTGAAAAAGTAAAATAAAAAAGGACTGTCAAAATTAATGACAGCCCTAAAATTAATTTTTTAATATTTTTTAATTATTTTTCAACAATAGCAAGAATATCATTGTTTTTAAGAATAAGGTAATCCTGTTCGTCAATCTTAAGAGAAGTACCAGCATATTTGTCGTAAATAATTTTGTCTCCAACTTTTACTTTTATCTGATCACTATCACCAATGGCTTCTACTAAACCTTCCTGAGTTTTTTCTTGAGCTGTTTGAGGAAGGAAAAGTCCACCTTTAGTTTTTTCTTCTGGCGGTAATACTTTAACTAAAATCCTATCATTTAATGGTTTAATTTTCATCTTATCCTCCTAGGAATCATATAATCTTTTATAAAATATACAAAATTCTTAGCACAAAAGTCAATATTTTTTTTAATATTTAAATCCAGTAACAAAAAATAAGGATTCTACGATATCTTCTTTAGTTATCTCATTATGATCTTCAATATCTGCAATTGTTCTAGCAACTTTTATGACCTTTTCTACTTTTCTAAAAGATTGCCCAATTTTTTTCATTATTTCAAATAAATAGGTTTCAAGTTCACTATCCAGGTGAATATATTTTTTGATTTCAGTTTTATAAATCTTTCCATTAAAAGCAAAATCAGAACCAATAAATCTATAAAATTGTTTTTCAAAAGCTTTAATAACAAGTTTTCTCATTGAGTTTGTATCAATATTATTACTATCTTTAATAGATTCATCAGAGGCAGTTAATGTAATATCTATCCTATCTTTTAATGCATTAGAAATATGAGATAAAAAAAGATTTCTTTGCTCTTCTGTGCAAGTACATACTCTTTTTAATGAACCAAAATTTCCACAAGCGCAAAGATTGCTAATCAAAAATAAGATAAAAGAGGATGGTAATGTTACTTTATATTTAGACCTTGATATTGTTACCTTTTGTTCTTCAAATGGTTCTCTGAGGCTTTCAAGTACTTTTTTATTGAAAAGATTGATTTCATCAAGGACAAGAACACCATGATGGGCAAGAGAAACCTCCCCTATCGAAAGAGGTGTTCCCCCACCAATCATCGATATGATAGTAGAACTATGATGAGGATTTCTATAAGGTCTAGTAGTTTGATTAACATCAAAAGGAATATTGTATTGGGAATAAAGGTCGATCAATTCATATTGTTCTTTTCTAAGAAGTGGTGGTAGTATATCTTTGAACATAATTGAAAGTAAAGTCTTACCTGTTCCAGATGGACCAAGAAGATATATGGAATGAAAACCGCTGGCAGATATAAGTAGAGCTCTTTTTAACAACAAACCACCTTTGTAATCCTTAAAATCATACTCTATGTTATTATCAAAAAAATTATTTGAAATAAAGCTATCCTTAAATGTTGTTTTTGTAATATAAAAGTTTTTATTTTCATTAATTTTTTCTTGTTCAACATTATTTTTATTTTTACTCCTATTTTGAAAATTTCTCATTAATATATCCCAACTATCAGATAAGCTTTTAACTTTATTTATAGAAATAGGTATAGATAAATTTGTTGGTATTTTTTCATCTGGAATTAAGCAGCTTTTAAAGCCAAATGACCTTGCTCTTAAAATATGTGGAATGACAGAATGGTTTACTTTAGTTTGTCCTGAAAGAGATAGTTCCCCAAGAATTAATATATCGTCAATCCTAAAACTGATATTGTGTATTGCAGCAATTATGGCTATGGCTAAAGGAAGATCAAATAGGTTGGTATTCTTTTTTATATCAGAAGGTATGAGATTTATAAGAATTTTATTTGTAAATGAGATATCAAAGGCATTCCTGATAGCTTGTCTTACTCTAATAGCACTTTCTTCAATGATTTTCCCAGCTCTACCAGAAAAGACAATACCAGGAATACCTGGCGCCGAATCGCACTCTATCTCTACTATATGACTTATCCCTTCTTCAATATAAAGAGTCCTTATTAGAATCATATTTCCCTCATTTTAGCAAAAAATATTTTCTAAATTGATATTTGACAATAATTTTATTTAATACTGGTTATCATTACTTCTCAATAATTAAATAGTAAAAAATTGAAGATATATTACAAATAAAATTCCAATTTTGACAATTTTTTTGAATGAATTAATTTGATTTGGTTAAATGAAAATATAAATTAAAGGACATGGTTATAATCTCAAATATAGAAAATATCCTGGCAAAACTTTTACTTGTTATTAATTCTGATGAAAATAATGAGATAATTAAAATATTAAGAAAGATTGAAGATGCTGGATTTAAAGCATATTTAGTCGGTGGTTATATTAGAGATATAATTTTAGATAGGAAATCAGAACCTATAGATGTTGATATTGCTACAGATGCTCATCCAGAAGATATTTTAAATCTTTTCAATAAAGTAATCCCAACAGGTATAAAGCATGGTACTGTAACAGTTTTAGGGACAAAAAATAAATATGAAATCACTACTTTTAGAATTGATGAACAGTATTATGATTTAAGACATCCAGAAAAAGTTCAGTATGTATCAGATATACATCAAGACCTATCAAGAAGGGATTTTACTATTAATGCCCTTGCTTTCAATCCTTTAACTAAAGAGTTAATTGATGATTTTGGAGGGATTGAAGATATCCAGAGAAGAATAATTAGAACAGTTGGTGATGCTCAGGCAAGATTTCAAGAAGATGCTCTAAGAATGCTTAGAGCCATAAGATTCTCTTCAAACCTGCTGTTTGAGATAGAGGAAGAAACCTTAAAGCAAATAAGAAAAAATTCAGAACTTTTGCGAAACATCTCTAAAGAAAGAATTAGAGATGAATTTAATAGACTTATTTTATCTGATAAACCTTCTTTTGGAATCGAACTTTTAAGGCAGTCCAATATATTAAATATAATGATTCCATCCTTATTAAATTGTTATGGTGAACAACAAAATGATTTTCATCTTCATGATGTGTATTATCATCTTATTTATAGTTGTGATGCAGCACCTAAAGATATAGTTCTAAGAATCGCAGCATTATTCCATGATATAGGAAAACCAATATCTTTATCTGAATGTAAACAAAAAGGAATTAAAGAAAATGCATTTTATAATCATGAAGTCTATTCAGAGCAGATAGCTAAGGATTTCCTAACTGAATATAGGTATTCTAAAAATGAAATTCAGATAATTACAAAACTTATAAGAAATCATATGTTTCATTACACTTCTTCCTGGACAGATGGAGCGGTGAGAAGGTTTGTAGCAAGAGTGGGTGAAGATTTTATTCCTTTACTTTTTGCATTAAGAGTTGCAGATAGAATAGGAAATGGCAAGAATTTCGGTTATCCAAAAATCTTAATTAATTTCTGGGATAAAATTCAACAGGTGATAAATGAAAATCATGCCTTAAAAATAACTGATCTTGCTATAAATGGAAATGATATAATGGAAAGATATAACTTAAAACCATCTAAATTAGTGGGAAAGATACTTAACCAGCTTTTGGAATATGTTTTAGATGACCATTCTGTAAATACTAAAGAGAAGTTATTTGAACTTGCTGATATTGTTTTTGAAAAAACTAAAATGGATGAACAATGAAAAAATCAATAGATCTTTCTAATCTTGATTTAAAAGATTCTATTAAAGAAAAGATTGGCTATTATCTATTATACTCAAAAGATACCGACAAAGAAAAGATAAGAAATGCTATTGATGATAATGATTTAGTCTTATTGAAAAAATGGTTTTCATCTGATCTTGAATTTGGTACAGGTGGGTTAAGAGCTATAATGGATATTGGTAGTTCTTTTTTAAATGAAGTAACAATATCAAAAGCAGTATATGCAACCCTAACCTTTTTTAGTAGAGAGATTGATAAATCTTTTAAAAAATCTTTTGGTAAAAAATTTGACGAACAAAAAAATAGTTTAAAAAAATCTATCTGTATTTCATATGATACAAGAAAAAATTCAGATAATTTTGCAAAAATTTCTGCAATAATTGCCGTCAAAAAAGGTTTTTATGTTTATATCGTAAAAGATCCTATGCCGACACCATTTTTATCCTTTCTTGTAAGAGAAACAAATAGTTGTTGTGGAATAATGATAACAGCCTCCCATAATCCGAAAAATTACAATGGCTTCAAGGTTTATGATGAAACAGGCTGTCAGATATTGTCAGATAAGGCAGACAAGATTATTGAGATTTATAATTCTAATATAGAAATGGAAAAGATAGATCTTGATGATTTTGATAGTTTAATGGATAAAAAAAGAATTGAATATGTAAAAGATAGTTTTATTGAAAGATTTGTTGATAGTATTTGCAAAATAAAATATAATAAAAATCTACAAGATAATAAAAGGCTACTTAATGTAGTATATTCAAGCCTTCATGGAACTGGAATAAATATATTTAAAAAGTTAGAAGAAAAAATAGGTTTTAATATCTTTTATGTTGAATCTCAGATAACAATGGATAAAGATTTCCCTAATGTAAAATCATTGAATCCAGAAAACTTAGAAAGTTTAGACCAAGCATTAGAAATTGCAAAGAAAAAGAATTCAGAATTGATTATAATTACAGACCCTGATGCTGATAGGGTAAGATTCGCATTTTATGACGAAGATCAATACTTTATCCCTTCTGGAAATGAAATAGCAATAATGTTGTTTTATTATATCTGTTCTCAGGTTAGGTTAAGTGAAATAGAACCGTCTATGAAAAAACAGAGTGATAAAGATTATTATGCTGTGACTACAATAGTTACAAGTGATCTTTTTGAAATAATTGGAAGATACTTTGGAGTTGAAGTAATTAAAACATTAACAGGATTTAAATATATAGGAGAGCAGTTAAATAAAAATGAAAATAAAAAATTTCTTTTTGCTGCTGAAGAAAGCTGTGGATATCTTGCAACTAGCATTTTAAGAGATAAAGATGCTTTTTCAATGATTGTAATTGTTCTTGAATTTGTTGCTTATCTGAAAAGCCAAAAGATTTTCGCAAAAAAATTTTTGAAAAAAATTTATGACCAATTTGGTTATTACTTGAATGATTTAGTTTATATAGATTTTTCTGGAAAAATGGACAAAAATCTAATAAAAAAAATAATGAGTTATTTAAGAGAAAATCCACTCGAAGCCTTATCTGGTTTTAAGATAAGAAAGATTTTTGATTTTGAAAATAAGATAGAATCATTTTATAAATCAGATTTATTACAATATATTGGTGAAAATTTTAAAATAACAGTTAGACCTTCAGGGACAGAACCTAAATTAAAGTTATATTTTCAGGTTGTATCTCATAGCGAAAGTAAAAGCAAAGAAATACTTGAAACTTTTAAAAACTTCTTTATCAATCTAATTAAAACCGAATGTTTAAATCATATTGGGAGTTAAAATGAAAATATTGGTGGTGAATCCAGGCTCTACATCTACAAAAGTTGCTATCTATGAAAATGAAGTTCTATTATACGAAGAAAATATCAAACATCCTAAAGAACAACTTAATGGTTTAAAAAAACTATCTGATGAACTACCCATAAGAAAAAAAGCTATAGAAGAGTTTTTGCAGAAAAAAGAATATAATCTTATTTCTTTTGATGCTTTTGCAGGAAGAGGTGGTCCATTAAAACCACTCAAAGCTGGGGTTTACAAGGTTACAAAAAAGATAGTTGATGATATAAATAATGGTAATTATCAGACCATGCATGCTTCCCTTTTAGGTTCATTAATAACATATGATTTTTCTCAAGCTACAGGAAAACCTGCTTTTATAGTTGATCCAATTTCCACAGACGAAATGGCAGATATTGCGAGAATTACTGGACATCCAAAGATAAAATTTGCGGCTTTGACTCATGCTTTAAATGTTAGAGCATGTGCAAGAAAAACAGCAAAAGATTTAGGCTTGGATTTTTTTAACTCAAATTTCATTGTAGCCCACCTTGGTGGCGGAATTTCGATTAATGCAGTTTCGAATGGGAAAATTATAGATGTTTTAGAAGGAAGACAAACAGGTCCATTTTCACCAACCTCATCTGGTGTACTTCCTGTTAAATCAGTTGTTAAATTGATAATGAAAGGGGAGTTAAAAATAGAAGAAGTAGAAGATCTGTTTTCAAAAAATGGAGGCTTAACAGCTTATTTTGGAACAGATGATGTAAAGGAACTGCTTGAAAAAGCAAAGTCTGATGAATATGTTAAGCAGATTCTTGAAGCCATGTGTTTTCAGATAGCCAAAGCAATAAATGCTCAAAAGACAATACTAAAAGGGGTTTATGATTGCATTATTATAACAGGAGGTCTTGCTAAATCTGAAATTATATTAGAATGGATAAAAAAATGGCTACCTTCAAATGAAAAATATCATATTATCCCTGGAGAACATGAAATGGAAGCTCTGGCTTTAGGAGTTTTAAGAGTTTTAAATAAAGAAGAGGAAGTTCTTGAATATTAATTTATATGTAAATATTGACTTATATTTGAATATTAACTTTTAAAAATTAACTTATAAAACAAATGTAAAAAAAAGTATGTGAAAACTAAAATTGAGATTTTCAAAACTAAAAAATTAAATTAAGGAAGATTATTTTTATCATATAAACTTATATAAAATAAATTGAGGGAAAACTTAAGGTAAAAGATATGAAAAAAGGATTATTTAAGGCTTTATCAGATAGAGGTTTTATTGAACAGATAACTGACGATAAAATAGAGCAAATTTTAGATAATCAAGAAGTAAAATGCTACATTGGATTTGATCCGACAGCTTCTTCTTTACATATAGGAAGCTTAGAACCGATTATGCTACTAAAATGGTTTGAAATATATGGGCATAAGCCTATTGCTGTTATAGGCACCGGGACAGCAATGGTTGGGGATCCTTCAGGTAAAAGCGAAATGCGTAAAATGATGACTAAAGAAAAGATATTTGAAAATGCTAAGGGTTTAAGGAAAAACCTTGCTCAATTTTTACATCTAACTGAAACAGAACATCAAAGTGGACAAACGAAAGTTAGATACAATAGCGATTGGCTTTTACCTTTGAATTATATCGATTTTATAAGAGATATTGGAGTACATTTCTCTGTTAATAGAATGTTATCATATGAATCATATAAGATAAGAATGGAAAAAGGATTATCATTTTTAGAGTTTAATTATCAGGTTATGCAGGCATATGACTTTTTAAAACTTTTTGAGCAAGAAGGTTGTATAATGCAAATGGGTGGTGCAGATCAATGGGGGAATATAGTGGCAGGAATTGATCTGATCCGAAGAGTTCATGGTAAAGAAGCATTTGCTTTTACCGCACCACTTATAGTTGCTTCAAATGGTGAAAAAATGGGGAAAACAGCTGGAAATGCGGTATGGATAGATAAAGATTTATTAAAACCTTATGATTATTATCAGTATTGGATAAATGTAGACGATAAGGATGTGAAAAGATTCTTAAAACTTTTTACTTTGCTTGATTTAAATTATATTGAAGATATTACAAAAGAAGATAAAAATATAAATGAAGCTAAAAGAATTCTTGCATTTGAAACCACAAAATTGGCTCATGGGGAAGATGAAGCTAAAAAGGCAAGCAAAGGGGCAAAAATCTTTACAAAAGAAGTAAATGATGAAGTACTCGATTTGATTCCAAACTTTGATTATGAAAAAAGTAAAGGTAACATGATTGAACTATCACATCTTTTAGTTGAATCGGAACTTTGTTCCTCAAAAAGTGAAGCAAAAAGATTGATAGAGCAAAAAGGTGTTTCAATAGACGATAAAATAATTGAAGATATTAAATATCAAATTTTAATAGATAAATTAGAAAAAAGTTATATACTAATTCGTGTAGGAAAGAAAAAGATAAAGAAAATTAATTTTGTGTAAATTTATAAAAAATAAAAAGGCAGGAGTATAATATGATTTATATAGATAAAGAATGCCTTAGATGTAACGCTTGCGTTGTAGTATGTCCATTTGAAGCTATAGAAGAAGGAGATCCTATTTACAAAATCATAGAATCCAAATGCACATCCTGTGAAAAATGCATTCCAATCTGCCCTGTAAAGGCTATAAAGAAAAAATAAAAATTATTATATTCATTTAGATCTGATGCAAAATAGTTAATGTAAAGAAGCTTAAGAAAAAATAGAAGAGGGGAAAATGAGATCTATAATAGAACAATATGCTAAAGATTTAACTACTGGGAGACTAACCTATTCATTCGACCATCTATCAAGAGTTTATTTTTATGCAAAAAAACTGAGCGACAATTATGATGACCAGGTTTTACATGCAGCTTGTTTTTTATATAAAATTATTTTGGGTAAAAACTCAAAGCAGGATTCTGCAGATAGAGCAGCTCAGATACTTTCAGAAACTGGATTTCCTGTAGGTAAGATTCAAAAAGTTGTTGAAGCGATATTGAATAGCGATATAGATGATAAACCCGAGACTATTGAAGGGAAATTGCTTCATGATGCAATAATCATAGATAGCCTTGGTGCAATTGGGTTTGCAAGATTTTCTATAGGTTCTTTTTTCTGGGACAAACCAAATAAAATAGATGAAATTTATCAAAACTATAAAAATTTTGTTGATAAAGTTAGAGAATCATTTGCATTACCAGAAGCAAAAGAATATAGCAAATCAAGGATTGAATTTTCACAGAAGATACTTCAGAACTTTTATGATGAATTAGAAGAAGAATAAAAATAATTTATGAAAAGAATAAAACAATATTAAAATAAAATAATATTAATTTGAATTAAAATAAATCTATAATTAATAGTTAAAAGGATAAAGGTAATAAATATGAGTGAAAATAATATGGAATATAACCCAAAAGATTGGGATGTTATGATTAGAGTCAGAATGAGCCTTCATGATGCACATTATGCAGGAAATCTTGTAGATGGAGCTAAGATGCTGAATCTTTTTGGAGATATTGCAACTGAACTTTTGATTAGAGAAGATGGGGATGAAGGGTTATTTCGTAGCTATACTTCTGTGGATTTTTTGGCTCCAGTATTTGCTGGAGATTATATAGAAGCGTATGGGAAGATAGTTTCTAAAGGAAATACCTCAAGAAAGATGCAATTCGCTGCCTTTAAAGTTATAACTAATGCTAACATTGCTGAAAATGTATCTGCATGCGATTTCCTTTCCAAGCCTATACTTGTTTGCAAAGCTGAAGGTGTTTGTGTGGTTCCCAAAGATAAACAAAGGTTCAAAAAATAATTATTATATAGTGCCATCTGAGTTTTTAAGAAATTCTTTTTAAGTTTTTTTATTTTTTTTTTTGTTTTTAAATTTTATTTGGTAAGTGGGAGGAATTAATGGATAAACTTATTATCACTGCTGCTATCTGTGGTGCTGAAGTTACAAAAAAAGAGAATCCAAATGTCCCCTATACAGCTGAAGAAATAGCAATGGAAGCAAAAAGATGCTATGATGCTGGTGTTTCAATAATACATCTTCATGTTAGATATGATGATGGTACTCCAACTCAGGACAAAGAAGTATTTAAAAAGGCTATTGATGCCATTAAATCTAAAATACCAGGTAAAGGTCCAATAATTCAACCTTCTACTGGCGGAGCAGTTGGAATGAAATGGCAGGAAAGAATAGCAGTTGCTGAACTTAAACCTGAGATGGCTACTCTTGATTGTGGAACAACAAACTTTGGAAATGATATATTTGTAAATGATCTTCCTTTGATGAGAAATTTTGCAAAAACAATGATACAGAATAATATATTACCAGAACTCGAATGTTTTGAACCTGGTCATATACAGAATGCATTGATATTGAAAAAAGAAGGATTACTCCCAAGACATATGCATTTTGATATTGTCCTTGGGGTTCCTGGTGCACTAAATGCTACAATAAAAAACCTTCTTTTTATGACCGAGCTTTTACCTGCAGATGCAACATGGACAGTTGCAGGGATCGGTAGATTTGAACTACCTCTTGCTGTTAATGCAATTACTATGGGAGGTCATGTAAGAGTTGGTTTTGAGGACAATATATATTATTCAAAAGGTGTACCGGCCACAACAAATGCTCAACTTGTCGAAAGAATTGTTAGACTAGCAAAAGAACTTGGAAGAGAAGTAGCAACAGCAGATGAAGCAAGGAAAATACTTGGGATTGAATAACAAGATTAGAAAAATAAAATAAAAAATAAAATAAAAAATTGGGGTAGCATCTTTGCTACCCCTTTACTTTAAATAATTTTAATACCTATTAGATTGTTTTTTATTGAACCTTGATTTCAATCTGATTGGATTTTTCTGATTCTTTTTTAGGTAATGTTAAAGTTAGAACTCCGTTTTCATACTTAGCATTTATATTAGCAACATCAACATTTTCAGGGATACTTATGCTTCTTGTGCAACTTTTTGAAACTCTTTCCTTTTTGTGGTATTTCTTGGTTTCTTTTTCATCTTCTTTTTCAGTAGATGCAGATATAGTAAGGATATCTTTATCTACCTTGATTGAAATCTGCTCTTTGTTAAAACCAGGTAAATCTGTTTCAACATAGTAATTTTTCTCATCCTCTGAAATGTCTATTGGAGCAACTTTCGCTGTATTTTGATATCTAAAGAATGGGAAAAGCCATAAATCATCTAATTCTTTTTCAATCATTGTGAAAGGATCGAAATTTTTAAAGATTGATAATTCATTTCTTGCCATACTTACCTCCTTTTTATCATTTTTTATTTTCACTTATAAGCATGCAAAAAATGTGCCAAAAAAATTTGAATAATTAAATTTATTTATTTAATAGGTATTTTTCATGCGTTTTTATATTAGAATTAATATTTAAGAATTTTTTCTTAAAATTATTATTAAAATTTTTATTTAAGAATTTTGTGTAGACAAGGTGATTTTTATTCTAAATAAGAAAAGGGATTTTTAATGAAAATAATAAATTGAAATATTAAAGCCTTTTCAGTGATTAAAATTAATAATATAAATAAAGCCTAAATGAAAGTGCAAATAAAAGTAAAAATAAAAGCATAAATAAGTATAAAATATATACAATGTAAAAAAAAGATACAAAGTGTATTTATATTACATCTTATAATTTTTTGGATAAAATATATACCTGTTTTTTAGATTTTTATTTAAATGTAAAGTTTCAAAATTTGCTACCCAAAAAAGAATAATTATATTGCACAAATAAACAATAGTGTTAAATTCTTCGTAAGAAAGTATTATATGGAGGTTGCTAGATGACCGTAAATATTAACCCAGCGATGTTTCATATAGGTCCATTTGAAATTCGCTGGTATGGGTTTATGTATGTATTAGGCCTTATTATAGCACTTATTTATCTTTCAAAAAGATATAAAATGAAAGATTTCATTGAATCTGTCAATCCCCCAATAGATTTTGAATGGGAAGTCATCCTTTGGGTAGCAATAGGGATACTTGTAGGTGCAAGATTATTTTTTGTATTAATTTATGACCCTGTCGCTATATTTACTCCTGATGCTGGTAAAAAGGGATTTGCAGCAATATTAAATGTTTTATGGAATGTAATAAATATTAGAAGTGGTGGCCTTTCATTTCATGGTGGACTACTTGGAGTATTAATAGCTACAGCACTTCTCATGAGATATAGATATTTAAACTTTTACAGGGTGGCTGATGCATCTGTTGTCATAGCTCCACTTGGCTTATTTTTTGGAAGATTAGGTAATTTTATAAATGGTGAGTTATGGGGAAGACCTTCAAAACTACCATGGGCTATGATTTTCCCAAACTCAGATATGCCAGATAAACTTGTTCCAAGACATCCATCACAACTATATGAAGCTTTATTTGAAGGTTTGATATTATTTTTAATCCTATTTTTCCTTGAAAAAGCTAATAGAAAATCAAAAAAATTAAAAACTGGTTTTATCTTCTGGCTTTTCATTTTAGGATATGGTTTTTTTAGATTCTTTATTGAATATACAAGAGAACCAGATAAATATGCTGGTTGGCTTATCAAAAATGGTTTTGTGCTTGGCGGCTTGACTATGGGGCAAATATTATGCCTTATTATGATTTTAGTTTCTGCTCCAATGCTTTACTTAGCTCAGAAAAAGGATTACTTTGATGTAAGATTCCAGAAATTTTTAGAAAAACATAAAGAAGAACTTAATAAAAAGAAAGAAAAAGAAAAAGAACTTATGAAAGTAGAGGAAGAAAAAAGGAAAGAAAAAGAAAAAGAAAAGATTAAAAAGATGGTTGAACAGCAAAAGATAAATAAAAAGAAAAAAAAGAGAAATTGGTAATATTTGATATTAAATTGATTTGGAGGTTTTTTCATGATAGAAATTAAAAATGTGTCAAAATGGTACGGTAATTTACAGGCATTAAAAGATGTATCTTTTTCAATAGGTGAAAATGAGATTGTAGGGTTTTTAGGTCCAAATGGTGCTGGTAAAACAACTGCTATGAGAGTTATTACTGGATATTTTTTACCAAATACTGGAAATGTTCGAATCGGTGATTATTTAATGGATGACGAACCTAAAAAAGCAAAAGCTCTTCTTGGATATCTACCAGAAAATCCACCTTTATATCCCGAAATGCCAGTATCAGATTATCTTAAATTTGTCGCTCAACTAAATGGTGTTAATAAAAAAGAGATAAAGGGTAGGCTGGATTATGTCATTACAAAGACAAATCTTGAAGAAAAATATAATAGCAAAATTAAAACTTTATCAAAAGGATTAAAACAAAGAGTCGGTATTGCAGCAACTTTGATACATGACCCCAAAGTAATAATTTTGGATGAACCGACAATAGGGCTTGATCCAATTCAAATTATTGAAATTAGAAATTTGATTAAAGAGATTGGTAAAGAAAAAACAATAATTTTATCTTCACATATTTTAGCTGAAATTGAGGAAGTTTGTTCAAGAGTAATAATAATTAATAAAGGCGAGATTATAGCTGAAGATACGACTGATAATTTAAGAAAAAAACTTCAACCAGACAGACTTTTTTCCATTAAAATTTCAGAAAATGCAGAAATTTCTGATTTTATTCTTACAATTCCTGGTGTAAAAAATTGTGAAAAAAGCGATAATGAATATCTTGTTAGAACCGAAGATTTACAATCAGTTCAAGCAAATATTACAAAAGCAATTGTTGAAAGAGGCTATTCTATTTTAGAGGTAAGAGAATTAGAGCTTTCATTAGAAGAAATTTTTGCAAAACTTGTTAAAGGGGAATAATTATGAAAATGAGCTGGCTTTTGGCTAAAAGAGATTTAAATTCTATTTTTATGAATTCTGTAATCGCTCCAATAATTCTTTTTATATTTTTTGAATTAAGCGGATTTTTTTTCTATATATTTTTAGTAAGTGCTCAAATAGCAAGTCTTGAAGGGTTCATACCAAATATGATAATAATTCTTGCTTTATCTATCCCTATAGTTGTAGCAAGAGCGTTTCCTGAAGAAAGGAAGAATAATACCTTAGAGCTTTTATATACTTCACCAGTTAGTGATACCGAAGTTTATTTTGGGAAATTTATTGCTTATAACCTTTTTTCTCTTATAATGATAAGCCCTGTAATCATTTATACAGCTATTCTGTTTTTCATTGGTAAACCAGAAATTCTTCCATTAGTCTTCTCATTATTAGGCTACATATTGCTTACAATATTTTTTACTACAATAAGTTTACTGATTTCATATATTTCAAATAATCAGGTAGTAGCTGCTATGGTTTCATGGGTAGTTCTTTTGATTATTTCTCTTATAGATTGGTTAAAAAATATTGTTTATAAACCATTTCTTAAAAATATCATATCTAATCTTTCATATCAAGAAAATTTATCAAATCTTTCAAAAGGCTTTTTAGACTTAAATGCTCTACTTTATTTTATAGTTTTCATAGGTCTAATAATCTATATAAATATTACTCTTGTTGAGTCTAAAAAATGATTATCTTTTATTAAGGAATCATTTTATAACGAGAGGAATAAATCTTAAAATAAGGGGAATAATATATGAATAAATTTTTTAGTTCGATTTCTGCTTTTTATAATAAGCTAAGAAAAAATAAGCTTGCCTGCGAACTTATTTTCTGGATCTCATCGGTAATAGTTATAGCTTTTTTAATAGTTACATGGGTAACTTCAAAAAAGCTTTTTCTTATAGGTTCAGCTGTTGGTTTTTTTGGGATAATAATTTATTTTATCTTAAATCCAGAGATTTTTAAGGAATCTATAAAAGAAGTCAAATCAGATAAGATAAAATCAGAAGGTTTATCTGTTACTTTAAGGATAATAATTGCAGTAGCAATAGCTATCGCTTTATTAGCCATATTAAATGGCAAATTACCAAAGATAGATTTGACAAGCTCTGGAATATATACGATTTCGAAAGAATCAAAAGAACTTGTTAAAACATTAGATAACCAAATGCAGATAATCTATTTTGCCACAAGTGGTAAGCTCGACTCAAAAGAAGGTTCCATTGTTCAATCTATTTTGAAACAGTATGAGAAATATTCTAAAAATATTAAGCTTGAGATAGTTGACTTAAATAAAAGGCCAGATCTTGCAACAAAATATGGAATAAATGAAGATGGAACTGTTTATCTTGCATATAATGGCAGAAATAAAAAGTTATCTTCTGTGGATTTCTGGGAGATAACCCAGGCTCCAGATGAAACTTCACAGGGTAAGCAGCTTTTTATAGCTGAAAAATTAATTTCTTCTGCAATAAGATACCTTTTATCTGCTCAAGGAAAAAAGATATATTTTGTTATGGGACATGGTGAAAAATATACAAATGATTATCAGGAATCAGGTTATGGCAATATCAGCGAATATCTTGGAAAAATAGATAGAGAGGTAGTTAACATCAATTTACTTGAAAAAGGTAAGATTCCAGAAGATGCATCTATTTTAGTGATAGCTGCTCCAAAAGAAGATTATTCAAAAGAAGAGATTAAAATAGTTGAAGATTATATTTCAAAAGGTGGAAAATTTGTTTTAATAACAGATTTCGATGCAAATACAAATATTGTATCAGATTTACTTAAAAAATATGATGTGATTCAGGAAAAAGGAGTTGTGGCAGATAATGTAAACTATTTTTATGGACTTGGAAGTTTTTATCCAATAAGCCAACTTGCCTATCATAAAATTACAGAAAAGGTTCAGGAATATAATAAACCAGTTTTAGTTTCTACTGCTGCACCACTTGTATTAAACCCAAATACTCCAAAATCTCAAGATTACATAATAATATCTTTAGGTAACACTTTTGATACTGCTTATAATGATATTTCAAAAAATTATGACTTTAAGTCAGAACCAAGTTTCGACAAAAATACCGAAAAAAAAGGTGTAAAACATATTGCATTTGTTATAGAATCTTTGAAAGTAAAAAATAAAAAAGGTGATAATGAACCAATAGGAATAATTTTTTGCGATTCAGATATGTTTACAAACAAAACATTAAAATTAGGTAATGCTATTGGCAATTTATTGCTTTTTGAAAATTCTATCAATTATCTTGTTGATGATTTTACTTTGCTAAATATTCCTGGAAAAGATTTAGATACAACTAAAGTTACACTTTCTGCTAAATCTCAAAAACTTATATCGTTAACTTCATTTGTCTTTTTAGAGCTTTTGATGTTATTACTTGTTTTTGGAATCAGATTTTTAAAAAGCCTGAAAAATAAAAAAGAAATGCAGTAGGGGTGTTAAATGAAAAAATCTGATAAACAATTGATTATCCTTTTGATAATATTTGCAATAATACTTATTTCTTATTTTTCCTATAAAGGGATAAAGAATCTTATTGATTCAAAGAAAGAAAATAAGTCATCAACTCTTGTTTTTGAAAATTTTAAACCAGACTCCATTCAATCAATTTTTGTAGAAGATGCAATAGCTGCCAATCAATTTGAATTAAGAAAAGAAAATGATAAATGGAAATTTGTTTCACCATCTTCCTATAAAACTGATAACTCTATTATTGAATCCTATTTAATGGGATTTGCCCAGCTTTATTTTAAAGACAAATTTGAAGTTGATTCCAATGTTTCATTAGAAGATTTTGGTTTAGCAAAACCTCAAAAAACATTTAAGTTTAAGTACAATGAAAATGGTGCAGAAAAAGAAACAGGTGTAATTTTCGGTGAAAGAACTCCAGCAAGGGACGGGATATATTTAAAGGTCATTGATAAACCAACTATTTACATAATAACCTTAGAAGCAATTCAACTTATAGATTTCAATGCGAATCAGCTTAGAAATAAGATGATTTTTTCAAATGTAAATAAGGATGATATAGTTTCAATAAAGTTTATAAATTATGAAACTAAGGATGAAAATCTTATTGAACTTGATAATCAAAAGTTTTTCTGGACTGCTTCCTATAATGATAAAGCTAAAAAATTACTTATCCCAGATGAATCGATTAAATCAATTTTAGATAGAATTTTTTATCTATCTGCCGTAGATGCAATAGATAAGGTACCAAAAAAATATAAAGTTGAATATGAGATAGCAATAACTACAAAAGATGGGAAAACGACAAAATGCTCAATTTTCAAAAAAGAAAAATCACCAGATGATTATCAAGAACTTTTTTATGCAATAAATGATGCAACTTCCGAAATGTTTACTATAACTATGACAACTATTAAGACATTTTTCACCCAAAAACCTTATCTTTTAAGCGATTTGATAAAAGAATAATCTTTTGGTACAAAAATGATTCTTTAAATTCAAAAGAATTAATAATTTATATGCTTTAATTTTTTTTATTTATTAAATTTTATTTTATAAAAAAAAAGAGCAAATCTTAAAAGATTCGCTCTTTTTTTTTTATAAGTTTTTTATAACTGCACCTTTAAGTAATTACTTTGTTTTGCAGTTATTATTTTATTTTCTAATCATTATGTCGATTTGTATTTATTATTCTACTTATTTTACTCTGTAATTATTTTTACTTTGTAACTGATTTTGCAATTTATAACTATTAAAGCAATAAAATTTTTTATTTTTAATTTTTGATGTTTCGTAAATCTAATTAATAGTTTTTGTTACTTATATATTTTTTAAAAATTCAACTATTTCACCATAGAAAATATAATGAAAATCAGCATTTTTATAAAATTTATTTTTTATATCTTCATCAATATTTTCAGAAAGAATTTTAAGAGAATATATCTTTTTGCAAATTAGCACCTGTTTTGCTTGCTTAAAAAATACTGCTTTATTTTCATAATTTAAGGCTGTCAAACCTTGTATTTTCATTTTATCAAAAACTCTACCACTTTTTGACCCCAAAAGATTAAGAATATCTTTATAAGATGAATCAAAAAATGAGATTGAAAAATAATCATTTTTTAAGATATATTCAAATGTATATCTTGAAGGTCTAATGAAAATCTGAGCTATTGGTTTATTCCATAAAATGCCAAAAGTTGCCCAACTTGCAGTCATCATATTGTAATCTTCTATTTTACCAGAAGTTATAAGTAACCAATCCTGCAAAATGTTATTAAGTAAATTATTAGAAAAAGAAAAGATATCCTTTTTTTCAAAATTATCCATTGAAGGTAGCATCAAGTTCATTTATAACATTTTGTGGGTCAATCCCATGAGCATTTAGTCCTTGAACTAAACTTTCAGCTCTTGCTGCAAAACAGCCCAAACAACCAACATTGTATCTTGCAAGAATTTCAGCTGCTTTTGGATGAATAGATAAGATTTCCATTATATTCATTGAACCCCAATCTTTTTTCATATAAAATCTCCTCACAAACAAATTATTAAAAATTAAAACCTAAGTCAAGTTTAATTTTGTTGATAATTAATTGGTAGATATTATTTAGCAAGAATTGATGTAAATGTAACAGAACTAACTTGCCCAGATTCTTTTTCAACAATTGTAATCTTATGAACTCCAGGCTCAGGTAAAAATGCTAATAAATGATATCCCGATGTTGTACCTATTAACTCTCCATCAATATACCAGTAAAGAGATGTTTTTTTTGAAGATGTAGCTGCTCTAAATACCACTTTTTGATATTGACCATTAAAATCTCTTGGAATAACAATCTTATTACCATTTTGCGGGTAGATAATCTCAATTTGATCAGAATTTACACTTTTACATTCAGGTTTATGTGGAGGTGGTTCACTATATAAAACTCCATTTTCTCTTAAATATTGAGCAATATCAGGTGGCCAGATAAGCATAACTTTTTGAACATAATTTCCCGGTTCCCAGCAAGATGAACAAACAGAGTATTTACCATCTAATGTAGTATAAATAACTTTATGGAAAGGGCAGAGTCTTAAAGGGATCATATTAACAGGTGCTTCAACCATTTTTCTCGGGCAATTAGGACCTGGAGCATAACCAGTTTCTGCACAGACTTCAATTGTTACCAAATCATTTTTAGGATATTCAAACCATTTTTTATTTGATACTATAGGTAATGCATTGATTATATCTATCATTATAGAGCCAGCGACTTTTGCTCCACTTAATAAAGGATTTGGAGTACCATCAAAGTTTCCACTCCAAACAACTACAACCCAGGATGGAGTAACTCCAGCAGCCCATGCATCCTTATAGCCATAACTTGTCCCTGTTTTCCATGCAATAGGCTTAGAGCTTGAAAAAAAATTCCATAATTCTTCAAGTCCAGGTCTTTTCAATTCTCTTAAAACATTAAGTATAAGATATGCGCTCCCTTTACTTATAAGGTTTTTACCACTGACTCTTTTCTTACTTTCTAACCAACTTATTTCAGAAAAATTTCCACCATTTGCAAGACCATAGTATAATGTTGCAATTTCATAAGGCGATGCTTCTGCACCACCAAGTATCAGTGGAAGGCCATAATCTTCTGAAGTTCGCCAGAGATGATTAAGTCCAGCTTTTTTTAAAAAATCGTAAAATTCATCTACACCAAACATTGATAATAGTCGAACTGATGGAACATTTAAAGAATTTATTAAAGCCTGTTTTGCAGTTACTACTCCCATAAAAGTTCCATTTGCATTCATAGGAGAGTAATTTCCAAATGTAGATGGTATATCACGCAAAATAGTATCTGGTAAAATAAATCCACGGTCAATTGATAATGAATATAAAAATGGTTTTAGCAAGGATCCAGTTGAACGGGGGGAAAGAACACCATCAATTTCACCTTGAGTTTTTTTATCTTGAAAATCCTGTGAACCAACCCAAACCCTGATTTTCCCAGTTTCTGTTTCAACTATAATTACACTTATATTATTTATACCTGAAACTTGCAATATCTCTTTGTGATGGGAGACTATGGATTCAACAAGTTCCTGCAAATTTAAATCAAGAGTTGTTTTTATAGTTTTGGTAGAATGTTTTTTAATATTTTTTTCAAAGTTGCGTTTAACCATATAGCAAAATTGTGGAGCAGTAACTGAAAAACTATTATTAACAAAAGGAATATTTTCAATAAGAGCAAGTTTATATGTTGATTCATCTATTTCACCATGCTCAAAAAGAAATTTTAATAATTTATTTCTTTTATTGCATAAAAGTTCTGATGAAGATTGTGGAGAGATCAATCCAGGAGAATTGGGTAATACAGCAAGAGTAGCAGCTTCTGCCCATGTTAACATTTCAGGTTCTTTCCCAAAATATCTTAAACTTGCTGTTCTATATCCATAAATATTTCCTCCATAAGGAGCATAAGAAAGATACATTTTCAATATTTTATTCTTACTAAATAATAGTTCTAATTTTAAGGCTTGTAGTATTTCTATAAATTTATTAAAATAAGTTCTTTTTCTATTTCCAATTATTCTAGCAAGTTGCATGGTTATGGTGCTTCCCCCAGAAACAATGTTGCCTTCTTTTATATTTAAATATAATGCTCGAATTAAAGATATGGGATTGATTCCAGGATGAATATAAAAATATTTGTCTTCAAAAGAAAGAACTGCCTTTTTTAGTTTAGCAGGTATTTCTTTATCATTATTAGTTATGCACCAGTTGTCCTTGTTATTTAAATAAGCACCAAGAAAGTTATTGTTTTTATCTAATATAACAATGCTTTCCCTTTCTGAAAGTTTTGAAATATCTGTTGGGATAGATAATATTAAAATAAAAATAAAAAGAAGAATTGAAAAAACTGTTGAAAATAATTTCTTTCTAATAATAAAACTTTTTGTCTTTTTTAAAATCAATTTTACTTTTTTAGCGAATATTGAAAAATAATTACAAAAAATATTATTTTTATCCATTAATCTTTAGGTTTAGCTAAAGGATTGAAAGATGCATTAGCATTAGTAACATTTACAACAAAACTTTCAGTTGAACCAAAATAATCTGAATTATACATAGCTTCGACATAAGAGGAAGGGACAGTATATGTCCCCGGAGTAACAACATTTGCTTTTAGATAAAAAATTGTAGGAGTATAATGTTTAAAATTAAAGAAGACAAAGGCTCGGTCATCTCTTATATCAACATATTCTGGTTCAATAAACTTATATTCATCTGATTCCCATTCTGGTCTATTATCCCATTTTATTCTTTCAATGCTATATTCCAGTCCTGCTGGTAAAAGGTGAACCATAGCAAGATTGTAAAGGTACTGATTAGTTAAATTTTCAACTTTAAATTCAATCCAGACAATTTGTCCTTGCTTAAAATTTTTATTAGATATGATAATACCATTTTCATCAAGATACTCAACATTTAGGTATATTCCATTGTTTCTATTTTTGTTTGAACTGAATAGTGGCACCCCGCTAGATACAACTTCAATAAAGCATGAAGAAATTTCAGTAGACTCATCGATAGTAATGCTAAGTTCTTGACCAAAATAAGCATTTATTGGAATAGAAAAAGAATATTTTTCTTCGTTAAATCTAACCTTTTCTCCATTTGGTAATGTGATATATCCAGATATTTTTGGAATCTTTCCATTTGGGACTAATTTTAAGCCATTTGCATTTAAATATTTACCTATATTAAGAAGAGCAAATCCTAATTCCTGAGTTGAATACCATTTATTTTTTCTTAATTCTTCAATAATTTCCTTAAATAATTTATTTGCTTCCATATCTTTTGAGAAGATTAACATTATACCTAAAATCATAGATTTGTCTCGCATATATGAACCAAATGTTTCATCATTATAATCATAATTATATGGAAGTCTTTTATTTATAGTTGAAATAAGTTTTTCAGCAGTTTTATCTATACCACTTAATTTATATGCTGCGGCAAGAAGCCATGTTTCAATATCTGCAAGTGAATTTTCATAATACTCCCGAATTAGATTCATCGAACCTATGTCTGGTTCTCCAGCAAGTGCAAGGAGGTAAAGAGAATATATGTTTTCGTAAATATTATGGTTAATTGTATTTCTTACATTTTTTTTAGTGAAACTTACCCACTTTTTAATCATATCTTCAGGAATATAATAACCTTTATTTTTTGCTTCAATAAGAAAATTTCCAGCATAGTTGCTTGCCCAGATATTTACATAATTTTGACCTGGCCAGTAACTGAAACCTCCATTTGATTTCTGAAATGATCTTAGCTTTGATATTGCAGTCATTATATAATAATCTATGCGATTTTTATCAAACTCATCAATAGAAATTATTTCTTTTAAGTATAATTGAGGGAAAACTGATGAAATTGTTTGTTCAATGCATCCATAAGGATATCTTATTAGCCATTTTAAGTGATTACTTAATTTACCAGAAAATAATGAACTCACATTTATTGAAGCCTCATTACTCCCCTCTAAACCTATAGAAGGAAGGGTAAACTTAAGAGTATTACCTTTTTTCAATATATAATCATCAGTTTTATATTCTCTTGGGGATGCAGCTAGAATATCCATTTCAGTTGTTTGAGAAGCAGTATATACACCATTTGTAGCAGTAACATTAAACTTAAATACACCTACAGCATTGTCAGCTTTTATAGTAAAATATATTGTCGATTCACCAGGTTTCAATAGCACAACATCTTGAGAATCCATGTTGATTAATTTAGCAGGTCCTGTTATTTTTGCTTTAACATTTATTTTTCCAAGATTAGCGATTGTCCCCATTATGGTTGTTGCAATAATTGAAGTATCCCCAGGTCTTAGAAAACGAGGAAGAGAAGAGGAAACCATAAGCTCCTGAGTAACTTTAACTTCTTTTTCAGCAGAACCATATCTTCCTTTTGAAGCACTAACAACCATAATTCTAACTGCACCAATATAATCTGGCATAAAAAATTCGATTTTAGAATATCCTTTACTATCTGTTTGTAAAGGACCTTTAAATATTGAAACTGGTTTAAAACGCATAGCTTTAGAATCAGCTCCGTGTGCTGATGCAAAACTATCTGCTTCAGAGCCACCGACTGCAAATCTATTTTTAATATCACCTTTATTAAGATCAAGAACACTATCAAATAGATCCGATATAAAAACACCATACTTAAGTTTTTTATTAAAATCAGCCCAGGGGTCTGGTGTTTTAAATGCAGTTAAATCAAGTAGTCCAACATCAACAACTGCAATAGTAAATTGAGTTGGTTTTCCATCTGTTGTTTGAACTTCAACGGTAAATGGTGAATTAGGTTTTAAGTTGTCTGATGTTTTTATTGTAATATTTTGTATTGTTGATTTATCTTTAATAATTAACGGGATTATTCCAAACATACGAAGTGGTCTATCGTTTATAGTTTCTGCATGAGGTTGTATAAGCATTATTGTTACGTAAATATTTGGACACATCTCTTTAGTTATAGGTATTTCTATTGTCATTTCTCCATTATCATTTTGTGTAGCTGTTAACCAGTAGCTATTTAATATAATATTTGCTCTTTCAATTGATATTAAAACAGAGCCATTTGAAGGTGATGGGAAAGTTACCTTGGCTATATCTCCTGGTGAATATTCTTTATTGTCAGATCTAAGCATAAGATAAGCAGCATCTTTTTCACTTGTTTCAGAACCCCATGAATAAGCAAAAAAGAAAAATGTAGATGTATGACCATCTTGATCAATAAGTTCTACAAGATAAGTACCACTTATATCTGGATTTATCGTTAGAATAACTGGTTTTGAATCAGATTTTAATTCGCCTTCTTTCCAAAGTGATGTAGAAGTTTGATTCCTAAAATTATAAGAAAAGTCGCTATCATAGTAGTAATCCCACCACCACCACCGCTGACTATGGTAAATTCGCCATTCAATCTTTCTTCCAGCTATCAGATCCCCATTTGACTTTAAGTTTACAATAGAAATTGAAAGTGGAGAATCTTTTTTCACATATCCACTATAATCTTGAGGTAACTTCCAGCCAACATAATAATCAAACATCTCCACAGGTATTATCTGCTTGTATATTACAGGTCGTCCTCCCTTTTCAATGACTCGTATTGTAAATGTAAGTTCGAGAGCTGAAGGTTTGTTTACAAAATAGGGTAAGCTATATGATACTACAGCTTCACCATTTGAATCAAGTGTTCCACTTGCTATTTGTTCACTTTCAGGTTGTTCATATTTCAAAGTTTTATCATCAAATGAATAAGCTGGTAGATTCTGGAATTTTTTTGGACAAGTACGATATTCTGTTGTTACAGTATATTTTAATCCTGCTGCTGCAAGTCCAGTGAGATAATTTGCTGAGATATCAAGTTTAATTAAGTCATTTTTTGGTGTTAAAATGTTTGTCGAAGAATTTACATTAATCTTTATAGTATATGGAACAATCATTTCAATTTTAACAGGATATATAAATTTTTCACCAGCAACTTCGAGATATGCATTCCATGTACCTGTTATATCTTTGCTTTGGGTTTTTATGGTAAATGAATACATGCCATCTATACCATTATTTTGGGTCTCATAATAAACAAGAGTATTTTTGGGATTATAAAACTTTAAAGTTACTGGATGTCCGTCTGGAAATGTATTAAATTGATTACGAATTATAGCTGTCAAATGAATTTCATCTCCTGGTCTATATATACCTCTTTCTGTATAAGCAAAAACTCTTAACTGTTTTTCACTAAGTTCCACTCCACCAATATCATAATTTGTAAGATTAAGAGCCATATATCTATTTTGAATGAATGACCTCTGTCCATTTTTTTCACCTTTTACAAAATAAACCTGATAATTTCCCTTAAATGAAACTTTGCCATTTTTCTCAGTTATTCCACTGGCAAGTAACTGATTTTGATAAGAATATAAAGAAATATTAACTCCTTGAAGAGGTTTAGAAGTTAGTAAGTCTGTTGCATATACTATTGATTCTTCTGCAGTTTGCTTATATATCAAACCTATATCACTCATTGAAACTAACTTAAATGCCTTTCCATATGCCCTATTAATAAGATAGTAATAACTTGTTTCTTTTTCATTATCTTTAGACATATAATAATAATCATCTTCATTATAGTAATCATAGTAATAATCATCATAATAATCGTAATCATAATCTTCTTCCTCTGAATCTTCATCTCTTTCAAATATGTCATTTCGCATAAAAAAAAGAGAAACCATAAAAAGTCCGGACTCATTTCCCTTTACCAACTTTGATAGGTCTATTTCATGTTGTAACCATGTGTCTTGCTCACTGTTAATCTCAAGTGTATCATTATATACTTCAACACCGACTCTATAAATACTTCTAAAGCTATCTTTTCTATTTGGACTACTATTAATGGACTCTTCCTGGAAAAACTGGCAGAGGTTATTTTCATATATTCTCATTATGATAAGTCTGACTTTTGTAAGATTTAAGGTCATAAAAAGAAGTTTCTGATTATTGTCAGAAGGCATAAATATTCCATTGCTGCTAAATTTAACCGCCGGAGAAAGATCGGATGTCTTTAAACTAGAAGAAAAATCTTTAGAAAGCTTAAGACCTTCAAATTTACTTCTAATACCTTTTTTAACATTAACAATATATGTTGTGTTATAATTGAAGTTACCAGATAGATACAATTTAGTTCCCGACGCATAAGCAGTAAAATCAATTTCAGGAGTTACAGAAACAAATCCACGAAAATCCTGAGTTTCATCTATTTCTGAGTTAAAAGAAACTATTATAAATGGTTTTTCTTTGATCATGGTAGATTTAAAGGAAATAGGTTCAAAAATATTTTTTGAATAAAGAATAATTTTCTTATCAATATCTTTAGAAATGCCAGATTTTTTGCTATCTATTAAAAGTTTACCTTCAATAGTTTTATTATCTTTTTCTATAGGTTCAGAGATTATATTTATAATGTTTATATCATTAGAAGGAACAATTTTGATAGGAACTTTTTTAGTACCAATCTGTAATTTTATAGCATCTTTTATAGATTCAGAATTAATAGGTCCGGAAAATTTGATAGATCCTTTTAAAACAACATTATCAGGTTTACTGTAATCATTTGTAACAAATTCGGTATCTATAGATAGAAGATCAAGTCTTTTAACATAAAAGTTAAATATAAAATTTTCTGATCCAGGTATTAACTTGCTTAAGATTAATTCTCCCTTATATAATTGTCTATCTTTGAGTTTGAATTTTGGGATAAAAGTAAGGGTTTTTTCATCCTTCCAGGTTAAATAACCTGAAATTTTCGGGTCAAAATTAAGAACTTCATTTTTTATTTTTTTGCCAGTTATTTCTTTTCCAACCATAGGCTTTTGAAATGAAATGTATATTTCCTGCTCAGGTGAAATAGTTCCACAGGTGCAAGAGTTAATAACCTGGGCAATGGCTTCTGAGTAATTTATTTGAATTTTGTTTGATTTTGAAGAACCTACGCAAGATTGAAAAATTAAAAATACAAGTAAAATAATACAAAAGAGAGAAGAAATAGATTTTTTCATACTAATTTCCTCCATTTTAATTATAAAATTTAATTAAAAAATTTTCAACCTTTGTTTTATTAATTGAAATTATTGTCAATTCTATTAAAATCATTTGATAATAATTTTATTTATAAATTAATCTAACTTAACAATAATTTTGGTAATGTATTATTAATTGTGCCAAAGCCTTGAAGGGTTAAAGTTTATGGTTTAAAAATAATTAGTATAAGAAAACCCTTCAAAGGAGTAAGAAAACATGGATAAATTAATATTAGAAGAATTTTCAAAAATTTTCAAGGAAATTTTAGAAAAAATTATCTTAAAGGAAAGGGAAGAATATTTTTGGAATAGTAATTTTAAGCTACCTTTAAATTTGTAAATGGAAGAATGTTATTTTTATGCTTTATGATGTGATAAAAGCATTGTTTTGTGATAGATTAAGTGCTAGAAAAGTAACCAGATGTAATAAAAAACATTGTAGCAAGCTTCCAATCTATTTCATATATTAGTAATAATTTAAAAATGCCAGAGAAAATCATAGATATGTTTATCAAAAGAAAACTTACACAAAAATATACTATAATTTATCAAATGCAAAAATATCCTGTAATTTATATATAGATAAGTTATATCTTAACAAATATACCTTTTTAATCTTATGCATTACCAGGTCTAGAATTTATATACAATTAAGCTATATCCCACTAATAAGGGATGGCGTAGCAAAAGAAGCAGTTTATACTTTATTATGGCTTACAAAGAATAATAGGTGCGAAATATTATCTTATTTTTTGCCAGCTGGTAATAAAAAATATGATGTATAAAAAGAAATATTTTTTGAAGTAGAACATAACCTATGCTAGTTTCATTTGAAGAAAAATAGAAAAAACAAAGTTAGAAAAGCTTTCATTGATGAAATATAAGTATATTTTTACTTAGAGGACATTGCTAATAAGTTTTTATAACTATTTTTTAGCGACAAGAATTTAAAATACCAAAACAAAAAGCTAAGATACTTTTTATTAATCGAACAGTCCTTTAATAAATGAAAATTTCCAAGACTTTCACACAATTATCTTGACATTGCCAAAGATCAATTGTTAAATAAAAAGTTAGCATATTATTATATTTATGCTCTAATTTTTAAAAGAAAGGCACTATAAGGTAGTTTGAATTATGATATTAACCTGCGATATTCATTGTCATTCTGGTTATTCTGGAGGAGTTGGTAAGATTTCCTTTGAAAAACTTTATGAAAATTTACAGATAAAAGGGATTAATCTTTATGGAAGTGCAGATGCGCTTCAACCAGATTGGAGAAAAACTCTTAAAGAAAGTTTAGTAGAAAGTGAAGAAGGTTTGTTTGTATTAAAAAATATAGAGGAGAAAAAATATAAATTTATTCCAAGAGTAATTTTAGAAAGTGAAATAGTTTTAACAGCCCCATATTTTTTTGATAAAAAAAGAAGAAAATCTGTTCATTTATTGATGACTTTTCCAGCTTTTTATGTCGTAGAGAAGATAGTAAAAATTTTTGAAAAGTCTGGCGCTAAACTTTCTATAGGAAGACCATACTTAAAATTTGATGACTTAAACCAGATGGAAGATTTTTTAATGAATCTTTCAGAAAGATTTCATGATATTGAATTTATTCCAGCCCATATTTTCACTCCAGATGGTGTTCTTGGAGGAGAAAATCCGATAGACTGCATTGAACAATTCTTTGGTCAATTTGGCAAAAAGATAAATGCTCTTGAATCTGGATTATCTGCTGACCCTGATATGATATTAAAGATAAAAAGCCTCAATAATTTCCTTGTTATATCTAATTCAGACGCTCATAGTGAGGCATTAAATAGAATTGGAAGGGAGTTTTTTGCAATTGAAATAGATAATTTAAGTTACTTTGATATTATAGATTCAATAAGAAAAAAAAGGTTGGTTTATTCTGTAGAATTTAAACCAGAGCATGGAAGATATTTTTTAACTGGGCATAGAGCTGATAGACATGATAACAATCAGTCAATATACTTTAAAGTTGAAGATATTCCAGAAAATTTAATATGTCCAATATGTCATAAAAGGATGATAGAGGGTGTTGAATATAGAGTTCAAAAATTATTCTTAAAAGATAAAGATTTAATAAACAAAAAAGCAGATTTGAATTTATTTAGAAAACAAAAATTTTTTTATTCAATTCCTTTGATAGAAGTAGTAGCAATATCTTTAAATAGTTCAATAAAATCTAAAAAAGTAAATGATATTTATAGATTGATAATAGATGAAGTGGGATTCGAAAGTAACCTTTATATGATGGATGAAAAAAAGATAATAGATATAATCAATAATTTGAAAATAGAAGACAAAGTAAAATCATCTTTAGTAGCACTAAGAAAGAATTTATTTAAGTTTGAACCAGCTGGATTCGATGGAAATTATGGACAGCTCAAAATATTAAACTGATAAAGTTATTGTGAAAGTATTTCTTTAATTTTATCTATATTTTCAGAAAATATATCAAGGTAAGCTTTAGATAAAGTAAAAGATCTTGAATCACTAAGATTAGAAGACTCTTCCCCTTCATATGCCTTTGTTTTTTCAAAATCTATTTGCTCAGTCTTGGTAGAATCAAAAATAAGATTAACTGAAAGATCCACTTTATATCTTGAATTTGAATAACTGATACCAATAGTTTTTGCACTAAATTCAGCATAACAGCTTAAATTATTATTTTTCAAAAGTTCTAAAGTTAAAGATCGACTTGATAAACCATTATCCAATAATTCAATATTATATTTGCTTTTTAAGTAAAGATATAAATTATCTACAGCATATTTAACTTCATTTGGGATAAATTCTCCAGAAATATTGTTAAAAAAGATAGCAAAAACAATTTTGTTATCGGCATCTATAAAATTTATTGGGAATAAAGTTAATAGAAAAAGTATAAAAAATATAAACAACAAAAAGAATCTTCTTTTCATGATTATTATCCCTTTTTGTTATTAGATTTGCTACTTAATAATAATAATTTATCTTTTATCATTGTCAATATTCTATTTTTTCTTCAATATTGAAAAAATATTTGAAAAAAGAATAAAACTAAGGTATAAAAAATGGAGAATAAGAGATAAAAATGATAAAAGAAAGATATGGAAAAAGTTCTTATTAATCATAAAAATTATTTATGCTTAAGAAACAAAATTTTAAGTTCCAGAGAAAATCAATATAAAAAAATACTTAAATATTTTCAAGAAGAAGAAGATTTTGATTATATAATTATTTCAATTAGTCTTAATATTAAAGGTTTTCCAAAATTTCATTCGGCTTTTACCGAAATACTAAAATATATTATAAAATTTTATGAAAATTATTTTAGTCCTTATAATATTAAAAGCTATAAGATGTTTACTGGAATAAGTGGAGAATCTTTACTTATAAAGATAAAAGCCGAACCAATGATTACAAAACAGATAACATATAATCTTGAAAAAAAATTTAGATTTTTAGATATAGATATTTATACAAAGAAAAGAATGATTTCCTCTTCTTTGATTGGGCTAAAAAAGAAAAGATGCATAATATGTAATGATGAATATGATATCTGTCGATTTAAAGATAAACATACAGTAAGACAGCTTAGAAAAAAAGTTAATCAGTTAATAAAACAGTTTATATTAAATCTTAATAATAATTTTAGTTGATTTTAGGGAAGATTATCTTTTTTGATTTAATGAATAAAAAAACAAAAGCTATAAGCAAAAAAAAACCTATTAATGGGTATTTATTTGCAAACATCACTATAAAAAAGAATAAAAGTAAAAAAATAAAGTAAAAAACAATAGATTTAATATATCTATAAAAAAGGAAGATACAGAAAAGAATAGAAAGAGAAATAGCAACAATATTAAATAAAGGTATTTTCAATATCGAAATTTCTGTTTTTGAAAGATAATAAAATGAAATTGTAAATAAGGAAATTATAAAGAAAACTAAGATTATTATAAAAATATAGAAAAAAGATTCATTTTCAAAATTGAAAAATTTCCTTTTCATCATTTTATTGCCTTCTAATCTAATTTTTGTTTAATTATCTTTATACAAACATCTTCACTAAACAATCTTTATTTAATTATTATTATTCAACAGTTACTGATTTCGCTAAATTTCTTGGTTTATCTACATCTAGTCCCCTTCTAACAGCAACATAATATGCAAAAAGCTGAAGTGGGATTATATTAAGAATAGGAGCCAAAACTGGTAATGTATTTGGAACATAAATAACATGATCTACAGTTTTGTGTATCTCTTTATCATCTTCATTTGCTATGGCAATAACCCTGCCTTTTCTTGCTTTTACTTCTTTAATATTATTTATAACTTTATCATAAAGAAAATCCTTAGTGGCTATAACAAATACTGGCATATTTTCATCTATTAAGGCTATCGGTCCATGTTTCATTTCAGCTGCGGGATAACCTTCGGCATGTATATATGAAATCTCTTTAAGTTTTAAAGCTCCTTCTAATGCTACTGGATAGTTTATTCCTCTACCTAAAAAAAGTGCATTATTTGCTTTATAAAACTGTTCCGCAATATTTTGAATAAAAGTTGAGTTATGCAGTATCTTTTCAACTTTCTCTGGAAGTAAAGATAATTCTTTTAAGATATTATAAGCTTCTTCAAATGATACTCTACCAATAAGTCTTCCAATAAATATTGATACTAAGGTAAGGACACTTACCTGTGATGTAAATGCTTTAGTTGATGCAACACCTATTTCTGGTCCAGCATGCAAATAAACACCTGATGCAGTTTCTCTCGCTATTGTAGAGTTTACAACATTACAAATACCAAGGCATGTAGCTTCTCTTCTCTTAGCTTCTCTTAAAGCAGCAATGGTATCTGCTGTTTCACCAGATTGAGAGATAAAAAAACATATAGTAGAATCATCTATATAAGTATTTTTATATCTCATCTCTGATGCATATTCAACTTTGACATTTGTTCTAACAAAACTATTGAATAAATATTCACCAATTATTGCAGCATGCCAGGATGTCCCACAGCCAGCCAAAATGTAATTCTTCGCTTTTTTGATCTTATCTACAACAGCATAAAGACCATCAAGTCTCACATTTGCTTCTTCAAAGTTTAATCTTCCTCTAACAGCGTTAGATATAGTATGAGGTTGTTCAAAGATTTCCTTTAACATATAATGGGGGAAATCGCTCATCTCAATATTTTGTAAATCTGCTTCAATCTGAACAATCTGCTTTTCTAGTTTTTGATTTTGAAATGATACAAATTTATATGAATCCTTTTTTAATATTACTACTTCTTCCTCGTTTACATAAATAATATTGTTAGTAAATGAAGTTATAGCATTTACATCTGATGCAAGAAAATTTTCACCATTTCCAATCCCAACAACAAGTGGGGAACCTTTTTTTGCAGCAATTATTGTATCTGGATGATCTTTATGTAGAATTGCAAAAGCAAAAGAGCCCACACATTCTTTTAATGAAAGTAAGACAGCTTCTAAAAAATCCCCTTTATAATTTGACTCTATTAGATGTGCAAAAACCTCTGTATCAGTTTCAGAAATAAATTTATGACCTTTTTCTATAAGATATTTTTTTAATATGTTATAATTTTCAATTATTCCATTATGAACAACTGCTATTTTTGAACTGCAATCTTTATGTGGATGAGCATTAATTTCAGTAGGCTCACCATGTGTAGCCCATCTTGTATGAGCAATACCTGTAAAAAAGTTATCTTCAATATCTGTAACCTTATTTTCAAGATTTTGAACTTTACCAACAGATTTTTTGATTATAATCTCTTTATCATTTAATAAAGCTATACCTGCAGAATCATAACCTCTGTATTCAAGTCTTTTAAGTCCATTTATCAATATTTCCTTGGCATCCTGCTTTCCAATATAACCTACTATTCCGCACATACTATTATCTCCAATATATTTTGAATTTTCTTTAATTTAACATTTACTTAGTATTTTACAATTAAGTTATTTAAGTTAAACTTTTTTAATTTTGAGTAGCTGCTTTTTTATTGAAAAAATCGGACAAAAAGTTTTTTAAGTCCTCTTTATGAATAGGCTTTGTAAGATAAGCTTTAGCTCCTAAATTAAGGCAGGTATCTTTAGTAAACTTATCTGATAAAGCGGATAGGACAACTATATCTATATCTTTTCCAGCTCTTTTAATCACTTCCTGCCCAGAGATTCCAGACATCATTAGATCTAATATCATCAAATCAAAATATTTATTCTCAACAAGTTTTAATGCATCATATCCATTGAAAACAGATTCAACATCATAACCTAAAATCATTAACTCTAATTTATGCATATCATTTATATCTGGATCATCTTCCACAAGTAATATAAATTTACCTTTTTTTGAAATAGAGGATGAATTTAAGCTACTTTTATATTTTGAAACATACTCTTTGACCAGTTTTCGATAGGTTGGAATATTTTCTTTTTCAAATTCAGATTCAATCTTGAATTTTAATTCTGATGTATAATTTTTAACTTCAAGTTCCTTTTTAAATTCGGGGGAAGAAGAATCAACAGCAATATATTCTGAATGTCTATCGATATAAAAACCAAATTCATCTGTAAAAGCAGCTTTTTCATAAACAAGCTTCAAAAAAGGATACTTTGAAGAACCAAGCTGCAACTTATAAGAAGGAGATCCATTAAATGATTCATACTTAAAATTATTTAAAGCTTCATTTATTGATTGACTATTTAATATAGGATCCAGCTTTGTCTTAGTGATCTGTGGTATCTGGTCATTTTCATAAGCGATTTTTAAGTAAATTTCAATTGCTTTTGTCAAAGTTTGTAAATCTATATTGAACTGATATTTGTCCATATTTACCTTTTTTACAGACTATATATATAATAAAATAAATTTATAATAAAATCAAAATTATAATTCAAAAAAAAAGGGCTATCCTTGGTTTAAGGAGAGCCCCTAATGCCGAGAGGTGGAATCGAACCGCCGACACAAGGATTTTCAGTCCTTTGCTCTACCGACTGAGCTATCTCGGCTTACGAAATGCAAAATATCATTTGGTTCCAAATTGTCAATAAATTTTTTTAAACTTTGTGTTTTGTCGTATATTTCATACCATAGACTTTGAATTTCAGCTATCTTTTGCGTCTTTGTATTGTTAAATTTGGATAAAAAATAGTCATTTATTCCTTTTATAGACAGTTTATCAATATATACAAGTTTCTTAATTATTTTTATTTTTTTTATATCTTGACTTGTATAAATACGATGGCCAAATTTGTTTTTCTTTGGTTTCAATGCAATTATCCCTTCTTCCCAACTTCTCAAAGTGTGAGGCTTCAGTTCACAAATTTTGCAGACCTCTGAAATAGAATAATAAATCTTATCCTTTTCCATACCTTTTTCTTCTTTTGACTTTTATTAACTTATAATATACCAGATAAAAAATTAAATTATATAAAAATTTTACTTTTTATTATTTTTTAATGTAAATTTATTTTCAGTTGAGTTTAAAAGTCTTTTTATATTTTCTTTATGCCTTATTATAACAATAAAACCTATCAAAACAATCGAACAAATTATATAAAATGATTTTATCAGAAAAAAAGATGAGACTATGATAGTTATAACTGCAAATATTGAACCAAGTGAAATATATTTTGAAATAAGAACTGTTATTAAGAAAATAGCAAAAGATACAGCAACTCCTATAGGATTTAAAAATAACATTATTCCAAGACCTGTTGCCACACCTTTCCCACCTTTAAATCTTAAAAATGGATTAAATGTGTTTCCACATAATATGACTACTGCTATAATGGACCTGCTTAAATCCAAACTTAAAAATTGCGGCGAAATGGAAAAGTAATTTGAAATAGATTTAAATAAAAATAAAGGTAAAAAAGCTTTCAAGGAGTCAATAAATAGTGTAATAGCACCAAATATAGGACCAAGAGATCTTGTTACATTTGTTGCACCAATATTTTTTGATCCCTGACTCCTAATATCAACCTTTTTAATTTTTCCAATAATAAGACCGGTTGGAATTGCTCCAATTAAAAAAGAGATTAATAAATAAATAATAAAAAAAATCATAATAGTTATTCCTGATTTTTATTTTTTCTTTTTTCATATTTTATTCTAATAGGTATTGATTCTAAATTCAACTGTTTTCTTAGCTCATTTATTATGTATTGGGTATAATATGATGGTATTTCTTTACTTTCTTTATTTGTAAAAATCTTATAAATTCTGGGGATATCTTTTGCCTGAACCATATATAAAAGATTCAAAAAAGAGGAATTTATTAAGATAGGTTTTATTTCTGATATTCTTTCAATAACTTTATTTAGTTGTGAAGTTTTATGTTCAAGTTTAATTCTGGTAAATAAATCAAGGCAGTAGTCAAGTAATAAATTTACATTAAAATTATTTTTAGCACTTATGAAAAATTTTTTAACATAAGAAATTTGAGGGAATTGATAACTAATTGTTTCATCTAATTTTTCATATGTTTGATTAATTTTTGCATTATCTTTTAATTCATCAAGTTTTTCAAAATCTTTAATAAGTAAATCTATTTTATTTAAAGCCAGGATATAACCTTTACCTTTATTTATTATATAATCTGATATTTTTTTATCCTGTGATGTTATTAAATCATTAGATTCAACAAGATGAATCACTATGTCGCTATTGTTTATTGCATCAAAGCTTCTTTTTATGCAGTAATATTCAAGATCTGTGTCAATTTTGCTTTTTTTTCTTATCCCAGCGGTATCGACTAAGATGATCTGCTGCCCTTTATAATTGATAAGAGTTTCTATCGCATCCCTCGTAGTCCCTGGGATATCTGATACAATTGCTTTTTCCTCATTTAAAATACAATTTAATAAAGTAGATTTACCTGTATTTGGTCTTCCAACAATTGAAAGTCTTAAAGAATCTTTTTTATAAGTTTCATTTTTACTACTTTCAATATTTAAATCTATCTTTTCAACATTTTTATTATCTTCTTCATTCAATATAGTTAAAGGTTCTTTTAAATCCTGATTGATAATCTCAATAATAGTATCTTCTAATAAATCAATGTTATCTCTATGTATTGCTGAAACTGAAATCATAGTTTTAACGCCCAATCTATATATCTCAGTAGGTAAAAGATCTTTATATTTACCTTCGGCTTTATTTATTACAAGTATATATTTTTTAGCATTTCTTTTTATAAACCTTAGAAAAGCAATATCTTCATCAATAATCTTATCTTTTTCAACTATGAAAAGAACCAGATCAGCATCCTGGATACATTGCTTGGCTTTTTCTCCTATCAAGGTATATAAAGGATCTTTACTTTCAAATTCAAAACCACCTGTATCTACAAAAAGTACCTTTTTATCTCCAATTTCGACAATTTTTTCTACTGGATCTCGAGTTGTTCCAGGTTCAGCAAACTCTATAGCCACTCTTTTTTTTGCAAAAATATTAAATATTGTGGATTTTCCGACATTTGGTCTTCCAGCAAGTACAATTTTATAATAATCTTTTCTATTTTGCATATTTATCCTTGATAAATTTAGCATTTTCAATCATAGATATTTAATCTAACTAACTTAAATTAAAATAGATTAAAAAAATATTTATTTCAATAATTTATTTTAATAATTTTTTTTAGTAATTTATCCAAATTAGTTATTTAAGTAATTCATTTAAGTAATTTGTTCAAGTAAGTTATTTAAATAATTTATTCAAGTAAGTTATTCAAGTAAGTCATTTAAG
>CAZOPR010000004.1:235565-323526 GCA_964581895.1 uncultured Brachyspira sp.
TAATTTATTTAAGTAATTTATTTAAGTAATTTATTTAAGTAATTTATTTAAGTAATTTATTTAAGTAAGCTATTTAATTAAATTATTTAAGTAAATCATTTTAGTAGATGAAAAAACTCATATACTTCATATGCTCTTTCTTTTATCCACCTGTCAATTTTCTTTTCAATTTCATCTGCTGAAATTAAAGTCAAAACTTCTTTAGTAAGTTCTTCGGATTCTGATATACTTATAGTGTGTAGTAGCTTATTGACAAGCATGTATGAAGAGGGAGGTATGGAAAATCTTCTTAGTCCCATTCCTAACAAAATTGGGATAGAATAAATATCTGAAGCCATTTCTCCACACATAGAGACTTCAAGTTTCAATTGATTTGCTTTTTTTATAGTATCATTTAAAAATCTTATTACAGATGGATTTGAATACTTAAAAAGGTAAGCTACCTTTTCATTTCCTCTATCACAAGCAAGCAGGTATTGTATTAAATCATTTGTCCCAATAGAAATAAAGTCAATCTCTTTTGAAAGTTCATCTAAAATATAGTAAATAGATGGAATTTCAAACATTATTCCAAGCTTAAATGATTTACAATGTGGGATATTTTCTTTTTGAAGTTGCTCTAATGCTTCGTCAAATAACTTTTTTGTTTCAATTATCTCTTCATAGTTTGATACCATTGGAATCATTATTTTTAGGTTTTTTGCTCCATATGAAGCTCTTAAAATAGATCTGATCTGTTCAAGAAAAAGCTTAGGTCTTGAAAGACAAAAGCGGATCGCTCTATATCCTAAAAAAGGATTTTTCTCATTTGCCGATGCATAACCTGGGATAATTTTATCTCCACCAAGATCCAGAGTTCTAATTGTAATTTCTTTATCTAAATGATAAGTTGAAAAAATTTTTTTCAGCATTTTATATTGAGTTTCTTCAGGTGGAAAAGAATTTGATTGAAGCACAATAAATTCGGATCTGTAAAGGCCAATACCTTTTGATGATGTTTTTAATAGTGAAGGGATCTCTTCTACAAATGCTATGTTGGCAAGTATATCGACAGAAGTTCCATCCATGGTTTTGGATTCTTTGTTAATAAATGGATGAAAACTTGATAAAAGTCTTTTTTGTTTGGATTGAAGAGATTTTGCTTCTTTAAATTCTTCATCAGTTGGTCTTAATATAACTTCACCAGTAAGAGGATTCAATATTATATCTTCATTATTCTGAGCAATTGAAGTGATAAATTCTACACCTAATACAGAAGGGATAGAAAGACTTCTTGTCATTATTGCAGTGTGTGAAGCATAGCCTCCAAATTCTGTTATAAGACCAGCGATATTATTATGCTCCATAATTATTGGGTCTGTTGGAGAGATAGATCTTGCAATGATTATTGAATTTGGTGGTATATTAAGATTCTCATCTTCTTTTTTAGTTAAAAGGTTCATCATTATCTTTTCACCAATGGATGAGATATCTTCGGATCGCTGGGCAAAGGAAATATTAGGTATATTCTGGAATTTTGAGATTAACTCTTCAAGTACAACATATAAAGCCCATTCTGCGTTTTTCTGCCCTTTTTTAATTTCATTTGTAACCATAGAAACAAAATTTGGGTCATTTAGTAAAAGAATGAAAGATGTATATAAAAATAGTTCATCTTCAGAGACAGTTTTTTCAAGTGTTAGTTTTATTTTATTTATATCTTCTATGGTTTTATCAATGGCTTTTGTAAATCTATTGATTTCAGAAGAAATATCAAGGACATTATATTTTGGAATAGAATAAGATTCGTGCAAATAAAGATAGACTTTACCCCACGAAATCGTCCCTGAAATGCCTATTCCCTTTAATTTCATTTTAGTCCTTTTTATAACCTATAAAATATATTTTTAATTATGCAAGATTTACAGCATTAAAATATTGAAAAAAAAAGATTAGTTTCTATATTTAATCAAAATGAAACAAAAAAGAAGAATAAAATTATCTACAATATTATGTTCTTTTATTACTTATATAATTGCTCTACCTATTCAGACAATTATTTTTTTCATAGGATTATTAACAAAAATATTAAAAATGAATAATCTTTTTATATTTTTATCTAAATATTGGTCCCTATTCTTTTTTAAGATAATAGGGATAAAATTAAAAGCTTATGGATTTGAAAATATTGAAAAAAATAAAAATTATCTGATAGTCGCAAATCATGCAAGTTACTATGATATTGCAGCAATAATGTATTTTATGCCAAATACAATTTGGGTAGCAAATAAAAGATTTTTTAAAGTCCTTTTTTTTGGTGCCTTATTAAAAGAGATGGATACCATTCCAATAGATTCAAAGAAGATAAAAGAGACTATCTTAAAAATCACTGAAAGATCAAAAAAATTAAGAAAAAATAGATCAAGTTCAATAGCAATATTTCCAGAAGGGACAAGGACTTTAGATGGAAATATTCATAAATTTAAAAGAGGATTTATCTCAATCTGGCAAAACACAAAATTTGATCTTTTACCAGTCACTATAAATGGTACATATATTGTCAAACCAAAATGGAGTTTTTTGATCTACCATACCAAAGAGGTTTCTCTTTATTTTCATAAACCAATTCCCTATCAGCAGATAGAAAAATATGATGATAATGATAAATATAATGAAAAAGAAATTAGCGAAACTATTAAAGATATAATAGAAAAAGATTATGAAAATCCGAACATTTCCTGAAGATTTTATTGTTGAAGAATATTTAACAGTGGATATTAAGTCTGATGATGAGTATGCTTTATTTAATTTTAAGAAAAAGGGTTGGAGTACATTTGATTTAATATCATCTTTAAGCACAAGATTAAAGATTCCAGCAAAAGAAATATCTATTGCAGGAATAAAGGATAGGCATGCATTAACGACATCCTATATGTCAATAAAGAAAGAGTTTGCTCTTAAAATGATAGATGCAATAAAAAAAAATGAGCAAATAATTCCTAATGTAGATTTTTCTTTCGTAGGTTTCACAGAAAAACAGATAAAAAGTGAAAATATTAATCACAATAGATTTTCTATTGTTGTAAGATCAATTGATGAAAGACAGATCCCTTTAATATTAGATAGATTTGAAATAGTCAAAAATCAAGGAGTTCCTAACTACTTTGATGATCAAAGATTTGGAAGTGCAAGACATCAGCAAGGTTTTGTTGCTAAAAGTTTAATAAAAAAGGATTTTATTTCAGCAACTAACCTCCTTTTTATGACATCAAAGTATGATAGAAAAGATATTAAAAAATCTAAAACAGATGCTTTAAATTTCATATTAGATAAAGAAGGAACAATTGATTATCAACAAACAATTAAAAAATTACCACCAGAACTTAAAAAATTTTTTGCAACAATTTATCAAGAAGCGAAAAATAATAAAAATTTTAAAATTCAAGAAAGAGATAAAATTTTTCTTAAAGCTTTTAACTCTATGGATAGAAGATATTTAATCCTTCTTTTTCATGCATACCAATCTTACCTTTTTAATCATCTTTTATCCAAGATTTTAGTTAAATTAAACAAAGAAAATAAATTTTACATATTGAAAGGTGAAATGCAGCAGTACCTTTTTCCAGAATATTTAAATGATGATTTATTTAATCTTATTTCAAATATTTTTTTACCTATCCCTTCAAGTAATATAGATAAAGAAATAAGTCTTAAAAGCTTTATAGATAAGGAAATAAGCCTTAAAGGCTTTATTTCTGAAAAAAACTTAAAATTCGATTTTCAACAAATCTTAAAAAATACCTTGATTGAAATTGAGAATAATGAAAAAATTAGTTTTAAAGAACTGGATGCAAGATTTTTAGGTTTAAATATAAAAAGCCAGAAAAGGAAAGCATACTTAATACCAAAAGATTTTAAGATTTATGACTTTCAAGAGGATGATTTTTTTAAGGGTAGGAAAAAAGTAAAAATTGAATTTATTCTTGATAAAGGTAGCTATGCTACAATGATTATTAAAGGGATATTTTTACAAAGCAAGTTTGGAAAAGCAGAAAAAATATTATTCTGAGCTTATTTTATATACACCATATTTGTTATTATAAAAAGAAGTGACTCGATTTTTACCAGCTCTTTTTGAATAATATAGAGCTTTATCACATAATTTTATGAAATTTTCAGGTTCATTTACTGTTGGTATTATAGTAGAAACGCCAATTGAAACTGTAAATTTAACTTCTCTTCCTTCAAAGTAAAATATAGATTGATTTACTTTTCTTCTAATTCTTTCAGCTATTTGAAATGCAACTATATTTGAAGTTCTTGGAAATAAAACCGCAAATTCATCACCACCAAATCTTGCAGGTATGTCAATGTTTAATCGTATGTTATTTTTAATAATTTTTGCAAGTTCTATCAAAGCAAGATCTCCTATTAAATGTCCATATCTGTCATTTACATCTTTAAAAAAGTCTATATCAAGCATTAAAGCTGAAAAAACATCTGAATATCTTTTAAATACTTCGATTTCTTCATTCATCCTTTGGATAAAATAAGTATAGATATAAAGTCCAGTTTTCATATCTGTAATTGCTTTTAAGTAATTTTTCTTATTTTGAATAGCGACTGAGGCGAATGATGAAATGTTGGAAATATATTCTATATCATCTTGTGTAAACTTACCTACTTGATTTTGGGAAAGCATTAAAAATCCAAATACATTTTCAGTTGATTTTAATGGGAATATAATCTCTGGCTTAAATTTTAAAAATTGAGTAACAAGATCTACAGGTAACAAAAATGAAAATGTTGAAAAATCAACCTGATTAGGGTGGGATAAAAAAAATGATCTTATGGGATTAAAATCATTAATTTCAATCTTTTCTTCTTTTTCTTGAAAATTTTGAAAAACAAAGAGTTTCATCTCTTTTTGAACTTCATCGGGAAAAAGCAAAACAACAATATACTCAATTTGATATTTTGTTATTAAACCATAACATATCTCTTTTGATATAGAGTTAATATCTCCTTCAGATGAAATTATTAATCCTATTTCAATTAAAGATTTATAATCACTAAGCTTTTGATTTAGTTTATCAGAAAGGTCATTATTACTATTATTATTTATTTCCATTTTGTTATTTATATCCATTTTTTCCCTCATTTATAAATAAATAAAAAAATATCTATACAATTTACTTTTATTATTGAAGGATTTATTTTCAATATTATCGTAATACCATATGAATTATTTTAATTTAACACTTGAACTTTTATATTGATAAGCAATATATTGTTGGTGAGGGAAAAAATGGATATAGAATTAAAAAAAAATATAAAATCAATTAAAAAGATTATTAAAATCGGCTTGAAAGAAGATTTTAATAGTAAAGGAGATATAACTTCTTCGGCTATCTTTTCAAATGAAAAGGGAAAAACACAGATTGTAGCTAAGCAAGATGGGGTTTTATCTGGTATTGATATTGCTGAACTGGTATTTTTAATGGTAGATAAAACGATAATTTTTAAAAAACATAAAATTGATTCAGAAAAAATTTATAAACAGGATATTATAGCGACAGTTGAGGGTAATTTACTTTCATTACTTAAAGCAGAAAGAACAGCATTAAATTTTTTAGGTTATTTAAGTGGCATTGCGACAAAAACAGCCAGATTCGTGGAATTAACAAATAATAATACTACTATTTTGGATACAAGAAAAGTTCTTGCAGGTTATAGAGTTTTAGCAAAATATGCTGTAAGATGCGGTGGTGCTAAAAATCATAGGTATGGTTTATATGATATGATAATGATAAAAGATAATCATATTGACGGGGCAAAAGGTATTACAAATGCTGTTAATAAAGTAAGAAAAAAATATAAGGATAGATATAAAATTGAAGTTGAAACAAGAAATCTTGAAGAAGTTAAAGAAGCAAAAGCTTTAAATGTAGATAGAATTATGCTTGATAATATGGATTTCGATAGCGCAAAAGAAGCCTTAAAAATTATTAATAATAAAATTGAAACCGAAATTTCTGGAAATATGGATGAAGAAAAAGTCATAAAATTTTCAGATCTTAAGCCAACATATATATCTATAGGTTCACTAACACATTCAGTCATATCATTTGATTTTTCTATGAAGTTTATAAATTAGGGAGAAAAATCATGGACTTAATAAAAGAAAAAATTTTAGAAATAAAAGAAGAATTGAAAGAAAATTTAATTATTGCGGCACATCATTATCAAAATGAGCAGATTGTGGAACTGGCTGATTTTGTTGGTGATTCTTATATGCTAGCAAAAAAAGCAGCCAATACTTCAAAGCAAAATATAGTGCTTTGCGGTGTAAGATTTATGGCTGAGACTGCTAAAATCCTTGCAAATGAAAATCAAAAAGTTTATATACCTGATTTTAATTCTTTATGTCCTTTAGCTGAAAAGGTAAAGTTGGACGACTTACAAAATATATTCTATTTTTTAAAAGATAAAAAAAATCTTGATGTAGTAATAGTAACTTATGTAAATTCTTATGTTGATATTAAATCTTTTACAGGTCAACATGGTGGAAGTTGCTGTACATCTTCAAATGCAGAAAAAATCATCAAGTATTACTTAAATAAAAACAAAAAGATAATTTTTGTGCCTGATTTTTATCTTGGCTCAAATACAGCGATTAAGATGAAAAATGTTAAAACTAAAAGTATATTTATAAGAGATGAGATAAACTTAAAAGAGGAAGATAGTTATGATGATATAGATATTTTCCTCTGGAATGGATTTTGCCCGGTTCATCAGGTTTATTCAAAAGAAGATATTTTTAATCTTAGAAAAAATTTTCCTCAAATAAAGATTGTGGTTCATCCAGAATCAAAAGTTGAAGTAGTTAGCCAGGCAGATTTTTCTGGTTCAACAGAATTCATATACAATTTGATTAAGAATTCTGAAAATGGTTCCACTTGGGCTGTTGGGACAGAATCAACTTTTGTAAATAGACTTCAAAAAGAGAATCCAGATAAAAAGATTTTTTCTTTGAAAGAATCTTATTGTAAAAATATGCAAAAAATAAATTTAGATAATTTATGCAATTTATTATTGAAAATAAGAGATAAACAGGCAGACAATAATGAAATAATCTTAGATAAATCTGAAAGGGAATACAGTGCAATTAGTCTTAAAATGATGATAGATATAGCAGAAGGGAAAATTTGATATTTATTCTTTTTTTATGTTTGCTTTTAATTCAGAATTAAGTGCATTTAGTTCTTCTGCAATAGCAGCAATTTCCTGGGAGATATTGTTAAAGATATTTAATGTAGTAACAGAATCATCTATAGAATTACCAGTATTTAAAATTGATGAATTTATTTCATTATAATTAGCATTTAGCTTTTGAATATCATCTTTTATAGATCTTATGTCATTTTGATAGTTTAAAAATAATAACGAAAGTTCATCAAAAACTTTTTTTAATCTATCTGCTATTTTATAATTTGCAGTAATAACAGAATAGATCTTGTCTGTTGATTCTGTAGTTTTTTCAGCAAGTTTTCTGATTTCTCCTGCTACAACAGCGAAACCTTTACCACTTTCCTTTGCTCTTGCAGCTTCAATGGAAGCATTTAATGCCAAAAGGTTTGTCTGTTCTGAAATTTCGGTTATTAAAGTTAGAGATTCTTCGACAACTTCTGTTGAATCTCTAAATTCTTTTAACATATTAGAGGATTTTGAAATTATCTCCTTAGATTGTTCGATTTTAAATGTTGTTTCTTCCGTTTTTTTACTTATATCATTGAATCCTTTTGTAACAGCGGATAAAGAGGAGATTAAACTGGAAAGTTTATCTTTAACATTTAAAAATTGCTGTCCAACATTTTCAGCTTGTATACTTATGACTTTTGTAATGTCAAGGTTATCTTTTGTCTTTTCTTGTAGTATTTCAGCTGCTTTGGTCATGTCGGAATTCATTTTTGATAGTAATTTTTTTTCACTTTCAATTTCTTCTTTTTGTTTCTGAATAATTTCATTGACTTTAGAAAGTCTTATAAATGCTATTAAAACGCCGTATAATATAACTGTGTAAAAACCAAATCCGAAATAACCAAAGGTTTTAGTAATAACAAAATATAGATAACCATTTAACAATATTATAGCATCTACTCCAATTGAAGCAAGGAATGTAAGATTAATAATATGGCCTATATATGTACCTCGAGAGCAAATTCCGATTAAGGCAATTAAATCATGAACTAAAGGACCTAAAATAAATAAAGCAATAAGGAATGCTAAAAATGGCAAATTAAATTCTATGATAGATAAATTAAATAAGGATGAAGCAAAAGAAATTAAAAGTATTTCTCCTCCGACAGAACCAATACTTGAAAAAAAGTAGGATAAACTTGATACAAAATTTTCAAATCTATAGATTTTCCCTCTAGCAATATAACCTCTTCTCGAATCTCTTATAACCCTTATTATATAAATCAAAGAAAAAGATAAGGCTGAATAAACAGGACCATAAATCATAGTTATAGGAATCATTAATGAATAATCGAGTGAAAAAATTTCGTAGGATGAAATTCTTATTTGAGAAAGATTAAAAATAATTCCATTAATTAAAAATAAAAGAAATATTATATCAGGTTGATTAAATTCAAAGTTTGAAAAAATATTTACGAAAAATTCTTTTTTTTGAAAAATTAAATAAAAAATAAGATATATTGCTAAACCTAAAATAATTTCTACAAAATAAGAAAAATAATCTGCTCTTTTAGCGATTTTATATGCTTGATTAATCAATAATTTTTCAAAGTCTGCAAATGTACTTTCTTCTGCATTAACATCTTTATCTTTTAATATTTCATCTATCTTTTTCCAGAAAGTTCTATTTAAGTTTCTTTCGCTTAAAGCATTTCTCACTCTTCTAACTTTTGTTGCAAAATCAATAATCTGCTTTTTTTCTTTTTTCTTTTTCTCGTTCTTATTTATTTTTGAAGATTTGCTTAATTTATTTTCTTTAATATTAGAAGAGGGTAATTTTGCTGTCATTTATATTTCCTACTTCTTTAAATATTTTAATAACTCCTCTACTTTATCGGTTTTTTCCCACGAAAATTTATCTCTTCCAAAATGACCAAATGTTGCTGTTTCAGTATAAATAGGTTTTTGAAGATTAAGGTGATTTATTATATCTTTAGGTTTTAATGGGAAAATTTTTTCAACAATTTCTTCAACTTTATCTTCCGGATATTTTCCAGTTCCAAAGAAATTTAAAGTAACAGATACAGGATGAGCAATTCCAATAGCATAAGCAAGTTCAATTTCACATTTTTCCGCAATATCTGCTTTAACAATGTTTTTACATATATACCTTGCCATGTAAGCAGCTGATCTATCTACTTTAGTTGGATCTTTACCAGAAAAAGCGCCACCGCCAACTTTACCAGCCCCACCATAAGTATCTACAACTATTTTTCTTCCAGTGAGACCTGTATCACCCATAGGTCCACCTATAACGAATCTTCCAGTTGGATTAATAAGATAAATAGTTTTAGAATCAAGCATTTTTTCAGGCAATGCCTGTTTTATTACTTTTTCAATCAAGTTTTCTTTTAATTCTTCATATGAAATATCAGGGTCATGCTGGTGAGAAAGAACAACGGTATGGATTCTAAAAGGAATACCATCTTTATATTCTACAGTAACCTGACATTTCCCGTCTGGTCGTAAACAAGGCATCAAACCATTTTTTCTTACTTCTGATGCCTTAAGCATGATATTGTGAGCAAAAACAATTGGGGCTGGCATCAGTTGTTCTGTTTCTTTACAAGCATAGCCAAACATCATCCCCTGATCTCCAGCACCCATCTCATGTTCTTTTATCTCATCTACTCCCATAGCAATATCTGGTGATTGTCTGTTTATGTTAGTCAATATCCCACAGGATTTGTAATCAAGACCATAATCAGGATTATCATAGCCAACTTTTCTTATGATTCCTCTAGCTATATCCTGTATATCAATGAAACCTTTACTTAAAGTCATTTCACCACCAATGACAATGACTCCATTTGAAGCAAATGTTTCAATTGCTACTCTTGCGTCTGGCTGTAAAGTCAAGGCTGCATCTAAGATTGCATCTGAAATTTGATCGCAAAGTTTATCTGGGTGCCCTTCTCCTACTGATTCTGATGTGAATAGATATGTATTTGCCATTTTTATTCCTTTTATTGTATTATTTTTATTCAAAAAACAATATAAGTTAAATAAGTCAAGAAATTGTTTAGCTTAGTTATTTACTTTATAAAAAAAAAATTTAAAATCTAAGAAACTATTTTATAAGAAGGTAAAATATGAATTTTGTATTTAAATCAGCTAAACAAATTATGTATGAATCATTTTTACTTGGTAAAAAATTGTATGATTTAAATATCAGACCAAATCATGCTATCTCACTTTGGAGAGGTGGAACTATTGTTGGTATTGGGATAAATGAATACTTTAGGCTTCAAGGAATTTTTATAAATCATACTGCTATAACTACTTCTACTTATGGAGAAAATTTTACACAAAAAGAGGTTATAGTAAAAGGTTTAGAGCATGTTATCAAAGTTGTTGTTCCAGAAGATATACTTTTAATAATCGATGATATTTATGATACAGGTGAAACCATATCACATTTACTTGCATTACTTCAACATCAGACCAGAAAAAATATGCCTCATCAGGTCTATGTGGCAACTTTAGACAGAAAACCAGAAAAAAACATCTACAATACAAATTTGGTTTATTTAAATGATTATGATAAAGATTGCTGGGTAAATTACCCCCATGAAATCTCAGATCTTTTAATAGATAATAAAGATTTTGTTCTTAAAGAAAATTATCCAGATATCTTTGATTTATTATCTAAAAAATCTTTTCCTATTGAAAACTTAAATATTGTTGAAGATTATCTTTGGTTAACCCCTGAAAAAATACAGATAGATTCGATAAAACTTGGTGTAAATATATTTTACTCGGATTTTGAGCCAGATTTTTTAATTGCTTTATGGCCTGGTGGTGTAATATCAGGTATTTATATCCATGAAACCTACAAATATTTAAATAAAATAAATGGGAATCCAAAGAAAAATCCAGATCATGTCGCCATAAATACATCCTCTTCTCATCTATCATATAAGAGTAATATTATAGGTTTGCCGTACCTCTTAGAAAGGGTGGAGGATACAAGCAATATACTGATTATTGACACAACTTTCAAGGCAGGTATTTATGTCAATCCGGTTGTAGATAAACTTAAAGAGGGACTTCGAAGGAACTTAAATCATAAAAATATAAAAGTTGCATCTGTCTATTTTGATGTTAATTCAAAATATACATGGACCACAAAACCAAATTTTAAGGAACCACACTATTATCTTTCAACCGTAAATAAGGAAGTGATATATCCTCATTCAATACATAGACTTTATAGACCAAAGCAAGAGGTAAAAAATCGATATCCAGAATTGCACGATATAATTTACAATTAAAACTTACAATTATATTAATTTTCAATTTTAATGAAATTATCGCTTTTAAATAAATAAGAAATGCAATTTTGAATTATATATAAAAACTGATTTTTTTGATTTTGTATTTTATAGATATACTTTTTTTTGCAGTTTTTAGGACAAACAAAATCATTCAATATATTTCTTTCCAAGCAACCTCTACTAATAAATAATGGTGGATTAAATTCTTTTATTTCAAATAAAGATAAACTTTTATTAATTTCAGAAGCCAATTTATTGTTTTTAATTTCTTCTTTTATTTCATCCTTAAATTCTATCCAGAATAGACCGAATAAAGATTTTATGTAATTTGAGTAATATTTATAAGAGAATATATTTGCAATATAAATATAAAAATCAAAATAAAAAAAAATATTTGGATCATTTAAGTACTTTTTATAAAAATGAAAATGCCAAGAAGAGTTAATTCCAAAAATATAAATATATTTCTTATTTCTTACTATTAATTTTTCTATTAATTCGATATATGTGTTTTCATTATCTATGATTGGATGTAAAGGTAAAAATAGAATATTTTCTATTTTAAAAATAGTATCATTTTTTTCTATATCTAACTCTTTTAAGTTATCAAAAGTTATAAAAGGAATGATATTAGTATCATCAAGTTGCTCTATATAATTTTTAGGAGAAATTTTTTTTCTATAAAAAATGTCATCCACTAAAATATTATTCTTATATAATTTTTCAAAAATCCAATTTTTTTGTTCGATTATATTTAGTTTATCAGTATTTATATTATCAATATTATTTAAAAAATCTGCATGAAAAGGATTTTGCTTAAAAAAAAGTTGTTGAAAAAGAACTTGTTCAATTATTGAATCATAAATAGATTTGTCAGATTCAGAATATAGAAAATCATACAGATTTTTTCTAACATCCTCTTTAATCTGATTTACAATTTTTTTATTCAAAGAAGGTTGAATAAAGATTTTATCAAAAATATTTTTTAACTTATAATCTATATTAACTTTAATTTCAAAATTATCATCTTTTTGAGTTTTACTAATCTCCTGTTCAAAAATTTTTAAATAAGATTTATCACCTAGCCTTTTTTGAGCCATAAAATTCAACCTGTTATCGAACTTTTTATCAAGAATATTGTAAGAATAAATCATATTTATTTCATATAAACCAATATTAGTATCAGTTTTATTGCTATTATGGCTCTGCTTTTTGTTTTCAAATTCTACATCAAAATTTTCTATCTTAAAATCAATTGATACTTTTAACTTTTCTTCTTCTAAAAGATTTTCATTAATTTTTTTTAAGTCTAAATTTCTATCTGATATTTTTCTAAGGATAAAAAAGTCACTTTTTATAAGAAGGCTTAGGTTGAATTCATCAAGATTGATATTATTAGAAAACAAACTTTTATCTAATTTTTGTTTACCATATTTAGAATTAAAAATATTAAAAAATTCAATTAGTGATGGGGAAGATATTTTTACTACTTGAGCTTTATATCCTTTATATACTTCTCTATCATTTACCATTATTTTTACTGCAGAAAATGGAAAAGACATAATTTTATCTTTTATTTTAACTAATATTAATATACCATCCCTTTGACTGATATCTTCATCAAGTTTAACAAGAATGAAATTTTTATTGAAATCTTTAATAACGCCAAGTTCTGTTCCTATATGAAAAGGGAAAAATGGATTTATAAGTTTTTCGCCATTTTGATTGTTTAAATAGCCATTTGTTGGGATTCTTGAAAATGAAAGTAGTATATTTTTATTATTATTTTCAAAGTTTTTACTTTTATTTTCATCTAAATTATTATTAAAAGCCAGATTATTTAAAAAATCTTCTGGCTTCTCAATAATTCTATCTAAAATATTTCTATAGTTTTTAACAGTATTAAAAGTATATTCTGGATCTTTCATCCTTCCTTCAATCTTAAATGAATCAACTCCAATTTTGGCTAACTTAATTATATTATCTTTCAAATTTAGATCATTACATGAAAATAAGGACAAATTGAGATCATCATACCTTGTTTTTGATGTAAAATTAAAATAGTTTCGACATATTTGAGCACATTCACCCCTATTTCCACTTCTTTTTAGTAAAATTCCAGATGCAAGGCAAAATCCAGAAAAACTGTAGCATAATGCTCCATGAATAAAAACTTCTATTTCAATATCAGTAAATTCTTTTTTAATATCATAAATATCATAAAAAGTACTTTCTCTTGCAAGTATAACTCTTTTTATCCCAAGATTTTTTATAATTTCATAGGAATAGTTGGAGTAGGTGCCACTTTGAGTTGAAGCATGGATATTTATCTCTTTCAAAAAATATTTGATTAAGCCAATAATACCGAAATCCTGTATTATTATTGCGTTTGGAGGGAAAAATTGAAGGAATTTTAATAGTTTAATTAGTTGTTTTAATTCATCCTCTTTAATAATTGTGTTTAATGTTAGATAAATTTTTTTATTATTATTTTTTGCATAAAGTAAAAGTTTTCGATATTGTTTTTCATCAAAATTAACCGCATACTTTCTGGCTGAAAAATGAGATAGACCAAAGTAAACGGCATCAGCTCCAGCATTAAATGCATAAATCGCACTTTCCAAACTTCCAGCAGGAGCTATTAATTCGGGGATTTTCAGATTTTTATTCATTTATTTTCTTCTTCTTAGTTGAGATTATTTATTTTATTTGCAATTTCAGAAAAATTAATCGAATAAAAATTTATTTAGTCAACAATTTGATTTTTAATTTTGCTTTTTTAAAATTTTATAATAAATTATAAATATGATTGCAATTATTGGTCATTCAAATACAGATAATGATTGCCTTGGTTCTATGGTTTTGATGAGGTATATATATCCAGATGCTATACTGGTTAAAAGTAACCTTATCCATCCTGTTGCAAAGAACTTATATTCTCTTTATGCAGATTTTTTAAATTTAAAATCTCAAAATGAAATTTCTGATTTAAAGATAGACAAACTTGTTATTGTGGATACTAGAACCAAAGTTCGAATTAATGAATATCTTTCTTTATTGAATTCAGCAAAAGAAGTTGAAGTCTGGGATCACCATATAGCAGATAGTTTTGATATTGAAAATGCAAAGTTGATTTCCGAAGAAATTGGTGCAAATACTTCACTAGTTGCCTCTATTTTAATCAGAAATAATATTAAGATAAATCCGATAGATGCAACTATTGCTTTAACTGGAATCTATGCTGATACTGGCAATTTTACCAATATCAGCACAAAGGATTTAGATTTTGAAGCAGCAAATTATCTTATTAAAAATGGAGCAGATATTAAAGTTGCAACAAGAAAAATTAAATTAATAAATCAAGAAGGTCAAATATCACTGTTTCATAATATATTGAATAATCTTATTTATAAAACTATTAAAGGACATTATATTGCTCTTTCTTATATTGAACTTGAAGAGCAATTCCCTGGACTTTCTGGGGTTGTAGAAAAGGTTTTTGAGATAGAAAATCCAGATGCATATTTTGCCTTCTTCGATTTTTCAAAAAACAAAAAAGGTTTGATTGTAGCAAGAAGCAAGAAAGAAGAGATAAATATTCATAATATTTTATATAGATATGGTGGGGGAGGTCATATTTTCGCAGGTTCTGCAAAAATTGAACATGATGATATTAAAAAGATTTTTTTATCATTTAAAAAGGATATAGAAGAAAAGATAGAATTTGCAAAAAAGGCTTTTGATATTATGAATAAAACTGTTTATATCATAAAGGAAAACTGGAGTGTAAAAGAAGCCTCAATCTATTTAGAATCCTTAAATTATACAGGAGCACCTGTAGTTGATGAAAATAATAAACTTGTTGGATTTATTTCATTAAGAGATATAATGAAAGCAAGAAAAATAAATCAAATGAATTCTCCAGTAAGTGCTTATATGCATAAAAAAGTCATTACAGGTACAAAAGATATGACAATAGAATCTATTGAGTTACTATTTCAAAAATATAATATAGGGCATTTGCCCATAATAGAAAATGATAATATAATCGGGATAGTTACCAGAAAAGATATAATTAAATATTTAGGATTAAATCTTGAAGAAAAATATGTTATTATGCAAAATATTGATAGTGTCTGATTTGCAACAAATTTTTTTTGATTTATTATTAAATTAATCAACAATATTAAAGGAGAAAAAAGTGGATAGAAGAAAATATACTAGAAGACATCTTATTTTTTATTTAAGAATTTTTGATGAAAATGATATTCTTTTGGGTTATCTTCTAGATATTTCTGAAGGTGGTATCCTTATGATGTCTGAAACAGATATTCCTGAAGGAAAAGAACTTAAGTTAAAGTTAAAACTACCAAAAGAAATAAATGAGGGGGATACTCTCCATTTTACTGGCATAGTCAAAAGAATTTCAAAAGATATTAATGAAAGTTTTTACGATATAGGTATTCAAATAGTCGAAAAAGATAAGAAATATTCCGAGATACTTCATAAACTAATTGATTTTTGCGGATTTTTCAGATAATCTATTAGTTTATCGATTTTTGAAAAAATTAGTTCAACACCTGTTATTATATTTTTTAATTTTAATATTGATTTTTCTTTTTCCTCTTCACCTAAAAAAAGCATAAAAGGAATATTTTTTTCTTCAGCATATTTAAACTGCTTTTTTAGTTTGGTTGCTTCTGGATATATCTCACAAGAAATATCCTCATTATGCATTTTATTTAATATTTCGTAGTATAAATTCAAATCTTTTGAATTTAAATTTACAATCAATAGATTACAAAAGGATATTTTTGGAATAAGATTTTTTTCTATAAGATATGTGATTAATCTATCAAGTCCTATAGAACTTCCAATGCCAGAGTATTTGTTTTTGGAAAAGATTGAAGTAAGGTTATCGTATCTACCACCAGAGCAAACAGACCCTAGTTCAATGGAATCTTTAATGAAAGTCTCAAAAACAATTCCAGTATAATAATCGAGACCCCTCGTAATGGCAAAGTCAATTGTGACAAATTCTTTTAAGTTTATCTGTTTGAAAAAACTAAATATTTTTTCTAAACGAGTATCGTAAATATTATATCTTTCTTTTATAAATTCAAATAAATTTCCTTCATTTGCGTATTTTATAATTCTTAAAATTTCCTCGCTTTTATTTCCAATAATACTTTTTAAATTTTCAATAAATTCTACTTCGGTAATTTTATAATATTTATCAAGAATTAGTAAAATTTCTTTTTCAAATTCAGAAATTCCTATTTTCTCAAAAATCTGATGCAAAAGACTTCTATCATTGATTTTAATAGTTATATTAGTAATACCTAAGTTTTTTAATAGATTGTAGATTAGCAAGATTATTTCTATATCACTTTCTATACTATCTATTCCAATAATGTCAAAATCTGCCTGATAAAATTCTCTAAATCTTCCTCTTTGTGGTTTTTCACCTCTCCATACTTTTGAAATATGATATCTTTTAAATGGGAATACTATTTCATTTTCATGCATCGCTACAAATCTTGCAAGTGGGACAGTTAAGTCATATCGAAGGCCAACTTCTCTTTCTCCTTTATCTTTAAATATAAATACCTGTTTATCTGTTTCTCCGCCACCTTTTCCAAGTAGTATCTCTCTATATTCTAATGCAGGAGTATCAATAGGTAGATAACCAAATAATTTTAATGTACCTTCAATTTTAGTTATTAAATATTTTCTATAGAATTCTTCACCTGGAAGTGAATCTTTAAAACCTTTTAATACCTTAGGTTCAATCATTTTTCCCCTCGCTTTTAGTATTTTTTTTTGAAAATATTTTTTTTATCCTTATAAAAAGAGCATAGTTTAATGTTATAAAACAAAACAATAACAAGGGAAAGATTTGAAAAATCCTTGTTGGATGGGAAACTATTCTATAAAGCCACTCAAAACCGCCATTTATAAATTTTTTTGGAGCCCTTTTCCTTTTACCCGCAAATACATCAAAAGAACCTCCAACTCCCATAGCGACTTTAATTTTATCTAAATTAGAAGCAATCCAATATTCCTGTTTAGGGCTACCCATGGCTACAAAAATAAAATCTGGAGATGATTTTTTTATTGCGATATTTATTTTTTCTTCTTCATCCTTTTTAAAATAGCCATGATATCTACCAATTACCTTTATTGAAGGGAATGCTTTTTTAATATTTTTTTCTGCTTTAGTAATAGTATCAAAAGAAGCACCTAAAAGATATATTGATTTAAACCTAATATCAATGTAATATAAAAGTTCTCTAAAAAAATCTATTCCTGGTATTCTCTTATTTACTTTAAATCCTATAAGTTTACATGCTAGTTCGACTCCTACACTTTCTATAAATACTAATTCAGAATTTTTTATTATATTTTTAAGTCTTGGCGAAAATAGACTTCTAAGAAGTATTAAAGAATTTAGTGTTATAATATGGGTTTTTTTCCCTTCTTCAAGATTTTTAAAGATATATTCAATAAATTCTTCACTTGTGCCATTTGTAATAGTTAATCCAAATATTGAAATTTTATTCATAAATAGATTCTCCAATTATCTATTAAAAATATAGTTTTGATATAATCTTAGAAAAAACATTGAAGCTATTGCAGCTGTTTCTGTTCTTAATATATTTTTACCAGCAGTTACAGAAACAAAACCTTTATTTAATAGGAAGTTTCTTTCATTATTTGAAATCCCCCCTTCTGGTCCAATAAAAATAGTTATTTTTTTGAAATTTTCAACTGTATTATTATTAATCAAAGTAAAAAAGTCATGTTTTGTTTGGCAAACTTCATCAAGCAATATTTTAAGGTTATCCTTTAATTCTAAAAGATTATCGATTTGACCAATTTTATCTATGTAATAGATTTTTGGTATAAATGGGTTGCCAGATTGTTTGCAACCTTCTTTTGAAATTTTATTTAACCTTAAAATATTATTAAAAGAAAAATCTTTTCTATCTGAAAATTCTAATGGAACAATAAAAATATTATTTACTCCTATCTCAGCTGATTTTTCAATAATAGGATTCAAAGCCCTATCTTTTGGTAAACCAATTATTAAGTTTAATTTATAAAAAGGTTCTTCTAATAACATTTTTGGATTGAAATACCCATAAATAATTTTCTTATTTATTTTTTTTATTATAAATTCACCAATTTTATCATCAAGTACAGCAGAAATAGAGTCATTTATTTTATATCTATTAGCAAAAAGATGTCTGCTATCTTCAGTTGATAAATAATACAAGTTTTCTTCAAAATTTTCCTTGCTTAAAAATAATAATCTCAAAAAACACTCCAAAAATTTTATTTTTAATAAAAATAGGTTTTAAATCTAATATTTCAATATTTTTGAAATAATCCGAAACTTAAAAAAATAGAATTTATAAATAGAGGTTTTTAATGATAAATAAGACTAAAAAAATCTTTTTAATTTTTCTAGTATTAAATATTTGTGCAATTTTTTTAGGCGTTGATTCTCCTTCTAACAATAGTAATATTGAAGTTTATTTACAATTTGAAAACGAACAAATATATTTTTTGAATTCTCCAATTCTTATTAAAATTGAAATAACAAATAAGTCCTCAAATAATTATTTTTTCGAAGTAGCTGAAAATTTGATGTTTACAGTCGATTTTAAAGTTTTTACTTCTTATGCAGAACAGGTTCCATATTCAAAATACTATATTTTAGCAAAAGCAACAAAAGAAAAGGTTTATACAAGAACCATACTATTGACTCCCAATCAAAGTTTATCTTATACTGTGGACATAAGCCAATGGTTCGAATTTAAAGAAGGAGGTCTATATTTTATACAGGGTTTATTTTATCCTTCAATAGAAAGGGATCAGGTTTTTTTAACTAAAAATATCTTAAAACTTGAACTTAATCCTCCCAAAAGCTTTTTCCCTTCCGAAGAAACTGCAAAAGAGTATGTGCAGGCAAAAACAACTTTGCAGAACTTAAAGGATTTACCTCCATACAAAATTGTTGAGATGGCATTAAAGGCAAGAATTGAGCATAATTGGGATTTGTACTTTACATTTTTTGACTTTGATTCTTATATAATACAATATTCAAAGTACAAAGATATTTATCTATATGCATCGGAACAGGATAGACTTAAAATTATTGAAGATTTTAAAAAGGAAAGAATATCTGAATTTTACAATGATTTGATTCATTTTGAGATTAAAAAATCAATAATAGAAAAAGATAAAGCAATAATATATGTATATCTTGAATTTAAGTATAAGAATATTATAGAAAAATTTGATGGAGAATTTTATTTAATACTTAAAAACCAGGTATGGTTAATTTCTGGATATATTTTGGTTCCAGTTCACTAAAATTTTAGTTGTAAATGTCATATTGATGATAAATCCACTATTATATCCCCAATTGAAAAAATTTCTGGGGTAATATTCTCATCTGAAAGATATCTATCTCTTATTTCTAATACCTTTGGTAGCATTTCGATAAAAATATCAACAAGATAAGGATCAAAATGCTTACCTTTTTCATTTAATAAGAATGATTTACATTCCTCTATGTTCATTGCTTCTTTATATACTCTTTTTGAAGAAAGGGCATCAAATACATCAGCAAGGGCAACAATTCTACCTTCTAATGGGATAGCTTCTCCTTTTAAGCCAAGAGGATATCCAGTTCCATCCCATTTTTCATGATGTGTCAGCGCGATTTTTGCTGCTAGTTGTAAAACAAATGCTTCAGAATCCTTTAAAATCATGGCTCCATATATAGTATGTTTTTGCATTGTTTTTTTTTCATCTTGATCTAAACCAGCAGGTTTTAATAAAATTGAATCTGGTATCCCAATTTTTCCAATATCATGCATCATTGAAGCCAATCTAACATTTTCAGCATATGAATTTGAACCTTTTATTTTATATGCCAAAAGTTTACTATATTCGCTCATTCTTCTAAGATGATTGTAAGTTTCTTTATCCTTATATTCAGATGCTATACCTAATTTTAGTATTGTTTCAACCTGTGAAACATAAAGTTTATTTGTTAATTGAAAGTTATATATTGCTATTGCAGATTGCTTGGAAATCATATCTATTATATACTCAACTCTAGGAGAAAAAGGTATTATTTTATTTTTTTCTTCATCTTTAGCATTAATAAGTTGAAGAACGCCTATTAAATCATTTTGATTATTTATTAAAGGGACTGTTAAAATTGAAATAGTATTATAGCCATATTTTTTATCCCAGTAGTCATTATATTTGAATTGAACTAAATTACCAAATTTTTGAATATCTGAAATATTGATTATCTTCTTTGTCAATGCGCAATAACCTGCAATTGAATTTTCATCAATATTTAATTGAAATGGTTTAAATATTTCTTGAACAACTTCTTCACTATATTTAGAAGATAGAAAGTAAGATTTGGAATAAGCAAATTCAAGCATATCTTCATCATTTTTAATATAAATAGTTCCGCCATCACAGTTAGCTAATGTTCTTGATGAATCTATAATTATTTCCAGCAATTCATTTATATTTTTTATTCTTGAAAGAGAATTAAAAAGAGAAATTATTATTTCAAGCTCTTTTTTTTTGATAGAATATTTCATTATTTTTCCTAAATCAAAATTATTTCATTATTTCATTATTTATAATTTATATTTATATTTTCTACAATTTCCCTTTTAAACTTAAATAAAATAAAATTCTTGATTTAGCTGAAAAATTATGTTAACTAAGAGACAGCTTAAGCAAACAAAGGAGTCATACTTTATGATTAATTATATTATTAGAAAACTTATTAACCTTATTCCAACATTACTTGGTTGTATGATAATCTTTTTCTTGCTTTTCAATGTTATAGGCGGTCAGGATAAGGTTTTGTACAATATGCTATCTCCAAAGTCAAGAACTCCTCAGCAGATAGCTACATTGAGACATCAGCTTGGTTTGGATAAACCACTTTTTTTACAATATTTAGATTATGTTAAACAAGCAGCAACAATGGATTTTGGCAAATCTTTGGCTAAAAAGCAAAGAATTGCAGATTTAATAAAAAGATGTGTCCCTGTATCTTTATCTGTTACTTTTCCTCCTTTTATTTTTGAATTTTTGATATCGACAGCTTTGGCTCTTTTATGTGCTTTCTATAGAGGAAAGTTTTTAGATAAGCTAATAACAATATTAGCTACTATATTTATGGCATTTCCTTATCTAGCATTGATAATAATTGCTCAATCTTTTTTGGCTGCTAAATGGAAGCTTTTTCCTATTTCAGGTTGGGGTTTTGGAATAGAAAGGATAAGATACCTCGTTTTACCTTGGATCCTTATCACTTTTGCTAATGTTGGTGGTGATGTAAGATATTATAGAACAGTATTTGTTGAAGAAGTAAATAAGGACTATGTAAGAACTGCTAAAGCAAAAGGTCTTTCCACTAGAAAGATTATGTACACTCATGTTTTTAAAAATGCGTTGATTCCTATTTTAACAGCTGTAATTATGTCTATACCTGGCTTACTTTTAGGAGCTCTTTTAACAGAAAGATTCTTTTCAATCCCTGGTATAGGTGATTTAACTGTTACCGCTGTTTCAAGTTATGATTTACCAGTATTGAAAGCTATGGTTGTAGTTTATACACTATTTTTTATCTTTTTCTCTCTTATTACTGATATTTCATATAGTATTGTAGATCCAAGAGTTAAACTTAGTTAATTATTAAAAGGAGAATAAAATGGAAGTAGTAAAAGGTAGAAGTCTTCTTTTTGATGCAGCAAGAAGAATATATAGAAATAGACTTGCAATGATTATGTTTGTTATCATTTTTTTTTATATTCTTATGGCTTTATATTCAGCTTTTAATGTAGGTCATATTTTTGAATTAGCAACAAATCATATTGAAGATGTAAATAGATCATTTGTTCCTCCGTTTCAAGATAAATCTGCACCTTGTGGAACAGATATTTTTGGAAGAAATGTATTATATAGAGCTGTTTATGGTTCCAAGATTTCTATGTATTTAGGTTTTTTGACAATTTTAATACAGATCCCTATTGCTATCATCATGGGAGCCCTTGCCGGCTATTATGGTGGTTTCATTGATGATGCAATACAATATCTTATGTCTATAATATACTCAGTACCAGGTTTAATTATAATTCTTGCTTTTATTTTGTTAATGGGACCTTCTTTTTTAACAATAGCTTTAGCTTTTGCTTTAACAGGATGGGTTGGACTTGCAAGGGTTATAAGAGGTGCATTTATGCAGGCTAAAGAATTTGAATATGTCCTGGCTGCAAGAACCTTAGGGGCAAAAGATGGAAGAATTATATTCAAACATATATTACCAAATGTCTTTCATTATGTCATTATTTCAGCAATTTTAACATTTGCTGGAGTAATAATGTCAGAAGTATTACTCGCATATCTTGGACTTTCAATTGTTGGAGTTCCAACATGGGGTACAATGATTGCAGATGCTTCACAAGAGGTTAGTGCTGGAAGATGGCAAAATTTTTTAGGAGCAGTTCCTTTTATATGGTTGTTTATACTTGCATTAAACCTCATAGGAGATGCTCTTAGAGATGCTCTTGACCCAAGACTTAGAAACCTATAATTTAACAGATTAATTAAGGAGATAAAAATGTCTACTAATATAGATAAATCATCAAAACTTCTTGAGGTAAAGAATTTGAAAACTTTTTTCTTTACAGAAGAAGGTGTAGTAAAAGCCGTAAATGATGTTTCATTTGAAGTTGGTGAAGGAGAAACATTGGGGTTGGTTGGAGAATCTGGATGTGGTAAATCTGTAACCTCCTTATCTATAATGAAACTTATTCCAAATCCACCTGGAAAAATCATTTCTGGTCAGATTTTTTTTGATGGTCAGGATATAGTTAATATATCTGAAAATGAGATGCACAATATAAGAGGAAATAAAATTTCTATGATCTTCCAGGAACCGATGACTGCCTTAAATCCAGTATTTACAGTAGGTCATCAGATTTCTGAAGTTTTTACACTTCATCAGAAAATTTCTAAAAAAGAGGCTAAAGAAAAAACAATAGAATTACTTAAAATTGTTGGTATTCCTGAACCTGAAAAAAGATTTACTCAATATCCATTTGAACTTTCGGGTGGTATGAGACAAAGAGTTATGATAGCCATGGCTTTGACATGCAACCCAAAACTTTTAATTGCGGATGAACCTACTACAGCACTTGATGTAACTATTCAAGCTCAAATTCTTGAACTTATAAAAGAAATGCAAAAGAAGTTTAATTCTGCTGTCATTTTAATAACTCATGACCTGGCTGTTATCGCTGAAACAGTAGATTATGTTGCAGTAATGTATGCTGGTGTAATTGTTGAAAAAACAGAAGTAAAAAGATTATTTAAGAATCCGATGCATCCTTATACTATAGGTTTACTTAATTCTATACCTATCCTTGGTCAAAGAGGTAAAGAATTACAGGAAATTCCAGGAAGAGTACCAAATCTTATAGATTTGCCAAAAGGATGTTATTTTGCTGATAGATGTAATAAAAGAATGCCAATTTGTTCTCAGCAAGAATGTGAACTTAAAGAAGTTGAACCCGGGCACTTTGTAAGATGTTTTCTTTATAATTAATTTCAGATTTTATTAAAGGAGAAATTAAATGGAAAATACTAATCCATATCTTGTTGAATTATATGATCTAAGAACTTATTTCCCAATAAAAGCAGGTATTATAAAAAGAACAGTTGGCTATGTTAAGGCAGTTGATGGTGTTTCTTTTAAGATTAAAAGAGGAAAAACTCTTGGTTTAGTTGGAGAATCAGGTTGTGGAAAAACAACAGTAGGAAGAACCATTGTAGGCTTATATAAGCCACATGAAGGCGAAATGTTTTTCGATGTCCCAACTGAAATTACTTCTGAAATTATATCTTTGCAGCAACAGTATAAAACGATGTTAAAACAGAAAAAAAATAATGACGAATTTAAACAGATTTCAACAAGACTAAAAGAACTTAGAAAAAAATATGATATCTATGCTTATTCAAAAGAAAGATTAAGACAAGCAAGAGTAAATTTTCAAATGGTCTTTCAGGATCCTTATGGTTCATTGAGTCCTAGAATGACAGTTGGTGATATTATAGCCGAAGGTTTAGATATACATAAAAAGTATTCTTCTAAAAAAGAAAGAAAACTTATTTTACAGGATTTAATGGAAAGAGTTGGACTTGATCCTCAATATATAAACAGATATCCTCATGAATTTTCCGGTGGTCAAAGACAAAGAATAGGTATTGCAAGAGCTATAGCATTAAAACCAAAACTTTTAGTTCTTGATGAGCCTGTATCTGCTCTTGATGTATCAATTCAGACACAGATATTAAAACTTTTAAATAAACTAAAAGATGAATTTGGTTTAACATATCTTTTTATTGCACATAATCTTTCTGTAGTAGAGTATTTTTCTGATGATATAGCTGTAATGTATCTTGGGAAAATAGTTGAAATAGCCTCTAAAAATGAATTGTACGACAACAAAATGCATCCTTATTCTCAAGCTCTTATTTCTGCTGTTCCTGTTCCAGATCCTGAAAGGAAAAGAGATCAAAGAATAATATTAACAGGAGATGTTCCATCTCCAATAAATCCACCACAAGGATGTAATTTCCATCCAAGATGTAGGCATAAGATGGATATATGCTCTAAGGAAGAACCACCAATGATAGAAGTTTCAAAGGATCATTTTGTTGCTTGCTGGTTATATAATAAATAGGTCAGTTATATAATAGATAGATCAATAATATAAAAAAAGGGGTTATCCAAGATAAAGGATAATCCCTTTTTTTATTATGATTCCCTTTTTTGATCATCATTTTTTAATCATGCACCTTTTAAAAATAAAAGCTTTTTCAAAAGTATATTAACTTTTCTAAAAATAAAAGCTTTTTAAAAAGTACTAGCTTTTCTAAAAATAAAAGCTTTTTCAAAAGTATTAACTTTTTTAAAATAAAAAGCATTTTCAAAAAGTTGGACTTTATACTAAAATTGAGGTTCAAATTATATCAATAAATAATTTACATAAAAAAAAAATATAATAAACTAAATGCAAATAGAAAACAATAGAAATTTTAGATAAAAATAGAAATAAAATAATATATATAAAAAAAATTTATAATTGAAATTAAAGGATTAATATGTTCTTTGAAATATATGTCAATATAAAAAAGGAATTACTAATTTTTCGAATGAAAATAATAACAAGAGTATTATCTACAATTTTTTTTATTTCTCTTTTAGCTATGTTAATTTTTAATTTTTCAGTTTCTGAAATATTAGAGTATTACTTTTTTCAAAAAATATTTCTTTTTATTATAATCTTCCTTTCCTTTTTAGGTACATTTTATTTGGATGAAATAAAATTTTCAAAAAAAGATAATAAGATAGTTATTAAAAAAGGTTTTTTGTTTTTATTCAAAAAATATAAATATGATTTTGACGATTTTCAAGCGGTTGTATTTAGAAAAACATTAAAGATGCCAAATCCTTTAATTTTCCAATTTTCAGAAAAATATTTTTATTTGTTTGGATTTCAAATTAAAGATAAAATAATAATAATAGAAAATAGGTTAAATGAAGAAAAATTTAATGAATTTTTAAATATCTTTAAAACTTTTTTCCCAAAGCAAAGTGAAATGAAAAGTGTTTAATAATATTTAAATAAAAATATTTTAGTTTATGAATAAATATTTGTAAGTTTTTTTTCGATACTTAAAACATAAAAAGCATAATAAAATAAAGAAGTGTAAATATGAAATTAAGAAATAATTTGCTTATCTTCTTAATACCTTTAATTATAGTACTTATGGTTCTTTCTGGAGTATTGATATATCAAATGGTAAAATCTTATGCCATAAACTTAATTGAGCTTTCATTGCAGACCAAATTTGATGATATAGATGGTTATGTTATAAGAATTAAAGAATTAGGGGCTCAATTTGACATTTCTGAAGATCAGGTAAAATCTATGGTAAGTACCTATGTAATAAACAATCAAATTGGTCAAAAAGGATATGCTGGTATTTATGATTTTAATGGTGAAAGGTTATATTATAATATTTCCTCAAAGATAAAAAAAGAAGATGTTGAAAGCCCAATTTTTACAGCATTAGAAAAATATTCTAATTTTCCAGGGAAGACTATTCAATTTAATTACAATGAAGATAAATACCATGCAAAATTCATGAAATTGCATGATTGGAACTGGTATTTAGTCATAGGAGCTTCAGATTCTGAATATTTAGCTCCAATCCAGACTTTGATAGAATATATAGCTATTATTGTCGGTTCTCTTGTTCTTTTAGCAAGTATAGTTGTTTTTATCCTTTCTGCTCAAGTTTCAAAACCAATATCTCAGCTTCAAAAAGGGATGAAAAATATACTTGAAACAAATACATTTACTAAAATTGAGATAAAAAATTCTAGAATAGATGAAGTCAACACATTAAAAGATTCTATTAACACTTTGATAGAATCTTTTTCAATTATAATTTCAGATGTCAAGCAAGAATTTTCAATTCTTGAAAAACTTATTGAAGATAATGTTCAAATATCGTCTAAAATCGAATCAGCAATTTCTCATTTCTCTGATTTAATTAAAGATATTATGGTTTCTATAGAAGAAGTTGTCTCACATAATACAGAAATAGTAGAAAAAATAAATGAAGTTGCGAGTGAGTCTAAAATTAGTTTGATTACTGTAGAAAATAGCTCGGCTGTCTTAAATGACTTTAAATTAAAAACACAAAATCTTATTAAGCAAATTGAAAGTATGACAAACGCAGTAACTTCGATTTCAGAAATATCTGATCAGACAAATTTATTGTCTTTAAATGCAGCAATCGAATCAGCAAAAGCTGGTGAGATTGGTAAAGGATTTGAAGTAGTCTCATCTGAAATCAGAAAACTTGCTGATGAATCAGATAAAATAACTAAAAACATTTCAAAAACCATAAAGCAACTTAAAAATGAACTTAGAGACTTTTTGGAAAAATATCAACAACTTTATGAATCCTTTATAAAAATACAGAATGATATTACTAGGATTTCTGATATCAATACCTTTGTTAATAATGCTTCAGAAAGTCAAAAAGCTAATCTTGATAGAATAGCTGATTCGATTTCGGAAATTAATATAAAATTTGAAGAGTTTAAGGTAATTGGTGATCAGTTGCTATCAGATTCAAAAGAAACAAGAAATGCCATAGATAATCTTTTAGGTATGGTATCTAAATATAAAACAGATATTGAAAACGAAGAAATCGTAAAAAATTAACCTTTGATTCTTGCTGGATTTATTTATGTTAAATATTTTAATATTAGATGATGAAGAATATATTGCGAAATTAATTTCTAAATTAGCTCTCAAAAAAGGACATAATGTTCAAATAGCTGATAATTTTAATTCAGCCTATGAATTAATAAAAAGAGATAATCTGTTTGATTATGTTTTTATAGATTATAATATAGAAAAAAATGAATTAAATAACCTTACTGAATTTATAAAATCAAAGAATAAAAATTGCCAGGTTATTATTATGTCTGGGCTAACTGAGCAAGAAATCAGCGAATCTATAAAATACGACAAGTTTATATTTAAGCCAGATTTAGTAGATATAATTAATAAGATTTTATAATTTTTAAACTTATTGAAAAAGAACTTGAAAATAAAAATAAAATAATTATAATAGTTTTGTGATTAAAATAATTAGTAATTTAAAGGGGTTATAAATGAAAACTATAAAAGCTGAATATGTTAATCCTTTTATTAGTAATGCGATAGAGGTGTTTGAACAACTTGCAGGTGTTGAACTTACAAAATCAGATATGAAGCTAAAATCAGATCCAACTCCAGATAATGATATATCTATTATAGTTGGAGTCGCAGGTTTCATAGAAGGGCAAGTAATATATTCTTTTAAGGAACATACAGCCGAAAGAATAGCTCAATGTATGATTTCTGATGAAAATAAAAGAAATGATACGGAAATGCTTAGAAGTGCTATTGCAGAGATGGCAAACATTATCACTGGAAGAGCAACTATTAATTTATCAGGTCAAAGCAAGATGTTAAGTATTACACCTCCTACTATTGTAATTGGAAGAGATTATAACATACAATTTATAAAGATACATACTATTGCAGTTTATTTTTCTTCTCGATTTGGCACAATTGAGATAAATATCGCATTAAGAGAAAGAGAAGAAACCAAATAAGATGATCAATTCTGGTGAATTTATTCTTCTATTTCATTCATCACAAACTAAATTTCTTATTGAATATAAAGCTAATATAGAATTTAATTGTCATAAGGGGCAGATAATCCTTCCAGATAATCTTGAGTTTGGTCAAAAGTTGATTTCAAACAAAGGTTATATCTTTTATATTTTACCTCCAACCTTAAAAGATAGGGCAATGAAAGTAAAAAGATCCCATACTATTATCTATCCTAAAGAAGCCCCAAGAATAATTTATGAACTCGGGATATTACCTGGGAAAAAAGTAGCAGAAATAGGTACTGGTTCTGGCGCTTTTACAATGATACTTGCAGAAACTGTCGGAAAAGAAGGCAAAATAGTTACAATAGATATAAGTGAATTATCTCATAAGACTGCAAAAGCTAATATTTGTAGACTTGGTAGTAAAAACCTACTTGATAATATTGAGTTTATTTTATTTAAATCAGTTGAAGATCTTTATAACCTTGAAAACCAGGATATCCCTTATAATAATTATTTTGATGCAGTCTTTGTTGATATTCCAACCCCTTGGGAAGCTGTTCCACTGGTAAATAAATTACTTAAAAAAGGTTATAGATCTGGTTTTTTATCTCCTACTGTTGAGCAAGTAGCAAAAACTTATGAAGCTTTAGAACAAAATAACTTTATCAATTTAGATTGTTTTGAAATTCTTGAAAGGAATATGAAGATCAAAACAGGTCAATCCAGACCAGTCGATAGAATGATTGCCCATACAGCATACATATATTTCGCCTCTTCATCATTATAAATAAAAAATTTAATACTTTTTCCTTAAGAAAAAATTAAAAATACGATATTAATAATGATTATATCGTTAGATATAACCACCCTCCTAAACCCTGCCAAGAACCACGGCAGGGCTTTTTTTTAAATATTTATTAAAAAAGAATGAAAAAAGAATGTGAAAATTATATAAAGATAAAAATTTATAAATAACTTTAAATGCAGATAGCTAAAAATTCGAAATGCAAAAAATCATTGAAAAATCAAAAAGATTTGAATATTAAGAAAAAATAAGAGAATAAAAAAAGCGGCATTTTATGCCGCCTATTAGCCCATGGGAGAATCGAACTCCCGCTGCTAGATTGAAAATCTAGTGTCCTAACCACTAGACGAATGGGCCTTAACAAAGGGAATTTAACAAAGTAAAAATATTTGTCAAGAAACTATTTTTTTAATAGATTTAATAAGTCTTTTTCTATTTTGCTTATGGCTTTAATAGAACCATCATATAAAGCATAAGCAAAGGCAATATCGGAAGACAAAGCATTTTCAGATATACCAGTATCAACACTGCTGAATTTGGATGTGGAATCGTTTAAAACAAAAACAGAAGTTATTACCTCTAATTTAACAGAGTATCCTGAAGAGGTTCTTGTATAACTAACAAGATTACTTTTTATTTCTAATAGATAATTTAAATCTTTTTCCTTGGCAACCTTAAAAGCCGCTTCTAAAGATAGAGGAAATTCAGTATATACTTTTACACCTTTTACATTAAAATACTGAAAAAGGGAACTAGATGTATATTTTAAGGCAAGATTCGGTAAAACATTTATGGGATCATTGAAAAAAATCAGTAAATCATTATATAAAACAGAACTGTTTTGAAAAGATAAAAATGAAATCAAAGATATTACCAATAAAAATGAAATTAATAACTTTTTGTTATACATATTAATCCTCTACAAAGATTAAAAACATAACTAAAAAGATAAAAGATTTAACAGCAAAATTAAAATAAAAATGTTATAGTAACAATAAAAAATCAAAAATTATAAACTAAATATATAGTTTAAAAATAATAAAAATTATCTTTATTGTCAACATAAAATAAAATTAAATAACAAGACCGCCATCAACTCCTAAAACCTGTCCAGTAATAAAAGAAGCATCATCAGAAGCTAAAAATAGAAATGCATTTGCAACATCAATTGGTTCTCCGAATTTTTTTAATGGTGTCTTTTCTACCATCATATCAATAACATTTTGAGGAAGTTTCTCTGTCATAGGAGTTTTAATAAAACCAGGAGCTACTGCGTTAAATCTAATACCTTTTTTGCCAAATTCTTTAGCCCAGCTATATGTCATACCGATAACTCCAGCTTTAGTAGCAGCATAATTTGTTTGACCAATATTCCCATATCTTCCAACAACAGAAGATGTAGTTAATACAACTCCACTTCCTTGACCCAGCATGACTTGAACAACAGCTTGAGTCATATTGAAAACACCTTTTAAGTTAATATTAATAACTTTATCCCAGGCTTCTTCTGACATTCTTACTAATAATGCATCTGAAGTTATACCCGCATTATTTATAAGAATATCTATTTTGCCATATTTATTCTTTATCTCTTCAACAAAACTTGCGATGGCAGGTCGATCTGTGACATTTAAAAGATAGCCATGAATATTAGAATGCTCTTTTTCTAATGCATTTAAAAGATCTTGTTGAATATCTGTTCCAATAACTTGTGCACCTTCATTAGCAAATAAAATAGCGGTTTCTTTGCCAATACCAGATGCTGCTCCTGTTATAATAGCTACTTTGTTTTGAAGTTTCATAAAACCCCCAAAAATTAAATTTTAAAAAATTTTTACCCCTTTTATAAATACATAATAAATTTAAAATACAAGTTTGAAATTTCGATTTGCGTAGCAAATTTTGTTAAAAAATAAACTTTTATATTAGAATCCGAAAATAAAAAAAAGAAGATTAATTATGAAAGAAAAAGCAAAAGAGTTGATAAATTTATTAGAAAAAGAGTTAAGTCTTTATAGCGACTTGTTTTTTAATGAGTTTGACAAAGGTTGTTTGGTTTATGAGCATGAGATAGAACTTTTTAATAAAAAAAATGAAACTTCAAGTTTAATTTTAAATAAGATAGGTACTATTTTAGATTACAAGAAATCAATAATTGAAATGATTAAAAATGAATTGAAAGATGATAGTATTAATATTGAAAAAATAGTAAAAGACTATTTGCCTGAGGAATATGAAAGATATTTTGAAATAAAAGAAAAATTAAAAAAAATATTAATAGAATTGGCTGAACTAAATAGTAAAAATAAAATAATTCTTGATACAACCTACTCAGTTTCAAAAATTGTAATTGATGGTTTAAACAAGGAAAATATATACAATGAAAAAGGTTCATTATGTGAATCATATTTTTCAACGGTTAGATATAGTGTTTAAGATTGACTTGAATAATTTTTAACTCAAGGAGATAAAAATGCTTTCAACTTTTATGGGGATTGAATTAGCAAAAAGGGCAATTCAAAATAATCAACAATCAATATATATTATACAAAATAATATTACAAATGCAGAAAATCCTGATTATAGTAGGCAAACTGTAACACTTCAAGAAGTTCCACCTCTTTGGCTTCCTGGAATTTCAACAATGTCTTCCTCTTCTGGTCAGGTAGGACAGGGGAGTGTAGTCGCACTTATAGATAGAATAAAAGACATGTTTTTAGATGGCAAAATAAATAATGAAACATCATTTGTAAGTTATTTTAATACTTTAGAAAATTATATAAAGCAGTTGGAAGGAATCGTTCAGGAACCTGCTGGTATCTCATTGGATAAATTATTGAGAGATTTTTTCAATGCATTTAATTCCCTTTCCTTAGATCCTTCTAGCATTGAAAAGAAAATATTAGTGCAACAAAAAGCAGAAAGCCTGGTTTCTCGATTTCATGAGCTTTTCAATGCGACAAAGGGGATGCAAAAGGAAATAAATTCAAATCTGGAGCTTCAGGTTGGTAGTTTAAATAATTTACTAAAAGACCTTGCAAATCTTAACAGTGAGATCAAGAAAATTGAAGCAACAGGGCAAAAAGCAAATGATTTAAAAGATAGAAGAGATAAAATTGTAAATGAAATTTCTAAATTTATTCCAGTAACATTTAAAGAAACAGATTCTTTTTATCTTTATTATAATGGGAAAATACTTGTACAAAATGATATTTATCATGGATTTGATCTTGTGAGAAATGGAAGTGAAGGGATGTATGATTTATATTTTCAAAATGAAAAAGTAGTCGCAAACTCAGGTAGTCTAATGGGTTTGATAGCAAGTAGAGACAATGTTTTAAAAGGATTTTTAGAAAAATTAAATCAACTTGCTTTATCCACTATGGAAAGTGTAAATGCTTTACATCAGCAAGGAATGAATTCAAAGGGAGAAAGTGGCTTACTGTTTTTCAAGGAACTTCCCTTAACAATCTATAAAAATGGAGAATATGATAAAAATCAGGATGGAATTAATGATTCAATAACAATTTATAAAATTGTTGGTACTAAAAATCTGGATATAAATGAGAAGGTAATGATATCTGGCAGTTTAAAAATAAATGGCATAGAAATCCAATATGGACCATCAGATAGTATTTCTGATATAATAAAAAAGGTTAATATGGCAAATACTGGTGTTACATTTTATATTCAAAATGGAAAACTTGAAATAAAAGGAAACAATTCGAGTGATGGTATATATTCTATAAAAAGTCTATCTGATACTGGACAATTTTTGTCAAATATTACTGGAGTTTTGGCTTATAATGCTACTTTTGATGAAAATAATATGAATGCGATCGAATCACTTTTTATGACAGATCAGATATATCTTTTATCACCTGAAAAAAATATTGCAGCTTGGATTGATTTAAGTGATGAGATAAAGCAAGATCCAGTAAATATAGCAACTTCTGAGATTTCAAGCGAAATTAAAGAAGGGGATGGAAGTATTGCTCAAAAGATTAGCAAATTGATTGATAGTAAATTTTTAGTAAGAAATTCTCAAAGCTTAACTGATTTTTATGCTTCAATGGTAATGGATGTAGCTTCTTTTGGTAATGAGGTAAGTCAAAATGCTGGTTTTCATGATATGACATTGAATAGCTTTAAAAATATCAAGTTGGCATATTCTGGTGTAAATATGGATGAAGAACTTGCAAATATGCTTAAGTTTCAAAAAGCATATCAAGCAGCAGCAAAATATATGGCTCAACAAAATGAGCTTTATGATATTCTTATGGGAATAATAAGATAATCAAAATAGCTAAATACCATTTAATGCAAGTAAAATTGAATTAAATTTAGTATCTGCATCATCTGCCCTTGATAAAAGAATAATAGGTGTTGAAGATCCTATTATTATGCCTCCATTTTGAGGTCTACTTGTATAGATGATTCCTTTGGCTGTCATATTTGCTGCTTCGATATCTGGAGCGACAATAATGTCTGAAAATCCAGCAACTGGTGAATTAATTTTTTTTATCTTTGCTGCTTCAAGATCTAAAGCATTATCAAGCCCAAAAGGTCCATCGACTATTCCACCTTTTATATCACCTCTTTCAGACATTTTTGCTATAATAGAAGCATCAATAGTCGCCTGCATTTTTGGGTTTGGGGTCTCTATTGCACAGGTCATTGCAACTTTTGGTTTTTCTACGCCAAGTTTTTTATAGAAATCTATTGCATTTTGGACAATTTTTACTTTTTCTTCTAAAGTTGGTGCAATATTCAAACCACCATCTGTAATACCAAGAAGCCTATCTTTATATTCTATGCAAGCAATATGAGATAAAAATCCACTACCTCTAATCCCATATTCTTCTTTCAATACTTCTTTTAATAGAGTTGGCGTGCTTACAGAACCCTTCATAATAAGTTCAACTTTTTTCTCTTTAAATAATTCACAGCATCTTTGAGCTTTTTTTGAATCATTTTCGATATTGATAATTTCGAAATAGTCTCTTTTAATCTTAAGTTGATCTAATGTTTCAAATATTTTATTAGAATCACCAACAAGAATAAAATCTGCAATATTCATCTTTTTTGCTTTTATGCATGCTTCCAGTATATGATCATTTTCTGCACCAGCAACAGCTATCTTTCTAATTTTTTCATTTTTACTTGAAATTTTATCAAAAAGATCCTTATAGTTCATGCTTTCCCCTTTCTTTATTGTTGCTTTTAATTAATACAAGATATTTTCTTTTTTCAAGATAAATTTAAATTTGATATTGAAAATATTAAAGTTAATCTTATAATTTTATTTAGGAAGATTAATGGTGGTTTTTTTAAAATGAATATAGCCGTTTTATCTGCTGGTGGAGATTCTCCTGGCATAAACGCTTTTATAAGAAGCTTATATTATTTTTGTGCAAAAAGAGGTCATACTCTATATGGTGTTTATCGGGGTTGGGAAGGTTTAATTCATGGAGAATATACTCTTTTAGCAGAATCAGATGTTAAAAATATAGCATTTACAGGTGGTTCCATATTAAAAAATTCCAAGTTTAACCCACTAAAAAATGAAGAAAATATAATAAAGATTAAACTATGGATTTCTCAACTATCGATTGATCAGATAATTGTAATAGGTTCATTTGATACACATAGGGTTGCTTTTCACTTATCAAATGCAGGAATCCCATTAATAACTATTCCTCAAACAATCGATAATGATATAAATGGTACAGATTTTTCATTGGGATTCTATTCGTCTGTTAAAAACATTGTAAGTGCTATTGAAACAATTCGAACTACAAATGAATCTCATGAAAGAGATATTTTGATTGAAACTATGGGAAGAAGAGCCGGATGGTTAACTGTTTTCTCTGCAATGACAACAAAAGTTGAAGGATTTTATATACCTGAAATGGGAGTTGTCGATGCTGATGACATGATTCAATTGTTTTCCACAAGAAGAGAAAAAGGTTATTTAGATAATATTTTGTTAATAGCAGAAGGAGTAGAGTGTAAAGGTATAAAAAGAGAATCAGATGATTATGAAATTTATAGCGAAGCAGAATTGACAGGTATTACATTTGCCATCTCTGATTTAATTTCCCAAAAAGGTTATAAAAAACCAAAAGTTGTAATATTATCATATATTCAAAGAGGTGGAACCCCTGATGTTTATGATGTTGTTTTGGCTGATAGATTAGCTTTTGAAGCTATAAAACTTTCTGAAAAAGATGTTCATGAAGTAACTATTGGATGTGAAAATGGTAAAGTATATTCTTACCCAATTTCTAATGCAATTAGCCAACGCAGGCTTGTTAATAAATATTATATAGATTTAGCTTCTATGTTATTGGATTAAGGAGTTAAAAGTGAGAGAAAAAGATAGAAGAAGACATGAGAGAGTAAGTTTACCATACAAAATAATATTAACTTTACAAGATGGAACATTTGAAGGAAGTTTGAAAGATATTTCGGCTTGTGGAGCTTCTTGTTATATAGAAAAGAAAGATATTAAAAAAGAGATACCTTTAGGTTGTTTAGTCAGTTTTGTACTTGCATCAGATACATCATATTTAAAATTTGAAGGAACTGTCGTAAGAATTGAAGAAGAAAATGAAAAAAAATTTATAGGAATTACTTTTTATTAAGTTTTTTAAATAAAATTTGTAAATTAATAATGAATTTAATAGATCTAATCAAGAATTTAATTATAAAGTTATATTTATCGACATTATAAAATTCGTTATAAAAAACAATTAAAACCCAAGCTCTTCATTTATAAATAGTAATTTTATTCTATCTTTCGGATGACACCAATCAATAATAGTCATCGTTGCACAAATTCTATCCTCAGAAAAACAATCGACACATCTACCAATTTTAGTGCAAGGTGTATTTTTATTAAATCTTATAGCATTCATGACAGCTGCAATATTTTTAGTCCTATAAATAGCGCTATCTAAATCTTTAACCAATTTATTATATCCGATAAATAGATAAACATTTTTAGGTCCAAAACCAGTAGCACAGACTCTATTTCCCCATAAATCAAGACTTACGATTTGTCCTTCGATAGATACTGCATTTGCTGAAGCGATGAAAATATCTGCAAAAAAAGTTTCTCTTTCAAGTTTTGCTCGAATTTCAGCAGTATTTGATTCATTATTTCTATCCAAAAGATTAAAACCATCATCTCTAAGTTTTTCTATTATTTCCAGTTGAGTTAATGTTCTTGAGCCACCATACCCAATAGTTTGGTTTTTATTTATACTATTAAAGAAGAAAGAGATAGCCTGTTCTTTATTTTCAAAAAAATATGGATCAAAATTTCTTTTCTTAAAATTCTCTATAGCTTTTGAAATAATAATTTCGTTATGTTTTTTCTTTTCGATTTCCATAAAAACTCCCAAAATGGCTTATTTTATATTCTAAATAAATAGTAAATAAAATCAAATAATATTCAAGAAAAAATATCTTGAAAAAATATAAAATAATGTTAAATTAAGTCATATTAATATTATAAATATAAATAATGGTTAATAAAATTAAGTATTGAATGATTAATAAATAATAAAAAAAGGAGAAGAAAATGATTCTTTCTTCATGGATTGGTTCGATTATCGCCTTATCATTTGTAATTTACCTTATATTTTACTTAAACAAAAAAGAAAGTGGTACCGAAGAAATGGTTGAAATCTCCAAAGCAATTCAGGAAGGTGCTAAAGCATATCTTAAAAGACAATATTTCATAGTTGGATTGGTTTTCATTGGCATTTTTATAGTACTTTCTATATTATCTTATGTTTTTAAGTTACTATCAATATTTGTTCCTTTTGCTTTTATTACCGGTGGTTTTTTCTCTGGTCTTGCTGGGTTTATAGGGATGACTGTTGCAACAAAGTCAAATACTAAAACTACTGAGGCTGCAAAAAAAAGTTTAAATTCTGCACTTAGAATTGCATTTTCTGCTGGATCTGTAATGGGTTTAACAGTTGTAGGCCTTGGACTTTTAGATTTATCTATATGGTTTACTGTACTGAAATTCGGATTTCATATACATGATGCTGATATACCACCAATTATGATAACATTTGGTATGGGCGCTTCCACAATGGCATTATTTGCGAGAGTTGGTGGAGGAATATTTACAAAAGCTGCTGATGTAGGTGCAGATCTTGTTGGTAAGGTTGAATCTGAAATTCCAGAAGATGATCCAAGAAATCCAGCTGTTATCGCAGATAATGTTGGAGATAATGTTGGAGATGTAGCTGGAATGGGAGCTGATTTATATGAAAGTTATGTTGGTTCTATCGTCGCTACCATGGCATTGGGATCTGTAGCTTCAATGGCAGCAATGAAAAATGGAATAAATATTGAAACATTAAAATTAATTGAACTCCCCTTATTTATAGCTTCTTTAGGCATAATTTTCTCAATAATTGGTTCATTTTTTGTAAGAGCAAGAGAAAACGCTTCTACAAGGACATTACTTTATGCAATAAGAAGAGGGATATATTTTGCAACCAGTTGCATCGCAATTTTTTCTGGTATTTTTATCTACTTTTATTTTGGGAAAGTTTATATTAATTTATGGTTTTCTATGCTTGTAGGACTATTTTCAGGGATAATTATTGGTTTCTTTACAGAGTATTATACCTCTGATACATATAAACCCACCCAAAAGTTAGCAGAATCATCTGAAACAGGAACTGCTACTATTATGATATCCGGTCTTGGTCTTGGGATGAAATCAACACTTATTCCAGTTATTACAATATCAGCAGCTATAGTTATTGCATATATAGCAGCAGGTGGTTTAAAGGTGCTTGATCTTGGTTTATATGGCATAGGACTTGCTGCTGTTGGAATGCTTTCTACTTTAGGTATAACTTTAGCTACAGATGCATATGGCCCAGTTGCAGATAATGCTGGTGGAATAGCACAAATGGCAAGGCTTGCTCCACGAGTGAGAATGAGAACAGATAATCTTGATTCTCTTGGAAACACGACAGCAGCAACTGGAAAAGGTTTTGCTATAGGTTCAGCTGCGTTGACAGCGTTGGCTCTTATTGCAGAGTTTAGAAATAAGCTTTTTGAAGGAATTAATACTATATTAAATAATGCATCAAACTTAAGATTTGAAAACTATCTTTCTAATTTGAAAGAATCAATATCTATTTCTGGTTTAGTAAATCCTTATACAATAGCAGGTCTTATGATAGGAGCAGTTCTACCATTTTTCTTCAGTGCACTTTTAATGGGAGCCGTTGGAAAAGCAGCGGGGAAAATGGTTGTTGAAGTAAGAAGGCAGTTTAAAGAAATTCCTGGTATTATGGATTATAAAGCTAAGCCAGAATATGCAAAATGCATATTAATATCCACAAAAAGTGCACAGCATGAAATGATCCTTCCATCTTTGATTGCTATTATAGCCCCAATACTTACAGGTATTCTATTTGGACCTGTTTCAGTTATAGCACTTTTGGCTGGAGCTACAGCTTCTGGTTTTGTTCTTGCAATAATGATGGCAAACTGTGGAGGAGCATGGGATAATGCTAAAAAATTTATTGAAAAAGGAAAACATGGTGGGAAAAATTCCATCCAGCATAAAGCAGCAGTTGTAGGAGATACTGTAGGAGACCCTCTAAAAGATACAGCTGGCCCATCCATTAATATTCTTATCAAACTTATGAGTATGGTTGCAATAGTTTTTTCTAGCTTTTTAATTTTAATAAATACATTAATTCATGGCTAAAAGTTTTACTTAATATAAAACTTAAAGTAGCACAATTTACTATGCCATATTAGAAAATGCTCATATTAGAAAAAATTGATTGAATAAAGTTTAAAGTTTTAAATGTTATTTAATTTTATTCATTTTGATTACTTAAATATTTATTTAAAAATTCAGCAATTTGATATGCACCATCGGAAACTGAAAAGTACTCCATATTTTTCATAAGTGAGCTGTAATATTTTTCATCTAAAAGTTTCTTCACGTATCTTAAAAATAAAAATTCATTGTCCATAGCATAAAAACCAACTTTTTTCTTAATTACAAATTGCACATTTGTGAATTCTGAAAATGTTGCAGATAAATAGAAAATTACTGGTTTACCCAGGCTTAAGCATTCCATAGTGGTAGCAGGACCTGGTTTTATAAAACAAAAATCAGATGCATAGATTATCTCATTCATATTTGAGACAAAACCTAATATATAAACACTAGGAAATCCATTTCTAATTGCTCTATATTCTCTAACAAGTTTTTTATACAGTTTCTTATTTTTTCCAGTTACGACAACTATATTCATATTAAGTTTATTATTCACTAAAATATCTATAAATTTTTCAATATTACCAACACCTTGAGCTCCGAATGAGATTAGTAAAGTTGGGAAAATGTTGTTTATTCCAATAGATCTTTTGATTTCATTTCTACTTCTTTTTATTTCAGTAAAGTGAGGTTTTATAGGGTAAGGGAAAACATGAATAAGATCCTCTCTTGTTTTCCTTCTCAAAAGTAGTTGCTTTGCTTTTTCTGAACATACGATGTATGGGAATGAGTTTCCGAAATACCATATTACTGAGACATCATAGATTTCAGCAATGAATTGAAAAACAGGAAAATTTACTTTATTCTTTTTTTTCAACAAAGTAAGTGCATAAGAATTAAAAAAATGGGTGGAGAAAATACAATCAATTTTATTTTCATTTAAGTATTTTTCTAAAAGAGGGAAAAATGGTTTCAAATAAAGATTATAATATATTTTTATAACAAAAGGTAAAAGCTCAAGTAAAATTATTCCTATTTTATTGATCATTGGCATTGCAAGCATTTTATCCCATGCCTTTTTTGAGTTTTCTGCAAGATTTTTGCATCCGACAGCTTCGATAAAATCCAAAACAACAGAATCATATTTTCCGGGATAAAGTTCGTTTAAAGCTTTTTGTATAGCTTCTGCTGGGGCACGATGACCACCACCTGCATCATGAGATGCAAAAATTATTTTTTTCATTTTCGAGTCCTATTTTACAAAAATAATTATTTTAAAATACAAAGGGATATATCTAAATAATTATACTTTATTTATTTTGTATAAAAAAATTTTAACCTGTTTACGATATAAAATATTTATTATATAAAAAAAGATACCAAAATAGTAAGTTTCTAAAAAAATTATATTTTTAATTAAAAAATTTGCAATAAGGCTTTATTTTGATAAATTTCATCTGCTATGGCTAAAGAACAGGATAAACTTCAAAACTTTTATGAAATATTTAAAACAAATTTAATAAAACAAAATATTGAAATTTCAGAGCCAATTTTTCATGATTACCATTTTATCTGTGAAATAAAAACTAAAGAATTAAATGATTTTGAATCAATAAAAATTAAAATTTATTATAAGCCAACCTCAAATAGTTTTAGACTTATTATAACAAAAAAAACAGAATATGATTCAATTTTAATTAGAACTTTTAAGTTAGCGGGAAATCAGGTTAATTCAATTGATTTTACACATATTGATAATAAAAAGAATAGTGAGAATAAATCAGAAAATGATAAAACTTTTGAAAAAAATTTTATAAAAATCTATGTAGATGGGTCATTCAATGAAAAAACCAAAAAAGCAGGATGGGCTTTTTGTATATTAAAAGATTTTAAGATAATACAAGAAGATTATGGAATATATGATGAAAGCGAAGATAATACAAAACAAGTTATTGGGGAAATTTATGCCCTTTATAAAAGTTTACTCTGGTTAAATGAAAATAAGATAAAAGAGGCATATATTTATTATGATTATAAAGGTATTGGAAAATGGATATATGGAGAATGGAAGATTAAAAACAAGAATATTGAAGAGATAGTAGGTAGAATAAAAAAGCAAATTATTGAAAATAATTTAAAACTAAAATTTATAAAAATAGATGCACATAGTGGTGATTATTTTAATGAATTAGTTGATAAACTTGCTAAAAAAGGATCAAATAGTTAAATTTTATTTCATCAATAACCAGTTAACAGTTGCTGCAACAATTGTTGAAATCAATGTAAAAGGAAGACCTATTTTAACAAAGTCCCAAAAACTAGTTTTATAACCTTCCTTTTTGAGAAGACCAACTGAAACAACATTAGCAGAAGCACCAAATGGTGTTATATTACCACCAAGACAGGATCCAACTAAAAGCCCACAGTATAATAAAAGTTCATTTGCACCAAAAGAATTTGCAAGTGCTTTAACAACAGGAAGCATTATAATTATATATGGAACATTGTCTATAAAACCAGAAAGGAGCATTGAAAAAAAGGTTATAACAATAAAACTTATAAAAATATTATTTCCAAATCTGTTTATAAGCCATTTGGATAGGTCATCTAATATTCCAACCTTAGATATTGTTCCAATAACAATAAATATCCCAATAAGAAAAAATAAGGTTTCCCAATCCAATCTTTTAATTATTTCAAAAGTTTTTTCATCTTTCTTTTTATAAAAAGTAAAATGCCAGAATAGTCCAATAAAACCAAAAATCATGCATAATATTCCGCTTTTTATGGTAAATCCTCTATCCAAAAAAGATATAATTGCTAAACCAAATATCATAAGAGTAAGAAGGATAGTTGGTATATAACTATTTGGCTTTACAATCTCTTCTGTAACCTCTTTTTTTCTATATTTTTTAAAAATAAAATAAAGGTATAAAAGTGAAGCAACCGCTCCAGCTTCAACTATAAAAAAGATTGATGGTTTGCTGTTGTAAAAGAAGAAATCATTGAAACTAAAACCTACAAAACCAGCAAAAATCATAGAAGGAGGATCTCCAACAAGTGTAGCAGTCCCTTGAAGATTAGAAGAAATAGCTATTGAAAAAAGGATAGGAACTGGTGAAACCTTAAGTTTTTTAGCTATATCAAGAGCTAAAGGAGCAATGACTAAAACAGTTGCCACATTTTCTACAAACATTGAAATAAATCCAGTCAAAGCACAAAGAAATACTATGGCAAGACCTGTATTTGGTGCTTTATCAACTATTATATCTGCAATCATAGCTGGAACTTTTGAGACAATAAAAAGATCAGCAAGTATCAATGTTCCAATATAGATCATTAAAACATTCCAGTTAATAAGTTCGGTAAAAACCTGTTTGAAATTAATGGCACCAATTATTAAGCAGATGATTGCAGCGCCAATAGATACAAAAACTTTTTTGTTTGAAAAAATAATTATTCCAAGATACATCAAAACAGATAATAATAACACAATTAATTTTACGTTCATTAAGTTCCTTTATCTTAATAGTCTTTAAGCTTTAAGAAAATATTACAAGTATTTGCTTAGATTTTTAATAAGGTATTTTAATAATTTGTCAAACCCTCTCTTTTCTTTTTAATAAAGCTAAAAATAAAAGCATTAAAAAGAAGTAAACTATAAGTATAATTAAAGTAATAAAATATAGGTTTGGATTATTTGTTGTATATCCAATTATTGGAACTGTTAAAAGAAGAAGTAGTGGAAAACCTATTGGTAAAGCAACTCCTGAAGCTAATACTAAGTTTTCAGCAACTGGAGTTGTAAAATTTGTATCTATTTCTCTTAGAAGAGCAAGACCAGTAGATAATGTCCCTGTAAGCATACCATATAAAGCAATAAAATATTCAAGTGTGTAGCGTTTATATGTGAATTTTGCAAGATATAAGCAAAAGAAATATGTAATTATTCCACCGATTGTTGTAATGATAAGTATTGGTATGTAATTTGCAACGAAAACCCTTATAGATATTGCACATATTGCTGCTGTAACCATAAAATCAAAAGAAGCGCCAGATATTCTTGTCAAAAGATAATTATTAGGATAATTGTAAATCATTATATTTGATTTTTTGAATATATTAAATAAAAACCTAAGTCCAATAGCGTAAACGGTACCGAAAATAAATTGAAATCCCCATAATGTTTCAGCAAGTGTTTCTCCAAATTTTCCAAGAGGATATAAAAGAGAGGTTAATCCTTTGATTGTTAGATAGGTAATAAGGTATATAATACCGATCATAAAAAATTGAATAGTGATTTTATCTATTGAAGCAGATATTGGAGCATCACCAGCTTCATCCTTTTCTATCTCAAAAACAGGTTCAGATTCTTTTGGAGCTTCTACTTTCATCTTGTTTTTTTTAACAAGATAATTTAATATTATTATCCCTGGAATCAAAGCCCAAAGATACCCAAAAGTTGCTATAGTTAATCCAATATTCCCTCCAAAGGCAAATCCTTTAGCTTCCCAAGAGGAGCCAATAGAATAAGCCTGACCAGGTCCCTGCCCATAACCTAAAGGAAGTAGTAATCCCATTGGTGGAAAAAGATTTGGAAATAAAGTAAAAAACAGAAGAAGAGATAGACCAAAACCAATAATTCCTTGAATAAGGTATGTTGCAACAATATAAAAAGCAGTCTTAGGCAAATCATTTCCTTTTCTGATAGGTCTATCTTTTAATGCAAGAGCAATAAAACCTATAGCCATAAGATGGTAAACAATATTTTCAAGATCTTTTACATTGAATTTAATAATGTTTAAAACTTCAGGACCAATAATTAATCCTAAAAATCCAGCAATAATAGAAACAGGTATAAGATATCTTTTAAAAAGTGGGATCATCCTTTTAAGAAATGTGGCTATCCCTAAAAGTACAGAAAGAGTAGCAAAAAGAAGAATAAAAGACCAATTATGAATCATTGTTTTCTCCTGTTTATTTGGTGTTAAAATCTGTTTTAAAATTAATACAAAATTTAAAAATTACAAAATTAAATTTTCTTGCCTTTTCATAATATTAAGTTAGTCATTTGGTATGTTAATACTATTGATTTTCCTTATTATTGGTATCTTGTTAGGTTATCTTGCAAAAGATAAAAAAAATATAATAAATTTTATTTCAAAATTTCTTCAAATAAGTATTTATCTACTTCTTTTTGTCATGGGTTATAAATTAGCTATCAAAAGGGGAATATTTTCAGCAGAACAAAATCTTTTTTTTGAATCAGTCAGTTCAGCAATAATATTGTTTCTATTATTTATTCTTTATTCATTTTTGAAAAAATTATTTACCGACTCAATTTTTTGTAAAAAGAAATTGATTAATAAAGATATTTTAATAAACAAAAATAATTTGAAAGATATAAAAAATTTAATGAATATAAAAAATTTAAAAAACAAAAAAAATTCAACAAATATTATAAAAGAAGAAGTAAATAGATATAATAATTTTAATTTTAATGATAAAAGTGAAGATATTGAAAAAAAAGAAAATAAAAAATCATTTACTTTTCATGAGATTATATCGGTAATGATAAATGTTGGATTTATTTTTTTAGGTTTTGGCTTTTATTTTTTCTTAGGTAACATTTTTAAGATACATCTCGCCGAATCTTCAATAAATAGTCTTTCTGAAAAAGTATTATATGCATTATTGCTTTTTGTGGGGATGGATTTAGGAAAAAGTTTTTTAACATTGAAAAGTCAAAAATTAAAGATAGAAAATATTTTTTTACCTTTTGAATCTATTTTAATTACTTTTATATCATCATTTATATTTAGCTTTATATTTAGCAAAAAGATAGTTGATGGGATGATAATTTACGGTGGTCTTGGCTGGTATTCTTTATCTTCTGTTTTGCTTTCAGTAAAAGGACTTACTTCTTTAGCGATATATTCCTTTATTCATAATGTTTTTAGGGAGATTATTGCAATTATTTCTGCACCAATTGTTTCAAAGATAGACCCAAATTTACCTATTTTGATAGGTGGTGCAACTTCAATGGATGTTATGCTTCCATTTGTTCAAAAATATAGCGGTCAAATATATACATTGGCTTCATTTTATAGTGGTGCATTATGCTCTATTTCTGTTTCTTTTATTATAAATAGCTTGATTATGTTGATAAAGTAAGAGGCTTAAATGATTAAAAAGTTACCTAAAGAAGTATGGTCCAAGATACAAGCTGGCGAAGTGATAGATGGCCCATCAGCTATCATAAGAGAGCTTATAGATAATAGCCTTGATGCTAATGCAAAAAATGTAAAAGTATTGGTTGAAGATTCTGGTCTATCTCTAATTGAAGTTGAAGATGATGGAGATGGTATATCTTATGATGATAGCTTCCTTTTGTTCACCAATCATGCAACATCTAAAATCTCAAATTTTGAAGACTTAAATGATTTAAGAACTTTAGGATTCAGAGGTGAAGCACTGTACTCAATAGGTTCAGTCTCTTATGTAACTATAAAATCAAAAAATATAAAGGATGAAATTGGTTTTGAACTTGTTTTAAATGGTGGGAAAAAGATAATTCATCAAAAAGCTCCTTTTTCAAAAGGAACAAAAATTTCAGTTCAAAAGATATTTTTTAATGTCCCTGCAAGGGAAAAGTTTTTAGAAGACAAAAGAAAGGAATTTAGCAAAATTAAAGAAGTATTTTTTAATAAATCCTTTGCAGGCTATATTACTGCATTTACTTTTCTTTCAGAAAACAAGATGATTTATGAATTTGCTTCATGTGAAAATATTGAAAAAAGAATAAAACAGATTTATCCTAATCTTGAATTAGGCAATATGAGTATTGTAAATTTTTCAGATATTTCTAAAAAGTACCAAAAATTTATAGAAGACTTTCAAATATCAGATATTAAGTTAATCTTTTCAAATAGATTTTCATATTCAAAAAATCGTTCAATTTTTCATTTTTCTTTTAATAATAGAAGTGCATTGAATGAAAATCTCTTAAAAAGAATTAAAGGTTTTTATATAAACTATCTTCCTAAAGGATTTTATCCATATTTTTTTATGGAAATTAAAATGCACCCAAATTATTTAGATTGCAATGTTCATCCTGCAAAGAAAAATATTAAAATAACTTCTGAAAATATATTTATCTCTTCAATTTTACAAATAATTAATGATAAATTAAACGAAAGTCAATTTTCTATCAATAATTATAAAGATGAAAGTTTTATTTCAAATCATGACATTTATAGTAAGGAAAATGTTGAAGATAAGTATAAAAGTATAAATGAGATAGAAAATCGTAAATTCGGCATAAAAGAAAATAGATTTACCAACAATTTTTTTTATGAAAATGAAGATTTAAATGAATATGATAATGAAATTATAAATAATAACTTATTTTTTGAACAAAAGGAAGAATACCAAAATATACAAGAATGGCAAAATAGTAAGGAAGAAAATGACTTTTATAAACTAAATAATATTGATTCTATTTATCAACTATGGCAAAATGGTAAATTTCTAGGTCAAATATTTAGCACTTATCTTTTGTTTGAATTTAATGAAAAACTTTTAATAATAGATCAACATGCTGCTGATGAAAGAATTAGCTACAATATTTTAATTCAAAACCTAAATAAAAAAAGAAGAGTTCTTCTTTTTCCTAAAATTATAGAAATAAATGAAGAAGATATAGAAAAAATTATTGAATTGTTTGAAAATGCTGGAATAGAAATTACAAGATTTGGCAAAAACAAAGCTCAGATTTTTGCTATTCCAGATATTGTGCCATCTTATGATGAGGATAATTTTATAAATCAGACTATAGAATTTATAAAGGAAGATCTACAGTTAAAAAAAATAGAAATCCAAGAATTTGTTTCACAATTTTATTTACATATCATTGCAAAATCAGCATGTCATTTAGCCATAAAGCAAGGGGATAAGTTAACAGAATTTGAAGTTAAAAAATTATGTGAAAAATTATTTAAACAAAATGATTTTGAAAAATGTCCACATGGAAGACCAACATTTTTTATAATAGATAAAGAGAGTTTTGAAAAATTCTTTTTAAGAAAGAAGTAAATAAGAGGAAAGTATGGAACTTTCAAATTATGTAAAAGGGAAAAAAATTATTTTTGGAATTACTGGTGGAATTGCTGCATATAAAGCTGCAAATTGTGTATCTGCTCTTCGTAGAGCTGGGGCAGAAGTGTATGTTGTTATGACTAAAAATGCTACTGAATTCATTAGTCCTATAACAATGAAAACTCTTTCTGAACATAATATCATAACAGAAATGTTTACAGATGAAGGGTATGTAACTCATATATCTTTGACAGAAATTGCAGATTTATTTGTTGTTGCTCCTGCAACTGCAAATTGCATAGCTAAACTTAGAACAGGTATTGCAGATGATATGTTATCCACAATGCTTTTAGCATATAATAAAGATATTCTTTTGATTCCATCTATGAATGATAATATGTTTGATAATCCAGCAACAGTTGAAAATATAGAGGTTTTATCGAAAAGAAATATAAATTTTGTTTTTCCTGAAACAGGTAAACTTGCTACTGGAAAAGTAGGAAAAGGAAGATTTCCAGAAATAGAAAAGATCCTGTTAAAAATAGTTGAGCTAATATTTGTAAAACCATTTATAAACTCAATTTCCAATAATAACTTCCATAAATATAAAGAAATTATTTCATCTAATTCTTTTCTTGTAACTGCTGGTGCCACAAGAGAATATATTGATCCTGTAAGATATGTTTCAAATGGATCTTCAGGTAAGATGGGATTTGGATTTATGAATGCAATATCATCTTTAGGAGGAAGTCTTAAAGTTATTGCTGCAAATTATACCGATACAAGGATTGATTGGTTCAATCCAATAAAAGTTGGCACAACATTAGAACTTAAAGATAAAATAATGGAAAACTTAAAGAATATTGATTGGTTAATTATGGCGGCAGCTCCATCTGATTATAGAATAAAAGAGTCAATTGATTCAAAGATAAAAAAAACAACAGAAGAGTTAAAACTGACATTTATTAAAAATCCAGATATCCTACTTGAGATAAGAAAAAATTACAACCAATTAAATATATTAGGTTTTGCAGCAGAAACGGATGAGATTGAAAAATATGGGAAAGAAAAACTTATTAAGAAAAATCTAAATGCAATTTGTCTTAATCAGGTTTACAAAGACGAAAAAGGTTTTAATCAGGATAAAAATGAAATAATATTTATCAATAAAGAAAATTTTATCACCAAAATAGATTTAATAGATAAGGAAATAGCGGGATATCTTGTGCTATACTATCTTTTTAAGGATAAAATTGTTTAGTGAATATTTCTTAATAAATATTATCTTTTAAGAGGATTGGTTTCTCTTAAAAATGTTCCTGTTTTTATTATTTCCTCTATTTTATATGTTCCATATTTTCTGGCTTTTAAGAAACCATCCCAAGCTGATTCAGCAAATCTTCCATATCTATAAAGATCAAATAACCATTGATCTGTGTATTTTGGATCTTCTTGAACAATTCCTGCTTGAATTTCCAAAAGCCATTTTTTATTATATATCTCCTGAGCACCAATAGGTTCACACATGACAACTGGAAGTCCTAATCCTGCATAGAAAGAAAGCTCTGAAGGTTTTGTCCATAAAATATCTGTAGTTCTCATAAGTTGTGCAAATTTTTCAAAATAAGTTTCAGTGTCTTTTGAATAAAGGATGTAAACCAGATCCTCTGGTATATTTAAATCCTTTAATCCATCTTTAAAATATTTATAAACTTCTTCTCTTAAGCCAGCGACAAGGTTTAATCTTACTTCCTTTTTTAATATTTTTTCTCTTAAGCTTTTAGCTATCTCATAACCAACCTCTTTTAGTGCTCCAGCTCCACCAACTGCATAGGTTATAGAAAAAATCCTATCATTTTTAAAAACCATATTTTCAGAACCTAAGAAATGTTCCACATTGACTTTATGCAGTGGCCAGAATCTATTTTCAGGATCTAAATAAAAAAGCCTTTGTGCAAGATCATATCTTAAAATATTTAAATTTTCATCGCCAAGGCATTGTTTTGGAAGTGGAAAACCAGTCAAAAAAATTCTATCATCTGGAACACCATATTGCTTTAATCGTTGAACAGATCTTCCGGTAGGTGCAAGATAGTGTATCCTACTTTTTCTAGGATCTTTTGCGACATAAACTCTGCTTATTTCAGCGTCGCAAACTATACTATATACTACTGGATAATTATAATAGTCAAAAATTAAAGCCGCAATAGGATATGAAGAAATCACTGGTAATGGGTGAGACATTACTTTTTCATAAAGTTTTTTCCCAATCCCTTTTTTTATATAGGAAGCAACAAGATTTGTTTGATAACTAGGAGTAGAAAGGTCCCTAAAAGGATATAAAGGCGGTATATTTTGAAGATTATCAACAATGGAAAAAAGAGTATTTCCTATTATAGGAATCTTTTTTACCCTTGATAAAAGTTCGTAAGAGCTTCTCATTGTATTCCATAATTTAAGTTCTTCTTCTGAACTTGTTGTAGAATCACCTATCATTTGAATTCCTTCATAAGCCAGATCCTTTAATGCATAAGCCGCACGCATATGACCAAGTCCCATACTTATAGATATAACCCAGGCTTTGTAACTACTTTTAGCATTCATCATTGTCAAATTTTCCATTGTCATAAAAAGCTCCTAAGAAAATCAAAACTTAAAATAAAAATAAAATAAAAAATGGATTCAAAATATTAAAACAACAAAAATATCAAAAATCAAAGTCTAATAAAAACTATAAACCTAATATCTATTATAATTTTCGATAAAAAAAATGTAAATTAAAATATTTTATTTTTTTATGATTTTATATTCTTTCAAAAAAATATTTCTTATATTATAAAAAGATCTTGTTCTTATATGTGGAAAATCTGCTCTAAGATGTATCTCCGCCTTATTGCCGAACATAACCGCAATAAACTGTAAAAAAGGATTATTTATTTCGGCCTTATAGACTTCTTCATTTATAATTTCTGTTTTTAAATCATAGCTGTCGCTTTTTACATATCTAAAGATAAAAGGTGCCTGATAAGCATTAGGTACTATTAAACCTCCAGTAGATAAATTTTTTAAAACATCTGTATTTATAAAAATTATAAGTTCACCTAATGTTACAGAATCTCCAGTAACTTCAGATAGGCTAAATGTTTTTGTCTTAGAATTTTTTAAGTTATTATATACTATTGTACCATTTTCATAATTGTAGATAAATCTTTCAAGACAATCAGCATTTTCAATTTCAGAAACCCATTTTGTTTCCATTACTAAAGGTCGGAAATATTTATCAGTTGAGATGGTGTAGTATCCATAACCATATTCACCAGAGCAATTTTCTTCTATATATAAAGTATCATTGAAAAAGTATTTAATAGTTTCAATAGCACTTTTCCCTTTTCCTGTTACATCGTAAATTGTTTCAATATATTTTAGTTGTTTCATATCTTCAATATTTAAAAACTTAGAATAATTATTGTAGACGCCCTGAAAAGAAAGAAAAACTAATAATACAATTATAACTAAAAAAAGAATTTTTTTATTCAATCCAATAAACATAACTTTCCTTTACAAATATTTTATCAACCTACTAAGTCTAATATAAAAAATTAATTATTCAATTTATTATTTAGATAAATTTTTAGATTAAATAATTTATTAAAACAATAGAATTCCTTTAACTAAATAATTTTTCAAAGCAAAGAAATTTATTAAAAAAATTATTAAATTGTTTAATTTTCAATTAAATAAGATTCAATTAAATTGGGCTGAAAATTGTGTCTTTATCGTAGTAGTCAAAATTCTCAATTTTTTTCAATTTATTTACTATAAGATAAGTAATTGGAGTAAATAAGACTTCAATCCCAACTTTAAATATATAATTTGAAATAATTACATTTTTTAAAGTATACCATGGCATTGTGAAAGAAAAAGCTATTGAAACAAAAAGGATTGTATCTACAAATTCCCCGACTATTGTTGAACCAATGGTTCTAGTCCATAAATGTTTGCCTTTTGTTTTTACTTTCATTATTGCTAATATTACAGAGTTTGAATATTCACCGCTAAAATAAGCAATAAGGCTTGCGATAACAATTCTTGGGGTTTGACCCAAAATTACTACAAATGCTTGCTGATTTTCCCAACCAGGAGCAGGTTTTAAAAAAGCCACAATAGCAAAAATAGCTGACATAAGCCCAGCTGAGAAAAAACCTAACCAAATTACTTTTCTTGAACGCTTAAAACCATAGATTTCTGTCAGAATATCACCAAAGATGTAAGATAATGGGAAAAGCAATGTCCCTCCATCAAATTCAAATAACCAAATTTTCACAATTTTACTTGAGGCAACATTTGAAATCAATAAAACAGCAACAAATAAAGCAGCAATCGTATCAAGGTGCTTGAAGTTTTTCCTTTCTTCCATATTGAAATCCTTAAAAATTATATAAATTAAAAATAGTTGTTAATAATACTTAATTTTTCAATTTTAATATGCTAATAAATAGTTGTTAAAATAACACAAAGATTTTTCATCTTAATATAGGTAAAATGAACCAGAAATCTGAACCTTTAGATGGATAGCTTGTGACTCCAATCTCCCCTTTATGTGCATCTATAATTTTTTTGGCAATGGCAAGGCCAAGACCTGTACTTGATTCATTTTTTGTTGGTCGAACATTTGTTCTTGAAAAAGGTTTAAAAAGCTTTAGCTGTTCTTTTTGCTCAATTCCAGCACCATTATCTATCACTTCAGTTTTAATATAGTTAACTTCAGAATTATTGGAAGATAAGATACTGATTTTGATTTCTATTTTACTATTTTCATAGCTATATTTTATTGCGTTACTAATTAGATTATTTATTACTTGAGTCATTTTATTGCTATCAAATAAAAATTCTATGGATTCGATTTCAGAATTAAAAAGCAGCCAAATATTTTTTTCAGATGCTATTATCTGTTGAAGATTAACAATGCTTTTAACAAAACTTATGTAATCATATTTCATATATTGAAGTTTTATCTCAGATTTTTCGAAACTTGCATAACTTAAAATATCATCTAAAAGTTGTATCATATAATTAATTGATTCATCAATAGTGGTAAAAGCATTGGAAATCTTTTCGTTTTTATTTTCTATATGGGAATTTAAATAATCCACATACATCTTTATTATAGAAAGAGGATTTCTTATATCATGAGCAGCTATACCTAAAAGCTCATTTCTTTTTTCTGCAAGTTCATAATAGTCGGTAACATCATCAAAAAATAAAATAGCGTAATTTTCATTGCTAAGTGAGATTGGTTTGATGGAAAATCTTAAAAATTTTGTAATACTTTTATTGTTAATGTAAAAGTTTCTTTTAAGTAAGATATTATTTGTATTTTTATTTTCATTAATTGCTCTTAATATGCCATTTCTTAAAGGGCAATCTTGGCAAAACTTTGTACAGCCACAATCCAGGTTTGATTCGACTTCAAAGGCACAACCAATTCCATTTCCACATAGTTGATTTAAAATACTATCATCTGGTTTTTTAAAAATCATAGATAAAGAATTATTAAAAGCATGAATTCTGGCATTTTTATCAACAATCATTATAGCAGTGGGAATAGTATCAAAGATAAGATTTAAAAATTCCGTCGAACTTTTTAGTGTTGTAGTTAAAATACTCATTTTTTAATCCTGAATAAAACAATTTTTAACTAAACAAAAAATAAAATCATTTTTTTCTTTTGCAAATTTTTTATGAAAATTTATATGAAAATAAAGATTAAAAATTTTAAAGAATTGACCTAAAATTATCGATATAAAATATAGAAACCATTAAGAGGAGAGAAAAAGAATTATAACTCATCTTAAGTTTCGGAAAAACTAAAAAACCTTTAATAAAATTTTTAGGTTTTTTAGAACCTCTAAGGAAAGAGGTTAAAACACTCAAGGAGGATTTATGATAATCAATCACAACATCTCAAGTCTTTTTGCTTCTAGACAGTTGAAGTTCAATCAACTGAATGTCAACAAAGAAATTCAAAAACTTTCATCCGGAACAAGGATCAATCAGGCAGCTGATGATGCTTCTGGTCTTGCTGTATCTGAGAAAATGAGGTCACAAATCCGTGGTCTTCAACAGGCAGCAAGAAATGCAGAAAATGGTATTTCTTTTATTCAAACAGCAGAAGGTTATTTGCAGGAAACAACAGATATCTTGCAGAGAATTCGAGAATTAGCTGTTCAAGCTGCAAATGGAATTTATTCTGAAGATGACAGAATGCAAATTCAGGTTGAAGTTCTCCAACTTGTAGATGAAATTGACAGAGTGGCTTCACATGCTCAGTTTAATGGTATGAATTTATTAACAGGAAGATTCTCAACTCCAACTGCTGGAACTTCTGTGGCTTCAATGTGGTTCCATATCGGAGCTAATATTGACCAGAGAATCAGAGTTTATATTGGTACTATGACTTCTCAAGGTTTAGGAGTAAGAACAATTACCGGTTCATCTCTTTCAATTTCAAGTGTAGACAAAGCAAATATGACTATAGGGTTGGTTGATAGTGCTTTAACAAGGGTAGCAAGACAGAGAGCAGATCTTGGTGCTTATCAGGAAAGATTAGAATACCTTACAAAAGGAGTTTTAATTGGCGCTGAAAATATGCAAGCTGCAGAAAGCAGGATAAGAGACACAGATATGGCTTTAGAGATGTCAAATTTTACTAAAGATCAAATCTTAAGCCAAACTGCAACTGCAATGCTTGCCCAAGCAAATCAGCAGCCCCAGCTCATTCTTCAATTATTGAGATAAGAGATGGCATGGTTTTTGGGAAAGAGGTGGTTAGGTATATATAGATGGAGCACATGAAAAATGTGCTCCACATCTATTTTATAAAAACCAAGATTTTCTTTTTAAAAGTGGTTCCTTAAAAAGGAAATTTCCTCTCCAAAATATTAAGTGTAACTAGAAAAGTATATTATAAAAATGTATTTTTCTAGTTACACTTTCTGGCACGAGAAGTGTGACTAAATTTTTAGGAAGGGTTTATCAAGGAGGGTGGTTATGATAATCAATCACAACATCTCGAGTCTTTTTGCCAACAGGCAACTCAAATTTGTAGGACTGGAAATTAACAAAAGCATCGAAAAACTTTCCAGCGGTGAAAGAATAAACAAAGCTGGAGATGATGCATCTGGTCTTGCAGTATCAGAAAAGATGCGAAGTCAGATTCGCGGCCTTAAACAAGCAGCCAACAACATTCAAAGTGCTATTTCTTTCTTGCAAACAGCAGAAGGTTATCTAGCAGAAACAACAAACATTTTACAGAGGATGAGAGAACTTGCTATTCAGGCATCAAACGGTATTTATACTGATGATGACAGAATGCAGATTCAGGTCGAGTTAAATCAACTGGTAGATGAAGTCGACAGAATTGCATCTCACGCTCAATTTAATGGTTATAATATCCTCACAGGAAAATTTGCTGCTGCTTCTCCAGATCAAACTACGCTGACACAGACATTGCTTTTCTTCCATATTGGTCCAAATACAGATCAAAGAAAAGCAGTTTCAATTGGTACAATGACAGCAAGAGCTTTAGGTCTATATGCAGCAAATGGAGAGATATTATCAATTTCTTCACCTGATAAAGCTAATCTATCTATTGGTCTTGTTGATAACGCTTTGAAAAAAGTTACAACCCAAAGAGCAATGCTAGGGGCATATCAGAATAGATTTGAAATGGCACTTACTGGTGTATCAATAGCTGCAGAAAATATGACTGCTGCTGAGTCTCAAATTAGAGATACTGATATGGCATCTGAAATTGTCAACTTAACAAAGAACCAGATTTTAAGTCAAACTGCGACTTCTATGTTAGCACAGGCAAATAATATGCCAGCATTAGTACTTCGTCTTTTACAATAATTCTGAGCAGCCAGGTTTTCCTTCTTCCTGGGTTCAAGGTCTGGAAGCGTCGATCGGCCGCTTAACTTTGAGCCCGGACATCAGACAGGACGCTGATGTGAAATTATAGGGAGGAGGCTTTATATGATTATCAATCACAACATGTCTGCTCAGTTCGCGAATAGACTATTGAAGTCGCAACTGATGCAACTTGGCAAATCAGTGGAGAAGATTTCATCGGGAGAGAGGATCAATAATGCTGGTGATGATGCCTCAGGGCTTGCAGTTTCTGAAAAATTACGCTCGCAGATCAGGGGCTTAAGGCAGGTGGAAAAGAATGTCCAGAATGGTATTTCTTTTCTACAAACAGCAGAAGGTTCACTTCAGGAGGTGCATTCGATACTTCACAGGATAAGAGAACTTGGTATTCAAGCTGCAAATGGAATCTACAGCATGGATGACAGAATGTTGATGCAAATTGAAGTTAAGCAATTGGTCGATGAAATCGACAGAATTGCAACAACTACAGAATTTAACAAGTTTAAAATACTTGATGGTTCAATTAATTCTGTCCGTCTACATGTAGGACCAAATGCAGACCAAGCAATCTATATGAAGTTATCGACAATGACCTCTCGTGCTCTGGGGGTAGCCGATGTTTCCCTTTCAACACCTGAATCTGCAAATGTAACAATCAGCAAGGTTGACTCTGCAGTAAATCGACTCTCAAGCCAAAGAGCAGAATTAGGTGCGACACAGAACAGATTAATGCACACTTCTGCGTCAGTGGCTCAAGCAGCAGAATCTTTGCAGTCTGCCGAGTCTTTGATAAGAGATACTGATATGTCAACCGAAATTATAGAGTTGACTAAAAATCAGGTCCTTGTCCAGAGCTCTACAGCTGTTCTGGCGCAGGCAAATCTTGTTCCAAACCTTGTTCTAGAGCTATTAAAATAGCCGATCACAGGGAGGACCAGCCCTTTTTTAAGGGCTGGTTTTTTTATTCCATTTTTAAAATCAAAATACTGAAGTGTAAGCTAAATAACAAACTTGATATCATTTTTTTCTTTTTCATTATATATAAAATAGCTATATAAACTATCTTTGAAAATATATATACTAGTTTTGAAAGGATATTTTATTTTTATGTCTTGTTTCAAAAAATAAGGGTAAGATTTCAAAATTTGCTACGCAATAAAAATTTAATTTATTGAAATCTTTAAATACTGATATACTCTTATTTGGTAAAAAAGTATAAATATTTTTGAGGTATTAAAATATGGACCCAAAACCTGGTTATGCAGATGCAATAGTCGGACTTCAATGGGGAGACGAAGGTAAAGCCAAAATAGTGGATCTTTTAAGCTTAAACTATGATTATACTATTAGAGTGCAAGGTGGAGCAAATGCTGGACATACAGTTGTGCATAAAGAGAAAAAATTTATTTTTCATCTTATTCCTTCATCAGTACTAAATGAAAAATCTATATCTATTATTGGAAACGGAGTTGTTTTTGATCCAAAAGTCTTTTTGGAAGAACTTTCTTCTTTAAGAAATTTTGATAAAAATATAGAAAAAAGAATAGTAATTTCAGATAAAGCAACTTTGGTTTTACCTATCCATAAAAAAATAGATAAAATAAGAGATGAAATACTAAAAATCGGAACTACCAAAAGAGGAATCGGTCCTGCATATGAATCAAAAGTTGCAAGAGTTGCCATAAAACTTTTTGATCTTGTAGCTGATGATTGGCTAAAAAAGTTAAAACTTTTGATTCAATATTATGGATATGATCCAGATGGTGAAGAATTTAATGAAAATAAGAACTTTATCTTAAAATATAAACCATATATTTTGCCTTTTATTGATGATAGTGAAAGAATGGTTATAAAAGCTCTTCTTAAAAATAAAAAAATTTTATGTGAAGGTGCACAAGGTGCTGCTTTGGATATTGATTTTGGCACATATCCTTATGTTACTTCTTCTAATACAATTGTCTCTTCGATATTTTCTGGAGGAGGAATTCCACTGCGAAGTTTAAGAAATGTTTTTGGGTTATTTAAAATATATTGTACAAGAGTAGGAAATGGTCCTTTTCCCACAGAAATAACAGATGAACTTGCAAATAAGATAAGGGATGATGGAAGAGAATATGGTTCTACAACAGGAAGACCAAGAAGAATAGGATGGCTTGATCTTCCAATGATAAAATATTACGCAAGATTAACTGGAACTTCACATTTGATACTAACAAAGGCAGATATCTTTTGTAATTTTTCTGAATTTAAAGTCTGTGTTGCTTATCAAAATAATTCCACATTAGAGGTTATTGAAGAATATCCACCAGCAAGCATACATTTGCATACACCTATTTATAAAGTATTTAAGGGATTTTCAAGTTTTGATTCAATAGAATTTAAGCAGTTTATTAAATTTGTTGAAGAGTATTTGAATCTACCTATTTATATGGTTTCAACTGGACCTGAAAAAGATGAATATTTAATCTTAAAACCAGATATTTATGAAATTTAATTTGAAAAAAGCAAAAAAGGAAAATTAAAAGAAATAAATAACAAAAAAAAGAAGAAAGAATGGAAAAAGATAAAATTAATTTTTTTGCTGATATTAATACAACAAGGGGAAAAATTATCAGCGTTGCCTGCGATATATTAAAGGAAGGGAATTATCAGGCTATGACTACAGCAATTATTGCAAAAGCTGCTGGAATATCTGAAGGAACAATATATAGATATTTTAATTCAAAAAAGGAGATTTTACTTACCATCTTAGATGAGTTGAATAATTATTTTGTAAAAACTTTTTTTTCTGGTGTTGACAACAATAAAAGCATTAATGAAAAGCTAAATATAATTGGAGGTAATTTTTTCATTCACAAAGATGAACTTGCCAGCCTCTATTCAATAATGTTTAAGGTCTTTTCTGAGGTTTCAGATCTAGATGTAAGGGAAAGATTTAAGCAAATCTATGAAAAAATCTTAAATCAAATAACTTATTTATTGTTAGGGAAAGATTTAAATGAAAAAGATCTAATAAATTCTTCTATCTTTTCAACATATTTCTTATGGGGCGCTGGGGAACTTCTCTGGAAACTTGATATAGTTAATGATGGAAAAATATTAAATAAAGAGATAATTCAAAAAATGTTAAATATGATTTCAAAAATAATAGAAATGGAAATGGATAAAAAATGTAAGAATTAAAAGGTAAAACAATTCTTATAACAGGGGCTTCAAGTGGTATAGGACGTCAGCTTGCAATATCATGTGCAAAATTAAAACCAGATTCTTTAATAATTTCAGCAAGAAGGATTGAAAAACTTAAAGAGATTGAAAATCTCTTTCCCAATATCCAGATCATTTCAATAAAAACCGATTTATCGAATATTGAAGGGATAGATGATTTTTTGAAACAGATTGAGCCTTATAAAGACAAGATTACCCATGTTTTTAATAATGCTGGTTTTGGTTGGTATGGTTTTTTTAGTCAAATGCCTGACGAAAAAATAGTTGAAATGATTAATTTAAATATTTTAGCATTAACAAAGATTACAAAGTTTTTTTTGGATAAAGATTCCCTTCAAAAAATGGATAATTCCATACATATATTTAACATTGGTTCAATTGCAGGATTTTTCCCAGTACAGGGAATAGCCATGTACAGCGCAACTAAATCTTTTGTTGATTCTTTTACAAGAAGTTTACATTCTGAATATGCAAAAAATAAAAATGTCTTTTTAACCTTAGTACTACCAGGTGCAATAAAAACAGATTTTTTTAATGTCGCACAAAATACAAAAGGTTCTCAAAAAATCAAACTAAATCTATTTGAATTACCTGTCGAAAAAGCTGTTTCATATTTAATTAAAGGGATATTTAGGAAGAAAAAAGTAATTTATATCCCAAACTTAATGAAAATAACACCTTTTATTGGTTTTACTTTTGGAAAATTGATAAGAAGTCTTGGTCCTATCTTATTAAATAAAGAAAATAATAACTAATAGATTTTTTTACTTACCCTTTTCCTTATGAAATATTTTATTAATAAGGTCATGGTACTTTTCTTCGACATATTTTCTTTTTATTTTTAAACTTTGAGTCAACTCTTTACCGATTTCAAATTTATTTTTTATAGGTATTATGGTCGCTATTTTTTCAAATGGTTTGAATCCAGTTTCTTTGGAAATCAATTTATTTACTTCATTTTTGATAGCCTGAATAATAGTTGGATGATTGATCAAATCTTCCTGTAAAATTTCAGATAGAGGTATCTGATATGTGTTTGCGAGATTTTTCAGTTCTTCTTCATCAATTGCAAGTATTGCTGCAAGATTTTTCTTATCCTGCCCTATGACAACTGCATGAGCAATTAAAGAAGATTCTTTAAGCTTATCCTCTATCTTTTCTGGTTCTACATTTTCTCCGCCTGAAAGTACAATGGTATCTTTCATTCTACCAACTAGTACAATATCGTTATTGAAAGATTTTATTGCAAGATCCCCAGTATTAAGCCAGCCATTGGATGTTAGCACTGCTTCAGTTGCTGCTTTGTTTTTATAATAGCCAGACATTACTTGGGGACCTTTTACAAATAAGACTCCCTTTTTACCATTAGAGACTTGCTTCCCATTTTCATCTACAATTAAAATTTCAGTATTGGCAAAAGGAGTTCCAGTTGCTCCTATTGTATTTTTTTCATATGAACGAGATATAATTCCAGGAGCACATTCTGTCATTCCATATGCATTTAATAATGTAATACCAATGGAATTAAAAAATATATCTAAATAAAGTGGAAGTGAACCACCACCAGAGATTGCTGCCCTTAATCTTCCTCCTACTTTTTCTTTTATTGGCTTAAAAATAAGATTTGAGGCAAGCTTTAATGGGAGAAGAAGAACAAGTCTAATTAAATGAGATAAAGATTTGAATAATTTTTCTAACATTAGCTCTTTTCTAAAAATTAAGTATGCACCAGTCAAATATTGATATGAAAATAGATAATATTTGCCAATAGAAACAAAAAACCTGAATAGAGTTTGTTTTATGCTCTTTTGTTGTTTAATTGTCTTTATAAGTTTTTGATAAACTGTTTCCCATATTCTTGGAACTGAAATTAATATATCAGGTTTTTCATTTGACAAATCTTCTGAAAAATATTTAGTTGATGAATATACGAAAGTCATTCCAGCAGATAGTCCACAATATTCAAAAGCTCTATCGAAAACATGCCATGAAGGAAGTATCAGTAAGGTTTTATCTCCTTTTTTTAAGTTAAGTCTCATTCTTGGAGTATTAGAAATTACATTTTGCATGAAATTTCTATGGTTAAGCATTACTCCTTTAGGATTTCCAGTGGTCCCAGAGGTGTAAATTATAGAAACAAGAGTATTTGGATTTAGATCTTTTTTATAACTTGATAGAAAATCTGGATTATCTGAAACGATTTTTTCTCCATTTAATAACAACTCAGAATAGCTAATTATAGGGATTTCATTAATATAATTTTTATAAGGTTCAAATATTTCTTTATTGTAAGGTTCGATTATGAATATTTTCTTCAACCTCTTAAAAGCATCAAAATAATCATTTATAGAAGGATTATTTTCCAAATTACCATTGATAAAAAATTCAATTAAATTTTTTAATGAATTAGAATCTTCAATAACTAGAAAACTTGAATCGCTATGAAACAAAATAAATGCAGCTTCTGAAGGTGTTGTGTCTGAACCTCTTGGTACAGAAACAGCACCTATATTCATTAAAGCTAAATCTGTAATTATCCATTCATATCTATTATTGCAGAAAAAAGCAACATGATCCTCTTTTAAAACCCCTTCACTTAAAAAGCCACCAGCAAGTTTCAATATATCTTGATGAAATTCTTTATACTTTTTTTCCACCCATCCATTTTCTGTCCTGAACTTATGCGAAATTCTATTGGGATAAAACCTTGCTATTTCAACAGGTAAATCGATTAAAAGTTTTTGTGGAAGGTTTATTTTTTCTTTGTTTTTTAAGCTGATTTTAATTTTCATATTTTTTTCCTTTTTATTTTTTCATTTTCTTCAATCTCTTCACATATTTTTTCAGTAATATCGATAGATTCTCCTATATAATCTTTTACCTTTAAGCCAGAAATCCTTTTTTTATCATTTAAATCAATATTACTTGATTCAATAATTTTATATAAGGTTTCATAGTCTATCTCTTTTCCTCTTGTGGCTTCTTTAAGTAGTTCATAACCATCTTTTATTCTATTTTTTCTTAAAATAGTTTGCACAGCTTCAGCAAGAACTTCAGGATGAGATTCAAGTTCTTTTTCCAAATATTGCCTATTAAAAACTATCTTTGAAAGACCATTTTTCAAACTACTAAGTCCTAATTCAAAATGCCCAAAGACAAGACCTAAGTTTCTTAAAACAGTTGAGTCGGAAAGATCCCTTTGCAAGAAAGTTACAGGCAATTTCCTAACAAAAAATTGAGAAATCGCTATAACAACTTCCATATTACCCCAGCAATTTTCAAAATCTATAGGATTAATCTTATGGGGCATTGTCGATGAGCCGATTTCTCCTTCTTTTGGTTTTTGTTTTAAGTAGTTTATTAGACCATAAAGCCAGATATCTTTACATAGATCAATTATAATGCTGCTAAGTAAAGAAAGCTCGCTACAGATTCTACATATCCAATCATGAGGTTCAATCTGTTTTGTAACCTTAGAATTTTTTAATCCGATTGATTCAATAAATTTTGCCGATTGGTCCATCCAGTTTAATTCTGGGTAAGCTATCTTCAATGCTGCAAAATTGCCAACAGCCCCGTTAAGTTTAGCTTCTATTGGTAAAGATTTAATTATTTTTAAGCTTTTGTTAATCCTTTCAATAAAGTATGAAAGCTCTTTACCAAAAGTTGATGGCGTCGCACTTTGTCCATGCGTATGACCTAATATTACTATATCTTTTGAAGTAATGGTAATTTTTTTCAACTCCTTTATTAACTCTTCAATATTAGGAATTAAAAATCTTTCCCTATAATTTTTAAAATTTATAGCATATGCGATATTTGTAACATCTTCTGAAGTCAATCCGAAATGTAAAAATTCTCTATACTCTTCATTTATTATCTCTTTTAAAAGATATTCAACAGGTTTTACATCATGTCTAAGTTTTGACTCAAAATCTTTGAATTTTAAAAATTCATCAATCGAAAAACTTTCAAAATAATCATCAAGTCTTTTATGAGTATTTTGATCTACCTTTATACCAATTGGTGAATCCTTTCCTAATAAAAAATGAAACCATAAAATTTCGACATGGATTCTACTTTTAATTAGAGCAAATTCAGAAAAAAACTCAGATAAAAAAGAAATCTGCTCATAGTACCTTCCATCTAATGGGCTAATGGCAAATGCTTGCAAGATTTTATTACTTTGAATATCTTTCATACATTTCCTTGATATTATTTTTTTTGTTTTTCATATCTATCTCTCTTTATTTTTTATAATTTCTAATTTTACTATTATCTATTATATTCTTGGGTCTTGTGCATTTTTAACACTATTTAATTTTATAACTACTAATTTTATTCTTAACTATTATATTTTTGCTCATTTTTATCAGGAACAATTCCCCATTTTTCAAGTTTATTATAAAGTGTTTTTCTACCAATTCCAGTAATCTGAGCAACTTTAGCTTTATTTTTATATTTTTCTAAAAGATATAGAAGATAAATTTTTTCAACCTCTTCTAGAGGAACTCCAGCTTTTATCTTTATTATATTTTCCTCTGACTCATCATTAATTATAAATTCTGCTTTTTTGGACACTTCATTTATAATATTTTGAGGAATATGTTGAATATCTAAGATAGTTTCTTTGGTTAAAATCACCATGTTTTCTATCACATTCATAAGTTCTCTGACATTTCCTGGCCATGAATATGCCATTAAAAATTTTAATGCTTTTGGGGTTATTCCATCAATTTGCCTTTGATGTTCTTTAGAAAATCTATCTATAAAATATTTTACAAGTAAAGGTATATCTTCTGTTCTTTCCCTTAAAGCTGGCATATGAATATGAATTACATTTAATCTAAAGTATAAATCTTCTCTAAAGGTTCCTTCTTTAATTTTTTCAAGCAAATCTTTATTTGTTGCAGCTATAATTCTTACATCGATAGTTATAGATTGCTCTCCACCAACTCTCTCAAACTGCTTTGTTTGTATGACTCTTAAAAGTTTTACCTGAATATTCTGAGAAACTTCTCCAATTTCATCAAGGAAAATGGTTCCGCCATCTGCAAGCTCGAATCTACCAAGTTTTGTTTTTATTGCACCTGTAAAAGCACCTTTTTCATGGCCGAAAAGTTCGCTTTCTAAAAGTGTTTCAGTTAAAGCAGCGCAATTTACTTTTATAAGTTTCCCTTGCCTTTGTGAAAGCTTATGTATGGCTTCAGCAATCTCTTCTTTTCCTGTTCCTGTTTCCCCAGTTATCAAAATGGATGCTTTTGTAGGGGCGACTTGCTGGACAAGTTCATATATCTGAAGCATTTTTTTTGATCTACCTATCAATCTTTGAAAAACAGTGCTTTCAGAAAGTTTTGTTTTTAAGTCCAGATTTTCCTTTTTTGTTTCTTTCCATTCAATGGCTTTTTTGGCTATTAAAATAATTTTATCTATATTATCAAAAGGTTTTATAAAGAAATCATATACTCCTTCTTTCATCATAGTCACAGCATCAGATGCGGTAGCCTTACCTGAGATAACTATTACAGGTAGATATGGATAATCATTCTTTATCTTTTGAAATACTTGCTGCCCACTCATCTCTGGCATAACAAGATCTGTTAAAACAAGATCTACATTATCAATATTTTTATCTATAAAATCGAGTGCAGTAACAGGATTTTGAAAAGTAGAGACAGAAAATCCATTCATCTGAAAAAATCTAGCTAAAGCATCAGCAATTGAATATTCATCATCTATAATAACAATTTGCCCCATAAGCTCCTTTTTAAGGTATTATAATTAAACAAAATTTATCAATAAAAAATTTAATATAAGTAATAGATGTAAATCAAAAACTTAAAAAAATTAAAACAATCAAAACAAAAAAGAGAAACTCAAAAATAAAACCATCAAAATAAAATTATAAAACTTCAAAAAACAAACATAAAAGTAAAAAAGAGAAACTCAAAAATAAAAAACAAGAAAAAAAATATAAATATCAAACTGAAATGGATTCAAAAATTTCTAAAAGCTTAATTTTGTCTATCAATGTTACATCTCTATTTTCTGACCATTTCTTTGCATTTTCTGGGAATTCACCTGGATATATTATATACATTTTAGAGCAATTTGAACTTAACATCTTCTCTTTCATCAAATATAGTTCATCATCTGTAAAACTATCATTCATAGTTCTATAAAATATAAAAAAATGGTTGTCTTTTTTATTTGTGCTATCTGGTGATAGATTTGATGGTATTCCTATTGCATAAACAAATCTATCATAAAAAATAGTCTCTAAAGGTTTATATTTGAAAAAACTTAATATTCTATTAATCATAATTTCAAAATCGCTTTTTTTGGATATCATATATTCTTTAAGTTTATCATTAACTGAAAGCTCACTATAAAGTGAGATTTTTGTTTGGACATCTTTATAGTCAGCCTTTTCCATATAGACTTCTCTGAAATATTCCATCGCTTTATCAATATTTCCAAGTTTTTCATAGCATAGACCGACATTATATTTTGCAAGCAGTAAATTTTCCTTATCATTAATATTTGATAAAGATTTAAGGTAAAAATTTAATGCTTCCTCTATTTTACCGGAATTATATAGCAAATTTCCAAGATTTAAGTAAGTTAAACCTTTAAATTTATTTGAATATACAGCTTTTGAAAAATAGATCAAAGCATTATTTCCTTGAGACTGCCTTAATGCTAATAATCCAAGATAATAATATGAATCATAAAATTTCGGTGAAAGTTCAATGGCTTTTTTTAAGTGATATTCACAATCGGCATTTAGTCCAGTCATATAATAAAGTCTTCCGAGATTATAATGGGCAATAGGATTGGCATTATTAAGCAACAATGCCTGTTTATAGTAGTTTGTAGCATTTCCAAATTTTTTCTTAGAAAAAAAGATATCTCCTATTTGCATTAAATAATAAGGATCATTCGGATATTGTTTTGCTAAAATAAGATACTCACCTAAAGCATCATCGACTCTACCCATTCTATTAAGTAATTCAGCAAGTTTAATGTGTATGACAAGTTGTTCAGAATCAGAAATAAAACCACCCTCTTTAAGACATTTTTGATATTCCATTACAGCGGTATTGATATCACCTTTTTTTTCAAATATTTCACCAAGATACATATGAGTTCGAGGTGTCGCTTTGCCATCCTGGATAATTTTAGTTAATTTTGTAAGTGCTTCATCAAGATTATTATTATCTATAAGTTGCTTTATAGAATCAAGTTTTAAAGCTGGAGTTTGAACTATTAATAAATAAACAACAGCTGAAACAATTATGACTATGATAACGATAGGTATTATAATTACTAAGCTCATCAACTACATTATAAGATTAAGATTAAAAATTTCAATAATTGAATTGATCAGTCTAAAAAAAAAATTAAATTGTGATAAAAAAAATGTAACTTTAACTAATTTAAAATGTAACTTTAGCAGATAAAAACTGATTTATTTACTTAAAAAACTCAACATTATCAAATTTCCTAAACAAAGAAAGCATAGATATAATATTCTTTTCATTTTCAGAAAGCTTATTACTTAAAATATTTGCACTAAGTTTTCCAATCCCTGGTCCAAGCATAAAGCCCTGACCACACATACCAGCAAGCAAAAGGACATTTGAATTCAATAACTCTATAATTGGGTTCCCATCCGGTGTGTTTGGATAATATCCTCGCCATATTCTTCGAATCCTTAAATTTCCAAAATAAGGATAGACATCAAATATCCTGCTTGATATTTGCACTAAAAACTCTGCTGTTGAAGAGTCAGATTCATAAAATTTAGCAGGGGATGGTGTTAGGCAAAAAACGATCTGTCCTTCAGAATTTTGATAAAAATAAATATTTTTTGAATCTGGATAAGATCTTATATCAACAACCATAGGGTCAAAAAGCCTTGCAACAGGCTCGGTTATGCCTGCTTCATGTAGATCTGATTTTACCGGGATTTTAATCTTAAGTTCTTTTGAAAAAAGTTCAACATCTTTTCCTGATGAAATAACAATATAATCACAGTAATAAATATCTTTATCTGTTTTTACCCCAATAAATCTGTCTTTTTCTTTAATAAGAGCTTTGACTTCGCTTTCAAAAATAAATTCAGCACCTTCTAATTTTGCTTGCTTGAAAAATGAATAGTTAGATTTTAATGGAGAAGCACTCCCATCTTCAGGTGAATATATGGCTCCAAGTAAGCCTTCGTCACATAAATCAGGAACTACTTTTAAGGCTTTATCTTTTGTTATAAAATCAATATTAAGTCCAAAGCTTTTTTGTATTTTAAGCAACGCAAGTACTGATTCTTTATCTTTTTCATTATATATAGGATAAAAATATCCACCCTGGTACCAGTTTATATCATCACCTGTATTTTTATACCAATTCTTAAAGATCTCTATGGAACTAAGACATAGCATAGCTTTTGCTTTGTCAGAATGAGTTGCTCTGATTCCACCAATTGCAGCACGATTTTGACCTCTACCACTGGCTTTATTTTTCTCTAAAACTAAAACTTTGAAACCTTCTTTTGCTAGAAAATAAGCGGTTGGTGTTCCTACTGAACCTGCACCAATAACTATGACATCATATTTTTTTAACATATCTTTTCCTGTATCAAGTTATTATCAATTTTTTAAGGTTTGCTTTTTAATAAAAACCAATCATATTTTTAATAAAATTATTTAATAAAATTTAATCATGAATAAAAATTACTCTTTCTTAAAAGGAATCTTCACAACTTTACCTGCAAAGTATTTGAATGGGACTTCAACTATCAAAGGTCTTGGTTTGTTTGTTTCGATTTCGGTTCTGTTGATTTGAGCTTCTCTAAATAAAGAGGTTATGGTTGTAGAACAGGTCTTGCCTCCACATGCACCCATTGATAACCTTGTTGCAGCCTTGATAAAATTTATATCTTTTATACCAAGACTTATTATATTTCTAACCTCATCAGCAGTTACTCTTTCACAGATACATACAAAATTGTTATCATTCAATTTTTCTTTATCTGAAATCTTAATATTTTCTTTCACATATTTTTTTTCAATAACATCTTTTTGAAGTGGAAGTTGAAAAGAAGCAACTTGATCAGCAATTTCTTCATCAACCCATAAAGAGACAAGGGATCTTTTTTCTTTCGGATAGTTTTTAATGTTTATGAATTCTCCTTTCCCTATGATATTCCCTTCAAAATCTGTCAAGTTATATTCTTTTTCAGGTAAAAATTGATCTAAAAATTCAAATGGCAAAGTTACCATTACCTTCTTGCCATTTTTCTTTCTTTTATCAACTAAAGTTATTGCTAATGCAGGGCAGGTGATAACACATTGATTACATCCAATACAACCAGAAGTATAAAGGGGGATATCATATATAGGGTTACCCTCAATTTTTATGCAATTTTTCGAGCATGATGTAACACAAGGGTTACAAGGTATCTGTTGATAGCAAAATATTCGGGGGTAAACATTACCAGACAGATCCTGTTTTTTAGTAACTTCATCAGGCTCAAAAACTTTCCCACCAGGCATTTTTAGTATTTTTTCTTTTTCTAGGATAGACTCTGGGAAGTCAAGATTAAAACCAGATTCCTTAAGAAGTTTCATGGCGGCAAGTTTGCCTGAAAACATAGCTGAACTTGCTTCTGCGATTTCATTGGCATCACCAGCTTTAAATAACTTTATCCCACAGTTTTTTAATGAATTTTCAAATTCATTATTTTCAGCAAGTCCAACAGCTATTAGAAGTGTATCTATTGAAAATTCTTTTATTGAGTTGAAGTCAGGAGAAAAATCTTCATTTACCTTTGCTATCTTAACAGAATTTACCCTTTCATCTCCTTGAGCTTCTAAAACAGTATGGCTAAAAAAGACTGGAACACCCAATCTCTTTATTTTATCTAGATGAACCTTATAACCGCTTTGTTTTGGTGCAACATCACATATACCGACAACTTTTATTCCAGCTTGAAGAGCGTGATATGCTGCAATAAGACCAACATTTCCAGCACCGACTATAAATATTTTTTCAAAACCAACAACAAGATCTCTATTTAATAGAGTTTGAAAAGCACCTGCTCCGAATATACCAGGAAGATGGTTATTCTTAAAAGTTAGATATTTTTCTCTTGCACCAGTTGCTAAAATGACTGATTTTGTTTTTACAATATAATAGTTTTTACCATTGAAAAGACCAACTTTACCACCTTCGAATCCACCTATGAAATAGGTATTTGTAAAAATCTGAATATTATTAGAATTGGCAATTGAATTTTCAAGAATTTTGGCTATATCAAGTCCCCTAGTTCCAGCATAGCAATCTTCTTTCGAACCGAAAAATTTATGAGTTTGCAAAAGAAGTTTCCCGCCAAGTTTTGGTTTATCATCGACAAGCAAAACTTTTAACTCAGGGAAGTCTTTAAGAATTGATGCTGCGGCAAGTCCAGAGGGTCCACCACCTATAATAACAACATCAACTTCCATTTCATATATATCGGGGAAATTTTTTATTTTTTCTTTTTTTAATTCTGGTAGTGAAGAAAGGCTAAAAATATTCATCCCCTCTTCAATAGGAGTCATACATCCTTTTACAATATATCCATCAGCTATAACTCTACATTGAGCACACATACCATTTGCACAGAATAATCCCTGATTTGAATGATCATGATGATTTTTACCAATATTATAAATACCATAAGATGCGAGGGCGGATGTTATCATCATCCCTTTATAACCAATATATTTTTCACCATTATAAAAAAATGATATCTTATCTTTATAATTTGAACTTAATACCGGATGTTTTTCCACAATTTTAGGATTAGGTTCACTTATCACAGCTTACCTCTTTTATCATTTTATTTTTGAATAAATTTACATAAGACAGATTCAAAGTCAATAAAAATTGGATTAAAGTATTGATAATAATAGACTTGAATAAAGCATAAATAGTGGATGATAGACTGATAAATAGATGTATAAATAATAGGATTAATGATAAATTAAATAATAAAAATTTTTAAAAATAGATTAAAATTGAATTAAAATACTTATAAGAAAAGAATTGAATAAGTCATAAATACTAGATAATCAAATAAGTTTTAAGAGTTTTTTTATCTATGATTAAAGAAAGTGCATAGATATACTTTTGAAGCGTTATTTATTATTAGTAAATCAGCTAAAAAAGAGGCAGTTTTCCCGGTAGTGTAAATATCGTCAACAAGGAGGATATTCTTGTTAGTAATATCTATTCTTTTGTTTAATAGAAATTTGTTTTTAAATATAAATCTTTGAGCAAATGAGCTATCATTTTCTTTTCTTTGTATATGAAAGTATTGAAAACCCTTTTCAATAAAAACAGAAATAATAGGCTTATTTATCTTTTTAGCTAAAACTTTTGCAAAGATTTTAGATGGGTTGTAACTTCTAATCAGTTTTTTATTAATAGATATAGGGACAAAAACAATATAATCTATAAAATTTGAATATTGTTCAACAATATTTTGAGGGAAAAGAAAATCAAAAATATTTGAAAAAAGATTCATAAGCCCCTTATCTTTTCTATATTTTGCCTTCAAATAAAGTTGATAAAGTTGATTGTTAAGTGGCATCAATGAAAAAACATTTTCTATATTTTTATGATGAAATTTATCACAAACGCTTCCCACTAAAACAGCAGAGCATATAGGACATCTTTTGTAGTTTTCAAATAAAGATTTTATACTATTAAAACAATTTTTACAGATCCCTTCGACTGAATTAAAATTATCAAAATCAATTATATTTTGGCAGATAAGGCACAATGGCTGCCCTAAAAGATAAACAAAACCTTTAATTGAATTATTAAAAGATTTTAATTGATTAATCTTTTTCTCGGTTTCAAAAAAATTTTTCATATTTTTATAAATATTTTATCCTATAGGGGCAAAAAGGACTATGTATAGAAGTTCGGTAATATTTCCCATTTAACTCATCATCTTTTGATACTACTTTATACCCTTTTTCTTTAAGTTGGTCCAGAATTTGCTTTCTTCTTTCTTTATTATTAAAACAAGCTGGACATACACCTATAGTTTGCTTTTTCCCCTCTTTATCTCTTACTTCAATATAACTTCTATGTTCAGCAATGGCAGTAAATCTTGAAACTTTCTTGAACTGGTTCATTTTTCTTCATAAACTGGAAGATAGATAGAAAAGTTTGATCCCAAATTTTTATTGGATATTAAATCTAAAAGACCTTTATGCAATTGAACTAATGTTAACACCATAGAAAGTCCTAAACCTGTTCCCATATTATCAGATTTTGTAGAGAAAAAAGGTTGAAATATCTTATTGAAGTTTTCTTTTTCTATTCCAACACCACTATCTATAACAGAAATTTTATAAAATTTTTTACCTAAAGAATTTTGAACTAATTCTTCAGAATTAAATAAGAAATAATTTTCGCTAATATCAGAAAGAGAAAAGCAATCTATTTTGTGAATTTCGAGTTGTACAGTTCCACCCCATTTTTCATTTTCTTTTCTCATTATTGTCATAGCATGAGAAGCATTAACTATCAGGTTAAAAAAAATTTCTTCCAGCAGAATATCATCTGCATCAACAAGGCAAGGAGCTTGAATAAAATTGGAAAATTCAATTTTTACTGTTTTATTTATAGAGATTTTGCTTATTTTTATGACTTTATCCAAAACATCGATCAAATTTATCTTGCTTTTGGTAAATTCTCTATGTTTTGATAGAAGTAGAAGGTGCTGTACTACACCCTCAGCACTTTTTGCTATATCCATAATTATTTCAAGGTAATCACTTAATTCAGATATTTTTTCTATCTTTTTAGATAAAATATCTGCATTTGCAAGTATAGCCGTGCTTTTTATACTTCCAATAAGGTTATTAAAATCATGTGCTAGACCACTGGCTAAAGAATTGATAAGTTCACCTTTTTGAAGTTGAACAAGTCTTCTTTGAATCTGAACATTATTAGTAATATTATCAATTCTAATGACTACTTTTTCATCATCATCTAAAATCAAAGGTAGAATTTCGATATTAAAATAGGACTGAATCAGACTACTAAAAATTTCACCTTCTATATTTTCAGGGTTTTTATTTTCTTTTACTTTATTTATAATATTTTCAAGTTTTTTTAATTCAGGGAAAAAATTATAATAAAGCTCATTTTCAAAAGGCAATCTATCTATCGATAAAAATTTGCTAAATGTCTGATTGCATAAAGTTATTCTGTCATTTTTATCTATAACTAAGATTCCAGTTTTTAAGTTAGATAAGGTATTTATAATTAAATTTCTTTCATTTCTTATTATTTTCATCATCTTATTAAATTCTGAAGCCAAAAGGTTAAATTCATAATCAAAATCTAATCTTATATTTGTTTTATATTCCTGTTCTCTACTTTTTTTTATTGAATCAAGCACTATTTTTAAAGGTTTTGTCAAATATGATGCAAATATAAATGAAAAAAAATAATTAATTATCATAAGTATAATAAATAAAACAAGAGAATATAAAAGAAGATAAAAGGATTGTTTAGCTAGTGAGTTTAAGGAATAAGAAAAGACAACTGAATAAACATGTCTTTGATAAAAATCAAATACTGGCTGAACTATTAGCAATAAAAGATTTTTGTCCTTAAAGGTTTTTATATATGAGCTTGAAATACTGCGAATATTAGGCAATATTTCATTATTGATAAATCTATCTTCTCCCTCATATTTTATTTTTGCTTTAACTTCATCAAAAGAAAAGCAGATTTTACCATTCATATCAACAATTTGAAAATTTTTTAAATCTTTGATTTCTGATATTAAGGATGTAATATTTTTATTAAAAGCTGAAAAACTATCTTCATAATATTTTTGATAAATTTGAACAATGTTTAGTGAAATATTTTTTGTTAAAATTAATGCGTCTTGCCTAAAAATGTTTTCGGAAAATTGATATATAAAAACTGAAAAAAAGAAGCTGGTTATAAAAGTAGTTCCAAATAAGATTAATGTTGTTGTTAAAAAAACTCTTTTTTTAAGTTTCATTTTAGTAACTCATCTCAAAAGCATATACTCTTTCATCAGCTCTAATCTGCCATTTTAAGTTTTTTTTACAAAGCGCAATAACATTTGGCCAATATAATGGTATATAAGGAACTTTATTCATAGTAAGTTCCATTATTTTTTGATATAGTGCAATCCTTTTTTCTTCATCAAATTCTTCATTTACTTTTTCAATAAGTTCATCAATTTCCTTATCGGAAAAGCCTGAAAAGTTATAGTTCCCCCAGCTTCCTTTTTTTGAATGGATTAATGTTGAAATTATAAATAAAGCATCGCCAGTTGCAGAAGATAAAGAAAATGGGACCATAGAGAAATTTTGTTCTTTTCTAATTTTGCTAATTTCAGATTCATCAACTTTAAATAATTGTAAGTTTATATTTATTGCTTTAAGGTATTCCAGTAAAAGTAATGCAATTTTTTCAAAAAATTTATCTTGCATCGAAAAATGAAGAGCCATCGAAAAACCACCGGAAAGATTTGCCAAAGACAATAGTTTTTTAGCAGACTCAATATTTTGAATTTGCTTTGGAATTTTTGGATTAAATCCGATTACAAAAGGCGATACAAGTTGATTAGCGCTGGTAGAATTATCAGAAAAGATTTTCTTGGCGATCTCATCTGTATTTATCGCATAATATATGGCTTTTCGAACAAATTCATTTGCTAAAGGATTAAAAGAAAGAGGTATATAATCATTTTTTTTATCAAGACAATTTAAGATCAAAAAGTTTGTTCTTAATCCACAAGTTGATAATTTATTATAACTTTTTAAGTCTTGAAAATTAGTATAAAAATCTTGATCAAACCAGACAAAAAGATCAAAATCTTCCTTTTTCATCAAACTTAGAATATTTTGACTGTTACAAAGGTAAAAGATAACTTTTTTAAAGTTCGGCTTTTTACCCCAGTATTTATCGTTTCTTGTAAGTGTTACTATTTTAACACCTGAAGATTCAGTAATTTTGGGATTCATATAAGGACCTGTTCCAACGGGATTCTCTAAAAAATATTGCATCCCATTTTTTTCAATATAATTTTTTGGTAAAATCGCACAATTTCTAAGTTTTAACAGAAATGTTGGGAAAATATTTGAAGTCACTATTTTTATGGAGTAATCATTTATTTTTTCTATTTTGGAAAAAGATAGATTTATACCAAAATCACTATTAGCTTCTGAATTTATCTCTAACTTTACTCTTTCAAATGAAAAAATAACATCATCGGCTGTTAGTGGCTGCTGATTTGAAAAATAAATATTTTTTCTTAAGTTAAAAATCCAGGTTTTATCGTCAATATTAATCCAGTTTTCAGCCAAAAGAGGGACAACTTTACCATCTTTGTCTATCGTAACAAGACTTTCAAATATATGTTGATTTAATGATAAAATATTAGATTTATTATATTTATATGGGTCAAAATAGACGGTTAAATCATTTGCTGCGATTTTTAAAGTCTCGTTTGAAATAGAAGCATAAAAACTTAAAAATATAGTTAAGATTAAAAATAATAAAATAAAAATAAGTGAGTACTTTATTAAAAATCTTTTTTTCACCACTTTTCTTACCCTTTTATAAAATTATAGTAAAAAAATTGAAGATAGCAAATTAAATAAGATTTAAAATATCCTTTGACCCAAACCACACGACGCTTTCTCTAAAAAATATAACAAAACCACCCCCACACTTGATTTAGCTAATTTGCTATACTTTTTTCGATAAAATCTCATAAATTTTATTTGAAATCTGATTGATGGTAAATGGCTTCGCTAAAAATCCATCGGCTTCATTTTCAACAATCTTTTTTATATTTTCATCGATTTTGAGTCCAGTAATAAATAAAATCTTTGCTAAATTATCTTTTATTTTTATTTCCTTAAAAATATCAATTCCAGATTTTCCAGGCATTGCAATATCAAGGATAATTAACTTTATTTTTTTATTATAACGATTAAATATTTCTATTGCTTCATCACCATTTGTTGCAAGTAAAACAGTAAAACCAAGTTTTATAAGCATTGCTTTGGTAATTGTTCTAACAATATGCTCATCATCTACAAGTAAGATTAGCCCGTTCCCTTTTTTGATTGATTCTTGTTTAGATTCTGTTTCTAAAAATTTTTCAACTTTTAATATAGGAAGATAAAGATAAAAAGAAGTTCCTTTTCCTTCCTGTGAATCAAAAGTAATAAAGCCATTATGTTGGTCAACAATCATTTTAACAGTAGAAAGACCTATACCAGAGCCATAAAAAGCCTGTTTTGTTGTAAAAAATGGTTCGAATATTTTATCTTGAATTTCTGATGGTATTCCAACCCCATTGTCACCAACTGTTATTTTCCAGAAATCTTTTGCATTAAAATCTTGCTCAACTTCTTCTTTTTTAGCATAATTTTCTTTTATCTTTTTGAAAAAAGGATCTTGTTCATTTGCTATTTCAAGTTTTAAGGTCAAAGTCCCACCAATTTTTTCGCCTGGTTTTCTCATTATTGTCATAGCATGAGAGGCATTTATGCAAAGATTAAGTAAAGCTTGAACTATTAGATTCTGGTCTCCTAAAATTATTGCCTCAGAAAATGGATTGATAAACTTAAGTTCAACTGATTTTTCAATTGAGCTTTTGCATATCCTTTCAACATCATTTAAGCATGTCTTTAAGTTTATTGGAAGTAACTTCTCATCTTTTTTGCTTGAGATTGTAAGAATTTTTTGAACAATATCTTTAGCTTTGTTAGAAGAATTTTCCAGGATATCTATATAGTCGATTAACTCAGCATTTTTAAGAGAAGGATTTTCATTTATTAGCTCTTTTATCAAGGAGATAGAAGAAATAATACCTGTTAATACATTGTTAAAATCATGGGCAATTCCCCCTGCTAATAGGCCAACAACCTCCATTTTTTGAGATTGCCTTATCTGCCTTTCAAGATTTTCTATCTCTGTTATATCATCTATCCTAAATGCAACACCAGAAAGACCATTTTGGGCTATAGGAATGATATTGACATTTACAATTTTTTCTTCTTTTAGAGATAAAATTTCTTTATCAAATATTTTTACTTTTTCAGAAGAAATAACATCCTTAATATTATCTTTAAATTTTGAAAGATAGGGAAATATTTCACTATACTTTTTCCCAATAGATTCTTCCTTTTTGATTCCAGTCATCTCTTCCGTTTTTTTATTCCATTCTATAACATTTCCTTCAAGATCTATAGAAATTATTGCTGAAGGAAGAGAATCTATCAAGTTTTTTAAGTATTTTTGCATTTTTCGTATGGTTCGTTCTGCATCTTGAAGCTGTTCATATTCATTTGAAAATTCAAAATATTTTTTGATAAGTGTATTTGTAAGATTTGCAATCTCTTCAAAACCTAAAAAGAATTTAGGCATATCATTTTCAAGTTCTGATATCCTCCAGTTAGTAATAATGTTACTGAGTTTAGTCAATGGACTTATAAAATATTTATTGTTAAGTATATTTTTAAGAATTAAAAATAAAAATGCGAATAGTATAAGGATAATATATAAAATAATATTATTAATTACTGCAGAAAAAGCAGTAAAAAAGTCTTCTAAAAGATAAAATGAATTATTAAAAGAAACTGGATTTATCTTTGATATTAGATATAATCTTTTCTCAATAAAGATAAGATGATTAAATTTTATGTTGTTTATAAAAAAAGAATTTAATTTTTTGTTTGAACTAAAAAAAATATAGTTATTAGAATTAGTTATAACAAAATAGGTATTTTCTTTTTTGATCTGATAAGGTACAAAATTTATAAGATCACTTAAGTTTATTTCTGATACAAGATATCTATTTTCATTAAGTATTTTGATAATATAAAAAGAGATTTTGTCATCAATAGTTCTTAATATATCTGTTGTAAAAATCGCAAAACCTTTATTTTTTTCAATATAATCTTTAAGAGAAGTATTATTAAATGAAAAGCCATCAAATATTATGCTATTTTTAACTTTTCTAAATATTTTTACGACTTCATGATTTTGATTAATAATAAAGATCTCTTTATATTCATCTGGGGCAAATTTGGCAAATGCATTAACATCATTTTCGATATTTATGCTTTTCAAATGTTCAATAGCATGATTTTTTAAATACTCTAATTCATCAGAGAATAATCCTAAAAAATTTGACTGGTTTTCAATGATGCTTTTTGATAATTTATTGAATGAAAAAAAAGTTGAAATAACAAGTAAAGTAATTATAAAAAAAATTGATATAGCTTCAGCTAAAGTAAAGTATCTTTTGAAAGATAAAGTTTTAGAATTTTTCTTTTTTAACATATAAATTCCTTTAATAGGTAGGATTAGTAAAACTGACTCAAGTCATTAGAGAAAAATAGATCAAACTTAAAATCACCAAATCTGTCAAATTTTACACTTTCAAAGTAAGTTTCAATGCTATCTTGATTTAATAAAAAGGCTTTGACATCTATAGGATCAAATTTTCCATTTTCAAATGCAAAATCAAGAATTTGTAATGCTTCATATATCTTATAGCTTAAATTTGTAGGGTAAAAACCATATTCTTTTAAAAAGGAGTTTTTTATTATATTTAATTTTTCACTTCTTTCAATTAAAGGTATAAAACTTGAAAAAATAGCCGAATCTTTAGCAGGTCCTAAAAGATTTAAAAGTTTTTTGCTTATAACCCATGGTGTAAATACTATTTTTACTTTACTATTTTTTTTATATATAAGCTGAGCAATTGCTGCGATTTTAATATTTCCCCCTCCTACAATAAAATAAGCAAGATCATATTTTAATGAACCTATAGATTTATCAATACTTTCGATTTCAAAGTTATTTGCATCAAAATAAATCTCATAAATTTTATCTTTATTTGATGAATTCTTAAAATATTCCTTAGCTAAAAAGGTATATCCTTTATTTACATCATCTATCAAAAGTAAAAGATTGCTGTCTGGTAGTGAGTTAATATAATTTGCAATCTTTTTTTGCTCTTCTTCGACATCATTTATAAGTCTTATATGAAAATCATCTTTGCCAGAAAGATTTGTTGTTGTAGCTCCAAGTACAATATTTAAGATTTTATTTTTATTAATATCTTCAGCTATTTCATTTGCAGCTGTAGAAGTATGTGTTGTGATTAAAAATTTGATTTTTCTTTTTATAAGTTCATTTAAAGCATTATGAACAAGTGTTTTATCCCAACCATCATTAAAAACCTCAGCCTTTATTTTACTTTTTGGATTTAGCTTAAAGTAAAGTTTAAGCATCGAAACTTCACTTTCTCCGATTTTACTTGCTTTTTCAAGGTTTGTAAATAGTGCAACTTTAATTTTTTGATTTGCACAGGAGACCGAAATAAAAGCTAAAATAAAAATTAAAAGTATAAGAGGAATAAATAACTTAAATTTCATTTCTCTTTTCCTTCATATTATAAGTTATCTTTTAATAATTAATTGTAAAATTATTTTTTTATTTTAGATACTTTATTTTTACTCCATTATTTGATACTTTTTTATCAGATACTTTATTTTTACTTCATTATTAGATATACTTTTATCAGATACATTATTTTGCTTCATTATTAGATACATTTTTATCATATATTTTATTTTGCTTTATTGTTAAATACTTTTTTATTTAGATACTTTTTTATCTTGGTATTACATTTTTTATGGTGATTTAAAAATTATTTTTTATATTTTTTTACAATATTGATATTATAGTATTTACAGAGAATAGAAACTTATTTTGTTTTTTGTGTATTAGTATCCATTTTTGTTTTATTCACTGAATATTATTATAAAATAGAAATTTAATTATTCAAATTTTATTAATGAATCTTTATTTACAAAACTTCGTGATGTATCCAAAAATCATCTTGAAAAATTTAAGGAACAACTTAGCCGATTATAAATTTTATTTAAGTATAAATAAATATAAGAATACTGAAATAAATCCAGAAATTATTATTTTTAATAAGATTGAAAATTTAGGAAATAAAAAGATAAAAAGAAATGAGATTGCAAGGATAATAAAAGATTTTAAATCTACTGCAACATTTAAAAAAAGAGAAATGCAAGATAGTATTATTAATACTGGTATCATATTTTGAAAGGATTCAAAAATACCTTTTATAATCTCGTTTTTACTCGTTCGTTTATATAAGATTATTAAAAAAAAGGATAAAAGAGTTGGTAAAAGTATAACAGAAAAAGTTGCAACTATTGCGCCCAGGGCTTTTGCTTTTTGAGCGCCTACAAAAGTAGCAATATTTAATGCGATAGGACCTGGAGTTATCTGAGCTATACCTACTATTTTCCAGAAATCAGATGTGCTTAAAAAATTAAATCTTTTAACTATAAGATCTTCCATTATAGATAAAGCACTGTAACCACCGCCAAAAGCGAAAAGTCCAATAATTGAAAATGCTAAAAATAACCTTAAAAGCTGCATAATTTATTCTTTAAATTTAAATTATTTATCTAAATTAACAATATTTAATAAAACTAAAAATATTTATCTAAACTAAAAGTATTTAGTCTTTAAAAAGTTAAAAATAAAAAAAATAAAGGATCCTACCAATAGAAGAATTATAGGAGAGATCTTGAGGAAAAAACCAAGTATTGTAAAGATACCAAGAAGAATGTAGGAGATTAAATCGTATCTTTTTAATTTAAGTATTTTTATAAGAAATTGAAAAATAGCAGCTATAGTTGCTGCTTTTACACCAATCATAAAGTAATCTACTATATTTGAGTTCAAAATAGATATAAATAAGTATACAAGATAGATTGCAAAAAATGGTGGAAGGGTTGTTCCTAATATTCCAATTAAAGCACCCCAAAAGCCAGCTATCTCATTTCCTATAAAAATAGAGCTTGTAAGTGCGATAGGTCCTGGAAGTATTTGAGCTGAAGCTAAAAGCTGGGTGAATTTATTTAATTCTAAATACTTTTTTTTCTCAACAAAATTTTGCTGCATTACTGCAACCATTACATAACCTCCACCCAATGTAAAGGCGGAGATAGAAAAAAATTGCCAGAAAAGAGAAAGATAAAAACTAAAATCTTTATTTTGTCTTGAAGACATACACACCATCCCAATCATCAGAAGGAGGTTCTTCTATAAAATGCTGACATCTTTCTATATACATGGATGATGTTCCATCACTATTTATTTCATAAGCCTTTGAAAAGTAATCTATGGCTTTATTCCAGTTTCTGCTTTTATATTCGCTTAAACCTTTTTGATATAAATCAACCATCTTTTCTATTTCAGGGGAAAGGGAATCAAATGGCTGAAAAATAGCTGTTGGCTTTAATTTACCTTTTACCCTTATTAAGTCAAGTTCTCTCGCATGGTAAATACTACTTATTTTTTCATATGTAAACTCGGATATTATAACAGGGACCTTATAGACTTTTGTCAGTCCTTCAAGTCTTGAAGCAAGATTAACAGGATCACCTATGACTGTATAATCCATCTTCTGCTCAGAGCCTATATTTCCAGCTATGACATCTCCAGAAGAGATCCCCATACCTATTCTAAAATTTATCTTCCCTTTAGCTGTCATCTCTTCGTTAAATATTTTTAACGCATTGAGCATTTCAAAGCAAGCCTTCACGCTGTTTGCAGCATCATTTTCCGAACTAACAGGTGCTCCATATACCCCCATTATGGCATCGCCTATGAATTTATCTACAATACCATGATTGTTTATTATTATCTTGACCATATGAGTAAAGTAGTTGTTCAATGCTGTAACAAGATCTTCAGGTGTCATTGATTCTGAAATTGTTGTAAAATCTCTTATATCTGAGAAAAAAATAGTACAGAACTGCTTTTTACCTATTAAAAGTGAGGCATTTTTTTCTTTTATTTTTAAAAGTTCATCAACTATTTCCTGTGGTACATATTTTTGGAAGATTGTTCTAACTCTTTTTTCATTATCTCTTGCAACTATTGCCTGAAAGGCATAATCTTTTATCGCTTCATAAGCATTATCAAGCTCATCTGTCATGACATTAAAAGTTGCGGTTAATGTCCCGATTTCATCAGGGTAAAAAACCTTCGCTTTTTGCTTTAAGTCGTGGGTTTGAATGATATTTTCCATAGTTTGGACAAGCAATTTTGCTGGTCTTATTATTGAAGAGATAAGAGGAAGCAGTATCGCAAGAATCAAAATTATCATTAAAGCACCTATAATAGAAACAAGATATTGTATATTTTGGGCGTCCTGGTAAAAAACCTTTTCATCTTCAGATATCAACAAAAACCAGTTCCACGAACCAGATAAAAGATAAACCCCAACCCTCCATTTCCCATCTATGTAATACCTGAACCAGTTGGCTTTACCTTCTTTCATATGTATAAAGTATTCTTCTTTACTAACATCTTTTCCTTTATTATAAGTTCCAAGTATGACTTTCCCATCGTTACTTATTATTTCGACTCCAGCTGTTTTAGAATTCTTAAAAAGAGTTTCACAGTATAGCTGAATCTCTTTTTTAGAATCTTCCAATAATTCCTGATTGTTTAAGTTTCCAGAAGCATCAAGCATATCATAAGTAGCAGAAACTTTTTTTGCTAGCTCTTCAAGTTTTTGAGATAAAAGTTGCTGGGCAACCTTTGTTATACCTAATTTTGCTTGATTTGTTGAAATTATTGCGATAAATAAAAGAGGAATAATTATTAAAGGAATTACAGTTGAAAGTATTTTAGCTTTAATTGTCATTACTATTCTCCCTTTTAGATGAATAGTGTTGCAAATTTATTAATTTATCTTATGCTATTAGTATAAAAGCAAGATAAAAATATTCAATATTTAATTATCGTTTTAATAAGAATAATTGTTAACATTGTAACTGATAAAAATCTGTGTTATATAAAAGATGTTAGCAATAAAATATTGATTTTTATACAAAAAAAATAAATAATGAATTAAAAAAAACGAAACTAATAAATGATGAATAAAGAAAAAAAAAATAATTCAAAAAATTTTTATTATCTAACTGAAGATGATATTGCAAAATTAGAATCACTTCATTTAAATGTTTCTTTATATTACTTGAAAAGATTTTATATAGATCTATGCTCATTATCCTTATCTTTTAAAAGTATCGGACAAATATTTACCGATCTATTTTCAACTTCATATGCAAATGATTATATAAATTTAGCCTATTTAGATAAACTAAAGGTTTTTATATTTCATGTAAATTCTTTAAACAATTCTTTTCGCAAAATGATAAAAGGTGATTTTTCAGCGATTTCAGATATCGCCGAAAGAAATCCAAAAGTTTATTTAATATTAAAATTATTGTATGAAATCAATACAGAATCTTTATCAAATTTTATAAACTCTTTGAAATCAAAAAAAGTCTGTAGTTTTGAACTTATATATTTTATTAAAGAACTTTATAACCCTTTTTTATATATTGGCCTAATAGAGTGGGATGTTCAGGAAAAGTTAAAAATAAATACAAATTTTAATGCAAAATTAACAGCTTCAGAAATTGCCAATAATATTTTATATGCTTTATCGATTTTAACTAAATATTCAAGGGTAAAATTTAACCATGACTCAGGCTTTTCTTCTCATCTTTTTGTCAATATGATGGATTCAATAACTTACATTCTTGAAAATTTTTTGATTGTCTTTTCACCTTTGATTTTTAGACTTTTAGGATATAGAAAATATGATATAAAAAAAGAAAGAAAATATATAGACAAGGCTCTTGCATTATTTTTTAATCTTTCAAGCCATGACCTTATAGAGGAAGAAGAAAAGTTAGTAGTAAAAAAAGAAGAGATAAATGTAAATGATGAAGATAAGATAATAATAATTCCAGCTGAGTATAAAAGTTCAGCACTTTTGATAAATCTAATTTTAGGTGTTGAATTTTACCAGGATCAGATAAGATACCCAGATTATATTGGTGAACTTCTTACAAAAGGTTTTACTAGTATTGCAAGATATAAATCTATAAATAATCAAGACCCATTAAACTATGCAGTCGCATATTTAAATATTTTACAGATCTTTCTTTATGAGATAGAAGCTGAAAGTTTTGAAGATTCATCTTTATTATCAACGACTTTTACTTCATTAAAGCAACTTGGGGAACTAAGCTCACAAATAGATTACTTTTATATAAAGAATCTATTAGAAGTTAGAAGGCTTTTTGACCAAAATGAAAAGGCAATAGAGCAGGAATATATTAAAAAAATGGTTGATGAACTAAATGTTTTCAAAAAGCAATACTTTTTCAAACACTATTTTTTTGTTCATTTTACGAATACATTAAATCTATCATTTCAACTAACACCTATTTTTGAAACTATAATAAATTTATATAATGAATTGGAAAGAATTTTAAGTGTTGCAGAAAGAAGAGGGGAGAAAGCACTGGATAATGAATACTCATTTTACAAATGGCTAGATAAACCTATGACATATAAAAATCAGTGGCTAGCTGAAAGATTTAAGCAAATCTTTCCTAAAATAGGTGAATATGATCCAAAGACTAAAAGAAACTTTTTATATATCCTATTTAACTTATTAAAACTTGGGAGATGGAGTTTTGCTGAACAGTCATCTTTTTTTAATTCATACCCAACTCTTGGTTTTATTAAATCTTTAGATACCGGGATTGCAAAACTTAATATAGTCGAATCTTCAGAATTTTATTTATATAACAGACTTCAGGTTGAACTTGATAAGTTTAAAACCTTAGCCTATGTGGATAATTTAACTGGATGCTACAATAAGAATTTTTTACAGCAACAACTTATTGGTGATGGTTCAAATTTGAATGAAAAGGCAAATTTGCAAGATAGGATAGTTTTGTATATTGATCTTGATAATTTCAAGTATTTTAATGACAATTATTCTCATGAAACAGGGGATATAATCTTAAAAGAATTTGGTAAAATAATATTAAAAAACTGTAGAGATACCGATATCCCCATAAGAATAGGGGGGGATGAGTTTTTAGTAATATTAAAATCAAATGTTATAGAAACAGCAGTTTATTTTTCAAAAAGAATTTTTGAAGGAATAATTTCTCTTAATAATTACTTAAAATCTTTAATAGAGCTTCAATTTTCAAAGGAGCTTGATAATTTTGTCCTTTTTTCAATAGGTGCTTCAATATTTGAAGATAACCTTGAACAGACAATAAAACAAGCTGACAACTTGATGTATAGTGCCAAGAAAAGTGGGAAAAATGCCATTGCCTTTATGGAAAATGATAAAACAACAATACTTCGCTTTAAGTTAAAGGAACAAGATGAAAGACAGAATTGAAATAATTAAAGCAGATATTACAGAATTAAAAGTTGATGCAATTGTAAATGCAGCAAATACAAGCCTATTGGGTGGTGGTGGGGTAGATGGTGCCATACATAGAAAAGCAGGTCCAATGCTACTTGAGGAGTGTAAAACTTTAGGTGGTTGCAAAGTCGGAGAAGCAAAAATTACAAAAGGCTATAATCTGCCTTCTAAATATGTTATCCATACTGTTGGTCCGATATATAAAGATGGGAATCATGATGAAGAAAAATTACTAAGAAATTGCTATATAAATAGCTTAAAAATAGCAAAAGATATGAATTTTAATACTATTGCATTCAGTGCGATCTCAACCGGGGTTTATGGTTATCCAAAAAATGAAGCCTGTAAAATTGCCATTGAGACAACCTTAGATTTTCTTTCTCAAAATATCTACCCTGAAAAAGTTATCTTTGTTTGTTATGATTATGATAATTATGAAATCTACCTTGATTATTTTAATAAAAAATCATTTTAGTTAAAGACTATTTTATTTAATAAATTATAATTAAACTAATTTTGAGTCATATCTTCTTCTGATATAACACTTTTTAATTTAATAAATATATAACTTGCAAAAATAACTAAAACAATTGTTAAGATTATTAGAGAAAAAATCGATTGCTGCTTTTCTTCAAGTTTTAATAGTTTTGAATTGATAATATCTTTAATTATACTTAAATTTGGGCTTTGAAGGATAGAATATAAAGTAATAAAAGAAATCCCATTATTTATAATATGAATCAATATTGGATATATTAAAGATTCAGTTAAATTATATATTAAACCAAGAGCAAAACCCATAGCGAAAATCGAGAATACTCGAGAAAAATCAAGATGAATAATAGAGAAAATAAAACTAAAAAATACAGTTATTATAAGTTTTGTAAATTTTTCGAATTTTACACTTAAAGAAAAGCCTCGAAATGTAAGCTCTTCAACAATTGGTCCAATCAAAACAATAAGAGAAAAACTTAAAATCAGATTTTGCTTAATAAGATCCGACAAAGCTTTGAGATAAATGATTGCCGAATCCTTAAAAAACGGGATATCTTTTATTAAAGGATAGACCAAAACCTGAAAGTTGCTTCCAATTATGGTAGAAGTATAAAAGAATAAAAGAGAAAGCCCAAGTATATGAACTTTTAGTGGGATAGGTCGATTCCCTTTATAAAAATCATCGGTAAAGCCATCTTTTTTTTCTAAATAACAATAGGATGAGGTCTCATATTTTACTTTAAAAAATTCATCCTCTTTTTTGTTGAATTTTATATACAAAAGGTACTGAATAAATAAAAAAAGTAAAAGGATAACCTTAGAGATAAGCTCAAGGTATATAGGCTTCAGATCGAAAAATTTCATCAAAAATTTTCCTAAAAATAAAGAAACAACAATACTTCCAACAATAAGTATAAGTAAACTAAAATAATATAAAAATGGTCTTTTCATAGTAAACTTTTTTTTCTATTTTCCATCTTTAAGATTTTCATCATCTTTTATATCAGCAAATTCACCCTCGTATTTTTTAATAGTACGATTTTCATCAGTCGGATCATTATCAATGTATTTCGCATAGATAAATCTCATAAGCATAGCTTTTAATAAATTCAAATCTTTACTTGAAATTATTGGAGATGAGAAGATCCTTTCAAAAAGACGGCGAAATGATTTTTCATCATTTTTTATAAATAGCTTTCTTTTCTTTGCAGCATTAATGATTTCCTTATAAAATTCTTCTCTTTCTATCTCTGTTGAGGCAGTATGAATTTGCGGGCGAATTAAATTATTTAGATTATCAAGATTTTGCTCCCTTGAATTTTTTTCATTAAATATTGTTTCAAGTATAATAGCAACAGATTGAGCAAGATTTAATGATGGTGATTTTTTACTTGTTGGAATATATACTAAAATGCTGCAATTTTCAATCTCCTGAGCCGTAAGTCCAGTTTTTTCTCTTCCAAAAACAAGCCCAATATTTATGTTTTCTTTATTTATATCCATATAAGTGCTATCAAAAAATTTTGAAAAATACTTTCGATGGTCATAATTTATCTGTCTGACTTTGCCGGATCTTCTTGTAAAAGCTATGGTTGTATTTAATTTTAATTTGGAAATAGCCTCTTCAAGTGATTTAAAAGTCATTCTTCTATCGAAAATTTCAAGTCCTTCTGGTGTATGAGCATATACAAAACCAGGCATCGGATCATCCCACAAAGGATGAACAAGAACAAGTTTATCGAAGTCAAAGTTTCCCATAGTTCTTGCAATCTGCCCTGCATTTCCTGCAAATTCATTTCCAACAAGGATAACATACCAGTTCATAATATCTTTTTGTCCTTAAAATTAACTTTGCGTTTCTATAAATTCTTTAAGCTTAAAAAGTGCTTTTGACCTATGAGAAACAGTATTTTTCTCTTCCATGGTAAGCTGGGCATAAGTTTTACCTAAAAGTGGATAGAAAAAAATAGGGTCATAACCAAATCCATTTACTCCAGTTGGCTTATCTACAATAAAACCTTCTGCAATTCCAGTAAAATGAAAAATTTTATTATTATAATTAAGTGCAAGCGATGTTTCAAAATACGCTTCATAATAGGATTCAAAATCTAGATTATACAAATCATATTGGTCATTTAATTCAGATTTATCTTTTTTATTTCTTATTTCCTGCATTTTTATTATAATATTTTCTTTTGTATAAAGATTTGTTTTTAAGACCTTTTCTAAATCTTGTGTAATCTCACCAAAAATCTTTTTTATATTTTCTTTATCAGAAAGATATTTTAAAAGAGAAATCAGATAATTATTCCTTTTTTTTTCATCTTCTATATAACCAAATCTTTTTGAAACCACACCAGGGAATATTCCCAATATTGGAAGATAATCCATCCAGAATCTTTTAACATTTTCTTTTATAAAAGGATCGCAAAATTCAGAAAAATAATTACTGATCTTATCAAAATAAGCTTGCTGGTTGACGCTCTCTTTTTCCTGCTCTTTAATGTTTTGCTTTTTAATGTTCTGCTTTCCAATGACCTGTTTTCCAATGACCTGATTTTTAATGATCTGATTTTTAATGATCTGATTTTTAATGATCTGATTTTTTAGTAGTTTTTCAAATTCCAGCCCTTGCTTTCCTTTGATTATTTGTGCAATCTGGCTTAATAATTTTACCACAAGTCCCGAATCATCGGCAAGAACTGGAATATCAATCTTTTCTGAAATTTCTTTAACTTTTAATATCGCATTTTCCTCAAAATCAAGCCCATTTTCTTCATAATCTTGATAAATCCCTATATCTTTTGGTAAAATAAACTTAATCTTCCCTTCAAAAAAAGAATTTATCTCATTAAGTTTATGTAAATTATTTGAAGCAAGAAGTATTTTATCTATTGCTTTTTCCATACTTAAAAGAAAGCATTTTATAGATATTTGTAAAATTAAAAATAGTATTGTTATATTTTGATTTTTATTATCAACCGTTGCTTTTTAATTATTGGTGATAATTTTTTTAATTATTGATGATATTTATGATGATATTTATTTTTTCATCCTATCTATTTATTTGTATCACCTTAAATCATTCTATTTTTTTTCAAATCTTTAATTCGCCCAGACCGCCCCACCACCCGCCCTGATATATGTTAGTTATGGCTTTTAGTGATTTTGCTTTTTAATGATTATATCGTTTTATTTGCAAAGACTTGCTGTTGTAAATTTGATAAAAAATTTTAAGTTATATCTTTTTTCATACATAAAATTTAGGCCTAAAGAAATTTTTAAATTTTTAGCAATTTGTAATTGTTAGCAAATTTTGTGCCAGTTAGAACAATAAAAGCAAATATTTAAAAAAATCTACTCTAATATTTTATATAATATAAAAATA
>CAZOPR010000005.1:0-22862 GCA_964581895.1 uncultured Brachyspira sp.
GAAGAAGAATTTTTAGATAAAGAATTATATTTTAATGATTTTAATAATTTTAATTTTAATGATTTTAAATGAATATATTCTGATTTTTTGTTAAAAGATATGAATCTATATTTAGCTAAAATTCGAGAATTATGGCGATAAGAGATAATAGATAAGAGATAAGAGATAAGAGATTTTGCTTATTCATATTTAAATTTATATATTATATTATTATTTTGTCAAGTGTTTCATGAAAAATTTTTAAATATTTTTTTATTATCTTCCCAATTTTAAACCTTTTTCTTCAACTTCATTCTATTAAATTGTTTGTTTTTTAAAAAATATTAAAATTAAAAATACTTGATCATCCATTCTTTATAAAATTTTGCATCATCAATTTTCCCTCTTTTAACTGCTCCATTATATAAAATAGATGACTTTTTTTGTATTATCTTTTTAACTGCAATTTCCTGATCTGAATTTAGCTGCCCACTATTTAATAGTTTTATAAGTGAAATAACTCTCCATCTATCCATTGCTTCATATTTTCTGCTTAACTGATCATGATGTCCACCATATTTAATGATTAATGGCTTTTCAATGAATCCAACCTTTTCCTTGCATGTTATTCTTAGCCATAAATCATAATCTTCACAAACAGGCATATTTTCATCAAAGTAACCATAATCATCAAATATTGTTTTTTCTAACATAATTGAAGAAGGCGACATCAAGCATAATTCGAGGGAGCGTAAGAATATATCCCCACCTTCCTTTTTATGTTTTTTCATGGGATTTACCCTTACCCCCCTTCTTACCCATATCTCTTCAGTGTGAACTACCCTTAGTCCAGAATCCAAAATGAATTTAACCTGAACTTCAAGTTTTCGAGCCAACCACTCATCATCGCTATCCAATAAAGCGATGTACTCCCCTTTCGCCTGTTTTATCCCTCTATTTCTTGAATAAGAAACCCCAAAATTCATATCATTTTCAAGATAGATAATCCTATCTTTATTCAATAAAGGATTAGTTGATTTCTCTTTACTTTTAATCTTTTCTAAAAATTCCCTGTTTGCCTCTTTTATCTCTTTTTTTGATCCATCATCAACAACTATTATTTCATAATTTTCATAAGTCTGTTTTAACACACTATTAACTGCTTTTTGGAAATTTTCCAATCTGTTGTAATTTGGAATAATAACAGAAACAAAGGGTAGATTTTTAAGTTTAGATATATTAAGTTCAGGCAAAATCCAGCCTCCTTATCTTGTCAACTTCAGCAACACTAAAATTCTTTTTCGAATTTTTACCATAGCATATCTTCCTTGCTCTTTTAATATTTAATAGTAAATTTTTCAGAGAAGATTACAAATTTTTTAAAAAAATGGAGAAAAGATGTATTGCATTGTAGGGCTTGGCAATCCAGGTAAAAAATATGAGAGAAACAGGCATAATGCAGGTTTTTTGTACCTTGATTGGATTGCAAACAATAACAATTTCCTATTCCATAGAGCAGCAACTTATCAATATGCTAAGGTGGTTTATAATAATTCACCCCACATTTTTGTAAAGCCTCAAACTTATATGAATCTATCTGGCATAGCAGTTTCTTATGTTCTTTCATATTTCAAGATAGATATCGAAAAATGCATAGTTATTGTTGATGATATTGCTCTTCCTTTTGGAAAAATAAGGATTAGAGCAAATGGTTCAAGTGGTGGTCACAATGGATTAAAAAGCATTGAACAACATTTAAGTTCACAAAATTATCCAAGGATAAGGATAGGTGTTGGTGAGCCTAAAAGTGAAAATTTAGCGGATTATGTCCTATCTGATTTTCATAAAAATGAACTTGATATTTTTTACTCAAAAATTTTCCCTGCAATTTCAGAAGCAATAAATATAATCGAATCCTCCAATATAGAAATGGCAATGAGCAAATTTAATGGTATAGATTTTTCATCTTAAAAAAATAAAAAGAGAACGATTTACCCAACTTTCTTTTGACTTTTTCTATTCTTGAAAGAAAATAATAGTAACGGAAAAAATTAAAAGGAGCAATCAATGTGCGATACATTGGTAGCAACAGGCAAAGCTACAATTGATGGAAGTGTCATCCTTGCAAAAAATAGTGATAGAGAAGCGGATGAGATTCAAATATTATCCTATTACCCTGAAAAAGCTTATAAAGAAGGTGAAGAATGCAAATGCACATATATAAGCATCCCTCAGGTTAAGCAAACTTATCAAATCCTTATATCAAGACCATTCTGGATGTGGGGTTGTGAAATGGGTGCAAATGAATACGGTCTCGCTATAGGTAATGAGGCCGTTTTTACAAAAGAACCAGTGGAAAAAAACGGTCTTTTAGGGATGGATTTGATAAGAATATGCCTTGAAAGATGCAAAACTGCATATGATGCTTTAATGTTAACAACAGAACTAATCGAAAAATATGGTCAGGGTGGAAATGCTGGATATAGACATTCTCTTTTTTATCATAATTCATTTATTTTCGCTGATCCATTTGAAGCCTATGTTCTGGAAACAGCTAACAAACATTGGGTTGCTATTAAGGTTGATGGAGTAAGAAGCATATCCAATGGATTAACAATAGAAGAAAATTTCGACTTTTCATCAAAAGGGATTGAGGATTACGCAAGAAGGAAAGGTTATCTAAAAAAAGGGAAGGATTTCAACTTCAAAAAAGCCTTTTCAGATAGATTCTATACATATTTTTCAAAATGCAAAAACAGACAAAATAGATCTACATATTTATTAAATACCTATAAGGGCTCAATAGATCCAGAAATTATGATGGAATTTTTGAGGGATCATGGGGATAATAATATAAATCCATCCAGATCAGATATGGGCTCTATCTGTATGCATGCTTCACTTTTTCCAACAAGGCCAAGCCAATCCGTTTCTTCCTTTGTTGCTCAACTGAGAAAGAATTTACCGACAATCTGGGCAACTGGCTCATCTGCTCCATGTACAAGCATTTTTTTGCCTTTTTATCTTAAAGAAAATGAAAATTTAGATTTCAGTTATTTCCCTTCATTAGAAAGTGAAAAGTATGATGAGAAAAGTTACTGGTGGCTCCATGAAAAATTACATAGACTGGCTATTTTTAAGTATGATTATTTCAAAAAGCAGATAGCTACTGAAATAAAAGAACTTGAACTTCAACTTATAGAAAAAGATAACAAATTATACTCTCAAAAGTCTGAATTTAAAGATTTCATCCAGCTTTCTAAAGAATCTGTTAAGCAATCTATCGAAAAGTATAAAATCTGGCTTGATAAAATTTCTTCTGCTAAAGAATCAAAAATCGACCCTTTTTTTTCAATCTACTGGAAAAAGTTAAATAAACTGAATAAAATAAGATAAAATTAGTTAAATTAAACTATTTAATGTTTTTTTACAATACAAAAAAAATAAAACAAAAGGTAAAAATATGATTGACATCAAAAGTAAATTAAATTACGAAGAAAATCCAGAAACAATTTCCAAATTAAATGATTTTATAAATAATGCTAAGGATGAAGAACTTTTTCATATTGATATTAAAAAGCTTTCTAAAGATTGGAATATCGAATTTAAGCAACTTCTTGAATTATTCATAAGAGGTTTGCATAGTGGAATTTTTAGAATGGATTGGATTTTCCATTGTCCTCATTGCGGTGGTATCGCACATGAAACTTTGTCAATTCATAATGCTACTGCTATTAACTATTGTGGATTTTGCAAGGTAGATTTTACCAATAAGGTTGATGATAATATTGAGGTGTTTTTCTCAATTCATCCTGAAATAAGAAAAATCTCGGATGAATTTAGTGAAAACTATAAAAAATTTGTACTTGAAAAGGTGTATGCTACAAAAATGTATGATTGGCATACAAATTCAGCCATAAAAGGTGTAGATATAATTCAAAATCCAGTTTATAGGGAATTGATGGGTGATGAGGTTCTTTTGCCAGATCAAAGTCTTGAATTAATGAAGGCGACCATTCTATTTACCGATATAAAAGGCTCTACACAAATGTACTCAGATTTAGGAGATTCAAAAGCCTTTGGGCTGGTAAGAGAACACTTTAGAATTTTATTTGAAATAATTAAAAAAAATAATGGTATCCCTGTAAAAACTATTGGAGATGCAATTATGGGTGCCTTTACCAATCAGGTCGAGGCAATTAGTGCGGCACTTGAAGCTCAAAAGGAATTGATAAGTTTCTATAACAAAAAACCAGATAATGAAAGAATAGAAGTAAAGATTGGTCTTCATACCGGTCCAACTATCATAGTAACATTAAATAATAAACTTGATTATTTCGGAACAACTGTAAACATGGCTGCAAGAATACAAGCAATTGCAAATCCAAAAGAGATTGTTATCTCTGAAAAAATATTTGAAAATAAAGAAGTTCAAAAAGCAATAGCAAAATATACAAGAAAAGTACTGAAATCAAAAAATACATTCAAAGGGATAGAGGGAGAATTTAATATCTATCATATCCAATTCGAATAAAAATTTTATCCATAAAAGAATATAATCTACACTGGTTTCTGATTTTATTAAAAATATATCTTTTTAAATTTTTGATTTGACAAAATCATTTATATTTTTAATAATTATTTATCTCAACAAAAAGGAATATTGAAAGCTGTGCTTTTTGTGATGATTATCCTTGTAAGATGCTTGCTGATTTTATCAAAGATATTCCTGAGGCAAGAGAAAACTTAAGCAAACTTCGTTAAAAAGAAAAAGAATTTACAATATTAAATTAAATTTAAAAACTAAATAAATCATTAATCAATCATTTGTTTTTTTTCTTTAATAATCTTAATTTTTTTTCTCTAAAATTCTTTTTTTTAATTTAATTTTTAACATTTAAAAAAATATCATTTGATTTTTTCTTTTATCATAATTATATTTTTTATATATACATTATTAAAAATAAATAAGAGGTGATGTCTATGAAAAAAAGTAGCGCTATTTTTGTTTCATTTTTGAATCTATTTTTATTTATCGGTGTTTTGTTAGTTAATTTTCTTGCAAATTATCTTCCATTAAATGGGAAAAATACTGGGGTTCTTTCAGATATGTATCCAAATTTATTTGTTCCTGCAGGACTAACTTTCTCAATATGGGGGCTTATTTATATTCTTCTTGCAATCTTTGTGATTTTTAACATTATAAAAGCTTTCAAAGATAGTGAGTTTTTTGCAAAAACCATGAATATCAATCTATTATTTGCTTTGACATCTATATTAAACATTGCTTGGATTTTTGCTTGGCACTATATGAAAATCAGTATTTCTGTAATTGTAATGTTATTGTTTCTTCTTTCACTTCTTCTTATCTTTATCTTACAGAAAAAACTTGAAAAAGAACAAAAGTTAAGCCTTGCCTTTAAAATTCCGATAGAAGTTTACTTTGGTTGGATTTCTGTTGCCTCTATTGCAAACATAACGGCTTTTCTTGTTCATTATCAGTGGAATGGTTTTGGTATTTTACCCCAGGTCTGGACAATTATTATGATAGCAATTGGCGGGATACTTGGGATCTGGATGCTATTAAAAAACAATGCTATAGCTTATTCTGCCGTAATAATATGGGCATATGCTGGTATTATAATCAAAAGAAGTACAACAACTCCGATTTATAATGAAATAGTAATAACATCCTATATAGTTATTGCTCTTATAGCAATTACAATGATAAGATCTATCTATCTTTTAATTAAAGGTAGAAATAGTTAGTTAAAGTCAAAATTTTTAATTTTAATTTTCTTTGCCCCTATTGCGAAGATTTAATTATTAAATCTTCGCAATAGGGGCATTATTTTTATTTTTTATGGTGTTTACTATAACTTATATATATAAAAATATAAAAGATACAACAATAAATTAGATAAATCACCCAGGATATTTACCATTAATATAATCCTGTAGCAACATGATTTCGGTATCTTTTACAGTTAAAAGAGAGTTGACAAGATCACCTATAGAAAGCATCCCAGATATTTTGTTTTTTTCGTTTATTGTAGGAAGATGTCGAATCTTTTTACTTGTCATTACTGCCATAGCATTTTGAATATCTTCATCTTCTTTTATAGTAATGATTTGTGAAAGAGGAGTCATGATCGTTTTAACATTCATAGAAGTTATCTCATTTTTAAATTTGCTATAAGATTTAACCAGATCTCTTTCAGTAACAATTCCGGTAATTTCATTATCAGAGTTTTTAACAAGAAGACAACCTATCTTTTTTTCAGAAAGTTCCATAACTAAGTCCAAGATAGACTTATCTTCTTCAATTGTAAAAACATCTCTACCCTTCTTATCAAGAATTTCTCTAATTTTCATAACTTCCTCCTATTAATTATTATATTATTTATTATTTTTATATCAAATTATTTTTATATATTGATTTATATGTCAATTATTATTCATTTTTACTTGTTTCCTATTCACTTCTCTTTGTTTCTTATTCCACATTAATTGTTCGGTTTTGAATATATTTTTTGTTCCCGAATAAATAAAATTTTTTTGTCTTTTTTTCTAATTTTATTAAGAAACCAATTGCAAAATTTTAAATTTTTCATAAAATAATTTTTGTAGTTTTGACAAATTTCTAAAAAGCAAATATTAAAAGTTATGAATAATTGTTTTTTTTCAGTGATTAAGCATTTTTGTTCAATTGATTCTACAAATAGTGAACTATTGAATAATGAATATAAAGATAAAACTCTAATTTACACTTACAATCAAATAAAAGGAAGAGGCAGATTTAATAGAAGATGGATAACTTTCAAGGATAAAGCGGTTGCCCTTTCATTTTTATTAAAATCTGAAAGAAAAGATAAAAATCAGAAATATTGCATAAAGAATTATTTTCTTATAAACATGATTTTATCAGTTAGTCTGGTTGATCTTCTTAAAAATAAATATGCCATTGATTGCTGGATAAAATGGCCTAATGATATTTATATCAAAGATAAAAAACTGGCTGGCGTTCTTGCTGAAACAAAATTTATAAATAAAGATAATTTCAAGATTGTTGGTGGGATAGGAATAAATGTAAATGTAAATGAAAAAGATGCTGAAAATATAGATAAAAAGGCAACTTCGATATCAATAGAAAAAGGGTTTGAAATAAATCTTAATGATTTTACAAATTCATTTATTGATGAACTTTCGGTTAATCTTTTTTCATTATTTTCAGATGAAATCAATAATATTAAGATAACAAATAAGATGACAAATAATATATCAGATAATATGTCAGATAATGTGTTAGATAATATTTCAGATAATATGTCAAATGATATTTCAGATAATATTTCAGATAATATTTCAGATGATATATCAGATAATATATCAGAATATAAAGAGAATACAAAAAATATTAATCAAATTATTGAAAAAAAAGTAAAAGAAGAAAAGATTGCTGGATTAAAGAAAAAGTGGCTTGAATATTGCAATATACTTGGAAGATATGTAATTATTTCAAATAGTACAAAAGATTTAGATAGCACTTTTATAAAAGGTAAGGTCATAGATATTGATGATGAAGGCTTTTTGATAGTTGAAACAGAAAATAAAAAGATCAAAGTTTTAAATGGAGATCTATCAATTGTAATGGAATAATCAAATAATGGAATAATAAATTTGGTAAAAAGAAATTTAATTATAGGTAAAAAATATATTATAGGTAGAAAATAGATAAAACATATCTATAAAAAAGGGAAGATGGATGAATAATGTTTTAGATTTGATCAAGCAATCTTTTATCATAATGATTTTAGGAATGTTTATTGTTTTTATATTTATTGAAATAATGATCTTTTTTATAAATCTTGCCCATATTGTTATAAATAGAAAAAATAAAAGTTTTGATTCGACAGAAGGATCAAAAGAAAGAAGTATCTATGCTGGGCAGCAAGATGAAATAAATAAAAAAGCATTAAATAAGAATAAAGAAACAAAGACTGGTTTTGAAAATGAAGGTGAAAAAAATATTTATGATAAAGCAGCTTTTGATGAAAATGTTGTTTCTGCAATTTTTACCGTAGTAAAACTACATGAAAATAATAAATAAACTATATGAGAATAATAGAGAATCTAGATAAAATTTATAAATAAACTTTGGAAGATAATAAACAAGCTATATGAAAATAATAAATGAACTTTTGAAGATAATAAACAAGCTATATGAAAAGTTATAAGTAACATTAGCAAGATAATAAATATTTTATAAAAAAATAATGAAAATGGAGTGAAAATGCCAAAAAAGATTGGAATTACAGATCTTGTACTAAGAGATGCCCATCAATCACTCCTTGCCACAAGGATGTTAACATCAGATATGATTCCTATATGTGAGAAATTAGATAAGGTTGGTTATCATTCTCTTGAGGTTTGGGGTGGTGCGACATTTGATGCATGCATCAGGTTTTTAAATGAAGATCCCTGGAAGAGACTTAGGGATTTAAGAAAAGTTCTTCCGAACACTAAGCTTCAGATGCTACTTCGTGGACAAAATCTTGTAGGATACAGACATTATGCAGATGATGTTGTAGATAAGTTTGTCGAAGTTGCTGCATCAAATGGAATAGATATTTTCAGAATATTTGATGCTTTAAATGATATAAGAAATATGGAAAGGTCGATTTATGCTGTAAAAAAGGCTGGGAAACATGCTCAGGGTTCAATATGTTATACAGTAACACCAGTTCATACTATAGAAAGTTTTGTTAAAATGGCTATAGATTTAGAAAAAATGGGTGTCGATTCAATCGCGATTAAAGATATGTCTGGACTTTTGAAACCATATGATGCCTATCAACTTGTTAGCGAAATCAAGAAGAAGGTTAAAGTTCCTGTTGCAGTTCATTCACATACAACGACAGGGATGGCTATCATTTCTCTTATAAAGTCTATAGAAGCAGGTGCGGATATTGTAGATACTGCAATTTCATCTTTATCCATGGGAACAAGCCATTCTCCAACTGAAACTATAGTTGAAATACTAAAAAATACAGATTATGATACTGGACTAGATACTAAATTGCTGACTGAAATAGCTCTATATTTTAAGGAAATAAGAAAAAAATATGCGGATTTTGAATCTCATTTTACTGGTGTCGATACAAGAATACTTTTAGCTCAAATTCCTGGCGGAATGCTTTCTAACCTTGAAAGCCAGCTTAAAGAGCAAAATGCCCTTGATAAACTTGATAAAGTCCTTGATGAAATCCAAGTCGTTCAAAAAGATTTCGGATATCCACCGTTAGTTACCCCTACATCTCAGATTGTTGGAACTCAAGCTGTTTTAAATGTCATATTTGGAAGGTATGAGAAACTTACAAATGAATCTAAAAATCTATTGGTTGGTAAATATGGCAAGACCCCAGCCCAACCAGATAAAATTTTACTTATGCGAGCTTTGTCAACTATGAATATGGAAGCCACAATTCAACAAAGACCAGCCGATCTTTTGACACCAGAACTTGATATTTTACATGATCAGCTTAAAGAAAAACTTGCTACAAACTTTTCCGATGAGGATTTACTTACCTATGCGATGTTCCCTCAGGTTGCTCTTCACTTTTTTGAAACAAGGAAAAATGGACCTGTTAAAATAGAACCTTCCAAAAAGATTGAAAAAGAAGAAGAAAATATTGAACAATCTTACCGAAAAAAGATTAAAAGCTATACAATCAATGTAAATGGTAATGATTATAAGGTTGCGATACTTAAAGAAGACGAAATTTATATAGATGAGATAGAAAAGTCCAAAACTTTCAATATAAATGAAAATAAAATTGAAAAGAATATTAAAAAGGAAAAAAATGAAGTAGAAAGAATAAAAACAATAGAAGAAAAAATCGGCAAGAAATTTAAAAAAACAAAAGATGAAGAGGAAGTAGAAACAATAAAAGAAGATGAAGGGAAAATAGAAAAAGAAAAAAAGGCAATAGCATGCCCGGTTGCCGGAGTCCTTTTAAGGCTTATTTTCAAAGATAATGATCTAGTAAAAAAGGGAGATACTATAGCAATAATAGAATCTATGAAGATGGAACTTGAAATAAAATCCCCATTTAATGGGAAAATAGAATATTGTGCAAAAGTATCTGATAAGCTTGAAGCTTCTTCCCCTATAGCTTATATATACTGAATCTTCATTAAAAGACTTTGAATTTAAAAAAATAAAAAAAATAAAATAAAATAAAACTAATAAATAATATGATAAAAAATGATTAACTTAATAAAAAAAAATATTAAAATAAAAAGATAACAAAAATGAAATATAAAAAAATAGATTTTAATAAAAATAATATTTTTGGATTTCAGCAGCAAAATGAATATAAAAACAAAAAGAATAGCATTATGCTCTTATTTTGCCTTCTATTTGTTGTAATTTTAGGTTTTATTCCAAATGTAAGTTTAAATATTGCAAACGCTCAGGTTTCTCAAAGTGATATAAACCAGCAAATTGATAAAAATAAAAATGAAGATAGCAAGAATAATATTAACTCAATAAATTTAATAACTTCATTAAAAAGGCTTTTTTCTCTAACTGGTATCTATTCATTTATCTTTGAAAAAAAGGAGATTACCGAACAGATTGATGAAAATAATTTTGAAGTTTATACCGTTGCTGGATGGCAAAAATTCTTAATGATTATCATAGGTTTTATTTTAATCTACCTTGGTGCCGTAAAAAATTTCGAACCACTACTTCTTTTACCTATAGCATTCGGAACTATACTTGTAAATACACCTATAGCAGGTATAGGAGAACCACCTTATGGTTTTCTATATATAATTTTTAATGCTGGTATTAAAAATGAACTCTTCCCTCTTATAATATTCATGGGAATCGGCGCACTAACAGACTTTGGACCTCTTATTGCGAACCCCAAACTTGCTCTTTTAGGAGCTGCTGCTCAATTTGGTATTTTTGGCTCTTTACTTGGAGCAATAAGTTTAAATCTAATACCTGGTATATCTTTTTCATTAAAGGATGCCTGTGCAATCTCAATAATAGGTGGCGCTGATGGTCCTACATCTATTTATGTTGCTTCTAAACTTGCTCCCAACCTTCTTGGCTCCATTGCTGTTGCAGCCTATTCTTATATGGCTTTGGTCCCGCTTATTCAACCACCTGTTATGAAGTTTCTTACAACAAAAAATGAAAGATTGATCAGAATGGAAAGTATAAGAGCAGTAAGCAAAGTGGAAAAAATAATTTTCCCTCTTATCATTCTTTTCCTTTGCATTATATTTATACCATCTGCAACCCCACTTTTAGGTGCATTAACATTTGGGAATTTCTTAAAAGAGGTTGGAATTGTCGAAAGACTTTCCAGAACAATGCAAAACGAGCTTTTAAATATTGTAACAATATTTTTAGGTCTTGGAGTTGGAATGCAGATGTCTGCTTATAAATTTTTACAGGGAAGATCCCTTGGAATCCTTGCAATAGGACTTGTAGCTTTTATATTGGGAACTGCAGGCGGTGTGCTTTTTGCTAAATTCTTAAATCTTTTTTCAAAAAAGAAGATAAATCCTTTGATTGGTTCTGCTGGAGTTTCAGCAGTTCCGATGGCAGCAAGAGTCTCCAACAAGATAGGACTTGAAGAAGACCCCTCAAATTTCTTATTAATGCATGCTATGGGACCAAATGTAGCTGGAGTAATAGGCTCCGCTATCGCTGCTGGTGTAATGATTGCACTTTTTGGTTAGGATTTTTATTTTCTTGTACTAATCTTAAATGGAATATAAAGTGGACAAAAAGCTAAAATAGATGTTACAACAAATATTGCGGCAAGAATAATAAGAATAATACCTAAAACACCTTTAATAACTCCTGTTAAATAAAGGACCACAAATAATATTGCCAAAATAACTCGAATAATTCTGTCAAGTGTCCCCATGTTTTTTTTCATAAACATCTCCTTTTAAGTTTTTTACTCTATCTATATACTAATATAATAAATAAAAATTTTTTATCCAAATTTTTTAAAATAAAGTCATTTTTTATACTTGCTTTTTTTTAGCTACTAAAAAAGTAAAATATAAATCTGTTTTAGGTCTGTTTTATGTCTAACTTATATATGTTTTATATCTACAAGATATTTTTTATAATTATCATGATAATGAATAACAATTTTGACAAATCATAAAAATTTTTTACAATCAAATCAAGCTATCAAAAAATAAGAATAAAATAAAGGTAGTAGTATGAAAAAAACTATAGTTCAGATGCTCAGTCTTTCAAAAGAAAAATATGGTTCAAAAGGTTACCTTTTTGAAAAAGAAAACTCTGATTGGATTCCTTTAAGTTTTGAAAAAACTTATGAGCAGGCGCATTTTGTATCAAGTGCTTTAATTGAACTTGGAATAGAAAGCGAAGATAAAATTGCGATTATTTCTGAAGCAAAAACAAGATGGATCTTACTTGAACTTGGCACTATTCTTATTGGTGCAATCTCTGTTCCTCTTTCTATAAAACTTCTTGCTGAAGAAATACCATTCAGGATAAATCACTCAGATTCAAAAATAATTGGTGTTTCTAAAATTACACTTGAAAAAGTACTTAAAGTTTTCGATCAATTTGAAAATAAAAAGATAAAGATAATCTATTTTGATGATGATATTTCTTTTGCTAAAAATCTTTTTTCAGAATATAAAGTAAATTTTGAATCTCATTTTGTTTCATATTTAGATTTTATTAAAAAAGGTGAAGAAAATTTTGCAAAAAATAAAAGTAAAATTGAAAAATTTAAAGAGAATGTAAATGAGGATTCTGTTGCAAATATTTGTTATACATCAGGTACAACTGGAAATCCCAAAGGGATAATGCTTACTCACTTAAACTACTGGTCAAACTGCCATGATAGCATTGAACTTTTCAAAGTTCCAGATGATTTTAAGACTTTGGTAATACTTCCTATCGATCACTCTTTTGCTCATACAGTAGGGATTTATGCTGGACTTCTTAAAGGAATCCAGCTTTACTTTGTTGACTATAGAGATGGAACAGCAGGAGCATTAAAAAATATCCCGATAAATATTTTAGAATCCAACCCAAGCTTTTTATTAACAGTTCCGGCACTTTCAGGTAATTTTATGAAAAAGATCATTGATGGTATTGCTGAAAAAGGGAAAGTAATTGACTTTATTTTTAAGTTAGGATTATCCTGTGGCATAAAATACCATGGAAATGTTTACAATAAACCTTCAATTTTAACAAGAGTAGCAAACTATCTTCCATATAAATTTGCAGATTTTCTTATTTTTAAAAAGGTAAGAAAGATTTTTGGAAAGGATATACAATTTTTTGTTGGAGGTGGGGCTTTACTAGATGTTAAACAACAACAATTTTTTTACACTATAGGTGTTCCTGTTTATCAGGGATATGGTTTAACAGAGGCTGCACCTGTCATATCTTCAAATACCCCTATTAAGCATAAACTTGGTTCTTCAGGTATAATAGCTCCCACTGTTCAATGTAAAATAATATCAGAAGATGGGAAAGAAGCAAAAGTTGGGCAGAAAGGTCAAATTGTTATAAAAGGTGAAAATGTAATGAAAGGCTACTATAAAAACAAAGAAGAAACAGAAAAGACAATAAAAGATGGCTGGTTATACACTGGTGATCTTGGTTACTTTGATAAAGATGGGTTTTTAGTAGTAGTTGGAAGGGAAAAGGCTCTTTTAATCTCTGAAGATGGTGAAAAATATTCACCTGAAGAAATCGAAGAAGCTATTGTAAACTCATCAGAATTTATATATCAGGTAATGATTTATAATGATCATAAAAAACTTACCACTGCACTTATAACATTAAATACAGATAAACTAAAATCTACCTTAAAACATAGGGGGATAAAGGAACCGGATAAAATTTTGGATTTGATTTATAACGATTTTCAAAAATATAGTATTGATCCATCATTTAAGGACAAGTTCCCTAAAAAATGGCAGCCTGTAACATTTATGATAATTGAAGAGCCATTTTCAGAAGCAAATCATCTTATAAATTCAACTATGAAAATGGTAAGATATAAAATAACAGAAAAATATAAAGATAAATTAGAATATATGTATAAAAGTGAAGGGATGAAATACAATAACGAAGAAAACAAAAAAGTAGTATTGAATCTTTTTAAGAATCTATAACTTTCTTGCAATAAAACACTCACAATAAAACAATTGATAAAGTAAAATTAAAAAGAAAAAAATATATAAAAAAACAATTTATAAACAAAATAACTTAAAAAAAACTTAAAAATTTATCTGATTTATTTTCTTAAAGTTGCAATAATTCTTTTATTATTTAAGAAAAGGTCCAATGCATCCAAAATATTATTTACAACTATATCTGAATATTTAAATAATTTTGCTGCTGCTCCTTCTGGGCCTATTACCATTATGCTTAATCCGGCATTTTTTAGCATTTTAATATCATTTTCTCCATTTCCTACTGCTGCTATATTTTTTGCCCCTTTTTTCTTTAATGCCTTTTCTTTATCATTACCATTTTCAATAAGATTTATTTCAACAGGAAGATTCTCAAGTTGCTTTTTAGCGGTTCCAAATGTATCAGCAGTATAAATAGATACCTTAACCTTTTGAGAAATTAATATTAACTTTTCTGAAACACCTTCAATTAATCTTCCGTCCTTTGAAAGAGTTCCAGTGAAGTCAAAAAATATTTCTTTGATTAAAATATCCTTTTTGCCGGGAATTTTAATATTGAAATATTTTTGATCATCTTTTTTAGCCATATCTTTACCTTTTATAAAAGTTCTTAAATTTGATTTTATATACTTTTCAGCCTATTTTTAAGTTTACAAGAAATGTATGAAATATCCTTAAATTTGATCTTTTATACTTTTCATTTAGAAATTAAACTACTTTTATTATTTTTTCAATTTTAATCTTTTGTTTAACTTTTTTAATCTTTTATTTAATTTTTCATTTTTATTTTTGTTTTAAATTGTTTTGTCCATATTTATTTTACTTTTTTTATTTTATTTTTTTTTAAGAAACTTTTTTAATAAAGAGAAGATAAAAGATTTACGAAAAGTATTATAGAAGGCTTAAGTTTTTTAGCTTAAAAATAATTAGTATAAGAAAACCCTTCAAAAAAGAAAATGTAAAAATAAAAAAAGTAATTTAGAACAATTTTCAAATATTTTAAAAGAAAATGACAAATTTATCTTGACATTACCAAAATTTTATTATATAAATAAATATATTAAGATAGTTTTTATACATAAAATTAACATTATATCTTTTAAGGATAAATTATGCCTAAAGATATCGATATAACAAATTTTTTAGATGAGATATTAAGTTTGCTAAATAACTATAAAAGTGGCGATCTATTATCTATCGCGGGTATGATTGAAAAATTAGAAGAGGCTGGTAAACATCTATCAGATATCACTTTTTTCAATCAATATCCAGATTTTATCAAAATACTTTGTGAAAGCCTGAAAGTTATGACAATTGACTTAGATATTGAAGAAAAAGTAATTCTCCTTATAAGCAATATTATTTTATTATTAAAACAACATTTTAATAATTCGATTGAACAGAATCTTTTTAAAAACAACTTTGATAATGACTTAAATGAATTAAAAAAATGTTTGGAATCTGAAAATGAAGATGAATCAACTTTAAAAGAATCAACCTTAAAAGAAAATACTATAGATGAATTAGAAAATAAAGGGAAAAAAGACTTAAAAGAAAATACTATAGATAAAGCAAAAAATGAAGAAAAAAAAGAATTAAAAGAAAAAGATGTAAAAGAAGGTTCAAATTTTTATAATTCTGAATATTTCAACAATATTGTTGATGACCCAAAACTTCTTGCTCAATTCTATGATGAGGCAAATGAACATTTAGACCAAGCTCAACTTACACTTGTTGAACTTGAATATGATTCAAATAATCAAGAGTTAATAAATAATACATTCAGAAATTTTCATACAATAAAAGGTTCTTCAGCCTTTTTAGGACTTAAAAATATAGAAAGTGTTAGCCATAAGATTGAAGATCTTTTTGATCTTGTCAGAAAAGAAAAGATTTCAATTACTAAAGAGCTTATTGATGTTATATTTTACGGGATGAATTTAATAAAAACAATACTTGATACAATGAATGTAAACAACTTTAATAAAAATGAAATGAAAAAATCTTTCGAACTTATAAATATTTTCGACTATCTTGAATTGATGGATAAAATATTAAAGGGATATAAAACTAAAAAGATTGGAGAGTTATTAATTGAATTTAATAAAATCTCTTTTGAGCAGTTACAGGAAGTTTTAAAAAAACAAAAAGAATCGCCAGAAAAAAAGACTGGCGAAATACTTGTTGAAGAAAAGGTTGTTAAAGAGGAAGACATTTCTATAGCGCTTCAAAAGCAAAATGAACTTAAACTCAAAAAGAAAAAAACTGGATATGTAAAGGTTTCCAACGAAAGACTAAATGTCCTTATAGATATTGTAGGAGAACTTGTTACCAATCAATCGATGTTGAAACAGCAAATTATTCAAAACAATATAAGAGACCAAAATATTGAAAGAAGTTTAACTGATTTTGAAACTATCACAACTACCATAAAAAATATTGTACTTTCAATGGGTATGTCCCCTATTGAAGAGATATTTAATAAACTAAAAGTTGTAGCAAGAAATACATCAAATGACCTTGGGAAAGTTGCTTTTGTTGAAATAGAAGGTGGAGAAACAGAGCTTGATAGAAATGTTATGGAAACAATATATGATCCACTTCTTCATATTATAAGAAATGCCATAGATCATGGGATTGAATACCCCGAAGAGAGAGAAAAAAAAGGTAAGAATAAAATAGGAAGAATATTGTTAAAAGCAGAGCATAAAGGCAGCGGCATTGAGATATCTGTTACAGATGATGGTAAAGGGATAGATAAATCAAAAATTATAGAGAAAGCCATACAGATGAAACTTATAAATAATAAAGAAGATATAACTGAAAAAGAGATTTATAATTTTCTATTCTTGCCTGGTTTTTCCACAAGTGAAAAGATTACAATGGTTTCTGGAAGAGGTGTAGGACTTGATGTAGTTAAAAAAAATATAGATTCGATACATGGAAGAGTTGAAATTCAATCTGAATTAAATAAAGGAACTACTTTTACTATAAAATTACCTTTGACACTTGCTATTATAGAAGGTTTTGTTACAAAAGTGAACTTAAATAAATATGTTTTCCCTTTTAATTTAATAGAAGAGATTCTTGTGCTTGAAAAAGAAAAGATTTTAACAAATAAGGAAAGAAAAAGCTCTGTGATATATCATAGAGGTTATCATATACCTGTTATTTTTTTACAGAAAAATTTTTCTGATATTATTGAAGAAAAAAAAGACTATTATATTTCTATAATCATTAATTTTAATCAGGAAAGATACTGTATTGTTGTTGATGAAATAATAGGGAAACAAGAGATAGTCATAAAAAATCTAAGTTCAATATTAAATGAAAATAAAATATTTTCTGGTGGAACTATTTTTGGTGATGGTACTATCGGTTTTGTCATAGATATGCAGGGACTTTTGGATTCCTTAAATAAAGAAATAGAAAATATTATAAAATAATTTTTAATATAAAATAATTTTTATTAAAATTTTAGATGAACACTTTTTTGGAGGGAATTGATGAAATATATATTACTTGTTGATGATTCAGAAGTAATATTAAATATTGTAATTCAAACATTAAAAATTAATAATTATAATGATATTCTTACTGCAAAAGATGGTGTTGAAGGGCTTGAAATTGCTAAAAAATATACTGGCCAAATTTCTCTATATATTTTTGATGTTAATATGCCTAAAATGGATGGACTTACACTACTTTCTGAAGTAAGAAAAATAGATAAAGCAACACCTATAATAATGCTTACAACAGAAACAGATAAAGAAAAGATAATGAATGCAAAAAATATTGGAGCAACTGGTTGGGTTGTTAAACCTTTTGAAGGAGATAAATTTATAAAAATTGTTGATATGTACTTAAAAAATTAACGCTTTGGGGGTTACTATGGCAGTTCAAAAATACACTATTTTCAACCTCGAAAATGAATTTTATGCTATACCTATATCTAAGATACAGGAGATAATAAGCTTTACACCAATAACTCCACTACATGATGTAAGTAATTTCTTAAAAGGAGTTATAAATCTTCGCGGAAGGATTATACCTGTTATAGATTTGAGACTAAAATTTGGTTTGCCAGAAAAGCCATATACAGACAGAACTATCTTTATTATTGTAGAACTTATTAGTGGAGATAACACTTCACATATAGGGTTAATAGTTGATTCTATAAGAGAGGTCGTTGAGATAGATGATCAACAGATAGAAAAGACTGCTGAAAAAGGATATAAATTTTTTAAGGGTAAATATTTGCATGCAATTACACAGATAAACAACAATATGATTATGATATTGAATCTTGAAAATATATTATCTACAGAAGAGATTATTGAGATTAATAAACAGACTGATGGTGAATAATTGATGAGAAATAATATAAATTGAAGAATATATAATTTTATAATATAACCAGGAGGAACATCATGTGGAAAAATTTGAATCTAAAAGCAAAGCTATTATTTGGATTTATAGTTGTTGCATTACTTGTTTTAGTTGTTGGGGTTGTAGGTTTTATAGCTATTCAAAATATTAATAATAATTTAAGTTCACTTGCATTTGAATCAATTCCTTCAATTGTCGATTTAGAAGTTTTACTTGTGCGTCAAGAAAGAATAAAAACTGCAATACGAACACTCTTATCCCCATATTTAGCAAAAGAAGATAGACAAAGACAGTTTGATGATATCCAAAAAGCAAGGGATGAGTATAACAAAGCAATTGAGGATTATGATAAAATAGCAAGAACAGCAGAAGAAGATAAGCTCTACAAGGATTTTTTGGAAAAAAATAATTTTTTAAAAGAATCAAACAATAAATTAATTGAAAGATTTAAAAAACTGGACAACATAAATGATAATAAGATATTTCTGGAAGAACTTCAATCAATCATAAACGAGGTTATGACTGGAGGAAATGAAGAGGCAGATAATGCCTCTGATGAAGCCTTAACAAAACTAATAGAATATGTAAAAGAGTACTATGGTAATGAGCTTCCTAAAAAAGCTATTAATACTTCACAAACTTTAATAATTTTAATGCTATCTGTTGCAGCTATATCTTTTATATTTGCTATCTTATTAGGTATCTTTTTAGGAAATAGTATTTCAAAATCTTTGATAAAAAATGACGATGAAATCACAAAATCATCAAGTCAGCTTGAGTCAGCTTCAACACAGGTCTCATCAGCAAGTCAGGAACTTTCAAGTGGAGCAAGTGAGCTTGCAAGTAGTGTAGAAGAGATAACAAGTAGTATGGAAGAACTTCAATCTATCATTGAGTCTAATACAAAGAGTGTAAATGAAGCAGAAATACTTATGAAAGAAACTAACCAAAACGCCTCAAACTCAGCAAAACAAATTGAGGAATTACAAAAAGCTATGAACTTGATAAACGAGAATGCAAAAAAAATAGTAAAGATAAACAAAGTAATAGATGATATTGCATTTCAGACAAATATTCTTGCTTTAAACGCGGCAGTTGAAGCTGCGAGAGCAGGAGATGCTGGAAGAGGTTTTTCTGTGGTTGCAGAGCAGGTGAAATCTTTGGCTCAGAAGAGTGCAGAAGCAGCAAAGGAAACAACAGATTTGATTGAAAATGTTGTAGAAAGTATAAATTCTGGAGAAGAAAAATTAAACACTGTAAAAGAAGGTTCTGTTAAGGTTAGTGAATCTGCTAATAAAGTAAACATCTTGCTTGATGAGATAAATAAAGCATTTAAAGAGCAAGCAAAAGGTGCTACACAGGTCACAAAGGCTATATCTCAGGTGAATACTGTTGTGCAGCAGACAGCAGCATCAAGTGAAGAAACAGCTTCATCGAGCGAAGAGATGCTTTCACAAGTAGAACAGCTTAGAGATATTGTTTTATCATTAAATACTATAGTACTTGGTGATAAAGAAGCTCAAAAGATAAAAAACAAAACAAATGAAGCAAAAGAAAAAAATAAGACAAATGATAAAAAGTTAATAGATGATGCACATAAAGTTAGAGAAGATTTGAAAAAAATTAAAAGTAAAGAAATGGAAAAAGAGATAGATATTGTTAAACCAGAAGACAAGATACCTTTAGATGATTTTAAGGATTTTTAGTTGATTAATTTTTTCCTTTAATTTGTTCTATTAATTGCTAATTTTATTATTTTTATTATATTTTTCGAATGTGATATAATTTGTTTTATATCATATAAGAAGGAGTAAATTTTGATAAATAATATTAAAAAAGTAAAAATATATTCTATTATCTCTTTTTTCGTAATGATTTTTGCTTTTATTGCAAATCTGATTTATTTTATTTATGTTAAAAAATTAATATTAATAAATATATATTTATTCCCTTTAATCTTTATTTTAAACCTCTTTATTCTTTTTACTATATTTATGCTTCAAATTAAAATAAAGAAATTATCAGAACAAATAGAGATTAAATATGAAGAAGATGAAAAAACTATTAATGAAAATAAAAAAGAATTAATAAAAATAGCATTAGAAATTAAAGATCAATTGAATGAAATAAATTCTAAAATTAATTTTGAAAATTTTAATATTGATTTAGATGAATTTCATATTCAGTTTGATAAGATTTCTCAAAAAAATTCGATTGATGACCAAAATTATGATTATTTAAGTTGTATAAATAATCTTAAAAATAATTTTAACTTTTTAAAGAAATTAATATCTTCATATAATGAATTCGTAATAGTAGAAAAAGAAAAAGCTATTAAATCTTTTATACCTGATAATATTTGTAATTTTTGTATTATAAATGAGATATTCCAAAGTTACGCAAAATATACAAAAGATGATATATTATTGAAATATAAAAAAATTTTAACTGATTTTGAAAAATTAAATGAAAATTTGGATAACACGAATAAATATTTTATTGATAAAATAGAAAAATATAACAATGAGCAAAAAGCATTTGATGAAAAAATCAATGAAAATAAAAATGCAAATGCGATACATTATCAAAGCACAACAAAGCTTATAGATAATTTTGTTTCTTCAATTGATATTTATTTTAAAAAATTTCAGGATTTTAATATTATCATTAAAAATATTGATGAAATATTTTCAAAGATAAAAGTATTATCATTAAATCTTAATATTGAAGCTGTTAAATCTCATAATGATGCATTTATAGTTATATCAAAAGAGTTCCAAAGTTTAATTTCTGAGATAGAAAAATTTAACGGAGAAATTTTGAAAGATACTGAAAATTCTATAAAATCAATAATAAATGAAAAAGCTGAAAAACAAAAAGAAATAGAATCATTTTTACAATATCATGAATATTCTAATAACTTAAAATCTGAAACTGATACTTTAAACAAAAAAATTAATTTAATCTTCAAGGAAATGTTAGACTTTATAACTACAAATCAAGAAAATAATAGAAAAGAAATGTATAATTTATTCAAAAATACTCAGATGTTAAATATCAATCTTGAGGTGATTCAAGATTTATACAATATGTTAGATGCAGTTTTAACAAATAGTATAGATAAAGTTCATAACAAAATAGGAGGAAAATTAGGATTATGCATAACACCTGATAAAAAGAAAGAAAGATATAAAGAAATCTTTGATATTATTAAAACTAAAATAACTTTAAAAAAAGAAGATGAAATATTAAATATTTTATATAAAAAATTTACAGGAGAAGAAAAAAAGATAGGGGAACATATATCAGAAGATTTTATTATTTTTTAATGTAAAAAAAGGATTATCTTAATGGTAGATGAAGCAAAGTTAAGCGATAATACTTTTAATAAGATTGCAGATTATTTTTATAAGCATACTGGAATCTTATTAAAAGTGCAAAAAAAGTATCTTGTAGAAAATAGACTTGAAAGACATATAGGCAAGGATAATAGATTTAAAAGTTTTGAAGATTTTTATAAAGCTCTAATCGAAGATAGAACTGGTGAGATAAAATCTCTTTTATTCCAATCTTTAACAACAAACTGGACCTTTTTCTTTAGGGAAAATATTCATTTTGATTTTTTGAAAAAATACCTTATTAAAAATTATGATAAAGAACCTTACATAAGAATATGGAGCGCTGGTTGCTCAACAGGTGAAGAAGCTTATAGTGCTGCAATAACCTCTTATGAAACATTACCAAATATAAATTCTTATGATTTAAAAATACTTGCAACAGATATATCTTTAAAAGTTATAAATTATGGTATTGATGGGGTTTACCATTATTCAAAAATAAAAAATAACATACCAGATAATCTTTTGAAAAAATATTTTATTTTTGATAAAGAAAATAAATCTTTTAAGGTTAAAGATCAGATAAAGGAGCTTGTACATTTTAGATATCTTAATCTTATGGAAGAAAAATATCCTTTTAAAAAAAAGTTTGATATTGTTTTTTTAAGAAATGTTTTAATATATTTTGATAGAAAAGAAAAAGAATATATTTTAAGTAAGATTTATGAATATATTAAAGAAAATGGCTATCTTATACTTGGTATGTCGGAAAGTTTGGTTGATGTAAAACATCCATTTAAAATATTAAAAAATTCTATTTATTCGAAAAAATATAAATTTGATTTTGAATAAAAAAAATTATAAAATAAATAAAAACAAAAAAAACAATAAAGTAAAATACAAAAATAAATAATTTTGTAAAATAAAAAGAATTAT
>CAZOPR010000005.1:22962-163082 GCA_964581895.1 uncultured Brachyspira sp.
AAAACAAAAAGAATTATAAAACAAAAAGAATTATAAAACAAAAAGAATTATAAAACAAAAAGAATTATAAAATAAAAAGAATTATAAAATAAAAAGAATTATAAAATAAAAAAAATTTATAAAACTAATAAAATACATATTAAAACTAAAATAGGGAAATAAATATGGTAAATAATAATTTACTACCAGAATATTTTCTTAATCCTGGAGAACTTATATTTTCAAAAAAACCAGTGGTAGTGAAAACAGTTTTAGGTTCATGTGTTGCTGTTTGTATCCACGATAAAAACTTAAATTATGGCGGAATCTGCCACTATTTACTACCAAAAGATCCTGGAAATATACATAAAAGCACAAAATATGGTGATGTTGCTATATATACTCTACTTTATAAATTTGAACAAAATAACTCCAAAATTGAGGATCTTATTGCAACTATTATTGGTGGGGCATTTGTTGTTTTTGATGAAAGAGAGATATTTTTTATTGGAGATAGAAATATTGAAGTTGCCATTGAAATTCTTCGTAAAGAAAAAATAAGGATAAAACAGATGCATACAGGTGGTGATCATGGAAGAAGAGTTATATTTAATACAGCTACAAATCAATTGATTGTTGAATATCTTACAAATATTACTGTTGATGACCTTTATAATCCAAATGCCTAAGAGGTAGCAAATGTCTAAGATAAAAGTTCTTGTAGTTGACGATTCTGCTATCGTAAGAAACATACTATCAAATGCAATAGAAAATCAGCCAGATATGGAATTGTTAGGAACGGCTCCAGATCCTTACATAGCGAGAGACAAAATTGTAAGACTTGAACCTGATATCATAACTCTTGATATCGAAATGCCAAGAATGGATGGACTGACTTTTCTTGAAAAACTTATGATATATAACCCGCTTCCAGTTATTATAGTAAGTTCTGTAACTACCCAAGATAATCTTGCTGCCATAAAAGCACTCGAACTTGGGGCTTATGATGTTGTAAATAAGCCTGGTGTAGCTATCACTGTTGAAGAAGTAAAAGAAGATGTTCTTCAGAAAATAAGAGCTGCTTATAAAAACAAAGATACATTTTTGGAAAAATGGAAAAATCTAAGTAATTCAATATTAAAAGAAAGACCTAAAAAAGCAAGAAGCCTTTTAACAGTAGTTAAAACGACAGAAAAACTTATTGCTATCGGTTCTTCAACAGGTGGAACTGTTGCTCTTGAGTATGTTTTTACAAATCTACCACAAAATCTTCCGCCAATAGTTGTTGTTCAGCATATGCCAGAAACATTTACTGCTCAATTTGCAAAAAGATTAAATGAACTTTCTGAACTTACAATAAAAGAAGGAGAGCAAGATGAGCTTTTGCAGATAGGAACTGCATATATTGCACCTGGAGGTTATCATATGGAGGTAAAAAGAGTTGGTGCATCTTTATTTATAAACTTAAATAAAAAAGAAAAGGTAAACTATCAAAGACCAGCGGTAGATCCATTATTTTTCTCTGTTGCTGAAAATGCTGGTATCAACTCTCTTGCCATACTTTTAACAGGTATGGGAAGGGATGGTGCAGCAGGACTTTTAAGAATAAAAGAAGCTGGTGGCAAAACAATCGCTCAGGATGAAAAAACATCTATAGTATGGGGTATGCCAAAAGCAGCTATAGACTTAAAAGCAGCAAATGAAGTATTACCACTTGACAAAATACCAGAAAAAATAATAAATTTCGCTTCAAGCTAAATTTTTCAAGTCAAAGTCTTTTTTTAATTTTATTTCTTGTTTTTTTCGAGATATTCTTTTATAAAAGTTCTTACATCTTCTGTTTCAAATCCATATTTAGCTTTTACATCTTTTATGGCAAGATTGAAATCTTCTTCTGTTATCTTGAATTTTTCCATGATTGCTTCTTTTGGCACTCCACTTGCTTCTGAAATCTCCTTGAAAGTGCTACTTCCTTTTATTAAAGCAGGATCGAAACTTCCAGTAGTTTGAACTTCTGTTTTTAATGTTGGTTGCATCCATTGAAATTGCCCAGTAACAGTTGTGACTCCAAGAACAATTATAAAAATAAGAGTTGTTACTAATGTTAAAGCTAAAGGAGAAATTTTTTTCTTTTTTGGACCCTCTATATAAAGTGTATCTTTAACAGGACAAGCATTTACACATTCATTACAATTTATACATTCAGATGAATTTACCTTCTCAACAGACATTACATCAATATTTACTGGACATGCCTTATTGCAAGCTTTGCACATTATGCAGGTTTTTGTATTTCTTGTTATCTTAAACAACCCTATTTTGTTTATCAATCCTAAAAAAGCACCCATTGGGCATATATACTTACAAAAAAACCTATCAAATAAAAATGAACCAACTACTACAATAAAAATAAGAATCAAAAAACCTATTAAAAAATCGGTAAAAACTTCGGCTGTTAAAAGATGATTAAATGTAGCCCATGGGTCATAAGGTCTAATAACAAGCTGAATTTCAGTTGGAGTCCCAGCCTGAATAAGTTTGTAAGTAACAATAGATTGCCAAATAACAATTATTGCAAAAATAAGATATTTTAAGTATCTTAATGGTTTATCAACCTTAACTGGTATAATAAAATTTTTCTTAAATATTTTTTTCCCGATATTTGCAAAAAACTCCTGTATTGCACCTAATGTGCAAATCTGCCCGCAAAAAGCTCTTCTAAATAAAAATGCAACTATCAATACTGCTATTATTATTATAAAATTTGTCAGAGCAAGCCTTTTAAGTATAAATCCATACCCAACAAATGAAAAAAGCGATTCAATAGCTCCAAAAGGACAAAATGCATCAACACCCTGAACTTTTGCAACTTTGTAAAATTGATGAAGTTGTGTTAAAGTTGTAGAAATTATAAAAATAGATAGAAGAATAAGCCATCTTACCCACCTATAAATATTCTGCTTTTTCTTATCAGACTTTTCAACATTAGCCATAGCTCTCTCCTTTTTAGCTCATATTATTTTTATTTTTATATTATTTTTGTTTTTATACTATTTTTATTTTAATGCTATTTTTATTTTAATGCAATATTTATTTTAACACAAATTTTCTTTAATTCAAAAAAAATTTAAGTTCTAACCAATATTTAACCTTTGATATTTTATTTAAAAACATTAGATTTGTAATGGATTTGTAATGGATTTATAAATTCGTTAATTTCAAATTATAATTTTTTAAGGTAAATTTATGGCATTTATAAGCATTTTATTTGGAGAAAAAGAGCAACAAATTTATAACAAAACAAAACTTAAAGATATTAAGATTGAAGATAAAGATAAAGAACCTGAATACTTTAAGGATTTAAGCCTTGATCATTTTGTTGCTGAACTATTAAAACATAAAGATAAATACAACTTAAAAGAGTATCTTTTCAATCCTTTATCTGATAGAGATACGATCTACTTTAGACAGGAAGTAATGCAAGATCTTGAAGGAAACGATGAACTTTTTGAAAAAATAAAGGATTTTGCACATATTATATTTGATGCTGTTAATAATGTTGAGAATGCTATCAAGTACCTTAAGGAAACTGAAGAAAAAGGCAAAAATTATCTTGAAAAAGGAAGATTCTTAAACTCATTTATAGTTTACTATTCTAATATTGAAATTTTTGAAAAATCGCTTCAGAAGTTTGAACTTAAATCTAAGGGTCTAATAGAATTTAAAACCTATATTTCTGATTATGTAAATTCAAGTAACTTTAAAAATCTTTTAAGCGAAGCACAAGCCTTACAAGAAGAACTAACAAAATTGAAATATTCTATGCTTATTAAAGAAAATTGCATAAAAGTAAGGAAATATGAAAAAGAATAAGACTATACCATAGAGATAGAGAAAATATTTGAAAAATTCAGAGATGGAGAAGCCAAAGATTATAGAAAAACATTCACTGAAGAGCCTTTTGCAGAACATGTTGAAGTTGGGGTTTTGACTTTAGTTGCCAGACTTTACCCGCAAACATTTTCTAAACTCGATAACTTTTATGAAACCAATAAAAATTTTGTTCAAGAAAAACTTGCAAAATTCTCTAGGGAAATCCAATTTTATATTGCTTATTTAGAATATATTAAAAAGTTTAAGGAATTAGGTTTACCATTTTGCTATCCTGAAGTTGTAACTAACAAAAAAGAAATATATGGCTATGAATGCTTTGATATTTCACTTGCAAGTAAGTTAATAGAACAGGATAAAAAGATTATACTAAATGATTTTTACCTTGAAAAAGAAGAAAGAATAATTGTTGTGTCAGGTCCAAATCAGGGCGGGAAAACAACCTTTGCAAGGATGTTTGGGCAATTGCATTACCTTTCATCTTTAGGATATCCAGTTTGTGCAAGAAAAGCAAAACTTTTCCTTTTTGATAAAATCTTTACTCATTTTGAAAGAGAAGAAAAAGTGCAAAGCCTTCAGGGTAAATTACAAAATGATTTATTAAGAATGAAAAAAATTTTAGATAATGCAACTCAAAATAGTATAATCATTATAAATGAATTTCTCGCTTCAACTGCATTAAAAGATGCTGTTATAATCGGCAAGAAAATCATGGATGCTTTGGTAAAACTTGATGTTTTAGGCGTATGGGTAACCTTTTTAGATGAATTAAGCAGCTATAATGAAAAAATTGTTAGCATGGTAAGCACAGTTGAACCAAAAGACCCTGTTAAAAGAAGATTTAAAATTATTAGAAAACCTGCCGATGGCCTTGCATATGCCATGCATATTGCCCAACAGTATGGACTTACATACGAAATATTGAAGGAAAAGATAAAATCATGAAAGTTTATTTAATGTATAAAGATAGGGATTTCAATAGAGATGTTCATCTTCCCAAAAACACTGAGACAATAATAAAAGATCTTGGGCTTGATGTTATACTTGAAGCAATGGCGAAAGAAGATAATCTTATATATGATATTTCAAAGATAGCAATTTTTACGAATTTAACAGATGTTGAAGAGATTTTTTACAGACAGGAAATTATTAAAGATTGCATTAATAATCCTTCTGTTATCCGTGAAATTTACAATATCGCAATCGAAGCAATAATAAGAAAAAGAAAATGGTCTTTCTTCAACATCTCTTCTATGTCAATAAATTCAATAATGTTTAGTTCAGTTCTTATACTCCAATCATTGTTAGAGTTGTTAACAAAACTTCGCGAGATAGCTGATGAAAATATAAATAAATTTAAATCAGAAGGTTTTAAGAGATTTTTCAAGATGATACAGGATGAGCTTGGTGAAGACTACCTTTTAATGATTTCAAAAACACTTAAAGATTTGAAATTTGAACAAGGGATGCTTATAAGTGCACAACTGGGAAATTATAACCAAGGAGTGAAATATTTTTTGTGTAAACCTTTTGAGGGGTTAAAAAATCAATTAAAATGGCAGTTTGCAGGTAAAATTTGCATTCATCCAAGGGATGAAAGTGGTGGTATAGATCTTACAAGAAGACAGGAAAGAGCGACAAACCTTGCTACAAATGCTCTGGCACAATCTGCTGACCATGTTACAAACTTTTTTGCAAAACTTAGAGATGAAATCGCATTTTATGTTGGTTGTATAAATCTATATGAAAAACTACAGGAACTGGGCTTAAAAGTTACATTTCCAGTTCCATATAGTTGCACTGAAAGGAAACATTCATTTGAGGAACTTTACGATATAAGTCTTGCTTTGCTTAAAAAAGGAAAAGTTGTTAGCAATACTCTTAATCTTGATGGAGAGCAGATTATCTTTATAACAGGGGCAAACCAGGGTGAAAATCTACATTTGTAAGGAACATTGGACAGACGCAACTTATGATGCAATCTGGTATGTTTGTTGGTGCAAAATCATTTAGTGCAAATGTTGCAAAAGCAATATTTACTCACTTTATTAAAGAGGAAGATAAAAAATTAGAAAGTGGCAAGCTTGATGAAGAACTTTTAAGACTTAGTGAAATCTCAAACCATATAAAAGCAGATTCTATGATTCTTTTTAATGAGTGATTATCTTCTACAAATGAGCGTGAAGGTTCTGAAATAGCCAGGCAGATAATAAAAGCTTTTTGTGAAAAAATATAAAAATATTTTTCGTAACTCATTTTTTTGATCTTGCATATAGTTTTTACAGGAATAATAGTTATAAAATTTGCTTCTTATCTCCCGAAAGAACAGAGGGTGGTGAAAGGACTTTTCGAATCTTAAAAAGCGATCCTCTTGACACAAGTTATGGTTTGGATCTTTATGAGAAAATTTTTGAAAGGGGAGATAAAGCATAAATTGAGTTCTAAAAAGACTATTTCAAATTAAAAAACATATTTACTTTTTATTATTTTCTATTTTGATAAAATTGTAAGGAGGGGATATGGAAGAAAAAGTTAAAATAGGCATTATTATTTGTGATAGATATAAAAGTTGTGCAGGTGGTAAGTGTTTTAGGTCTCTTAGCGAGAGAGCTGGTGCATTCAGCATTTACCAGGGGAAGATAGTTGAAGTTGTTGGATATACTTCATGTGGAGGTTGCCCTGGTGGAAATATCGAATATAGCCCTGAGGAAATGAAAAAAAATGGTGCCACTATAATTCACTTAGCAACAGGATTTGTTGTTGGTTATCCTCCTTGCCCATATATACAATATTTCAAAAAATTTATAGAAGAAAAGTATCAGATGAAAGTTGTCATTGGAACTCACCCAATCCCTCAAAAATACTACCTTATCCATCAAAAACTTGGAACATGGGATACTCCACAATGGCGACAAATGATTGAACCAACATTGGCAGATGAAAAGATAAGACTTACATATGATTAATTGCCCATTGATTAAACTACCTAATTTGATTAAGCTGTTTAACTTGATTAAACTAATTAAATAAATTAAACTATTTAATTTGACTATACCACTTAAATTGATCAATTTAATTAAAATAATTTTAATTAGTTTCAATTCGTTTCTGGATATTATCGAGTTGCTCTTTCAATATCTTCGATTGAGAGCGAAGCATTTCAAGTTCATCGCTTTCAGAATAATTTGGAGCTGGATATTGATAAGGAAGATTTACATAAGGTGGATAGTTTACCAAAGCTCTTCTAAAACCAAAGCCTGCGCCATATCCCCTACCAAATCCTCTTGTGAAACCTCTACCAAAGCCCCTACCATATCCAGCACCGCCTCTTACATAACCTGGAGCATTAAATCCAGCACAATAACCAAAACCTCTACCAGTCATAGGTCCCATTCCCCATGGTCCCGTTCTGTCTCCTGATGGCGTAAAGCCTCCTTATATATTATTTTTTCCTTGTCGGTAAACTTAAATTGTCTAAAACCAAATTAAAATAAAATTGAAATAATAAAATCATACAAATTTTAATAAATTGCAAAAGTTAGTCTTGACTAACTTTCTGAATTAAATATATAAAAAGATAATGAAAAAGTCAAATTTAAAAGTAAAATTTTGATTTTATTATGTTAAGATTTTTGGTGGAAAATTAGAGGAAATTTACTTTTCGATTTGTTTTTATAAATGGGACTCCTGAAAAAAGAAAAATTTAAAATTTCAAATATTATATTTTTTTTATTCATAGTAATTAAAAAAAGAGATTTTAAAAAATTATTGCAAAAACTAATTGAATTTTTCCGTTTAATGGCTTTCAATTCCTCTTAGGTAGGCTTTAAACCAATTTTTGGGATTTTATAAATTCGAAATTTAAAGTCGTTTCAATTCCTTATAGGTAGGCTAAAAACAAAAAGTTAAAAAAGTAGAAAAAACTACTGGATAACTGTTTCAATTCCTTATAGGTAGGCTAAAAACGATTTGTATGCTATTTTATTAGATGAGTCTAATTTTTGTTTCAATTCCTTATAGGTAGGCTAAAAACAGTAGCTTTAGACTTGTCGGCAGCATTAGGGATAGACTGTTTCAATTCCTTATAGGTAGGCTAAAAACCCATCAAGATAGGGGGAATAGTAGGAGTCCAAAGTCCGTTTCAATTCCTTATAGGTAGGCTAAAAACGATTTGTATGCTATTTTATTAGATGAGTCTAATTTTTGTTTCAATTCCTTATAGGTAGGCTAAAAACCCTGTCCTGAAAGCTTGCCTCTCAGAAACAGAGAGGGTTTCAATTCCTTATAGGTAGGCTAAAAACTTTTTTCTATATCTTCTGTAGTTTTTTCATTTGGTAAGTTTCAATTCCTTATAGGTAGGCTAAAAACTTCTAACAAGTCTGCTATATTTTGTATTTGCAATTCAGTTTCAATTCCTTATAGGTAGGCTAAAAACTTTCTAATATTTGAGCAGTGTCCATTGCTTCTAAATGTTTCAATTCCTTATAGGTAGGCTAAAAACGCAATACAGAAATTAAAAGACTTGTTAGAAAACAAAAGTTTCAATTCCTTATAGGTAGGCTAAAAACTATGTTATCACTCAGGACAATATATTAGATGTAGACTGTTTCAATTCCTTATAGGTAGGCTAAAAACTATATCCTTTTTCAAATCCAAAAATTTTTTATTAAGAGTTTCAATTCCTTATAGGTAGGCTAAAAACTTCAAAGCGAAGAATTACTAAAAGAAGCCGAATGGGAGTTTCAATTCCTTATAGGTAGGCTAAAAACTCACTAGTAAAATCACGATATGATATATTTAACGCAGTTTCAATTCCTTATAGGTAGGCTAAAAACTAAAATACGAATGTCATTTTATCCTTTTCTATTTTACGTTTCAATTCCTTATAGGTAGGCTAAAAACGTTATTTCGACCTGATATACATCATCAGGTTTTGTATTGTTTCAATTCCTTATAGGTAGGCTAAAAACAATTATAAGAGAAAGTTTTATGTATGGTGCATTATCAAAGTTTCAATTCCTTATAGGTAGGCTAAAAACTTTAATGAATAACATTGAAAACTTTTTAGACGATATGGGTTTCAATTCCTTATAGGTAGGCTAAAAACGCTCGCTACCTTCAAGGCAACTATTTCATTTATTTCAGTTTCAATTCCTTATAGGTAGGCTAAAAACCTTTGTTATTTGCTATTAAAATATCGCTCGCTACCTTGTTTCAATTCCTTATAGGTAGGCTAAAAACTTTCCTTATCCCTTCTTACTTCCTTACCTTTGCTTATAGTTTCAATTCCTTATAGGTAGGCTAAAAACTTAATTCAAAGCTAAAAGAAACAGGAACAGAAACAAGGTTTCAATTCCTTATAGGTAGGCTAAAAACCCATTTCATACTATATTTTACTTATAATCTTAAAAAAATAATGATCTAAAGTTTTTTAATTCATTATTAGATTAACAGCATAAATATCACTTTTAACATTTCGTCGATCATACATTATTTTTACATAATTGTACATCGACTAAATCAAAAAAAATTCGAAATAGTGTTTTTAGATATTCCTATAATTTCTCTATCAGAATATCTTTCATTTTGCAATGAATATATTATCACAGAATCTTCGTCCAGTTTTAATTTTTTCTTTAGTTCTGATTTTAATTTTTCATACTGAGCCTTTGAAAGTTCTCCTTCAAAAACAGAGTTTTGAATCCATGTAAGATATTTTCTACATGTTTTAAGAGCCTTGGAAACTCTTTTTTCTTTTACATCATACATTAATATAAAAAACATATTACCATCCTGAAATAAAAGGTTTGTAATCTTCGTCATCCATAAGAAATTTCTCTATCTTATATAATTCCAATCTAATTAACCTTAAATATGAAACATTTCTTTTTAATCCCCTATGCCTAATTGTTGTTTTAAGCCTTTCAGTGTATTCATTTATAAATACTTCAATACCTTTTTTATTTAAAACTATTCCTTCAAGGTTTTTTTCGAAATCTTCAGCCTTAATCATATTTTTATTTATTAGAGAAAAAATGGTTCTATCTACAATAATAGGCTTAAATATTTCAGCAATATCTAGATTTAAAGAAAATTTTCTAAAATTTGTGGTATGCAAAATTCCTATTCTTGGATCAAGATGTGTTTTATAAATTTCAGATAAACATGTAGTATATAATAGTGAATTGCCAAAACTTATTAAAGTATTGATCCTGTTTTTAGGTGGTTGTTTTGTTCTTTTGTCAAAAGTAAAATTTTCATCAGATATTATTAAATCAAAAGCATTATAATATTTCTCTCTTATATTACCCTCTATTGCCATAATATTTTCTATATTTTCTTGATTATCTAAATCTTTTTCAAGTTTATTTATTTCATTAATATAATCTTCAAGTTTTTTAAGCCTATTATTGTAATATATTAATACTTTTTTTATATTTTCAACTGCTCCATAAATTATCTTTTTTGATAAATTAACCCTTTTTTCTTTATCGTTATAAAGTTCTACTTGTTTAAGAATCATAAATCCAGAATTAAGATATTCTCTAGGATAATAAGAACCTATATAATAACCATAATGATTATAAAAATGCAAAATTATTTGTGATGTAGTTATAAATTCTAGAAATCTTTTATTTAAAATTACTTCTCCAAAAACATAAATTTCAGAGATATTTTCTATTGGAATATAATTTTTTTTACCTTCTTTTTCAAAATATAATGTATTTGCTTTTCTCTTAAATTCTCCATCAGAAAATACATAAATTGCTCTTTTCATATTTTGAATATCCTATTAGTGATATTTTGTTCAAGCGAAGCAAAGTTCCTTATATCCGCATTTAGAACAATAATTTAGTTTAGTTAATTTAGGTGGATTTTTCTGTTGTATTAATTTTTCAATATTTGCAATATCTTCTAAAATTCTTTTTTCATCACTTTCTTTTAATTCAATCATAATTTTTAATTTCTCATTAGGAAATAAAAGTTCTCCTTTGAGATTTAAACCTTTTTGTTTTAAAATATATAAATAATAAAGTAACTGCATTTTTGCACTTTCTTTATATTTTGAACTTTTCTTTACTTCACCAACCACAATTTCTTGATTTTCTTTTCTAATAATATCTATAACAATATTTTCAATTCGAATTTCTTTTTTTTCTCTTACATAAGTTTCTTCTTTAATTAGTCTCCCGATAGAAATATTGTTGTCGTCTTGTTCAGGGACAATATGCCTTGCCATAAACCACACCTCACGATGGCAAATATAATAATACCAAATGAGTGTTGCAGTTATTTTAAAATCTAACATAATAATTTAATAAAATTGATTAAATTTATTATAAAAACCTATTTCACTATCATAAAAAATATCTACTTTATCGTTTGAAAGAATAAAAAAATTGCCAATATTTTCAAAATTTGATAAAATTTCTAAGTTATTATTATTAATATTAATAGATAATATATATTCGTAAAAGCTACTTTTTATTTTAAAAAACTCATTTTTTCTCTCAAAATTAGAAAAATTTCTAATAATTTTATAATAATTATCAAGCAAATTTTTTGATTTATCATCTTTTACTACAAAAACAAGTGCTGATGGAAAATCTTCTATTAGTTTAAATTCTTCTTGTATATCTTTAAACTTCATATCTTCTATATGTTTTTTAAGATTCATATAAGAATCATCACTAATTCTTTTTTGTATTAAATTATAATAATTATTTAATTGATTAAGTATATCTTTTTCTTCTATTTTTTCTTTATTTGATAACAACTCTTTTGTTGGATAAATTGATAAATCATCGTAAATATATGAATAAAAACATCTGTTATTAATATCTTTTAAGTTAAATAAATATATTATTCCTTTTTCTCTATTATTTCTATTGCACCTACCAGATGTTTGAACTATTGAATCTAACTGTGAAAAATCCCTATATATAATATCAAAATCCAAATCGACTCCAGCTTCAATTAATTGAGTTGAAACTAAGATAGTTCTACCTTGCTTTTTTGAATTTAATTTTTCTTTAATTTCATTTATTATATTTTTTCTATCTTTAGGAATTATATTAGTAGAAAGATAAAAAATTTGATCATCACCATTTTTTATTTCTTTTATTTTTTGATAAAAAATAATACTCTCTTTAATAGTATTTAAAACAAATAAAAAATTTTTATCCTTTTTGGTAGCCATTTCTTTTTCTATATGAGAAAAAATTGTTTCCTGATCAATAGAATTTAATCCATTGATTATATTAATTTCATATCTATTTATTAACTTCATTAGAGATTTATCCAGGTTATTAAAGCTAATTTCAATATAATTTGATTTTTCACTTTCTGTAAATATTAAAGGCATAGTAGCAGTCATATATATTATTTTACAATTCATTTTATTTGTTAAGAATATAAGAACATCTCTTATTATTTTCCAATATTTTATTGGAATAGTCTGTATTTCATCAAGAATAACTACACTTCCAGTAAAATTATGAAATTTTCTATTTATTTTATTATCACCTGAAAAAATAGTATAAAATATTTGCCAAAAAGTAGTAAGAATTATAGGTTTATTCCAATTTTCAATCAAAAACTGTCCTCTTAAACCTTCAATAACTTCATCTCCGTTATTTATTTTTGGTTCAACAAGATGGTGATGCTTTATAAAATAATCTTTTGACTTAAAGTTATTTATTTCAAAGATTTCATTTATTATAAATTCATTTTGGTCAATTATAGACATAAAGGGCACAGCATAAATAATTTTATTCAGAGTTTTATCTTTATTGAGTAATTCTAAGGATATTTGTAAACCAGTTAATGTTTTGCCAAAACCAGTTGGCATATTTATAAAAATAATATCAGGAATTTTTTGACATTCCTTTACTTTTTCGATTGCTTTTTCAAAAAATTTGTTCCTAAGAATATTTAATATATCTTTTGAATTAGTATTTTTTAATTTATATTTTTTATAATTATAAATAAATTTATTTGAATTTTTAGGCAAATTTGGAGTATCAAAGTTCTTCCCAAATATAGCATCATTCTTATCACTAAAAACAAGAATAGAAAATATATATTTGTGAAGAAAAAAATAATCGAAAGATTTTTTTGTTTCTTGTTCTAGTATCCATAGATTTTCTAAAAAATTAAATAAATCTTCCCAATTATATTTAGTTAAGTTTATTTCTTCTAAATCTTTAAAATTAATTGAAAAATATTGTTTTTTTAAAATCTCTACTTTTTTCCTATCAATAAAAAAGATATCATCCCAATTTTCAAGATCTCCATGATGCTTTAATATACTTGAAAAACTTATTAAAGTGAGAATATTATTTTCAGTTTCCATGTTAATCTTATAAGAAGCATACAAAGCTGAAAGTAATGCATGATTTTTCAGTTCATTTATTTCAATAATTTCTTCATTGCATGTTTTTAAGAATAAATATTTTTGAAAATAAGTAGTTGCTTTGGCAAAATCATGTAATAAAAGAGTATTCCTTAATGTTATTTCGATTAATTTATCGTCAAATCCAAAATTAAGCTTCTCCAGAGAATAAAAATGCATTCCAATTTCGCAAACGTTTTTTAAATGGTCAACTAATTTTTTATCTGGATGCGAATATAGCATTTTTTACCCTTCATAATAATAATATATTTTCATCATTACAATTTAAAAATTCTAAATTTTTTAACTTTACCAGTTTTGCATCTCTTTCAACAAGAACTTCTTCTGTTCTTAAAAGTTCTCTATCTTTTGAGAGTTCCATAGGTAAATGAATTTTCAAATATCTAGATGGAGTATTATCAAAAATTAAAGAATCTTTACTTATTAAACTTAATGGTATTATCGACGATATTTCAACTGGAATATCTATTGTTTTATTTTTATATATATCATATTCACCTAAAAATTCGTAATTCGCAAGACATTCAGAAATTCCCATACATAATGAATAATAACTTAGGTGTTTTGATAAATTTTCTTTTAGTTTTTTATAAATTTCTATATTAGAGTGCCATATATAAATTCTATATCTAACATCTTTTAAAAACTCAATTTTTATTTGTGTTTTAGGATTTTTACCCTTCATCCATCTTGAGAAAAATTTGATTTCTTTAACATTCAAAAAATTTTCACAAATATGTATCATTTTTATAGGATTTACAATTTTTATAGCAATTTTAAAATTATTTGAATTATAGTATTTAAGATATTCACTTTTATCTATACCTATTATTGTTGAAACAATACCGGCTATAGTGGTTTTTGGTGGTATAGGGTAAGTGATAGGTGATGTGGTTGTATATGGCACTCTAAAATGAGCAAAAGGTGCAAAAATATCGAAGACTAAAACTTGGTTTATTTCCATATTTAAACCTTTCTCAAAAATCTATTTTTTTCCAGTTAGAAGGAATAGGTGGATTAATTTGTAAATTATCATCAATTAAATATGAAATATTATCAATTTTATCTTTATATTTATTTGTAATTTCAATAATATTATCAATATCAAGTTTAAAATCCTTAATATTTCTAATTTTAAATGGATTTTCAGTTTCTGTTATTTTTATTTTTTTATCTAAATCACCAATAAAAAAACTATTAGAATCTATTTTATAATCAATTTTTATTAATAATCTAGGCATTTGACCAAATTTAGATCTGCTTATAAGAGTTTTAGTACCAAACCACATTGCTTTTATCATTACAATCACATCTTCTTCTCTTAACTTTGTAAACTGAGCGGCTTTATCATTTATTATTCCATAGAAAACTATAAATGAATAAGGTAAAATATATTCATCTCTAAATGTTTTCTGTTTAGTTTTTTCTCCAGAAGCAAATGCACCTGTACCTTTTATATGAACGAGTTCTACAGGATGTAAAGATCTACCCATTCTAAATTGAACAGGTCCTGTAAAAGTAATAGAATCTTTATCCAAAGGTATAACCCCACCAAATAATCTTATATCAATACAAGTTTGAATAACCTTTTCCAACTTATTTTCAAAATCTTTGGCTCTCTTTTTTGCATCTTGAATATATTGATTTTCTTCATCATAAATTATTTCTCTAATAAAAATATCTTTACCTTTTGAATGATCATTATAGCCTTCATATTCAAAAAGATAATCTCTTATAGTCCTTTTCAGTCTTACATCTGTAACTATGTTTATTTTTGTTTCCTCATCAATCCTGGGTTTATTACTATCTGATGGGTCTCCATTAGGATTTGCATCAGTCACATCGTAACAAAATAAAATCTCACTTTTTTTGTTAATTATATCAGTCATTTTTATCTCCTTTTTTTATTCTTCTTTATCTTCTTTTTTATAGTATCTACCTAAACTTAAACCTAATGCGAAGTAATAGCTTATCTCATCAACTGTAAATTTTGAAAAATCACTTTTTGAAAAATAAAAACTTATAGCTTCTTCCAATTCTATATAAAAGTGATTTTTGTCATATTCCTCTAATTTGTTAATCATTTCGGGTAATAATCTTTTGGCAATTTTTTCATCAATTCTCAAACCATTAAGTCTAGAGTAAAAAGGTTTTGAATTTTTTTCTCTAAATTGAATATTAAGAAGCTTTAATGCGAGAATACCTTCTAAAAATAAGGCTCTTTTAGTAGGCTCATCTAAAATAGGGAATCTACTTAAAAATTCATTCAAAGGTTTTTCCTCATTCATAATAAATTTCCTCCTATCTAAAATTTTTATTTCTTCTAAATAAAGCAAAATTTTAAAAGATTTTAAAATAGCTAATTCTAAATAAAATTCTTCATTATTAACAAAACATTTTCTTATCTTTGCCATAAATCTATCAAGCAGTAAATAAAAAGAAACAGGTTTAAGGTAAAATATATTTCTTAATATTTGTAATCCATTATTTTTAAAATCTAAGTCTTCTTTCCCTCCTTTGAAGAAATCAATAATAAATCCAAAATGAAAATTAAAATCTATTTCTTCTTTTTTAGTTTTTATAGAAGGAAAAAACTCCTTAAATTTTTCATCTATTTCATCTCTCTTTTCTATAAGCATCTTAAGTCTTGAAGGTGGAATTTCTTGAATTAACAATATTATATTAAAAGCACTATTGTTTATTTCATAAAACATAAAATCAAAATTTACAAAGTTATTTTCCTCTCCTAATTTCCTAATTATATATTCTTCTATCTTGTCTATTTTTGTTAAATTCATATTAACTAAACTAAAATTTGAGTATCCTTTAAGTCTATTTAAAAGTTCTTTCATTTGGTTTTTATCAAAGAATAAAAGCTGTGGTATCAGTAAATAATTGTAACCAGCAAATTGAAACTTTAATTTAGACGAGACATATTTTTCTCCAATTTTTAATTTTATTGCACAATCAGGACATACTGGATAATTTTTCCATGCAAATTTTTGATTAAAACCTCCTGAAACGAAACTTTCTTTATCAACAGTATAAAAAGTAAAAGGGGAAGCATATCCCCAGACTTCATTTTTAATCTCATGACAGTAAAAACAATACTTATTATTAGATTTACTTTCGATATCATATTTATAATAAAAATCAGTAAAGGCATTTTTACCTTGTTTTTCTATAGTTCTTTTAATAGGAACAAACTCTCCTGGATAATATTCTTTTTCATTTTCAATAAAAATAAACATAATAACATTATTATTAAATCTTATATTAGAATTTTGCCTTAAAAACTCACTTAATGCATCCTCTATTTCTTTTTTGTTTTCTTCAATGGAATTTTGAATATTTTTTAATATATTTTTGTCTTCTTCATTTGGGTTGTAGCATTCAATAAAAGTAATTAAGGAACCTAAAAGTTTTTGTCTAAATTTCTTTTCAATTATATATTTTATATGCAGTTCTATATCTTCATTATTGTTATTAAAAAGCTTTTTAATGTTTTGATCTATTGGAACTAACACAACAGGTGTTCTTGAAAAACCTCTAGAAGGTCCGTCAACTAAGCAATATAAATTTTTCTTATTCTGTGAATTTTCTTCAAAATCTATATTTTTAAAATACCAATTATTGTTTTGTTTTTCAAAAACTATCTTTATTATATATTTATAATCTTCCTTAATTTCAAGAGTAATATCATCAAGTATGTTAAAATTTAGTAAACATCCTATTTGATATATACCTTCTAACATACTCCCTCCTCAATTTTTTTTCATTACTCACAATTTTAACACATCCAAACCCCATACTATTCTTTGACCCAAAGCCAGCATCCAAACCAATTTGTAAAAGTTCAAAAGGTCCTTTTATCTTAAATTTCCCGCTATAACCTTTTATTATAAAACCTTTATATTCTATTAAATTTTGTTTTGGTTGATCAAGAGGTTCTATTTCAATTTTAGCCTTAGGATAATTAATACTACCATTAAAAGCTTGATATTTTTTTATTAAGTTTTCATAAATTAATCTTTCAAAATCCTTTTCTTTAGGTTGAAAATAGGCTGTGTATTTTGAACCATCTAGTCTTATAAAAGTGCTATAAACAACAATTGGAGATAAAGTTTCTACAATTATTTCATCTTTTGTTACAATAGATGGCATAAGTTCTGCCTCAATCACTTCAAGCTGATTTCTACCAAGAAAAATTTTTTTCTTAAAAATTCCATTTCCAAATGATTGACAAAATTTACCATAAGGTGAAGAAACCATTAAGGTTACACTATCTTCAAAGATTATAAATTTAGGTTTAGATTTTATATCAAACTTTCCCAATAATCTTGAAAAAGTAAACATCTTAAACTTTCTTTTATCGCCAAATCCATTGTTATGCAAAAAATCAGCAAGTTGTTCATCTATAATTTTGTATATAAATCCTTGAACAATATGATTATAATGAACTGGAAGTATTATTTGGTTATCAGACTTAAATACAACTTTTAATTGCATAACTATCCTATTAAACTATAATAAAAATGGATCATGAATCTTGTTCTTTAAATACTGATTTATTGTATCACAAAAATTTTATTTTGTCAATGTTTTTTTTACATGTTTTTATCAATAAAATAAAGATTTTTAAACGAAATAAAGATTTCAATAATATAGAGATTTTTTCAATAAAATAAAGACTTCAATAATATAGAGATTTTTTTCAAAGAAGTAATAATTTCAATAATATAAAGATTTTTTTAATAAAATAAAGACTTCAATAATATAAAGATTTTTATCAACTATATAAAGATTTCAATAATATAGAAATTTTTATCTATAAAATAAAGATTTCAACGATATAAAGACTTTATAAATAATATAAAATTTTCAAAGATATAAAGCTTTTTATCAATTAACTAAAAATTATAGCTATATAAAAACTTTTGATAACTATAGAAAGGCATAATGCGGATTCTATTTAACTAAGCCTTAATTTTTCAATAGGAATAGGCTTTGAAAAATAAAAGCCTTGATAATAATCGCATCCAAGTTTTTTTAATACTTCATATTGAACTTCATTTTCGACACCTTCTGCTACAACTTTCATATTCAAGCTATGGGATAGTTTTATCATAACACTAACTATTTCTTCATCCTGTTTATTTGTAGCAATATTATCAACAAAAATTTTATCGATTTTTAACTCATCAAAAGGCAAAAGTTTTAATCTTGCTAAAGAAGAGTATCCTGTTCCAAAATCATCTAAAGATAAACCTATACCTAATTCTTTTATTTTATATAATTTTGAAATATTTTCATCAAGATTATTTATCAATAGCGATTCTGTTATTTCAAAATTGATTTTATTAGAAGAAATTTCATATTCTGAAATTTTTATTTTTACATAATTTATAAATTCTGGATCTTCAAGCTGTTTTCCAGATATGTTTATAGAAAAAACAATATTTTTATCATAAAAATATTCTTTCAATATCTTAAAAGTCCCTTCAAACACAATTTTCCCTATCTGGTTTATTAGATTTGTTGATTCAGCTATAGGGATAAACTCAGCTGGCGAAATAAATTGACCATTATTATCTTTTAATCTTAATAGTACCTCTACTTTATCATATTCATTTACATTTTTATATATTGGCTGAAAATAAAGTATAAAATTATTGTTTTGTAAGGTTTTTTTTAATAAAATTTCAAGATTAATTCTTTTATAACTTAAATCATTTAACGCATTGTTATAGTAAACAATGGAGTTTTTACTTTTTTTGGCTTCTATTAAAGCCATTTCTGCTTTTTTTATTAATTCTTCGGGTAATTTTGCATCATCTGGATAAATTGCTATTCCAAAACATAATGTAATATATATCTCATCACCATTTACATAAAATGGGTTCTTTATTGCTTCAATAATCTTTTCGGCTACAAATGTTCCATCAAATTTTTCTTGAGCATTTCCAAGAATAATAGAGAATTCATCAGATCCTATTCTAAAAAAATGATCTGTTTTTCTAATAATCTTTTTTACCCTATCTGCAAATTGTATCAATATTTCATCACCACATGAAAAACCAAATTTATCATTAATATTTGAAAAATTATCTATATCTATTAGAATTATTATTCTTAGACTATCTTTTTCCCTTTTTGCAGTAAGTATTATCTCATCTACTTTTTCATTGAATGACTTTCTATTTCTTAACTTTGTTAAAGAGTCATAATAGTATAAAGAAAAAAGTTCATGTTGAAACTCTTTTAATTTTGTTATATTTTCAGAAACTCTTATCCATTTAGATAAATTATCATTCTTATCCTTTATCTTATAAAACTTGTCTCTAATCCATATAATCTTTCCATTATTAGTAATTCTATATTCTACAATATCTAGATGATTATAATTTTTAAAATAAGTTTCTACTAAATTTGTATCATCTGTATAAACATAATTTTTCCATGAGTCTTTATTTACCAAAACTTTTTCTGAACTTTCTGGCCATATAGAAGAAAATGAGTTTGAAACAAAGTAAAGCTCACTTAAATCATTGTTATAAATCCAGAAAACTTCATCTATATTATCAGAGATTAAAGTGAAATCTTCCTTAAGTTTATCTATTTCCTTAAATAACTTTTCCGTAATAAGAGCTTTTTTGTAAAAATTGTTTATTATGCTTATCATAGTAAGTATTGTAAAAATTGTAAGCCCTAGCGAAAATCTTGAATAAGGGAAATTTGAAAAGTAACCAATATACCTATCGAAATAAACAAAATGCATATCATCTATTGCAGCAAGTATAGCTAAAGTTAGTCCTATAAAAATTTCTATAATTAAATTTAATTTTGTCTTTTTTATAATATTATAAACTAAAATTGTATAAAAATAGATTATAATTAAAAATAAAACGATGTCTCTTAATTTATAAAAGACTCCTTCTTTCCCTCTAGAAAAATTTGCTGCATATATAAGATACTTTTCATTTGGTATTTTTGTTGATATAAAAAGATCTGGATTAATAATAGCTACAAGGGTAATGAATAAAGAAACAAAAAAACCAAAATAAATTAAAATTTTATTTAATTTCTTAAAAAAATCTTTTTTTTCAAATACAAAATAAATAAAAAAAGGAAATGTAAAGATAAACCATGCTCCTCCAAGCTGCTGAGAAATATGAAAATATACACCAATATTTCTATTTAATTCTAAGCTTCCAAAATAAATAATAAAAAATTCACTAAAAACAAATGTGAAAGAGCATAAGCCCATTAAAAAAGTAGCAAGATATATTTTTATTTTAGTTTTTAAGTATAAATAAAAAAATAAAAAAATACCAAAAAAAATCAAACCTGAACCAATTGCAGGAACTAATAGTTCAATAAGCGTTATTGGATGACTAAAACTCATAATTAAATTTTTATATATTATTTTAAAATTTCAATAGTAGTACAAGCTTATTTTTATTTTCGATTTATTACCTATTAAACTATAAAATTTATTTCATAAAATAATCTTGTTAATGTGAAAATAATTTTCCTCTGTTCCTTGAAGGTTTTTTATACTAAATATTTTTAATAATATTTTTGATAATTTTTTTAATAACATTTTCAATACAACTTTTAATAACACTTTTAATAACTTTAGAAATAAAAAATTGAAATAAATAATTTTTGTTTTAGTTTATTGATGACAAAATTTTAAACTATTTTGAATTTTTATATTTTTTTTGATTTTTTAAAAGTTAGACCTTTTTTATATTTTAATTAGTTTTTAATTTTTTTTTATGATTTCTTATTTATTGCTTTTATCACTTTTTTATTTAAAATTAATGGGAGGAACTTTTGGAAAGTTTTAATGATAAAATAAGATGTCCATGGGCAACAAATGACCCGATATATGTAAGATATCATGACAAAGAATGGGGTGTCCCTGTTTATGATGATATAACTCTTTTCGAGATGCTTATTCTTGATGGAGCTCAGGCTGGTTTAAGTTGGATAACTATACTTAAAAAAAGAGAAAATTTAAAAAAGGCTTTTGATAATTTTGACCCTTATAAAATGGCAGAATATGGTTCGAAAAAAATAGATGAATTACTTAAAGATTCTGGGATCATAAGAAATAAACTTAAAATTGAATCTGCTATAAATAATGCAAAAAAATACTTAAAAGTTTTAGAAAAGTATGGTAGTTTCAGTAATTTTATCTGGAGTTTTGTCGATGGGAAACCTATTGTAAATAAATGGAAAGAAGTTAAACAGATTCCAGCTTTTAGTGAAGTATCTGATAAAATGAGTAAACAGCTAAAAGCAGAAGGTTTTACCTTTGTTGGCACAACAATTTGCTATGCATTCATGCAGGCAGCTGGACTTGTAAACGACCATCTTGTAAGCTGCTATAGATACGATGAAATATTGAAGTTATATTAAATAAAGCCATTTAATAAATGAGTTTTATAAAAAAAGATAAATAAAAATCGAAACAAATATTAAAAATTAAAAGATGAATAAAATTAAAAGATGAATAAAAAATGAATTAAAATTTATTAGAAAATAAATAAATGGTAATTAAAAACAAGTTAAAAATAAATAGAAAATATATAAAAAAACAAGATAAATGAAAAATAAATACAAAAAATGAAAGACAAATGACAAAAGAATTAAAAGAAAATTGGAAATAACTAAAAAGTGAATAAACATAAATATAAACTAAATGAAAAATAAATAAAAATAGGAAAATAAATAGGTAAATTGAGGAGGTAGTGATGGAAAAAGATGATATTTTAATAAGAAGAGAGTTTTTGAAATCAAATTGGGCATCAGCAGACTTTAATAAATCAGATATGTCAAAAAAGATTCCCTTCCCTTCTCAACAAAAACCAATAAAAGAAGGACAAGAAAAGATTCCTTTGATTCCAAAAGAAAACTGGCAATCTTTTGAAGTTAACCTTTTTGATATAATAATTCAAAGAAAATCAACAAGAAAATACTTAGATGAAAAAATAAGCTTTGAGCAACTTTCAAAACTTCTATTTTGCACTCAAGGTATAAGAAAGTATTATCCAGACTATTCGTTCAGAACTGTCCCCTCTGGTGGGGCAAGACATCCTTTCGAGACATATTTTTATGCGAATAAGGTTGAAAATCTGGAAAAAGGGATATATAGATATCTCCCAATAGATAACTGCATAGTATTGGAAATCCCTTATTATGATGGGATTGAAAGAGATATTCATAAAGCTACCTTAGAACAATTCTGGAATCCAGCAATCTACTTTTTTTGGTCTGTTATTCCTTATAGAACAGAGTATAAATATCTTGAAGCAGCAGCAAAACTTGCAGCCATAGATATAGGACATGTCTGCCAGAACCTTTACCTTGTAGCAGAATCTTTTGATTGTGGTGTTTGCGCTATTGCTGCATATGATCAAAGTGCCATGGATAATCTTTTAAAACTCGATGGAAACGATGAGTTTGTCATTTATTGCGCCAGTTGCGGAAAAAAAATAAGAAAGTAAAAACAATAAAGCAAAAACAATAAAATAAAAATAAAAAAGCAAAATTAGAAAATAAGAATAAGAAAATAAAAAAATAAAAATAATAAAATAAAAATAAGAAAATAAAAATAAAAAAATAAAAACAAAAAGATAAAAAAGATAATTAAAGGATAAAAATTGAAATTGGCAACACTTTGTTATTTGAAAAAAGATGGTAAGACATTGATGCTTTATAGAAACAAGAAAAGTAATGATATGAATGGTGGAAAGTGGATAGGCCTTGGGGGAAAACTTGAAGAAGGTGAAACACCAGAAGAATGTGCATTAAGAGAGATTAAAGAGGAGAGTGGATATATAGCCAAAAACTTGATATTAAAAGGGATACTTACCTTCCCCGCTTTTGATGGTTTTGAATGCTGGTATGTTTTTCTCTATCTTGTTACAGATTTCGAAGGAGAGATTTTAGAATCAAATGAGGGAACATTAAAATGGATAGATGATGAAAAACTTATGAATCTTGAAATGTGGGAAGGAGATAAAATTTTTTTAAGTTGGTTAAATGAAAATGGAATATACTCTGCCAAATTTATATATAAAAATAATCAGTTTATCGATTATTACTTTACAAAATATGAATGAAGACATAATACATATAAATACAAAAATTGTATAAATACAAAAGTTACATAAATACAAAGCAAGCAGAAATAGAAAACTAATATAAATATAAAGCAAGTACAAAAATAAAATAATATAAGTACAAAACAGGAATTAAAAGCGAATAAGAATAAAACTAAATATTAAAAACAATGCATAATCTTGTTGTTGGCGGGAAATCTAGTGGCATAAAAATTAAAAGTAGCTGTTAGATAAAATAAACTTAGTTAGTTATATTATTAAAGCTAATCTCTTAATTTAATATTTTTTTCTTCCGCAATATCTGCTTTTATAAAGTCTTCGGGTTCTTTAATACTTTCTTGCTTATTCTTGCTTTGATTAAATGTTAGACTTTCAACTCTTTCTTTTTTAGCAAGTAAATCTTTGTTGGTTTTTTCTTCTTCAAGTTTGAAGAAATCTATCTCATTTTTTATATTTTCTGCTAGCATTTTTGCAGTCAATCCGATTTTGGAAATATTGCTTATTGAAATGTTTATTTCATTTATTCCTTTTTCAATCTCATCCGTACTTGCTTTTACTTCGGAACTGATAGCTTTTAATTTCATTATTACATCATTTATCTGCTTTGTACCAAGAGACATTTCGTAACTCGATGTTCTTGCAACCGAACTTATCTCATTCATCTTTTTAAGAGCTTCTATAACCTGCTTTGAACCCTGGTTTTGTTCATACATCGCATGACTTACTTCTGCGACAATATTATCTACAACTTTAACATTTTGAGTCATCTCATCGAAAGAATTATTCACATTTTTTGAAGAGGCTACCATTTTATCAATATTTGTCTTTATTTCTTTCAGATTTTTTTCTACTTCTATTGATTGATTTCCAGAAGTTTCAGCTAGTTTTCTTATTTCATCAGCAACCACTGCAAAACCTCTACCTGCATCGCCAGCATGAGCAGCTTCTATCGCTGCATTCATCGAAAGAAGATTGGTTTTATTTGCTATTCCTATAATAAGATTATTTGCTTCAAGAAGTTTTTCTGATTGTTTTGAAATTAAATTTATTATATTTTGCATTTCTACAATATTATTTTTTCCTACTTCTGATGAATTGATTAGTGCATTTACAGATTCTTTTGCCTTGTTTGCGGAATTTGTAACTGAAGCTATGTTTGAAATCATCTCCTCAATGGATGAAGATGATTCTGTTACTGCAGCAGATAAATCTTCTACATGCTTTGATAAATTTTCGATACTTCTTGCCATCTGCTCAACTGAAGCAGTTGTCTGGGTTACAGATGTTGCCTGATCATCGATCATATCAGCAGTATGTTTTATGTTGGAACTTATTTCATTTATGGAACTCGCTATTTCTGTCAGGTTAACAGATAAAGTTTCTGAAGTTTTTGTTAGTTCATTTGAACCAGATTTAAATGATTTTAAGACATTGTTCAACTTTTGAATCATATTATTAAAATTATAGATTATTTTACCAATATCATCGTTTGACTTAAGTAAAATATATTCTGAAAAATCTCCGTCGGCTATACCCTCCAACCTTTCAAAAATCGGTTTTATCTTTCTTATAACCTGATAGTTTATAAAGATAATCATCAAAATGATAAAAATTACCATAACAATTGAAGAAATCATTATTGAAATTTTTTGTGTTCTAGTAGTTGCTTCATATAATTCAGAATCATTTATATTTAAACCTATAAAAAAATCATAGTCTTTTGTGGCCTTAAAAGCAGCATGTTTTGGCGTACCTTTAAATATATATGTAAATACTCTATTTTTTAAACTTTCTTCAAGATCTTTTAAACTTTGCATCTTTTTAATCACTTCTTCCTTACTAAGATCCTGCATTATTAAATCATCTTTTGGATGAGAAAGTACTATTCCGTTAAAATCAGTTACAAAAACATAACCTGTTTTGCCAACATTTATAGTTGAAAATTCGTTTTTACCAAAAGTATTTATTTCAAAGAAAATAATTCCATAAAATATTTCCCCTTTACTATTTTCTCTTTTATAGCTTAAAATAATTTGGGGAAGATTAAAATCTTGAGATTTATACCATTTTCTTGGGAATGGATTTTGTTTTATATCATTAAAATATTCTCTATTAGATACATTTTTTCCTATTCTTTCTTTAAAGTTTGACCATTTCATAATTCCATTCGAATCAACAATAGCGAATTCTCTTACAAAAGGATAAGTTTTTATAGTATTGTCAACTCGTTTTTGGACCTGTCCAACATCATCCCTTTTCCCATCTATAAAATCATTGAAATGTTGTCCAGAAAAAATCATATCTCCAACTAATTTTATATCTTCAATATGAGAATCAAAGCGATCTGTCGCCAAATTTATTTTATCATAAAGTTCGTTATTTCTTATGTCCACTATAGAGCTTTTTACGATATTTAATGTGGGCAAAATTAAAGCAATTATAAATAGAATAAAAAGAATAACAATTACTGCATTAATCTTAAAAGTTAAAGATAGACCCTTTTTAAAAGTTTCAAATTTTTGATTGTCCATATTTTATTCCTTATTAATTTAATAATAAAAATTATAGTATTTTTCATTAAAATAAAATATAATATTATCACATAACCCTTTATATTTCAAATTTGTTAAAAATCAATAGCCTTTATAAATTAAAGTTAGAGAAATATAATTATTCATAGACAAAGATATTTTTTTATTTGTTTTTGATTTTTAGCTGATTATAAGCTGATTATAAATAGAGTTTTAGAATATATAAACTTATAAGTAAATTTTAATATTAATTAGCAAAAAAAATCTAATTATAAACGATTCAACTTATAAATATTTCAGTTTTAATCCTTGCCAAAGAGAAGATAATATAGTAAACTTATCGAAAAGAAGACTCGATACTTTTAATAATGATTATTTCTTTATTTTATTTAATTTCTGCAACTTTAAGTTTATCTTTGGGCTTTTATGTTTTTCTTAAAAATAAAAATGGAAATACTCAAAAAATCTTTTTAATATTGACTATTAATATTTTTCTATGGGCTTTTGTTTATGCATTAATGAATATTTCAAATTCTGTTGAACTGGTAACCTTATTTCATAGAATTGGTTCCATTTTTTACAGTCTTTTTTACGCAATCCTTCTTCATCTTATAACTATTATATCTAAAAATGAAAATCTTTTAAATAGAAAAAGAATTTTATCAAGAATTATTCTATATTTACCTGCATTTATTTCACTTCTTCTTTACTTTATAATAAGTCCAGTTAAGAGTTCTGAACATTTTAAGACGCCTCTTGGCTGGGGATATATGAATGATAAAACAGTAAATATATTTGTTTTTTATTATTTTTATCTTTACTATATAATTTATAGTTTAATTGCTTTTTATTTGCTTGTAAGATGGTATAAAAATGCAAGATATATTAAGGAAAAAAAGCAAGCTTTTTTACTTTTATCAAGCATTTTCACAGTTTTTGTTTTGGGAACAATAACAGATATAATATGGCCTATCTTTGGGAAATACCCCTTACCTCCAATGGCAACGATTTTTCTGTCAATACCTATTATTGCAATATGGATAGCAATAAATAAATTTAGTTTCATGGAAGCTCATCTTGATACAGGTGCTCTTTATTTTTTACGTTCGACAAAAACAGGTATAATTATACTAAATAATGAAATGCAAATAAATGAAATAAGCGATGGAGCCTTAAATATACTTCAAGAAAGTGAAGAAAAGGTAAAAGAGAAAAAAATTTCAGAAATTTTTCCGTATTTCAATGGAAATAAAAATAACCAATTTTACAATTTAAGAACATATGCGATTAAAAGCAATGATGAAAATATTCCGGTTTTCCTTAATTTTATGCCGTTTAAAGATGAATATGATGAAAATATAGGATATCTTCTTCTTTTCGATGATATTTCTGAAATCACTAATCTACAAAACCAGCTTGAAAAATTAAATGAAAGTCTTGAAGAAAAGATTAATCTTAGGACTATGCAGCTTCAAAGGGAAATAGAGAAGCAGATTCTTCAAAGAAAAAAGTACCAGACACTTTTTGACAATTCACAGGATGCAGTTGCTGAATGTGATGAAAAAGGGATTATAGTAAATATCAATGAAAGCTTTGAAAGGCTTTTTGAATATAAAAGAAATGAAGCAATAGGAAAACATATAGATGATGTAGTCAATGCATTGGAAAACAAGGAAAGCGGGGTTGAGATTACAAACAAAGTTTTAGAAAATAATGTTATCACCTTAGAAGGTATAAGAATAACAAAAAGCAAAAGGCAAATTTATACTTTGATTAGAGGAGTTCCAATAATCATAGATGGTAAGGCAATCGGTGGTTTTGCTATCTACACTGACCTTACTAAAAATAAAGAATATGAAGATAAACTTAAAATAATGGCTCAAAAAGATGCTCTGACAGACCTTTATAACTTGAACCAATTTGAAGAGTTTATTGGAAGTGGTAGTTTTGATGAAAAATTACCTATTGGACTTATTGTATCTGATATAAATGGTTTAAAATTTATAAATGATTCTTTTGGGCATGATGTAGGAGACAAACTTTTAAAAAATTATGCTAAAATACTTTTACATTGCGTTAGAAAAGATGACCTTGTTTTTAGAATAGGTGGTGATGAATTCCTTATCCTTTTAACTAATGCGAACAATAAACTTGTAGAGGAAGTTATAAAAAGAATTGAAAATAATATCTTAAAATTCAATGAAGAAAGTGAGGATAAAACCATAATAATAAATGAATCTTCTGGCTATTCTTTAGTCTTTTCAAAAGAAGAGATAAGAAGTCAACTTAAAAAAGCAGATGATATGATGTACAGAAATAAACTTTTAAATAAGTCCAGCAATAAAAATACAATTCTTAAGATACTTCTTTCTGCTCTTTCAGAAAAAGATTTTATAACAATGGGGCATACAAATAGAGTTCTTGAAATATGCAGGAAAATTGCAGAGAAGATGAATCTTGATAATAGCAAAAAAGATAACCTTTTTCTTCTCTCAGAAGTTCATGATATAGGAAAAATAGCAATCCCTGATTCCATTTTGCAAAAACCTGGTAAATTGACTGATTCAGAATGGGAAATAATGAAATCTCACTCTGAAAAAGGCTACAGGATAGCTATAAATTCGGAAGAGCTTTCAAATATTGCTGAACTTGTTCTTAAGCATCACGAAAGATGGGACGGTAAAGGTTATCCATTAGGCTTAAAAGGTGAAGAAATCCCTATTGAATGTAGAATCCTATCTATTGCAGATTCATTTGATGCTATGACTTCTCAAAGACCATATAATATAATAAAAAGTGTAAATCAAGCCATTGAGGAAATTATCAGTTGCTCTGACAAACAGTATGATCCATCAATCGTTGAAATTTTCAAGCAGTTGATAATAGAAAAAGAAATCTTTTAGTTTTGACTTAAATAAAAAATATTTTAACTTTTAACTAGAAGTTGATAATATTAAGGTGATATTATTAAGGTGATAATATGAGCCAGAAGGTTATATTTGCTGTTGAAGATGATAATGATATTCTTTCATTACTTGAAACAACCTTTACAAAGGAACACTATATATTTGAAGGTTTTGATTCGGCAAAGTATTTTTTTGAAAGGTTAAAATTAAAAATACCAGATTTAATAATACTGGATCTTATGCTTCCTGATATCGATGGATTTGAGATAATAAAAAGATTAAAAACATCAAAGGACTATAACTATATCCCAATAATAATTGTCAGTGCAAAAACAGATGAAGTTGATAAGGTAGTTGGTCTTGAAATAGGTGCAGATGATTATATTGTAAAGCCTTTTTCTGTTAAAGAGCTTTTAGTAAGAGTTAAAAAGCAGATTCAAAAAGAAAAGTTTACTAAACAAGAAGAAGTTGAAAAAGATGAATTGGTGTTAGACTTAAAAGAAGGTAAAATTAGACTTTCTAAGTTAAGACATTCTGTTTACCTTGATAATGAAAAGTTAAACCTGACTTCTGCAGAGTTTAAGATACTTGAAAAATTGATGGAAAACCCGGGATGGATTATAAGCCGGGATAAGCTTTTAGATTACCTTTGGGGAAACGAAAAAGCAGTTATAGATAGAACTATAGATGTTCATGTAACCCATCTTCGTCAAAAATTGAAAAATGCTGGAAAATATATTAAAAATGAAAGAGGAATTGGCTATAAGTTCGATATCTGAAAATTAGCTATTCTTTTTATATTTATACTTTTATCTTAAATCTATGAACAAAAATAGTAAATAAATATAATGAATAAAAATTTTATTTTATATAAAAGGCAAATTAAATGGATGAAATAAAAATTATTGAAAGGAAAATATTTTTTAGAGGTCTAATTTTTAACTTCTTCCTTTTCCTTATTATTTTTATTGTTTTAATATCAATAATTTTAAGTTACAACTATAAAACCTTCATATCTGAAAATCTTGATTTTTGCATAGATATTTCAAATATAATAGAAAGGTCAATTGATAAGGATCTTACAAATCTACCTGATTTTTCTAACTTAAATTCAAGAGTTACTTTGATTGATTGTGATGGTAAGGTCTTATATGACAATAAAGCAGATATCTCTCTTATGGAAACTCATTTTGATAGAATTGAGCTTCTTCGTTCCATGCAAAAAGGAAGTTCATATGATATCAGAACAAGCAAAACACTTGGTAAAAAGTTATTTTATTACTCAAAACAGGTTATAAAAAATGGTAAATGCATAGGTTTTATAAGGATAAGTAAAGATATAAATAAACTTGAAAAGGCTAATTCAAACTCCATAATATTGCTTTTATCATTTTTATTTTTAATCTTTTTTATAACAATAATATTAACTTACAATCAGAATTCTAATCTATTTTCAATAATAAATTTTACATTATTTAGCTTAACTAAAATTATTGAAGGAAATGAGAATAATAATATTTTATTAAATCGTAAAAACTGGATTTATGGAAAACAGTTACAAAACAAAATAGAAAACCAGCTTCTATTATCATTTTCAAAAACTAAAGAAAAAATAGTGAAAAATGAAATAGAAATTATTTCGAATCTTTTTGAAAATTTTGATGAACCTGTTTTCCTTTTTTCAGAAAATGGCCAAGCCCTTGTTGCTAATAGCATTGCAAGAAAAACTTTTATCCCAGAAAAATTTCAAAACCAATATAAAGAAAAGCATTTCTGGGAAATTTTTATTTCATCTGATATTTCAGTAGCAATACAAAAAACAATGGAAAATAAAGATAAAATTTTAACTGAAATTGATCTTGGTAATAAATTATTTTTATTAAGAGTTGTTTTTTTAAGTTCAGTTAATTCTATCTTTGCAATATTTACAGATATTAGTGAGGCAAAAAGATACTACGAACTTAGAAAATGGATACTTTCTGCAATAACTCATGAACTAAAAACTCCGCTTACTTCTTTAAATGGCTTTTTGGAGCAGATAATAACCGAATCAGAGGAAAAAAATTTAGATAGCATACTTTCTTATGCCCAGATAGCAAAAAGAAATAGCCATCGTCTTATACTTTTAACAGAAGATATAATAGAACTTGAAAAGATGCATTATCAAAAAAAGTTAAATGTCGAAAAATTTGATATAAATTCATCAATAAATGAGATAGTTCTTTTATTTTCTCCTGTTGCTGCCCAGAAAAACATAGATTTATTTTATAATACCAAAAATAAAGATGAAAAGATAATATTCAGTACAGATAAAAATCTATTTGAACAAATTTTAATTAATCTTGTTGATAATGCCATAAAATATACCGAACAGGGATTTGTCAAAATTTATCTTGAAAAAACTGATGATAAATTAAAAATAATAGTTGAAGATACTGGCATAGGAATTGAAGAAAAGGAAATCCCCAAGATTTTCGAACCTTTTTATTGTGTTGATAAAAGTAGAAGTAAGCAAAAAGGCGGTACTGGACTTGGTCTTTCAATAGTAAAAAAAGCAACGGAAAACCTTGGTGGTAGTATTGAAGTTATAAGTTATCCATATAAAGGAACAAAATTCATTGTTTTACTACCTTATTTACCTTAAATAAATATTTAACTGATATTTAACTAATATTACCTTTGAAAAAATCTTTCCCCATTTTATTATTCTCTTTATATTAAAAACTAATCTATCCTTAACAAAAATTTAACATAAAAATAATAATAATCTTAATCAAACTAAACATTCAAAGATTTTACTATAGGTGTAAAGGGGGACTTTATATGAACAAAAAAACTTTAATCTTTTTATTTCTTTCAATTTTATTAATAATTTTCTTTAGCAATCTTTCCGCACAATCTAAAATTGAAATAACTGGCGGTGGCGCTACTTTTCCACAACCTTTTTATTCAAAACTTTTTGATATCTACTATAACTTAAAAGGTGTAAAAGTAAATTATCAAGGTATTGGTTCTGGCGGTGGTATCAAAGGTCTTACTGATAAAACCATGGATTTTGGCGCAACAGATGCTCCTATGACTGCTGAGGAAGAAAAACTTGCCAATAATCCTATCATACACTTTCCTACATGTCTTGGTGCTGTTGTTGTTATTTACAATCTACCAGGAAATCCAGCTGTTAGATTAACCGGTGATTTAATAGCAAAGATATTTATGGGTAAAATTACAAAATGGAATGATCCAGAAATTGTAAAAGTTAATCCTTCTGTTAAAATGCCAAATCTTCCTATAATTGTTACAAGAAGAACAGATGGTAGTGGTACAACTTATATCTTTTCTGAATATCTAACAAAAGTAAGTAAAGATTGGGCTTCAACATTAGGAACTGGAAAATCATTAAATTGGAGCCAGGCTACAATAGGACAGAAGGGAAATCCAGGTGTTGCTGGATTTGTAACACAGACTCCTGGTGCCATTGGTTATGTTGAACTTGTTTATGCAATTCAAAATAATATAAAATATGCATCAGTTCAGAATTCCTCAGGAAATTTCATAGAACCAAATCTTGATTCAGTATCACTTTCAGCAGAAGTTGATATTGCTGCTGATACCAAAGTTTCACTTACAAATACTCCTTCTAAAAATGGCTATCCTATCAGTTCATTTACATGGATAATTCTTTATACTGAACAGAACTACAATGGAAGAAATATTGAAATGGTAAAAGCAATGCTGGATCTTTTCTGGTTTATTATTCATGACGGTCAAAAATATGCAAAAGAACTTGGTTATGCTCCACTTCCTTCAGCTGCTGTAAAAAAAGCAGAAGCTCAACTTAAAAAAGTCACCTTCAATGGAGTACCTGTTCTTAAATAAACAAAGAAAGTTAAAAAACAAAAATGAGTTCTGACTACATAATAATAAAATTTTAGTTAAAATTAAAATTTAATTTTACTAAAACAAAAATCGGGGGTGCCACAAAATCTATTTTGATATGGCACCCTTTTTTATTCTTAACACAAAATTAACAAAATCTTAATATTATATAGGTTTTTATTTTTTAATTTTGGTTTAGCAAGGTATAAAAGATGAAAGATAAAATATTTAAGTATTTTTTAAATTTTTCCGCTTTACTTTTGATATTATTATTAGGCATAATCTTTCTATTTTTAGTTAGAGATTCATTACCAGCTCTTAATCTGAATATTTTATCATTATTTTCAAACAAGACATGGGATCCATTAGCAGATTCATATACATTTTTGCCATTTATAGTGGGAACTTTAATGACATCTTTTATAGCCCTTATGATAAGTTATCCTTTTTCTATTTCAATTGCATATCTACTTTCACAATACTTAAAAAAAGGGATTTTTAGAACTTTTATTGAAAGTTCTGTAGAACTTCTTGCCGCAGTTCCTTCTGTAATCTATGGCCTTGCTGCATATTTTATGCTTTTACCTCCTATTAGAATGTTTCAAGTAAAAATAGGTGTTGCACCTTATGGGGTTGGAATTTTCTCAGCTTCTTTAGTATTAAGCATAATGATAATCCCATATTCAGCAAGCATAGCAAGAGAAGTCTTCCTTATGTGCCCTCGTGATTTGCAGGAAGCAGCATATAGCCTTGGTGCAACAAAACAAGAGGTCATAACAAAAGTTGTTTTCCCTTTTGGCAAATCTGGTGTTTTAGCTGGAGTATTATTGTCTTTAGGAAGAGCTCTTGGAGAGACTATGGCTGTAACCATGTTGATAGGAAATTCAAATTTTCTACCAAAATCAATATTTTCGCCATCAAACACGATGGCAAGTGTTATAGCCAATGAATTTGCTGAATCTACAAGTTTTCTTCATTCATCTAACCTTATTTTGATGGCTTTATTACTATTTATAATAACATCAATCATAAATCTTATAGGAAAGTTATTCATAAAAAAAGCTGCAAAAGCGGCAAGCTAAAGAAATATAAATATATAAAGGAATTTTATGCCAGAAAAAATAAGTAAAAGCAATAATCTTGTTTTGCGAAAGGCTAAAAATAAGATTTTTAACTTTTTTACAATATTTTTATCTTTAGTTGCCATTTTACCTTTATTTTTCATACTTGGATTAATTGTAAAAAAAGGGATTGAAACTTTTACAATAAATCTTTTTATATATAACACGAGACCTGTTGGAGAACCAGATAATGGTATATTAAATGCAATAGTCGGTACTTTTTTAATGGTAATCAGCGCCTCTATTTTTGCAAGTGTCTTTGGCATAATAATAGGTTTATTTTTATCTGAAAATAAAGGGAAAAAACTATATATCCCAGTTAGACTTTCAGCAGAGATCATCCAAGGAATCCCTTCAATAGTTATAGGTATTATCGCTTATATAATCTGCGTAAAACCATTGAAGCATTTTTCTGCTTTTGCTGGAAGTGTAGCACTTTTCATCATGATGCTACCTTATGTTATAATAAACACAGAAGAAACTATATCTAGAATACCTTACACTATAAAAGAAGCTGCAATTGCACTTGGAGTACCTTATTATAAAACAATCATAAAAGTAATATTACCAAGTGGTATTTCTGGTATTTTAAGTGGTATTTTAGTCGGAATAGCGAGGATTGCCGGAGAAACTGCGCCACTTCTTTTTACTGCTTTTGGAAACCAGTTTCTATCATTTAGTTTTAACAAACCTATTAATGCAATTCCTCTTGTCATATTTAACTATACGATGAGCCCTTATCCAGAGTTGCATAAAATCGCCTGGAGTTCTGCATTTGTTCTTGTTGTTTTTGTTTTATTGATAAATATCATAGCAAAATTTGGAGCAAAAAAGTGGAAGATAGAATATTAAGAATCGAAAATTTTTATGTATCATATGGTAAAAACACCGTATTAAAAAATATCTCTTTTGATGTTCAAAAAAATAGTGTAACAGCAATAATGGGTCCATCTGGTTGCGGTAAAACCACCTTGATTCGTGCAGTAAATAGGCTGCATGATTTGAATTCAGATGTTACTTCTAAAGGTGCTATATATCTTGATAATCAAAATATTTTTGAGATTGACCCGATACTATTACGAAGAAAAGTTGGTATGGTATTTCAAAGGCCAAACCCTTTCCCAACGATGAGTATTTACGATAATGTTATAGCTGGTTATAAACTGAATGGATTTCATCTTTCAAAAAAAGAATCAGATAGAATTGTTGAAACCTCATTAATAAGAAGTGGCCTTTATGATGAAGTAAAATCTGACCTATTTAAAAAAGGAACATTTCTATCTGGTGGTCAGCAACAAAGACTCTGTATAGCAAGAGCGCTTGCTATGGAACCAGAAATTTTGCTTTTAGATGAGCCAACATCGGCACTTGATCCTAAGGCAACTTCTAAGATAGAAGAGCTTATGATGAGCTTAAAACAAACTGTAACTATACTACTTGTAACTCACAACATCGCGCAAGCTGCAAGAGTTTCTGATTTTGTAGCATTTCTTTATCTTGGGGAACTTGTAGAATTTGGTCCAAGTAAAAAGATATTTACATCACCAGATTCTCCAGTAACTGAAGAATATTTAAGCGGTAAATTTGGCTAAAACTATAAAATAAAAAATTGAAATAAAAAATTGAAATATTTAAATAAAATATAATAGTTATGAAATTTTAAATTGGAGAGATTTATGATAGATAATATGATGAATGAATTAAAAAGATCAGTTCTTTCTTATGCTTCTTTTGTCAAAGATATGCTAAATAAAAGCATTGAAGGTTTATCCAAAAGAGATTCAAAATTACTTCAAAATATAATAAATGACCTTGAGCCTTATGCAAACATAAAAGAACTTGAGATAGATGAATATTGTATCTCTTCTATAGCTCAGTTTCAACCAAAAGGCAAAATGCTTCGGCAAATAATAATGTCCTTAAAAATTAATAATGATCTTGAAAGAATTGCTGATCATGCTGTAAATATAGCAGAAGCTGGTCTGGAGCTTTTTAAGTTTCCAACAGGAACTGTAAATGAAGAAATTTTTTCGATGGCAGCATTTGCAATCTCTATGTTTGATGATGCTATTGCATCTTTTTCCTATGAAGATGCAGATAAGGCAACATCTGTTTGTGAGCAAGACGATAACATGGATAAATTAAATGAAAAGATAATCTTGAACTTTTTAACTGTTCCTGTAAACTCGGTTGAAGAGAAAAGCTCAGCATTATCTTTAGTTTTGATTTCAAGAAACCTTGAAAGAGTGGCTGATCTTGCGACAAATATTGCTGAAGATGTTTATTATATTGCAACAGGTAAAGTAATAAAACATAAATCATCTGAAGATTTATAACTTTATAAAAAATCAAGCCAAGAAATCTACTAGAAGGAATCTATGTCTGACCTAAACAAAAACAAGTTGGAATTAAATCAAGAGATAGCTAATAGTATAACTCATGGTATAGGTATTGCCTTATCTATAGCTGCCCTTACCATACTTGTTGTATTTGCAGCCCTTCAGGGAAATCCCTGGAAAATTGTTTCATTTTCATTATTTGGTGCAAGTCTTATAATCTTATACCTTTTTTCTACTTTGTACCATAGCTTCACAAACCCAAAAGCTAAAAAATTTTTTAGAATAATGGACCACTGCTCTATATTTATCTTAATTGCTGGGACATATACGCCCATAACACTGGTAACTTTAAGAGGTCCAACTGGATGGACTTTATTTGGGTTGACCTGGGGTATGGCTATTTGCGGGATTATTTTTAAGTCTTTTTTTACTGGGAAATACAATAAAATATCGACACTATTTTATATCTTCATGGGCTGGATTATTATCTTCGCATTGAAACCTCTTATCCAAAATTCATCAATCCGCCTTCTTATCTGGTTTTTAATCGGTGGTTTATGCTATACTTTGGGAGTCATCTTCTATGCATTGAAAAAGATTCCTTATTCTCATGCAATCTGGCATCTATTTGTTCTTGCAGGTTCAATCTGCCATTTTTTTGGAATACTTTTTCATGTACTGTAAAATTAGAAATTTATCTGATAAATTTTTATATATTCTTCTCTATTATATTTTTTCAAAACATTATATTTTTTCAAAACTCTCAAAAAACTATTAATCTACCTACTTTTACTGCTTTCCCTATTTGTTCCATATCAAAATGTATCAATCCTAGCTGTTTTTGCATAGATCTTTCTTTGAATTTTTCTAATTCAGGATCTATTCCAAGATTTTTTAAGTCCAGTAAAGTGTATTTTGAAAATCATAAGTATTTTTATATAAATATTTTTTTATAGTTTGGTTTAAACTCTTATTTTGAAAGAGCATTTTCTATGGCTTTTAAAATAACTTTGCTGCTTGCTGTGGCACCACTTATAACATCTACCTTCAATTTTTGTTCATTTATGACTTTCTCAACAATGACTTCTGCTCGTTTGCCTTGCCCATTTAAGTGTTCCAATATTTTTATGTTTATTATCTTATGATCTTTAACAGTTACTTCAACTTTTACAGAAACTAATGCTGTTTTATAACTACCTTGATAAACTCCATCTTTTATATTCATTAAATCCACATCATTTATTTGTATATTCTCTATTTGCTTCCTATAGTTTCTGAGTTCAAAATAAAATTTCAAAGCTAAAATCAATAAAAAAATTAAGATAATGGCAACAACTATCAATAAAATTAATTTTTTTGCATTCATTTTTTCCCCTTTTCATTTTATTATAAATTGGTTTTAATTTCAGAAATTATTAATTTCTCTTTTTTAAATTTTTATATTATTATAAATAGGTGGAGGTAAAAGCTATGAAAAAAGTAATAATTTTTATCCTTTTATTTACTTTTACATTTTTGCTCTTATTAACATTTAACTATAATGCAACTTCTCAAAACAAGATAAATATTGATGGAATTATCAATCAAAATGAGTATTCAAACATATTTGCTTTTGATAATAATAATTTTATCGTTTATGCTGAAATTTTAAAAGATATTGTTTATTTTGGAATAGAATCAACTGCTTCTGGATGGGTTGCTATTGGTTTTGACCCAACATCAGCAATGAAAGATGCAGATATGATATTTGGTGTTGTGTCAGATAACGAAGTCAAAGCCTTTGATACTTATTCGACAGGAATCTTTGGACCTCATCCTGATGATACTTCACTAAATGGCACCTATGATATTCTTTCTTTTGCTGGTAAAAAAAATAGCAATAAAATTGTTTTTGAATTTTCAAGGAAAACAGATACTAAAGATTCAAAAGATAAAATAATATTAAAAGGAAAAGAAATTAAATTATTGTGGGCTTACTCCGATTCAATAGATATTAAATCCAAACATAAAAAAAGAGGAAGTGAAACTATTATAATAAAATAATTTACTTGAATAGTCAAAAAACAAATAGTCCTGTTAAAATAGTTAGCAATTGAATGCCCCAAACTAAAACGATAGTGAGGTTATTATGAATTTTATGTATATGCATCTTGGATTGATGATTTCGGTTTTCCTTATCTCTCTTACTGCTGGGTTCATAGCAAAATTTTTGAGAAAAAAAAATTGGTGGTTAAAAACTCATAAATTATTGAACCAGATTAAAACTGTTTTGGCAATTTTTGGCTTTATAATTGCCATACTAATGGTTAATAATTATGGGTTGAATCATTTTTCAACTATTCATGGATTAATTGGACTTTTTGTCTTTATCCTTATATTATTTCAATCGACAGCTGGTTTTATTGTGACAAATAAATCTTTGAATAACTCTAAAATATTGCAAAAAGGAAATATCTTGAAAATTTTAAGAGTCATACATAAAAATTCTGGTTTAATAATAATCTTACTGATCCTTATAAATCTTTCTATTGGATTAAGTAAATTATTTTAAAAATGATAGGTAAAAAAAACTAAAAATAATCATTAATCTCCAAAATAATATTACACATCTACATTAAGCATGATTTTTAGGAACCAACCAATAAAAAATGAAAAAGTTGCTACTCCAAGACTTATAAAAGCCATCTCAAAAAATCTATGCTTGAAGTTTAAATCTTTTGCAATAGATAAATAGTAATTGAAGAAAAATATTATTAAAATAACTATAAACAAAGTGATACCAAGGCATATAAACTTTTCTTTTATAAGTAAAAATGGAAGAATAAGAAGTATTACAGTTATTATATAGGCAACCCCTGTGTATAAGGCTGATTTTGCTGCTTTGGGGTCACCTTCAGCCTTTGATGATAGATAGTCCGACGCAGCCATTGAAAATGCTGCCGAAATTCCGGTTATAAGCCCTGCTAAAGATATAGTTTTTGTTTGCCCAAGAGCAAGAGTAAAACCTGCAAGAGCTCCTGTTAACTCAACCAATGCATCATTAAGACCTAAAACGATTGAACCAATGAATCTCAGCTTTTCTTCATCCAGCATTTCAATTAATGCTTTTTCATGCATAGATTCTTCATGACTTATCTTTTTAGCCTCTATAAAACTTTTAGAAATACTATCATATAGTTTTGAGCCAGTTCCTTCCCTTTTTTCCATAAATTTTAATACAAATGTTATTCCAAAAATTTTTGCAGAAATAAGCCAGAGATAAACTTTAAAGATATTTGGTTTTACTTTAATTTTTGTAATCTTTTCCCAGTAATCTCCGTGAGCTTTTTCTGCATCAGCAATCTGCGATAAAACTTTTTTGTTTTTCTCATCTTTAGTAATTTTTGATAATCTTAAGTACATATGATATTCAGTTATTTCATTTTTTTGAATCCTTAAAAGCAATTCAATTGTTTTTTTATCCATACTTTTCCTCTATCTTTTCTTTTAACTTTACTTTAGCTCTATTTTATCTTTTTTTTACTTTTTCTAATTTATTTAACTTTACTTTAGATTATTTTTATTTTTCTTTTACCTATATTTAGCTTTTTTTTAGTTTATTTGACTTTATTTTAGCTTTTTTTGATTTTCTTTTACCTTTATTTAGTTTATTTAACTTTATTTTAGTTTTTTTTATTTTTCTTTTGCCTTCCTTTAGTTTTATTATTTTCCTTTAATCTTTTAGTGGTTTTTCTTTGACCTTTTATTTGCTTTTCTTTAACTTTTTATTAATGGTTGAAACTTACTAATTAATTTCTCACTCGCTTTTATTAGTTTAATATATATTGAAAAATTTACTATTTTTTTTCTTTTCTCTTACATTTATTTATGTTTCTTTAGATATCTATAAAACCAGAAATTATCCATCAAGCAAAAAATTAAAATACCAAGATATTGAAAATAATATAATATTGAAAATAGCAGGAAATTGAAAATAACAAGATAGCTTAAATAATAAGTTAGTCTAAATAATAAAGTGTAAATAATAAGTTATTGAAATTACAAAAAATTTATATAATGATAAAATTGAAATAATAAGAAAAAATTGTAATTTTTTTTTGGATAGCATAAAAGATTAAATCATATAACATTAAATAATAATAAAAACAAAATAGGAAAACAACATGAAAGTCTCTTTTTACAATGTAAATGATTATGATGTAGAATTAATAAAAGAAAAGTTAATCCAAGCTGTAGAAAATTTGGGTGGTTTTAAGAATTTTTTTAGTAATAATGATAAAATTTTATTAAAGCCAAACCTTTTGGCTTCTGATAATCCTGACACAGGAGTTGTAACCCATCCTTTGTTTTTTGAAGCAGTAATAAAGTTTTTTAAAGAAGAAGCAAAACTAAACAGCTTTCAACTTGAAATAGCCTGTGGGGATTCTCCTGCTGTCTCCCCATCTATAAAGGTTGCAAAAGATGTCGGAATTTTTCAGGTTTGCCAAAAGTATAATATCCCTTTTATTGAATTTAAGGAAAAAGTTCAAATTAATGGAGATAAAAAAAATATTATAAAAAATTTTGAAATAGCATCAGAAGTCTTGACTTTTGATAAAATAATCTGTTTACCTAAACTTAAAAATCATTCTTTAACTATTTTTACTGGTGGTATGAAAAATCTTTTTGGGGTAATACCTGGTAAAACTAAAGCATACCTTCATACAAGATTTCCAGATTCAGTTCTTTTTTCAAAAATGATTGTTGATTTAGCAGATTCTTTGAAAACTGGACTTTGTTTTATGGATGGCATAATTGCACATGAAGGGGAAGGTCCTAGAGGTGGAAATCCTATAAAACTTGGATATGTTATTGTTGGGGAAAATCCTTTTATTGTTGATTTACTTGCATCAACTTTAGTCGGATATAACCCTGAAAACATACCATTTTTAAAGTACTATTCAGAAAAACATCAAGTTTCACTTGATATTGATAGTCATCAACTTTCTGGAGATCAACTAATATTTAGAAAGGATTTTAAAAGAATTAGTTTTTATAAAAAGACAACTATCCCTAAAAGATTCAGAAAAGGCTTTTTTTACAACTATTTGATAAGTTCAAGACCTTTTATAGATACTAAAAAATGTGTTTTATGTCTTCAATGTTACAATATTTGCCCAACAAATCCTAAATCTATTCAAATTATTGGAGACAAATTTCACTTAGAAAAAAATGAATTTAATAAAAGTGAAAATACTAGCATTAAAGAAATAGGAAAAAAAGATTTTAATAATATTGAAAACATTAACCTTAAAGAAATAAAAGATTATAGACTTAGAGAAACTGAAGGCTATAGACCTAAAGAAACAGAAGAAACAGATAATAAACTAAAAAAGATTAAAAAATTAAAGTACAATTATAATACTTGTATTAGATGCTTTTGCTGTCAGGAAATTTGTCCTCATAAAGCAATAGAAATAAAAACCTCAATAGTAGGTAAATTACTTAAAAGCTTGAAATGATTTATTATTTACTATTTATTAATAAAGCTTGGTTTATATTATAAAATTTGATTTAAATTAAAATTAAAATTTATAAAAAATAAAAAGAGGAGAATTTTATCGTTATTGAAATTGAAAAATATTTGAAAAAAAATTATAATCCTAAATATAACAAACTTAGAAAGGATTTACTTGAGAGTATAAATGCTGGAATGAAAAGTGTAGATCCATTTATATGTGTAAATAACTACTTTTCTAATCAGCAGGTTAATTCGAAGCAAAAAGATTTAGATAAACAAAATATTAATTCAAAAGAAAATAATTTACAAAACAATAATTTACAAAATAGCAATTTAATAAACATTAATTTTCAAAAAACTAATTTGCAAAATATCAATTCACCAAATTATGAAAATAATCTTGATAATATAGATTATTCAAATTTCAAGAATATTTTTTTAATAGCCTTTGGAAAGGCTGCTATTCGAATGAGTCTTGCTATTATTATTCGATTTAATATATCTGATGGAATAATCTGTTCAAATGAAGAGATTTCTAATATTGAAGAAAAGTTTATAAGTATTTTTAATTCATATGAAAATTCATATAAATCAAAAAAATCGCATAAACAAAATAAATTAAATAAATTAAATAGCTCGAACAATTTAAATGAAATTAATGATAAAGAAAATGATGAAAATAAAAAAGATTTTTTGATTGAAAATTTTAAACAGATTATAAAAACAAATAGTAGAAATATCAAATATATAAAAGGTGGACATCCATTACCTGATGAAAACTCGATAGAAGCTGGGAATGAAATTATAAAAATACTTGAAAAAGCAGATGAAGAAGATCTTGTTTTTGTCCTTATTTCAGGAGGAGGTTCAGCACTTATTGAAAAGCCTTTAACTACTTTTGAAACATTAAAATCTATTACTTCTGATTTGTTAAAAAAAGGTGCAGATATACATGAATTAAACACAATAAGAAAGCATCTTTCAGCAATAAAAGGTGGACGATTAATTTCACAAACCAAAGGGAAAGTAATTTCGCTCATACTTTCGGATGTACCAGGAGATCCCCTTGATTCCATTGCATCAGGTCCAACATACCATGATAGCACAACATTCGAAATGGCTCTAAGCATTCTTAAAAAATATGAACTTACTGAAAAATATCCGCAAATTGAAAAAATATTCACCGATGGAATAAATGGGAAAATCCCTGAAACATTGAAAGAAAAGGAATACAAAGAATTATATTTTAAGGGAAAAATTAAAAATTTCCTTGTTGGTTCAAATCATATATGCTGTAAAAGTATAATAAATAGTTTAATAGATAAAAATTATAATGTAATATATTTAGGTTCATTATTAGAAGGAAATGCAGAAGATCTTGCAAAATCTTTCACTGGTTTTTTAAGATCTATTTGTAAAAACCAGTTTGGTTTTATTTTTTCAAATAATAATAAAATTTATAAAATTGATAAAACTTACTTTTCAGAAAACTCTTTTTCTAACCTTCCTTTAGCAATAGTATGGGGTGGAGAAACAACTGTAATAGTCAAAGGAAATGGCAAAGGTGGTAGAAACCAGCATTTTGTACTATCTTTTTTGGAAAATATAATAAAAAATATTAACAATATTGATCTGTCAAACTATCTTTTTTCGATCTGTAGCTTTGGAACTGATGGAGTAGATGGTTCATCTGAAGCAGCTGGCGCAATTGCTGACAATTGGTCGTTGGAATATATTGAAACTAATAATATAAATATTTATGATTTTATTAAAAATAGTGATTCATTTACTTTATTTGAAAAACTTGGTGATGCAATAATAACAGGAGCAACTGGTACTAATGTCACAGATGTAGGAGTATTGATAGTTGATAAAAGATAAAATTTTAATGTATAAAAATGAAATTTGAATATATATAATTTGGGGCTATCTTAATTTTATTTTGATTAATTTTTATATTTGCTTTACTTATTTTTCATATTTATATATATATTAATTTTTGGTATTAATATTACTTTTTCATGTTTGCATAACAGTAGATACAACTATATTTACATGTGTTATAAGCCCCGATATCTTTACTTACTATGCAATGGCAGTTTTTTCTTTGCCCTTTATCTTTTAAGCTCTTTTTAGATGTATAAGGGATTTTAGCATTCTTTTCATAACCTAAAAATTTCATAAGCTTTTCATCATGAGCAAAAAGTTTTACCATAAGAGAATCATCTATACATTTATTATGAAATATACCATAATCTTCTAAGTCGATATCTTCTGCACAAGTTGATATTGTAAATTTTGGATTTATTTTCTTCCAATTTTTATATAAATCGTAAATACCTTGTGCAAACTGGATTTTCTGCTGGCTTGTAAATTCTGAGTTTAAAATATTATCTTTATTAAAAATCTCTGGTGCCTTTTTTATCATATTATTTATGACTTTTTTATATATTGAAATATCAACGAAACTAAAAACAAGTTTATCTGTATATAAAAGTAAATTTTCAGCAATATTGGAAATCTTGGCAAGCAAATTTTCAACATTTAAATTTTTTGTTAAAATTAAAGGATCAAAACGCCAGATGACTTTTTCTTTCCCGATTTTTTTTGAAAGTATTTGAAAAGTTTTTATCCTTTCATCAATTTTAGGAAGATCTGGTTCAAAATTTTCATTTTCATAATCATTTAATGTGTATTGAAAATAATAATTTATACCTTTATCATCGAGAATTTTCAAATATGGAATAATAGGCTTTGGGTTTTTCGACCAAAAAACTATAAGCCTAACTTTTTCAAGGCAAATATATTGAACCATCTTACTATTAAAAGGATTTTTCCATTTGATATAACCTTTTTTTAAACTATCAAAAAACCATTTTGAATAAAATGCAGGTATATCTGTCGCTCGGCTTGCAGATATGATTATTGGAGAAATCGCTTCAACTTTATCGTTATTTTCGTTTGCAATTTCTGATTTTTCCCAGATTTTTGACATGATTTAATTTTTTTTATTTTGATTATTTTTTTTCATTTTTAGTTTCGATTATCTTATTGTTTTCATCAATTATATATTCCTGATTTTGGCTTTCCATAATTTATGCCTCTAAAACATTCTATAATTTTATACAAATTATATATAATTTATAAAAAATTTATATAATATTTACTTAAATTTTCCTTTTATTATTTTATTTGCTGCAATTTTGCCTGTTAGAACTGACATAGGAACACCTGCTGGACTATATACCCATTGTCCTATCTGATATATATTATCTATAGGAGTTAAAATAGAACTGTTTACTTTTAAAATATTATTTATAGCAGGTATTTCTTTTTCAAATGCCCATCCAACTATTGATCCCTCACTGCTACCAACTCTACTTTCTATGCTAAGTGGACTAAAGGAAAATTTTGCTATAATTTTTTCTTTAAGCATAGGATAAATAGAATCAGTCAAAATTTTTATTATCTGGTTTTCTATCTCCAAAACAAACTCTCCAAGCAATCCTGCATCTTTTATCTTCTTAAAAAGATTATATTCTGCCATAAAGCTTACTATCAAACCAGTTTTACCATTAGGTGCTAATTCAATATCTCGAATAGCTGGAATCGATATTTCAAAAGTATTGTATCTCAAAAAATCCTTAAGCCAGTTGAAAATCTCCTCTTTTGAGTAAGAATAAAAGTTTGAAAGGATATCACTTAATTTTTTACGATGAAGGTCATTAAGCCCTTTTCTTGAAGGAGTATAGAAAAAATGACCATAAGAAATCTTTTTAAATGTTTCAACTGGTTCATCAACTTCAATAAATGTTGTAAATACAGAGTCATTTCCTCTATATTTAAAGATTTTTTCTTTTTTTAAATTAAACTTTTTCTTTATATTTTTTGAAAGTTCATCTACTTTTGTTATTTTATAAAATGTTTTTAAATCAGCAGCCCATACAAGGTATTTATATTTATAAAATTCTTCTTTCTCATCTTTTAAAATATTTTTTTTAGCGTCTATCTCAATAATTTTTGTATTTTTTTTTATTTCTCCATTATATTCTATTACTTTTTTTTCTATTACTTGAGCTAACTTAAAAATTCCTCCTTTTGGGTAAAAGTAGTTTAAGTACAATGAAAAATATCCTAAAGCAAAAAATGTTGGAGTATTTTTAAAAAAATGCTGAGTTACATTATCGATAAGAAATTTGTTTTTAATGATCTTGCTAAGATACTTTTCAACAGGGATTTTTAATCTATTAATATTTATTATAGTGAAGAGAAACTTTGGAAGCCAAGGTAAGAGTTTTTTAATCAAAAAACTAAAATCTTTATTTAAGTTTTTAAAAATTGGATTATCTATTCCATATAAAATATCAAAATATTTCATTATTGATTTTATTTTTTTTATTGTTTTTATAATTTCTTTTCTACTTTCAGGATAAAACTTAAATAAAAATTCTTTGTATCTTTCAATATCCTCAATTTTTTCTACATTTAATATTTCATTTTCAAGACCGATTGTAACAGGACTTTTTAATGTTTCAATATTTATTCCTAGTTGTTTTAGCATAGGGAAAATAATCCCTGCATTAAGTAGAGACTTTACTCCAGCATCGAAAGTAAAACCATTATGATTAAAACTGTTTACCAGTCCACCAATTTCATTATTTTTTTCTATAAGAAGAACTTTTTTACCGGCTTTAGCAAGGTATGCTGAACAGGTAAGACCTGCAATACCTCCACCAACAATAATTACATCATAAATCATTTTTATCTCTTATTATTTTTATAATTTTTCTTATTATTCTTTGAAATCAGACTTATAGCTAAATTTCCGGTCATTACTGCTGTGGGAGTACCAGCAGGACTCATTGTCCACTGACCAACCTTATAAATATCTAATATTGATGTTTTGGCAGCCTCTACCATTTTTAAGAAACTTGAATTAACAGGAACAGGTTTTTCCATAGACCAACCTATGACTGAACCTTCAGAAGAACCACTAATCTCTTCTATTGTTAATGGTGTGGAAGAAAATTTAAATATTATTTTATCTTTCAATCCCTTATAAATAGTTTCTGAAAGAATATTTATAACAAGTTCAGTAAGTTTTTCTTTTAATTCATCATAAAAACCTGTTTCTTTTGCTTTTTTAGTTATTGTATAATCAAATAAGAAACTTATTTCAAGCCCTGTTTTGTTAAATGGTGCAGCATTTTTATCTTTTAAAACAGGAATAGATATTTCATAAGTGTTGTGTCTACAAAGTTCTTCTAACCAATTAAATATTTCTTTTTTATTAAGATTATCCCAATTTTTAATTACATTTTGCTGCTTTTCTTTTATGATAGAACCCAACCCTTTTCTATAAGGAGTATAAAAAAGATGGCTGTTTGAAATACTTTTAAAATATTTGGGATCTTCATCAATAGCTAAATATACTGTAAAAATAGATTCAGCACCTTTATGATTCAATATTTTTTCTTTTTCTTTCTCAAATTCAATAGTCTTTTCTTTAGATAATTTTTCTATTTCCAGGTTTCTATAAAGTGTTTTTAAATCGGCAGCCCAGATAAGTTTATCAAAATAATATTTTTCTCTATTTTCAGTTATAATAAACTTATTAGCTGCATCAATCTTAACAATTTTAGTATTGTATTTAACTTCTATATCTAATTCTTTTACCTTTTCATCTAATTTTTCAGCAAGTTTCCCAGTCCCCCCAAGTGGATAAATATAATCGGGATACATATATAGATATCCTAATGCAAAAAAGGTCGGTGTCCCTGCAAAAAAATGCTGAGTAATAATATCCATTAATGATTTGTTTTTTATCTTAATTTTATTTTCAAAATATTTTTCCATAGGATCTTTCATCTTAAATAAAACATTAATATTTGCAAAAAGACTAACTATTGCTGGAATAAAATCTATAAAAAATGACATAAAACCTTTTTTTACACTTAGCATTTTATTTACTGCCTTTAAGAATTTACCCATTTTTCTTATATCTTTAAATATTTTTTCAATATCATCAAGAGAATCGGGATAAAGTTCTTCAAGCATTTTTTTATAATTTTCTATCCCTTCTTCTGTTTCCATGGAAATAATTTTATCTTCAATACCTATAGAAACAGGAGTTTTTACATAATCCATGGTAATATTTAAAGGCTTAAGTAAGGCAAATATAAATCCCTGTAAAGCTCTTGTACCACCATCAAATAAAAATCCATCCTTGTAAAATGAGTTTACAAGTCCTCCGGCTTTTTCATTTTTTTCAAAAACAATAACATCATATCCTTCAGTTTTTGCTCTTAAAGCTGCAACAAGCCCGGATATCCCTGCCCCAACAATAATAATCTGACTCATATTACCCTCTTTGAACTTTAAACTAATTATTATAAATATTTTGATCTAATCTTGCCAACTTAATGCTAATATCCCATAATTTGTAAGCAACATCTTTATCTAAAGCAGGTGGTGCTGGATCCTCTATCGTTGTTAGATTAAAATATTTTCCACTAATTCTTTCAATTTCCTTAGATACACCAAGATAATATAAAGCCTCTGCAGAAATTTCTGGAGATTTTAGTATTTTATCTAAAATGTTTTTTCTATACCAATGGTAAAGCATTCCATTATCCTTTCCTGATTCTGTTAAAACTGCACCAGGATGCATAGTATTTATTGTAACTTTTGAATCTTTAAAATATTCACTATAAACAATCATAGATAAAAGTTGTGCGGTTTTTGAATAACCATAGCTTTTTAATCCAGTGTACCTTTGCTTTTCAAAAGATAAATCATCAAGTTTTAATCCCCATACAGCAAAACGATGACCTTCAGAACCAACCATTATTATCCTTGCTTTATTTTCTTCTTTCAATCTTTTCATTAAAATATAGTTTATTATAAATGTTGATAAATAGTTTACTACAAATACTTTTTCAAGTCCATCTTCAGTTATATGTTTTTTTGTAAGATATACGCCAGCATTATGAATTAAAACATCTATAGATTCCTTCATTTGTAACAGTTTTTTTGCAACATCATATATATCTTGCAACCTACTTAAATCAGCAATCAAATAATCGCATTTAATATTAAATTCGCTTTCTATCTCTTTTTTAAGCTTTTCTGATTTTTCGACATTTCTATTTATCAAAAGAAGATTTGCTCCATTTTTAGCATATTTCTTTGCAGTATAATAACCTATACCGGAAGTTGCTCCAGTTATTACTACTAGTTTATTCCTGAAATCATCATTACATACTTTTGGAGGTTTATTGCTATTTTTAATCATTGCTAAAATATTTGACCATTTATATTCTTTAAAATATTTAATAAATTTTGATTCTTTTTTCATATAATATCCTAAATTATTTTCTATTTAATTTCATATTCTACATAATATTCATAATTTTATATTATTTTATATCATATATAATCTATTTTTTTATCCAAACTTCTTCTTCATAAATTTTCTATAAATTTTTCCAAAATGAGGGATATTATCGAAAATATCTCCCCATAAATCATAATAATCTCTTTGTTCTATTATTTTACCTTTATCATTAAATGTCAATCTACTTGCCCCATATAGAATCGAACTTGGATATTTTTTATAACTTATAATCATTTCCCATTCAAGAAAAACTATATTTTTATCTATGACAGCATTAACTATTTTCATTTTTAAGTCTTGAGACCTTTTGGTGAGCCTTTGAGTCATCTTGGTGAATTCCTCTTTCCCCCTTATTTCTTGAACACTATCTTTAAAAATAATATCATCATCATAGTATGGTAAAATATGAGACCAATCTGGTTTTCCTTCTCTATTATAAGTATTTGTCCATAATTGCTTTATCTCTTCTAAAGTTAACAAATTTGTTTTATCTGACATAGTAAAAATTACTCCTTAAAACAAAATTTTACATTCGCTATAAAATTATATTAAAAATTTTTATTAAAATCAAATTATTTTTATTTTCTATTTTTCGTATTTTTTATTTTATTTTTTTAGCTCATATTCGTTACTATACATTTACTGTCTTTTTTATTTTTTATCTTTCGCTTTATATTTTTATTTTATTTTCGTAAGTTTAGATTTATTGCCTTATATCTTTTACTTTAGATTTTTTATATTACATTCTCCACATTACATTTATTGTCTATCTTATATCTTATATTTTATATCTTTTACTTTTATATTTTTTCTTTGTATTTTTTACCAGATATTGACTTTAAATCAAATATATAGTATCTTAATTATAGTTATACCCCCTATGACTATTATGATTTATTATTTACTTTTAAATGATTTTGATTATATTTTTATAATTTTGTTATTTTAGTTTTTTTATTTTAATTTTATAGTTTTACTATTTTTAAAAAAATATTTTGGAGGTAAGATGAAAAGCGATAGAAAAGCTCATCATTCAAGAGAATTTAAGGATAACCTTATAAAAAGGTTAAATAGAATTGAAGGTCAGATTAGAGGGATAAAGAAAATGATAGAAAATGATTGCTACTGTGATGATATTTTGAATCAGATTACGGGAGTAAGAAGTGCACTTGCAGGAGTTCAGGAAAAATTACTAACAGGACATATAGAAACATGCGTAGTAGACAGGATAAAAGAGGGGGATTTAGAAGTAATAGAAGAAGTTACAAGTACAATAAGGAGGATAATAAAATGAAAACAATAAAACTAAAGGTAATGGATATGAAATGTATGGGTTGTGTTAATACAGTTCAAAATGTTTTATCAAAAATTAAAGGTATTAATGATATAAAAGTAGATTTAGAAACAAAAAGAGCAATTATAACTGCTGAAGATTCACTTAAAGCAGAAGATTTAATTGACGCTATCAATAAAAATACAAATTACAAAGCCCAATTAGAAAAATAAAAATAAAGTAAAATAATTAGATTAAAATTAACTTAAAATTAAAAATATTCAGAAAAGTTAAAGTTTAGAAAAATAAAAGACTAAAAAATATAAAAAATATAAAAAGTATAAAATAAAATATAAAATAAAATATAAAATAAAATAATATAAATAAAATAATTAAAAAAATGGATGAAATATGGAAAAAATAAATGCAAAAGTAGAAGGAATGAGTTGCACAAGTTGTGCAGTTAACATTGAAAAGGCAATAAAAGAAATTGATGGTGTAATTGATGTAAAAGTTGATTTTAGTCTTAAAAAAGCGACAATAACAGCTAATAAATCGATACCTTTTGAAAAGTTAACCTCAAAAGTTAAACAAGCCGGTTATGAACTGCTACCCGAGGGGCAGGAAGATGAAGAATTAATTTACTTAAAAAAAGAAAGAAAAAGGCTTATTTTATCATGGAGTTTAATTTTACCCCTTTTAATCAAAATGATTTTATCTATGTTTTTTGGAATAATGCTTCAAAACGAACTTATAGATATATTAATTGATCTTTTCTTAAGCTTTCTTATAATTTTTGTTTTAGGTTTTGATATAATAAAATCTACTTTTTATGCAATAAGAAAATTTTCATTTACAATGGATAGTCTTATAGGTATAGGAACTATCGCTTCTTTTTTTACAGGGGTTTTAAAATTTTTTAACATTTTAGAGCTAAGTGGAATAAAAATTGATGATTTTTCTATGGTCGGCGCTATGATTATGTCTATTAACCATATTGGTACTTACTTAAAACAACTTTCAACTGGTAAAGCAAGCATGGCTATCAAAAAACTTATGCAACTTGGAGCAAAAAATGCCCATAAGATTTTAAACAATAATTTTGCCCAAAATGGTCTTGTTGAAAACAATATAGTAGATGTAGATATATCAGAACTTATTGTTGGAGATATAGTGCTTGTAAAACCAGGAGAAAAAATTCCTTCAGATGGTATAATGATTGAAGGTAGTTGTGCAATAGATGAATCTATTGCAACAGGAGAATCGAAACCTATAGATAAAAAAGTCGGCGATAAAGTTATAGGTGCAACAATAAATCTAGATGGAGTTATCAAAGTTAAGATAGAAAAAATTGGGAAAGATACCTTTCTTTCACAAATAATTTCAATGGTAGAGCAAGCTCAAGCAAGTAAAGTTCCGATTCAAAAGTTTGCAGACAAAATAACAGGATATTTTGTCCCATTAATAATAAGCTTTTCTATTTTAACATTTTTAAGCTGGTATTTTTTCCCTTCTTCAATTATTAAAATTAGCCAGAAACTTTCGGATATTTTACCATGGATTATAACACTACCAAAAGATAAGATCTCTATGGCAATTTTTGCATCAATAGCAACACTTGTAATAGCCTGTCCATGTGCTTTAGGACTTGCAACACCAACAGCATTGATGGTAGGTATGGGTAAAGCTGCATTAAACGGAGTTCTTATAAAAAAAGGGGAAGCCATCCAAAGGATGAAAGAGATTACAACTGTTGTTTTTGATAAAACAGGAACAATAACAGAAGGAAAACCAGTTGTAACAGATATTTTAATAGAGGATTTAAGCAATACTTTAGATAGCAATATATATAATAATACACACAACATTATGTACAATAATATAAACAATTATAATAAAAACCTAGATAACAATTTTAACTTCAATTTAGATAGTCAATTAAATAATAAAGTTAAAAATAATTTAAAAGATTCTAAGCATCTTTTTTTATCTTACTCTTATGCTCTTGAATCACTTTCAGATCATCCTCTTGCAAAAGCTATTACTGATTGGATTAAGAAAGAAGAAAAAAATATTTTCCAAATAAAAGTTGAATCATTTTTATACATTGCTGGAAATGGGATAAAAGCAGTTATTGATGGGAAAAAAGCAATTTGTGGAAGTATTTCATTTTTGGAAAAAGAAAATGTAAAAATTTCAGATGTTACTAAAGACAAGATAGAATTATTTATAGGCCAAGGTAAGACAATAGTTGGAACATCTTATGATGGTATCCTTCTTGGAGCTTTTGCAATATCAGATAAAATAAAAGTTGATGCTAAAGATGTCATAGAAAAACTTCATAAACTAAAATTAAAAACAATTATGATTACCGGTGATAATAAATTGGCAGCAAGCTTTATATCAAGCCAAGCTAGTATTGATAATTTTTTCGCAAATTTGCTACCTCAAGATAAGATTGATATAGTTAGGAAATTGCAAGATCAAGGTGAAGTGGTTGCAATGGTTGGTGATGGCATCAATGACGCACCAGCTTTAAAACAGGCAGATGTTGGTATAGCGATCGCAGCATCGGACATAGCTATAGAAGCAGCAGATATAACTATACCTTCAAATAGCCTTTTTGGTGTATATAAAAGTTTTATTATTTCTCAAAAGACATTTCAAAAGATAAAACAAAACCTCTTCTGGGCTTTTTTCTATAATATAATGGCAATCCCTCTTGCTATACTTGGATTACTCCACCCTATTATCGCAGAAATTGCAATGGCAACAAGTTCCCTAAATGTTGTGCTAAACTCATTAAGATTAAATAGAATGAACTATCTAAATTAGCTGTGATAATATTAGAAATCTTAAAAATTATTTTAATAAAATACTTCAAACCTTCAATATTTATTTTATTTACTACTTTCTATTCTGTTTAAAATCTCATATACAGCATAACCAATATATTTTGAAGGTTTTTTCTTTTGACCAAAATCCCAGAGTTTCCAGCTATTCCATATAGATTCTGGAATATATTCATTATTTTCATTTTTTTTACCTTTTATTATTTCTACCATTTCAAGAAATCTTTTGTCATTTCTTGCATATTCAAACCTACTTAATATATCAACAACTGCATCTACAAGGCCATCCAAAATCTTTGGCTATACTGAACAGAAAGGCAACTCCATTTTTCAAGTAGATATCATAATCAACTTTGAATTTAAAAAGACTATACATAATAAGTGGAGCATCGCATAATGCCCAGGCATATTGATTTTCCCCTGTGCCTTCAAAGTGCTTGGGGATATTCATTTTTACCTGATATAATCCTTCTTTTGATTTATATTTTAGTATTTTATTTATAATATTCTTTACTCTTTCATTCTTATGATCAAAATCCATATCTGCGACAAATACAAGTTTATGAATTAAATGAGATGCACTTTTATGACTTGTTAAAACTTCTTTTGGCCAATCTTCAAGTTCTTTAAGTATTATATTTAGCTTTTCAAAGTCTTCTTCATATAACATCATATTTTATAATCTCTCCTAATTAATATTTTATAATCTTAAAACTAATTTTATTTATATTTTTATAATCATGTTTAATTTACAAATTTATTTTTCATCGAAATCTTTTAAGAATTTATCTTCAATCAGGTTTTTAACTTTATCAGCAGTTACTAAAACCCACTGTTTATCACCATTATCTTTATCATTCTTATATAATTTTATATAATCTGATAAAATATAAAATTTTGTGTAAAGGACTGATGGACTTAAAAATAAAAGCAATGTTGCAAAAACACCATGAAAAACAGCCAATGCATATAGATTTCTGAAAATTAAAAAATGGTTTAAAAACATCTGTTCAAGACCGAACACAAGTAAACCTAAAAAAAGGTTTGGGTAGTGAAGTAATACAAAAAAAGCCGAAGTAATAAGAATTGCATTGAAGTCGCTGACAAATTTTCTTATAAATAGAAATATCAAAATCATAAAAAACTGTTGAAATAAGCCCCAAAGTGGATATTGCCATAATAATTTTTTATAAAATTTCTTTTCCCATTCATTCATCTCTTTTTTTATAAGTTTTCTTATGGATAGCTCAGGAAAATTATTGTTTATTGTTTTGCAAAATATAATGATTAAAGCAACACCAAAGAACAGAATCAACAAAGATTCTTTAATAAAATAATCTGTTAAAGGTGGAGGAATAATTCCAGTCTCTTTTAAGAAATTCATAGATTAATCCTTATATGATTAGTATTTTTTAATAAAATTTCTTAAATAAAACTTTACCAGTAAAAGGCTATTTAAGTTTTAAATTTATTTAAGCTGAAATTGTTTGCTACTTCGGAGCATTTAATATTAATGGTATACCAGCTCCACTTGTAGATGTCGGAAGAATTATAAAAGTAGTATTCGGTGAATTTGCAAGTTTTTCATACATCTCTATGGCTTTATATTGAACATATAATGGAGTTAATTTTTGCTGTATTATATTTTGGGCTTCTGCAATACCTTGAGCCTGAACTTTTTGTATCTCTGCATCTTTTTTTGCTTTTTCAAGTTCAAAAATCTTTTGCTCCAAAGCTTGTTGGGATGCTAATTTTTCTTCAATACTTTTAAGTATGCTTTCTGGTGGCAAAATATTCCTAACAAGGACTTTATCAATAAAAACATATTTATTACCGACTAGAGATTCCATCAATTTATGAATATCATTTGAATATAGATCCCTTTTTTCAATAAGTTCAACAAAAGTATATTTTGCAGTAATATCTCTTAAAGCTGTTCTAATCGCTGGTCTTACTACTGAATCTTTTAAGTTATATATGCTTTTTGCAATCTCTTTATAGATTTTTGGAATATTGTTTCTATCTGGAACCCACCAGATTGTGCAATCTATCCTTACCATAAGTTGATCTTTTGTTAAAGCTGAAATACTATCGTCTCCATATTTTTCGCCCTCTTCTGGAGCTATTGACATTGTAAATTCCTGTAGTCTAACAGGAAATTTTACGACATCAGCAAAAATATTCTTAATATTTAGCCCTGAACTTAGCTGCCTATCAAGAGTTTTACCAAAAATAACCATAATACCAACTTCACCTGCACTAATAGTGGTAATCGCACTAAATATGATAATAATAACAGCAAGTAGAATAATGCAAAGAGCAACTATCCTTTGAGTTTTAAAAGATTCAAACGAAGTTTTTCCTTTATTCTTCGATTGCAAGATAACCAAATAAATAATACCCATAACAAGTAATAAAATCCCTACAATACCACCCATAAAACCCTCCTTTTAATTATTTTATAAAAACAAAAAAGTATAAGACTATTATTAAAACTTTAACTTAGTTCATGTTTTTCTTTATATTTTTAATAACACAATACATTATATCTGCTGAATATCCCCACAAAATATTCTTATTATATTCCCAGTATCTAATAATCCTTTGATATGGCAAATAATAACCATCCTTAATATAATATCTACTTATAATAGATTTTAATTCATTATTTTCAATATATCCTTCTATCTCCCCTTTATATCTTATAGTAAGTATTTGTGGCTCTTTTATCAATTTTTCAAATGGAAAAAATATTACTTTTTCTACTTCCTTTTTGTTTATCTTAAAAAGTTTTTCATAATCAAATTGAGCTTTTTGAAAATGATTTGAATACTTTTCTTTTATCATAGCTACAAAAACATATATAACAGTCTGTAAATTTGCGAAGATGCCACAATATTTAATTATCGAAAAAATATCTTTGGATAGACCTATTTCTTCTTCACATTCTCTTAAAGCAGTTAAAAGGATTGATTTTTCGCCATCTTCTTTTCGCCCTCCAGGAAAGGAAAGATCATAAGGTTGCTTTACAAATGCCGATCTTTTTTCTACTAAAATATAAAATGAATCATTTATTTTACAAAATGGAATAATTATTGCATTAACTTTTGCGTCGCAAAGACAATGATAAGGATTATTAAATGAATTTATATTTTTAATATTATTACTTTGAAAAAACCTAATTATAGATTTAGAAATTTCTATATTATCTATCATTAATTTCTTTTTCTATTAAAACTTGTTATTTTTATTTATCTTCAGTCTTTGTTTTTTATTATTATAAATTTATACTTTTATCTATCTTTCCCTATTATAATTTTTAGATTTTATTGTTACAAATTTTTATTTTATGAATAATGAATTTCTATATTTATTGATCTTTATTTTTTTCTTCATCTATCTCTATTTTAACTTTATTTGTTTTATAAAACATAGATCTTAAAGAATTCATTATTACAGAAACACCGATAATTATAAGTATTCCAGGAAGAACCTGGTTGTAATAAAATGCGAAGGCAAGTCCTCCAAGCCAGATTAAGGCTTGCAAACCACCAAAAACATTTGCTGAAAAAATAGAGATTAGAAATATTGCCACACCTATTACAAGTAGTATCCATGGGAAAAATGGTATACTAAGAACATACTGATTTATAACAAGGAAAATACCAGCAAGGATAAAAATAATTCCTACAACAACTCTTCCATCACTCTGTTTCATCTTCTACCTCTTTTTATTTTTTTCTAACTCTCATTTCCTTTTATCTTCTATTTTATTTAATATTATTAACCCCAATTTTTTAACATTTCTTTTAAGGATCTATCCATCTCAATGGCAAAATCAGATGCAAACTTATTTACATAAAGCATCTGAGCATAATTAGAAAACTTTAATTTATTTTTAATATCATTAGTAGAATTCAAAGTAGCATTTGAATCAGTATTTGCTGTATTTTCATTAAACTTGCTTTCATAAATATCATACATTTTCTTAATCTCATCTGATTTGATTATATTATATCTTTCATTATGCACAATATATTTTTTGTCAAATCTTGGTCTTAATTTTTTTTCATAATTTTCCGGATAATAACCAAAACATAGCATAGTGGCTATAAAAACATTTTCAGGAAGATTTAAAAGCTCTTTGTGATACTCGTATCTTTCAGCAATATCTCCAATATAGCAAGATCCGATGCCCAAAGATTCTGCTGCTATTACTGCGTTTTGAGCTGCTATAAGGGCATCATTTAAGGCAAGATATAACATTTGAAGGTTTGGTCTTATATAAGGAATATTGTAAGTTTCACAGAACTCTTTTATCTTTGAAATTTCAAAATAATCATAAAGTTTTTTTACATCAGCAAGAAAAACCATTATAATATCAGCATCTTTAATAAAAGTTTGATTATCGCAACTTTTTGAAAGTTTTTCTTTTGTATCCTTATCTTTAATCAATATTATAGAATAAAGCATATTATTACCAGCAGTAGGGGCACGAATTGCACAATCTATTATAAGATTCAACTCTTCTTCAGTAATATTTCTTTCATCATATTTTCGAAGTGAAGCACGATTAAGGATAACTTTAATAGTTTCATTTAGTTTTTCCATAAAAGATCCTTATATTAATTTTTTCTAATATTAAAAATAGAAATTAGATTTTTATCTTAAACTAAAAAAGTTTAACTTGAGTTAAATATAGTTAATTTTTTATAAAAGAAAAATTATTTTTCATATTTAAAAATATAGAATAAAGTTTATTTTTTGCATTAGTAATTTAAATAATTTATTTAGAAATTTATCTATTCATTATCTATTATAGCAGATATTAAAAATGACATTTGATAATTCTATTTTGGAAATGAAATTATTAAAGTTCCATTAAGATTTTTAGTATTTAAAAAAACCTTTTAAATAATTACAATCCTTTCTATCTGATTATTAAGGTTTGGAGTTGTATTTTCAACTGAAAGAGTTTTTACCTGCTTATTATATCTTGGTTTTAAATCATCTTTTATAAAATAAGAATCTATTACATTATTTATATTGTATTTATCTTCGACATAAATTCTTGAATTAATTGAAAGCCTTTTTAAAATTAATCCATTGTTTTTTTTGTCTTCGATTAATTCTATAATCTTCTTTTCCCAGGTTTTCTTATCTATTTTTAATATAAATCCTGTTTCATCATTTTTTACTATGGTTTTTGGTCCACCTATGTTTGAAACCAATGCTGGCAACCCACAAGCTTGCGCTTCTAACACAGACATACCAAATGTATCTGTTATACTCGGAAAAACCATAATATCTGCACAGCTATAATATTCTGCAAGTTTATCATTATATAAAATTCCAGTAAAGATAAGATCTTTTATATCTGCATATTTTATTTTTAACTCATCAAGATAAACTCCATCTCCAACCACGAAAAATTTGATAAAACTATATCTTTTTTTCAAATCTTTATAAATATCTATTATAAAATCAAGGTTTTTATCTTTTGATATTCTTCCGGTGTAAAGCATAACAAAATTATCTTCTTTAATTTTATACCTAGAATAAATTTCTGTTTGTCTTTTATCAATTTTTTTAAATATACTTAAATCCAACCCTCTTTTAAAGATTTTTAGTTTGGATTGCTCAAATCCTTTCTCTTTTAATATATTTAAATATTCAAGATTATTAACAAGTATCTGGTCAGCCAGGTTGTAAACAAACTTTAATAGATAATCAACAATAAGAGAAAAACCTTCATCTTTCAATATTTCATAAGCCTCTTTTGCAAAGTCTGTATGGAATATCATCTTTGTAGATATACCAAGAATCTTTGAAGCAATTAACCCGGCAAGGCCAACAGGTCCTGGTGTTGATATGATAATCTCATCAGGATTTAATTGATATATCTTCTTGATAATATTCAATATTGAAGGAATTTTAACAGTAAAACTTTGATAAATATCTGAAACAAATGATGAAATTGGCTCAAAATTTATTACATTAAATTCAAATTTTTCCCTTTCATAATCTTCTTTAGTCAAGCTAGTGATAAAAAACAAATCTCGATTATTTTTGTAGGCAAACTTACCTATACTTCTTAATGTGACTGATACCCCATTTAAATCTATCAATGTATCTGTAAGCCATACTATTCTTTTATAAAAAGGATCTTTATCTTCAAAACCGAAATTATTAAAATATTTTTTATCAATTTCATTTATTAAATTTCTATCTTTCCATAAATGCTTTATTGAAGATAGATAAGGTACCGACATGATAAGAGGTATAAACGAAGAGGATAATTTCCCTAATATTGATGCTATATCATTGTTATTTATTTTTTCATTTATAGTTTTTAAAAATGTTTTTATATAAATATCAATAACTTCAGAAACTACTTCAAAAAGCTGTTCAGATATATCATAGGGGTTATAGGAATTTGTGTTGTTTTGTTTAATAATAAATTTTAAAAGTATCTTTGTAATATTATCATTTTTTTTCCTAACACTTCTAAGATACTGATTTATTAGCAATTTCTCTTTTAAAGATAATTTTTGCTTTTGAAACAAAATCTTATCAAATGCAACAAATATTATCTTTAATGCATTTGAATTCCTCTCCTTTTTATTAATAAAAAGGCTAAATAAAGAAGGTTGAAAATTTTTTATGGATTCCTTAGAATTAATATTAATCTGGATTTTGTTTAATTTATTATCTACATTTCTATTATCATTATTATTTTGATAGGATTTTTCATCTTTACTATTTTCAATAACATCATGATTTCGAAACTTATAATAATCTGAAGCTATTTTTAATATTTGAAAAGCATGAGCCTCAAAAGTTAGACTATTTCCAGATATTTTAGAATCACCATTTTTTATAGAATATAAAAATTCTTCAATATTTTCAGCAGATGCATAATTATATGCTGTGCCAATAAAAAGACCTGTATGATCATCACTTCCAGCAGTAAATCTTTTTTCCCATGGTTTTTCTCCATAAGGTTTTATTTTATGTTTTTTAGACAGGTTTTCTATTTTCTCTTCATTTAAACTTTTTATAAATTTCTCAGTAAATTTATTTATCTCCTGGTTTCTTCCACCATTTAAGATTTCAAAATTATTAAATAACAATATTAGCTTTTCAATATGAGATACTTCTATTTTATTATTAACAGAATAAAGTGGATGAGCGACAGAATAAAAAATATTATTACTTAAAACAAAATCTCTTAACTCATATATATTTTCTCTCAATATATTTAATTTTTCAAATAATGATGGTTCAAAATTATATAAAAGTAAGTGAATTTTAGCATTATCTTCAGGAAAATAAGTTGTCAATTCAACCCCTATAATTGTATCATCTGGTTTTTTTTCTTTAAGTTTTACAATACCATCAATCTTATTATGATCAGTAATAGTAATATAATCCATCCCCCTTTCTTTAGCAAAGTCATATATTTGAAATGGATCTATATAAGATTCCTTTGTTCCAATAGTTTTTAATATCCACTCCGAAGGTCTTTCAGAATATATTGAATGTAGATGCATATCCATTTTTTTTATTGAGTTTTTTATCATCAAATCCTCCAACCTATTAAAATAATTATTATAATGAATCTTGTGATAAACTTTTATTAAATAATCACTTTATTTTTTACTTTTTTAGTTCCAATACAAAAATATTTAAATAAAGATTGGGCCATTTTATTTGAATAAAATATATTTCTTAAATCAAAAAGATAGTTATCTTTCATAATACTATTTACAAGATTTAAATCCATTTCCTTAAATTCTTTCCATTCTGTTACAATTACACATGCCTCTGAATTGACTAAACAGTCATAAAGATTATCTTTATAAATAATGTTTTTTTCATTTTGAAATATTTTCTTGAAATTTGGGATACCTTTTGGACAGTATGCTTTAATTATTGCACCTTTATTAATAAGTGATTTAACAATATAAATAGCTGGAGACTCTCTAACATCATCTGTATTTGGTTTAAATGTAAGTCCTAAAATGGAGATTACTTTCCCATTTACATCTTCTAAAGTATTTAATATCTTATTTATTGAATATTCAATTTGATATTTATTTGCAAGAATTGCTGATTCAACAATTCTCAGATTTAGACCCTGCATTTTTGCAAAATTGTATAATGCACTTGTATCTTTTGGAAAGCAACTTCCGCCATAACCGCATCCGGCTTCTAAAAATTTGTCTCCAATTCTCTTATCATAGCCCATCCCTTTAGATATATCTTTTATATTTGCACCTATCTTTTCTGCTAAAATTGATAATTCATTTATAAAACTTATTTTTGTTGCAAGAAAAGAGTTTGAAGCATATTTTATTAATTCAGAACTTTCAAAGTTCGTAAATACAAAATTTACATCTTTTTCAATAAAATATTTATATAAACTAACCATTAAATCCTTTGCTCTTTCATTTTCAGTTCCAATTATTATTCTATCTGGATATAAAAAATCATAAATTGCGTTTCCTTCCCTTAAAAACTCAGGATTTGAAACAATATCAAAATCAATATTTTTATTGTAAGATTTAATTTTTTCTATAAGAAAAGTTTCAGCAGATTTACAGGTTCCAGGTGGAACTGTTGATTTTATAATTATAATTTTATAATCATTAATATATTTGGCAATTTCAGATAAGGAATCAAAAAGATATTTTAGATTTGCAAATCCATTTTCGTCAGGTGGAGTTCCAACTGCTATAAAAATATAATCTGAATTTTCAATAACTTCTTTTAATGAATAAGTAAAGTTCAATTTTTTAACTTTAATATTACCTGTTAATATTTCTTCAAGATTATCTTCATAAAAAGGAAGCTTTCCATCTTTTAATGTTGCTATCTTTTCCTTATTGATATCATAAACGAAAACAGTATTGTTTAAATAAGCGAAACCAGCTGCTGTTATAAGTCCAACATAACCAGCGCCTATTACTCCTATTCTCATTTTTTTTCCTTTTATTTTTTTCCATTTAGAAATTATTTTAAGTTTATAAATTATTGATGAATTATTCATTAATTTTTAGTTAATTTATAGTTAGGATAGAATTGTTTGAATATAATTTAATTAACAAATTTATTAGAAGTGATATTTTGAGCTTATTAAAAACAATAATTAAGAAACAAATGATTAATATAAAAAATATTAATATGAAAAAATCTAATAACTATAAATTAAATTTTGAAAATCTAATAAATAAAAAGATAATATATATGGAGAAATCTATTAATTCTTTTTTAATACATTAAAATTATTAAAAATTAAAAACTAATTTATAAAGGAGAAAATATGAGAATAAATTCAAAACTTAAAAGAAATTTTACAATTTCTTGTATTTTTCTTATTTTTTTATTGACTTTATATCCTTCATTTTTATTTGCTCAAACAAGTCAGCAAATTACCGTTGGACTTGAATCCTCTATGATTTTTAGTCTTTTTAACCAGTATTATACAGAGCTAAATTCAAGTTATGATTATATTGTTATGAACTCTTTATTTTCAAGTTTTAGTCATTTTCATATTTCACCATACCTTCTTTTTGGTTTTGGAGATTTAAGATTAAAATTAATATTAAATTATTGGGAAAATGATGACATTAATCTACTACCAAATCTTGCAAGTCCTGAGTATTTAGCCTTATCAACTAATTTAACATATTCTAACAAATCATTTGATATTGGTATTCATCAGGTAATATTTTTTTCAAAAAACTTGGGTAATATCACTTCTGGTGTTACAATCGGAAATGCGACCTATGAACTGGATGATTTTTATCTTGTCATAAAAGACTTATTTTCTTTTTTAAGCATAACTACAGGCTATTCGGGTTCATATTATAATAATCCACTATTTAGAGCAGTAGGTCCAAATTCATTAAAAAATACTGTTTTAATAGATCCATTATCTAACAATCTATATCCTTTATTTCTTTCTGTTGAAAACACTTATAAAGGTATATTTAAAGGATGGGAATTTAATGGTATCAATGCTCAAAATTACATAGATTTTCTTATTTCAATGAAACTTTTAGGTATTGTTTTTGATTTTGATTTTGCCCTAACCTATAGTCAGAATGCAAATAATTCTTTGATATCTTTTATAGATTATTTTGAAAATGGATTATTTAAATTTCATATAAACTATGATAATGATTCTATAGGAGCTTTTAATTTTTACTTTCAACCATTTATTGCTAAAGATAATTATTATACAACAGGTAATGTATTTAAAACTTATTACCTTGAAAAAGGAGAAGATTTATCCTCTTACTTTATCTCTTTAGATTATTCTCCAAAACTATCATTTTTAAAAGATCTTATACTTGTTATTTCTTTTGATGGATGGTTTGATAAGTTACAGGATTTAAGAACATCAAGTAGAACAGGAAGTGGAACTGTAACCGATCCTTATATATATTCTTTTGTTTCTGCGAATAGATTTTCTTTAGGTTTCGATGGAAGATATAAACTTGATAATCTTATAAAAGGTCTTTCTGTAGATGCTTTATTTCTTTATTTTATAACTCCAAACAATAGCTATACTGTAACAAATGCCGCTGGGACAACATGGACGGATTATATTTCTACCTTAACTTCAGATACTACAAATCTTGTGCTCGAAAGCTATACCGAACAAAACTATATGCTTTTTAATTTTTATGCACCAGCGAATCCTAATTTTAATAATCCTTATAAGTTAAAAGCTTTTTTAGGTGTAAATTATCAATTTTCAAACTTTATTACTGGAATTGGTTTTGAATATATTTACTTAATATGATGATGTTACAAATCATCTTGATTTTACAAATAGTGCTACTGAGTTTGCTGGGAGGACTGATCCTAAAACACCTTATGGTTACTTTGATAGAATAATGCTATTATTTAAAGGATATTATAATATAAATAGCAATCTTTTATTTGGCATTCAATTTAATCTATTTTTCTATCCGAATTTCCCTTCTGCAACCCAACTAGGTTATCAGGATTTTACTCAGGTAAATTCCACAGTTGTTTCAGCTGAAGATCAGTATAATCTAGATTTGATTGATTTACCTTCCTACCAGATTGATTTTATTATTCAGATTCTTTTTTAAGCTTTAACTAATATATCTTGAAAAAATAACAATGAAAATTGTTTAATTTAAAATAAAAAAAACAAGAAAATATAAAAAAAAGTGGCTTTACCACTTATGGTAAAGCCACCCTAAAAAAGCTACTGCTGTTTAAAAGATGAAGTTTATTTGATTAAATCAATTGCCTCTTTAGGTAAAAACCAATCATTCCCATTGAAAACAACCACACTTTTGAAAACTTTTATGATTTTACTATCATTATCTATACAATAATTCTTGTTTTCAGGGAATACTAAAGCTACTCCATCAGCTTGGATTACTATTAATTTTGGATTTTTTGAATCTGATTTATCACTATAAACTAAAGCTACATTTTTATTGTATTTCTTATTAAATTTAACTGTTGCTTCTTCCTGAACTTTTGTTTCAACTTTATTGAAAAAATCAGCATTTGCTTTAGTAAGATTTAATCCTAAAACCTTTTCAATGTATAAAGCAATATCTGTATTTTCTATAACACCTGTGGGTTTGTATTTATATGGAGAATATATATAAAGAACAACATCTTCACCAGTATGCCCATTTGTTGTAAAACCTATCAATGCCCTATTTGCCATCATAGGTCCTAAAACATAAGCAAGACTGTATGGTTTTTTTGGATCTTTTGCTTTTTTCATTTCAAAGTATTTAGCAATTTCTTCTGTTTCATTTACTGTTAAATCAGATATACCATAATATTCAGCAATTAAAGATTTTATTTGATCTATATTCATATCATCTTTAACAAGCTTTTCAACACCTTCGGCTGTCAATTTTGCTTTTTTTAGTGGGGCTAAGAATTCTTCAAGTTTTCTTTTATCATAATCAGAAGAAGTTGCTTTATTTCCAATAGTAATGCCGCTATTACCATGATCTGAAACAACTATAACTATTGTATTTTTATCCTTTTTTGCAAAATCTAGTGCAACTTTAACTGCATTGTCAAAAGCAAGAATATCGCTAATGAGTGCAACAGGATCATTAGCATGCGCTGCCCAGTCAATTTCTGATCCTTCAACCATCAAGAAAAATCCATTTTTGTTTTTGCTTAAAATTTCAAGAGCTTTTGTAGTCATTTCAGCTAGAGATGGTTCAGTTGTTCCAGCTCTATCTAAATCATAAGCCATAGCACCATTTGCAAAAAGAGCCAAAAGTTTATTTGTATTTACTTTAAGTAGTTCTTCTTTAGTAGATATATAGCTATATCCTTTATTCTGCAACTCTTTTATTAAATCTTCTTTATCTGCTCTTTTGTCAGCCATAAAATAATTTGCTCCACCACCCATTATAACATCAATTAGATTAAAAGCCTGTTGTTCAGCAATTTTATCCATCTCTTTTCTTGATACAGCATGAGCTGAAAAGCCAGCTGGTGTTGCGTGAGAAGTTTCAGAAGTACTTACTATACCTACAGATTTACCAATAATTTTTGCAGCTTCAAGAACTGTTGCTACAGGGGAAAGTTCCTTATCTTTATCTGCAGGAGTAACTCCTGGCATACCAAATTTATCTGGTATCATAGATATAAAACCAGTACTTGACTTATAACCAGTTGCAAAAGCAGTTGCAGCTGGTGCAGAGTCAGCTATTGGTGTATCAGAACTATATGTTCTAACAAGCCCGCAAGCCATTTCATCCATTGCAAGTGGTTGTCCACCATTATACCATCTAGCAAGAGTCGTTCCATCAACACTCATTCCATCAGGAATTAAAATAATAACATTTTTTACAGCGGTGAAATTACCAACACTACCAGTTACAATCACAGTGATTAAAATAATTGTTGATACAAAAAAAATTAAATAATTTTTTGATCTTTTGAGCATGATTCCTCCTTATTTAGATGGTTAATCTTTAATACCTATATAATTAAGAAAATTTTAACTATTTATTAATTTTTAATTATTTTTTATTTAATTATTTTTAACAACTTCTCCCTACTTGACAATTAAAATTTTTATAATATTTTGTGCATATGCACATTTTAATTAAAATGGTGTCTAATAATGCCTAGATGCAAAAAAGAAAGATTTTGTAGATTTTTAGATTCTGAAAAAATTTTTAAGCCCGTCGGTATTCCTTTTAGCCAATTAGAAATTGTAGAACTATTAATAGATGAATTTGAAGTAGTTAGATTATGTGATCATGAAAAATTAAGTCAGATAGAAGCAGCTGAAAAGATGAGTATTTCAAGAGGAACTATTCAAAGACTTCTTGAGTCAGCTCGCTTTAAGATAGTTGATGGACTTTTAAATAACAAAATTATCAAAATTAAAAATAGATGGGAAAATGACAAATAAATTAATATTAATTGTCTGCTTATTTATTAAAAAAATTAGCAAGAACTATGTTAGATTAAAACTATATTAGATTAAAACTATGTTAGATTAAAACCATGTTAAAATAAAACGATATTAGAATAAAATTGTATTAGTAAAAACTATCTTAAATAAAAACTATGTTGGGAAATATTATATTGGAAAGGAATTATGTTAGAAAATATGAAGATAACCACCTTGATCGATAATTTAACTTATGGAAAAAACTTTTTTGGAGAACATGGCTTATCTATTTTAATAGAAAATGATAAAAAGAAAATCCTTTTTGATACTGGCCAAAGTGGAAATTTTATAAAGAATGCAAATCTTCTTGGAATCGATATATCTGATATTGATTCTGTGGTTATAAGTCATGGACATTATGACCATTGTGGTGGCATAATGGAATTTGTCAAATATAATAAAAAGGCTAAGATTTATATTAAAAAAGAGGCTTTTTACAATAAATACAAAATTAAAAAATACAATGGGGAAAAAATTGATACAGAAAATGCTGTTACAAAAGATATTGATACAGAGAATATTGATACAAAAGATATTGATATAAATTATGTTGACATAAATGATATAAATAATGAAAAGAAGGCAGAAGAATATGAAGTAAAAGAGTTTATAGGGATTCCATTTAATAAATCATTAATTGAAGAAAGAATTGTCTATACTGATAATGAACTTTTTATTTCTGATAACATAAATATAATTTCAAACATTAAAATATATGATGAATTTGATACACATTTTGAAGGTATGTTTGTTGAAATTGACGGAAAGATTTATCAAGATGAGTTTTATGACGAACAATTTTTGGTTATTAACCATAATGATAGGCTTATATTAATAAGTGGTTGTTCGCATAGAGGTATTTCAAACATAGTAAGAAATGCTATAAATAAATACAAACTTCCAATTGATTATCTTATCGGTGGATTTCATCTTATGAATGAGAACCAAATTAAAGTTGAAAAAACTATTAATTTATTAAATGGTCTTAATATAAAAAATATTGGAGTATCACATTGCAGCGGAATAGAATCCTTAGCTTTAATTAAAAGTTTAATTAAAACCAATCTGTTTTATAATTATACGGGCAATATTATAGAGATATAAATAAAGATTTATTATTAAAATAATTATTAAAAATAGATTGAATAATCGAATCCAGGAAATATATTATTAAATAAAAAATTACATTTTATAAAGGAGATTTTATGAGAATTTGTTTGCCAGTTGAAGGTTTAAGTGGTTTAAACGAAAGACTGTTTGGGCATTTTGGAAGTAGCCCATATTTTTTAATCTATGATACTGAAACAAAAGAGACTAAAACAGTTAAAAACGCAAATGATCACCATCTTCATGGTGCTTGTCAGCCAACAGATTTACTTAAATCTGAAAATATTTCTGCTGTTATTACTGGTGGAATGGGGAGAAATGCAATACTAAAACTAAATAGTGCAAAAGTAAAAGTATATCTTTTACAAAATGAAAACTTTGAAGAGATGACAGCACAGAAAGCAATAGAACTTTTTAATGAAGGCAAAATTATTGAATTGACACAAGATATGGCATGTACAGGACATGGTGAACATCATCATGGTCATGATGAAGGTCATCAGTACCATTAAAGAATATCATCATATTTTTTTATTGAAAAAATTTGTGCATATTATAATTTGCTGATATATATTGTTTTTAATAGCATATTTCTTTCTTACATTTTTCTTGAAATTTAATTTTGGAAATTTATTACATGGTATAAACTGATTTTATACTTTTTTATGAATATAATTCACCTACTAAATTTAGTCTTTTCTTTTATCATAATTTTTAGCTGTCTGATTGCTTTTTTCAGGATAAATTTTTTTTATAGTAAAAAAAGTGAAATTTTTAGCAGAAAGTATAGATTAAAATCTGATAAAAATAATATTGGAGAAATAAATTTTTTTGACAAAAAAGAATATCCATCAATTTCAATTATAATCCCGGCAAGAAATGAAGAAAAAAGGCTACCATTTTTACTTGAAAATTTAATAAAACAAACTGTTAAACCATTTGAGGTAATAGTAGTAGATGATGGTTCTGAAGATAATACAAAAAAAATAGTTGAATACTATTCGAAAAAAGCAGAAGATTTAAATCAATTTAAAATAAGGTATATTGAAATAAATAAAGAAAATTTCGAAAAAGAATCGTTAAATTCTAGTAAATTTGGTCTTGAAATCTTAAAGTCTAATATAAACAAATCACTTAAAGATTGGAAGGGAAAGTCAGCCGCATGTTTTTATGGAGCATTGCAAGCAAAAGGTGAATTTTTTCTATTTTTTGATGCAGATGTCAGGTTAAAAGAGGACGCATTAGAATTCATAGCAGAATATCTCACAAATGATATTGTTTTAAGCATACAACCTTACCATATTACACATAAACCATACGAACAATTTTCACTTTATTCAAATATTGTTGTATTTCTTGGCCTTGATGTTGGTAGAATAACAAATCCTTATGAAACAAAAGCTGGTCTTTTTGGTCCATGTTTGATTATTCCAAAGTCAATTTACTATAAAACAGGGGGACATTTTCTTGTAAAAGATACAATTCTTGATGATATGGCTTTAGGGATAGAGCTTTCAAAAAGGAAAATAAAATTAGCCTGCATTCCGCATAAAAACAAGATTTTTTTTAATATGTATTCCGAAGGTTTTAAGACATTGATAGACGGCTGGACTAAAAATATGATTGTTGGAGCTCAAAAATCAACATTTTGGACAATATTGATAATTTTTTCTTTTATTACTTTTTCATCTTCAATTGCTGTTAATATTGTTTTATCTATTTTAAATAAAAGTTATCCGGCTCTTTACATTTATATTATTCAATATTTAATATTTTCAATTTTCCTTTATTTCTCTTCTAAAAAACTTGGGGATTTTAAACTTTTAACCTCTTTCACTTTTCCTGTTTTTGTTATATTTTACATAATTATTTTCATAAGATCATTTATAATGAAAATATTAAAAATACCTATAAATTGGAGGGGAAGAAGGATCATAATCAAATAAAATTATAATTTAATAGTATCATAATTAATTGAAATATAATTAAATGATATATAATTAAATAAGATAAAGTCAAATAAGAGTATATTTAAATTAAGATTATAGTTACTTAAAATTATGAAAAAAATTATACGAAGATTTAGTCATTTAAAAGATAAATTTATATGAAAACAGCATTGTTTTATATTTTATCAAATGCTCTTTTCTGGGTTATTGTTCATTTTTTAAGTAGCTTTTTAGTTCATTTTATACCTAGTAGGTTTTATGACTATAAAAATATTTTTTTCAGAGAAAAAAGTATAGAAAATAGAGGTTTACTATATAAAAAATATTTTTTTATACAAAAATGGAAAGATAAAATTCCAGAAGCTGGAAAATTTTTAGGTCTTCATCCATTCAGCAAAAAGCATTTTGAAAGTAAAAATAAAGAATATATTGAAAGATTCATCCTTGAAACCTGTAGGGGAGAACTTGCCCATACATTGCCTTTCCTCTTTTTGCCAATCTGCTTCGTCTTTAGCCCACCAGTTGCTTCTATTATAATGAGTCTATATGCTTTATTTTCAAATCTCCCTTTTATAATGGTTCAAAGATATAACCGAATTCGTCTTGTAAAATTTTTAAAGTACTATTTTCTGATTTCAAATATTTTCTGACTTCAAAGTTTCAAAACCTGATACTTTTAATATCCTATTAAAATTTCTTAAATATTATTTGTTGGCTCAATATGAATTGTAGTTTCAGCTTTTAATTCTTCCCTTATCTTATTTTCAATCTGCGAAGCAATATCATGTGCTGATTTAACATTAAGATTACTATCCATTCGTAAATGAAGTGTTATCTCTAAATGATCTCCATATCTATGAATATGAATATGATGAGCATCGCTAATTTCAGGTATAATATTATGAATAATATTATTCACATCTTCAATAAGTTTACTATCGGCTTTTTCACCAAGTAAAGAATTAGAAGCTCCTTTAGCAATATCAAAAGCTGTATATAATATTAAAAGAGAGACTATAATACCTAAAACAGAATCTATCCACCATAAAAATTTACCAAAAATCGCAGCAATGACTATTACTATAGAAGCAAGAGCATCACTTCTATGATGCCATCCATCTGCAATTAAAGATCTACTTTGAATCTTTTTCCCAGCCCAGATTGAAAATGAAGCCAATAATTCTTTTATAAATGCCGATAAGCCAAAGACAATAAGACTGAAAGTACTGAAATTTGCACTAACCCTATCTTTTAAGTTTTTTATAGAATCTATTATAAAGTTAAAACCGACGACTGCAAGAAGCGTCCCTATTATTATGGCTGCGATAACTTCCGCTCTTCCATGACCGAAAGGATGCTCATCATCTTTTGGCATAGATGAAATATAAAAGCCAAAGATTACAACTATTGAAGTCAATGTGTCTGAAAGGGTATGCCAGGCATCTGCAATCATCGAAATACTACTGGCTTTTGTTCCAACCCAGATTTTGAATAAAAATAAAGTTGTATTTATTATGATAGACAAAAGACCTTCAAGATAACCCAATTGCCGGGAGTTTAGTTTTTGTAACCATTTTAACATAGGATCTCCTTAAATCTTGAAAGATTTTTCCAGCTACTGAAAAAATTAAAAAATTTTTTGAGGTCCCACAGGTGATTATAAAAACCTGCTGCGAAAAGCCCGGCTCCGCTATCTGAAAAATAGATATGGCCTGATCCTTTGTAACGAAAATCAGATTATATTATAATATTTTTATGTCAATAAATGCTAAATCTTCCATTCAAGTCCGAACCAGAAGTTTCCCTGACCTATATCAATCGGATTATCTTTATTGAAAAAGAAAAAATATCTAAAATTTAATGAACAAAAAAGATAAATCTGTTTATATATTTTAATATAAAGAGTATGAGAAAATCTAAGGTTGATATTAAAATCATAGTATTCTATATTATCTATATCTATATACAAAAAACCAAAACCTAAAGATACCGTAGATTGGAATAATATAAAATCTCTTTTAAAAATAGGTCTTACTCCAAAAAATCCACCTATAGATGGGAAGATTAAAGAGTTAAGTCCTATACCTCTTAAAAGCCCTGTTTCATAAAAAAACTCAAATCCATATACCAAGCTTTTATTTTGAAAAAGAAGATGAATATTTATAAAATCAGCATCTAAAATAAGATAGGTAAAATCTGAAATCCTGTAATATACAATATCTCCTAATGGAACATATATCCCATAATTTTGCATATCTTCCTTATTTGCACTATATGATGTTACTGTTACTCCAAGATAGCTATTTATCTGCTGAGCAATAATATTCTGAGATACAAAAATTAAAATTATAATAAAAAGAACAATATTAATTTTCATTATTTTCCCTTAATCTTTTTAATAATTTAATTGAATAATTGAATAAGAAAAATCAAATTATATATTCAAAATAAATAATAATACGAAATCTATCATCTGGATTAAAACTTTGTGTATAAAATAAAGATATTCTTTTTGAATATCCGTAAAAAAGATATAGGTTTTTACTTAATAAAATTCCAATTGAAAATCTTGGTTCTATAAAAAAATCAAAATAATGAAATGTTTTTCCATAGTATTTTTCATCCTCAGAAGTCAGAGGATAGTAAGTTATATAATGATAACCATAGCATAGACCAGAAAAAAGACCTATTTTGATATAAAATATATTTTCAATTGAAATAGTTAATAACCCTATTCCATATTTTATATAAAAAAGCCAGACAGTATCTGCTTTACCATAATTAAAAGGCATAGAAAAAAAAGCTGATGTACTTACTTCAAATTCAAATAGATGTTTAAATATTGAATTTTCTGAAAATCTTTTTTCATATCCAAAAAGCCAGGGACACATCCAAACTGGAACAGGTTGCTTAAGTAAATTGTTAAATGTATCTCCTTCATAAGGAAATAAACCTGTGCCACCAAATTCAAAAGTATAATAAAATAATGAAAGATAAAAATTATCTGCAAAGCAATCTATTGAAAAAATAAATAAAATTAGAAAAATAAATATAAAATATTTACAATATTTTTTTATAGGCATAATTTTCCCTTTTAACCAATAGAAATATAAAATACCAGTTTTAAATTTTCTAATAATGAATAGAACATTTCGACTGGATAAGCAAAAGGATGAAGATGGTATATTGAATAAGGATCATTTGGATCTTCAGTTTCATCATAAATATATATATTTTTATATATATAATTTGTTGATAACATGCTTTCAAGACCAAAAAATATTTTTATATTTTTCCTTAGAACAAATCCTGAAAGTAAAAAAAACTGAAAAACAAGATAATGTCCTTTAACCATATATTCATCAACAACTTTTTCGCCATATGCAAATAAATCCTTACGATAATAATCATAATAGGTATAAAATATATTTGTCGAAAATTTTATAATAAAATTTTTTATCTGATACTCAATAGACTGTGATGTTCCTATTTTTATATTTATTTCATGAGGTGGTTTGCTATAACTCCAGTAGTATTTTTCATTATCTACTATAATATCTGATGTAAATCTTAAATAAAAACAGATACCAGGGTAGTATGTAAAAAATTTATTTAATGGGATTTTTTTTGATATATTAAAATCATCTAATTCAATGGTATATCGATATCCTATTAATAATTTTTCATCAGGAAAGTTTACATAAGAGTAAACCGCGGATATATAATAATAATTTGTTAAATACCATGGCTGTCCATTAAAGGTTGAACTGGTAAGTTGCCCCAAACCTATAAAAGCATCTAGTCCGCCGGGAGCAAATATTCCATAATATGAAATCTGAATTGAATTTTTTTCACAAAAATCAGCAAGCCAATCAAACTGAATATATATAGTCTGCTGAGCAAAAGAATATTTTGAAAGTACAAAAAACATAAATAATATAAATAATATTAGAAATAGATTTTTATTGATTTTATTTTTCATAATAATCCTTAATTTAATTAAATAGATGAGGTTTGCTAAAAGCAAACCTCCTTCATTTATATCTTTAAGTTCTATCCTTCTTCCTGAGGATGATCCATATTTTGCATAAACTAAAATACAATACATTTCAGGAGGTCCTTGAAGCCAAACTTCATAACTATGAAAATAATATAATTCTTCAATATAATAATCATGAGTTGTTTTTTGATCCCATCCACCTTTTGTTGTAGTTAATATATTTGGGCTTGATTGTTGCTGAGTATATCCATTTTCTGAGAGCCATTTTAAGTAAGCATCATAAGCAAGAGATTCATTTACCCCAAGAACAAATGTTGTTTTATCTGGCTCTTGACCTCTTGTAAATTGATATTCATTTCCTAATCCATCATAACCATATACTATATATTCATCACTCATATCATCAACATCATATCTATTCGCTACAACTATAATATTCTCATCATTTTCTTTTGTCAATGATTTAACTTTAGGAGTAAAAACATATATATTAAAATATGGTATTTGAGATATAAGCTCTTCAAGACTTTGATTTTCACCTTTTGTAACTAATTTTGAAGAAAGCAATTCTGCAAATGTTTTACCCCCTTTTGTTAGACTTCTATTTTTAATTGTGTCAAAAAGTACATCTGTTGTTCCATCAAATTTCTTATTTGCTTCTTCTTTTATAATAGAAATAAACCCTGGATTTTCTTTTATAACTTCATTAAATGCAGGAGCAAGTTTTGCAAGTGATTTTGTAGCATCAATATGATTATAAGTTTTATCATTTTTAATTATTGATTCACAGGAAAAAAATAGTGAACTAAAAAATAAAAAAACAAAAATTACAATAAGAACTTTTTTCATATCATCTCCATTTTTATTTTTTTTTAGTTTTTTATCTATATTTTTTTTATTTTTCAATTTTTTATTTTATTTATTTTAAATATTTTTTATAAAATATTTTTTATATTTCTTTTTAATTTTTATCTTATCCTATTTATATTTTATTATTTGCTCCCCTCAAAATGGGAGCTATAAAAAACCATAAATAAAAATTATAAATTTTTTGTATTGTTCAAAATATTTATATTTATTAAGAATGTAAAATATTATTAAAAGATTGAATAGATGTATTATTGAGCAGTTTAGCCATTTTGGACAGTGAATAGTGAATAGTGAATAGTAAATAGTAAATAGTAAATAGTGAATTTATTTATATTCATTACATAATTTATATATAATTTTTTATTTTTGTCAAGTGATTTTTAAATTATTTATTCAATTAAAATATTTTAAAATTAAGTATATGAATAATAAATGGAAGTTTGATATTTTTTGGAATACTTTTTATTACTTTATTATTTTTGGGTAAGCTATTTTGTGGTTGGATATATCCTGGTAGTGCAATCGGTAAAATATGCTCTTTAATATATAAAAAAAGCATATTTCAGTTTACTGGGTTAAATGGTCGATTTGGATAGTTTGTATTTCGTAATTATCTTTGCTGGATAGCTCCTTTTATGATTATAGGTAACAAAATCAGGTTTATGCTTAAAATACCTTCGTTAAAATTAAAAGCAGATAAAAGCAAATGTATTTCATGTCCAATCTGTTCTAAAGTTTGTCCAATGAATCTTAATGTTCAAAACATGGTAGTATTTCAAAAAATGAATCATACAGAATGTATTTTATGCGGATCCTGTATTGATAATTGCCCTAAAAATGTTATACTTTTTATTTATAAATGTTGAAAAAACTAAATTTTATGCTATAAAATAAATGTAAATAAAAAATTAATTTACAAATTTTGTATATCAATAATATGAAATGTTTTAATATTTATTATTTTAATTTCTTTTTCATAATTTTTCAGGTTTCGCTTTTATTAATATTTATGTGAAGTTGCAAAATGCATTTCTTAAAATAAGGAGTTAAAAAAATATTTACTTTTTATAGGAGTTAAAAAAATATTTACTTTTTATAGGAGTTAGTATGGATGGAATATTAATATTTTTTATTATAGCTGGAATTTCAATCTGGATCATTGTATTTTTTATCTGCAAATCAAGTGCAAAATATGAAATTCAAAGAGAGGGAAATGAGATCGTCTCTATAAAATGGGCTCCATTTGGTTATGGCTGGTTTGGCGAAAAAGATGCCTTTATTTTTAAGATAAAATATATAGATAAAGATAATAGGATCCATACTGTTTATTGTAAATCAGGTATATTTTCTGGTGTTTACTTTTCCAAAGAAGATATAGATAAGTAAAAAATAAATTAATAATTATAGCTATATTAAGACGGCTTTAAAAATGAATAAATTGAAGAAATTAAATAAAATTAATAAAATGAATAAAATTAATAGTATACTAATAATAATAGTAATATCGTTTATCTTTATGCTTTTTCTTCTAGGTTGCTTTTTATTTGAAGACAGAAAAGATTATAAAGAATTGATGAGAGATTTTGTTATAAAAATTTCGAAATATGCAAAGCAGCTAAAACCAAATTTCATAATCATCCCGCAAAATGGCCAGGAGATCTTAACTATAGATGGAAATATTGATTCAGATCTTGCATCAGATTATATAGCCGCAATTGATGGGGTTGGAAGAGAAGATCTTTTTTATGGCTATTTTGAGGATGATGTGCTAACACCAGAAAATGATAGAGCATATATGATATCTTTCTTAAATATTGCAAAAAACTCTAATAAAGTTGTTCTTGTAATTGATTATTGCTCAACTCCTTCAAAAATGGATGATTCATACAACCAAAATTATAATCTTGGTTTTATCTCTTTTGCAGCAGATAAAAGAGAACTTGATAATATCCCAAATTATCCAAAAAATCCTTATAATGAAAATTCGAATGATATAAATAGTTTAAGTGATGCAAAAAATTTCTTATATATAATAAATCCTTATTCTTATTCTAATAAAAATGATTTTCTTAATGCTTTGAAAAACACAAACTTTGATCTAATTATAATAGATTTATTTTTTTATGAGCAAATGCTTACTAAAGAAGATATTGATTCGTTAAAAACCAAGCAAAATGGAGGGAAAAGACTTATTATATGCTATATGAGTATAGGTGAGGCTGAAGATTATCGATACTACTGGGAAGATGAATGGTATTATAATCCTCCATCTTTTTTAGATAAAGAAAATCCAGATTGGCCAGGAAACTATAAAGTAAAATATTGGGATCCATCATGGCAGGCAATAATATATGGAAATGATAATTCTTACCTAAAAAAAATAATTGATTCAAATTTCGATGGAGTCTATCTTGATATAATTGATGCTTTTGAATATTTTGAAAATTTATAGCAATTTTTTTACCCATATAGCTGTGTAAATAGTTCCCTTAGTTTTTCTGATTCCTTGAGCAATGATAAAGTGAAATTTGCATGACCTTTTGTATAGCCATTACCTATTATCATATCGACATCTTTTGCAACAGCTTCTGCACCAAGTGCTGCTTTTGTAAAAGAGGTTGACATAGAAAAAAAGTATATCTTGCCGCCATCTTTGGTACATAGAATGCTTGACATTTCTGTATTTTCAACATTTACCATGTTAAAAGATACATCTGCAAGCTTTCCATCTGTCTGCTCAACAAAAAGATTGTATAGTTCCAATGGGTTTTGGGCATTGGCTTTTATTAAAAGATCGCAAAAGCCAAGATTCTCAAGTTTTTTTAAGCCAATTTGAGATAGATCTATCCCAATAACCTTTCCATTTATTCCAGCTCTTTTTTTTGCTTCATAGCAACATAAAAGTCCAGATTTACCTGTAGCGCCAAAAATTGCCACAAGATCTCCTGGATTAACAAGTTTTGCAACCTGTGGAGCAGCTCCTGCGACATCAAGAACTGCAAGAGCCACCTTTTCTGGTATATTTTCTGGTATTTTTCCCCATATCCCTGATTCAAAAAGAACAGCTTCCCCTTCAATATCAACCTGCTGCGTATGAAGATGTACCTTTTTTATAGAATATATCTTTAAAGGTGTCAATGAAAGAGAAACAAGTGAGGCTATCTTATCTCCCTGTCTTATATCTACTTTGCCCTCAAGAGCTTTCCCTATCTTTTTGACCTTACCGACAAACATACCACCCGAATTCGTAACCGGATTATGTTGCTTACCCCTTGTATTAACAGTATTCAATATAATTTGAGCAATCTTTTCTTCATCATTTTCAGCCTGATTTTTTATCTGGGTAAAGGAAGCAGAATCGATATTTAATGTTGTGACATCTACTAAAATCTCATTATCCCAAATATCCATGGTATTATCAATCTTCCAGGCAGTCTGTGGTAAAACACCTTTTGGTTCTAAGACTCTATGATAACCGTATTTATCTCCTAAACCTTTTGTAGCCATATTACCTCTTTTTTCTATTAAATTGATTTTTTATCCTGGTTTATCCTCTTTTTTATAATAATTAAAAATTAAAATTTAACAAGATTGAAAGTTTAGATGATTTGACTTATATTTAAAGTAGAAATGAAAATATCTAAAAAATATATATTTTTAAATTTTTTTATAGTATTTTCCTTAATGCTACTTCTATCTTTGATTTTTCTTACTATTAATTTTTCATTCGAAAAGAATAGTATAATAAATGAGTTAAAAAATATAAATAATATTTTTGTCAGTACAGTAGATATTTTTGTAAATGAAAGTATAGAAAATCACTTGAAAACTAAAGTAGAAATAGATAGGGTTTTTATAAATAACATACTTAATATTTATAAAAAAAACCAGATCAATGAATCTACTGCAAGAAAACTTATAAAAGACTACCTTAAAAATGTTAAGATTGGAGATACTGGATATGTCTTTATATGGAATATAAAAAATGCTCCACAAAAAGTCATATTGGACTTACACCCTGAAATTGAAGGAAAAGATGTAGCTAATGTAGATTTTGTTCAAACTGGTGTAAGTCTTAAGCAAGGTTATATGGAGTATTTATGGGCTAATCCATCTGATCCTGCTCCAAGATATAAATCTATGTATCTTGAATATATAAAAGAGTTAGATTGGATTATCGCATATTCATCTTATAAAGAAGAATTTTACAAACTTGTTAATATTGAAAAGTTAAATAGTTTGATACTTGAAATCAAAAGTTTTGGATTTGGCAATTCTTATATAATTGATTATAATGGAAATATTTTTATTCATAAATTCGAAAAAGGAAATTTTTATAATGCCAGGGATAAAAAAGGTAAAGAATTCATCAAAGAAATTATAGATAAAAAAGAAGGATTAATAACATACTATTGGTACGATTATACCAAAAATAAAACTAATCAGTATAAAAAAATAGCTTGTTATAGTAACATTGATAAATTTAAATTAATTATTATCTCATCTGTTTTTATTAAAGATGCTTTTTCTTATTATACAAAAATATTAACATATGCTATAACCTTTTTAATCTTATTTTTATTAATATCTTTTTTCTTAACCATATTTTTAACAAATAAAGTACTAGCTCCTTTTTACATTTTACAGGAAAATGTTAATAATATCATTTCAAATAATGAATATCTTAAAGATAGAATAATAGATATATATGATGAAAGAGAAAATCTTAACCTAAAAAAAAGAAAAAAGAAGATAAAAAAAATAAATTTTGATGAAAATGATGAAATAATTACTTTTTCAAGTTTTTTTGATAAAATTATTAAAAACTTAAATAAGATAAATTTAGAGTTAAAAATTGAATATGAAAGAGAAAAAAAGTTAAAAGAAGATTACGAAAGGCAGAAAAATTTTAATGATGAAATATTAAATTTACTTACTTCAAGCATTGTAATTGTTGATATAAATGGTAAGATTATAAATTTAAATAAGAATTTTTTATCAAATTTCTTACCTTATTATAATTACTTAGATAGATCAACACTAAGCTATCTTGATGATCTCGATATTTTACAGCTTTTAAAAAAATCGTTTGAAAATCAAATAGTTTTTGTAAATGATCTTTTACTTAAAACTATTGAAGAAAAAAAAGTATTTGAAAAAAAGATTGAAATTTTAATTAATGAGGAAAAGAAGATTTTTTTGTTTTCTTCAATACCGTATCTTCAAAATAATGAAATTAAATATATAATTTTTAAGTTTGATAATATTACAAGTGAGTTGGAAAAATTAAATCAAGAAGCAGAAATCCAAAAATATGATGCTTTTAATTTGCTTATTAAGGGATTATCTCATGATATAAATAATTATACGGCAGCTATAATTGGATCATCAAATCTTTTAAATTTAGATTTGAAGGAAGATATAGAAAAGATAGAAAAAAGCATTGAAGAATTAAATGAAATTAAAGATAAAGAAAAATATAATAATACCTTGAATAATAATTATGAATCCTTGGAAAAAGCCTTAAAATTTTTCCATTACTTAAAAAAAAGAATTTCAGAAAGTTATCTTATAGATATTAACGCTATAAATAATTCTGGGAAAAAAGTTTCAGGTCTGATAAGTAAATTAAATATATTTTCAAGAAAAGTTGAAAAAGAATTCAACAAAATTGATATTTTTGAAATCTTAAACAAAGTCATATCAATATCTAAAAGTTCATTTGGAAAAGAAGTTAATATTGAATTTATCTATGAAGATAAAGAAAATTACTATATAAATGGGATTGAAGATCAGATAGAAAGTATGCTTTTAAATATGTTTATTAATTCCTATCATGCCATGACAATATTGAGAAATTCGCCTAATAAAAACAATTTGAACTTACTTAAAATAAAACTTGAAAAAAGTAAAATAGACAATGTAGAATATGTTAAAATATCTATAATAGATAATGGTATAGGTATAGAAGATAATATAAAATCTAAAATTTTCGATCCTTTCTTTACGACAAAACCAAAAGAAAAAGGCTCTGGTTTAGGCTTATATATTACAAGTAACATAGTAAGAAATCATAATGGTAAAATAAAGTTTGATTCAAAAGTAGGAGAAGGTACCTCTTTTTATATATATTTACCTGTATTTAAGGAAGATGACAATATTACAGAAATACAAAAAGAAGATAATATAAAAACTGAAAAGTTAAAAGAAAGCATAGAGATTATTGAGAATAAAAAAGATGGAACTCGAAAAAAAAGAATACTTGTTATAGATGACGAAGAAAACTTGAGACTACTTTTGAAAAAAGGGCTTGAGAAAAATGGTTTTTCAGTAAAATTAGCGGAAAATGGGATTAGTGGCATAGAATTATATTCAAATTTTAAAGATTTTATAGATATTGTGATCTTAGATCTTATTATGCCTGGTATAAATGGAAAAGATACTCTTGTTAAATTAAAAGAAATAAATCCAGAATTAAATGTGATTATGATCTCTGGTTATATAGATGATGAAAAAATATCAGAATGTTATAATCTTGGAGTGAAGGATTTTTTACAAAAGCCTTTTGATATAAATGATTTAATAAATAAAATAAATAATATTTGAAATAAAAAACCTTAAAGATCTTAATAATTAATTAAATTTAATAAAGGGAAAATATGAAAACCAGAATTTATCATCTATTAGTAACTATATTTTTACTATCGATATGCCTTTTTTTTATTTCATTTTTGAAAGACGATTTTGCCTTAGATAGCCTTGGCAGAAAGGTTAGTCTATTAAATTATCAAAGAATCGGAATAATCAATCCTGCTGCATTAAAATCATTCATTTCATTAGATGTAGAAAATAGTAAGATTGTTGCGGTAGATTCGTATGCTATATATAAGTACAAAGAATTTTTATCCAAAGATACTATTAATCTTGGAGATTTTAATAATCCAAACATTGAAATGCTTATCAAAAGTAAATTGGACCTTCTTATTTTAGATCAATCCTTCCCGATTCAAAAACTTTATGAAATAGAAAAATTAAAAATCCCTTATTTTGTCTATTCGACAACACCAGAAAGTTACGATTCTATTTTAAGCAATCTTCAAAATTTGGCTAAAATAGTCAAAAAAGAGAAAGAATTCAACAGGTTAAAATCTGAAATGATAGATCCTTATATTGATAAAATACTAAAATTAAAACAGAAGTTTTCTGGCAAAACGATACTATTTGTTGTATGGGCAGATAAAAATATCACCTGTGCGGGAAGCGATTCTTATTTATCTTTTATTGCAGAATTTACAGGTTTCAAAAACAGTATTAATGAAAAAGGCTGGATAAATATATCTTATGAAAGGCTTCTTCTTTTAAATCCTGATTATATAGTGGTTGCTTCATCATTTATTGATAAGCAATTTTTTTCAAATAGTATCTTTAAGAATATCAATGCAATAATAAATAAAAATATCTATTATTTCAATGAAAAAGATGAGGATATAATCTTACAACCTTCTTTTGATTTATGGATGGGATTTTACGAAATTTTGACAAAATTTAATTAAGATTTTTTTATTTTATGTAACACAAATTACTAAATATTTTTATTAAAACATTTATATTAAAATATTTTTTTTAAAGCATTTTTATTAAAGAATTTTTATTAAAACTTTTATATTAAAATATTTTTATAAAATATTTATCTTAAAACCTTTTTATTAAAACTAAAAAAACTACTTGGGTGATAGTATTTTTAAATATAAATTTCTCTTCTTTTACCATCAATCAATGGTGAAATTATTCCCTCTTCTTCCATCTGCTCAACAATTCTTGCTGCTCTATTGTAACCTATTTTTAATCTTCTTTGTAAATAGGATGCAGAGACTTTTCTTTCTTTTTTAACTATCTCTATAGCCTGAGGATAAAGAGGATCATCTGTTAAAAATTCATCATTATAGCCATTATCTTCCTTTTTTATTTCAGAAAATAATTCATTTATTGATTTTCTTTCAGCAGAATAACTCTTTGAAATCTTTTTCACAAGCTCTCTAACTTCATTTGTTGAAATAAATGCGCCTTGAATTCTTAATGGTGGAAGTCCGGCAAAAGAAAAAAGCATATCTCCATTCCCAAGTAAAGATTCTGCACCATTGGTATCTAAAATTATCCTTGAATCTGTCTTTGAAAATGTCTGAAAAGCAATCCTTGATGGTAGATTTGATTTAATTACGCCAGTTACTACTTCAGCCGATGGCCTTTGGGTTGCAAATATAAGATGGATCCCTACTGCCCTTGCCATAGCAGATAGATGGATTAGCGAATCTTCTATTATTTTTTGTGATGTCTGCATAAGTGCATAAAACTCATCAATTATTAGGACAAGGTATGGCAATTTTTCAATCATAGATTGATTATAATCTTCAATCGACCTAAAACCCTGATCTTTAAGAAGAGAATACCTATTTTCCATCTCGGAAACAAGCCATTTCAATGCGGAAGATGCATCTTCTGGGAAGATAATTATCTCATCAGTTAGAAGATGTGGTAAATCATTATATAAAGAAAGTTCAACTCTTTTTGGGTCAATTAAAAGGAGCCTAACTTTTTCTGGGGGATTTGCCAGGACAAGTGAAGCTATCAATGTGTTTATACAGACAGATTTACCTGAGCCAGTTCGACCTGCGATCAAAAGATGTGGTGACTTTGAAATATCGGTAACCTGGATTTTGCCTTCAATATCTTTACCTAATATAAATGGTAAACTCATATTTGAATTTTTAAATTCTTCAGATTTTGCAAGGTCAGTGAAATAAACAATCTGCTTAATCTCGTTTGGTATCTCTATTCCAACAGCCTTTTTCCCTGGAATAGGTGCTAAAATCCTTATTTTTTCAGCAGAGAGATTGTATGTTATATTTTTTTCAAGATTTATCAATTTCCCAAGGTTGACCTTTTCATCAATCTCAAGTTCAAACCTTGTTACGACAGGTCCCTTTATGTAGCTTAAAAGTTTTGATTCTATCCCAAAATCTCTCAAAGTTTTTAAGATTATAGAGCCTTTTTCTTCTATAACCTTTTCATCGTCCTCATTGCTTATAAAACGAGAATGGGGAGATTCAGGCAAAAGGTCATCAATTGAATATTTCGTATTGCTATCTATTTTATCTATTATATTTGTTTCATCTATTTTATTTTTTCTCATCTTTGACAAATCTTCATCTATTTCTTCTGATTCTTCTAATGTTGGCATATCATCTTTATTTATTAAATTGTTGTAAGTATTTTTTAGTTTTACCTCTTCTTCTTCCATATCAATAATTTCAATCTCTTCGGTATGAAAATAATTATCCTTTAAAAATTCTTTCTTTTCTCCTTTTGTATCTTCACTTATAGTCTCTTCGAACCCTTTTTCTTGTTCTTTATCTTTTACTTCATTCTCTTCTATTCCTTTATCCCGCTTTTTCTCTTTCTCTTTGTTTTCTTCTATTCTTTTATCTTTATCTTTTTCTTTCTCTTTTATTCCTTCCTCTTTGATTTTTTTATCATTATCTTTCTCATTTATTTCATTCTCCTTTATTTCTTCATCTTTTTCTTCTTCTCCTTCTTCTAAATCTTCTTTCTCACTTTCTTTTTGGGTAAATGAAATTTCATTTTGCTCTTCGAAAAGAAAAGGTTTAATATCTATTTCAGGAAGATTTAATATTGCAATGCCACTTCCTTTTTCATTTAATTTATTTTTTAGTAGATTATTTTTTAAATTATTTATTAAACCATTTTCCGAATTATTTTTCAAACTATTTTCTAATTTATTTTCTAAATCATTATTAACAGATATCTTTTCAATTAAAGATTCTTCTATATCAAAAGATTCTTTTGAAAGATTAAAATAAAAGATCAAAGATAATAAAAAATATAAAAAGAAGAAAATTATTAAAAGGATATATAATATAAAAAAAGCTGTTTCGCTATCCATTAAAGCTACTATCTGCTTATTTATGAAAAAGAAATTTGAACCAAAAAACAGTAATTCTAACAATGGTAAAAGCGCTGTAAATAAGAAAAGAAAAGAAAAAAGCAGATTTAAAGTTTTTTTATCAACAAAAGTATCGAATTTCAGAACAAAAAACCAGATAGACTCAATGGCAAGCCAAGGAAAAATCCCAAGACTGATCAAAAGACTGCTATGAGCCATGTACAATAATACTATTAAAAATGTGCAGGTAGCAGCCAATATATAATGAAAAATCTTTATATTAAACTTCATTATTTCCTCATAAAAAATTATTTACAATTTTCATTTCCATTATAGTTTTTCGGTATGAAATTAAAAAGCTTCTTTTTTAAATCAATTACATTTTTACTTTTTATTCTTCTTATTTTTTCTTTTTCCTGTTCAACTTTTAAGTATAATCTTCCTGAATTTAGCGGACAAAATGATTCAGATTTTTTAAGTCATCTATATCCTATTATTTCAAGTGACACTAAAACATCTATAAATGAAACCTTGAATTTTTGCTCTGTTTTTATAGATGAAAATGGAGTCTTTTACTCTTTGATAATCGAATTAAATAAATTGAACTTAAACAATACAGATTTCTGGTTTTATGAATTATTTTTTTATGATTATTCACCTCTTCAAAAAATAGGAATAACTTCAAGTAGCAATACGAATCAAAATCAAACAAATAATAATCAAAATAATAATAAAAATGAAAACATGAATCTATCACCAAAAGTTTTCAAAATAACTTCTACATCTGTTAACCCTATGACACCTCTAAAAATAACAGATAAGACATTAAATTTTGGGAAAAATATTTTTTCCTGGAAAGGAAATACTATAAAATTTGAATTGAAAGACAAAAAAAATTCAATAAAAATAAATGCTCAATTATATCCTCAAAATAACTTTTCATTACTTGGTTCACCAATTATTAAACAATCTTTAGGGCAAATGTTTTTCTTCACTTCAGCAGATTTACCTGTTGAATGTGAATATACTTTTTACTACTCAGAAAAGGAAAAGGTAAAAAGAAAACTAAAAAATGGTTTTGGTATCCTTTATAAAAGCTGGGGGGCAAATTCTGCCTCAGAATATGAACTTCATTTCTTAAAATTTTCTAACTTTAATTTTAAGGATGTCAAAATAAATCCACCAGATAATTTATTAAATAAATCCTATCTATTTTTTTCCATACCTAAAGCTTCTTTTTATTCGGCTTTAGAAATTTCCAGGGAAAATAACCTACCTGTTTTCAATCTTTTACAAAATTTTTTCCCTGATAATGATTATAGGTATTCCAAAATAATACCAGATAAAAATAGGAGATATCCATCAAATTTCTCAATATTATTAAAAAATTTTCTCATCCGTTTTAATCCTATTTATGAAAAATCAGTAGTTCAATTCTTTACCCATGATAGCTGGTTTGGGATAGTTCCTGTATATGATTCTGCTGGAAGAGCTATAGGGCTTGGCTTTTCAAATCTATATGAATATTCTAGAATGAAATAGTTTTATTACCTATTTACTTTTACTCTAAAAATTATTAAAATGTAATTAGCTTCAAAAAATAATAAAAAAATATGGAGTAAAAGTATGGAACTTGAAAAAGTTATAGAAACAAGAAGAGCATATAGAGCATTAGATAAGGTTGAGATCTCAGAAAATATCATAGAGCAACTTGCAAAAGCAGCATTGCTTGCACCTTCATGTTACAATAACCAACCATGGAAATTTGTCTTTATTAAGAGTCAAGAAAAACTTGAAAGACTATTTGAGGCATATAGCAAAGGGAATGAATGGTGCAGAATGGCAAGCCTGGTTATTGCTGTAATTTCAAAGAAAGAGGATGATTGTATAATAGGTGAAAGAAACTATTATCAGTTCGATACAGGAATGGCTACAGCTTTACTTTTACTTAAAGCAACAGAGTTAGGATTTGTGGCTCATCCTATAGCAGGTTTTAATCCTCAAATAGTTTCTTCAATAATACAACTACCTTCTCTATATGAAGTTATTACTCTTATCATAGTTGGGAAAAAGAGTCTGGATTTATCAGCACTTACAAAGCCCTGGCAGATTGAAAGTGAAAAAAATAGACCAGAAAGAAAAAAACTTAAAGAATTTTGCTTTATAGATAATTTTGAAAATTAATACTGCCCAAATGCTATTTTTCTTATACTTTTTTGTTTTACCATTTAGATAAGTAAGTTTAATTTTTTAACCAAAAACTTTAACTTTTAAAATGGGTAACACAATTATCTCGACCTTACCAAATATTTTTAAAAATTCATAAAATAAATCTTGTATTTTTCTTTTATTATTATATAAATTTTACACTAAAAAATGATTGGAGAAAATATGCTAAAAAAAATCAACAAAAAATTCGGTTTCATTCTTATTCTTTCACTATATTTTATTTTATTTTTTTCTTGCAATTTTTTTGATTTTACTGCACCTGGTGAAGTAATCAATCTGACTGCAACTGCTACTTATGGCCAAGTTATACTTACCTGGGATGACCCAACTGATTCCGACTTTTCTAAGGTTGAAATATCTTATTCTCCTGGTGGATCATCAGCTATAACTATAAATAAAGGTATTGAAACATCTACTATTACCGGATTGAACAGTGGAACAATCTATACTTTTACTGTAAAAACTATTGATACCAATGGTAACAAATCTTCTGGAAGAATTATATCTACTATTTATCAAGATGATAATGATACAACTCCTCCTGCTGAGGTAGAAAATCTGACTATTCAAGTTAATACTTATAATGGTAATTTTATAATTCAGATTACTTGGGCTTGTCCGACGGATCCTGATTTTTCTAAAGTTGAAATAATATATACTCCAGGTGGTGATGCTACTCCAATATATGTTGATAAAGGAAATACAACTTATTCTACTAATGATATTCCATTACCATATAATGATACAATCTATACTTTTATTGTAAAAACTATTGATACCAATGATAACAAATCTTCTGGAAAAATTATATCTACAATAGTAAAACCTTAGTAATATTTAAATATTACTAAGTTAGTATTAAACCTTTAACTATTATCTATAAATATGATAAGATTTCCTGAATGAAATTATAGGTTCAAACTTTTAAAAATTTGAAGTATAATATTACCTTAAGGATTAATGACAATAGAATTAAATAATAGTTATTCTATTTTTTACTTTATTTTTACCTATATATTTGCTTAAAATATTTTTTAAAAATCTTTTTACTTTTTTGCTTATCTTATATATATTATAATTGAAAATGTAATGATAATAAAATTAAAAGGAGAAACTTATGATTAAACAAGAACTATTAGATGCTATCAATGATCAAATCAATTATGAACTTGAATCTTATTATATTTATCTTTCAATGGCTGCTTATTTTGCTTCTTTAAATCTTGATGGGATGGCTCATTGGATGAGAGTCCAGGCTCATGAAGAGACTATACATGCAATGAAATTTTTTGACCATATAATTGACAGAGGTGGAAAAGTAATTCTTAAAGATATCAAGCAACTTAAAACAAACTGGTCAAGTCCAAAAGAAGCTTGGGACAATGCTTATGAGCATGAGCAACTTATAACAAGCAGGATAAATAATCTTATGTCTATTGCAAGGAAGATACAAGATTTTACAGTTGAACCACTTTTGCAATGGTTTGTAAATGAACAGATTGAAGAAGAGGTAAATACTTCAAAAATCTCCCAGCAAATGGCTTTGGTTAAGGATAATACTCAAGGACTATTCATGCTTGATGCTCAACTTGCTGCAAGGCCTTTCCCAGCAGGTTCACCATTTGATCCTATGGCTTATAATGTTATAAACTAGATATACCTGCCCTCACCTTTATTGATTTTCAAACCTTCGCCAAATAAAAATGCTGGTTTGCCTCTTAATGAAACTGCATATATTTGATGATTAAATTTAAATTCATTAAATGGACTTAATTTCATCTTGCTAAAAAGCATGCTGTTTTTAAAGATAAAAGATTTATCCTTTTTTACAAGGACAAAGTCTGCGTCCGATCCTTCTAAAATCGTACCTTTTTTTGGATAAAGACCATAATACTTTGCTGCATTTTCACTTGTTATCTCAATAAGTCGGTCGATTGGGATCCTATCTAAAAATTCAGAAATTATATATTGGTATATGGTTTGAACTCCTGCGATGCCTGAATAGTCATTCAAAAATGAGCCAGTATTTTTTTCACTAATCTTACATGCAGCATGATCACTTGCTACAAATAAGCATTGCCCATTTTCAATGGATTTTCTTAGGGCTATTTTATCCTTTTCAGATTTGACAGCAGGTGCTGTTTTTATTAAAGAACCAAACCTGTAAAAATCCTTATTTGTCCACTCAAGATAATGAGGAGCGGTTTCAAAAGTGATGTTGCAAAAGTTTTTTGCATATTCTATAAATCTAACTGCCTTAGCAGAGGAAAGATGAACAATATGAACCTTATTTTTTGCTTTTTCACAGATTGCTGCAGCATTTTGAACAGCTATTAGTTCTGCAATATCTGATCTACTTTGGCAGTATAAGTCTATCTCTTTATCTAGTTTTTTATCTGTTTGATAGTTTTGGTTTATTTTATGATTTAGATTTTTTTTATCGTCATAAGGCGTAGCTTCATCTATTTTAATATTTTCTCTTGCTTTATCTTTCAAATACCCATCAATAGTTTCAAAGTCTTCTGCATGCAAAAGTAAAGGTTTATTTACCTTTTGGCAGATATTTGCGGCTTTCAATAGTTGATAATTTGTAAGTCTTGGGAAACTTTCCATACCAGATATTAAATAAGCCTTAAAGCCTTTAACATTGCATGAAACAAGGTCAGAAATATTATTTTCAAAATCTTTATTTTCTATCGATTTTCCACAAATTCCACCATAAAAAGCAAAATCACAGTAAGACATATTTGAAACATAAGATAACTTTTCATTAAAATTCTTCCTTGTAGTAACCTCTGGTATTGATGTGCATGGCATATCTATTATGGTGGTAACCCCACCAGCAATCGCTGATGAACTTGCAGTAGAAAAATCTTCCCTGAAATCATAACCTGGAGTATCAAAATGAACATGAGGATCTATTGCTCCAGGAAGTATAAGCATACCTTTACAGTCAAAAACCGCATTGCTCTTGTTGTACTTTTTTTGTTTTGCAAAATCAGCCTTAAAAAATTCCTCAATATCTATAAGATTAAATTCATCTATAACATTAAATTCATTTAAAGCATTTAGGAAATTAAATTCTTCTATCAGTTTTTCTTTTGTAAATCTTTCATCACTATAAGTTTTAATCTTCCCAAAAACACCTTTTTCAATATCTATAGAAACTATTGCAAAATCTTGCTTATAAATACAATTTGCAAGATAGATCATATTTCCCTTCTAAATTTTAGTAATGTTTTTTATAATCTGCTTTTTTCATATTTTATGATTTCATTTTCAAATATATATAATTTTTTATAATCTGCTTTTTTTATATTTTATGGTTTCAATTTCTATGTATATATATAGCTTTTTATAGACAATGATTCTATATCATCTATCATTTATATTTTTCAGTCAAAAAAGAAATTTCATTGCTTTGGTCTCCTCTTCTTTCGCTTATCAATCATTTATTGTTTTTAAGAAGCCCTAAAACTATATCTGGTAAAAATGGCGATGTATAAAGCCTTAAACCTGTTGCATAGGCAAATGCATTTGCTATTGCTGGAATAGGTCCATTTATATTTATTTCAGAAACAGATTTCGCTCCATATGGACCAGTCTCCTCATATGAAGGGATTAAGATTACCTTAATAGGTGGAATATCCATCGCATTGAATATCTTATATCTATTGAAAGAAGGATTAAGCATTCTACCATTTTTGAAATAATATTTTTCAGTCAAAGCATAACTTAATCCATTGACAATTGCTCCTTCGCATTGGCCTTCAGTAAGAGCAACATTTATAGGGGTTCCGCAATCAACAGTTGCAAGATAAGATAAAACCTTAATTTTACCAGTTAAAGTATCTACCTCAATCTCAGCAAAATGAACGGCAAAAGGAGGAGGTGAAAGTTTGCAATACTCAGAACTTACTGCTTGTATTTGAAATTGCTCATGCTGGTACATTGCATATCTAACTATATCAGCATAAGATACCTTATTTTCCCCATAGAAAGCATATTCATTTTCAAGTTTAATATTTTTCTCATCGGTCTTTAAAATTTTTGAGGCAACTTCAACAATCTGATTTTTTACCTTTTTTGCAGCAGATAAAACTGCATTTCCAGAAAGGTAGGTTGTAGATGAAGCATAAGCCCCAGTATCAAAAGGCGTAACATCTGTATCTGCTGCAATAACATGGACTTTGCTAACCGGGATATCTAAAGTTTCAGCCACAATCTGGGCAAAAACAGTATCGGCTCCAGTTCCTATATCTGTTGCACCAGTCATAAGGATAGCAGAGCCATCGTCCTGCATTTTTAAGTAGCATGAAGCCATATCTACCATAGGAATAGCAGAACCCTGCATTAAAACAGCAAGTCCAACTCCTCTTTTATACCTTTTATCGCTTGATTTTTCATCCTTATAAGCCAATCTTTTATTTTTCCAATCAAAATCTTCAGCTCCTTTTAATAGGCATTTTTTAAGATTATTTGCTTTAACTACCTGTTCTACTCCTTCTGTTCCTTCTCCAAGAGCTTTGAAAATTGGTGATGTCTCATTTTCATCTATCGCCCATTTATTGAAATATTCAACAGGATCAATTCCAAGCCCTTCTAAAATCTCATCAACAAAACAATTCAAGGCAAACTGCCCTTGAGTTGCACCATAGCCTCTATAGGCTCCACCAACAACAACATTTGAGTATAAAGATTTACCAATAAATTTTACATTATCAATCTTATTTAAAATTGGCAATGTCTTCGAACCAACATTTGTTAAAACTGTTAATGCATGTGGACCATAAGCTCCAGCATTTTCAATAGCAGTCATCGAAAGTGCATTTATTTTACCATCTTTTTCATAACCTGCTTCCATTATTAGCTGATATTGGTGTCTTGTTCTTGTTCCAATGAAAACTTCTGCCCTTGAAAGCCTTATTTTGACTGGATATTTTAAAACATAAGCGGCATAGGCAACATAAGGTTCAAGTATTACCTCTTGCTTGGAACCAAAACCTCCTCCAAGTCTTGGTTTTATAACCCTTATCTTATTTGCTTCAATACCTGTAACCATTGAAGTTATTCTTCTTGCATGAAATGGAACCTGTGTTGTAGAAAATATAGTTAGCCTTCCCCTCTGATCAAAGTATGCGATAGCGGCATGAGGCTCAATGGCACAGTGATGAGCAATATGATTCCCATAGATCCTTGAAAGTTTTATCTCGCTTTTTTGATAACATTCCTTAAAATTTCCAGCTTCTACTTCGACATATGCAGCAAGATTTTTCTCTGGTTCATATCTTACTGGTATTTTAGCAAATGCCCCATCTTTATTATGAATTATTACATCTGAATTTTCAGCATTTACAAAATCAAAAAGAGGTTTTTTCTCTTCATATTTGACAATCAATTTTGAAGCAGCAATCTCTGCTGTATCAAGTGTATCAGCAACTATAAGAGCAACAGGTTCGCCGGTGTATCTTACATACTCCGAAAACATCCTGCAATCATATGGTGATGGTTCTGGGTAGCCCTGTCCAGCACTTGTGTATAAAGTAGATGGAGTATTTTTATGCCAGAAAATTTCTTTTACCCCTTCTATCTTTTTTATCTGCTCAAGATTTTCAATGCCTAAAATCTTTGCATAAGGATATGGACTTCTAACAAAAACCCCATGGTAACAATCTATATCAACATCATCTGTAAAAACTTCATCGCCAGTTGCAAGAGCCTTGCCATCAATCTTTTCAATAGATTTTTCAATATATTTAAATCCCATAAACCTACCTCTTTTATTTATTTTTTAATTTCGCAATTTTTTCGTACTTTATATTTTACAATTTTGTTTAATTCTTCCTATTCCTCATTTTTTATTTGCTCTTTCAAATTTTACAATTTTATTAATCATTCATGCTTTATAATTTTACTTAATTCTTCAAATTTTCTAATTTTTTTCTTTTCCTAATTTTTCATTTCACTTTATTATATTGTTTTTTTAATATATTGTTTTTTTATTATATATTTTTTGCTCTTTTATTATATGACTTGTTCCATATTTTGCTTATTTAAAAGCTTTTTACTCTTTTTTTATATAGTCTGCTGCAAGTTTTACAGCATTTAAAATTTTTACATAACCTGTACATCTACAAAGATTTCCGCTTAGTGCTTCTTTTATCTCTTTTTCTTCTGGTTGTTTATTTTTTGCAAGTAAATCATAAGTTGCTATAACCATTCCTGGGGTACAAAAGCCACATTGAACTGCACCAGCATCTACAAATGCTTTTTGTATTGGATGAGGATTATTTGTATCACCAAGCCCATTTGAAGTTATTACCTTTGATTTCTCACAACTTGCTGCAAAGACCTGGCAGGAATTTGTAGCCTTACCATCAAGAAGGACAAGACAAGCTCCACAGGCTCCCTCTTCACAGCCACATTTAACATCCTTATATCCGATCCTTCTTAAAAAATTAAGTAAGGTCTCAGTAGCATTTGTATTTGCTTGTATTTCTTCACCGTTGATATTTATAGATATTTTTATATTAAATTTATCTTCCAGATTTTTTTTATAATTTTTTCTTTTCCCAAATGTTGACATAAGATCTCCTTTTAGTTTTTTATTTTGTGATTATTTGATTTTTTATTTTATCAACTTTTTATCCTTTCATATAAACTTTCAATTTTAGTATAATAAAGTTTTAAAAATATTACTCTTTAATATTTTTTATGGCATCCAACAATAAAGATTTTAATATCTGTTCTTTATAATCAGAATCAAATCTAAAGTCAGATGAAAAACCAAAATCTTCTTGTAAAATAATTTTTTCCAAACTTTCTTCATCATCAATACTTTCACCTATAACCTTACTATTGAAATCTTCATTAAAAAAGACGATGTTTTTGGTGCCAGAAATCGCACAGACAAAACTTTCGATTTTGTAATCACTTTTAAGCGAGTAAGAAAAAGAAAATCTAAATACTGCATAATCGAAATTTGTTAAGGAATATCTTTGAGTAAAGTAACTTTGCTTTTCATCGTAATTTATCTCAATTTCTTTTATTATATGAGGAAAACTTTTCCTTTTTTCGATATAACTTAAAAGATTTATTTTTTTATCATCATTATATATAACATCTACATTAGCCAAAAGAAGTGGCGAAATCAAATCAGACCAGATAGGCAGGTCAAAAAGAGAGCCGCCTATTGTTATTCTATTTCTAAGAGGATAAGATGCAGAAGAAGATAGGGCAGATAAAAGAATACCAGTAAACTTATTTTCTTTATAATTTGAACTTTTGATATAATCTATAACTTCGTTAAAAGTTGTCATTGCCCCTATTTTTATAAGATTTTTCTCCTTATCTTCTTTAATATATGATAAATTACAATTTTTTAAGTTTATAAAACCAACATTCTTAAAATTTTTAGTTCGTAAAATCCCTGTAGTGCCGCCGCAAGCGATTATAGAAGGATTTTTTAAGTGCAATTGATAAGCCTCATCAAAATTTTCTGGTATATACCATTTTAAGTTTGTTTTAGTCATAAATAATAACCTCTTAATTTTTTTTTGTCCTCTTATATTTTTGGGAATCTTTTTTATATTTACTGAATCTTTTCAAATAACTGTTTTGCTATTCTGTTACCATTTTTTGCAATCTCAACTTCATTCATATTAGTTAGCATTCCATCTTTAACAACAACGATACCGTTGACAATAGTATACTTGGTTTGATGATTATTCCCAGTAAACAAAAGTGCAGCAAATGGATCTGAAAGTGAGCCAGCAAAATCAATCCTATTTATCACTTTAAATACTGCTATATCTGCAAGATAACCACTTGCTAATTTACCTATTTTACTGTACCCAAGCATTTTTGCTCCACCATTTATTGCAATATCGAAAATCTGTCTAGCATCAATAGCATTTGAGCCATATTTTACTCTTTGCAAAAGTAAAGCCATTCTTGCCTCAGATAAGATATCTGAGCTATCATTTGATGCAGAACCATCAACTGCTATACCAAAATTGACACCTTTTTTTAACCCTTCCACTACTCTACAGATTCCACTTCCAAGCCTCATATTTGAAGATGGACAATGAGCTATACCTGTTCTTGTTCTTGCGAGGATTTCAAGTTCTTCATCATTAAAAAATATACCATGAGCATAAAAAACATCCTCCCCTACAAAATCAAGATCCTGCATAAGTTTAAGCGGTCTTCTTCCATATTTTTCAATGCAATACTCCACTTCATCTTCTGTCTCGGCAAGATGAGTATGCAGCTTTACCTTATACTTTCTTGCAAGTTCAACACTTTTTTTCATAAGTGATTCACTCACTGAAAAAGGAGAGCAAGGAGCTACAACAACTTTTCTCATAGACTCATCGGATGGGTCGTGAAATGTTTTGATGATATTTTCAGTTTCAGATAAAATTTCATCTTCATCTTGAACTACATCTGGTGGTGGTAATCCCCCATCCTTTTTACTTTTAGACATAGAACCTCGAGTTGGAGAAAAGCGAATGCCAAGTTGATCTGCAACTTCAAACTGAATATTCATAATGCTGATATTGTTTTCCACAATACTTTTAGGATAAAGATAGTGATGATCAGTTGTTAAAGTGCAACCTGTTTTTAATAATTCACCAATAGCTATTGCACTTGACCAGAATATTGCCTCTTCATCTATATATTTCCAGATCTCATAAAGATAAACCAGCCAGTCAAAAAGTTTTGCATTTTGAACTGCTGGTAGATTTCTTGTAAGTGTTTGATAAAAATGATGATGAGTATTTACAAGCCCTGGTATAACAATAGAATCACTACAATCAAGTATTTGAAGTCTTTTTTTCTCTTCATCTGTTAGTTTTTCTATTAAATTATCCCCAACCTTTTTTATCTTATTCTCTTCGATAAGAATATCTTTGCTGTATTTTACTTCTTCAAAAACAGAGGTTACAATAGCAAAGCAATTTTTTAGTAAAATCATAACCACTCCATTATTTCTTTTGTTAACAATAATTAAATACTTTTTGCTGCTAATTTAATTTTTAATTTAATTTTAACTTTTTTATTGTTATTTTTAATTCTTAATCTATTTTACAGGCAAGATAATTATACTACATCGATAAAAAAATCAAAGGTTTTTAATGCTAAGAATAATTTTACATATATCCAAATTGATTAACAATTGTTCCAAACATAGGATACATCATCTTGCCGCAGCTTTCGCTTATTATTTTATTTTATCAATCCCTCCAATTTTAATGCTAATTTTCATATTAGGTGATAAATTTTTATTTTCACAATCTATGCTTGAAAATATTTCCCCAATTATTATCAATATTTTTGGTAAAGATATATACCTTTCGATAACAAAACTTTTAGAAGCCATAGCTTCAAATAAAAATAAAACATTTTATACATCTTTAAGTATATTTATTCTTATAATCACCTCTTCTTCTCTTTTTGTTTTCACAAAAGTTTCATATTCTAACTATAAAAACTTAAATAAAAAACAACCTTTTTTCCTTACCTGGCTTAAAACAAGAATATTTGCTATTTTGCTTACATTGATTGTGCTTGCTTTTTACTTTGGTTCACTTTTTTTAAGTCCCATAATAAAAAAAGTAACTTCTTATCTTTTAATTTCTAAAATTTCAAATATTCAAAATTTTTTAATAAATTACATCATCTCCCCGTTTCTTTTCAGTTTCTTTTTTAGCCTTTACATTCAGATGATTTTTGAAAAGATACCTGTAAAATTCGCATTTAGTAGCGGACTTTTAACTTCATATCTTGGAAAACTTGCAAATATACTTCTTTTCAAATTGATTCCTTCAACTTTAGCTGGTTCTGTTTTCTCAAAAGCTGGTTCAAGTTTGATAATACTTCTTTATATTTATTATACTGGTATAATTATTTTTGTTGGTTTTGAAAATGCAGCAACATTATGGGAATCTTATAAATATCATAAATCTTATAGATGGCTAACAAAAAAGCATTTTGATAGATTTTATAAAATAAATAAATTTAAGATTAAATCTAAATTAAATATTAATTCAAAATCAAAAAATTGATTTCAATTAATGCTTTTTTCTTTAGTTTTCTATTATATTTTCTCTTTATTTTTTTCTTTTTTTTTGTTTTTTTATCTTTGTTCTTTTAATTTTTTTAATATTTCAACTATTTTTTTAATTTTTCTATTATTATTTTTTTATCATTATAATCCTACTTTAATTTTGATTTTATCATATAAACTAAATATAATTAGTTAACTTTAATTTTATTAGGAAACATAACTAAAATATTAAATATATTTTGTTAATATATCTATTTACTAAAAAATATTTTTGTTGACATAAATTTACAATTTTAGATATTGAGATTAGTAACTTTTAGGAGAAAGTATGAAAAAGACACTTTTTGCTATCTTTGTTCTGTTATTTTTCGCAGTCCTTTTTTCATGTCAATCACCTGTTAACCTTACAGATGACATTGGCAATGGTATTGATAAGGCTCCTCAATATGTTGAAAACACAAGACTCAACATGACTTCAAAAGATGCATATGAGGAAGATGATTCAACAACCTATGCCAAAACAATTACTGCAAACGCAACCGCTCAAGAACACAACTTTTATGATGATGCAAACGATTATTTAAAATTTTCTGCAGTAAGTGGAACAACCTATACCATCGAAACAGTTGTATATGGCTATGCTGACACTGTCTTATATCTTAGGGATGGAACAACTACTTTAGCTTCAAATGATGACAAAGGTGATGGTACTTACGGTTCAAAAATAACATGGACAGCTCCATCTACAAAAACCTACTACATCAGAGTTTACTCTTACAATGGTAAAAAAGGAACCAATAGGGGTTATACTATTTCCTTAACATCTGGTGGTGGCGGCGGCGGTGGTGGAATTACACTTCCTCAGCCAAAAAAAAGCTGGACCATTCTTGTTTATCTTGACGCAGATAACAACCTTTCTTCATATGGTGACTATGATATCAATGAAATGAAGGCTGTGGGCTCAGATAGCAATATTAACATCGTTGCTCTATGGGATAATTCTGGTAGTACACATGGATATTATTACATTCAGACAACCGGTGCAACACTTTTACAAGATGTTGGTGAAGTAAATATGGGTTCTGAAACAACAGCTAAAAACTTCATTGACTATGCAACATTAAATTTCCCAGCCGATCATTATATGTGGATCTTCTGGAACCATGGTGGTGCTGTTGACAGATCTTTAACACCAAAAGGAGTTTGCTGGGATGATACAAATAGTTCTGACCATTTAAGTGAAGTTGAACAAAAATCAATCATATCTTATTTAAACTCAAAAACTGGCAAAACATTAGATGTTCTTGCTTATGATGCTTGTTTGATGGCTTGTGCAGAACTTTTTTATCAGTTTAGGGGAATGGTAAGCTATATTGCTTCATCAGAACAGACCATCCCTGGAAATGGGTATGATTACAATTTTATTTCTTACATTAAAAATAATCCAACAACCACTGCATATTATGCTGCAAAAGCTATATTCGATTATTATAAAGCTGAATATAGCACAACTTCTGATGTAACTTTCTCAGTTGTAAATATGTCTTATGCAGCAAATCTTGGAACAGCACTTAACAACTTTGCTTCAGCAGCAATAAATAGTGGAATCTCAGGTACAACTTTTAAAAACTTAAAACCATCAAAAGATTTTAGCGGTTATACTTGGGACCTTTATGTTTATATGAGCAATATCTACAATAGTTCAAGCATGACTACAACTGTTAAAAATTATGCTAAAGCTGTTATGGATTTAGTAAATCCAGCAAATGCACAACTTGTTTCTCTTGAATGGCATGGTTCAACATGGACAAGCAAAGCCTATGGCGTTTCTATCACTTTAAAGGCAGATACAACAACTTATAGTTTATTAGACATCTGTGTTAATACTCAGTGGGATGAATTTCTTACATTTGCAGGTTTTTAATGAAATTGTTTAAAATTTAATGAAAAAAAGACGCCCTTGTTAAAAGGGCGTTTTTTTTCATTAGATAAATTCATAAACAAAATTTTAATTTAATCATTAAATTTGAAGTTATTCTTAAAAATTTCTGGATAAAAATTAATAAGATGAAGAGAAAATTTTATTTCAACTAAATCTTCATTTGAACGAAATAGATTATTTATTCTCTGAGCAGCTATTTTAAGAACTTTTAAGTCGTTTTTTCTTAGATTAATAGTTATCTCTTCCTTATCATAAAAAGAAGAGACAAAAATACCTGGATTTTTTGATTCATTAAACCTTTCTATTGAATCAAATATTGTAAATTTTTCTTTATAAGGTTTTCCTTCGTATGGGCAAAAAGTTTCACAGTTGCCACATTCGTTGCATAGATAATCTATATGTATAATCTGATAATAATCTTTCAAATTTTCGTTTGAAAAAGGTATTGCTCTATTTGCTCTATTTGGGCAAACATCAACACATCTTCCGCAGTAAAGATTGCATTCAAGACATCTTTCGTAATCCTTTTTTGATGGGTTTTTTAACTTCCCCCTATCTACAAATGATTTTTCATCGATTGTTTTAATATTATCTATAGGTGAAATATTTGAAAAAATATCTTCAAAAATATTATTTTTTATTAAAATTTTATCTACTGCTTTTTTGGCGTCAGATATGGCTTCAACAACTGAAGAAGGTCCTCTTAAAAGATCACCAATTATAAAAATTTCTTCGTCATCTTTAATTTTATCAAGTTTATTTTCACTAAACCATTTCCCATCTATTTCTTCACCTATTGCAACAATTATTGAATCTGCTTTCAAAAGTTCATACTTGCCTGTTGGAATCGCTTTTCTTCTTCCATCAATCCCCTTTTCTGATAGTTGCATTATTTCACAGGTTAAAGTTTTATTTTTATATGAAACTGGTTGCCTGAGCATCCTAAAACTGATCCCATCTGAAATAGCATTTTCATACTCTTCCCTATCTGCTGGTAGTTCATTTTCAGTTCTTCGATAGACTACAGTAACATTTTTGACCTTATATATTCTTTTGGCTGCTCTTGCTGCATCCATTGCTGAATTTCCACCACCAACAACAATGACTTCTTTTCCTAAATTTATCCTTTTCTTTTCATTAAAATCTCTTAAGAATTCAATAGAATCAAAAAGATTTCCCTCATTATATTCTAAATCAAGCTTTTTGGAGTTGTTTGCTCCTGTTGCGACGATGATATACTTAAATCCATCATCTTTCAATTGAGATATTTTATCAATAAATTTATTTTCAAATTTAACATCTAAAAGTTTTAATAACTCTATATCTTTTTCGATTTCGCTTCTTTTTATTCTAAATTTTGGAATAGCATTGTTTACTATTCCACCAAATTTTTTTTCCTTCTCAAAAATTGTGACATCAAATCCAGTCCTTGCCAGAAAATTTGCAGCAGAAAGTCCGGCAGGACCTGCTCCAACGATTGCCACTTTAATATTGTTCTTTTTTATATTTTTCTTTTCTTGATTAATAAATTCTTTTAAGAAGTTAAAACCTTTTTTAGTAGCAAGTAATTTTTGGTTTCTAATCTCTATAGATTTATCATAAAATTTTCTTGTGCAGTTATACATACAAAAATGAGTGCAGATTTTAGAAGTAATAAATGGCAGAGGATTTTTCGCGTAAATAACTTTTATGGCATTTTTATAATCTTTTTTCTCAATAAATCTTAAATATAAAGGAACATCTTGATTTATTGGACAGGACTTAACACATGGAGCGATGAAACAATCAAATAAAGGAATCTTGGTATTTATCACTTTTTTTTCTAAAGGGAAAAATGGATGCTCCATTAGCTTTTGATATTGTTCTCCTGTTGCAATTTCAGATGCGTTAAATTTTTTATGCTTTAATGATAATGAAAAATCTGCTACTTTTGCAATATTATAAAGTCTTAGGTATCCACCTGGTTTAAGTAAATCTGTAACAACAGTTACTGGATAAATACCATTAGCAAGTATATCTTTTATATTTTTTTGATTTGCACCTGCTGAAAATGAGATTACTAAATTTTTAAATTTTTTTCTGAAAAGTTCGGCTACTTCCAAAGATATAGGGAAAAGTGCCCTTCCAGAAAGGTAAGCCATCTGCCCTTTCATTTTTGTTTGATTTATTGTTGGTAAGGTGTTACTTACCTTAATGCCAAAATATAATTTTCTTTCATCTGCTTTAACTAAAGCTCTTTCAACAATTTCAAATGCTTTTTCCAAGTATAAATCTTTTGCAAAACTTTCTTCGCTAAGTTTTATATAACCAAATCCATGCCCATGAAGTAGACTTTTAACCTTTTGATATCCTAAAAGTGTAGGATTAACCTTAAGAATTGTATTTAGCTTTTTTTCTACCAAAAGATATCGAATAATTGTTTCTATCTCTTCAGGTTTAGTCCCATGCATGGTTGATAATGTAACGATCTGTGTGATTGGATATGAATCAGTAGCGATTTTTTCAAGAAGATCAAATGGAAATCTTTTCCCTAAATTTCTTGCAAACTTTTGACAAAAAGGCTGGTTTAATATTTCAATAAGATTAGAAGCGATTTCTTTTACTTTGCTACCTTTACCAGATAATTCATTTATAAATCTATTTACCTTTTCTGATCTTATACCTTCATAACTATAACCTATGCTTGAAACAAATATAAATCCATCATCTAAATTTTGGCTTTTCTCTTTACTTTGAACTTTTAGGTCTAAAATATCTTGAAGAATCAAGATAATAAGGAAAGAATTAATATATTCTTGTAAAGCTTGATCTATTTTTAATTCCGTAGACCACTCAACATTATACCCTTCATCAGCAGCATAAATACAAGGTTTATCTACTTGAATATTATCATTATCTTGCACAGTTTTAAGCTCGATGAATCTTGCTCCAGTCAAAAAACTGGTAATTATGTTTTGAGAAAGCTGTGTATGAGGACCAGCTGCCACTCCAACTGGTAAATCTAAGGTTTTACCCCAAAAATTAATCCTTCCTTTTGATGAAGGTCTATAAAAATAATTGTTTGAAATATTGAAAATTGAACCTGATTTACTATATTCTGAAAAAATTGCAAATATTAGATTTGTAAGATCCAGAGGATTCATAGTATCATCCATAGGATTCTCCATAAAGAAAAATAGAAAATTGAAGTATAATTAACTATTTGTTTTTATATTTTTCCCAATCTTTTAGGAATGTCGTAAGTCCAATATCTGTCAAAGGATGTTTCATTATTTTTAAAAGGACATTCAAAGGCACCGTAACTATATCAGCACCTATTTTAGCTGCTCTAAGGATATGCTCGGGATGTCTTATGGAAGCGACTATGATTTGAGTTTGAAATGAATAATTTTCAAAAATTTTTTTGATATCTTCAACAAGTTTCATCCCTTCATTGCTTATATCATCAAGCCTTCCTACAAATGGAGAAACATAAGTCGCTCCAGCTTTTGCAGCAACTAAAGCCTGTAAAGGAGTAAATATCAATGTAAGATTGGTCTTTATCCCTTCTGATGATAAAATCTTTGTGGCTTTAATCCCTTCTTCAGTCATTGGAATCTTTACAACTACATAAGGGGAAATAGAAGATAAAATTCTTGCTTCTTCTACCATTTGCTTATGATCTGTTCCAATGACTTCAGCCGAGGTAGGACCTTTAACTAAATCACAAATCTCTTTAATTCTGGTTTTAAAATCTACATTTTCTTTTGATATTAATGTTGGATTTGTAGTAACACCATCTATTAAGCCAAGTTCAACGCCATTTTTTATTTCATCTATATTTGCTGTGTCTAAAAATATCTTCATAACTTTAATTCACTTTACTTCTTTTTTTTCATTATCTCTTCAATCTTTTGAAGCATATATGTAGCAAGTTTAACAGCAGCATTTGAACCATTATATTGCTCTAAAACTTTTGTGAACCATTGTTTCGCAAGATCATACTTTTTCATTGTAAAATAAACAAAACCAATCTCATAACATGCCCATGAAGTAAATTCTTTATTTTCTGGATATTTTTCTAAAATAGTCATAAAATATTTTATTGCTACATCATAAGATTGCTTATCATAAGCAAGTTGTCCCTCTAAAAGAAGCTTTTCTGGGGAATAAATATTTCCACTTGAATCAGAAATATTATACTTATAAGTTTGACAGGAAAAAAGTAAAATAAAAGAGAAAATAACCAGAAGCAAAAATATTTTTTTATTCATTAGAGACCTCTAACTTTATATTTCCAAAAGACTTTCAATGAATTTTATATTTTGCTTAAATTCTCTTAATTTTTCTTCATAGAGCATGTCTCTATACCTGTTTTTTACATCCATCTCCATCTTCCATTTAGGTAGATTGTCGATGCATTTGTTGATTTCCTCAATCTGTTTATTGAGAAAATCCTTTCTTTCTTGATTGGTCAGATTATGTAAAAATAAAAGTTTTAACTCAAGACCAAATCTGGTAATAGAGTTTCCCTTAAAAGGCTCTTTCAACCATTCTTTAATCTTTATTTTCCCTTCATCTGTTATTGAATATACTTCTTTCGGTATTTTACCATCCAATATTCTTTTACTTTTTAATAAGCCTCTTTTTTCAAGTCTTTTTAATGCAGGATAAATGGAACCTGGAGAAGCTGACCAGCGAATAATGTAAGATTTGTCAAAAATCTTTTTAATATCATAGCCAGAAAAATCATTCATAGAAACAAGACCAAGAATAACATATTCTAATTCTGTTGTTTTGATAGACGCCTCCACACTTCACTTTATTCTTTAATAAACTAATATGAATTTAATCTTGCTTTATATTTTGTCAATATTTAATCTTATTGATAATCATCTAAAAATACATAAATTTTTTTGTAGTTTAATCAAATAAATTATAAATAAAAAAACCTTTATTAATTACTTCAGCCTTTTTTATTTTGATCTTTCTATTATAAAAAAGATACACTTTATCTTCCATTAGTGGCACAAAGTAATAGTTTTTAGTTATTTGCTCTTCAATTTCTTTGTATATTTTAATTGGACTTTTTATTATTAGTTCAGCATTTTGCTCAATTTTGTTATAAAGCTCACTTTCGAATGATAAAATAAAATCTATATTTTTATCAAGGTTAATATTAAATAAATGTTGAAAACTAAAAGGATCATACAATTCAAAATCAACTAAAAATGGGTAATCTATTGAAAGGGTCGTTATAAAAAAATCCCAATTTTTAGTAGCATAAATTCTTGCAATCATATTATTTAAATTTTCACTATAGGCAGTTATATTTAAGCCTTTTTTGGTAAGGATATCATTGAGATTTTGCATTAATGATAACGCAAAAGAATCATCAGAGATTGCAAATAAAGAAAAATTCCTATTATTTTTTTGAATAACTTCCTTTAAATAGTTTTTATTTATAGGACTCTGCCTTTTTTTTATAATATGGGCTGGAGTGACATAGGTTTCTTGATTAAGTTTATTAATTTTAAGCTCATTATTGATAATGTTATAGATAATTTTTCTAAAATTTATATTTTCAAAAATTTTCTTATTATCAATATTTGAACTTTGAAAGTTAAAAAATAGTGCATAAAAAGATTCTGGATCATCAATTTTAATTTTTTTAACAGTATAAAAATTTTGTAAAAATCGAGCATCTAATTCATCTCCAAAGCAGATATCTATTTTTTTATTTATAAGATCCTGTAAAATTTGATTTTTATCTTTTATCATCTTAAATACAATTGTTTTTCTCTCTTTTTTAATTTTATCACTTTTATCTTTCTGATTTTTTTCGATTTCAATATATTCAAAATTTATCTCTTTTATACTCCATTTACCTGTTGAAACAACTGGAATTCCTTGATCTTCAAAATTTGCGTATTTGTAAAAATTTTCCTGTTTTTCTTCAATTTTTTCAAAAACCTCTGGACTTAAAATTGGAAAAGTAAATAAATGTCCAACTTTTTGCATTCTTTCAACTTGGGATAGTTTATCATCAAATTTAATGATCATATTATTTTCATTATTTTCATCCTCTTCTATGATTAATCCTTTTATATTTGGAATAAAAGATTCATCATCATTTAATGATTTATTTTGCATAAAATTAAAATATTTTACTAAAAACCTAGCATTAATACTATTTCCATCTGAATCAAATATATTATCATTTACCTCTATTAAAATCTTACTTTCAAAAACAGTAAATTTTTTAGCTATAAAAGGCTCGAACTTAGAAAAACTATTTTTCATATAAAACAATGATCCATAAATAAGAAAATTAATAGTCCTTTCATCTTTTAAGCTTGATAAAAATGGATTCAATGTCTTTATCCCAGCTATACCAACAATATATTTGCCAGAGCTATTATTATAACTACAACTTATTGATAGTATTGAAAAAAGAGATAAAACCAAAAGAATCTTTATAATTTTTTTTATTTTCCCCACAATTTCCCCTGCCAGATTTCGTTTTCTTCTAAATATCTATCAAATTTATTTAGCAATTCTGTTTTTTTTAGGTGCCATTTTGGAGCGATAAAAATTTCTTCTGGATCGGAAAACAACCGAAATATTATTATTTGCTTTTTAAGGTATTGCAAAGCATTTGCAACCTGTACTATATATTCTTCTTCACTTAACAATTTTTGAATACCTTTTTCATAATATTTTAGTATCTGCGTATTTGGTAGAATGTAAAGATGATGAAATTTAATACCATCAACGCCAAGATTATTCAAAAAGATAATTGTTTCAATTAAATCTTCCTGTTTTTCATCATACAATCCTACAATAATATGAGATATAACTTTGATTCCATAAGATTTTAGTAGTTTTACAGCATTTTCATAATCTTTTACAGTATGTTTTCTATTTATATATTTCAATGTTCTATCGTGGGCTGATTGAAGACCAAGTTCAAGCCATAGATCATAATCTTTTGAATAATCTGCTAATAATTCTACTCTTTCTTCATCTATACAATCTGGTCTTGTTCCAATAAAAATACCATCAAATTTTGCTAAATTTAAGCTATAATCATAAATCTTTTTTAAGTTTTCTTTGGTATCAAATGTATTTGAAAATGCTTGAAAATATAGATAAAGTAAAGTCTTTTTCCCAGATGATTTTTCAGTTGTTTCTTTTTCAGATGATTCTAAGTTAAATTCTTTATTTTTTTCTAAAAAATTTTCAATCTGATTTTTAATAAGAAAAAATCTTTGTTCGATACTAAATCTTTGAGTAAACCTTTTATTTATATCCTTATTATAATCTTCAAGATTAGATTTTACAATCTTAAAAGAGTTATATGCCAGTGAACCCCATGAAGAGCAATAGATACATCTTCCTGGACATGAAAAACCTGCATCAATAGGCAATCTTCTAAATTTTTTACCAAATTTTTCTTTAAAATATGCCGAAGCAGATAAATATCTTTTCTGAGTCATTTCAATTTTTATCTTGGTACAATATCTTTAATTTCCATTGAAGAATCAAGATTTTTGGAAGACAAGGAGTCAACATCTTTATTTTCTGATGAGGTAAAATTTTCAACTCCAAAAATATGATTTGACATATCATCTTGATGCTCTTTTTTAAATTGTGCAGCAATTTCTTTCAATATATCGCTTTGTTTTGAAAGATTTTGTATTGAAGTAAGCATCTCTATCAATAATTCTGAATTTTGGATAACAAGTTTATTAACATCTTCTATTTCAGAATATATTTGCCCTGTAACCTGAGTTTGTGTTGTTATTTTTGAATCTATCTCTTCTATTGTTTTTGCCGTATCATTAATACCAGCAATAATATCATTTAAAGCTTCATTCGCTTCATTTGAAAAAATTACACCTTTTGAAACACTTTTAACAAGTCTATCTACTGTATCTGTAATTTTTTTAATAGCTGAAGAAGAGTTCTCAGCTAAATTTCTTATTTCTGATGCAACTATCGAAAAACCAGCTCCTTCTGCTCCAGCACGAGAAGCTTCTATTGATGCATTTAGTGCAAGAAGATTTGTTTCATCAGCAACTTCAGCAATAAATTTAGCGACTTCACTTATTGAACTTGAAGATTCAGATATCTCATTCATCGATTGAATAAGATTCTTGATCGACTCTGTTGAATTAAAAATCCTTTCCCTATTTTTAACAGAAAGATCTTTGGCAATTGTTGCATATTCTTTAATAGAATCAGCTATAGCTTTTAAGTCTGTCATAGATTTTGTTATTTCATTAATAGTATCTCTTTCATTTTCAATTCTTTGACTGATATTCTCGGAAAACATACTTAATGTGCTTGCATTTCCATTTATATCAAGAACCGAAAACTCTATTTTTTTTAAAGTATCAGATAAAAAATCTACGAAGCTATCTAAATTTTTTCTGATTTTAATAGCAAAAGCTCCTTCAAAAGAGATTTTACCAGAAGTTAGTTCTCCCTTACCTACTTTTTCCAATGCTTCGCTTATCTCTTTTAAGAAGTTTTTATCAATAAAATAAATTATTAAATATAAAGTAGTTACAAAGATGATGGATATCCCTACAATTAAGGCAACTATTATAATATTTAACTCAATTCCACTTAAAAATAAAACAGAAGAAATTAATAAGCTAAAAACCAAAGCAGCAATTATAAATACTAAAAGTTTAATTTGATGTATGTCTCGCATTATTTAACTCCATATTTTTTAATCGTCATTTTTAATAAAATTATTGAGGATAAAGATTATTAAAACTATTAAAATTAATAATCTTACAAACCATTTTTACTTTCAACCTAATTTTATTTTGAAACTTTATTGCATATTTGAAATAATCTGATACTATTATCGCACAAAAGATAAATATTTCAATAATTAAACAGGAGAAAATGATGACAATAAACGAGCTCAGGAAAACCCTTGAAGAAGAGAGGGTTCTTTCTCTTGATCTTAAATTTATTGACTTAAATGGAGAAATTAGAAAGGTCACAATTTCTAAAGATGAAGTTACAGAAGATTTATTAAGTGAAGGAATAGGCTTTGATGGTTCATCAGTCACTGGATTTAGAAAGGTATCTTCTGGAGATCTTGTATTGATTCCGGATCTCACAACTATTCATAAGGATCCTTTTACAGAATCAACAGTCTATTCTGTAATGTGCATGATAAAAGAAGCAGATACAAGACAACAGTTTGAAGATGATCCTAGATTTATAGCTAAAAAAGCTATAGATTTCTTAAAAGAATCTAAAATAGCAGATGAAGCATATTTTGCGCCAGAATATGAATTTTATCTTTTTTCAAAAGTTTCATATGATACAAAATCTCACTATTCCTTTTACCATATAGATTCTGAAGAAGGCTATTGGAACAATGAATGGACTTCTGAAAACTCTTATATTTCTATTCCACAGCATAAAGGTTATCATAGAGCTCTTCCAATGGATAGATATTTTGAAGTTAGGCAGGAGATAATTGATGTAATGGATAGGATGGGGATTAAATTTAAGTACCATCATCATGAAGTTGGCGGTCCTTCTCAACATGAGATTGAAGTTCCATTGACACCATTATTTAAATCTATAGAAAACACAGTATGGATAAAATATATTGTAAAAAATATAGCAAGAAGACATGGACTTTTTGCAACTTTTATGCCAAAACCCCTATCTAATGATGCAGGTTCTGGACTTCACTGTCATATTCAAGTCAAAAAGAATGGCAAAAATATATTTTATGGAAATGAATATGTTGTTTTATCGCTTGAAGCTCTCTATTTTATTGGTGGAATTTTAGCGCATGGACCTGCTTTAGCCGCATTTACAAATCCAAGTGTAAATTCATATAAAAGACTTATACCTGGTTTTGAAGCTCCAACAAATCTTTTCTTCTCTTTGGGTAATAGAAGTGCTGCTATAAGAATACCGAAATATGCTACAAGTCCCGAAGATGCAAGATTTGAATTTAGAACCCCAGATGCAACCTGCAACCCATATTTCGCATTCCCAGCAATCGTTATGGCTGGTATTGATGGGATTAAAAACAAAATAGATCCAAGAAAACATGGTTTTGGACCTTATGATGTTAATATTCATGATCTTCATGAAGAAGAGATAAAGAAAATTAAATCAGTTCCAGAATCACTTGAAGGTAGCTTAAAAGCTCTGGAAGAAGACCATAAATTCTTGCTTGAACAAAATGTTTTTACAGAAAATTTTATAGATTCCTGGATAAGAACAAAGAAAAAAGAACTTGAAAATTTTAGATCTTCTATAGATCCTATTGAATATAAGTTATATTTTGATTGTTAATAAATCTGATCGGTATTAAATTTGATTGCTAATAAATTTGATTGTTATTAAATCTTATCAGTATTAAATTTGATTGCTAATAAATTGGATATTTGGTAACTTTTATTGATAATTTTTTTGATAATATTTTTGATTGTTTATTATGAAAACGAAAGGAATGTCATTTTTAGAAGAAAAGAAGGTTTCTTACGAGATAAGGGAATATCAATTCAACGAAAAAGGGGCGGTTTATGCCGCCTCTTCTTTAAGTTGGCCACTTAACGCAATGATAAAAAGTATAGTAATAAAAGGAGATAAAGATCATTATCTTGCACTAATTGGCGGAGATAGAGAAATCTCACTTAAAAAAGTAGCCAGCCTTTTAAAAGAAAAAAAGGTTATACTTGCAACAATCGAAGAGGCAGAAAGAATATCTGGGTATAAAGTAGGCGGGATCTCTCCATTTGGATTTAAAAAACAGATTAAGATTTTATTGGATAAATCTCTTTTAAGTCATGAGAAGATTGCTATCAATGCTGGAGCAAGAGGAATGATAGCAATATTAAAAATAAAAGATCTTATATCTATTCTTTCACCAATAATCGAAGATTTAAGTATTTAAGTATTTTTCATCTTACTTTCCTTGACAATAAAAACCTTTTTAATAAATTTAATAAATGAAAAAACTGACAAAAAATGCATTTAATGAATATAAAATCGCTCTTTCTTCATCTTCGAAAGATGTTCGTTTGTTCATATTTGGAAACCTATTATTTGGTATAGGAGTCAACCTTATAGGTCTTCTTTTCAATCTATACTGTAAATCTTTATCTTTTACAGAAAGTGCCATAGGGAAACTTCTTTCATCAAGAGCCTTTGGTTCTGCTCTTGTAACTTTACCAGCAGCATTTCTTCTTTCAAGGATTAACCTAAGATACCTTTTTACAATAGTACCAATATTTACTGGATTTTTTTATCTTGCAATTGCATTAAATAATAATTTCCCCATTCTTGTTAGCTTGACTTTACTTACAGGTGCCTTTTCTACCTTTTTTTCAGTTGCAGCAGGACCTTTTATAATGAACAATACTAAAGTTGAACATCAGATGCATTTTTTCTCCTTAAATGGTGCCATAGGCATGCTAACAGGAGTCATTGGTAATATTATTGGAGGTTTTTTTAGAGATATAAGTCTTTATTTTGTTAAAAATGAATTGTTATCATATAAATTATCTATCGGCTTTGGTGCTTTGATAATACTTTTCTCAACTTTAATCTTTTCAAAAATCAAATATGTAAAGATCGAAAAATCAACAAATAAAGCTATATTTTCAGTTTCTAACTGGAAAATATATTTTAAACTTCTTCTTCCAGCATTATTTATTGGTATTGGGGCAGGCTTGACCATACCTTATATAAACCTTTATTTTAAGCTGGAATTCAATATGTCTGATAGTTTAATAGGTATAGTTTATGGAATAAGTCAGTTTTTTACATTTTTAGGTATTATGTTGGGACCTGTTTTAGCCAGAAGACTTGGAAAACCTATAACAATAGTTGTAACTCAGGGGATAAGTATCCCATTTATTCTTATCTTGACATACATCAAAAATCCAATATTTGTTGTTCTTGCTTTCTTTATAAGAGGAACATTGATGAATATGGCTTCCCCTTTATCTGATAATTTCGCACTTGAAAATGTGCCAAAAAACGAACAATCGCTAATGAATGCATTGAAAATGTTTGTATGGACCTCTTCCTGGATGATTTCTGCACGAATTTCAGGTAGCACAATAGAGTCAAAAGGATTTGCGTATTCTTTTACCTTAACGGCAATAATGTATGCTATTTCCACTTTATTTTTTTCCATCTTTTTTATAAAAACTCCAAAGAAAAGTATTGATAAAATTTAATTAGTTAATTAAACTATAAATAGGAAGATAGAAATGATAATTGGTACTGGTATAGATATCGTAGATATTGAAAGATTTTCAAATTCTTTGGAACAGGAAGGTTTTATAGAAAGACTGTTTACAGAAAAAGAAAAAGATCAAGTGGTAAAATATACAAAAACCAGAAAATATGAGTATTTCGCAGGAAGGTTTGCCCTAAAAGAAGCCTTTTTTAAGGCTATTGGTACAGGAGTAAGGATTCATTCCTTAAAAGATGTCGAGATTTTGTATGATGAACTTGGAAAACCTTTATTTTTTCTGAAAAACCTCCTTGCAGCTATTTATCCAGATACAATATATAATATTCATGCAACTTTGGCTCATGAAAGAAAATATGCGGTAGGATTTGTCATTATCGAAAGAAAAGTCATATAAAAAAAATTAAGAGGTAATATGAGCGATATAGATGATTTAACAGGTGAAGAAGAAAAAGAATCGGAATCTTCTTCAAAGGTTTCCTTTTTTGCGAAAGATGAAACTGTCTGCCCGATATGTGAGGAAAAATTTAGAATAGAAAAGATGCTTTCAGGTAGAGGTAGACTTAATGCTGGAAAGTTGACCGATGAACTAAGAAGACTTTACATACCTACACCAAAGTATGGAGCCGTTAATCCATTATACTATGTTATTGTAACATGCCCAAATTGTTTTTATAGTACATATGAGCAGGATTTTAAAAATATTTTACCTTCAAGTATTGAAATATTGAGAAATGATATTGTAAAGAGAAAAAAATTTGTATATGATAGTTTTGGACCAGTGGATTTTAAAAAAGAAAGAAAAATCCTTGAAGGGCTTGTTTCTTTAATTATGGCTCAATATACATACGCCTTTTTCCCTCAAAAAGTCGCTCCGACAACCAAAATAGCCATCTCTTCTTTAAGGGCAGCCTGGCTTGCATCTGATCTCGAAAATGAAAAAAAAGATAAGTTCTTTACAGAGCTAAAAGACACATTATATAAAAAGGCATATAATTATTATTCAAAAGCTTATTCATTACTGAATAGTGGCAAAGAAAATGTTGAAGCAGCTGGTTTTTTAGGTCCAGATCTAGATAAAAACTATGGATTCAATGGCTTTTTATTCATTTATGGTGTGCTTCTATATAAGTATGGCCTTTCTGAGATACAAGATGATTCTGAAAAGATGAGAGTGGCATCCGATGCAAAAGCCATTATAGGTAGAATTTTCGGTTCAGGTAGATCAAGTAAAGATAAAAATGTTCAATTTCTGGATATGGCGAAAGACCTTTATGAGAAATATTCAAAGTTAATCTCTTCCTTAGAAAAAAAATAGAATCATGCAAAAAAATGATAAATTTTATGACAGCAATAGATTTTATCACTATATTGCATCCATATCTTATGATGGGATAGAATATTTTGGCTTTCAAATTCAAAATAAAGACAAAACAGTTCAAGAAGAAATAGAAAATGTTTTACTTAAATTGAATCAAAAAGCAATAAAATCACTTGATCCAATAGAAGATAAAGTTAAAATAAAAGAATTAACAAGGATTTATTTTGCTGGAAGAACCGATAGTGGTGTTCATGCCATTGAAAATGTTATTTCATTTTCACTATCAAAAGAATTTAAAACAGAAAAAGTGATAACTATTTTTAATAATAATCTCCCAAAAAATATTAGATTTTATAAATGTAAAAGAACAGAAAAAAAAATTAATCCAAGATTTTCAGCAATTGAAAGAGTTTATCTATATGTCATTTATACCGGGAAAATGCTTACTCCTTTTATTAAAAATAGAGCTTTTTGCTTTGATGGTAAATTAAATATAGATAGTTTCGAACAATCACTTAAGATATTTGAAGGAAAGCATAATTTTAAGCTATTTACTACATCTTTAGAAAAACGAAATCCTATTAGGGAAGTTTATGAGACAAAAGTTTTTAACTTCAATGATTTTATTTTGGTCGTCATAAGAGGAAACTCTTTTTTGCATAAACAGGTAAGGTTTATGCTTGGTTCTGCTTTTATGTGTGGTTTAAAGAAAATAGAGTTAGATACAATTGCTCAAATGCTTGATTTTGAAAAAATTGAAAAATCTCATCTAGATAATAAAAATATAATTAAAACTCCTTCTATTTTTGTTCTACCGCCAGAAGGTCTATATCTTGCAAAAGTAATATTTGAAGGAGAAAAAGAGTTTAAATTCGAAGATATTTTAAGTTTTTATAAAGTGCTATTCAGTTAAACATTTTTTTTTAATGAACTTCATTGATATTTCAGATTTTATTAAATAAAATAATTGATTTCAATGAAAAATTGTTTTAATAAACTCTTATTACAGTAAAATGCTATCTTAATTAAATTTTTATTTCAATAAAATACTATTAAGGTTAAATATTATCTTAATTAAATTTTTATTTCAATAAAATACTGTTAAGCTTAAATATTATTTTAATAAAATTTTATTGCAAAAAAATCTTAATTTAATAAATATATTTTTTGATTGACTAATTCTAAAAATAATTAAAATCAAGCTAACGAAATAGAAAAAAACTATAATTTTATATAAAAAAATGTAAAAGCCTGGAGGAAAAAATGTCTAAAACAACTATTACTGAAATTATCGAAAGTGAAATTGATACAGTCCTTGCAGAAGATATTGATTTTACCGGCGAATTAAAGTTTTCCAAGTCACTTATGATAAAAGGTAAATTCGATGGCAAAATAAATGCTGATGGTCATCTTTTTGTTGGTCCAAATGCTCATGTTAAAGCAGAAATAAAAACAGGGAAATTGACCTGCTATGGTAAGATAGATGGACCTGTTTTTGCAAAAGAAAGAGTAGAACTTTCAAAAGAATCTATCCTAAATGGTGATGTTACAACCCCAGATATAATCATAGAATCTGGTTGTAAATTCAATGGCCGCTGTATTATGGATGAAAAACAACAACATACAGCTTCATCTACTCAACCACAATCTAATGCTCCACAAAATACAAATGTAAATAAAAAATAGTTTTATATTTTTCATCATTTAAAAGATTAAACCAGAATTTAACTAGTAAGCAGAAAAAATCCTTGGCACCTCTTTTTTCATATTTAAAAGATTATTCCCACATTTAGTCCCAAAGACAATCCTAAAAGAAGTTGTTCTCCTATGATATAAATGTAAGAAATTTGAGGTTCTATAAAGTATCTTTCAAATCCTTCTATTCTCCACTTATAACCAAAATCAACTTGCAATCCATAAATTAAAGAACCTTCTTTTTCAATAACCCCATATAAAATTATTCCATATAAACCAATGAAAAATTTATCATAATTAGAATTGCAAAAATAGAATCTAAAACCTTGAAGATAATAAATAAGCCATATATCAACATCAAAAAAATTCATGTAAACTAATTTTCCAAAAGTTGAAATATTTTTATTAAAATAATATTCCCAGCCCAGTCCTATTCCAGGTCCACCAGATTCTAAAGAAAGATAGATAGGTTTTAAGTCAATAAATAAAGAAAAAACCTGTGCCTTTACATCAACTTTTAATAAGTTAAAAATAATAAAAACAAAAATTAAAAATAAAAATGATTTTCGAAAAAAGATTATATCTTTAATTTTTTTCATAAATTTTCCTCCATAATAAATTTTACAAGATCAACCCTACAAAAACAATAAAATAAAAATAACTTTACAAAATCAATCTTATAAAATAAACTTTATAAAATTAATTATATAAAATTATTTTAACACAAAAGATAAAATTTTCAAAATCTTTATCTTTTATCTGTTTTTTTCCGATTTTTATATATATGAGAAAGAAAAAAGGCTTTTTTAATCTATTAAATAAAATAAAAAGATTTTTTAGTAAACAATTCATTCAGATCGCCCTTTTACTGATATCTTTTATCGTCTTCTTTTCCATAGTAGTTTTTATAGTTGAAGCTGGAAAAAATGAAGGGATTAAAACATTTTTTGATTCAATTTATTATATAGTAATATCAATAACTTCAACAGGCTACGGAGATATAACTGCTAAAACAATAGCTGGAAAAATAGTTATAATGATAGGGATTTTCTCTGGATTATTAACAATATCCTTATTTACAGGTACATTTGCTTCAATACTTGTAGATATACAACTAAGAAAACAAAGAGGAGTTGCAGGTGTGAAAAATATAAAGAACCATTTTATAATCTGTGGATGGAAAACAGATTTTGTTAGCCTACTTAAGCAGATTTTGACTATAAACTCAGAACTTGAACCATCAGATATAGTTATGATTAACAATGAAAATCCAGAAACAATTCAAAGCATACTTTCAGAATCTGAATTTAGAGGCATAAATTATATACATGGTGATTATTTCGATGAAAATATACTAAAAAAGGCATCGATTGAAACAGCCTCTGAACTTTTGGTCCTTGCAGATGATACTGGAAGATATTCTCAAAGTGAAATTGACTCAAAAAATGTTATGACAGTTTTAATAGCAAAATCATTGAATAAAGAAATTTACACATGTGTTGAAATATATGATACAAAATTCGAAACATCACTAAGAAAAGCCTATTGTGATGAAATAATTCTATCAAAAAATACGACACATTTACTAATTTCACAAGCATCATTGAAAAAAGGATTTTCGCAGGTATTTGATGAATTAATAAATCCTTCAAAAGGAAGCCAGCTAAGATCTGAAGCTATAAGCGATAAATTTATAGGTAAAACCTATAAGGAATTATTTGATGAATATATAAAGAAGAACTTGCTACCAATCGGTATTATAGAAAATGCTGGAAATGTTTTTTTAAGAAAGAAAAAAGCCTTAAAGGAAGCTCAAAAGACTCCAAATATGGAAAGGCTTGTCAAAAATCTGAAAAGGATAAAAAGCTTAAGAGCTAACGACCCTTATTTCAACCCTCCATTTGACTATATCATAAAGGAAGATTCGGCAATATTATTTATAACAAAAAATACTACAAAAGAAAACTTAAAAGAAGCAGTTTAATTATGGGTGGGAAAGATGAAAAAAATTGAAATCTCGATAGAAGAAAAGAAAGAGAAACTTTCAAAAGTAATTCTTTTTCAAAACTTAAACCTTGAAGAACTTGAATTAATCGCCGAAGCAACTTATGCATTACAGTTTTCAAAAGATGAAATAATTATTAAAGAAGGAGAAATAGGTGATTGTCTTTACATCCTTCATAACGGAACAGTAAAAGTATTAAAGGAAACCTTTGCAAAAGAGCAATATGCTGTTGCCCAAATAGATGCTGAAGGAAATGCCTTTTTTGGAGAGATGGCACTTATAGATAAAGATGCAAGAACAGCAACAATTAAAGCAGTTTCTGATGTCGTTACCCTTGTTCTTGAATCTTCGAGTTTTGAAAATCTTGCAAACAATAATTTTAGAATAGGATATCTTATCTTAAAGGCAGTAGCAAAAAAACTTACTGAAAGATTAAAATCGGCAAATAGTGATATAGCAACTTTATTTGGTGCATTAGAAGAAGAGATAGAACAGGAAGGATAAAAAAACAAAGTAAAAATATCAAATTTCACAATAATGATAAAGATTGTATCTTTCTTTTCCTAAAGTTGTAGATTCTTCATGACCTGGATATATCCTAGTTTCAGAAGGATATTGAAGTAACTTTCTTAAAGAAGAAATCATTTTTTTTGAATCTGCTCCAGGAAGGTCTGTTCTTCCGATTCCATCTGCAAAGACTGTATCTCCAGAAAACATTACTTTCTCTTTTTCAAAATAAACAACTATTGAACCAGGTGTATGCCCCGGAGTATGGATTAGTTTAACACCAGAAAATAATTCATATTCCTCACCATCAAAAAAGTTAGCATCTTCTATTTTTTCAAAATCAAAACCTATAAAACCAGCTCCATTTATCATAGGATCATTTAAAGATTCATAATCATTTTTATGAATAATAGTTTTAACACCTTCCTGAATTACCTTTTTTATAGAGTGATACCCAAGTATATGGTCTATGTGATAATGTGTTAGTATTATATAGTCTATCTTTTTACCAGTTAAAAAACTTAAAAGTTCTTCATCTTCAAATCCAGGATCTATTAAAATAGAAATGTTGTCTATAAAAACATAATAGCAATTTGTATTAAGTGGGCCAACTATAAATCTTTTAATTTCCATCAAAAAGCTCCTATAAAAATTCAAAAATCTCTTTTAATCTTGCTTCCCAGCTAAAATAAGTAGTTTTAGATGAAAGATTTTCAAGCACTTCTTTTCTTTTATCATCTGTTTTAGGTAGTAGATTGAATATTTCCTCACAATATAAACTAAATAACTTATCCTCAATTATTTTTCTTGTTTCATAGCTTATATTCTTAAAACTATTAATTTTATCACTAGAACTAAATAATTTCTGAACTTCTTCTGTTTTTAAGTTCTCTATAGAAGAAAAATCTATTATATGATAGATATTGAACTTTTCATCTTTGAAGATATTATCAAAAAGATATGAAGAACCACAAGCTCTTGAAAGTAAAGAAAATCCGCCATAAGGTATAGTTTCTATTTGTGAAATACCGAAAGGCTCATAGATAGAATATCCAAGTTCAGCATCTGAAGCTATTCTTAAATCAACAAGGTTTGTTCCAATAGGAACTCTATCTCCACAGGTTCTTGTATCAAATCCAAATTGATTAATAAATAAAGCTTTGATTGACTTTGATTTGGCATTGAAGATCTGAATTAAATCATAAATTTCCTCTTCATAACCAACACAATCTGGCCAACCTTTTTTATGAAGTGCAGGCCAACCATATTCTTTTTCCATTCTATGAATATCGCCAGAACCTCTTCCTGTTCCAATAAGTGTGGAAATCAAAATATATGCACCTTTTAATCCATAGGAAGAAAAAATTTCATCCATTTTTTCTAAAAGAGCAAAATCTCTCCATATCCCTTTTGATAAAACCAATCTTGTAACATGAGTAAATAATATATTAAACTTAAAATTAAAAATGGATTCGATGTAGCTTTTCAATTTTTCCCTGCTTTCTTCTTTTTTTTGCCAGTTGATACTTTGAAAAGATATCCCATTAAAAACAATCTTGACCTTTTCTTTTTGAACCTGTGGATTTAAAAATTGATACTCCTTTGCAACTAGATTTGAAACTGCAAATATATAGTCAAAAATAACAGTTCTTTTAACTAATTGAGTTCTATAGTTTTCAAGAATTTCAGGGAAAATAGATTCCATAGATAGATAATTCTTTTCTGATTCTTTTAATATATTATAAAATGATATATCATGACCTTTATAATTTTCTACAATACTTCTTGCTGGCGAAACTTCATGAGCCCAGAATACTGTTTTATGATTTTTTAACCCTAAATTTTGACTTTCAGAAATAACCTTTAATCCACAAGATATCCCCATATATTCATGTGAAAAATGATAAAAATCATATGATTGTCCATATAATGCATTTATTAAATCAAAATAGCAAACAGCAATTCTTAAATATTGCTCATAATCCCAATCTGTATACCTATCTGATTGAATCCCATATTTTTCCCATAAAATATATTTAAAAATATCTATTTGAGCCTGTTTCATATTTTGAATATTTACAAGTAATACTTCAACCTCATTTATTTTATTTATATTATACTCGCTTGCAAGCGTTCTTGTTCCATAAATTATATCTATTGAATATTTTTCTATTATAGGTTTAAATTTAATATGATACGCTGCTTTATCATAAGAATCCTGATTTGAATATAATACCTGACCTCCTCTTCCAAGTTTGGAAAAAACATCTGCTGTTGAAGAGAATGCTGGTCCATATAAAAGAGTTTTACCAAAAAATTGTTTATAGTTATCAGCTGTGCAAACTCCATTTATAACTGAACCAATACCACCAATTTTTTGAACAGCTTCATGAGTAATATGAATAGCTATTCTCATAAATCCCCCAATATCTTAATTTCATTTTAATTGTATTTTATGAAAATTTCAAATTTAATATTTATTTAAAATTTTCTTATTTATTTTATTTGAAATTTTAAATTTTTATTTTATCTTAATAGAAATAAGAAAAGATAAAATTATTATTAAGACTTCATAATTGAAACTATTTCATAATGTAAACTTTATATAAGAACAAAAATATAAAAACAAAAAGCCACTAAAAATATGGAGGGGCAGATGAAAAGCATTCTTATTATTGATGATAGTGAAGATTTACTAAATTTATTAAAATATGCCTTTGAAGCAAAATACAAAGTATTTACCTGCCCTAGTGGAAGAAAGGGTTTATATTCATTATTAAACAATAATCCTGACATTATTCTTTTAGATATAATGATGCAGGGTTTAAATGGTTTCGATGTCTTGAAACTTTTAAGAACAGACCAATATACAAAAAATAAACCTATTTTTATTATTTCTGCTCTTGTGGAAGATTCGGTAATCGAAAGATGCAAAGATATGGGTGCAAATGGTTTTATTAAAAAGCCATTTCAGATTCAAAAACTTAGAGAATTTATTGATAATTATCTTGAAAGTGGTTCTGTTATCAAAACATTTCAAGTACTTGAATCTTGAAACACTTTATTTATAAATTCAACTAAATAATCATACTTATTTTCAGTTGGTGAGAATTCTTTTATTATATCTATCCTATCATTTATCTGTTGATTAAAAGATGCTTCATTTTTTTGCACAAAGCTTAAAAAATTATCTATATTTATTTTTGCCTCATTGAAAAATATAGAAATATTATCCTTAAATTCTAAGATTCTGACTATTCCTTTTTTTTGAGCAAGTATTCTAATATCTGTTATTAATAAAAGATTTAAAAGTTCTATTGGAGCATTTTCTATAATACTTTTATATCTATTTTTAAATTGCATTATCTCTTCGGAAGAATCACAACCAAGAAGTTGCTCATAAAAATTTATCTTTTCCTGCTTTGAAAGGCCCAAAAAATCGGGGATTGAAGTTTTTAGTTGAAGTTCTATCTCTGCTTTTATCTTCTTTTTTTTATCTTTTTTTTCTAACTTTGTAATCGCTTCATCAAGAAGTTTCTCATATAGATAGTAACCTACAGACATTATAAAACCAGATTGTTCTTTCCCTAAGATATTTCCTGCACCTCTTAGTTCAAGATCCTTAAGAGCGACTTTATAACCACTGCCAAGTTCTGCATAATCAGCAATTACCTGAAGTCTTTTCAATGCAATTTCAGTAAGGAAATTTTCTTCTGGATATAAAAGATATGCATAAGCCTTTCTACTTCTTCTCCCTACTCTACCTTTAAGCTGATATAAGTTAGATAAACCAAATAGATGAGCATTATCTATTATAATAGTATTAACATCTGGGATATCAATCCCAGATTCTATAATTGATGTTGAAACCAAAATCTTAGCATCTTTTTTAATAAATTTGTTAATATTTGCTTCAAGTTCATGTTCTGACATCTGCCCATGAGCATAAACTATAGGTATTGAACCTTTGAATATTTTATTAAGGTAAACAACCACATTTATTATTGTTTTAACCCTATTATGAACATAAAAAACCTGTCCCCCCCTTTCTATTTCCTTTTCTATTGCCCTTTTTACAACAAGATCATTAAAAGGTTCAACAAATACTTCGACAGGGACTCTTTGTTCAGGGGCAGTATTTATTATAGATAAAGGTCGTATTCGCGATAAAGCCATATGAAGTGTTCTTGGAATAGGGGTTGCTGAAAGAGATAGCACATCTATATCTGATTTTAATTTTATAAATTTATCCTTATGCTCAACACCAAATTTATGTTCCTCGTCTATTATCAAAAGACCCAATTTTTTAAATTTTACATCACCTGATAGAAGTCTATGGGTACCAATTAAAATATCGATCTGCCCATTTTCGGTTTTTTGACAATAATCTTTCTGAATTTTATTATCTACCAATCTGGAAAGTATACCGATTTTCAAGCCAAAAGGTTTTAGCCTTTTTGAAAATGTCTCAAAATGCTGATCTGCAAGTATGGTTGTAGGACATATAAGTGCAACCTGATAACCATTTAAAACGGCTCTATATGCAGCTCTCAACGCAACTTCTGTTTTTCCAAAACCTACATCACCACATATTAATCTATCCATAGGATAGCTTTGTTCCATATCAAATAGAACATCATCTATTGCTCGCATTTGATCGTAAGTCTCTTTATATTCAAAACTATTTGCAAGAGCATTTTCTAACTCCAAAAAAGGCTGAAAAGATATGCCTTTTTGCTCCTTTCTTTTTTGATATAAAAGTAAAAGCTGACTTGCATATTCCATTATCTCACTTTTGGTCTTAGATAATGTTTTTTTCCAGGTTTTAGAAGTGATATTATCAAGTTCTGGTTTTACTTTCCCAAATGATATATATTTTTGAACAAGTCCAATATTTTCTATAGGTAGATAAATTTTTTCACTATTTTTATATCTTATCTCAAGATAATCTTTTTCCTGATTCAATATGGTTATTCTTTTTATCCCTTCATATACACCGATCCCATGATTTATATGTACAAGATAATCACCAGGTTTTATATCTAAAGCAGATTCTACAAATTCTACCTGAAATGATTTAGCTGCTTTGCTTCTAACTTTATACTCTATCAATTCTTCACTATTGTAGTAATACTCATTTTTATCTTCAATATAAAATCCTTCGATTAGTTCATCTTCAATATAATTTGCCTTTAATTCTTTGAATAATATAGATAGTCTTTTTTTCTCCTCAGAATTTACAACAAAAAATAGTCTTGCTCCTTCCAAAATTCTGTAATTAAAAATTATTCTAAATTCTTCAAATTTATTTTGATAAGGTTCCACCTTTAAGATATTCAAATTTATTACCTGTGCATCATTTGAAATGTTTTTCTCTTTTCTTTCAATATTTTGAGTATAACAAACAAAATGTTTAAAGTACCTTAAATATCTTTGATATTCGCTTTTATTTAAGAAAATCTGACTGGGGGAACTTAAACCTTTAAGTTCAATATTTTTAAAAGCATTTTCACTTTTTCTATATTCACTCTCAATTTCATTTTCAATCTTCTCATTATCAAATATACCAATAATACTATCTTTGTTAAGATGAGTAAATAAGTAGTGTTTCGATGGTTGAAGATTAGGAAAAGCCCATAAAATAGAGTAAAGCTGATCATTTTGAAGATCATGTACAAAAGAGCCAGCATCAATATCAAGACCATTTTTTTCAAAAAACTTTTCTACAAATTTATCTTTAGCAAAACTATCTATAAAAAATTCTTTAATTGGAAGTATCTCTATCTGTTTTAAATTATTTAATATTCTAAATGAATCAGGTTCAATATAACAGATTTTTTCAATTTCATTATCATCATTAAAAATAATTCTAACTGGTTCTTCAGATGGGGAATAATAACAATCTATTACCTCCCCTTTCCAGGTAAATGTTCCAAAATTAAAAAGTTGCTCCACCCTTTCAAAACCAGAATCAATAAGAGATTCGACTAACTTTTCAGGGTCAATTTTTTCATGAAAATTTAGTATTATTTTCCTTTTAACAAGTTCATCAACGCTTATGGTCGGATACATTAAGGCAAGGGGGGATGAAAGTACTATCCCTTTTTTAAATCTTAATGTATCTACTGCATCTATTCTATAAAAGGAGTCTTTTTTTTCTGAAGGGTTACATTCATAGAAAAATAGATTGTAAGGAGGAAATATTGAAATTTTTTTCTTTAAATCTTTGAATTCTTCTTTCAAAAAAGAGTAGAACCTATCTACCATATTTTCATCTGGAAGTATTATTAATAAAGACTCGTCCAGCCTTTTAACTATATAAATCAATAAACTATAAAAAGCCGAAGTTGAGACCTTAGAAAAGATAATATTTCTAACTTTTTTAGAAACAAATTTTGTTATTTCATCTTTTTCATCATAAATTTTTGAAAAAATTTCATATATCTTATGCACAATCTTCCCTTTGATTTTTTATACTAATAATAATAAAATCGTTTTACAACAAACAATAAATAATATACAAAATATAATAAAAAATATAATATAAAATTAAGATTTAAGATTTACCTTTTATCGAAACTAAAGAAAAATATAAAAGATTTTTCTAAAGAAAAAAATAACAAAGATTTTAAAAGTTACAAATCAAAAAAATTCTTCTATCTGAAAATTGAGTTCTTTTGGATCTATTATAGATGTGATAAAAACATTAGGGGTTTTTTCAAGATCAACAATCCTTTTATCTGTGACTCTATCACCAAATTCATCCACAATGATTTTTAATGTTGGTCTTAAAGGAAGATTTGGGTTAGCTTGAGTAACTATGGCAATTGAACCATCATTACATTGAACAAGAGAACCTATTGGATAAATACTCATTATTGATAAAAAAGTTTTGGAAACTTCAGGATCATAAAGATTTTTTGATGCTTGTAAAACATCTTTGATGGCTTTATGCCCATGAAATTTTTCTCTATATATGTGTGGTTCAGTCATAGCATCAAAAGAATCTGCAACAGCAACTATTTTGCTAAACTGTGTGATCTGATCACCATGCCTTTTCGCTGGATATCCAGAACCGTTAAATCTTTCATGATGCTGTAAAGCTACTTGGCATATTTCATCTGTAAAATTTTGTTTTTGGCTTAGTACTTTATAACCTTCGATTGTATGTTTTTGAATTTCAATGAATTCTGATGGAGAAAGCTTTCCATTTTTATTAATTATACTATCTGGAACTTTCATCATACCAACATCATGTAGTAAAGATGCTATTGCTAATTGGTTCAACTTATATTGATTTAAATTCATAAAATAGCCTATTAAAATAGAATATATACAAACATTTGCAGAATGAACGACAAGATAATCATAAGCTGGATCTTCAAAATGACTTATTATTGAAAGTATTTCGGTTTTTTTATTAATAGACAAATCAATCAGTTGTCCGATTATATCGTATATATCATTTTTTGATGCTATTTGCCCAATTTTAATATCCTGCAAAACATTTTTTATCATTGAAAGAATTTTTGTATATTGAGTAATAATAGCTAATGATGCGGTATCAGTAGTTTTAGGTAGATTTGATATTTGCGTATCGACTTTCTTAACATCAGCAGCATATTTTTTCAACCTTTCTGCAAGCTCTTTTCTCTTATCTGGCTTTTCTATTTTTTCACCATCACTTTTTACCGGGTTTTCTTCTTCTTGAACTGGCCTTGCAGAAGGAATATCTTTTACAACTTCATCATCATCAACTTCTACTTCTGAAACTCTCCATCTTTTTAATCTTTCTATATCAGATAATTTAACAGGGGTGAAAGCTGGTATAACAAGTTGAGTCCCGAAATATACAGGGCTATTAAACTGCATCCCTATTTTAATATCTTCAATTTTAATCTTCTTTTTCATTTTTATTTTCCTTCTTTCTCATAACAAATGAATATATTGTAGCGATAATTTCAAAAAGTTCTTCAGGAATATTTTCATTTATGCTTAACTGATATAAATTATCGGTCAGGTTCGAATCAGTAATAACAGGGATATCATAATCATCAGCCATTTTTAAGATCTTTTCTGCTTCCTTACCTTTCCCTTTTGATATAAGTTTCGGTGCAATATCCTTTTCTTTTTCATATTTTAAGGCAATAGATTTTTTATTAAATTTACCTATACTTCTTTTATTCATTTTGTATCATCTTAATTAAATTTTAATCTTTTTTTTATAAAAATCAAATTATCAAGACTAAAATAATATATTTTCTTCAAATCTTTGCTGACAAAGCCATTTATATTTTTTATTTAGTAAAGTTAACTGCTCATCTGCTTTTAGCGATTTATTATAAAAATCAAATGAGTTAGTTATAAAATTACAATTAACCTTGTTTTCACTTTTTTTATAGTAACCTTTTACAATAATCAGTTTCCTCCCTTCTATTTGAAAATTCAATGAAAAGCTATAGCATGATGGTTCAAATTCTTTAAATTCGATATATAAATAATTATCATCTTTAATTTTTAATAATAAATTATATTTTGAATCATTAAAAATAAAGTTGGAATTTTGAAGAATCAAACTAAAATTATCAAGATAATCTTTATTTAAGTTGCTAAATGAATTTTTTAATATACTATCGAAAATTTCCTGGGGAAATTTTTCTTTAAGCATTTCTATAAGATTTTTTGAAGTATTTTCAGTCTTTTCATAAAGAATATTTTCTTTAATAAGTTCAAATTTATATCTTTCATTGTTTTCTATTACTTTTAAGTATAAAGATTTTGAAGAAGTATCTATAAAAGAGGTTTTGAAAATAAGATTATTTATAGAAAAATATAGACTATTTCCCTTAGAAAACAGAATATTTGCCTTATAGATCTTGCCTAATTCAAGAGGAAAAGATTTATTATTTTTTGAAAGATTTTCTTTTAGAAAAGATGCCTCAAAAGAAGAGTTTAATTTCATCCTCTTTCTTTATAATTTATTCTTTCCCTATTGAAAAAGTGAATTTAATATTTAAATACCATAACTAATGTCAAAATATCAAAATTTAAGATCTAAAACTATTTTAAAAAACAATATTTTCTGGTAATTATTATTTTTCTTTTACTTTTGCGGATTTACCAACTCTTTCTCTTAAATAATAAAGTTTGGCTCTTCTAACTTTTCCTCTTTTGATAATCTCGATTTTATCAATTCTAGGAGAATAAACAGGAAAAACTCTTTCGACACCAACACCATATGAAATCTTTCTAACAGTCACATTTTTGGATATGCCATTACCTTTTTTAGAAATAACAGTTCCCTCGTAAGGTTGAATTCTTTCTTTTCCACCTTCGACAACTTTATAATGAACTTTGATAGTATCACCGATTCTAAAAGCTGGAATTGGTTTATTGGTATATTCACCAGTTATTTTTTCAATGATATTCACTTTATCCTCCCATTATATTAAAATTAATAATTCAATTTAATTAATCGTGCTGAATGAATTTAGCATCTTCTTGTTTATTTGCAAGAACTATTTTTATAAAGTTAAATTTTAAGTTTGAACCATAGAACTATTTTTACAAAGTTAAATTTTAAGTTTGAGCCACAGAACTTTTTTTATAAAATTAAATTTTAAGTTTGAGAGCCAGAACTAATTTTATAAACGAATTTTTAATTTACCTATCTTTAAGAAGATCAGGTCTATATTTTTCAGTCATTTCAATTCTTTTTTGTTTTCGCCATTTTTCTATTTCTTTATGATTTCCAGAAATAAGAATGTCGGGAACTTTCATCCCTTCATACTCATAAGGTCTTGTATAATGAGGGTATTCTAATAATGAATCTTCAAATGATTCCTCTTTCAATGCCTCTTCTTCTAAAAAGTTAGGAATATGCCTTAAAACAGAATCTATCAAAGCTAAAGCAGCAGGATCTCCTCCAGTTAGGATAAAATCTCCTATACTTATGCAATCATCAACATATTTTTCTATAAATCTTTCGTCAACACCTTCATATCTTCCATTTATTATTGTCAAAATAGGTTCTTTGGATAAATCTTTAACAAGATTTTGATTTAAGGTCTTACCTCTTGGGCTAAGAAATAAAACTTTTCCTTTTTCAGAAAATGAGTTTAAGCAATCAACTAAAGGTTCTATTCTTAAAATCATCCCTATCCCGCCACCATAAGGATAGTCATCCACTTTCTTATGAATGCCAAGACCAAAGTCTCTTAAGTTTTTTACCTCATAGGAAAATATATTTTTTTGTAATGCATTATAAAAAACAGAAAAATTGAAGTATGTTTCATAAAGCTCTGGTATTAAAGTAATGATGTTAAATTTCATCTTAATACAACTTTATTATTTAATTTGGTGCAATCTGCTCAAATCTTTTAATCTTTATAATATGATTTTCTTTATCTATCTTTTCGATAAAATCTTTTACAAAAGGTATTAAGTATTCCTTCTCATCAACTAAAATAGAGATATAAATAAAATTAGTTGCAACATAAAGTTCTTTTGCAAGACAAAATTTACCTGGCAAATACTCTATCTGATATTCTAAAATTTCATAGTAGAAAATCTGATCATCATCCAAAATTTTTGAATCTATTCTTTTAAGATAAAGGTATTTCCCAATTAAATCTTTACTTTTTTCTTCTGAGTCATAACCTTTGAAAAAAATATGAAGGTGATACCAATCACCTTCTATCTTTTCAACTTCTAAACTTTTAGTGCATTGCTCATCTAAAAAAAAATAATCTGCTTTATATATTCTTTCTTTGATATCTGTTAGAGGTTCAAGACAAACTGCTCCATTAAAACCAAAAAATTTTGTAACTTTTGCTACACAGGTTCCTTTTGGTTCGAGCAAATAAATCTCCTATTCTTTGATTTCTAGAGCAATATGTCTACCATTTTTCGAATCAAGACTTGATAATAATATTCTTAATGCTTTTATAATTGAACCGTTTTTCCCAATAACCTTGCCAATATCTTTAGGATTTACTTTTAATTCTAATAATGTAGTTTTTTCTCCTTCAACTACATTTAACTTTACATCTTCAGGATAATCCACTATTGATTTTGCGATATATTCGATAAATTCTTTCTCTTTCATCTTAAAACTACTTCTGCTTTCTAAGTTCTGGTTTTAGCACAAGTCCTTTTTTAGCTAAAAGTTTATAAACAGTAGCTGTTGGTTCAGCTCCTTTTTTATACCAATCTATAATCTTATTTTTAGCTATTTCAACTTCTTCAGAATTTGGTTCACCCTTAAACTGAAATTTTTTCTCCCAATCTGTTTGGTGTGGGTTATATGAGCCAAGTTCCTCTATAAATCGGCCATCTCTTGGGAATCTTTCATCAACAGCAATCAATCTAAAATAAATCTGATTTCTTCTTCCAACTCTTTTTAAGCGAAGTTTAACCATCTATTTAGCTCCTTAATTTAACTGCAAAATAACAAAAAGAAACTAATAAAGATTTTAAATTTGTCAAGGTATTTAAATTATTTGATTCTTCAATTCTTCTGCATAACTATATAAATCATCGATTATTTTAGATAATCTAGATATTGAAAAAGAAATATCATTAAAATTATCTTCGACGCCTTTATGAATTTCTTGATTTTGCCTTAAAATATCCATAAATATCTGAAAGTTTTTATAAAATTCTTCAAAATAATCAGAAAGTAATTTGGAACTTTCAATACCTGAATTTGTAAATACAATAATATCATCTGCTATTGATTTTATTTTAGAAACAAGGTCATTTGACTTTGAAGCTAAATTTTTAACTTCTTGTGCAACAACTGCAAAACTTTTATAAAATTCTGCACTTTTTGTAGATTCTATTGATGCATTTAAGCCCAATAGTACTGTTTGTTTAGATATATCTTCTATCTGATTCGAGAATTCTTTTGCAATATTAAGATTTTCTCTCATATAATTAAAATTTGAGCTATTTTGCTCTATTAAACTACGAAGTTCATTTCCTGTGATAATCTGTGATTCTGAAAGACCCAATATTTTAGTATCAACTTGATGGATATCATTATTTAAAAAAGTCAAATCTTTGACTTTTTCTTTTAAGAGATCTATTTCATCCTTTGTATTAAAACTTTTTTGAATCAATTCATGTGAGGTTTCCTCAAACATCTTACTATTTTTTTGTAAAAGATTCATTGAATTTGATATCTCGTCTAGATAATTCTTCAACTTTTCGTTAGAATTTTTAATTTCACTATTCTTTTTATATGTTTCTATGTAAGTTTCAATAAGCTGATTCAAAATGATTCTTGAAACTATCAAAATATAAAACTCAAATCCATAAATCATACTATAAAATTGAGGATAAGAACTGGGGAATATAAATACTAACATGTCATTTGTTATAGTGAAAAAAAGAATTGTAAAAGGCAAGATATATTTTTTTATCTCTTTTTTCTTTAAATAAAAATATGAATAATAAACATAAAAGACTAAGTATAAAAATGATAAAATACCAACAAATAATTCATAAGTATAAACTTTTCTCCTGAAAGAATAATTATTAATAAAGATTGCATCAATGATAAAAAATATTGAAAAAAGAATAATAAGGAATTTAGCAAAATTGTTTATCTTTTCTCCCGAAAGATAAAAAAAAGATAAAAAGAAGAAGATTGCCATTAAATACATAGATTTGTAAACAAAAAAATAGTTAAATTTTATATAATTTATAGGTAAGTATTCGAAAAGTTGATTTGATGAAAATAAAAGGACAAAAATACATGATAGAGAAAAATATAATAGATCTTTTCTTTTTTCTTTTATTGAAATATAAAAAAAGATTACGGCAACTATCAAGATTATTAAAAATAGAAATCTTTTAACTATAACATCCAAAAAATTCACTCTTGCACTTTGAAATTCAAGTTGTTCAAATTCTCCAAGAACAAAAGGTTTATTTATGCTGACATTTGTTAGAATATATAAAACGACCTTTAATTCATACTCATTTTTATCTTTATTATACTTAAAAAGAGGGATTGTTTTATCAATATTGTAGGCTGAAAAAACTATTTTACCTTTTTTACCATATTCATATATCAATAAATCATCAAGATATACTTCAATACCATCACTTAATTTCCCCAATCTAATTGCTGGATTTTTAATATTAGACAAATCTATTTTTTTTGTAAGAATAACTTTTCCAGTTTGAAAATTTATATGATTTGAAATATCAAATGGTAAAGAAATAACCATGTTTTCTATCATTTGATCATTTTTTATAAAAGAAAATTGCCAATCTTCATTCAATATTTCAGTTTTTACCTTTTTTTCAAAAATAGCAGTGGAATAAGCAATAATAAAGGTAAATAATAAAATAATACTTAAAACCAGAGTGACTATTTTTAAGTAATAAATTAAATTTTCAAAAAATTTATCCATAGTTTTTATATATTGTCTATATATTGTCTATAAACTGTTTATATATTGTTTATTATATTGTCTATAAACTGTTTATATATTGTTTATATATTGTCTATAAACTGTTTATATATTAGTTTACCTATTAGTTTATTTATTGGTCTATATTTATCCTATATTTGCTTTTACATTAATTTATGCATTTATCTGTATAATAATCTTTCTTTAATTTTTTCTAACACCTTCATACTTTTCTTTATATTTTCATATTTTCATTTGATATTGCATAAAGTTTACTGGATTTTTCATCTATCTCATTTGCTAAAAGAGAAATTTTATCAATAATTTTAATCAGTTCATTTATCTTAAGAATAAAAAGAGAATGATTTTGCTTATTCTTTTCTAAAAATTCTTTAAGAATGTTAAATTGATCTAGGTATTTATTAAATGTACTTAAAAATTCACTACTTCTCAATTTAGCTTCTTCAACAGATTTCAAAATATTATTTATACCTTCATGTGCATTTGAAGAAAAGTTAGCTGACTTTAAAGACAATTTTCTTATTTCTTCTGAAATGATGGAAAACCCTTTACCTTTTTCTTTTGCTTTACCAGCTACAACAGAAGAATTTAAGGATAAAAGAGAAGTTTGCTCAACAATTGTATCTATCTGATTTGTATTTTCAATAATTAGATTTATTTTTTCTATAACTAACTCAAGAATCTTGCTTGTCTTTTTGAAACCTTCGTCAACATTTTCAAGCATAATTGAAAGTTGGTCGGTTTTTGCCGTTATTTTTTTTTCATTTTCACTGGATAAAATTAAAGATTGCTTCATATTATCTATCTGATTGACAAGATTATAAATCAATTTTGAAAAATCATTACCACTTGAAGATAAATTTTGAGAAGTTAAAAAGCTTTCTTTTATTTCATCTAATAATTTTTGCATATTTTCAGCTAACATCTCTTTTCTTTTTTCAAGTTCAAAAGAAATTTTATCAAGATCTTTTGTTAAAATCCTTAACTTGAAGAAAGAGTCAACAAGATCCTTAATCAGTTTAATTGCGATTAAAAAGACAAAAAATTGAAAGCCATATATATTTAAGTATTTTAATGAAACATATTTTGGATAAAAATTTTTAATAAGATAAGGATACTTAAAAGAAACAAAATCATTGGTTAAACTAATAAATAGTATAATCATAGGCAATAAGATATCTTTACTTGCCTTTGAGCGAGTTTTTGCATAATCATGAATGACAAACCCAACTAAATATGTTAAAGACAAATAAAGTATTATATTGAATAATTGATATATACTTAATCTAATAGTTCTACTATAAATTATAGTATCAAAGAGAAAACCTATTATAGCAATTAAAATGCCGACTTTTAATATTTTATCTGGTTTTCTATCTATATATTCTGTAACAAATAATATCAATAAAATCGCTGAAAGATAAATTGATTTGTATTCAAAAAGATAGTTAAATATATCATGATTCAAAGGCAAACTTGTTAAAATATAGATAAAAGTAAAAAGACAAAGTTGAATAATAAGTAAAGAGAATAAAATATAATATTTTATATTTAATTTATTACCAATATAAAAAAAGATAATAGAAAACAATAGGGAAATTATGAGAAGAATAGTTTTAAGATCAATATCTATAATATTATTTACCCTTTCTACTTTTTCCAGTTTATAATAATCCCCTAATAAAAAATTATCCTGTACTGAACCTTCAGGGTAATAATAGACTTTTATCTTGATTTCGATTTTATCAATCCCTTTATTCAATAAATTTGGCAATTTAACCAGGATATTTTTATTCCAGGATGTAAAATAAATATTTTTAAATATTCCATTTCTTGAAACAAGATTTCCATCTATGAAAATTTCGCTACAATCTATAAGTTTCCCAAGATAAATACCTATGAAACTTGAATTTTCCAATTCTGGATAATTTATATCTATAATTTTTGTAAATTCGACGATCCCTCTATTAACTTTATCTTTTTTATCATCCAATAAATCTATGAAATTTACAGGTAGATCAGTTGTCCCTGATTTCACTAAAATTAAATCTGAAAAATCTTTATTTGAACTTTTGTAGTAATTATATTCCCAATTTTCTGAAATTGATATGAAACTATTTTTATCCTGGGCTTTAGAAGAAAATGGTAAAATCATAATTAATAAAAATATAATTATTATTGAAATATATATTTTCTTGCTTTTCAACATTGCCTCATAAGTATCATTTATATAAAAATTATCGACAGGAAAATATCAATTTATTTAAAAAATATTGAATACCAGAAAAATATTTAAATTTAATCAAATTATGCTTTTTTTGTTAAAAAATCTTTTATTAAAAATGCATAATTTCTATAATTCTGCTTTTTATTCTTTTGTTTATAACAAATAAGAGAGAAATCAAATGGAAAAAGATATAACAATTATTTTCCCTCAAATTAATTTTGAGGATTTAATTAAAGATATTGATAATGAAAGCAAAATCAAAATACAAAATTTTTATAATCAGATTCAAAGTTTGATAGATAAAAAATATAACTTAATCTCTATTGATTGCAAAAATCTTACGACAATCAACTCTTCTATTCTTGCAAAATTTCTTTACTTTCAAAAAAAGTATAAAAAATCTGGCTTAAAAATAAGATTTTTCAATCTTAACACTAATATAAAAAAAATACTTACATCACTTGGCTTTGCTGATTTTTTTATTATTGATTAAAAGATTATACTATTTTTTTATTTTATATATCTTTGATTAAAATAGAATATCATTAATTAAAATAGAATATCATTGATTCATAGAATCAGCCCAGCTTTCTAAGAAAGCTAAATTTTTTAGAAGATTCTCAAGTCTTGAATAGATTATCTCATCATATTTATATATACCTGAAAGTATCTTTGCCTGCTCATCTTCCCATTGAGGGATATCTATCTTGTATTTTTGAAAAGAAATTGCATTGTTTGCCTCTTTTATAGTTTCCTGCCAATAGGGAAGTGCAAGCTCATAATAGTATTTTGCAACTTTCAAACTTTCAATAATCATATCTTTGTATAAATAGTTGTAAAAATATACTTCCTCTTTATCGAATCTTGATGCAAGCTGTATATAGCTTCTCATTATAAGAAAATTACAATGCATCTTAAATAGATACTTATATCTAATATATTGTTCCTGCGAAGTAATCTTACATAAAGCCTGAACTACAGGAGCAAAAGGAGCCATAAGTGCTCTTTGAAGATAAAATATGTTTTGCTCAATATTAATAGATTGAAAGTTATTTGATTTTGCATATAAAAGATAATATTGCTCGGCATAGATTATTGGATCTGCCTTAGTCTTATTGCTAAAAGATAAAATAAAAGTAAAAAGGTAAAGTATTAAGAAAAAGATAGAAAAAAATTTATTAATACTAGTTTTTTTCATCTTTAATCTTAGAAAGACCAAGAATAAAAAAGATCATTGAAAAAAGGATTATCAAATATTTTATCAAAGGGAAACTTCCTATAGAAAAATACCAGTCTGGCGGTATAACTTTTATCTGCTCTAAAACTCTGAAAAAAGAATAAAGGTAATTAAATAGTGCTGCTAAAACCAACATAAACATACTTTGATTTTTATTATTCCTTTCCCAGAACATTATTGCTGCAAAAGCAAGAATAACGCCAAAAAACATATCTGAAATGACAAATAAAGTCATATCTTTTTCCAATTCTTTATTATTAATTCGGATTAGAAAGAAGTAAATAAAGTTATTTTTTTCTTCTTTTTTATTATAATATATTAAAATTCAAAAAACAAATATTTTATAAGTTTCCAAATTTCAGGTAATCTATGAATCTATCATTCTACCCTTTTCAATGATTGAAATATTCAACATATAACTAAGCTGGATATGAAAATTCTTCGGATAAGAAGATATATTATAGAAAATTTAATCTTATGTCAAAAATATAGGAAACTGTTTCTTATTAAAAATAGATTATGTCCCATCGAAATGAAATAAAGATACTAATAATCATCTATTAAATTTATATTTCTCATTAATTTAACAATCTTTCTACCAAATTGAATTCTATTTTTATATATATAAATCATAAAACTTTTGATACTATCTTCATTTGCTATATATATACTATTTTTATCATTTTTAATATCACTTTTAATAAAGTACGGATTTTCGATTTTATTAATTTTGCAATATTCTTTGTATAAAAGATTAAAATATTTGAGATAATTAAGGTAATCATAGTATCTTTTAATTTCAGTATCTTCAATATTTTCAGTAAAATTTATATTGTAGTAGTCCATCATTTCAATAGAAAATAGATCTGCTTCAACTTCAGGAAGTGAAAAAAATTCATTATTATTATAATTACTTAAATAACTATTGTATTGTGAATAATCCATGACATTTTGAGGGAAAAAATCAGATAAATAATATCCACTATCCGCTTGATTTAATACCCAGTGTGTCATTTCATGAAAAAATATATGTAAGAAAAGATTTTTTGCTTTTAATAATTCTATGCTCAAAGTTATAAAGTCAGAATTTGCAACATAAAATCCAGAATATTTTGAAAGATAGTAATTATTAATATCTGAAAGACCAATTAGATTTTCTATACTATCTCTTCCATAAAAAAAATATATTTCAGAAAAATAAATTTGAATTGAATCTTTATGTGACTCTATGTTGTAATGCAAAAAGTAATTATTTATCAATTTATCAATTTCCATCTGCTGTACTTTTTTGCTAAACAAATCCTTATAAGACTCATAAAATTTTTGAATTTCTGGAATCTTTTTAAATTCTATTGTTGTTTCTATTAAAAATTTTTGCCAACTGTCAGATTTAAAATATTCCATCATCATATCTTTATATTCACTTTTTTGAAGATAATTGTAAATCTTATAAAAGTAACCACAATTAAAAGTATTATATAGTATAATATAAAATCTTTTTTTCAAATAATCATCATCTTTATACAGTAAATCCTTATCAAACTTGTATTTTTTCTTATTGTTTTCTAAAAAATTTATAAATTTTTCTTTAAATGTGGAATACTTAATATTTATAATCTCTTGATTATCATTTATTATTTTGATAAAAGAATTCTTTAATTCATCCAATATAAATGAATCATCTTTAAATAAGATATTAATAGTTAGATTTATATCTAAGTCCGAAACAGGTTCAAATCCAGGGAATGTTAAATCTATTAATGATACATTGATTACTGATATTGCTTTATCTGATATGAATGAAAATAATATTAAAGTTACTAAAATAAAAGATAATTTAATTATTTTATTCATTTTTGTTCCTTATAAATATTTAGATAAGGCTGAATATTTTCAGCCTTATCTTTAATATCAAATTTTCTAATTTTTATTATTTACTTTGAATTTTTTAAGGCTTCTGCTAAATAATTTTGTGAACCAAATAACACCCCAGCATAATTTATTGATGGCCATGAATCATATCCCTGTTTTTTCAATATTATAGCAACATCTGCAGAGGTAATTTGTCCATCATTATTTATATCGGTAAAAACATTTCCATTATAATCCATTATTCCATATACATTTCCACTTCCATCATATAATATTGCCATATCTTCCCATGAACCGTATCAATAGTCACCTTCATATTTAGGACCTATAGTAGTTGTCAAATGATAATAAGCGTCATTAATTATAAGACTATTCCCATCTATTCCCATCAACTCTTCTTCACTAAGTGTTGTCAACCCCATAAACTGCTGATCCTCACTTGCTACCGCTGGTGTGTTCTCATTTGTTGGTGTTGATGCAAGTGTTGGAATTACCATAAATAAAACATAATATTTACATTTTGAAATTAAAAAATTACTTTACTAGCAACCTAATTAATTATGTAAAACATATTCATCAATTTCTTTTAAAAAATCTTCAAATTTTATGTTAAAACAGTTTAAAAAAATTTCTTCCTTTGAATTATAATATTCATTATATAGATGCCTTAAATATTGATAAAACTTTTCAGTTCCTCTTGTATAATGCAAATATGCATTAAAAAAAACGATATAATTTATATCTTTATCTATTAATTTATTATAATTGTAATTATAAGATTTTATATAATCTACTTTAAGAATATTTATATACTTGAAAGTAATGTTGTTTTTATTATCAAATAACTTAATTTTATATCTATTAAATATTTTTTTTGCATTTTCATCATTAAGACACATTTTATCATTTTTCAAAAATTCATTAAATTTACCTATATATTCATAATAGGTAATTGTTTTAAAATAAGAGCTTAAATAATTGGTAATTCCATCATCTATGTAACAAAAAACAATATAATCTTCAAATATCTTTGAATATTTTTCAATATGTTTATAATAATAATTAGTTCTTATAAGATGATGATTATATTCAACTATTAAAGAAAAATACTTTAACATCTTATAATTATACGATTTTATTATTATAACTGGTAACATAGACATAAATCCATAATTTGGATAATATAGGGCAGCAGCATTATCTAATTCTTTATAATAGTTTTTTGAATAAATCATATCATCTAAAATACCTGTTTGAAAATAATTTAACTCTTTTTTTATCTTTTCTTTACATATTTTTTCTTCTTCCCATTCCCTAAAAGAATTAACACATAGTATAATTATCATTTTTTCAAGTTCAATTCTTTTTGTTGTAAGTCCAGTATTAACATAAAAATGATTGACTTTATCATCATAATATTCAATAAAGTCTTTTATTTCATTTATACTAATAGATTTATTATAACATATAATGTTAGAACCATTAATTACATAATCAAAATTGCTTTCATTAACACTTTCATCATACTGATAAGGATAAAAAGAAAAAAGGATTAATAAAATAATAAAAATAAAATATTTTATCTTCATAATTATTTCCTTAGTAAAAAAGCCTATTTAAAACCTTAAAAGATCTTAAATAGGCTTAATATTTATACTATATTTTATAAAACCATATTAGGTTTAGGTATATATGGATTACTATAATACCCTCCTGTTCCTTCTCTTGTATAAGAGCCTGCTGAAGTTTGAGTATAAGAATCTTTATTTACAACCCAAATAGACTGATAAGGAGTTTCATTAATATAACCATCTACAGGTTCTCCTCCACAACCTTGATGATTAAGATTTCCAGAAATCTCCATCAGTTCTTCTTCACTAAGAGTTGTTAACCCCATAAACTGCTGATCCCCACTTGTCATAGCTGGTGCATTTTCATTTTCAGGTGCTGATGCAAGTGCTGGTATTGTAAATAATAAAACTAACCTAGTAAAAATATAATACTCTTTTTCATTTTCTCAATTTCTTCTTATTTATTTTTAATATTTTTTTTAATTCTCCCCAAAAGCCAATCTTTAATTAAGTTTGCACTTATCTCAAAATAATAGACTTAACAATAAAAAAAACAATATATTATCTTTATTAAAAAACGATTTAACGAATATGAAAATTTGGTATTAAAAAAGCATATTGTTTTTGTAAACTTGAAAATGTTGATAGAAAAGAAATTACAATGAAAAATTATGCTAAGTTATTAAAGGTGCTACCAAAATTAGTTAAAATTAGTTATCTATATTAAATAATAGATACAAGAAATAAAAGATAAAAAAAAGAAAAGCCTTTAGAACGTATTGAAAACATATTTTTATGAAAAAACAAGCAAAGGCAATAGCAAATCTTTAATTATTTTCTCTTTAACTTTTTACTGATTATATATTCACATATTAGTATAAAAGTAGGAAGAAGTAAATATGAATTATAAATATATACAAATGGATTCATAAATGGTGTCATTGTTTTAGAATATTTATTTTCTGCATAAAAATATATACTATATTCTAAATCCCTAGACAAATCGAAAACTATATTTAGAGTAATATAAATAATTAATAGCATATTATTTATAAAAAAACTATTTACATAACCTTTTTTAAGCTTTTTATATTTAATAATTGAAGTTATAATCAAAACTATATAAGGAAGATATGTTATTATAATATTACTTAATGATTGATTAAATGAAAAAAATGATAAAACGCTTTGTAGATCTGAAAAAAGAGTATCTAGCAATCTTTCAATTATTATTTTCATATTTATACCCCTAAAAATATTTCTTATAAAGCATTTTTATATAAAACACATATACATTTTGCTAGTATATGTAGTGCTCATTCTATTAATTTGCTAATAGAATGAGCACAAATATTTGTTAAATTTTATGTCAAAATTATTTAAAATGCACTAAAAATTACAAGCAGATTACCATTTTCATCTTGATATACACTCACTCTTAAAGTTGTTTTACTTCTAAAATAGTTAAGAATTATATTAATTGTTTTATCACTAAGTCCCATATATTGCAATCCTTGCTTAAGAGCCCACTCAGGAATATCTTTAGTAGGTCTAATACTACTTTCAATTAATGTTAATGATGGATCATTAATAATTAATTGATTTCCTGTAATATTTATCAACTCTTCTTCACTAAGAGCTGCCAACCCCATAAACTGCTGATCCTCGCTTGTAGGAGCTGGCATGTTCTCATTTTCTGGTGTTGATGCAAGTGCTGGTATAGCAAATAATAAAACTAACCCTAATAAAAGTATAATACTTTTTCTCATTTTCTCAATCTCCTTTTGTCTAATTTATTTAATTTTTTGTCTTTACTTTTTTAATTTATATTCTTTACTTTTTTTAGCTTTTTAATTCCCCCAAAAACCCAATCTTCCTTTAACTTTAGTCTTGCCTTTTCTTGCATAGAAATTGAATTCCTATTAATTAATAACCCATTAATAGACTTATCCTACCCTAAATGAACCCACTTGTGTATTCCATCTATTACCTCCCTAACTCTTTATTTTATTTTTCTTTTCATTCTACCTATTTACTCAACTATATGTTATTATTTTCTTTCTTTTTTTGGCATATAAATTGCCCGGACTTTCTTTACTACCTTAAAGCTTTGTCTTACAAAGTATTATTGATTATTTTCATTTCTTTTGAAAATTTCATTTACTACCTAAATTTTTACCCCCTTAAAGTTATATAAACTTCAAATGAAGGTATTAAATATCCAGATAGATTACTTGAAATAGATAAACCAGAAGATATATTTTCACTTATCCTTAGATTTATATTAAACTGCCCACTTATGCTATATTTATACAATTCATACCTTTCAATAGATTCAAATCCCTTTATATTGGGAAAAATAATAGTTGGTGTAATTGTTATTGATGTAGATAAAATACTATTAAATACAATTGTTAGATTAAATTTACATAAGATGCTATACTTTTGTGTCCAGTCATCTTTTTCTTCAATAAGCTGTGGAATATTATAATTTGACGTTATCTGTGGGGTTAAAGAAAAAAGCAAGGGATCATATATAAATGTTAATCTATAGCCAATACTTATTGTTACTATTGGTGAAGGCTTTTCTACATCAAAAGATGACCTTTTGTAAAATAATGGATATATACCAACTGGAAAGTTAACATAAAAGAAAAGATCATTTATAAAGTTATTGTAAAAGGTATATTGAAATCCAAATAGAGCCGAAGATAAAGATAAAAGATATTCTTCTTTTTTAATAGTATATGGATTAAATTGCTCATCATATTCTGTTTCATAGCTTTTTGAATAATAAATATCCATTGGTATTTGAAAGAATAGATCTAAATCTTTTAATATTGAAAAATTAAGGTATATATATGGGTTAAAGCTATATGATGTAAAAGTTGAACTGCCATAATAATAAACGGAAAAGGAAAATGTAATTGAATAAGGGATGCTTTCCCTTTTGACTCTATTAAACTGCTGAGCATATATTTCATTAAATGAATTAAAGATAAGGATTAATAAAAGAAAGATTAAAAAAGTTGTCTTAATATTTTTGTTAATTGCTATATTTTTATTACTTTTATACATTAATTCTGCTCCTTACTTTTTAACTATTTTTCTTTTACTTTTTCTTTATTCTTTTGTTTTAATTTTATTTTTTAACTTTTTATTTTATTAGTTTTATTT
>CAZOPR010000006.1:0-9660 GCA_964581895.1 uncultured Brachyspira sp.
CAACAATAAGTGATACAGCCATTACGGTTACAGGAACAATTAACGATTTAGATGGAGATGCTACTAAGGTTAAAGTATGGATAACTGATACAGTTCTTTCTGGATGGGATTATGATGTTAGTTCAGGGCAATTTTCAGTAAACCTAGATTTGACAAGTCTAACAAGCGGCACACATATAATATGTGCTCAAGGTTATGATGCTAACAACAATATAAGTGATACAATTTCTATTAGTTTTACCTATAATGGTGGTGGCGGTGGTGGTTCTGCACCAGTTGTAACAATAACAAGTCCAACAGAAGGTGCTATAATAACTAATTCTTCTCTTACAATAAGTGGAACTATAACCGATGCAGATGAAGACAAATCTCATATTACAGCTATAGTACAAGGATATCCTGCAATTACAAATACAACAAGTAATATTTACAATGTTTACTATTTTGATATTATACTAGATCTATCTTCATTATCTTCTGGACAATATACTATAGAAGTTATTGGTTATGATTTACGAAACAATGCAAGTGAACCTAAATATGTAACAATTAATTATTCCCCTGGTTCATCAAATTTACTATTAAATGGATATTTTACCGATTCAGGATGGTTTGATAATGATATAACTTATAGTGATGGTTATATTGTTGGAATATATCTTAACCAACCAAATGACGGCGACTTTTTACCATATTGGACATTTTTTATATGGGTTCCAGAAGAAGATTATCCTAAAATAGATATTTCTTCAGGTTCTGTAAAAATGTATACTACTAATCCAAATTCTAATGGTTCAGCAATGGGGATGACTCAAGATACAAGTTCACTAAGTGATTTCAAAACAGGTTCTGGTAAAACTATTAAAATAAAGTTTAGAATAGATAGTTTTGCTGGTGGAAGTTGTGTTTCCCCATATTTTGAAGCACCAGTTAAAATTAATATAATATCAGGTGGTTCGGATTATACTATAGCTGCATTTACTACTAACACTCTTATTAAGGATGGGGGATATGGTTTTGGGGGATTACAAACTCAAACTAATTTAGAGTATGAATTTACTTTACCAACTACAGCATTAAATGGAACTACTATACCACTTGATCAGCAAATTACTGCATTAAGTATCTGGTGTAATGGTTGGACATGGGATGTTACAATCTACTCTATTGAGGTTTACTAAAAATTTAGTAAAACTATTAAAAATTTGCTTTATTAAATTATTATTAACAAAAAATGCGGAAAGGTTTTGCCTTTCCGCATTTTTGTTAATAGAGAAAAGAATTATTTATATAAATAAAATCAAGTAAAACTATTGATGTGACTGCTTGCACGATAATTGGAGTTCTTAATACATAGCAAATATCATATCTTCCATTGAAAGAAATTTCAACTTTTTCGTTTGTTTTTATGTTAATGGTCTGTTGACTTTTTTTTATGCTGGAGGCTGGTCGAAAGTAGCTGGTAAAAAAAATCTCATTACCATTTGTTATCCCGCCATTTATGCCGCCAGTATTGTTTGTTAATGTTTTTCCATCTTTATTTATATAGATATCATTAAAGATTGAGCCTTTCATTTTGGAAGATTCTATCCCACTACCAAATGAGACTGCTTTAAGACCTGGTATCGAAAAAAGAAGATGAGAAAGATTGGATTCAAAACTATCGAAAAAAGGCTCACCAAGTCCAGCAGGGCAATTTTTGATCTCGGTTTTTACTATACCACCAAGGGAGTCTTGCTCATCATAGGCTTGCTTTAGGGCAAGTAAGGCATCTTCTGAAGGATAAGGGAAGCCTGCAACTTCTATGACTTCTGATTTTATTAAGATTCTTGGAAAAATATTTCTAATAATCTTTTTTGCGATAGTTCCTGCAACTACCAAAGCGGCTGTAAGCCTTCCAGAAAAGATTCCACCTCCTCTATAATCATTGTATCCTTTGTATTTTATTTTAGCTACAAAATCAGCGTGAGAAGGTCTTGGATTAAACTTGTTTTCCTCGTAAAAATGGCTATTTACATCACTATTTTTTATCAAGAGGGTTAATGGTGCACCAGTTGTTTTTCCATTGAATAAACCAGATATTATATTAACTTCATCTTCTTCCTTTCTTTTGGTAGTCCATTTTTCTCTGGGTCTTCTTAATGCAAGATCCTGCTTGAAATCTTTTGCTGATAAATCAAGCCCTGGTTTTACTCCATCGATGTTTATACCGATAAATTCACCGTGAGATTCACCAAATATTGTAAGTTTAAAAATTCTTCCAAAACTATTCATCTTCTTCCTCTACTTTTCCACCCAATGATATAAAATCTTTTATGAAATTATTATAAGATTTTTTATAGGAATAGTTATCTAAAATCTTGATATTTTTATAAAAAAAAGAGCCAAAGATAGAAAAAGCCATAAAAATCCTGTGATCGCCAAAACTCGATAGAATGATAGAATCATTACTTTCTTTTTTTTCAATATAATCTGGATTTCCAAAAATTATCAGGCAATCTTTTTCAACCTCAAATCTTATTTGAGCCAGTTTAAAATTTTCAATAATAGATTTTAATCTATCTGACTCTTTATATTTTAATCTTTTTATTCCGAAAATCTTTGATTTTCCTTCACAGAAAGTTGCTAAAATAGCAATAGAAGGGAAAATATCAGGACAGTTTGATATGTCAAAATAAAATGGTTTTAACTGGTTTCTTTTTATCAAAATCTTATCTTCTTCTTTTGAAGAAAAAGATCTTTCAACTGTAATATCTGCTCCTGCCATTTTTAGCACTTCAAGTATCGCTGCATCTGGTTGCTTTGAATCTATATTTAAGTTATTGAATAAAATTTCTCCTCCAATTGCTGCGGCAACCATAAAATATGATGCAGATGACCAATCTGCCTCGATTATTATAGCATTAGGATTATTACTAAAATCTATTTTTGAGTTACCTTTAACTATATACTTTTCATTGAAGCTTGGGTAAAGTAGTTTCTCAATCTTGCTTTTTTCCACTTTTTCAATCTTAATATTTGCCTTTTTCAAAATATCAAGGGTTAGATATACGAAAGGGCTACTTTCATAGTTTTTCAAAAATACCACTGAATCTTCTTTCAAAAAAGGAAGAGTCATAAATAATCCGCTAATATGCTGTGAAGATATATCTGTATTTAGCTTAAATTTTGAAGGTAAAATGGGACCTTCAATAAAAAAGCCTTTATCTTTTTTTGAAAACCAGATTTTTCCTTTTCCCTGCCTTATTGTTTGATATAGCATATTATGTGGTCTTGATAAAAGCTGGCTTGAGCCAGTAATAAATGATTTCGCTGGGAAAAAAGAAAGTATCACCGCCGCTGCTCTTAAACAAAAGCCAGAATCCTTACAATCAAATAAAAGGCAATTTTTCTTATCTTTTTTAAGTAAAAGACTATTGAGATTTTTATCTATTTCTATTAAAAAGTTGTTGTTGTCGGGAAAATTATTATTGTTAGAGAAGTTGTTTTTATTATAAAAATTATATTTGTTAGAAAAATTATTATCCTTAAAAAACTCTATTTTTGAATATGGTTTTATTTTTTTTACAAGATCAAAATAAGAGGCGATATCTTCATTAAAGCCAAATCCAGAAATTTTAATATTTTTTTCACTAAAAATTGATGAAAAAAGATACCTTGCTGCGACACTTTTTGAACAAGGAATATTTATCGAGCCACTTAAATTTGATCTTTGTATTTTTATTAATCTCATTTTATTTATTAATCTCATTTTATTAATATTGTTTTTTTTTATTTTTGAGTTTCAAATTTTTGATCTATAAATTTTTACAAATTTAATTTTTTTTAATTTTTATTATAACTGAATCACTATATTAACTTAACATCTGATTTAAGATTAAATTAAGTTGATTATCAAAAATTTCAAAAGGAATCTTCTGAATCCTAATTTTATTATTGTTTAATATAATAGGTATATTGTAAAAGTTATTTTTATTTTTTTTATCCTGCGAGATTGCAAAAAAAATCTTTTCAATAACCTTTTTAACATCTAATCCATTTATTAAAAGCCATTTTTCATAAGTGATATTTTTTTCTATCATTATTGCATCTTTGATATTTTTTGGAAGGCCAAATTTTTCATATAAAAAGTTGGCCTTTTTTAAGGTATTTTCAGTATTTCTACAAATTTTACAAATTATTTGAAGTTCCAAAATGATTCCTATATAAAGGGCAATGCCATGATTTAGTTGGAAAGTGATTTCTAATGGATGAGAGATAGTGTGACCTAAATTTAGGCTATGTCTTTTATTGAAATCATAAATATCATCTTTTATAAAATGATATTTCGTGTTTATAGCATAAAGTAAAAATTCTGGATTTTGTATAAAAAAATCTTTTAATTCATCATAAGAAAAAGTATCATATAAAAGATTAAAATCTTTATGGTTTATAGATTTTGAATGATTTGAAGAATTAAAAGATTTAGATAATTTAGAAAATCTAACAATAAATTTATTATATAAAGATCTATTTAGTAGAAGGTATTTTATAAATTCTGCAAAGCCAGAAAAAAAATCTATAAAACTTAGAGTTTTTAAAAATTCAGGGTTTATAAAAATAGCAAGAGGTTGATTAACTGTTCCTAAAAGGTTTTTTACACCCATAAAATTTACCGCATTTTTTCCTCCAAAGCCAGCATCTATCATAGAAAGAAATGTTGTAGGGACTATACAAAAAGGAACTTTTCGTTTATAAATAGAAGCTGCGAAAGCTATTAAATCTGAAAAGGCTCCACCTCCAACTATTATAATAAAAGAATTTCTATCAATATTATTTCTTAAAAAAATCGAAAAGATATTTTCAAGATAAGAAAAATCTTTTTCTTTCTCGCAAATCTTTAAGTATTCTATGGATATATTTTTGTTTCTTTTTTCATCAGCAAAAGGTTTGAAAAAATCTTTATATTCTTCTTTATCCAAAAAGCTTTCATCAATAATAAAAACTGCCTTTACAAAATCGAAGATATTTTTAACTTTTTTTAAGATAAAAGATAGAAAATTGTCAGAATTATCAATAAATAGAATTGTTAAATCTTTTTTATTTTTGAATCTGTAAATTTTATTAATCATCTAATTGAATCTTTAATAAAAGTCATATATAAAATATATTTTTCAAATTTTAATAAAATTTTCTGTTTTTTTATTTGTTAAGTTCACTATTTAATGACGGGCTTACATAATCTGTAAAAAAGATAAAACTATTGACTACTATATATGAATCTTCAAGGAATTTGTGGAAATTAGTATGAATCAAGTTTTTGTCGGCTTGCATAGCAACAACAGAAGCCAAAATTTTAATGGAATCTTCACCAATTGTTCCTTCAAGTAAAAAGTAAGCCCCAGGATAGATATCGAAAATATTTGCTAAATCTGGAATCTCTATCAATGCACCGCCAGCAGAAAGATTGATAATAGAGCCGACAACCTTCTGGTTGGTTTTAGAAAATTTTTTAGTTTTTTCATCAAAAATAAGCATGAGAAGACTTACAGGAATAACACATTCTTTTCTGAAAAATTTTCTTTTCTGAATTCTGTATACCTTTTCAGAGTGAGAAATCATAAAGGCTTTCATCTTAGGATTTTCAATATCTCTTTTTATTTGTGACTGAAACATATAACCAGCATCATCAGGAACATAAAAGTAAACAGATATTTCCTCATCTGCGAAAATCTCGTTTGACCTTTCATCTAAAAGAACTTTTTGTACTAAAATATAACTATCTGTGCAGTCAAGAACCTTCGAACGAAAAAAATTCTTTTTGTATTCAATGACAATATTTTGCCCAGCTTTTAAGTCATAAGTATTGCTTATCGCTGACTTGCCTTTATAAGGGATTAAAGAATAGTTTAATATCTTAAATAAAGAACTTAAAATAGATTTATGAGGTTCAACATTTTTCTGATAAAAATGTTCAAGTGCAGCTTCAATTATAAAATTTTTCAGTTTTAATGGTGAAAGAAAAAGATCCTGAGGATGTTCCACTTTTTTCTCTTTTAATATAGATATAAAATGACGGATTGAGGTTTCATCAACTTTTTTATTTTTTAAAGTTTCCTCAATATAGGCAAACTCTTCTTCTTTCCTTGATGATAAAATTTTCCTGGCATATGCTAATATTACAAAGAAAAAAATAAAAAGGAAAACTAAAATTGCAATGGTAAAAATTATGGCAGTCATTGTACTGGGTTCAATCTTAAAAAAACTAAGAGCTGATTCCATGCTAATAATATAGAACAATATTTAAAATTTACAAATATTATTTCAAATTTTTCTAACAAGACGAAAATAAGAATAAGAGATAAATAAATCAAAATATAAAAAATATAAAAAATAATATAAAAATTTAATTAAGGCAGTTACATATGAATATTGATAGTAATTATATTAAATTAAAAACAGACTTATCTAAGACTCAAATCAAGGTGGAAGAAGTTGAAAATTTAGAAAAAAAAGACTTAAAAAGAAGAGAAGTAGCAGAAGAGTTTGCAAGTCTTTTTACACAGATGCTGTTAAAAGAGCTTAGAAATAGTCTTCATGAAGATGAAAATCCTCTTTATGGTGGTTTTACAGAGGAAGTATTCAAAGATATGTTATATGAAGAGTATAGTAAACAACTGACAAAAAATGGATTAAAACCTCTTGTTGATCTTATATATTCTTCAACTTTAAGGATGGATCAAAAAAATTTATAGTTTTATTCTTCAGGCATATAATATCCAAGCCAATTCTTGCCAACTCTTCCGTTGTATTGAACTGTTATAAAAACCTGTCTATAAAAATCAGGTATGTAAGGATATGGAGTCTTATAGTAGACAATATATAAAGGCGATTGATAATTCTTAAAAAGCTTTATGGCAAGATCTGGATAAAACAACTCTTCATCCTCGAAAAAGTAACCATTTGTTTTAACTGCAAGCTCTTTTAAGAATGTTTTACCATTTCCACTACCAAAATAAAAAATGTAAACAGGTATATAATTGTTTTTTGCATAATTTATAATATCATTTTGAGAATGAATTGAAAATGAGGAGTTGGTAAATTCTCCATCGGTGAAAAGTATTATCCCACCTTTGACAAATTTCTGTGTAAAGGAAGATACAGCTGAATAGAAAACTTGATCGAAAAAAGTAGTATCTTTATATGTATTTTTAGATGAGATTGCTTCTTTAAGTTCCAAAATATCATTTTTTATAGATTTTACCTGTTCATAATTTGAAGTTAAAAAATAAGAATAACCTATGGATTTATCTATTGAAAATATTTTTTCAATTATTTCATTTACCTTATCCCTATAATTATACATTGAATTCTTTGTATCTACTATAAGGTTAATCATAGGGTAATCATTTATTATATAAGAATAATCAGAGTTCAGTCTTTTGATTGTGGATTCATTTTCATTAAAAGTAAAATTTTCATCTGAAAGACCATAAACTGTTCTGCCAAATTGATCTTTAACAGATATATATGCTATTATTAATGGATAATTTCTTATATCTAACCTTTCAAGTTTAACATCAAGGTTGAGATACAATTCATCCTGAGGAATAAAAAAATCTATTCTTTGTTTGTAAGGTTCGGTAACAACAAGATTATTATTTTTATCTAAAAGGCAAAAGTAAGGTTCATAAAGCTCAGCTGAGCCTAAAGATATTGTTTGAATAGATTCTGTATTGAAATCATAAGCAATTATCTTTTCTTTAGTAACAATATAAAGGTAATCATTTCCAGGGTAAAACAAACCTCTTGGTTCTACAATTTCTGGCGATTCAATTGAATCTTTATAATTTCCCCATTGGTCAAAGATATCCAATCTGTTGTTGTAGCTATTTGAAACTATCAACTCTCTTTTTTCAGGAATATAGACTATATCGACAGGTTTATAAAATTCAGAAATCTCCTTTCCTATATTTCCAAAGGAAAAAACAAACTCATCTTTACTATTGATTTTAACAATCCTATTGTTCCCTTGATCTACAACATAAATATTGCCAGCTAAATCTGTGCAAATACCAGCAGGTCCATTTAATTTTTGCTCGTTTGTAAAATCCTTTCCAATTTTTTTGATTATCTTTCCATCATAAGTAAGTTTATAAATAATATTATTTTTATAGTCTGAAACATATATAAAATCTGATCTTTTATCAAAAGCAATATCAAAAGGATAGCCAAGTGATACTCCAAAAGGGGTAAGAGATTTGTCAACCTTCCCATTTCTTACAAGTAATACATTGTTGGATCTATGTCCTGTTAAAAAGATTCTATTTTGATAATCAATATCCATTCCAAGAGGCCATAAAAAGAAATTTTTTGATAAAGTAATACCATTCATCTGTTGATATAGTGTAAAATTTTTAGCTAAAATTTTTCCAAGGAAATTTCCTTCCTGAAAATATATACTTTCAAGCATATTCAAAAACAAATTATCATTAAATCCAAATGATTTTAATGTTTCCCATTCAAAAAGAGCATTTTGTAAAAAGCCACTTTTATAGTAACTAAAACCAAGCATATATCTTGCTAAAAAATTTTTAGACTTATAAGAAAGGGATTTCTTAAAGTAAAAGATAGCTTTCTGGTATAAAGCATTGTTGTAGTTTATCATACCAGACTTAAATGCTGCAAGGGAATTAATATCTTCGATAGTGTAAACAGGCTGGTTCGGGTTTTCCTGAGCGAAAGAAAAAGGTTTTAATGGTAAAAGTAAAAGTATTAAAAAAATGATAAAAAAAACTAAAAATATGCTTTTCTTTTTCATTTAACCTTCCACTTCGAAAATAGTATACAACAATTAGAATAAAGTTCAAAGTAAAACTGAAAAATTAAATAAAAGTAGATAAAAAAAAATATTGTGTTAATATATAAATCAGATATGCAAAAAAATTTTGGAGGAAATTTATATGTTTAAAAAATATTTTAAACAAATTACTTTTTTATTTTTCTTTATTTTGTTGGTGACAGTTCTTTTTGCCTGTCAAATAACTGCTTCAGCTCAGATAACAAATGTTACAATAACCATTAAGGCAAATGTTAAGGCTCAGGTATATATTGGTAATATTTACAAGGGTGATACACCTTTGACATTAAAGATTGGTATAGGAAAATATCCTTTGAAATTAATGGCAAATGGTTATCAAACATTTGAGACAGTTATAACAGTTTCGACAACAGGCCCAAAAGAATTTAGTTTTACTTTACAACCTGTTGGGACAACCAATACAACAACAACCACCACAACTACAACTTCAAACAGCAAGGCAAGACTTATCGTTAAAGCTGATATCCCCTGTTACATATATTCAAATAATATTAGAATTGGTATGACTCCACTTGATGTGCAAATGTATCCTGGTACCTATGAGATAAAAGCTGAACCTACGGATAAATCTTATGCTCCAAAAACTGAAAAGATTAATCTTAGTAAAGGACAGGTTCTTGAACTTAATTTTAAGTTTATTCAGCCTCAACCGCAACTATATTCAGTTACAATAAATTCAAATATTCCAGCACAGGTATTGATAAACAATAATCCTGCTGGAAATACTCCTTTGACAATAAATCTTGCAGCTGGAACATATACAATAACATTAAATCCTTTACAAGGCGGATATTCAAGCT
>CAZOPR010000006.1:9760-161104 GCA_964581895.1 uncultured Brachyspira sp.
CTCAACTATATTCTGTTACTATAAACTCAAATGTTCCAGCACAGGTATTGATAAATAATAATCCTGCTGGAAATACTCCTTTGACAACAAATTTAGCAGCTGGAACATATACAATAACATTAAATCCTTTACAAGGCGGATATTCAAGCTTGACTCAAACGATAACTGTATCCGCTCCAAATCAGGTATTTAACTTCACATTAAATCCTCAACTATATTCTGTTACTATAAACTCAAATGTTCCAGCACAGGTATTGATAAACAATAATCCTGTTGGAAATACTTCTTTGACAATAAATCTTGCAGCTGGGACATACACAATAACTTTGAATCCTTTACAAGGCGGGTATTCAAGCTTGACTCAAACTATAGTAGTATCCCAGCCAAATCAGGTTTTTAACTTTACATTAAACGCTATAACTGGGAATATTATCTTTAATTTACCAAATGATGCAAAAGTCTTTATAAATGGTCAACCAGTGCAATTTAAGGCAAACTCACAGATGGCTTTTCCTGCTGGAACTTACACTATAAGGATAGAATATCATGGTCTTGTTGTAGAAAAAACCATTACAATTACTGCAAATCAGACAATTACAATATCAATAGGGTTAAATATTATAGTAAGTTAATTTTAGTAAATTTGCTTTAGTTTAATAATTTATGATTATATTGAATTAAATTGTTGTATTTAAATCTTAAAGCAAGAAAGTTTTATTAAATTTAAATAAAGGGTGGATTAGTTAACTAATCTACCCTTTTTTTATAACCTTGACAATTAGTTTTAATATTATAATTTTTAATCCCTAAGTAATTATCATAAGGAGAAATAATGAAAAAGAAAACCGCAGTCATTGCTATTGGTGGAAATTCTCTTATTAAACAAGGTCAAAAAGGAACTTTTGAAGAGCAGTATAATGCCGTTATTGACACAGTAGAAAATGTTATAGAGTTAATAAAAAGTGGTTATAGAGTAGTTATTACTCATGGGAATGGACCTCAGGTTGGAAATGTCTTAATCCAATCCGAAGCAGGGAAAAACCAGGTTCCAACTATTCCATTAGATGTAGCTGGTGCCTTTACTCAGGGTGGCATGGGATATATGATATCTCAGGTTATAAAAAATCATCTTGAAGAGCATAATCTTGAATATGATGTTGCAACAATTGTAACACAGGTTTTAGTTGATAAAAATGATAAGGCTTTTACTAATCCAACAAAACCAGTAGGACCTTTTTATAAGACAAAAGAAGAACTTGCAGAAAAGATTGCAAAAGAGGGCTGGGTTGTTGTTGAAGATGCAGGAAGAGGCTATAGAAGAGTTGTAGCTTCTCCAAAACCTTTAGATATAATTGAAAAGAATGTAATTGTCGATTTAATAAATAATGATGTTATCGTTATAGCTGTTGGTGGTGGCGGTATCCCGGTAATAGAAGAAAATAAAAAACTTAAAGGTATCGCTGCTGTTATAGATAAGGATTTTGCTTCATCACTTTTAGCTTCTGAAATCAAAGCTGACCTTTTCATTATTTCCACTGGAGTTGAAAAGGTTGCATTAAACTTCAATAAACCAGATATGAAGTTAATTGATAAGATGACTGTAAAAGAATGTAAAAAATATATTGAAGAAGGTCATTTTGCAAAAGGTAGTATGCTACCAAAAATAGAAGCTTCTATAAAATTCCTTGAAAATGGCGGTAAGCATGTAATCATAACAAGTCCAGAAAAGATTTTTGAAGCGGTTAATAATAAAACAGGTACTCATATTTTTTCTTAATGCATAATTTTATTTCATTAGTTATTTTTATTATTTATTTTATTGCTTAAATATTATTTTACAGCTTAAATTGCTTCTTTTTTTAATACTTATAATGCTTTTTATTTTGATATTTTTGTGATTTAAATTTTAAAATTTATTGTTTGTATTTAATATTCTTATTTTATACATATATTACTAAATTTTGGATTTTATTATAATTTTTTTTATTATAAATTTAAGATAATTTAAGGGAATTGAAAATTATGATTTCTTTCGAACAATTTCAAAACTTAATCAAACTATATATTCCCGATAATTTTAAGTTTAAGTGTTTCGATTGCGGAGATTGCTGTAGACATGAATCAGGTTATATATTTTTACTTGATGATGAGATAAAAGTAATATCAAAATATTTTAAGATACGAAAAGAGGAATTTTTACATAATTTTGCTTTCAAGTTTAGTAATTCAGTTTATTCGCTTAAAGAAAAAGAAAATTTTGATTGTATTTTCTGGGATGAAAGTTGTAGAAATGGCAAAGGTGGATGTTCTATCTATAAAATAAGACCTATTCAATGCAAAGACTTTCCATTCTGGATTTCTACATTTAGTAGCAAAGAGAATTTTGAAGAGCAAGCAAGTCGTTGCAAGGGGATTATGGCTAAAGATGGAAGATTATACTCATCAATCGAAATTTATAAACTTGTATATATGGATATAAAAAAAAGAGAGATTCAGTATAAAAGCTTTTTAGATGAAGAAACAATAAAACTTTTATATTATTGATGCTATATTATTAACTTATATTATTGATGGGGATAATAAAAATGAAGCTTATTCCAATGGGAAAAATCATTCTTAATAAAGGGAAATATCTATCATTTTGTAAAAGAGGTTTTTTAGATAAGGAAGGGAAAAAAAGGGAGTATGAATTTGTTGAAAGAAATAATGATCAAAAAGCAGTTGTTCTGATAGGTGAAAAAGATGAAAATTTACTTTTGATTAAACAATATAGAGTTCCTATCTGCGATTATGTCATAGAATTTCCAGCAGGACTTATTGAAAATAATGAAAATATTGAAGATGCAGCTATAAGAGAGCTTTTAGAAGAAACAGGGTACAATGGCAAAATAAAAGAAATTTCACCAATTACCTTAACTTCAGCTGGTTTAACTACAGAGCAAGTCTATTTTTTAAAAATTGATATTTTAAGCTACTCTGGTTCAAATTGCGAATCTTCTGAAGATATTGAAGTCATTTGGGTAGATAAAAAGAGATGGGAAGATTTGAAAAAATCTAATATATTTATAAATGGTTGGGTATATTCTTATCTTGAGGGAAAGTATAATAATAATTAAACAATCAACTTAAAAGTAGAAAGTTTACTACTATAAAAGCTTTTGAATCTACTAATAGGAAAATGGTACAAGTAATGAAATAGTTGGAGAAGATTTATATGTTATATTATATTTTAGCAGGAATCTTATTTTTAATTGTCATAGTTATCTATTATATACTATTGGCTAAAAATAAAAGTGTTGTTGATACATCTGAAAAGATAAACGATGCTATGGGGAATTATTTTATACTTTTATCCAGTTTCGACAAGGTTCTTAAGGAAAATGATGAAAAAGCAAAAAAAGAAAAAGTTTTATTATTAAAATCAAAAGCAGAAAAATACTTAGAGCAATATCCGGGTTCCGCATATAGAAAAGATATAGAAAAATTAGTCGAAAAATTAACTGAGATAGAAAAATCTATGCAATAAATGATACATAACCAACAAATGAAGCAGATGGGAAAATATTATAAGAAGAATCATAAGATAAAATATAGCCTTTTTTAGAGCCTTTAATAGATGCATATGCAATTGCAGTAGTTAAAGAATTTGGCGAACAGCTATTTTGATGTTTATCTATAATTATTTCAATGGAGTCATAATCAAGTTTTTCTAAGGTATTTAGCAATATCTTATCATTTTCACAAGCCCACTTATATGCTTTTTCCCCAGTCCCAGCAGGAGTAAAGCCGTAATTTGGTCCATAATGTGTAAGATCAGAGGAAGCAACTACGATACAATTTTTAACTTTATCTGAAAAAAATTGAGCAATCGAAAGCGCCTCTTGCATTGGTGGATAAAGGCCTATAAATTTGGCATATGGAAAAAAATACTTTATAAAAGGCATATTTACCTCAATAGTGTTATCTGAAAAGATGCTTGTTTCATCAATAGTTTCGAATAGTTTCTTGTATTCATTTATTAAATTCATTTCTACTTCTATATTGCCAAAAGGAGTTTCACAAGAGTCATAGTTCAAAACTATAGTGTTTTCAGAATATTTTAAGTGTCCTCCAAAATAGATGACAAGCTCTATTTTCTGGCTAGACTTTTCTGCAATCTCTTTAGCTTTCGCAAAAGAAAGGTATGAAAGATGACCTGAAAACTCCCAACCAGCATGAGGAACTATTATTGAATTTACATTTTTAAGATCAAGATTAATTGAAGAAGGTTTAACTATACTTTCAAATTTCTTAAAATTTTCCAGACATTTTTTCTCGTCAGCTGGATACCAACCTGAAGGTAATGTTCTTTTTCTAATTCTCATACTTTTTCCTCTAATTTTATTTTAATATAAATATGAAATGTTGTCAAGAGCTATTTATAAAAATTAACTATATGCCTTTATTTGATAATAAAATTTTTTATTATTTTAACTTATAAAAATTACGTTGAATAATTTAAAAACTTATATATAATTTTACTGAGAAAGGAATTTAAAGTTGTAAAGAAAAAAAATATTGCTAAACTACCTAAAAGAAGATTGGGGGTATTTTTGATTTTTTCCTTCTCAAAAAAAGGCACTTTAATAATTTTCATTATCTTAATATCATCTTTATTTGTATCATGGTTTTCTCATATTACTAAAATAGACATATATAGTTTGCTACCAGATAGAGTTGAAGAAGAGACAGAAATCACTTCAATAAAGATACATTATCCAGTTAATAATGATATTATTGATTCTTACTATCAAAAATTTGAACTTTACTCAAAGCAAGACTATTTGAATTTATTAAAATCTTTTGCTCCAGCATATTCTATAATTAGAGAAATATTAAAATCGAAAGGTTTTGACCCACAATTTGTAAATCTTTTGTGGTGTGAGTCTCAATTCAAAATTGATGCTCAAAGCCATATGGGAGCTGTTGGTCCATGGCAATTTATGAAAGAAACAGCAAGACTTGTAGGAATAAAAGTTTCAGAAATAGATGAAAGAAAAGATATCTATATCTCCACAATTGGTTTTATGAGGCATTTTTCTTATTTATATAATAAATTTGGTAGTCTTGAATTAGCTATTGCTGCATATAATTGTGGGGATGGCAAAGTAAAATCTATAGTTTCAAAGTATAATACTAAAAATTTCTGGGATTTACTTAAAATGGGAGCATTTCCAAAAGAAACTGCTCAATATGTCCCGAAGTTTCTTGCAATTTCGAAATGGGCAGAAAGAAATGAACCTTTGATAGATAAGATACTTGATAGTACTGGAAGTACTTATTATGTTATAAAGATCAGTATTCAAACTGAAGATTCTTATAGATTATTAAAAGATCTGATTAATAAAAAGCCTTTTGTATTAAAATTCAATAGACATCTTACTGACTTAAAAAAATCAAATAACCCTGTAAATATCCTACTTGATGAGTCCAGTCTTGAGTATCTTGTTGAAAATATGAATTATGAAAGTGAAAAGAATTCGAAACCTGTAGCATCCATTATTCAAATAAATTTTCCTATAGAAAAAACAAAGATGATAGAAAGTATGTTTAGTTCAAATAGTTCTATAACAAAACAGGTAACAACAGTAAACATGCCCTATGAAAGCCCTTTTGCGCATTAATTTTATTAATAAAATATAGGAGTTGCCTTATGGGTTTTAATGATGAGATGTTTGAGTCTCATATTTCAATTGCTTCAAGCACAATGAAAAGATCTGTCATTCGCGAACTTTTAAAACTTGTAGAAAAGCCAGAAATAATTTCTTTCGCTGGTGGACTTCCAGCCCCAAACACATTTCCAGTGGAAGAATTAAAAGAAATAGTCACTACATCACTATCAAAATATGGTAACATAATGTTACAATATGGCTCAACAGAGGGTGATGCAAGGTTAAAAAGATTACTATTGAAAAGATTTATGGATAAAACTACAATAAAAAACTTGAATGAGAATAATATTCTAATAGTTTCTGCCTCACAGCAAGCTTTAGATATGGTAGGTAAACTTTTTATAGATAGAGATGATTTAATTATGGTTGAAAACCCTTCTTATCTTGGTGGATTAAGCGCTTTTAGAGCTTATGGTGCTAAGATGGTTGGTGTAGATTTAGAAGATGATGGAATCAATATTGAACAGTTTGAAGAAAAATTAACAAAAATTTATAATTCTGGTAAAAAGATTAAGTTTTTTTATACTATACCAGACTTTCAAAATCCAGCGGGGGTCTGCACATCTTTAGAGAAAAGGAAAAAGATAATAGAAATTGCTGATAAGTATGATTTTATGATCATCGAAGATGCTCCTTATAAAGAATTAAGATATGAAAAACAGGATTTACCTTATCTATATGAACTTGATCCATCTGGTAGAGTGATTGGTTTATTTACATTTTCAAAAATCTATTGTCCAGGTTTAAGACTCGGATGGATTATCGCACATCCAAAAGTTATAGACAAGCTTGTCATCATAAAGCAGGCAGTCGATCTATGTACCGCCCCTTTTAACCAGATAATAACTGCGGAATACATGGAAAGAGGTCTTTTGGAAGGAAGAATACAGAAGAATATTGAACTTTATACAAAAAGAAAAAATTTAATGCTTAATGCATTTGAAAAATATTTCCCTCAAGGTAAAGGGATAAAATGGACAAAACCAGAGGGTGGTTTATTCTTATGGGTATCTTTACCAGAAAATATAAATACGGAAGAGTTGTTTTTTGATGTTATAAAAAATAATGTCGCTTATGTTATAGGCTCTGCTTTTTATGGTGATGAACCAAAATATAACTCTTTTAGAATGAACTTTTCTTACCCTACAGAAGAAAAGATAGAAGAAGGTGTCAAAAGATTAGCAGATGTCTTAAAGAAAAAACTCTCTTAAGTTTTTTTACTTGTTGTTGGAACTATCATTGCTATTTTCAGTAGTATTTTGCGACTGTTCTGATGGTGTTTCATCTGATTGGGAAGAAGTTGTATTGTTTCCATTACTGCTACTGCTATTATTGTTATTGAAGTTTTCTTCACTATCTTTCATAGTCATACTTACAAAAGGTATATTTATCTTGCCTTCAGCTATTGCATTTGAAACAGTAAATATAGCATCTTTTATTTGTTGAGGGATAAGAAGATCAAATTCATGAAAAGATGCAAGTCCTACTGCTCCATCTTTTATTCCTAATCTTAAAACACCAGAGCTAAATCCAAAAAGAAAACTTTTCTTTAAATAGTAGTAAAGTGAAACTGAAATTTTTTTGATTGCAGAAGTAACTACATTATCAGGAGCAAAAATATTTTGGTCATATTCATAACCTATAATAAAGTTATTTCCAAGATATGCCGCTTGTATTGCAGCAGGGCTGCCTTTACCACATAGTTGAAATATTATATCTGCATTATTTTGATAAAGTGAAGATGTTGTTTTTCTAATCAGGTAAAAATCATTTTCATCATCAATTTCACTAGTAAAAATCTGGCAATCTTTATTTACAGATAGGACTCCAAGATTAAAACCAAATTCATATCTTGTTTTACTGTCATCTTTTTTAGTTAACACCACACCTAAGATATTATCTGGATTTAACCTATTTGATACATTGTTATAATCTTTAGTTAAAAATCCGGCAAATATTCCAGCTAAAAATCCAGCTTCTTCTTCTTTATATATTATCATGTTTAAGTTTTTTAAGTTGTTACTTTTCAAAAACTGGTCCATTTCAATATCATTGGAAAACATATCTATACCAATAAAAAATATATTTGGATTGTCATCTGCATATTTTATAAATTCATTTTTAATCTCTTTACCATATCCAATAATAATATTTGAATTACTTTGTATTGCTAATTGTATTTGATTACCAACTTTCTCGTATGATTCAGGGGTTAACAATATCAAAGATATAGGGAATTCTTTTTTTATTGCAAGTATACCCTTTAAGATTTCGCTACTAACATTGATTTTAGTAAAACCTTCTGGTTCTGAAATTATAGCGATAGTTGTATTTTGAGGATTAAAAATGAATTTTGATTGAGCATAAACTAAACTATTAAAATATTTTACCGGACTTAAATGTATAAAATTGGAAGGTAAAACAAAAAAAATAAGCAAAATAATTACTATTAAAAACTTAAAATAAAATCGCACAATATGCCTTTTATCAAACAAATTATATATTACTTTATAACTAAATATTAGTATAAAAGCAAAAAAAAAGATTTCAAATAAAAATATCTAAGTTTATTTCAAAATCATAAAGTCTTTATCATATCAGCAGCGGCTCTTTTTGCTTCACCCATGGCAAGAATTACTGTTGCGGCTCCAGTAACGATATCTCCTGCTGCCCATACTCTATTTAACGAAGTTCTTAAATTTTCATCAACAATTACTCTTCCATGGCTATCGAAATTCAAGCCTTTGACATTTTCTTGTATTATTCTGTTTGGTGTTTGACCTATTGCAGTAATAACAGCATCAGCTTCAAGTGTAAAATACTCTAATGTACCTTCTATTTTATTTCTCCCATCAAGTCCTTTTCCGCTTACCTTCATCTTTTCAAGTTTTATTCCTTTAACATTTTTGTACTCATCAAGCATAATTTCGACTGGATTTGCTAAAGTTATGAATTTTATTCCTTCTTCTTTTGCATGCAATCTTTCTTCCTTTCTTGCAGGCATATCTTCTTCTTCTCTTCTATATACAATTGTTACATCTGCACCAAGTCTTCTTGCGACTCTTGCAGAATCCATAGCAACATTACCACCACCGACTACTATAACTTTTGTAAATTGCTTAATTGGGGTATGATATAAAGGAAATTCATAAGCATGCATTAAGTTGATTCTTGTAAGAAATTCGTTGGCCAAAAAAACTCCAACCCCATTTTCTCCTGGCACATTAAGTCTTGAAGGAAGTCCTGCTCCAGTTGTAATAAGTAGTCCATCATGAATTTCTAAAAGTTCATTGATATATACTGTTTTACCAACAAGGAAATTTAATTGAAGTTTTACACCAAGACTTAAAAGATAATCGATTTCTCTATCAATTATTTTATCTGGTAATCTAAAGTTAGGTATACCGTATCTTAAAACGCCGCCAGCAGCATGTAAAGATTCATAGATAGTTACATCGAAACCAGCTTTTCTAAGTTCATAAGCTGCAGTAAGACCAGCTGGACCCGAACCTATTATGCCAGCAGATTTTCCTATCTTTGGTATATTAAATGTTTCTTTTTCAGAAAATTTATCTGCGACAAATCTTTCAAGAGCACCAATATTAATAGGTTCTCCTTTTCTGGACAATATGCATTCTTTTTCACATTGATTTTCTTGTGGGCATACTCTACCGCATACAGCTGGAAGAACGGAAAATTGTCTTATTATATCTATTGCCTGACGAAATTTACCTTTCGCAATTGAATTAACAAAGGCTGGGATATCTATCCCAACAGGACACCCTTTTACACAAGCTCCACATAGGCGACATCTTTGTGCCTCTGCTATGGCTTCTTCTTCAGTATATCCAAGATTTACTTCTTCAAAATTATTTATTCTAACCTCTGGATCCTGCATCTTTGGTTCAATTCTCATCTTTTATCTCCTTTGAAAAGTTGGCACTCCTGTTCTCTATACTGTCGGTTTCTCTGGATTAAATCATCGAAATTTACTTTAAAGGCATTGAAAACAGGTCCATCAACACATGCAAATTTGACTTCATTGCCATATAGAAACCTGCAACCCCCACACATTCCAGTGCCATCAATCATTATGGGATTTAATGAAACATAAGTTGGAATATTTAATTTTTTTGTAAGTTCCGTGACAGCCTTCATCATCAAAATCGGACCTATGGCAATACAAAAATCATACTTGTTATTGTTTGATACTGCATAATTTATGCCATCAGTGACAAGACCTTTGTGCCCAGAACTTCCATCATCAGTAAAAAGATAAACATTTGAGGCAATTTTTGAAATCTCATCTACAAGGATAAAAAGGTCTTTTGATCTTGCCCCAAGAACAACATCTGCTTTTAGTTTATGATTTATGGCTATCTCTTTTATTTTAGGAAACAATGGAGCTATACCAAGACCGCCACCTACTAAAAGAACAGATTTTGTACCATCTGGGATCTCAAATCCATTGCCTAAAGGACCTAATACATCTAAAATAATATCTTTTTCATTCAATTTTGAAAGTAAAAAAGTTGTTTCTCCAACAACCTGAAAGATTATTCTAACCAGATTCTTTTCTCTATCAACATCAGCTATTGTCAAAGGTATTCTTTCTCCTTCTTTGACAACTCTTAAAATCAAAAATTGACCGGCAGAGAAATGCTTTGATATTTCTGGATTATAAAACCAAAAAGAATATGTATTTTCGGCTATTTTTTCTTTTAAAGTTATTTCATTTCTTTCCACAATATATCTCCCTTAAATAAAATAATCATATTAAGGTTATTTTTCAATAAGATAAAATTAAATTAAAAAACAAGCAAGTCATTGAAATTTATACAATGAAAAATTTTCAAAATAATTTTGAATATAAAGAATTTTGTGATAAAATTTAATCAGATTAAATATAAATAGATATAAATTTTATTGAAAAGAGGGTAAAATGGAAGAGAAAATCAAGGTTTTGATAACTGGAGGAGCTGGTGTTATCGGTCGACTTCTTGCCCAAAGGTTTTTACAGGATAATGCAATCTGCATTTTATTGGACATTGATGAAAATAGTTTAACAAAAGTTGTAAATGATTATAAGAGTAGATTTGGTAATGATAGTGTTGATGGTTTTTTAGCAGATTTTTCAAATAGAGAAAATGTTTTAAGTACAATGGACAAGGTTTTGCAAAAATATCATTTTATTGATATTCTTATTAATAATGCAGGTATTGTAACAGGTAAAAATCTTTTGGATTCAACTTTTGATGAGATTGAAAAGACTATGACTGTTAATGCAACCTCCCATTTTTGGACTATTAAAAAAATACTTCCATTAATGCTTGAAAAAAATAAAGGTCATATTGTTACAATATCTTCAGCTGCAGGGATTATTGGAGTTCCAAAGTTATCTGATTATTGCGCAAGTAAGTTCGCTGCTTTTGGTATTGACGAATCACTGCGGATGGAACTTCATAAAAACAAGAGTAAGATAAAAACAACGGTGGTTTGTCCATATTATATTAATACTGGTATGTTTAAGGGAGTAAAAACAAGATTTCCTTTTTTACTTCCAATACTTGAGCCAGAAAAAGCTGTTGATAAAATTTACAAAGGAATTATAAAAAAGAAAACAAGAGTTATCTTTCCTTTTTTAGTTTATTTTACCTGGTTGCTTAGACTTTTGCCAACAACATTTTTTGATTGGACAGCAAATTTTTTAGGCATACATTCCTCTATGGATAATTTTGTAGGGAAAAAATAGGTGAAATATTTATAAATTAAAATTGCATAAAAAGATCTTAAATTAAATTATATTAATTGAATTATAAAAATTTTAAGCAATTATATAATTTTGGTAATGTATTATTAATTGCATCACCCCTCTTTGAAGGGTTGAAGTTTTTGGTTTAAAAATAGCGAGAACGAGGTAGAAGTATGGATTATACAATATCTTATAACCCAGCAACAGGCAAAGAGATTGCGAGATACAAGAGAAATACAAAAGAAGAGGTTATCAATGTTATAAAAAAATGTAAAGCTGCTTCAAAACTATGGAGTCAAAGCCCTGTCAAGCAAAGAATTAAAGCAATAAAAAATGTTCAAAAGTATCTACTATCAAATTATAAAGAGGTAGCAAAAGGTATCTGCGAAGATAATGGGAAACTTTTAATAGATAGTCTTGTAGCTGAGGTTTTTCCTGCAATAATGGCAACAAGTTTTTATACAAAATATGTTAAAAAATGGTTTAAACCAAAAAGATTAAAGGGGAATTCTATACTAACATTTAATAAAAAGGCTTATACAATGTACAGCCCTTATGGTGTTATTGGTATAATTTCACCCTGGAATTATCCGTTTTCAATCCCTTTTTCTGAAGTTGTTATGGCTATTTTGGCTGGAAATGGAGTAATATTAAAGGTTGCGACAGAAACTGTTCATGTAGGAAATATTTTAAATAAAGCTTTTGAAGCGGCAAAATTACCAGATGGGCTTTTTTCATATGTTAATTCAAGTGGTCCTGATACACTGGATGCTTTTCTTGAAGGATCTGTTGATAAGATCTTTTTTACTGGAAGTGTTGAAACAGGACTTAAGATTCAGCAAGCTGCTGCCAAAAAGCTTATACCAACAGTTTTAGAGCTTGGAGGAAATGATGCAGCCATTGTCTTAAAAGATTGTGATATAGATAAAACCATCTGGGGGATATTGTGGGCTGGCTATACAAATAGTGGTCAATCTTGCGGTGGAGCTCAAAGAATTCTTGTAGAAAAATCAATTTATGATCAGTTTTGCGAAAAGATAAAAGAAAGAGTTACAAATCTTAGACCTCCAAAAGTCCCTTACAATGAAGCAATCGGCGATGCCGATATAGGTTTTATTACGAGCAAAACACAAAAGGAAACTGTAATAAAACAGATTGTAGAATCAATTGAAAAAGGAGCTATTTTATATGCAATATCTTACCTTCCTGAAGATTTCGAAAAACAAATTTTAACTGAAGAAGAAAGAAAAGAATATATAATAAAAGTAAGATCTTCAAAAACAGAAGCATTAAGATTTTTAGATAAGTTATTAAAGGCTGATAGCAACTTTTTACCTGCAATGGTTCTTACAGATATTAAAGAAGATATGCCTATATATAATGATGAAATCTTTGGACCTGTTATAGGTATAACTTCTTTTGAAGATATAGAGCAAGCGATAAACATAGCAAATGATTCAAAACTTGGGTTAACTTCTTCCATCTGGACTTCAAATATAAAAGAGGGGGTTAAGATAGCCAAAAAAATAGAAGTTGGTGTTGTAATGGTAAATGATCATCTTATGTCTCATGGACTTGCTCATACGCCATGGGGTGGAGTAAAGCTTTCCGGAGTTGGAAGAACACATGGAGAAGATGGATTTTACGAGATGCTATCAAAAAAAGTAATAATTTTGGATTCTTTAACCTTTGCCAAAAAACAATTATGGTGGCATCCTTACAGTAAAAAGATCTGGGATGGTATGGTTGGTGCTATGAAATTTTTATATTATAAATCATTAAAAGAAAAATTTGATGGATTAAAAAATTTGTTTAAACTACTAAAAAGATTTTTTGAAAAAGATTAACAATAATTTCTATTTAGGAAAAAATAGAAAAAGAAGAAAATCAATTTTTAAGATAAGGATAATTTGTTAAACTATTTTATTAAAAATTACATTAAAAAACTTTATATTATAACAAAGTTATATTATAAAAAAATTTTTAGTTAAAAACTGGAGGAAAAATGAAATCAAGCAATTTTGAGTTCAAAGATGGTGAAGGCTATTCATTATTTACTTATCTTTGGGAACCAGATGAAAATGTTACCAAAAAAGGGATTATTCAGGTAATTCATGGACTTGCTGAACATGCTCAAAGATACGAAAGATTTGCAAAAGAGGCAACTGAAAAAGGTTTTATAGTTATTGCAGATGATCATCGTGGACATGGTAAGACTGCAAAAAATGAAGATGAGCTTGGTTTTTTAGGTGAAAAAGATTGTTTTCAAGCCATGGTTGAGGATGAATTTCTTCTTACAAAAATAATGAAAGAGAAATATCCTTCGCTTCCTTATTTTATTCTTGGACATTCTATGGGTTCATTCATATTGCAAAAATATATAGAAGAATATGGCAAAGAATTAAATGGAGCGATACTATCTGGTAGTGCGGGTCCAAATCCTATGCTTTTATATCCTGGTAAATTTGTTGCTAAAATTTCAATGCTTTTAAATGGTCCAAAGAAAAAAAGTCCATTTTTGAATAATTTATCATTTGGAAATTACAATGCTGCCTTTAAGCCAAATAGAACAGAATTTGATTGGCTTTCAAGAGATGAAAAAGAGGTAGATAAATATGTTAATGATCCTCTTTGCGGCTTTGTTTGTTCAACATCTCTGTATTACTTTTTAACAAAAGGTATGATAGAAATGCATAAAAAGCATTACTTAAATCTTATACCAAAGTCTTTGCCTATAATAATTCTCTCAGGTTCTAAAGATCCTGTTGGTGCAAAAACAGTTCCTAATCTTTATAAGATTTACTTAAAACTTGGAATAAGCGATGTCGAATTAAAATTATATGAAAATGCAAGACATGAAATATTGAATGAAATAAATAGAGAAGAAGTTACAAGAGATATTCTTGGCTGGATCCAAAGGCACTTATGAATATAAATCCATTTTTACTTGAAAGATATTTTGCAAAATATGAATTTAGCGCTCCTTATCTTTTATGCAGTTCAGATTGCGAAACAATAAGTATAGAAAATCTTTTAGAACTTGATGGTAAAAAGGAAGAAAATTTAAGAAATTTTTTAAGTTTAAGACTTGGCTATACTGAATCAAAAGGGGATCCGGAACTTAGAAAGTTGATTGCTGATACTTATGAAACTGATAAAATTGCAATGGAAAATATTTTAACTTTTGCAGGTGCAGAGGAAGCAATCTTCCTTTTTATGAATGCCATTTTAAGTAAACAGGATAACGTTATATCAATCTTTCCATCATATCAGAGTCTATATGAGATACCAAAAAGTTTGAAAGTAAGTCTTACTTTATGGGAACTTAAAGAAAAAGATAGGTGGTACTTAGATTTAGATTTGCTTAAGAAATTGATCAAAAAAAATACAAAACTTCTAATAGTCAATTTTCCTCATAATCCTACTGGTTACTGTCCAACAGAAGAGGAATACAAAGAAATTATTAAAATTTGTGATAAAAATGGGATTATTCTTTTTTCTGATGAGGTTTATAGATTTTTAGAGTATGATATTGATCCTTATAACTTAATAATAAGGGATAGAAAGCCTCTTGAGCCAGCATGTAATCTTTATGAAAAAGCAGTAAGTCTCGGGGTTATGTCAAAATCATATGGGCTTGCTGGGCTACGAATAGGTTGGCTTGCATCTCAAAACAAAGAAATTTTAGAAAAATTAGCTTTGTTAAAGGATTACACAACAATATGTAGTAGTGCACCATCCGAATTTCTTTCAAAAATTGCTTTGAAGAATAAAGAAAAGATATTAAAAAGCACAAAGCAAATAATATTTTCTAACCTTAAAGAACTGATTGGCTTTTTTGAAAAATACAAAGGATATTTTAACTTATCTTTACCATCTGGAAGTTCTGTCGCTTTCCCTTACTACTATAAAGATACTGATTTACTTGCAGAAAGTCTTATTGAATCAAAAGGGGTTCTTTTAATGCCTTCATCAATGTTTGAATATGATAAGAATCATTTTAGAATTGGATTCGGAAGGAAAAATATGGTAGAGGCTTTAAAACTTTTTGAGAAATTTTGTGAGGAAAATTTATTAAAAAAAGATTAAGAAAGTAACCTTAGAAGATTATTTTATAAAGTAAGTTTACCAAAGAAGTACTATGGAGTTGATAGATTGAAGAAAAATTATAGAACAAAAAAGAAAAAGATTTATTTAACTTTACTCTTTTCTTTTCTTATTCTCTTTTTTTTATTTATTTCTTGCGGGAAAAGGGCAAATTCGAATGATAATATTCTTGAAAAATCTTTAAGTTCAAACCAAGGACTTGAAAAGTTTTCTTCAGAAAGCCCAAAAAGTAGCATTATCGGGGATAATCAGAGTAATATTCAAAGCAATATTAAAACAAACACAAATTCCACCGACTATCTTGTTTATACTGCAAATATTAGAGGTAAAGTGTCTTCTTTAGAAGATTTTGAGGGAAAGATATTGGATCTAGTTAAATCAAGTGGTGGTTATATCTCTTTAATAGAAAAATATAATGATGATGAAATATTTGTTACTTTTAAGGTTCCTAAGGTTAATTTTTATAATAATTTAAGTTCCCTCAAAAAGCTTTTTATCTCTATTGAAAATGAAAGAATTCAGATCGAAGATATTTCACAGCAATATATAGATCTTGAAGCAAGGCTAAATTCCAAGAAAGAGGCTGAAAAAAGATATTTAGTACTTTTACAAAAGGCAGTTTCTGTTAAAGATATTATTGAAATAGAGCAAGCTTTAAGACAAATAAGGGAAGAAATAGAATCATATGAAGCAAATTTAAGATACTTTAACAATTCCATTCAATATAGCACAATAACATTAGATGCATATATACAAAAGATAAAGATTGATAAAGAAAATTTCTTAACCAGGCTTGTAAAATCTATATCTATCGGATTTGACTATCTTGTATCCTCATTTCTTTTTATTATCTCTTTATGGCCCCTATTGATAATTTTAGTTGCTGCTTTTTTTATAGTTAAAAAAATGAAAAAGAAAAAATAAAGAAGAAAGTTATGTTAAAAGAAATTGAAAGAATTATTCCATTTAAACTTCCTATTGATCAAAAAGAAAGTCTTATTGATGGAAAGCTTGTAAAGTTTGATAAAGATAAGGTGGATATTTATTCTCCAATATATGAGAATGACAAACCAATATATCTTGGTTCTCATCCAAAAATGACAGCACAAGAAGCACTTTTGGCTTTGGATGCTTCAGCAAAAGCCTTTGATAATGGAAATGGTGTATGGCCAACAATGAGGGTTGAAGATAGGATAAAATCTGTAGAAAAATTTTTAACATTAATGAAAAAGGCTGAAAAAGAGATTGTTTCTTTGCTAATGCTTGAGATAGCCAAATCAAAGGCTGATTCAGAAAAAGAGTTTTTAAGAACCATAGCCTATATTGAAGACACAATCTTCGCACTTAAAGATCTTGATAGAACATCATCCAGACTGGTTATAGCAGATAATGTTTATGCCCAAATTCGCAGATCCCCTTTAGGTATAGTTTTATGTATGGGGCCTTTTAACTATCCACTAAATGAAACATTTACAACTTTAATACCAGCTCTGATAATGGGTAACACAGTAATAGTAAAACCCCCAAAACTTGGAGTTTTGTTTTTTAAGTACCTTTTACCTTTTTTCGAGCAGGCTTTTCCAGCAGGTGTAGTGAACTTTATTTATGGTGATGGTGCTACGATAATAACTCCTATAATTTCAAGCGGAAGGGTAGATGTTCTCGCCTTCATAGGTACATCAAAAGTCGCTGATATTATTAGAAAACAGCATCCAGCGCCCCATAGATTAAGGTGTGTTCTTGGTCTTGATGCAAAAAATCCAGCCATTATATTAAATGATGCGGATTTGAATTTAACAGTTTCTGAGGTGATTTCTGGTTCACTTTCATTCAATGGTCAAAGATGCACTGCTATTAAAATCATCTTTGTGGAAAATAAAATAGCAAAAGATTTTCAACAGCTTTTAGTTGAAAAGATAAAGAATTTAAAAATTGGTCTTCCGTGGGAAGATTCTTTCATTACTTCTGTCGCAGAAAAAACAAAACCAGCTCAGCTTTATAAACTTACAGAAGATGCTATAAAAAAAGGAGCTATGGCATTTATAGATGGCTCGCCAGTTGAACTTAAGGATTTAAAAATCTATCTTTCGGATGATGATAAAAATCTTACTTCTCAGCTTGTAAAACCTATTATTCTATGGGATGTAAAGGAAAATATGGAGATATATAGTGTTGAGCAATTTGGACCTATTATTCCCATAGTCACATTTGATTCTATAGAATCTCCTCTTTCATATATTATAAAATCTAAATATGGTCAACAGGCAAGTATCTTCAGTAATGATCCCCAAAAGATTTCTAAGCTTATAGATCCACTTGTCAATCAGGTATGCAGGGTAAATATCAACAGTCAATGCCAGCGAGGACCAGATATCTTTCCTTTTACTGGAAGAAAAGATTCTGCCGAAGGAACCTTATCTATAAGCGATGCTTTAAGAGTTTTTAGCATTCGTTCACTTGTTGCATTTAAGGGGACAGATCAAAACAAAGAGATTGTTGATAAAATTCTTGATGAAAGACTTTCAAACTTTTTAAACACAGATTTTATTTTATAGTAACTTTCTTTTCCTTTTCATATTTTGCTGTCAGTACAGTATTTATAGCAAGACTTAAAAGTATAATGCTTCCACCAATTAGTGAATTTGGGTTTAACTTTTCCTTAAATACTAAATATACCCAGATAGGACCTAAAATGGTCTCAAGTAGGGTAATCAGACCTGTCAAGGATGTTGGAAGATATCTACTTCCTCTATAAAAAAGTATATAACCAAGTCCTATTTGAAATGCACCTAATCCTATTAGAATAATGGTATCATGAAAGCTTGCATTAAAAGATGGTTTGAAAAATAAAGAAAAAAATGCTGCCAATAGACCACCAATAACAGTTGCCGGTATTAAATTTATATGAGGGTTATTTCTAACAAGAAGTATCTGAGAAGCAAGACCGAAGGCTGTCAATAAAGCATAAAAATCACCAAGAAGATGAATTTTCAAGTCTTTATTAAATACAAGTATCAACATCCCAACAAATGCACTAAAGATTGTTATCCAGATTGGAATTTTAAATTTTTCTTTTAGGATTATTGTCGCAAATATTGCAGCCCATATTGGTGCAGTCCCTTGCACAAGTAATGCATTTGCAACTGTTGTTTTGGATAATGAAAGTATATAAAAAAATGTAGTGGCACCAAGGAAAAATGATATTATAAAACCAGAAAATCCAAGGTTTTTGAATTCATTAAAAAAATTTTTTTTATATAAAAAAAGGCATAAAATAGAAACAGTAACACTCATTGAAATTGATCTTGTAAATATTATAGTCCATGAATTTACAGAAACAGCTCTTACACCAAGACCACCAAGGCTCCATAGAATCGGAGCAAATATTGTCATGATTAAGTATTTGGCTTCAAATTTAGTCTGAATTCTTGACATAATCTTCCTTTATTTTTATCTTCATATATTAAATTTTATCTTTAACTTGGGTTAAGCCATTTTCATTCAATAAAGCGATATAATTTGTAAAATGACTTTCATTTTCAAGATAGTAATATAGCTTCTTCTTTTTTTGAGTAGAACTAATGAAACTTAAAAAGATTTTTAAATTTTCTTCATCATTTCTTTCATGTATATCTTCAACTATATATTCAATAAACTCTGTAAAACCAAAATTTTCAAAAAATTTAACTTTTTTTTCTATGATAAGATTTTTATCTGAAATATATATTAATGTTTTGTCTATATTTAAAAGAGAAAGTGCAAGAATAGACCATCTTTCAAGTTTATCCCATAGATCGTAAAGTTTTCCAATCTCATAAAATTCAAAAAAATCTATTTCATCCTCAACAGGGCTCACTTTTTCGTTATCCAAAAGTTTATAAAGATAAACAAAGCCAATGTGAACTTTGCCTACATCTGAGATCTCTTCATTTATAATACCTAAAAATTTTAGTCTTTTTTCAAATCCATTTTTATCTATTTTAATACCTGTCTCTTCATATATTTCTCTCATTAATGTAATCTTAATAACTTCATAAAAATTATTTATACTAAGTTTAAATATTTCTTTTTCCAAATTAGAATAATCGATATTTTCAAGTTTAAAAAATTCTTCATCCTTTTTGATTTTTATATCTTCAAGATCTATATGGCCACCAGCTCCTATTGAAAAAAATCCATGTAATCTTTTTTCATTCCCTTTTCTTTTGTATGTGAAAAATCTACCTTTTGAATCTTTTATAATTATATAAGGGATAATCTGTTTTTTAGTTGGATCCTTCTCAGCCAGATTCCTATCTATAAAAGAAAAAGAATGCTTTTCTATCAAATCATTAAAATCAATATCTTCTTTTTGGTAAGAAAAAAATGGGAAATCAAAAATATTATCACTTTTATCTTTATGTAAGACTAAAATTTTTTTGTTACTCATTTTTTATCCTAAAATATTTTATTTGCTTTTATAGTAAATAAGGTATGAAATGGAAAAATTACTTAGATCTTCTTTTTTTTCAATAAGAAGTTGATCAAAGTTTTTTTCTATTACTTTAATTAAAGCATCAAAATAAGATAATAAGCTTAATGTTAAAAATTCCGATTTATGTTTTTCAAAAAAAGTAGAATAGATTTCAGGTTTAATGATTATATGAATTTTTTGATTCTGATAATCTTTTTCTAATCTTACACAATCCGAAAATAAGAGTTTTATCAAAAACGGTTGTAAAAGAATAAAATAGTTCCAAATTGCTATTAGCTTATTTTTTGAGAATAAGAAAGAAATCTTTAACAGAAATTTTATTTCTTTATAGAAAATTTGTGATGAAATATCTTCCAAAAGTTTTAGTAGACTTTCTTTTTCTTTATAGCAAATCCTAAGGGAGCTATATACAGAAAGGAAAAAACATGCTATTCTGATATGCATAATGGAGAGTTTATCAGAAGTTTTATTATTTTTTATATAAGATTCAAAGATTAATGGCGCTTTTTGATTTATCTCTTCAATTATATAATATGCCTGTTCAATATTATCTTCCAATAACTTTAAGGTTAAAATTCTTAAAAATCTTTTTTCGTATTTTAGATTTAAATAATTATAAAAAATACTTTTAAAATCCATAACTACCCCCTTATAATTTTACTTCTTAAAATTTAACTATATAAAAGTATTAACAAATATAATATTTCATATTAATTAAATACTTGATTACATTTAATTTTAAGTGAAATTATCATATAAAATTTATCTCTCAATTTAATATTTTAAAATATTTCGTTTTCTTTTTCTTATGTTATTTTTTTTATGCAGGTATTATGCAAAATATTAAGAAAATGCAGTTTTATTTAACATTATAAAGAAAACTAAGGGAATTAAATTTGAAAGATAAAGTTGGTCTTGCATTTAGTGGTGGTGCCGATTCTACATTTGCAGCAATCTTACTAAAAAAAATGGGTTTTGAAGTAATTGCATTTAATTTTCCCATTGGTAGAAGAGTTTCAGAAGATCTTTATAATACAACTAAAAAATTAGGAATAAGACTTGAAATCATAGATATTAGAAGCATTTTTGATAAGGTTATAAAAGAAAATTTTTATGATTCTTACTTAAATGGTTTAACCCCTAATCCTTGCGTTAGATGCAATAGATACATTAAATTTGGGCTTATCTACAACATAATAAAACATAAATTTAAAATAGAAAAAGTCGCCACAGGTCATTATGCAAAAATTTATAAAGATGAGAACTCCAACTATTTTATTCAAAAGGCCATAGATTTTCAAAAGGATCAATCCTATTTTTTATGGCAGATTCATAGGTCTATATTAAAAGATATAATCTTCCCACTTGGTGATTATGAGAAAACAGAAGTTAAGAGAATACTAAGTGAAGAAGGCTTTGAAAATATTGCTAATAAAGAAGAATCATTTGATATCTGTTTTGTAAATGAAGATTCATATAAAAATTATATATCAAAATTTGGAGTAAACGAATCTGACCTAAAAGGTTATTTTGTTGATGAAAATGGTAAAATTTTAGGGAATCATAATGGGATATATAGATATACAATAGGGCAGAGAAAAGGGCTGAACATCGCTTTTGGCAAAAGGATGTATGTCAGAAAAATAGATTCAAATAAGAAAGAAGTAATTATTGGCAGAAAACCTTTTATAAAAGAATTAAAAGCAAATAGTGTAAACTTATTTTTACCAGAAAATAGATTTGATGGCTTAATGGAATTTCAAGCAAAAGTAAGATATAAGTCTAAAGAAGAAAATGCTAAGGTTAAAATATTAAAAGAAGATAATAAAAAAAAGATTGTTGTCAACTTCTCAAAACAGGTGGAAGCTTCATCTTGCGGTCAATCCTTGGTAGTTTATGATAAAGATATAATTGTCGCTGGTGGAATAATTGAAAGTTATCAGTTAATTTAGTATTAAAACTACTATCTTAGACTATCTAATCTATAACTGTCTACTGGAATAAAACAGGTTCATATCTTATTCCAATAGTACCCTTTTTTATATATAACTTGATTAGAGTTATAGTTGTTCCTTTTGAATTGACTATCTTATCAATCTCTTCCCATGTTATTATATCTTTAATATCAAACTCATAAAAAATTTTATTTTCAGAAAATAAAGTAGGTGAAATAACTATTTTATCTTTTTTTATAGGATTTATAAAAGGCGCACCTACAATAACTAAAGCATCATTAATAGAATTTGTGGTTTTATATTTTTGAAGATCAAAACTAAAGGCAGGTCTTAAAGCATTCTGATCATGAACCGAAATTTCCTCATCTTTGAAAATTTCAGACATGCATATACTCCTGTTTGCTTAATTTTTGAATCTCAAAATTTTTTATAAATTAAAATTAAGCAGATTTATTTACTAAAATAATATTCCATATTGCTTCTAAAAAATCTTTATTATCAATAGGTTTTCTAAAAAATTTTTTAACTCCAAGTTTTAATGCTTCCAGGATCAATTCTTTTTTACTATATGCAGATACGACAACAACCGGGACACTGGAACCATATTTTCTGGTTCTTAGTTCTTTAATAAAAGTTAATCCATCCATTTCTGGCATTGAAATATCGGTTATAACCAGATCATATTTCTTATATGATGCTTTAAGCAAACCTTTGGATGCAAGTAATTCTGCATCTACTTCATAACCTTCAAATTCCAGTAAGTTTTTTAAGTATTCTAAAATAGTTCTTTGATCATCTATTACAAGAATTGAGCCCTTACTTTTCAAGTTATGTTCCGAATTTCTTCTTTCAGGTAATTTGTTTACTTCAAGAAATTCCTTTTCTTTTTGTGGATCTCCATTTCTTTTGTCTACATACCAGGAAGATCCTTCTTTAGATTTTGCCACTTTTTTGACTTCTGCTGCAACTTTTGATAGATCACTTATCGAGTCAAATTTCCTTTTTAAGTTTGTTACAACAGCTAAAGAAATAGAAAGAAATTTATATTGTTTAAGATTCCCTTCTCTATCTTTAGTAAGAATGTATCCTTGTTTTTTATCTTCATCATTATAAAAAGATGGAGCATCTTCATCAAATTTTTTAACTATAAAGTTACAGATATTTTCTATATTTTCAGGTATTGTAATGGCTAAAAAGTCATCTCCTCCAATATGTCCCAAAAAATCCAGAGGTGAATTTGAATATTTTTTAAGTGCATCTTCTAAAAGTTTTGCAGTATATAAAATAATTTCATCTCCCTTTGCAAATCCATAAATATCATTATAAGGTTTGAAATTATCTAAATCCGCATAAATAATTGCAAATCTGGTTTCATCTTGATTTATTATCAGATTTTGAAGTTTTATTGAAATAGCTCTATTTCCTGGTAGACCAGTAAGAGGGTTGTTATCTTTAGCTATAAACATTCTATAAAATAGTTTTATTCGATTTGAAAGATATCTAACATCAAAAGGTTTTAATACTACCTCATCAATCCCAAGATCAAGATGTGTATCAAGATCATTTAACTCTCCTTCGGTTGTCAAAAGAAATACCGGGCAATGTTTTAATAATGGATCCTGCTTTATATCTTTTATTATTTCATATGCTGATTTTATAATAACGGATGAATCAACAATTATAACATCAGGAATATATTTTCTTAAAATATCCTGTAAGGAAACTTTTCCTTCTGTTATAAAGAACTGAAATCCGTCTGATATGAGAAATTTACCTGTATTTAAAGCCAATTCAGTTTTTTCACCAAAATATAAAAGCTTCATCAAGTTACCTTTCTTATAAAATTTATAATTACTTCGCTTTTTCTACTTATTTTTTGAAATATAATAAAAATTTATCAAAAGTCAAAAATATAAAAAAGGGTTGTCCATAATTTAATTAGACAACCCTTTGAATTTTAAGAGTTTGTTTTACAGGGAAGCCATAGGTATTAATTTTCTATACTAACAAGGTTTTGATCATCTAAAACTATTTGTTTTACCTTCTTTTTCTTGATTGAAAAATTATTATCCTCAATATCATTTTCTTTTTCTTTTACTAAAATTTTTGGAACTTTATCTATCTTTTGAGCTTGAATATAATTTATACTTTTCCTTGACTCTCCATTTGTTTCTATATTTGAATACTTAAGTCTCCCATAAACTATTACCTGACTCCCTTTCTTCAAACCCTCAAAACTCTGCACTGCCAGATTATTCCAGCACTTGACAAGTATAAAAGTAGGTTCCTTTTGCCAGTTATCTTCTTTTTTGAAAAAATTGTTTGAAGCAAGACCGAAATAGCAGAAATTTTTCCCGTTTTTTGTCTCTCTAAAAAGAGGATCAGCAGTAAGTCTTCCACTAATAACTGTAAGGTTGATGTCTTTCATAAACTCTCCTTTTTTCCTTTTTCTTTTTTTCTCTTTTTACTATTAAATAGTAAGAATTTAAAAGCTTATTACAAAAATTTTTAAAAATTTTCTTCTTTACTATCATTTATTTTGTCTTAAACTATAGAAGCAAGTAAGAAGGAATTTATAAATTAAAACTTGTAAAATTTTGCATAAAGTTAAGGGGGATTTAATGAAAGGTTTAACTATTGATATGTTGTCCTTAAATCAATCTGAAACTTTTAGAAAAACTATTTCTGAATCAGATGTCTATCTTTTTGCAGGCATTACAGGAGATACAAATCCAGCGCATATAGATGAGGTTTATGCGAATTCTACCAGATTTGGAAAAAGAATTGCACATGGACTTTTAGTTAGTTCATTTATTTCTACTGTTTTAGGCACAAAACTTCCTGGACCTGGAACAATATATATTTCTCAATCTTTAAACTTTAAAGCTCCAGTTTATATTGGAGATACTATTGAAGCAAAAGTTACTGTAAAAGAAATAATAAAAGAAAAAAATAGAGTCATCCTTTTGACAGAAATTCATAATCAAAATCAAGAGTTGGTAGTAACTGGAGAAGCAATGGTTTTAGCTCCTAAGTAAATAAAAAATAGGAGGGAATCATGAGTGTACTTAAAGATATCGAAATTGCTCGAAATTCTAAGATGATTCCAATAAATGAAGTTGCCAAAATCAATGGCATAGATGAAGATGCCTTAGAACTATATGGCAAATATAAGGCAAAGATTTCTTATGAATATTTTCAATCAAGAATTCAAAATCCTAAAGGCAAACTGATTTTAGTTTCTGCAATTACTCCTACACCTGCTGGAGAAGGGAAAACTACCACATCTATAGGTTTACATGATGGACTTAGAAAGTTAGGTTACAGATCCTTTTTGGCACTTAGGGAGCCATCATTAGGACCAGTTTTTGGAGTCAAAGGCGGTGCTACTGGTGGTGGATATTCACAAGTTTTGCCAATGGAAGATATAAATTTGCATTTTACTGGTGATATTGCTGCAGTTGAAAAAGCTCATAATCTGATTGCTGCAGCCGTAGATAATGAGATAAATAAAGGCTCAATAAAACTTGACCTAAGAGCCATAAGATGGCGAAGAGCCATGGATATGAACGATAGAAGCCTTAGAAACATAATAATAGGGCTTGGTGGTGCAGTAAATGGATATCCAAGGGAGACTGGTTTTGATATAACCGCATCAAGTGAAATAATGGCAATCTTATGCCTTGCTGAAAGTTATAAAGAACTAAAAGAGATGATAGGAAATATCCTTGTCGGCTTTGATATAGAAGGAAAACCAGTCTATGCGAGAGACTTGAAGGTCAATGGGTCTGCAGCTGCTTTATTAAAAGATGCAATAAAACCAAATTTAGTTCAAACTATAGAAGGGAACCCAGTCTTTATTCATGGAGGTCCTTTTGCAAATATAGCCCAAGGTGCAAATTCCATAATAGCTACCAAATTAGCATTAAATCTCGGTGATTATGCAATAACTGAAGCTGGATTTGCCTTTGAACTTGGGGCAGAAAAGTTTTTCGATCTTGTAAGCAGAAAAGCTGGTTTTGATGTTTCAACTGTTGTACTTGTTGCAACTGTTAGAGCATTAAAATTTCATGGAGGAAAAAAATTAAAACAGATAAATGAATCTGATCCCGATGCAGTTGAAAAAGGATTTCCAAATCTCGAAAAACATATTGAAAATATTAAAGTTTTTGGAACTCCAGCAGTAGTCGCAATAAATCTTTTTAATACAGATACTAAGGAAGAACTCGATAGATTATTTAAGCTTCTTGAACAGAGAAATATTCCTTATGCAATTTGTGAAGGATGGGCAAAAGGAAGCGAAGGAATGTTAGATTTAGCAAAAATAGTTAATAAGCTTGCAAATGAAAAAAAGGAAAAGTCAAAACCTCTATACTCGCTTGATTTGACAACTGAAGAAAAGATATTTAAGATAGCTTCAACTATGTATGGAGCGGAAGCTGTCGATTATACCTCTGCTGCAAAAAAAGATTTAGAACAGATAAAAAAATATGGTTTTGATAAATTCCCAGTTTGTATAGCCAAAACTCAAAAATCTCTTTCAGATAATCCAGAATTACTTGGAAGACCCAAAGACTTTTTAGTCACAGTAAGGCAGATTGAGATAGCCTCTGGAGCTGGGTTTTTAATCCCAATAACTGGTGATATAATGAGAATGCCAGGACTTCCGCAAGATGCTGCTTATAAGACGATAGATATAGATGATAATGGTAATATCCATGGTCTTTTTTAATTAAATACTTATAAAATCATCTGTTTTTGTAAAATTTTTATATCGAATAAATAAAATATTTATATAGAATAAATATTTATATGGAACAAAACAATAATTTAGATAAATTTTTGAAAAAAAATTAGAAGAAAAGAAAATAGAGAAAAGAAAGAAATAAGAAAAAATGAAAAAGATAAGAATAAAAAAAAATAACAAAATAAATGAGAATAAAATAAAAAAAAGTTCATTTAAGAAATTTCTCTTTATAAATATTTTTTTCCCTATTTCGATAGCTATTTTGCTTATAATAGTTATTATTTCATCACTTATAATTTCTTATGAAAATAAAAAATTAAATCTTTTTTTAATTAATGAAACAAATCTAATTGCCAATTTAATGGAGAACACAAAACTATATGAAGTGATAGTATTAAATAAATCAATAAATAAAAGCTCTTCTATATTGTTTAGAGACCCGATATCGAAATATGAGATACATCTTACAAAATCACCTCCCTTTCCTCTTGATATCTTTGATAATATTTTCCTACAAAATAAGAATGGATACTTTTTATATGGTAACTTTAAGGTTTTCTTTACCGAAAGTTTTCTTTCAAGAGTATGTATATTGATAGTTCCAAGAATGCTTTTTTATAGCATAACTTTCAAAATAATAATTATTTCATTATTTGTATACCTATTAATCATTTTCTTACTTTATTTTTTAATCCTAAAAGTTGAAAAAACCACATCCTATTCTCTAACCAATCAATATATTTTTATAAAATATCTTTTAGAAGGTAAATATATTACAAATGAAAAAGTAAGTGAAATATCTGAAATAGATAATATAAGATTTGGATTAAATAATTTAGTATATTTGTTGAAAGAAAGAAGAGAATTTTATAATTCTTTAATAATATTTCAGAAAAAAATTTTAGATATTATTCCTGTTGGAATAATAATTTTTAATGAAAAAGGTTTGTTTGAAGATGCCAATAAATTTGGTTATGCTCAGATTGAAAGAGAAATAAAAAAAAGTAATATCAATATAGATGATATTTCTTCATTAATAGTTGAAAAATTTTCGATAGAATCTATAATTTCTTATGAAAGTTTAAATCTATTAAATCCCAATAATACTGTCGAACTCAAGGTAAATCCAAATATAACATTTTCAAAAAGGGTTTTTGGCAAAATTATCTCAGATAAAAAAATAATTATTTTAGTCCCTTTAAATATAATTATTGAAGATGAGAAAGACGATAAATTTATTATTTTAAGACAAACCTTAGCTCCTTTTATTTCTGACTTTGCCCATGAACTTCGTTCTCCTCTAAATTCAATTTTAGGTTTTTCACAGATAATAAAAGATGGTGTTGAAGGAAATGATATAGAAGAAATTGTCAATGATGTCAAAATAATAAATGAATCCGGTCAAATTATGATGGCATTTATTGATGATATAATATTTCTTTCAAGATTGGGTATAAAAAAAGTAGAATCTATGAATCTTTCTTTTAATTTACCTACCTTATTTAACCTTGTAAATCACTATTTTAAGGGAATATTTAGAAACAAAGATACAACGCTAATTTTACCTGAAAATATTGAAAACAAAGATATTGTTGGAGATTTTCAGGGTATCAGAAGAATCATTTTATTATTCTTTTTTTATTTAAGAAGTCTTTTCCCTTTACCTACAAATGTCGCGATAAATCTTGAATCAAAGGAAGAAAATTACTATATTATAAAAATAAACTATAGTTTCCCACAGGAAAATATTCAATCTCAAAAAATCAGCCAGATTATACTTGATTTCAGTAATGAAATATATGATAAAAATTTAGTTGAAATATACAATAAAAAAATAGATAATAAAAATGGTTCTTTCGAAATAAGATTTTATTTCAAGACTTGAATATTAAATTTACAAAAAATTTGATTGCAATTGTTTTTCAATAAAACTTTATCTAATAAAAATGGAATAAGATCCGTAAAATAAGTTTTTATAATGTGAGAAAAATCTTTATTTGGCAGCATATCGATCTGGTCTAAAGATAAGTTTAATGAAAATGTGCATTCTTTTTTGATTTCTTCTAAAAGTGAAAAATTATCTTTTAATTTCTTTCCAGTAATTTTCATCTGGGTGATTTTCACATCGGAAGTTTTTATATTAGAAGTTTTTATATTATTTGTATCAGAAGTTTTTGTACTATAAGTTTTAGGTAAATCAAAAAGAATATTTTGCTTTTTGCTTTTTAAGTCTTGCTCAAAATCATCGATTGCATCTATATAGAAAAGAAGTTTTATAAGATTCGATAGTACTATTGAGATAGGTTTTCTAAAAGAATAATTTATATAATCAAGCGGTATAATAGTCTGGATAAATTCTATTAATTTTTCCATTTCACTTTTTGCTTGATTTTCATTACTTAAAATACTATTTAAAATCTCCTCATGACTGATATATTTCAATGTATTATTAAGAAACTTAAATAAGATATATGAAAATTTAGATTTTGCTGGATTTTCATCAAGGTAATCATCCAAAAATTTTAGTGACGAAAACAGTGAAGAATAATCAGAAAAGTAGTCAAGTAAACCATTATCAGTTAAATAGTAACGATTTGTTAATGTGTATCTGCAAAAAAATGGTGATATCGAAAACTTATAATTTGGAATAGCCAAAGTAAAAAGGGTATAAAAAAATAAAGAATCATAATTAAGTAAAATTCTGTTTAAGTAAAGCTTTCTTTTTGATAAATTTTTACATATACTACAATATGCACTGCTTAAAAAAAGCTTTTCGTGGGGATAAAGTAAGTTAAGAGGTGGTTTTAAGTACCCTGTCACTTAATATTTTCTTATTTAATTTCTAACTATTCCAGTCATCACATTTTTAAATCTTGCTGGTGAGCAACCATGAGTCATCATCATTACCTGTCCTGGCTGTCCTTTACCACAATTTATAACTCCACATGGTACCCAGTGCTTTTCATTTGCTATCATATCGCAGCTTTGCCAGAAAGATGGGGTAATCCCTTGATATGTAGGATTTTTAACCATTTCAGCAATTTTACCATTTTTTATTCTATATCCTATTTCACAGGTAAATTGAAAATTAAGTCTCATCTGGTCGATACTCCATGTTTTAACACCATCAACAAATAAGCCATCTTCTGTAGCAGCAATCATTTCATCAAATTCATAATCCCCTGGTAATAAAGAAAGATTGATCATTCTAATAATTGGTATTGAACTAAAATGGTCAGCACGGTTACATCCATGGCTTCTTTCATCTCCAATTATTGGAGCGAATTCTCTATTTGTAAAATAATTTTGATATAAGCCATTTTTTACAATAAAATATCGTTGAGCTCTTACGCCATCATCATCATATCCAAATGTTCCAAGTCCATTTGGTAAAGTAGAATCTGCGACAAGATTAACTATATTTGAACCATAATGCATATTTTTATATTTATCCACTGTTATAAATGAACTTCCTGCATAGTTTTCCTCATAACCAAGGACCCTGTCTAATTCTGAGGGATGTCCACATGATTCATGAATCTGAAGTGCAAGTTGTTCACTTCCAATTATTAGATCTCTTTTTGCAGGTTCTATCTCTTTTGCCTTTAAAAGTGCAGCTGCTTCTGAGGCTATTCTTGGTGCATTTTCTTTTAGTTTCAGTCCTTGAATTAGTTCGTAACCCATTTGCATAAATTGACCACCAAATGCCATAGGGAAAGTTCTTTTTTGGACATCATTCTCATCTATTGCCGTTGCTTCGTACCCTGCACCAGAGACTACTGTTGTTTGCAAAATTTTTGAACCCTCAGTGCTTGCAAAATATTTTTGCTCTTTCCTAAATCTCATTTCTGCTTCTGCAATTTTGACAGCTGGTTCTTTTCTTAGGATCTCATCTATTTCAAGAAGGGTATTTAATTTTGTTTCAAAAGGAACTGTGAATGGGTCCACAAGATATGTGGAAGACCATCTATCTTGATAAGCTGGCTCTTTGGCTAAAATTATAGGTTCTCTTCTAACTTTACTTGAAGCTTTCGCTATAGATATGGCTTTTTGAACGACTTTTTCAATATTTTCTTTATTTAAGTTTGATATTGAAGCAAATCCCCAACCATTGTCAACTATAACTCTAACACCATATCCTTCTTCTTTATTGAGAGTATAACTTTCCAATTTACCATTTTTTGTATATAAACTTTCTGTTTCTCTTATTATTAGTCTAATATCTGCATAACAAGCACCTAAAAGTTGTGCATAATTCAAAACTTTATTACATAAGTCAAACATTTTTCCCTCCAATTAATTAAAACTCTGTTGCTGAAGAAAAATTGAAATTCTTAATTTTAACAGCAGGAATTTTCATCAAACCAATAAAATATTCACATTCAAAAAGATCAGAAGATAACTCTTCAATATTAGATAGAGCTGTTAAAATAGATTCAGTGAATCTTAAATTATTTGTGCTTTTGGTGATCTGTCCTTTTTCTATCATGAAAACTCCATCTCTTGTCATTCCAGTAACCATAAGAGATAGAGGATCTATAATATTTAAGTAATGCAATCTATTTATAAAAAGAACATTATCTGACTCTTTTATCATTGTTTTTAGGCTTTTTTTCCCTGGTAAAACTTCTGGTCGAAGTGGATAACAATCCAATGTTGTAGGAGAGAGGCAATTTCCAGTATTTGGAATATCAAGAATTTTTGAATAATATTTATTTGAAACAAGATTGTTACATATACCTTTATCTACCAAAACAGTATTGGTTGTTGGACTTCCTTCAAAATCATAGTATAATGCCGGACCTTCTGTTTGTCTTGGATTATCTAAAATAGTAAGAAGAGGAGAAAATACTTGTTGACCTTTTTTGTTAACCATAAAGGTTCTTTTTTCATGATAAGCCTTTGCTGAAAAGCTAAAATAAAAAAGATAGACTAAAAGTTCTGCAAATGCAGATGGCGTAAGTATTACATCATATTTACCAGCATCAATCTTTTTCTTGTTTTTTAATAATTTCAAAGAAGTTATGCATTTTTCAGCAAGTTCTTCTGGATTAAAGTTATCTAAAGTTGTTCCATTAAATTCTTCTCTTGTAATACCATAATCATTTTTTGCACTTAATGAATATGAAAATTTCCAGTCATGATATGTATGAGAATAATTTTTATTTGTCATATGGGTAATTGTTGATTTAGTTTGACTGCAAATACCAGCAGCTATAGATGATTCTTTTTTAAGATAGTCAACAGATTCTTTAACAAAATCCGATCTGATAGACTCATCAAGTTTTTTGAAAGAATCACTTTGCTTTAATTCAGATTTATAGTTCAAATTTTCTGGAAGATCAGAAAGCCTTTCATCAGGTATCTGCAAATTTAAGATGTTATAAAGTTGTTCTACTGCTTTTTCTATTACAGAATCTGAGAAATTAGAGATTGTAATAGAAGCTGTCCTTTTTTTATCAAGCATCCTGATTGTCATATTTTGATTATCAGATTCTACATGCTGAGTAATCTGACTTTGACCAAATCTTGTTAAAGCATCCACAGTATGATAAAACAAGATTTCTGTTTGTTCAGCTTTTGAAAACTTAAATACTTTTTCAGCAATCTTTTCAACCATAAAATACTCCTAAAATTCAATTTTAATGGGTACTGATAAAAGTAAAAAATTTAATAAAAAATCTAACTTTCATTAAATTTTTATAAAATTCAAAAAAAGATTAAATCAAACTTGAGCCTAAAATAACATTATTTTATTTTTGGTCAATAAAAGTTGATAAATTTCACAAAAAATTCATTATAACTTCACAATTTTTTCAAAATTTGTTATATAATTATTAAGAAGCAAAAAGAAAGGGGAGAAATGAAAATACTTATTGTTGAAGATGAGATAAAATTTTTAGAAATATTGAAACTTTACTTTGAAAAAGAAGGATTTAAAGTTTATACATCTGACAATGGTGAAAAAGCCATTGAAATTGCTTTAAATAATGAGATTGATTGTATTATTTTAGATAGAATGCTTCCTGGTATTAGTGGAGATGAGGTCTTAAAAAAAGTTAGGGAGGTCAAAAATATTCCGGTTCTAATGTTAACAGCAAAAGGAAGTGATCAGGATAAAATAGAAGGGTTGCTTTTAGGTTCAGATGATTATGTGGTAAAGCCAGTAACCCCTTATGAGATTATCTTGCGGGTTAGAGCAATATTAAAAAGAACCAGTTCGATAAGCCTTGATAGAGTAATTTATAAAGATCTTGAACTTGATAGAAAATATTTTTTAGTAAAAGTTGAGGAAGAAAAGATTGATCTAACAAAAGCAGAATTCGAAATTCTTTTTAAACTTGCTCAAAATCCAAAGGTTGTCTTAACAAGAGATCAACTTATTGATGCCATAACCCCTGATGGAACTATTATATCAGACAGAACTATTGATACTCATATAAAAAATATAAGAAAAAAGCTGAAAAAAGATTACATAAAAACAGTTTTTGGACTTGGCTATAAAATAGATTCAGATTAAAAAAATCAATAAAATCAATGAAAATATTTTGTGACAAATCGCAAAATAAAAAAACAAATGGAAAAAACAATAAGAAAGAAAAAAGGAAGTAAAAAATATCAAAAAAAAATAAAATAAAAGATTAATGAAAAAATAAAGTTAAATAAAAAATAAAGTTGAATAAAAAATAAAAATAAAAAAACAAGTGAAAAAATTAAAAGACTGAAAAAAGAATTAAAAAATAAAAAGAATAGAAAAAATAGAAAAACAAATGAAAAAAATAAAACTATATTTATGGGTAAAATTATTTTTGGCGATTAGTTTGCTACTATTAATTGTAGTTGTTTTTTCATACTTCTTTTTTCAAAATATGATAATTAAGCAGTTTGGTTTTTTTCTTGCTGAAGATATAGATAAAGAAAAAGAAATATTTATTGAAAACCTAAAGTCGATTTTAGAAAGGCAAACTTTTGTTTATAGTGATGCTGAAATCAGTAATACTAATATCAATGTAAAAGAAAAAGCTAAAATTGAAAGATTATCTGAGATAAACGACCTATTAACAAAAAACAAGTATATAGTCTCCTGCGTTATTTTTTTTAATAGAGCATTGGTATTTTCTTATAATAAAAGCAGTTTTGATTTTTTACCCATGCCTCCACCAAGGATGGATAACCCCAATCCTACCCCTGGTCAATTTGGGAGAGAAAAAAATTTCATGCCACCTAAACTTAAAGCTGGTTTTTTCATGGAGCAATATATATTTAGGGTTGCACCACTTAGAATATTCACAATTAACATGATTTTTTATAATGAAGCTGCAAAAAGGTTCATGGAAAAAATAAGATTATTGTTTTTAGTTTTCTATATAATTTTACTTATAATCTCTTTCCCATTATCTTATTTTATATCCAAGCAATTCACTAAACCAATTCGAAATCTTGCTAAAAAAACTATCAATCTAACAAATGGAAACTATGGAGAAACTATTGAAGATAAAAACTCTGATGAAATTGGTTTATTGGTTGATGCATTTAATAAATTATCTATGCAACTCAAAAATGATCAAGAGTTTCGTAAAAGGATAACTTCAGAAATTACACATGATATTTCGACCCCTATTAATATCATAAGGTCATATATATATGGGATCAAGGATGGAATAATAAAAATATCACCTGAAACAATTATGGCAATCGATGGTGAAATCGATAGGATTACAGAACTTGTGGATCAAATAAATCTATTTTCCAGTAAAAAAGATATAAATCAAGATTTAATACCATTGATTTCGGTCGATGATGAATTAGAAATTTATATTGAAAAGGTTCTATATCTTTTTAACAAAGAAAATATTGAAATAAGAAAAGAAATTGATAAAGATATTTTATTCAAAATTAGAAGAAACCATTTAAGATCTTTGATTGAAAATATTTTGAAAAATTCAATATCGCACAATAATAGTCATATTAAAACTCTTGAAGTTTATCTTTATAAAAAAGAAAAAGCAGATAGATTTAAATCAAACTTAACAGCTCAGCTTATAAAAAATGGATATGGATTTTATAGTATTAATCAAGAAATTAAAGGGAAAAAAGAGTTCAATTTTTCTTTGATAATAAAAGATAATGGTGTTGGAATACCAAAAGATGAATTAAGCTTAATATTTGAAAGATTTTATAAGGCAAAAAATGGTTATCATGATAAAACAAAAAAAGTTGGTGGTGTTGGTTTATCTATCGTAAAAGAGATATGCAATCTATATGATTTAAATCTTGAGATATATTCATTAGTTGGTGAAGGAACAGTAATAATCTTAAATTTCTAGGGAAGTCAAAATAAAGAAACTAAACTTTATTGAAATGATTTGTAATTTCAAGATATATAATATTTATTTTTAAATAAAAAACCTTGACCATTCAAAGAGTTCATATAAAATTAATAATAGATTTCCAAAGGATGAATTTATGAATAAAAAAGTACTATTGATAATTTTAATCTTAGTTTTTATTTTTTCTATTTTTGTCTTAGGTTTGCAATCAAATATTTTTGATACTTTCACTATTGAGCCAGAAAAAGATGTTTTCTTAGAATTTGAACTTGACCCAACACTGCAATATAACCTTTTTGTCATTGATTCATATAATTCGCCAGCATTTGGAACAAAATATACACTTGAGTATGCAGTTGTATCAATATACAAAAAGGATAAAAAAACTGCTTATCCTACTGATATCTATAAATCTCCATTCAAGGAAGGAGGGATAACAACTTCAGAAAAAGAGTCTTTAGCCTCTTTTAAACCATTAGAATCAATTATATATGTTAGGGTAAGAGGGACTTCAATAAAATCGGCTGGTACATTTGGACTTGCACTTTTTAATTCAAAAAACAAAAAAGTTACATATAAAATTTCAAAATCAATTTTTGATGAACTGCATAAGGAAGCATTGAAAAAGTATAATCTTGATCAATATAAAATAACTGATTCAAAGGCAATAAAATTTACCTATCTTGTTGAAAAAGGTAAAGAATATACTTTGACATTGGTTGATTCTTATAATAACAGTTTTTTTGGAACATATTTCACACTTGATGGTCTATGGTTTCATGTTATGGATGAAAATGATAATCTTTATGAAAATATATATACATCAGACGCGGAAGAAGGGGGGATAACATCCTTAAGCCTTGATTATTGTGCTAAATTTGTTGCAACATCAAATATTATCAATGTTCTAGTTGAACCGATAAGTCTTATTTATGAAGGTACTTTTGGCATAAAATTAGAAAGTGGTGGGGCAGTCTTAAAACCAAAAGAATATAATCTTACAAATCCAATAGGTTATGAATCAAAAATTGAAAACATATTTACTGAAAAGGTCACTGAATTAGATACTTTAGAAATAAAAAGTAATTCTATTGTTATATCATTTAATACCCAAATACTTAAAACTTATTATATCTATCTTGCTGATAGTTACAATGACGAAGTCTACGAAAAAGAGTTTACCTTTAAAGATTTATTTTTTCAGATATTTGATGAAAAAAATAATCTTTTGAAAAATATCTATTCTTCAGATATAACATATGAAGAACAGATTGGTGGAATGACTATACTAAACAATGAACCTTCTGCAACATTTGAAGCAGCTGGTAACCTTTACTATATAAAAATAAAATCTTTTTCAAAATGTCCTTCTGGCACATTCGGACTTTTAATACTGGACTCAGATAAAAATATTGTAAGTTATCAAATATTGACAAATTAGTTAAATTTAATTAAAATTTTTTATGTAAATATTGGTAAGGTATTTTTATGTCAATTTTATGTAAAATGGAGGAAATATGAAGAAATACTTCAAGTATCTTTTACCCTTACTACTGATAGTGGTCTTACTTTTTTTCTCTTTTGATGATACCCCGTGGAAGAACAGGAATTCTTTAGATGGGGCTAAAGCTGCTTATGAATACTATAAAAAACTTTATGAGCAAAATCCCAATTCATATGAAGCAGCATGGAAATTTGCTAGAGCAGTTCATTTTTACACAAATGAATTTGTTACAGATAGCAAAACAAAAAAAGAGAATTTTACTGCCGGGAAAGATGCTGCCCAGAAGGCTACAAAATTGGATCCAAATGGAGTAGAAGGATACTATTATTTTTCTGTTTGCCTTGGAAGTTGGGGAGAAGAAAATGGTATTTTGGCAAGTTTATCAGCAGTTGGACCTATGGAAAAAGCAGCTAATAAAGCAGCAGAAATAGATCCAAAGTTCAGTAAAGGTGGCCCATATATGTTACTTGGTCGTCTTTATCAAAAGGTACCTGGGAAAAGTAAAACTAAATGCAAAGAATATTATGAGCTTTCTTTAAAATATGGCCCAGATGGTAGGGTAAATTATCGATTCTATGCTGAATTCTTGATTGAACAAAAAGAATATGCTAAAGCAAGAGAGATAATTCAAAAAGGACTTGCTATTCCTATTGATGAAGAAGATAAACTTATCGAAGAAAAAGAGATAAAATTGTTAAAAGAGCTTCTTGAATCTATTAAAGGGAAATAATAAGGGGAAATAGTTAGATTCCAAAATAATTAGTTTACAATTTGGATAAAAATCTTTTTATTTAGAATCACATTTTTTATCTTTTTTTCGTACTCTAAAATATCAAGATACTTTGCGATTTCTACCATAGGTTTATTAAAAACATAAGAAAGGTCACTTCTTGTAAGTGGCCTTCTTTTTAATGCAGCAAGAATTTGCTGTTCAAACTCTTTTGAATAATTTTCTATTTCACCTCTATTTTTATACCTGCTAATTATCTCGACTGGTAAATCATTCCATCTTTTAGCTACATCTTCCAAAAATTTTTTTGTAACTGGTTTCGTGAAAGACTCGGCAGGAGGTCTATCCAAAGTATTTAGTTGAATAAGATCTGGCTTTATTTTAATAATAGCCTCATGAAGGGCATTTAGGTCTTCTTCTGAATCATTTATACCTTGAGCAAAAAATATTTCCAACCAGATTTCTTTTTCATACATTTTTCGAAATTCTATTAGACCATAGATTATAAGATTTAATTTATCTTTTTCAAATGGTCTATCAAGCTTAAGAAAAGATTCTAATCTTGCAGAATCTAAAGATGGTAAAACAACATCTGCTAGGCTGCACTCATTTCTAACATCTTCTCTGTATAAAAGTGACGAATTTGTTAAAATAGCCACTTTAATTTCTGGAAAGCGTGCTTTACACATACTAATCAATTCACCCAATTTGCTATACAAAGTAGGTTCTCCAGAGCCAGAAAAAGTTAGAAAATCGGGGTATTCATTATTTGAAAGATAATCTGATATCTCAGAAAAAATATTTTCAACCGGAAAGAACTCTTTTCTTTCATTCAAATATTGAGTAGTTCTTCCACATTCGCAGTATATGCAATTGAAAGAACAGGTCTTAAAGGGCAAAAGATCTATGCCAAGCGATATTCCTAATCTTCTTGATGGAACAGGACCAAAAATATAAGTATAAGCCATTTTATTGATTCTCCCAAGAGAATGATTACACAAAAAAGAAAAATCTCAATCTGATATTTGTGAAAGTAAGGTTGTAGCTTCCTCGGTATAAGTCAAATTATCTTTTATTATCTTCGTAAGAAGTTCTATCGCTTCAGCTTTTTTATCATGCTTTAATAAATATAAAGCCATATTATAGTAAACTTCACCTCTTAAGGTACCAATTCTCTCTTTTAAGACTTTTTGAAAATAATATATTACTTCATCTTTATAATCTTGATTGGTGGTTAAAAATATCTTTAAATAATTTAATAAAAGATATGCATCTACATAATCTTCAGAAATTATTTCTGGATCTATAAAAAGAATATTTTGATAAAACTGGATCGATTTTTCAAAAAGACCAGCATCATAATATATTTTACCAAGAGAATAATAGGAGATATCATAAAAATCGATAATAGGATAGTTTTGTAAAAGTTGCTCGTAATAGTTTTTACTTTTTTCAAAATCTCCAAGAGCATCATAGCAAAAGGCTATATAATAAAGTGAATGAGGGATATAATAAGATTCGGGATATTTATTTATTATTTGTTGAAGTTGATTTATAGCCTCATTAAATTGAGATTTGTTAATTAAGTTTTGAGCTTGCTGGAAAAAAAGTTCATCTTCTTTTAATGTCGGATTTAAGTTGATTAGATATTGCTCTTTAGCTGGCAAAAAAGTTGTAAATAAAAAATACAATGAAATTACAAGACTTACAGCAGATACTATGTAAAATTCAGTTGAGTTAGCCATAATACCATATCCAGCTGAACCCAAAGTTAAAATATAGGATAAAAGTGAAATATAAAATTTGGCATTATCATGAATAAAATAGATTGTATTGTTTTTTTTATATATCTGATATGAACCATTTGGAATATTTTCAATTTCTATAGGTGATTCATATTTTTCTTTTTTAATATCTATTGAATAACTATCTAAAACTGATAAAGAGAAATTTTTTGGTTGAAGAAATATGAAAATACTTTCATATTTTTTATCTTCTTTTATCTCAATTGTTTTTTCAAAAGTTAAAAATTTATCTTTTTCAATTTTTAATTTAAATGCTTTAGTATTTAGATCTCTTATTATAAATGGAGTTTGCCCAACATATTTTTTATCAATATAAATATTTGCCTTATATGGATAAGAGTTGATAAATATTGTTGTTGATTTGTTTGTTTGAAAATCAGCTTTTATATCTACATTGAGAAAAAATAAAATAATGCTTAATACTAAAGTAAAAAATATTATTTGAAAAGATTTAAGTATGTGTCTCTTATTTTTTCCCATTTAATTCCTCCAAAATACTTATCAAAGATATAGATTAAGTTTGGTATTCTGTATTTTATTACTGATTGCCAGAATATCAAAGATATTTCAAAATTATCTTTTATTGGTATAATAATATATTTTTCTAACATTTCAGGCTCTTGTGTAACTTTTAATAACAAATCAATGACAGATTGATAAAATAAAATTGAATTGAACTCTTTATATTCATCTTCATTAATATCATAAATTATCTGTTTTAAAAGATCTAAATTTGATTTAAAAAGTTTTTCAAAACCAAGGTATATTGGTAAATTAAATTTAGTTACAAATGAAATTAGTTTCTTTTCTGAAAAAAAATAACAGCTTTGCAAAATAAATTGATAGAAATTTATTAAATCTTCGTTTGTAAAAGAAGCTACATCTATTTGGGTATTATCTTTTTCTATATATTCTGGCATAATATTAAGCAAAATTTTGAATAAATCATATTTTTCAGTTGCTGAATAATTCGAAAAATTATAAATAAAAAGATTGATTAGAAAACTGTAAATGGTAACAAAATCATTATTTTTTATCTCTTTTATTTTAGACTTTGGTATTTGCTCTATCAATTGCCTGAAGTTTACACTTGATAAAGTAAGTGCTTTCGAATGATTTAGTAAGTCTTCTGATAATTTTTTCTTTTGTTCATAAGTTTTTGCATATAAGAATAGTTTATCTACCGAAATAGCTGTATTATCAATAAAAAAGTATAAAAACTTGGTATTTTTCGAATTAAAATAGATATCTGCTATTTCTTTTTCAGAAAATAAATTAAAAGAATTTTCATTTAATAAAGCAAGTTCAGGTATTATTTTTATGAATTTTTTTAAGGTTTTATCATCTGGATTTTTGCCAATAATATATTCACAGACTTTTTTATTATCCATTTTGGGTAATAGTATTTCAAGAAAATTTTCTGGGATAGAAAATATATCAATATAAGAAAGATATCTATCAGTAGCGAAAGAAAGATCTTTACAATTATCTGTAAAAATTAAGAGTAAATAGATCTTTGAAATTGAATTTTCTTCAATATCTTTTGATATTTCTATCTCATTTAATATTTCAAAAAATTCTTTTTCTTTAATACTGCTTTTTTCAAAAAATTTATTTAAGTAACTGATTTTTTCATAATCTGATATATTACAAATTGCTAAAGATTCTATAAAATATTTATAGCGAGTAAGTAGTATTTTATCTTGGTAATTATTTCCTTCACTATTTTCTTTATTTTCTTCGTTAATATTTCCCGTATTTTTTTCATTATTATTTTCTGTATTTACTCCATAAGTATTTTCTGTGTCTTTATCTTTAATATTTTCTGTTTTAATAATAAGATAATTTAAGGAAGAAATAATTTTTTGATAATCGATATTATTGTTGCCTTTTTTTAATAGTTCATAAATTAGCTCTTCAATGCAGGATTTATCAACAGATTGTAAGAATTTTTCTTCATCTTTTATAGAAAATATAGATTTTAATATGATATTAAAAGAAAGGGAATCTAAATTTTCTAATTTTTTTATTACTACTGATAAAAGATATGGATCAATGATATTTGAATTAATTGAATTTAAATACTGGAAAAACATATTTTTATCTTTTATGAACAAACAGTATAAAAGGTTTCTATTTGAAATACTTGATTTTGAATATAAAATTCTTTTTAAGATCTCAAATTTTTCTATTTTAATATTCAAAGCAGAATTATCTAAAATTTTTGTAAAAAGAAAGATATTTTGGCAGGATTCAACAATATCCCAAAAAAATTTTTCACCATTAATTGTGATAGAAGAAATAATTAGACTTGATAATTCATCAGTAACTATAAAATCATTTTTTATATTAGATATTAAATAAAATAAAGCCAGATTCTTTACTTCTTCTCTTTTTTCATTGGTTATAAACTTGTTTGTCAAATCAATTAAAGGATCTGGTAGAACTTTTTTGCAGGAAAAAAGAGTATATTCAAATAACTTATAAGAAAAGGCCATACTATTTTCGAATATAAGATTTATAAATAGTTGATATATTCTTTTATCATCTTCTGCTAATTTTAATACAATAGGTAAAAGAGATAGATCTTTTTCAAGTATTTTCCTGCAATCTTCGTATCTTAAATGAAGTGGATAAAGAGAGATAAGTATTTTATAGCTTTCATTTGTATTATTAACTCTTAAGAAAAAATCAACCGTATTTTCGATACCGATAGATTTTGAGTATTTTATTATAATCGGGATCAGGTTTTTAAGGCTATCATTTCCAAGGAATTTAGAATGGAAATCAAAAAGTGAAATATAATCGATCTGTTTAAAATTTTTTGAGATAGAAAAGAAATAATCCAGTGTATCCATGTTTTTTGATAGGATAGCATAATGAGCAAGTTCATAATTTTTCAATTTAGAGAGAAGTTTTAAGAATTTTATCGAATATGAAGATTCATCTGATATAAATAAAAAAGGAGTTAATATTAAAGTGTCTTCTATCTGAGAAGTAGGAATAGCTTTTATATTAGATAATACTATTGAAAGATAAAAGGGCTTATTGCATAATAATATTAATTTTTCAAGCAAAATATCATCAAATTGATATTTTTTATATGGATAAACACCTTTAATAACTAAATCTAAAAACTTTTTTTCTTCTAGTTTATTGCTTAAAAAGTCTATCCAATATCTTTTTAATTCTGTATCGGAGTTTTTATAATAATTATATAGTTTTTCTGGATTTTTATTGTTTAAATATTCATTGAAAAGAACAGGTAATGTTTCTGAAGCAGGAAGATACCCCAAAGCAGTAAAAGCAGCTTCTTTTACTTCACCATCATTGTAATCTGTAAGTTTAATAAGGTATGGTATCAAATCATGACTCATGCAAGAAATGGATGATCTTGCAAATTGAAGCTGGATCTCCTTTTTATCGTATGATTCTTCTACAAAATCTTTAACAAGGAGAAATTTTTCTGGATTACTGATCTTTCCAATAATTTCTATTACTTTTGAAGAAGATTTGATATCATCTTTAGATAATAGATAAATAAGAGATGATGCCGATTCAGCAAATTCAGGGTTCCCAAATAAATCAATTATGGCAAGTTTTTTTGTTTTATCTATCAAGTTATCTGTAAAAAGCTTGTAGATAATAGGGCGAACCTTTGGAAAGCTTAAAAGGAAAGGAAAGATCTCTTTACTGTTTTTTTCATCAGAATTATTACTAAGTATAAATCTGAAAAGATCATATAAGAGATCCAGGCAGTCTTTATCAGGATCTTTAAATATCAAGTTTACAGAGTAGATATAATTGAAATAAGATGTTTTCTGAAAAAATAGATTTATCAAATTAACTATATTTATATTTCTGCTTATATTTTCATCAAGGTTTGTTAAAAAAGGATCAAAAGTTTTATTTTTTTCTATTAGTTTTGCAAGTATATTAACTATCTGTTCATTCAAGTTTTTGTTTTTCAATGTAACTTGTAATAAGCCTTTCACTATTGATTCTCTTGGATGATATTTATAAATAGTATTAACATACTCTTCTAACAATTGATTATCAACTTCAGAAGTTAATAATATATTTGTAACATTATCAAGAGAAAATCTATCTGCCAACGAAAAAAGTCTTAGTCTTAACTCTTTCGTGTTTGAATCAAAAGGAAGGTATGAATATACTATTTTTGAGTATAATCCATCAAGATTAATATATAGTTCTTTTGCTTTACCTTCATCAAGTTGTATTTTTTTATCGGCAATAGCTCTTAAAAGGGGGAAGAAATATGTTAAAATATTTTTGTAAGATGACTCTGTAATTCCAAAAAGAAAGATATTACATATAAAATTGTAATAATCTGGCATTTTAAGGTAATCAGCTGGATCTATTTGCTTTGAAGTAAATAAGGTACTAAAATTAATAAGAATATTTTTTTTGTCATGATTGATTGCTATCTGGATTGCTTTTTTAAAAATTTCGAAATTTTTCTCATAAGCTAAATATTTAGAAAAAGTATCATCAATCTCATTTATAAAATTTTTATCTATGCTGCTTAATGCTAAAAGTCTTATTTCCTGGTTAATTTTATCATCTGGATTCAAATAAAAAAGAAATCTTGATTTTAATGCGACAAATCTATCTTCCTGTGTTTGTTGAAATTGCCTTAAAAATTCAAGAGCCATTTCAGAAGGTATATTCTCTTGAATATGTGTTACAATTTCGTTAAATAAAATATCTTTGACCCAACTATCATTTTCATTTATATATGTTAATAAAATAGTTTTATATATGGAAGTATCATTAATTTTTAATAAATAATTAGCCAGTTCTTTTTTTAATAAGTTTGATTCTTTTTTATAAAAAGTTTTGAATTGATCTATATAAAAAGATGGTTCAGCCTTAGAAAGATAGAAATATATAGCCTTATGGATTATAGAAGATGAATTTTTTTGTAAAAGTTTTATGAATTGATTTTTGATATTCTCTCTTTCTGATTTATTAAATTTATTAAATTTATTGGCTATTTCATAAATTAAAAAAGAATTAAAATCATTTGAACTTGTCATTAGAAGAGTTTCCAATTGATCAGAAATAAATGAAGGTTTTTTTACTATTATTTTTGAAATAAGCTCTTTTTTTAATTCCTCTGATCTTATAGTCTTAATTTTTGAAATCAATAATTCGTTTGAAAATATTTCAATGAATTGATCGAAATTTGAAGAGATTATTATTTGAACCTTATCAAGATTTGTATAATTTATAAAATAAGAAGCAATCATTTTATTTGCTAAAAGAAATTGTTCAATATAATTTTTGGATTCTACGTATTCATTTGAATTTTCGAACCTATAGTAAAGAAAATATATTGATTTTATAAACTTTATTTCTACCGGGTAATCTTCCTGTCTATTTAATATTGAAAAATTTCTTTCAATATAAGTCAATTTTTCTTGAAAAGTATAGATAGTAAGCAAAGAATATTGTTTTTTCAAAAGTTCTTCTTCTGAATTGGAACTTTGACTTTTTTTAACAGAATTTTCCCATAAGGAGAATAAATCCTTTGGTTTATCTGTTAAGGTTATATAATAAATTAGTTTTAACTCATAGATGAATTTTGGGATAGCATCTTTTAAGTAAGAAATTTTTTTATCAGCCGAATATTGTTGAAATTCATTTAATGGTATTAAGGAGTCCCCAGCAAAAACTTTATTTGTAGTTAATAAGATAAAAATCAATAAAAACAAAAATAAAAATGTTATTTTAATTTTATTTTTCAATCTTCTTCCTCTTTTGGTTAAATTCAACTTACAAATAATCAAAATAAAAATAAGATAAGAAAGATAAATAATAAATGCTAAATACTCTATAATTGATTATATAGCAAATTATTTGATTTTCAAGTTTAGGCATTTTAAAAATTTATTGCAAATTTGAAAAATCTTTATATCATTTTTGAGAAAAGATGATACCTTTCTGGAGGCAATATGGATACTATGAAATTTATAGATGAAGAATTAAGTAAACTAAAAGAATCTGGACTTTATAACACTATCAGAACTATTTCAGATGAGCTTTCTTCGACCACTATAGTAAATGGCAAAAAAGTTCTAGATATGTGCACAAATAACTATCTTGGTCTTGCTAACAAAAAAGAGTTGAAAGAAACAGCGAAAGAGATGATAGATAAATATGGAGTTGGCCCAGCAGCAGTTAGATCCATCGCTGGTACTACCGATAAACATCTAGAACTTGAAAAAAAGTTAGCAGAATTTAAACATGTCGAAGCAACAATTCATCTACAGAGTGGGTTTTGTGCAAATTTAGGAGTCATACCTACTCTTGTTGGAGAAGATGATCTTATCTTTTCAGATGAATTAAACCACGCTTCAATTATTGATGGATGCAGACTTTCTAAGGCTGCTATTATAAGATTTAATCATGCAGATCCAAAAGATCTTGAAAACAAATTAAAAGAAAATAAAGATAAAAATTGTAGAAAACTTGTTATAACAGATGGAGTTTTCTCAATGGATGGTGATATTGCACCACTTCCTGATTTAACAGAAGTAGCTAAAAAGTATGGTTGTATGATTTATGTCGATGATGCTCATGGAGAAGGTGTGCTTGGGACAAATGGAGCTGGAATTGTCGATCATTTCAAATTGCATAAAATAGTTGATGTTGAGGTTGGAACATTATCCAAAGCTTTTGGAATAGTAGGTGGATTCGCTGCCGGTAGTAGCAAATTAGTCGAATACTTAAAACAAAAAGTTAGACCATTTTTATTTTCTTCTTCTGTAACATTGGCAGATGTTGGCGCTGCAATAAAAGCAGTTGATATACTAAAATCATCTTCTTCACTTGTTGAAAAGTTATGGGATAATGCAAGATATTTCCAGTCGAAAATGAAAGAAACTGGTTTTGATATTGGTAAAACCCAAACCCCAATCACCCCGGTTATTTTAGGCGATGTAAAACTTGCAAGAGAATTTTCCTCTAAACTTTTTGAAAAAGGGATTTTTGCTCAAGCAATAGGTTACCCAACTGTTCCTATGGGAAAAGCAAGAATTAGAGTTATGGTTCATGCTGTTCATTCAAAACAAGACTTGGATTATGCTTTAAATGCTTTTAAGGAGATAGGAAAAGAATTAAATGTCTTAAAATAAGATTTTATAAAATAAGATTTTGATAGATATTTATTTTATGGAGGATTTATGGGCACACAAAAGGCTATTGTTAAAGAAAAGCCAGAAGCTGGATTAGTTATAAAAGATGTACCTATACCAGATAAGGTTGGACCCAAGGAAGTTTTATTAAAAGTAAAGGCAGCTTCCATATGTGGAACAGATTTACATATTTATGACTGGAATGATTGGTCAAAAGTGAATATTAAACCTCCAAGAGTAATAGGTCATGAATTGGCTGCTGAAGTTGTTGAGATAGGAAAAGATGTAACAAGTTTAAAAGTTGGTGATTATGTTTCTGCTGAGACTCATATAGCATGTGGTACTTGCTATATGTGTAAAACAGGGAATAAACATATCTGCCAGAATATGAAAATTATTGGCGTTCATACAGATGGTGCTTTCACAAACTATCTTGTTATACCTGAAGAAAACGCATGGAAAAACCCTCCTGATTTACCAGTTGAAATAGCATCAATTCAAGAACCTCTTGGAAATGCTGTTTATACAGTTTTATCTGGTGATATTGCTGCAAAAGATGTTTTAATAACTGGAGCAGGTCCAATCGGACTTATGGCAATAGCAGTCGCAAGAGCATGTGGAGCAGGCAAAATCATTGTAACAGAAGTTTCTGAATTAAGGAAAAATCTTGCAAAAGAAATGGGAGCCAGCTTTGTTTTAGACCCTACTAAAGAAAATGTCCTAAAATTTGTTAAAGATATAACCGATGGCCTTGGGGTTGATGTTGGCCTTGAAATGTCTGGAAAAGAATCTGCTTTAGAAACATTACTTTCTTCAATGAAAAAAAGAGGAAGAGTATCTTTATTAGGTGTTTTTGATTCCGATCCAGTCATAAAATTGAATAATGATGTAATATTTAAGGGTCTTGATATTCATGGGATAACTGGAAGGCTTATGTTTCAGACCTGGTATCAGATAAAATCTTTGCTTGAGAATAAAAGGATAGATTTATCTAAGCTTATTACTCACAAATTTCCTTTAAGTAAATTTGAAGAAGGAATTAAATTACTTAAAAAAGGTGAGGCAGTCAAGGTTGTTCTATATCCAGAATAAGAATTTATTTTATAAAAATTTGAGTAATTTTAAGTAGTTTTTAATAAGTAGTTTTTAAAATTAAAATCCTATTTAATTTTAATTGACTTATTTAATTCATATGGTAAATATTCTTCCCGTATCAATATAAAAAGGAGCTTAATATAGACAGAAGAAGACCACCAGTAAAGCAGTATGATATTCGAAAGAATGAGGAGATTACTGCAAAGGAAGTTAGAGTCATTACTGAATCGGGTGAACAACTTGGAGTATTGCCTGTTAAAAAAGCTATAGAATTGGCTTACGAAAAAGGTTTGGATTTAGTCGAAATCTCTCCAAATGCCGAGCCTCCTGTTTGTAAAATTATAGATTTTGGAAAATTCAGGTTTGAAAGAGAACGAAAAGCAAAAGAAGCCAAGAAAAATCAAAAGCAAGTTGAAGTAAAAGAAATCCGTTTCACTGCTACTATAGAAAAGCATGATATAGAAGTGAAATTAAAAAAAGCAAGAGAATTTATTGAAGAAGGGGATAAAGTCCTTTTTAAGTTAAGATTTAGAGGAAGAGAGATTGTTCATTCTGATGTCGGAGTCCAGCTTTTTGAAAATATAATTCAAGAAATGGAAGATATAGCAATTTGTGAAAAAAGACCTTACCTTGAAGGCAAATTTTTAACCATGTTGATGGTTGGCAAGAAAAAATAAAGATAAAATAATTTTTTAATTATGGAGATATATATGCCAAAACTTAAAACAAAATCAGCTATCAAAAAGAGATTTAAGATGACAGCAAATGGTAAATTGATGAGAAAACACACAAATAAAAATCATATTCTTACCAAGAAAAATGGTAAAAGAATAAGAAAGCTAAGAAAACTTGCAGTAATAACACCATCTGAACAAAAAAGAATTGAAATTGGCTTACCATATGGTCTATAAGGAGAATAAAAATGGCAAGAGTTAGATTTGCGGTTGCAGCTAGAAAAGCAAGAAAGAAATTATTAAAGATGACAAAAGGGTACTGGGGAAAAAGAAAGAATTTATATAGAATAGCAAAAACCCAGATTTTAAAAAGTCTTTATTATTCCTATAGAGACAGAAAGAAAAAGAAATCTGATTTTAGATCTGTGTGGAATATAAGAATAAATGCAGCTGTTCGTCCATATGGACTGAATTATTCAACATTTATTCATAAATTAAATGAAAAGAATATTAAACTTAATAGAAAAGTTCTTTCAAATATAGCCCTTGAAGATCCAGAAGCTTTTGCAAAAATAGTCGAAGTTGTGAGATAGTAAGAATTTAACTTATTATTTTAGGGCTTCCTAATTTTTAGGATGCCCTTTTTTTTTGATTTTTTAAAATTTTGTCTTATAATTAAATTGTAATGAATTTTATGAAACAGGATATTATTAATTCTTTATATCTTGAAGTTGAAAAATTAATAGAAAAAGTGAAAAATCAGGAAGAAAAAATCAAGAGACTTGAGACCGCTATTAACAATAAAGATGAGCAAATCTTTTATTTAAAAAGTGAACTTGCTGATTTAATTAGCAAAGTAGAGCATTTTAATAATCTATTTAATGAACTTCCAATCTATAACAACACAATTGAAGAGGATGATATTGATAAAAAGAAAATAGATGAAGATTTTTGAAAAACTATACTAAGTTTAAAAGTTCATAATCTTAAAAATCTAAGGATATAAATTTGGGAAGGGTTACTTTTTCTATATTTAATCGAGATTTTCAATTTATCTCAGAGAAAGATGATGATGAAAAACTTAAGGATCTTGCTCAAAAATTTAAAGAAAAGATAGAAATACTTAAAAATGAAACAGGTGAATCAGATACAATAAAGCTTTTGGTATTTCTTTCAATAAACCTTTTAAATGAAAATATTAAAATAAAAGAAGAACTTGATAATAGTAATTCAACTGAAAATGAAAATATAATAACTCAGATAATAGAAAAGATAAAAAACATTACAAATAAGGATTAATTATGATTGAAAGAGTAAAAAATGATATTTTAGAAAAGGTGGATTTTATTTTTGATGAAGTAGGAAAAGAGGTTGAAGAGGTATTTACTTATAAAGAAAAAATTATTCAGAATATAAAAGAATATAGACCAAATAACTCATTGATTTTAAGTATTGACGAGAAAAAAATTGCCCAATACTTCGATCACACTTATCTTAAACCAGATTGCAAATATGAAAATGTAGATAAAATTGCGCAAGAAGCATTGAGTTATAATTTTAAGGCGATTTGTATCCCTCCTACATTTGTTGGTTATGCAAAATCGCGATACAAAGATTTAACAGTTGCAACTGTTATAGGATTCCCTTTAGGCTATACTTTTTCTACAACAAAAGAAGAGGAAACATTAAGGGCTTTATCTTTTGCTGCTGATGAAATAGATATGGTTCAGAATTTTTCTATGTTAAAAAACAAGCAATACAGGTATGTTATAGATGAGATAATTAGTTTAAAAAAAGCCTGCGGTGAAAGATACTTGAAGGTGATACTTGAAACATCTTATCTTACTTTTGAAGAAAAGATTATCTCTTCTATACTTGCCTATTGTGGCGGTGCCGATTTTATTAAGACTTCTACAGGGTTTTCAGATAAAGGTGCTACTTTAGAAGATATTGTCCTTATGAAAATGATATTTTGGGATAGGAAAGTAAAAGCTTCAGGAGGAGTTAAGACTCTTGATTTTGTGAAAGAACTTATAGAACATGGGGTTGATAGAATTGGTTCTTCTTCTTCCTGCCAGATTGTTGAAGAATTTAAAAAGTTAGAAAAATAAGAGAATATATGAACAACAATATTAAAACTATCATTTTGTTAGTTTTAATTTTTATTTTTATTATAGTGATTATTTATCAACAAATTTTATTGAAAAATTTATCTAATAAAATCAAAGTCGGATTTGTTTATATTGGAGATATAGGTGATTTTGGATGGACCTATGCTCATGAAGCCGGAAGAATACAGTTAAAAAATACTTTAAAAAATATTGAAACTATTTATAGAGAAGATGTTTCTCCAGAAAATTTTACCGATGTTGTAAAAGATCTTATTGAAAAAGAAAAATGTAAGGTAATAGTTTCTACAAGTTATAGTTTTGATTCTTATGTTATCAATATTGCTGATTTATATCCAGATATTTATTTTCTTTCATGTTCTGGAGCGACTATTAAAAAAAACCTTATTCCATATTTTGTAGATCTACATCAGATATATTACTTAAATGGTCTTATAGCTGGTGGTTTATCTAAAACTGGTAAAGTTGGTTATATTGGTGGATATAAAATTCCAGAATTAATTCGACATATAAATGCATTTACTATAGGATTAAAAGAAGTAAATCCAGAGGCTAAAGTCTTTGCTTATTGGTTAAATTCCTGGTATATACCTGAAAAGACATCAAACATTGCACAGAAGATGATTGATCAAGGAATAGATATTATAGCTTATACTGAAGATAGTTCTTCTGTTCCAACAACCTGTCAAAAATATTATGAAAAAACAGGGAAAAAAGTTTATACTTTCAGTCACTATTCGCCTATGGATAGGTTTGGTCCTGATGTAATAGTATCTGGTCAAATTGTAAATTGGGGTATGATTTATATCAATATTTTTAGTAAAATTTTATCCGGGAAAATAGAACCAAAACTTCATTATTGGTTTGCAAATTCAAATGCTGCAATTTTAGGGAAAAATTATAGTTTAATGATCTCTGATGAAGCGATTGCAATATTAAAAAATAAAAAAGTAAAAATAAATTCCAAAATTTTAAATCTTTATGATTATATTATAGAAAGATATAATCAGATGAAAGATCCACTTGTTTCATTTGACCCATTTACTGGTCCTTTATATTCAAACAAAAATGAGTTGAAAATCTTAAACAAAGAAAGAGCAGGCCTTAACGACCTGCTTACAATGGATTGGCTTGTCTCCTCTATTTTTGACTTTGGTTATTAAATGAATCCTGCGGAAAAACTATCTTAAAAACTTCATCTACTTCTTCAACAAAGTGAAATTTTATTCCTTCTTTTAAGTAAGAAGGTATCTCATCAAAATCAACTTCATTTTCCTTTGGAAGTATTATTTCTTTGATTTGTGCCCTTCTTGCAGCCACAATCTTCTCTTTTAATCCGCCAATTCCAAGAACTCTACCTGTCAAAGTAAGTTCACCAGTCATCGCTACTTTTTCTCTGATTTTTTTTCCAATCACTAAAGATAGAAGCGAAGTAGCTAAAGTAATACCAGCAGATGGTCCATCCTTTGGAGTTGCTCCTTCTGGTATATGTATATGTATTTCGTTATCATCGAAAAATTTAGGGTCTCCACCATAATTTGCACAGACACTTCTCACATAAGAAAGAGCAATGTTTGCGCTTTCTTTCATAACATCACCAAGTTGACCTGTAAGCTTAAAACCTTTGGAATTTGGAATATTTAATGATTCTATTATCAAAGTTGCTCCACCAAGTTCTGTCCAAGCAAGTCCAATGCTTAATCCATGCTTTGTAATCTTAATAAGTTCATCATCTCTTATTTTTGGAACTCCAAGATAAGATCTAATATCTTCCTCTGTTAGTTTTTTATTGTAACTTTCTTTTAATGCTATTTTAGTCGCAACTTTTCTACATATCTTTTCTATTTCTTTTTCAAGATCCCTAACACCAGCCTGTCTGGCATAATTATTTATTAGATAAAGAAGTTCATCTTTTCCAAAAATAATATCATCCTTTTTCAAACCATGTTTTTTAAGTTGTTTTGGAACAAGGTACTTTTTTGCTATCTCATATTTTTCTTCATCTATATAACCAGATAATCTTATAACTTCCATTCTATCTAAAAGAGGTCTTGGAATAGTATCAAGAGTATTTGCTGTAGTTATGAAAAAAATATGAGATAAATCAAAAGGTATCTCTAAATAATTATCTCTAAATTCAAAATTTTGTTCAGGGTCTAATACTTCAAGAAGTGCGGCAGCAGGATCCCCTTGATAAGAAATTCCAAGCTTATCTATTTCATCAAGCATTATGACAGGGTTTTTTGTCTTAACAATTTTCAATGCAGATAAGATTCTTCCTGGCATCGCTCCAACATAGGTCTTTCTATGACCTTTGATTTCTGCTTCATCTCGCATACCACCAAGAGAAAATCTGTGAAATTTTCTATTCATGGCTCTTGCGATAGATTTTCCTAAAGAGGTCTTCCCAACCCCTGGAGGTCCAACAAGACAGATTATTGAACCTTTTATCTCTTTATTAAGTTTTCTTACTGCTAAAAATTCTAATATCCTTTTTTTTACATCATCCAGTCCATAATGATCTTTTTCTAATATTGCCTGAGCTTTTTTCAAATCTATGGATTCTTTGCTTTCTTTTTTCCATGGTAGTGAAAAAACTAGATCCAACCAGTTTCTTATGACAGCATACTCTGAACTTTGAGGTTCCATAAATTCAAGTTTTTCAATTTCCTGTTCGACTTTTTCTAAAACCTCTCCCTCGAATTTCATCTCTTTTAGCATTTTTCTAAATTTTGCAATCTCGAAGCTTCTTTCATCACCTGAAATGCCAAGTTCTTTTTTAATTGCTTTCAGTTGCTCTCGTAAGAAGAACTCTCTTTGTTGATTTGCTATTTTTTCATTTATCTGGTCATGAATTTTCTGTTGAATCTCGGCTATCTGCATCTGATTTCTAAGTAGTTCTATGACTTTATGCATCCTTTTTTTTATATCAAATATTTCAAGAACTTTTTGATATTCTTCACGATTTAAGTCAAGTACAAAAGCTGTAAAATCAGCGACTTTAGAAGGAGAATCAGCATTAAAAACTGTTGCCTTAACTCTTTGAAGGAAAAAATGATTCTGATCTGCTAATGTTCTTACCATATCTATTATAGTAGCTTGATAAGCACGAATTTCAGGATCATTGGGATCAAAATCCTCCTCAATAAAATCTACTTCAGCTTGTAAAGTTCCTTTTTCATCTTTTAGAAATCTTTTAACCTTTATTCTTTTTAGGGCATAAAATAGCATAGAAACAACATTTGAGCTTATAAAGCTTCTTTTCAATATTTTGATTGCTACTCCAACATCATAAAGATTATCTTCGGCAAATTCTTTGTCTAAATCTTTTAATAATAAAGCACAAAGATATGTGCTATTTTCTAAAGGCTCTTTTAATTTTAACAAATCATCATCAAGTTCTAGATCTATAGGCATAAATATTCCAGGGAAAAGAGGTTTAGGAGAGACAGGGAAGACTGGCATAATGGAAGGTAAAATTTTATCGATTTCAACAAGTTTATTACTCATATTTTCAACCTTAAATTTATTGTTTATTTTTGTTTATTATTATCAATGAATTCACTATAAAATATAATTAAAATTAGACAAATGGTCAAGAATTGACTTTAAGCAAAAATGAAGAGTCTATAAAAGATTTTCCCAATCAGTTATTTTGTTTTCTTTATCTATTCTTTCTCTTAAAAGTTTTAAGTATTCTAATCTTGGGATAAGTTTAGCACCAAAGCTTGCCAGATAATCTGTAAAAACCTGGCAATCAATAAGGTCAATCTCTGTTTTTTCTTTCAGGATTTTGACAAATTTTGCAAAAGCTACTTTTGAAGCATCTGGCTCTATATGAAACATAGATTCACCAAAAAAGATAGAGCCTATACAAACACCATAAAATCCACCAACAAGTTCACCATTTTTTCTTGTTTCAATGCTATGAGCATACCCTTGCTTAAAAAGTTCTATATATGCTTTTACCATTTCATCTGTAATCCATGTACCAAAAGATTCCTTTCTTTTTACTCTGGCACAATTTATTATGACCTGCTCAAATGATTTATCTATGGTTATTTCAAAATACTCTTGTTTTAACTTCTTTTTTAATGATTGGCTTATATGCAGCTCATTTACAAATAAGACAAATCTTGGATCAGGTGACCACCAGAGAATCGGTGAATCATTACTATACCAGGGGAAAATCCCATTTCTATAAGCAAGAAGTAGTCTTTTAACACTTAAGTCGCCACCAATGGCTAATGGATAATCTTTCGGTGCATTTTTAGCTTCTGGAAAAGATAGATTTGTTTTATTTAATATTTGTATTTTATTATTCACATTATACTTTTTCTATCTTTTTCTTTATTATTTTTTTATCATTTTTAGTTTTATCTATTTTACTAAAGATAAAATCGATAGGGTCATCTTTCTTCTCTTTGTTAAAGAAAATTTCTGCATTATATTTATAATTTTCTTTTTTATTAAACACAAGAAAAGTTACAAATCTATTTTTAATCTTTTCCTCTATCAGTCTTTCAATCTGCCTTGCACCAAACTCTGGAGTATATGATATTTTAGCAATATAAGAGACTATTTCATTATCAAATTTTAATTCTATTCCTTTCTCAAGTAATTTTTTTGAAAACTCATTAAGTTGTAATCTAACGATATCTTCTATTTGTGTTAATCCAAGTTCATTAAATAAAACTATAGCATCCAATCTGTTTCTAAATTCTGGGGAGAAAAATTTTTCTATTGCTTCTTTTATTAAGAAGTTTTTTAAGCTTGTTCCATTAAATCCCATCTGCTTTTTATTTGCATATCTTGTACCAGCATTTGAAGTCATAATTATTATAACATTTCTAAAATCGGCTTTTTTCCCGCTATTATCAGTCAATGTTGCATAATCCATTATCTGTAAAAGTGTGTTAAAAATATCTGGATGAGCCTTTTCTATTTCATCAAGCAGCAATACTGAGTATGGATTTTTAATGATGCCATTTGTCAAAAGTCCACCTTCTTCATATCCGACATAGCCTGCTGGTGCTCCTATAAGTCTGGAAACTGTATGTTTTTCTTGATATTCACTCATATCAAATCTTAAAAATGGGATATTTAAGAATCTTGCAAGTTGCTTTGAAAGTTCTGTTTTCCCGACTCCAGAAGGTCCTACAAATAAAAAGGATGCAACAGGTTTATCCTCTTTTTTAAGTCCGCTTCTTGCCAGCAAGATTTTATCAACAACCTGTTTTATGGCGTGGTCCTGACCAACAATATTTTCTTTTAGTTTTTCTTCAAGATTTATCAAAACCTCTTTCTCATTTGAAGAAAGAATTTCTACAGGTACTTTTGTGATTTTAGAGATAAGGTTTTGAATATCTTTTTCATCTATTAAAATCTTCTTTTTTATGTCTGAATTAAACATCCTTGCATGCGCACCAGATTCATCAATCAAATCTATGGCTTTGTCTGGTAAAAACTTTTCTTTTAGGTATTTTTGACTTAATTTAACAGAAGAGATAATAGCTTCTTTTGTATATGTAACCTTATGATGCTCTTCAAAAATATGTATGATTGATTCTAAGATTTTTATTGTCTCATCATATGATGTTTCAGGGACATCAATCTTTTGGAATCTGCGAGATAAAGGTCTATCTTTTTCAAAAACTTTTCTATATTCATCATAGCTTGTGGAACCTATAAATCTTATCTGTCCAGAGGTAAGAAAAGGTTTAATCAAACTAGCTGCATCAAGAGAAGAGTTGCTGGTTGAACCAGCTCCAATAATTGTGTGTATTTCATCGATAAATAAGATGGCGTTCTTTTCCTGTTTTATTGTGTTTAAAATGTTTTTTATTCTTTCTTCAAATTGACCTCTAAACTTTGTGCCAGAAATTAAAGAGCCAAGATCCAAAAGATATATCTTCATCCCTTTTAACTGGTAGGGAACATTGTTTTCAACAATTCTCTGTGCAAGTCCTTCAACAATTGCTGTTTTACCAACTCCTGGTTCTCCAACAAGTAATGGATTGTTTTTATATTTTCTGCAAAGAATTTCCATAACCCTTTCGATTAAGTCATCTCTTCCTATAAATGGAGCAAGCTCATTCATTTTTGCTTTTTCTGTCAAATCAACAACAAAATTTGTGATTTTATTTTTTTTATTAATTTTTTCATCATCTTTTTGATTTATATCTTCCTCTTCTTCGAAAAAGCTATTTAAAGAGTCAGAGCTATCATCTTGGGAAGGGTATTGCATTTTCTTAAACTCATTGGAATTGATGATTTCAAGCAAAATAGATTTGCTTAAAGAGAACTTTTGAAGGAAAAAAGTCGCATAAGAATCTTGAAGATTAAAAATTGATAGAATCAAATCTTCAGTCGAAATAAACTCCTTTTTTAAGTTGTAAATATGAGTAACAGCTATTTCGAAAAGTTTTTGTAGTTGATAACTTTGTTCTGGTTCTTTATGATTGTCAATAACTGGAATCTTGGTCTCAATAAAGTTTTTTAGTTCTTCTTTCAACTGCTTGATATCAACTTTTAATATCTTAAAAATGCTTTTTAAGGTCGGATATTTTAAGGAGCAATAAAGGAAATGTTCTGGAGTTACAAACTCATGTTTTCTTCTTTTTGCTTCAAGAAAGGAATCCTGTATAATCTCTGATAATTCTTTTGTTATTTTCATAATTTTTTTATTCCTATCTGTTTTTTATTATGTAAAAGTATCTTATAAATTTTAAAAAATATCTTAAAATTTTTTTCTATTATAATATAGCACTTTTTTTATAAAAAACATATATTTTAAAATTAAATATTATGCTTTTTCATATGTACATCTAAGAGGGAAACCATTTGCTCTTGCAATTTGATGTGTTTTATTTATTTTAGAAATTGCAATATCATATGAGTAAATCCCTACAACTGCACTTCCAGTATTATGTATTGTTAGCATCAAATCAACTGCTTCCTCATGACTTTTTTGAAATACCATTTTTAAGATTGCTACGACAAAATCCATAGTTGTAACATCATCATTATGCATTATTACTTTATATTGAGGTGGTTCTTCTGTTTTTTCTTTCTTCTTGATGTCAGATTTAATTTTTGTTATAGTTGATTCCATAATTTTACAGTTTTTATTGAAATTTATAAATTATATGATTAATCTATTATAGATATTAGAATACTGACCTAATAAGATTACATTTTTTAAAAAAATTTCAATAACAAAATTCAGGAGGTTAAAATGAAGACTCTTGTTATATTTTATTCAAGAACAGGTTTTACTAAAAAAATAGCAGAAGAAATTGCAAAAAAATTAGACGCTGAAATTGAGCAGATAAAAGATCTAAGAAATAGAAAAGGCTTTTTTGGATTTTTAATCTCTGGATATGAAGCTGTGACCAAAAAACTTGCAAAAATTGCTCAAATAGAGAAAAATCCTACCCAATATGATTTAATCGTTGTTTCATCGGAAGTTTAGGCAAGCAGTCTTTCTTCTCCTATCAGGACATATTTGTATGAAAATGGAAAAAAGATTAAAAAAGTTGCTTTTGTAGCTACCTGTATAGACAAATATGGTAAAATATTTGAACAGATGAGTCAGCTTACAAAAGAACCTCTTTCAACTTTTAGCTTTAAAGAAAGTGAAATAAAACTGCAAAATTATCAGGATAAATTGAATCAATTTATTGAAAAATTAAAGTAAACTTAATATTTTAATCTAATAACCTAAAAAGCTTTCAAAATTAGATTCATTTACTAGTATTGTTTTTGATACCTTATAATTATTAATAAAAGTTTTTGAAAAATTTGTTTTAGCTTTTTTACTGAACTTAAACTCATAAGCATTTAGTATTTTAGTTTGTTCATTGTTATCCAAACATTCCTCTAAATAATCTATCTCTTGCTGTTGTTTTGTTCTCCAGAAATATCTATCGAAATCAATATTATTATAAGAAAGATATTTTAATCTTTCTGAAATAAGAAAATTTTCAAATAATGCTCCTTTATCATCCCTGTTTGATAAAAAATTAAAATTTCCAATTATAGCATTTCTAATTCCATTATCATAGAAATAGATTTTTTTACCTTTTTTTATTTCATTTCTTAAATTTCTGCTAAATGCTTGTAAACGAAATATTACAAATGATTTTTCGAGTAAATAAATATATTTTTCAATTGTTTGAGGATCTGAGTTTACAAGTTGAGCTATTTCATTATATGAAACTTCACTACCTATCTGTAAAGCAAGAGCTTTAACTAATTTTTCAAGAATCTCTGGCTTTTTAATTTTTTCAATACTAAGTATATCTTTATACAAATAACTATTCACCAAAAGTTTTAATAATTCTTTCTCTTCACCTTTTTTAGATACTATTTCGGGATAATATCCATAAATAAGTCTATATTCTAAAAGTCTTTTTTCTTCAAGTAGATTATTTTTATCTAGCATTTCAGAAAAAGATAATGGATAGAGAACAAATTCATACTTTCTACCAGTTAAAGGTTCATTAATACTATTAAGCAAATCCAATGATGAAGAACCAGTGACAATGACCTGAACATCTTTAATCTGGTCTGCAAAAATTTTTAATGTCAATCCTATGTTTCTAATTCTTTGTGCTTCATCTATAAATACAATTTTATTATTTTGGATAATTGTCTTTAATTTTGTTGAAGTCGCATCTTCAAGTAATTCCCTGACATCAATTTCATCTGCATTTAAGTAAAGATAACTATTATTTAGTTTATTAAGTAACATTTGAACAAGAGTAGTTTTCCCAACCTGTCTTGCTCCATAAATAATTATAATTTTCCCTTTGAAAAAATAATTAATTATCTGTTTTTCTAGTATTCTGTCGATTGTTTCATCAATCATTTAAAAATCTTACCTTTTTTATATTTTTCGGATATAATTTAAAAATATCATAACTATTTTTGATTTCAATCGAAATAAGTTATAACTTTTTTCGATTATGCCCTTAAAAAGTAAGATTATCCTAAAAAAACTATCCTTTTGTAAGATAGCCATCATTTTCTTTTAAATAATATAAGTACTTTTTTATCCCCTCTTCCAATGAGGTGAAATCTTGCCTATATCCAGCACTGCGAAGTGAAGTTAAATCGGCACAAGTATATGTCTGATATTTACCTTTTAATTGGTCTGGGAATGGAATATACTCTATCTTTGAATTTTGATTAAGGTTCTGTATTGTTTTTGCAATCTTTAAAAAGCTTTCTGCTTTACCGGTTCCACAGTTAAATATTCCTCTTATATCAGATCTTTCATAGAAGAATAGATTGATATTAACTATATCCTCAACATAAACAAAATCTCTTAAAAAATTTTCACTTCCCTCAAAAAGTTTTATCTTGTTTTCTTTCCTTATTTGATTATAAAAGTGGAAAATAGTGGATGCCATAGTGTTTTTATGATTTTCCTGAGGACCATAGACATTGAAATATCTTAACCCTGTAATCTGCAACGATTTTTTTTTGATATTTTTATTATTTAAATTTTCTTTTTCAAAGTATTTTCTCACATAATTATCGAAAATATATTTTGAAAATGCATAGATATTTAATGGATATTCAGATTCTGGTTTTTCCGAAAAACCACTTAAACCATTTCCATAAACAGAAGCAGAAGAAGCATATATTAATCTTATATTTTTATCAATGCAATGATGTAAGATATTTTTACTGTATTCATAATTGTTATTCATCATATAGTAACCGTCTGTTTCCATAGTATTTGAACATGCTCCCTGATGGAAAATAACTTCAATTTCCTTAAATTTATTTAAGTTTTCAATGAAATAATTTTTATCTATAAAATCTGAAAATTTTAATGCATTTAAGTTTCTATGTTTAGAAGAATTCTTTAAGTTATCAACAATTATGATATCAAAAATCCCTCTTTTGTTTAATCCATAAACTAAATTGCTTCCTATAAAACCAGCACCACCAGTAACTATTATCATTTTTAACTCCAAAATTTTTGACTTGAAAAAATTGAAAAAAATTCAAATAAAGAGTTAATAAAAATTTGATAAAGTCAATAGATGGAAAAACTAATGGCTTAAAAAAATTCAGTTTAAAAAAAATTAAAATATTTTAATTTCTTAATTGAAATTTGAAATAGAGGTAAAATTAATGGGAGGTAAAATTGAAGGAACCTAAAAAATCTAATGGAAAAGAAAATGACTTAAAAGAAAATGATGTAAAAGAAAATAAACCTCTTGTAAGTATAGTTATGGGTAGTGATTCAGATTTAAATATTATGAAAGAAGCGGTGAATATTTTAGAAGAATTTAAGATCAGTTATGAAATAAATATTATCTCAGCACATAGAACACCAAAGAAAGCATTTGAATATGCTGAAAACCTTATAAATAGAGGCATTAAAGTTATTATAGCAGGAGCTGGTGGTGCAGCTCATTTACCAGGGGTTATTGCTGCTATTACACCTTTACCTGTAATTGGTGTTCCAATTCAATCCGCTTCACTTCATGGTCTTGATTCTCTTCTTTCGATTGTTCAGATGCCATCTGGCATACCAGTTGCAACTGTTGGCATAAACGCTGCAAAAAATGCTGGTATTCTTGCCGCTTCAATATTAGGGATAAGCAACAATGAGACACTGAAAAGAATTCAAGCTTTCAAAAAGAGGATGGAAAGAGCAGTCGAGGAAAAAAATAGAATTTTTGAAAATAATAATTGGAAGTAATCATAAAATAAAGTTTATCAAAAAAAGTTTTTTAAGAAATTAATTAATCAAAATAATAAAAATATTAGAATTTCATTTTTAACCTTGTAATATTTTTATATTTTCAAAATTTGTTACATATTTTCAGAATTTGCTACATTTTCAAAATTTACAACGCAATTTCCAAAAATTTATTTGAAAATTAAAAAATATGTACTAAAATAAAATATATTGGTTATATAACATTTAAAATAATATTAATTATTGACTATCGATTATTAATTATTTATATATTAATTATTTATAAATGCTATATGACCAACAAAAAAAAGGAGAAAAAATTATGAAAAAAAAGTCTTTTATGTTGGTCAGTTTATTGATTATTATTTTTATTGCTTTTTTTAGTGCTTCATCCTGTGCTTCTTCAGACTCATCAACAAAGCAGACAAAAGAGATACCTTTTGTTCAGGTAGGGGCAATTTCTGATGTACTAAATGCAAATTTTACAGATCTTACCGATCTTTTTGGCGCTAATGAAGCCATAGGAGATAATGAGATCCCTAAAATACCAGAGATTGATATTATAAGTGTGAGTGCAGCAGATGATAAAGATAACATACGATTTGATATCTATCATAGTGCACCAATTTCTTTGAAGGATGATATATTTTTTGGTTTTGTTCAATACTGGTCTGATGGTTATGATATCTATATGTATTTTCCTTTAACCAATGAGTTATATCTTACTCTATATGATAAAAATAGTAAACCTATTAAGTCTGTAAATTTAGACCTTGAAAAGGCAAAAGTTACACTAATACCATGGTCTTTAGCTGAAAAAAACCCTGTTAATGTTGCAAGCATAATATTGAATAAATCTTTACATTGGGGTATAAAACCTGGCTCACCTGCTTCATTAATTGTTCGTTTTGTTGCTGGAGTATATATAAAAGATAAAGGTATATATAACTCCGATATGACTCCAACTATAAAAATTGAATTTAATTATTAATTAAAAAAGGGTTGCCTTGAAAAAAGGCAACCCTTTTTTAATTTGAGAAAAAAAGAAAGAATAGGGTAAAGTAAATATTACAGTAAGGAAAATATTACAGTAAGGGAAATATTGCAAGGGAAGATTTTATTTTTTATTTTCCTATTCTTCAGTTTTTTTATCTATAAATAATTTACCGTCTATTAATTTCATAAGAGTGATTATAAGCAAGCCAAGTGTTATCAAATTCAACAAAATAATAAGTCCAATGTCAAACCATCTTAAGAAAGTCCAGACACCAGACATAAATAAAGTTGCAATTGAAAAAGCAGCTAATGGGAATGTGTATGCCCACCAGGAAAGGTCAAATTTGATTTTGAAAAAGAAATCTATCAGGAAAAGCAAAAGTATAAAGAAAAAGAAGGCGCTGCAGTAAAAGAAAATAACAGTTGGATTTCTTTGACCTGTTAGTTGGTAGTATGCAAGTGCTGCGATGGAAGAAGGTGCGATAAAGATCAATAAAGTTGGTACAAGTTTATCTACTAAAGGATGATGGAATATAAGTCTGTAAATCAATATTGGAAGCAGAATAATATAGAATAATATTGCACTTGAAAAGAAGAACCATTCAACATAAACAGGAAAAATCTGATGGGCAAAAACTGGAATCAAAAGATTTCCAACAACTGGAATAAACCATGATGGATTCATATGATGAATTTCATATTTTGTTTGTCTAATCCATTGAGAAATAATTAAAAACGAAAAAAGCAGTTGTAAAAATGTACCAATTAAAACTAAAATAAGTGCAAATTGAGCAGAAAATGTTCTAAAACCCTGACCTATTAGTAGAATAGATACGCTTATTGTTGAGAAAAAATTTACTGAAACTGGATTTAAGAATTCTTCTTTTACTTCCTTAAAAGTAAAAATTATCTTCAATAAATAGACTAAAAATATTATTATAAAGATGCAAAAACCTATTCCAAACCAGGCTCTATTGATCCATAGGTTTTTTTGAAATACCTTTTGAGCCATTTCTGTGGCAATACTTACACCAATTATACCCATAACTACAGAAAATACCGATATAGGAAAGTTTTTAAGAAAATTCTTCATCTAACCCCCTTTTTTAATTGCAATATAATATAAAAAAGAAATAAAAATATAAAAATTTACTTTTATAAAGTCTTTTCTAAGCCTTTTCTGAATAACATAAAAAGGCATAAAAATAAGAAAAACTTAATTTTTTATTATCTTTTCTAATTGCAATATAATTAAAAAGACAATAACAACAAAATGATAAAAGTCAAAGTTAAGAAATAGATTTTAAGTAAGATAAAAGTAAATCTATGCCTTGCTTTGTCTTTGTTGATATATAGAAGACTTTTTTATCACTATCCTTAAAAGTAAAATCATTTGTCATCTTAAAATTTTCAAGTTCATTTTCAGATAATAGGTCTATTTTATTAAATATAATTATTTTATTTATCTTTTCGCATTTCAGTTTATTTAGCATATCTTCAACTATTTCTATATGTTCTTTGTAAAAAGAAGAGGATGAATCAACAACAATGCCTATTAAAGAAGAATACTTTATTTCAAGTAATGTTGTCTTAAAAGACTCTACAAGATGTATAGGCAATTGCCTTATAAAACCAATTGTATCTGAAACAATAATTTTTTTTCCATTTTCTAAAAATAATTGCCTACTTTTAACATTAACAGTTGTGAAAAGAGCATTATCTGAATATTGGTTTGCTTTAGTCAAAAGATTTAAAAGCGAGGTTTTCCCTGCATTAGTATAGCCAACAAGAGAAAAAATAAACTTATCCTCTCTGTTTTTCACCTGTAATACAAGATTTTTTTCTATTTTTTTCAGCTCTTCCTCTAACTGTTTTATCTTTTTTGAGATAGTTCTTCGATCTACTTCAAGTTTTGTCTCTCCAGGTCCTTTTAATCCTATACCACCTCTTATTCTGTCAAAATTTTCATAAGAACCTGCAAGTCTTGATTTCATATATTTTAGGTTTGCAAGTTCAAGTTGAATTTTTGCAGGTTTGGAACTTGCCCTTGCTAAAAATATCTGGTATATAAGCTGAGTCTTAGTTATGATTTTTCTTTTTAAAATTTGTTCACAATTCCTTATCTGTGTAGGGGAAAAATCAATATTAAAGACAATGACAAACTTATCTTCATTTGAGTTTTGCTCATTATACTGCTCGATATATTGATTTATCTGTTCGATTTTACCTTTTGTAAAAAATGTCTTAGGGTTTATATTCTTGTATTTTATAATAATTCTTTCAGTATTTATGATTTCTATACCAGCGCTTTCGGATAATAGCCTCATCTCATCATCTATTTCAAAAGAACTGTTTATATTAAAATCTTTATTGTCAAAAACAGAAACAAGCAAACCTTTCATAAAATAATCCTTGACTATAAATTTTTATTACTACTAAAAATCAAAAATAATTTAATAAAAATCAAAAAAAATCATATAATGGAATCATATACTGGATATTAAGATTTAATGAATTTATTGCAATAAAAATTGATTATTGCTTATAATTTAGGAAGATGTATTTTTTTGGAGTAAAGATTATGAAAACAATTGAAATAGACGAAAGTTATAGTGGAAAAAGGCTGGATAGATTTTTAACGGCTTATTTTAAGAATTGTTCTAAAAATTTTATCTATAAACTTTTAAGGTTAAAAAAGATAAAAGTAAATGGCAAAAAAGTTGATCCTAAGTACATTTTAAATAAAAATGATATTATTCAGTTTTTTGTTTCTGAGCAACAATTTTCATCTATGCTTAAAACAGAAGAGAAAAATGAAGTTGATGAATATTTCTTAAAAGTTGTATATGAGGATGAGCAAACTTTGATAGTTCAAAAGCCAGTTGATACTGTGGTTATAGAAGATGAAGAAGAGAAAAAATGGGTTTTAACCAATTTTGTAAGGGCATATCTTGAAGATAAGAAAATAGAAGATAAAAACATAGAAGGCAAAAAAATATTAGATAATATAGGTGAAATAGAAAATACAGATGATAAAAAAATAGAAAATCTGATAAATTTTAAGCCTTCACCAGTTCATAGAATAGATAGAAATACAAATGGACTTGTGATTTTCGCTAAAAGTTACAACTCTTTTGTTGATTTAACTGAAATATTTAAGAAAAGAAGGATTGAGAAAGAATATCTTGCCATTGTCAGCGGTAGATTAATGGTTGCTAAAAGAGTTGAAATAAAAATAAACAAAGATGAAAAAGAAAATATAGTAAAAATCGATGATAATAATGATAATTCTATTTCAAAAACTGCAATTACAAATATTGAACCAATCTTAGTAACAGAAGAAGCAACATTGGTGCGAGCAACAATCGAAACAGGGCGAACTCATCAAATAAGAGTTACACTTTCTAATGCTGGACATCCTATTGTAAATGATAGTAAATATGGTCAAAAAAAACAGTACAACAATTTTTCACAAAAATATAATCTTGATAAAATGCTTCTTTTAGCATACAGCATAAGATTTGATGAAAATTTACCTTCATCAATAGCTAAACTTAATGGATTAAGAATCTGTGCAACTATCCCGGATTATTTTGAGGATATTTTAAGAAAACATTTTAATCTTTCAATTTATAAACTTGAAGAACTTTTGCAAAATTTACGAAAATAAATAATAGAAATAAAAAAAATGAATTTTTTGCAAAACGAACTATATTAAAATTAAGAGGTAATAATTATGAAAATTAAAGATAGTTCTTCCAAAGTATTTTTAATAGGTTTAATTTTTATCATTTTTTCTGTTTTCTTTATTTTTCCGATAAATATTTTTGCAGCATCACTTGATATCCCTTATTTTATAACTATTTTTGCTATAGATAGTAACTTTCAAAGCACTCCAATTGCTTACTTCGATTTTATGTTGAAAGGTGGACTGAAAACAAATATAAATTTAAGTTTTTCATTTTTTTATAGTGACTCTTTGATATTTAATGTAGAGGATACAGATAACAGTCCTCATCAAATAGTTCCAACTTTTTATTTAAAGGCTTTGAATGCAACAATAAATAATCTTTTTGGATTTTTAGATTTTTCTTTATTTATGAATGATTTTAGAAATGCAGGTGATGGTGGTTCTTATAATACTTTTTATTATTCAATGGATGCTAACAAAACATTTGAAAGTGTTTATAAAATTTCTGGATATGGCGTTGCATTGAAAGCAACATTTTTGAATAAGATGTTATCTTTTTCTTTATTTGGATATCAACCAACAACTTCCTTGGTTGGTGCTTCAAAAATAGATAGTCTTGATCTTGCCATTGATTTAAATCTTGAGGATTTAAGTATATCTGTTTTTGCTGGAACTGAAGCTTTTGTAAAATATAGATGGGCTGTATCTATTTTTTTTGAAAAAAAGATATTTAGCCTTTTACTAACTACTGGAATAGAGGATACAAGCACATACGATGATTTAATGAGTCTTTATCTACTTTTTGAACAAAATTTTTTAATAGAAAATTTTTACGAGTCTTTTAGTGTTTTCTCTAAACCTGAAATCTACAACGGACAAAGTTTAACAACTGGTGGAGAAAATACTGGGATTTTATTAAGGATTGATCTTGGATACAAAGATAAGTACAACTCATTTTTTGCAGGTCTTTTCACATCTTTGGAACTTAGAAACTATAATCTTTATAGCTTAAATGCATCTCCTTATGTAAAGTTGCTTTCAAGTGGAATATTATGGCGTATTGATGTTACATTTAATTTACTGGATCTTTCAACTATATTTTCAGTGATCAAGCTTTCATTTGAAACAGCATTTTAATAATTTTTAATTTTAATCTACTGTTTTTCTAATAAACAAAACTGCCAAAAAATAATAAAATAAACAGAAAAAGCATAAAACTACAAAGTTTGGCAATACTTGTAAAAAACCATTTTCTTTTGTAATTATACCTCTTATTGCTTCAATAGTAAAAGAGGTAGGAAACAGATAAGATAAGATTTTACCTATTAGTGGAAGGGAAGAGGTTGGCCAAAAAATACCTGAAATTAATAAAGATATAAGCATAATTATCACTGCTATTTGAAAACTTCTAATAGAGCTTGAAGAAATATTACCAAGCAAAATTCCTAAAAGGTTTCCACTTATAGAAAGAAAAAGCATAAAAATTAAAATAAAAAGAAGTGAGATAGAAAGAATTCCCTTGAAGATGATGATGTAGATAGATAGCAAAATAACTATCTGAATAAAGTTTATAAAAAGATATCCAATAAAATAGCCAGTCAATATTTCGAAAGGGGACATTGAACAACTAATAATACTTTGCAAAAGACCTGTCACCTTTTCATTTGAAATAAGTGAAAGTGAAAATAAAAGAGAAAGAACAAAAATTGAAAACCCTATAATGGCAGAATTCCAGAAGTCTTGATTACTTATATTTCTATTAAAAAATAAACCTTTTGATGCTACCAGGGCAGGTTCAATACCAAAAGATTGTGAAAGTTTAATGATACTTTTTTCAAGTCCTTCAGATATAATGGAAGATTTTAATTTGTCTGTTTCATCATTGTATAAAATCACTTCAGCTGGCTTTTCAACAGGTATGCCAGAAAGTTTGATAAATACAGTTTCATCAAGATTCTCTGGAAATACGATAATGCTATCAATTTTATTTTTCTTAAAATCATCTTTTGCATTTTCAAGAGAATTGTATTTTAAAATATTCGCCTTTTTAATATTTTCTTTCAAAAGATTTTCCAAAGAAGCCACAATATTTAGTTGCCTTACCAGACTTTTATCAAGGTCTACTACCGCTATTTTAATATCACCAATTTCTGGTTTATATGTAACTGAAAAGACTAAAATTAATATCAAAGGAGCTAATATTGCGATTATCAGTAATTTCGGATCTCTAAAAAAATTTATCAATATTCTTTGAGAAATTCCAAAAATTTTATACCATCTCATAAAAACCCTTCTTATATATTAAATTATTATTGAAGTATAAATTATTATTGAAGTCTAAGTATCGCTTCATCAAGAGTCTTGGAATTTGTAAGTTTCAATATGGCTGAAGGTTTTTCTTCTATTAATTCTTTTCCTCTTGATAAAATAAGTATCTTATCGCAGATGTTGGCATCATTTATATTTGATGAAGTAAATAATACAGTATTTCCTTGTTCTTTCTGATAATATAATTGTTGAATAATAAATTGAGATAAAGGAAGGGACATTCCACCAAGTGGGTCATCAAGAATTAAAAAAGATGGACAATGAACGAGGCAGCAGATAAATGAAGCCATAACTTGCTGGTCAAAAGTTAGATCTTTAATTTTTGTTTTTTTTAAGTTTTTAAGGTTTGTAATACTTAAAAGCTCTTCGGATTTCCAGTCTATTTGAGCCTTTGTCATCCCATAATTTCTTCCAAAAAAGTAAAGATTTTCCTCTAAAGTTAATAAAGGGAAAATTTTTCTTTGTTTTGGGATATATCCAACGAATCTTAGTATTGAAAAATCTGGCATTTTTTTATCAAGAAGAGTGATTTCCCCATTTTTTACTTTTTTAAGACCCATTATTGCATTAAGGATATCTGTTTTTCCTGAACCAGTTGGAGCAAAAATCCCATATATGCTTTGTTTTTCAACTGAAAAGGATAACATGGACAACAAATCTTTTTTCCCTGATTTAATAGAGAGATTATCAACTTTTAGTGCTAAGATTGCCATATATGCTCCAGAGTAAATTTTTTTCTAAAATAAGAATCACTCAGAATATTTATTTTGTCAATAAAGATTTGAATATGTTGAAAAAAAAAGAAAATTTTATTTAATTAGCTAATAAATTATTATCATATTATTTTGATAATATTAGAAAAATATGATGAGAAAATTATGATGGGGTATATTAAAATATGACTGTCCAGCATAAAAAAGATGGAAGAAGATATTCTGCAATGATAAAAAAGGCAGGGTTTGATATCATTGCCTTTTTAAAAAATGCTTTTGAAGAAAAAAATTTCTGGGTAATTTTTAGAATTCTTTTAGTTACATTATGGCTTGGATGGAGCATTCCTTTTGGATTTATACTACAAAATTTCAGGTTTTTCAAAAAATTTGGCTCTAACGAAATGAGAAAATGGGGGAAAAGATGTCTTAAAATAGCAAATGTAAAATGTGAAGTTGTCTTTGAAAAAGAGCTTGAACCTGAAGATACCTATATGTTTGCTTCAAATCATACCTCTCCATTTGATATTCCTATTCTTTCTGCCACAATACCTTATCCTGCTGCTTATATTGCAAATAAAGAGTTTACCTCTTTTTTTGTCACAAATTATTGGGTTAAATCACTTGGTGGTGTTATGGTAGATAAAAAAAGTAGAGCAGGATTAGTTATGGCATATAAGTCTATTTGCAATAGCTTAAAAAAGGGGAATTCACTGATAATTTTTCCAGAATCTGTTATGAGTCCAGATGGTAAGGTAAGAGAATTTAAAAAGGGCGGACTTGCAGCAGCAGTTGCTGCAAAAGTTAAAATAGTACCAATCTATATTTACAATGCTCCTTCGATCATAAAACCTGGTGAAATGCATGTTCATAAAAATGTAAGTATTAAAGTTTACTTTCTTTCTCCGATTGATACTTCTACTATGACTGATGAAGAGAAAAGTAAAATAGACTTAATTGTCTATGAAAGATTAAAAAAGCTAGAAGAAAGCTTAAAATAGTGAGCCTAAAATCCCTCTTACAATTTTTCTTCCAACAGAATACCCAACAGATCTTGCAGCAGATTTTAATACAGCGCCAGCAATATCTTCCATCGGGCTTTTTTGTTTTGCATAACTTCTTGATGAGCTTCTTTGACCATAATCATAATATTGTCTATTATAACCCCTATTATTTTGCACCATCTTTTGCTGTTCAGAAGCGGCAGCTTCTTTTTCAAGTTGTCTTTGTCTTTGTTCAGATCTTGATTTAAGTATTTCAAATGCAGATTCTCTATCTATAACTTTTTCATATTTTCCAAAGATAATGCTTGATTGAATGATTTTCTTCCTTAAATTATCATCTATGGGTCCTATTTTGGCTTTTGGAGGTAGTATAAAGGCTCTTTCAACAATAGAAGGGGTTCCGTCATTATTTAAAAAAGATACCAAAGCTTCACCAACACCAAGTTCAGAGATAGCAGTTTCTGTTGAAAAAGCAGGGTTTTGTCTGAATGTTTGAGCCGCAATTTTTACTGCTTTTTGATCCGCTGGAGTAAATGCTCGAAGGGCATGTTGAACTCTATTCCCAAGTTGTCCTAAGATATTTTGAGGGATATCCATAGGACTTTGAGTTATAAAATATATTCCAACACCTTTTGATCTTATAAGTCTTACAACCTGCTCTATCTTTTCAACAAGAACATCAGGAGTATCCTTAAAAAGAAGATGTGCTTCATCAAAAAAGAAGATAAATTTTGGTTTTTCTAAATCACCAACTTCAGGGAGATTTTCAAAAAGTTCACTTAAAATCCAGAGAAGAAAAGTCGAATATAGTTTTGGATTTAAAAGAAGTTTATCTGCACAAAGAATATTTATTAAACCTTTACCAGAAGTATCTACTCTCATCATATCATAAATATCAAGCATAGGTTCACCAAAAAACTTGTCGGCACCTTCTTTTTCAAGTGTAATCAATGAGCGTTGAATAGCAGAAATACTTTGAGAAGAGATAAGACCATATTCAGAAGAGATTTCTTTTATATTTTCCTGAGCGTAAGAAAGCATAGACTTAAAATCCTTTAAGTCTAAAAGCATAAGTCCTTCTTCATCTGCAACCTTAAAAATAAGGTTCAATACATCTTCTTGAGTTTCAGATAAATCTAAAATTCTTGAAAGTAGTATTGGTCCAATATCTGAGATAGTAGCACGTATTGGATGACCTTTTTCTTGATAGATGTCCCAGAATTGTACAGGGAAATCTTCAAATTGATGATTTTCTATGCCAAGTTTTTTTAGCCTTTCAGATAGTTTTTCAGATGGTTCTCCCTTTGCACTTATGCCACTTAAATCGCCTTTAACATCTGCCATAAAAACAGGAACACCTATTGATGAAAATAGTTCAGCCATCACCTGAAGTGTAACAGTTTTACCAGTTCCTGTAGCTCCAGCTATAAGTCCATGTCTATTTGCCATATTTGAGTGAAGATAGATAAAATCTTTTGATTTTGCAACAGCAAGTTCCATTTTGACTCCTTTTATACCGATTTTATATTAATAAGATTTTCCTTTTTTTATTATTTATAAAGTTTAATTCAACTTATTTAAGTATATGTTCACTCTTACTTTAATTTATTTATATAGATTTTCAAGATTATTTATTGGTAATTTTAGGTAATCATTATTAAAAATTATGAAAAAATTTGGCAGATAATTATAAAAATAATATAAAAATAATTTATTAATTTTAGAAATGTTATATCATCAATTTAGCAATCTACTAAAAACCATTTATTTAATAGGCATTTAATGTAGAGATAAAAATTTTCAGACTAAACTAAGTAAATAAAGATAATTTAAAAAGAATATTTATAAAAAAAAGGAATATTTATGGAAAAGAAAGTAAAAAACCAAGATAAAGAAAAAAATGAAAGCAAAGAAAAAAACCTATATTTTCTTGTTCCATTTACTTTCCAGTCTGAAATAGGAAGATTTTACTGCTATTTTTCAAAAAAAGGATTATTTCAGATGCTTTTGGAAGAAAATCTTGTTGTTAAAGATTTTGAGAAAAAGGGGATAAGGATTTGCAACTTAAAAAATATTCCTAAAGAAATAGGAGAATTTTCAAAGATTAATTTTGAAATCCTAAAAGATGAACTTACAAGATATTTTAAAAGACAAATTGTGAATTTCACCTCCCCTATTGATATGAGTTTTTATACTGATTTTCAAAAAAAGGTACTGAATCAACTTATAAAAATACCATTTGGTAAAGTTGTATCATATAAAGAAGTGGCAGAAAAAATAGGCAATCCTAAGGCTTTTAGAGCAGTCGGATCTGCTGTTGGTAGTAATAGAACTTTGATATTAATCCCATGCCATAGAGTTATTAAAAATGATGGTTCAATAGGATGGTTTGGTGGCTATGGGAATGGAAAGGAATTAAAAAAAAGAATCCTTTCATTTGAGGGTTTGAATATTAGGGGTTAAAAAAGGAATAACATATAGATAAAACAATTCAACAACCACCACTGGCATAACAAAAATAACTTTAAAAAGGAATAAAATATGGATAAAACAAATATTTCTAATTCAAACTTTACTGGGACAAATAATTTTAAATATAAAAATAATGAAATAAGGATAATATCATATGGTGCAGCAAAAGAGGTGACTGGTTCCAAACATCTTTTATCTGCTAATGGGTTAAATATATTGATAGATTGTGGTATGTTTCAGGGAAGAAGAAAAGAGGTTGAAAGGAAAAATAGAAATCTACCTTTTGAACCCTCAAAAATAGATTTTGCAATATGTACTCATGGGCATTATGATCATTGCGGCAACTATCCAACATTGACTAAAAATGGATTCGAAAATCCAATTTATTCAACAGATGCAACCAAAGAGATAGCTGAAATTGTAATGAAAGATGCTGCACATATACAAAAAAGTGATATTGAATTTTTAAGAAAAAGAGCATTGAAAGAAGGGAAAGAGTTTGAGGAGATTTTACCAATATATGAGGAAGAAGATGTTGTAAATGTTATGAAGTTATGGCAAGGGGTTGGCTACAATAATTTTATAGAACTGAAAAATGGAATAAGGTTTAAACTTATTGATGCAGGGCATATACTTGGTTCAGCTCAGGTCGTTTTTGAGATAGAAAAAGAACCTAGCAAAATCATGAGAATACTATTTACAGGGGATCTTGGAAGAAAAGGAATGCCTATATTAAAAGACCCACAGATAGATACAGATTTTGATTATATTATTTGTGAATCAACCTATGGAGATAGGCTTCATTCTGCATTTGAAAATCTTGAAGATCAGCTTGCCGCCTTTATAAATAAAGTTTATGATAGGGGAGGTAAAATAATAATCCCTTCTTTTGCTATAGGTAGAACTCAGGAACTTGTCTACTTAATCCATCTTTTGGAGGATAAAAATAAAATCCCAAAGGATTTGCAAGTTTTTGTCGATAGCCCGATGTCTTTTAATATAACAAAAATATTTGAGAAATATAAAGATTATTATGATGAAGAGACAAAAGAAGCATTTATTAAGCATTCAGAAAACCCATTTGGTTTTAATAAGTTAAAGTATGTAGAAACTGTGGAGCAGTCAAAGCAGCTAAATGATATGACAAGATGTATAATAATTTCGTCAAGTGGAATGGCAGAAGCAGGAAGGGTTTTGCATCATCTTGCAAATTCTATAGAGAATCCAAAAAATGCGGTATGTATTGTTGGCTTTATGGCTGAAAACACCTTAGGAAGAAGAATACTTGAAAGAGAAAAAGAGGTTAAGATTTTTGGAACTTACTATCAAAACAACGCCGAACTTGCAGTTTTCGATTCTTTTTCAGCCCATGCAGATTATTCAGAACTAACTGATTACCTTAAAAACTATGATAAAAATAGGTTAAAAAATATATTTTTGGTTCACGGTGAATCAAAAGCATTAGAAGATTTGAAAATGCACCTAAATGATGCTGGCTTTAACAAATCAACAATTGTTGAACCAGAAGTTGAGTATCTTTTAAATTAGTTAATTATTTTTTAAAATTATTAAAATAAAAGTGGCATAATAACTTAAAAAAATAGCATAATATAACCTAAATAAATAGCATAATATAACTTAAAAAAATAGCATAATTTCATTTAAATAAGGTGAGGGCATTTATGAGAAAAAGAAACTATTTTATTTTATATTTCATTCTGTTTTTGGTCTTCATTGCAGCATTCTTTTTTGTCCTTAACTATTTTACAGGTGTTTTTGACCCATTTATTAATAAAATATTAAGAAAATCAGGAGAAATTATACCTCAAACAGAATCTCTTATTTTTAAGCAGGCATTTGCAGGTATTTCAATAGGTACATTGATTCTTGTCTTTGTTCTTTTGATTTATCCATTATTATTCACAAGTGTTGATGCAAAAAGTTATTATAGAGATTTTTTCTTTGGCATTTTAACTGCAATAGTATTTTATATTACAGAGCAATTTAAGCTTATAATAACAAAATTTAAAACAGTTGATTTTTTGCTTTTAATTTTAGCTATAATTGCCTTTACTTATCTTATAATTGAGGCGATTGCTTCAATCTTCAAAAACAAACAAAAAGCAGCAACATTTAAAAGTCAGACAGTTGCAAATATTCTTTCAGGTATTGTTTTCAGTATGATACTAACCATAGTAAAAAGTTTCATTATTAAGTAAAATAATTTTAGGTAAGTTTGAGTTATGAAAAAGACATTTCTTTTTATCATTATTTTTTTAGTAATAATACTTTCATTGCTTCTATTTACCACTATTTTTAAAACTATTCAAAAGGTGAATAAAGTTGAAATACATGCCATAAAAGTTAGCTGTGGACTTAAGCATTCACTTATATTAAAGGAAGATGGATCTTTACTTGTATCTGGCTATAACTTCCATGGTGCACTTGGGACAAAAGATAAGACAGATAGATTTATCCTTACAAAAGTGATGGAAGAAGTCGTGGATATTTCCGCTGGAGGTTATCATTCTCTTGCATTAAAAAAAGATGGGACATTATGGGCAGCTGGTAATAACTATTTTGGACAAACTGGATATGGATATGTGGATGATCAACTTGAATTTGTTAAAGTCTTGTCAGATGTATCAAGTATATCTGCTGGACTTTATACAAGTTTTGCAATCAAAAAAGATGGGAGTCTATGGGCAGCTGGAAATAACTCTCATGGAGAGCTTGGGACAGGTGATTTTGTGCAAAGGCATGATTTTGTAAAAGTTCTTGAAGATGTAGTACAGGTTAGCTCTGGGCAGGCTCATACTCTTGCCTTAAAAAAGGATGGAACCTTATGGGCTACTGGTAGTAATGATAGTGGACAACTTGGAAGTGCCGATCTGATTCAAATCAATAAGTTTGTAAAGGTCTTTTCTGATGTTAAAGCTGTAAGTTGTGGAAGGTTTCATACCGCTATTTTAACAACTGATGGTTCTGTTTGGGTATCTGGTTTTAATCAATTTGGCCAACTTGGAACAGGAAACTTTCAAAGCATTAAAAAATTTGCGAAAATTTTAAGTAATGTTTCGGCTATTTTTGCTAGTGGTGATCATACTTTGGTTTTAAAAAATGATGGAGAATTATGGGCTTGTGGATACAATGAGTACGGGCAGTTTGGCATAAACTCAACAAACATCTCAAATCTTTTTGTAAAAGTCATGGATTATGTATTATCTGCCTCAATTGGTGAAGACCATTCCCTTGTAATAAAAAAAGATAAAACAGTATGGGGTGCTGGTAATAACTACTATGGTCAACTTGGCTATGATGATATGGAAAATAAAATAATCTGGGTTCAGCTTTTTGAATATGAAAAATAAAAGCAATTTTTTTATTCTTTTTCTAACCATTCATGCTTTTTTCTATTTTCTCATAATAATTTATAACCTTTCTTACATATTCTCTTTTTTTAGTGTAAGGCTGGTAATAAAAAGATCTTTTGAATCCATAGATAATAATATCTTTAAGTTGACGCTGATTTATAGGGAAATTATCAAGGGCAAGTTTAATCTCATTTGAAACTGTTGTTGAAGAAACAAGCCTATTATCTGTGCAGAAAGTTACAGAAAGTTTATTTTCAAGCATTTTCTTTAAAGAATGTTTGCTTATATGATCTATTTTAGGAACTGTTTGCAGGTTACTTGAAAGACAGACTTCTATTGTTATTCTTCTATCTGCAATGTAATTGACAAGATCTTCTATATATTTTTTCTTGTCTGTTATCTCTTCTGAAGTTATCATAGATTCGTCAAATAGAAAAAGCCCATGACCAATTCTATCGGCATGCAAGGCAGTTATTGCTAAAAATATTGATTCTGGTCCAAAGGCTTCTCCTGCATGAACTGTTTTATGCAAAAAATTTTCGTGGATATATTTATAACTTTCAGTATGTCTATCTGCCGGGTTACCATATTCACTACCAGCAATATCGAAGCCGACAACCTGAATGTCCGTATTTTTTCTAAGATAAACTGCTGCTTTTGCAGCTTCAAGTGACGCAAGCACTATCTTTTCTTTTTGAGTTGAAAACTTTAAAAGGTTAAAAAACTGCCTATAAAAAGGCGAAAAGTTTTCATTACAATACCTCATAGCGCAAATGATTATTCCAAAGTCGAACTCTGGTTCATCTAAGGGGATTTTTTTATTAATCTCATCTCTTGCTTTTTTCAATCCTTTATCGGCAGCAGCTACAATCTCTTCAAACCCAAGATTATCTGTCATCAAAAGTTGTGGGGCGAAACGAACTTCTATATAACGAACCCCTTCTTCAAAGCAGTCAAAAGCAAGTTCATATGATATTCTTTCTATCGATTCTTTGTCTCGCATTACAGCACAGGTATAAGCAAAACCTTTTAAGTATTCTTCAAGATTATTATAAGATTTTTTGAATATAAGTTCTCTTAACCCTTCTTCAGTATATGAAGGAAGTTCGACATTATGTTGTCTGGCAAGTTCTATAAGGGTTGGAATTCTTAATGATCCATCGAGATGAAGATGTAAATCTGTCTTAGGTATTTTTCTAATGAACTCTTCATTATACCATGGCATAACTTTCCCCCTCGCTTTTTACTATTTATTTTGCAATTATTTTTATCTTTATTTTTGCTTTTGTCTTTAGTTTTTTTATGCTTATTTTTATTTTGGTTTTTGTCTTTAATTTTTTTAATTATTTTTGTTTTTTTATTTTTAACTTTAACTTTATTTTTGTTCAAAACTTAATAAAAGATAGATTTAGTATGATTGAGATAAGCAATCTATAAAGGATTTTACCCTTAAAAATATTAAAAATGCTATGCTTTTATCCCAATCATTTTGAGCAACCTGTGGAAAAGTAAGATAAAGCAGAGTATAAATGGCTGGCTGCAATGATTTAAGTAAAAAGCTTTCAATCATTGTTTTATTAATAGTATCATTTTCTGCAATATTTGAAAAATCTAATTTATTTTTATTTAAAGCATTTTCATATTGGTCTATACTGATCGATTTAATCAATGGATTTTCTTTTGCAAGAAGGAAAAAGGCAAGTATTGCATTTTCTGCTGAGGTTAGAAGTTTATCAAAGATATCTTTGGTTGGTTCATGAAAAGATAATGTTTTTAAGGATTCAAAAAAATATTTTCCAGCAGGATGAGTCTTATAAAGATTATCTATAAGATTATTCTTTTCTTTTTCAACCATGAATGCTACTTCCGAAACTTTATCTAAAAATTCCTGTTGATTGATTTTTCTCATATTTTACCTTTTCGAAAAATTTTATAATCACTTAATTTGACTTTTTAAAAATAAAACTAAATATTGATTGAACTAAATATTTTCGAAAGTAAAAGACCAATTCTTATATTTGTCAAATATTTATAAAAAGCATTTATAAGAATAAAAAAAGAATAAGAACAAATAACAACAGAAAATAAGAAAGAAGGAAAATTTATTTTATAAAGAAAAGCTTATATAAAAGGCTTATATAATAAGAAAGAAAAGAAAAAAATAAAATAAAAAAAATAATAAAGTAAAAGAAAAATATAAAAGAAAAATAAAAATAATAAAGCAAAAAAAAAGCTAAATAATAAAACAAAAGAAATAAATAAATAATGAAGCAAAAGAAAAGATAAATAATAAAACAAAAAAAAATAAATAATAAAACAAACGAAAAAAGATAAAATAGAAAGATGGAAAATAAAAGCTCAGCTTTTCTTTCGATAAAACAGATTACATTTTCTTATCCAGGTGACGATAGAATCTTATTCAAGAATTTTAATCTTAATATAGATGAGAAAGATTTTCTTTCGATAATTGGACCGAATGGAAGTGGTAAAACCACAATTTTTAAGCTTATAATAAAAGAATTCTCACCACGCGAAGGCTCGATTTATCTTAAAGCTAAAGAGTTAAAAAACTGGAAAAGAAAAGAAATTGCTAAACTTGTTTCATATCTTCCTCAAAAGATCCCAATAGATATAAATTTCAATGTTATTGATTATGTCGTTATGGGAAGATATCCTTATAAAGAGATTTTTGAAGATTATAGCAGTAATGACTTTGATATAGCCTTATCTTATCTTGATAAGCTTGATATTAAAAATACTAAAGATAAAAGTTTTTCAAATCTTTCTGGTGGTGAACAAAGAAGAGTGATGCTTGCACAGGCTCTTGTGAGTGAAAGTAGTATCCTACTTCTTGATGAGCCAGATTCTTTTTTAGATATTTCACACAAAAAGGAGTTTTACGAAATTTTATCTTACTTAAATAAAGAGGAAGGAAAGACAATAGCTGTAATTTCTCATGACCTTCAACTTGCTTTTTCTTACTCAAAAAAAATTTGTGGGATTAAAGAAGGTAATCTTTGTTTTTTAGAGCAAAGAGAAAAACTTAGTGATGAAAAGATTTCTCAGCTTTTTAATACCGAGATAAAAACATATAAATATGGTGAGAAAGTCGGGCTTTTATATTGAAATTTATTTGAAATTTATTGTTTTTAGAAAATGTTAAATTTTTTTGTATTTTAATACTATTTTTTAGTAGATAAAAATTTGATTTTTATAATAGAAGGGGAAATGATTAAAAAATCTTTACCAAAATTATACTTTACTATTATTTTACTTCTATTTTTATCTTTATTTTGTCTATCATTCAATTATCTTGATAAAAATAATGACGAGGCAAAGTTTAAAAAAATAATAGAGGATAAAAATTCTATTGATTTCAAAATTTTAAGTTCAAATATAGATTCAAATAAGATTTTATTAGAAAATCTGATAAGATTTGGCAATGATAAAAGTTTATTTTATTCACCTTTTGGCATTCAAGTATTATTTAGCTTTTTGTTGAATGGGATTTTTGGGCAAAGCTTAAACGAACTAAAAGGATTTTTATTTTATGAATCTTTTGATACAAATGCAATAAATAAATACTACAAAAAAATATTAAAAAATATCATTGAGGATAATGCGAAAGGCTTGAAATTAGCCAATTCTTTCTGGATTAATAAAGGATCCGATTTATATAAAAATGTAAATTCAAAAGGTTTGAAACTTATATCAGAAGAATTTTTATCAGTTGCAAAAGAATATTATTTTGTAGATATCTTTGAAGAGGATCTTTTAAAAGAATTTGGTTTTAACCTTCTTGAAAAATGGGTTTTGAAGAAAACTGAAAATAAGATAAAAAATTTTATAGATAAAAGTATCATAAGACCAGATACCATAGCTCTTCTTGTAAATGCTTTGTACTTTCATGATGATTGGGTTTTCACATTTGAAAAGAAAAATACTAAATCCGAAGAATTTACAAAGCTTGATAATACAAAAATAAAAATAGATTTTATGAATTTCAGTTCACCACAAAAATTGTATTACTATGAAGATGATAATATTCAGGTATTAAGGCTACCTTATAAAAAATATAATAACTCTTTGATAGTCTTTCTTCCTAAAAATATAAATCAAACAAAAGAAATATTGAATCTATTTAATGAGCAAAATTACCTAAAAATCCTTGAAAATACAAAGATTCAAAAAGTCTTTGTTAAATTCCCAAAGATCATAAGTGAATATAAATATGACTTAAAAGATATTTTACAGTCTTCTGGATTAATAAGTATTTTTAACCCAACATTTGATTTTTCACCTTTATTTAATGATAAAATAATCGGAATAGATAAAGAATTATTTAAAATAGATAAAGTTTTTCAAAAAACATATCTGAAAATAGATGAAAAAGGAACTACTGCTGCTTCTTCAGTAGCAATCAGTATAATAAAAGTTACTTCAAGTATACAAGAAAGTATATTTTATTTTAATGCTGACCATCCTTTCTTTTATTTTTTAATAGATGAAAGAAGTGGTAATATAATATTTTCTGGATTTTATAATGGCTAATTTTGATTGATTTTATTTATATTTGTAAAATCCTTATAAAAATTTTATTTGGGGGGAAAATGAATAATATTAAGGTAGATATTGCAATTATTGGAGCAGGTCCTGGTGGATATGTCGCTGCTATTGTTGCTGCAAAAGAAGGCAAGACTGTTGCACTTATAGAAAGAGATAAAGCTGGTGGAACATGCACAAATTATGGTTGCATACCTACAAAAGCTATGCTGGCTTCAGTTTCAGTTATGGAAGAGCTTGAAAATGCTAAAAGAATTGGATTAAATGTAGAAAAAGTTGAACTTGAATTTTCTGATGTCATTAAACATAGAAATAGGGCTGTTACTGCTTCCAGAAAAGGGATAGAGCTTCTTTTGCAAAAAAATGGAGTAAATCTTATTTTTGGAAATGGAATTATTTCGGATAATAAGACACTAATTGTTAAAGATCAAAATAGTATTGATATCGCAAATATAACCTATGATAAACTTATAATTGCAACAGGCTCAACTCCTGTTAAATTCCCTCCATTTGATATATCTGAAGTCTGGACATCTGATGATATCTGGCAAATCGAAAAGCTCCCATCTTCTATAGGTATTATTGGAGGTGGGGTGATAGGCTCTGAGTTTGCGACATTTTTTGCAAAGGCTGGTGTAAATGTTACAATACTTGAACTTATGCCTCAACTTGTTCCCACAGAAGATGAGGATATAGCAAAAGAGCTTTTTGATGGTTTAAAGAAAAATAAAAACTTAAATATTTATTGTGGCGTAAAAGTTACTGAATGTAAGAAAATTGAAAATACAGATGGAAAATCATTTATAGTAAAGGCACAGATGCCTGATGGAACTTTTAAGGACTTTTATTTTGATAATATTTTGCTTAGCGTTGGAAGAAAACCAGTATTACCTGAAGGGGTTGATAAAATTAAAGTTAAAATAAGTGAAAGAGGATTTATAGAGATTGATGAATATATGCGAACTTCAAACCCAGATGTATATGCCATAGGAGATGTCACTGGAAAACTTATGCTTGCCCATACAGCTTCGAAACAGGGTGAAATAGCTATTCAGAATATACTTGGAGAAAAAGAATCCATAAGATATTCAGATATTCCTTCTGTTATTTTCACTATCCCTGAAATTGCTTCTGTTGGATTAAAAGAAAAAGATTGCAAGAAAAAAGAGATAAATTATAAAGTTGGTATTTGCCCATTTATATCAAATGGAAAAGCAAGAGCAATGGGACTAACTAAAGGTTTCGCCAAGGTTATAACAGAGGTTGATACACATAAAATTTTAGGAATATCGATAATTGGACCACATGCTACAGATATGATAATGGAAGGAGTTTTTGCTGTAAGTGAAGGATTGAAAGTTGAACAACTATTTCATCTTGTCCATCCTCATCCAACACTTACCGAAACTATTATAGAAGCAGCATTGGCTTCTATTGACAAAGCAATTCACCTTTAAATCATTTAATCCTTTTGAAAATATATAAAAAAATTTAAAACAAAAATGGGAAAATTATAATGAAAATGATAAAAATATAAAAAAAACTAAGAAATAGAAAAAATTGAAAAATAATAAAAATGCAAATAAAAAATTATAGAAAGAAAAACCAAGAAATAGAAAAACTTATGGATATAAAAAGATAAGATAAATAAAAAAAGAAGGTGAATATGAAACAAAATATCTATCTTAATGAACAAGAGATTGATTCAAAAATTGAAATTAGAAAAATCGAAAACTTAAAAGATATTTCAATTTTGGAACTTTTTATTGAGTTTGAGCTTTCAAATACAACCGCTATCGATTCTTTATTTTTAAGCTTAAGCTCAATAGATGATCTGGTTAGCTTATATTTTAAAGATAATGATTTTAAGATAGATTCTGTTCTTTCAAGTGGTTTTCAATCCTGGTCAAAGGCTTATGAATATAAACTGAAAGAATCACAGACAAATATTAGGCTTAAGCCATCTCTTTTAAGATTTATAAAGTCTGATTATGAAAAGTGGTTTACTAAAAAAGGTCAATTTGTCTCGAACTTTTATATAGTTTTTTATGATAAAAATCCTTCAGAAAAGAATTTTACAATAATATCTAAAGATAAAATCTTTCCAACAACATTTGTTTTTAACAAAAAAAATAAAGGTATAGATATTTATTTTGGACTTAATGGTGAAAAATTATCTGGTAAGATCAAACTTGATAAAATATATCTAATCTTTTGCGAAAATCTTGTAAGCCAAAAGGAATCTTTTGCAAGATTATTTAAAGAAGAATATGAATCTTCAGTTAAAAAACTGAAAAGTTATGATCTTATTGATAAAAATACTTCACATATTTATGGTTGGGAATCCTGGTATAACTACTATACTTCTATCACTGAAAAGGATTGTTTCAAAAATATCGAGCCTTTTAATGATTTTATAAAGAATTTTAATGTAGAATCAAAACCTATTTTTCAGATTGATGATGGATGGGAAATAAGAGTTGGGCAGTGGCAGCAAAATGAGAAATTTCCAACTCCGCTCGAACAGGTTGCTAAGAAGATAGAAGAAAAAGGATTTTTACCAGGCATTTGGATGGCTCCCCTTGCTTTACTTAAGGATTCAGATATCTATAAAAATCATTTTGATTGGGTGTTGAAAGATAAAAAAGGAAAACCTATTGCCTGTGGCAACATTCCTCTATGGGGTGGTGATTTTTATACCTATGACCTTTCTATAAATGAAGCAAGACAGTATATTTTAAATGAAGTGAAAACCTTAACAAAAAAGTATGGTTTTAAGTTTCTGAAACTTGATTTTCTTTATGCTGGTCTTGTCAATGGCTCTCATAAAAACAAAGAGCATGGAACCGCTTTCTATTATAATCTATTTCAAAATGAACTTGTTTCAACATTAGGAGAAAAAATTGTACTTTTAGGTTGTGGGACACCACTTCAACTTTCATACCCTTTTTACCCGATAACCAGAATCGGAGCAGATACAAGGGAAGAGTGGGAACTTTCGATAGGAAAAATCGCAGGTTATGAAGGAAGACCTTCCGCTTATATGAGTTTAACAGATACCATTAATAGATCGGTTTTAAATAATACTGTTTACTTTTCTGACCCAGATGTCGGCTTTTTTAGAAAATCAAAGATAAAATTAACAGATAAAGAAAAAGTACTTGTTGATATTATAGATTTTATCTTTGGCTCTCAGATAATGATTTCAGATGATTGTGATGATATAGATATAAAAGTATCTTCTGAAGTTGCTTGCTGGTTTTCATTCTTAAAAGATAAAGAATTTTACCCAAAAAGATTGGATAAAAAGGACCTTTATAGTATTAGGGAAAAAAATAGCAGAATATTTTGTCTATTAAATATTTCAGAAAAAGATTATGTTATTAAAAGAGATGATTTAAAAAAGATGATAAAAGATTTTGATGGTAATTACCTTTACTTAATGTATGAAAATGAAAAAATAAAATCTTATGAAATAAACTTTCCAATTATATTAAAAAAACATGATTTTATATTCTTGAAAAAAGAAGATTAAAAATTAGATAAATAGTTTGTTAAATTTAGTTTTATATTAAATACTGATTTTATATTAAATATGGAGAAAAAAAAGGTAATTTTTTCTATAAATGGTTCTTTTAAACATTGTGGTGTTGATGAATATACTATCTTACTTGAAAAAGCTCTTAAAGATAAGTATGAATTTTTTCATATAGTAGAGGATGAATCAGATATTTGTAAAATATTAATTGAAAAAGGTAAAAAGGTTTTACCATTAGGTTCATCCTATCTTGAATCAATAAGAAAGATTTTGCGGTATATAAAGCAATACAAACCTGATATAGTATTTATAAATACAGCAAAACAGTATTATTTATCAATCTTATTCCCAAAGTACTGTCGGATAATTATTGTTAGGCATAATAGCTTTTTTCTCCAATATTTTCCAAATTTATTTTTTTTAAAAAGGACAGATTTTATAATTGCACCATCCAATTTTTGCGCAAATGTGATCAAAAGGCAATTTCCTGAATTGAAAGAGAAAGTAAAAGTTATATACAATACTGTTGATATTGATAATATAAATTATAAAAACAATTCTTATTCTCAACCTGATGATTTTAATAAATCCAAGCTTGGGAAAAATATTTTTAATATCGGTTTCATTGGAAGAATAGAAGAAAAAAAGGGGATATTGCTTTTAATAGATGCACTTTACAACTTAAAAAGAGAAAAGATAAATTTTCATTGCTATATTGGCGGGAAATTTAATAGTTTAGTATTTGAAAAAGAGGTTAAAAATAGGGTAACTCAAAAAGGACTTGAGCAGTATATAACATTTGAGGGATTTATTAAAGATAAAAAAGAATTTTACTCGAAATTGGATCTTGTTGTTGTGCCTTCCTTAAAAGAGGTAAAAGAAACATTTGGTCTTGTAGTCTTAGAGTCGTTTGGTTTTGGTAAACCTGTTGTTGCAACTTCAAGTGGAGCATTGCCAGAGATCCTTTCTTATGGTCCATCTTCTATTGTTTGCCATACCCAGATCCCTTCTGATCTTGCAAGCTGCATAAAGCTTTTACTGGATAAAAGTCTTGAAAAAGATTATAGACTTAAAATGGCAATTTCATATAGATCATTTTTCGCTTTTAATAAATTTAAGAAAGATATTAGGGATATAATAAAAATCTAATTTTAGAAAAAAATTAATAAAAAAAATCCATTTTTGACAATCATAAATTTACTAAGTAATATTTTTGAAAAATTATTATTATTTAAAATAAGTTTGAAAAAATCTTTTTTTATATTATAATTATAAATAATCAGGTAAATTTGCTCAAAATAAGTTAATAGAGTTGTTATGGAAAAAAGTAGTAAAAGAAGATTTATTGAAGATCTTATACAAGCTGTAGAAAGCAGAAGACTGAGTTACTTATTGAATCTTATCAATTTGGGTGTTGATATAAATGAGAAAGACTATTATGGATGGACACCCCTTTTAGAAGCATCAAGATATGGTTATGATGAAATCGCTGAAGTTCTTATAAAATAAGGAGCAGATGTAAACCTAAAGGACAAAGATGGCTGGACCGCGTTGATGAAGGCTGCAGAAAATGGTCATTATAAAATAGTTGAACTGTTAATAAAAGCAGGAGCAAATGTAAATGAAAAAAATAAAATTGGATGGACTGCATTGATGAGAGCTGTAAGAAATGGGCATGAAGATGTAGTTGATTATTTACTCTCTTGTGGTGTGGATATAAACGCTGAAGATGATGAAGGTGAAACAGCTTTAACTTATGCCTTAAGGTATGGTCATAATAGGATTGCTGAAAAATTAAAAAAAGCTGGTGCTAGAAGGAAAATAGAATAATTGAATTGTAAAATTGATATATATATAACAGATATATTTCAGAAATCAATACAGAAATCGATATTAATGAATGATATATAAATAAGTGTGAATTACAAATTCAAAGCTAAATATCTTTCATAAACTTCCGGGAAAGCCTCTATTGCCCTTGGTAGAAGTCCATTTACCCATGCAAAAAAAAGGCCATAATTTAATAAAGGGATATTTTCATCTATGATCATCTTCATCATCAAACTATATTGTTGCCTGCTTACCATGCAACCGCCACACATAATTATTGCATCAAATCCTTTTATTTCGTTTACATTATTGACCTGTTTTTTCCATTCAAAACTAATAGTTGGTTCTATCATTTGGTTAACAAGTCTTGGTATCTTCACTGTTCCAATATCATCAGGTTGTCTGTGATGATTATACATCTCAAGTATTAATATTTTACTTTCTGCCTTTAATTTACTGATTCTTTCAATACTTTCAATAAAAGGGAGGAGTTCACCCTTTTTTCTTGCCATCAAAATAGAAAAAGAGGTTAATGGTTGATCAGACGTTATATCAGCTGCTACTTTATGAAAAACCTGGCTATCTGTAATTACAAGAGAAGGTTTTATTTTAAGTCTATCATAGAAGATTTTAAGTTCCCTTTCTTTTACAATCATTACACCACAATCCTTATCTAAAAGTTCTCTAATTGCTTCAACCTGAGGCAGGATTAATCTACCTTTTGGTGCAGCAAGGTCAATCGGAGTAACAAGTAAAACAAAATCCTCTTCTTTAACCAGACCATCTAATAAACCAGGTTCGCTCTTTATAAATTCTTTCATTTGTATAATTTTTTTTCTTAATTCTAAAATTCCGATTCCTTTTATATTATCAACTCCTACCCATTGATTTTCAAGCAAAAATTTTTTTGAATCATCAATTTTATTTTCAAAAAATGTAAAAACAATAATTATTGGTTTTTTATCTTTTATTTCTTTATAAAATTCCAATTCTTTCTTATCGATATTGTCAGTGGCTGGAGTTACAAAGATACAGAGATCGGCTATTTCAAGTTTTTCCAGGGTTCTGGATATCCTTAATTTTCCTAATTCTCCTTCATCATCAAATCCAGCTGTATCTATAAAAGTAACGGGTCCAACTTCTCCCAACTCCATTGAAAAAAAAACTGGATCTGTAGTAGTTCCTGCATAATCTGAAACTATTGCAACATTTTTGGATGATATCTGATTGATCAATGAAGATTTCCCTGCATTTCTTTTTCCTAAAATTACAATTTTTATTCTTTCTGCAAGTGGAGTTTTTATCATGGATTTATCCTCTTATTTTTTCTTTATAAAATTAGTTATTTTACCAGAACTAAGATTTTGAACAATTTGCTCATCTATCCCATTATTTAATAACCATTCTCTTATTTTTTCAATATTTGAAAGATCTGGAAGATTTTTTATAAATTGCTTACTTTTACTATAACCCAAAAATGGTAATAGAAGATTGAAAATTGCCATAGAATGATTTAAATTAGTTCTAATATTATCTTCATTTATTATGAGCTTTTCTATAAATTTTTTCATCGCTTTAAGAGCCTTAAATAATAACTCTCCAATTTCAATTAAAGTTTCAGCTATAAAAGGTAAAAAGGCATTTAATTGTAAGTTTCCCTCTATATTATAATCTTCAACAAGATGCCCAAGATGTTTTATTTTAATACAGATACCTTTTACATATTCAAGAAGAACAGGATTTACCTTAAAAGGCATAATAGTCGACCCATATTGCAGTTCTGGATGGCTCATTTCCTTGCAAAAACTTGAAGTATAAAGTAAAAAATCATCTGATAATTTTTGGAGATTGTTAGCTAAAAGTAAGTATCCACTAGCCAGTTCACTTAAATCATCATGATTTGCTATGCTGTCTGGCAGGTTTTGTGATCTTGAAAGTGGAAGTTTTGTGACTTCTCTTAGAAATATTTCAACCTTAAATAAATATTGTAAAGGAGTTGGGAACCCAGTTCCTATTGCAGTTCCTCCAAGAGGGACATTTCTAATCCTTTCCTTTAATTTATGAAGCCTCCAGCGATCTCTTTCAAACATTCCAGCCCATGAACCAAAAACCTGCTGTAATGTCATAGGCAGAGCATCCTGTAGCTCTGTTCTTCCCATAATTAATATATTTGAAAATTTCTTTTCTTTTTCAACAAGAGCTTCTTGAATTTCGACTGTAAGCTTTTCAACTATATTTAGATCTCTTAACATTGTTATAATGATTGCAGTGGGGAATGTATCATTGGTTGATTGATATCTATTTATATCATCTATAGGATGTATAGAATGACATATACCATATTTTTCTAGCAATATCTCCTCAACTCTTGTAGCTATTACTTCATTTATATTCATATTAAAACTTGTCCCAGCACCACCCTGCAAAAGTGGTATGACAAATTCATCATTTAATTTTTGCTGGATTATCTCATCTATTGCTTCTATTATAGCTAAAAACTCTTTTTCATCGTAATAATTTTCTATATTTTGAATGGCAAGAATCGCAGCTTTTTTAACTTCAGCATATGCAACTATAAGTTTTGGAGGGACACTACCTTTACCAAAATTCTCTATGGCTAAATTTGTCTGTTGTTGATATTTCATTCAATTTTGCTCCATTCAGATTTACTCCAGTTAAAAAAATTGAAATAAATAAAATCATCATTTTTTTTTGAAATACTATCTCCTCTTTCGAAAGAAAGTGTTTTTCCTATAGATTTTACTCTTGAATCAAGGCAGGATAAACATTTTATTCCATCTTCATCAAGACAAATTTTGTTAGGATACAAAAGATAATCCTTTTTATTTTCTATTGGGGTAATATTTGGCATAAGGACATTTGCTCCTGCTTTTAGCATTTTTTCTCTTCCATAAGTATCTATACTTCCTGCAGCTGTAGTTGCAGGAATATTTGCATAAGGTAAAAATATTCTAAGCATGGCGGTTATTCTTATTGTTTCTTCTATTGGCAAAGCTCTTACATCTTTTAAAGGAGTGTTTTCATTTGGGATAAATGGACCTATTCCAATCATATCGAAACCAAAATAATGACAGAGCAATATGTTTTGCATCCTTATAGCTAAAGTTTCTTCTGGAAGTCCTACCATAAAACCTGAACCTACTTCATAACCTTCACTTTTTAAATCTTCAAGTGCTGAAAGTCTTTTTGAAAAAGATTTACCAGGGCATAGTTTTTTATAAAGTTTTTCATCCGATGTTTCAAATCGGAGCAAATATCTATTTGCACCAAGTCTTTTCCATTCTCTATATACCTCTTTTGGATATACTCCGCAGGATAAAGTTATAGCAAAGTCATCACCAAATTTTTTACGGACATTTTGTAAAAGTTCACAAATTTTATCTGGAATTGCAGCCTGATTTTCACCACTTTGGAGAACAAATGTATTAAATCCTTTTTTTAATCCATTTGAAATTATGTTTTCTATCTTTTCATTGGATAAAATATATCTATTTACTTTTTTATTACTTTTTCTTATGCCACAATAAAGGCAATCTGATTCGCATACATTAGAAAATTCTATCAATCCTCGTAAATAAACTTTTGAACCATGTACTTTTTTACAAATTAAATTTCCAAGATCCACTAAATACTCTGTATTTTGTTTTGAATACCAATCTATCAGATCATTTATAATCATATGATTCATGTTAAAATCAATTTTACTAATAGTAGACATCTTTTTTCCCTTTTATTTCTTCATCTATTCCCTGTTTTATTTGGTCGACCAGCTTTTTATCAGGTATTTCAGTAAGAATCTTTTCAATTAATTCAAATCCTTTTTGCTTTGTATCAGAAGATGCGAATTGAATTAAATATTCAGCGAAAGTCAAAACTCCATTAGGCATACAGAATTTTTGAATAAGCCCGGGTTTAGCAAGATCCATAAAATCTTTTCCAACTCTCCCTTTTCTATAACATGCAGTGCAAAATGAAGGTATAAATTCATCATCGATTAAAGATGATATCACTTCTTCAAGACTTCTGTGATCACCTAACTGAAATTGCTCTGTACTTTCTTCATTTTCACAGCTATATGCACCAGGGTTTGTTCTGGAACCAGCTGATATCTGACTTACCCCATAATGGAATAACTCTTTTCTTAAATTTTCATTCTCTCTTGTTGAAAGGATGATTCCAGTATATGGAAGAGCAAGTCTAATGATGGCGATTAATTTCTTAAAATCGAGATCTGATAATGGATAAGGAACATTTTTTGAAATCGGAGCTTCATCTGCTGGTTCAATTCTTGGAACGCTTATTGTATGGGGTCCTGTTCCAAATTTTTCTTCAAGATGAAAAGCATGTTGCATCAATGAAAGGACCTCAAATCTATAGTCAGCAAGACCGAAAAGGACACCAAGACCAACATCATTGATTCCTACTTGCATTGCTCTATCCATAACATATAATCTATAAAGATAATCAGATTTAGGTCCCTCTCTATGATAATTTTTATAAAGTTCTTCGTCATATGTCTCCTGGAAGCAAGCATAAGTTCCTATCTTTTGTTCATGAAGTTTTTTGAATCCTTCAACATCAAGTGGTGCTATTTCTACATTTATTCTTCTTATTGTGTTCCCTTTATAATTTATAGAATATACTCTTTTAATTGCCTCACAAAAGTAATTTAAATCTGTCTCTTCTGATTCACCACAAAGCATTAATATTCTTTTGTGCCCACAAGATAAAAGAGATCTTGTTTCAGACTCAATCTGAGAAAAATCAAGAATTGCTCTTTTTAACTTTTTATTATCTTTTCTAAAAGCACAATATAAACAATTATTTGAACAGACATTTCCTATATACAAAGGAGCAAATAGGACTAATCTTTTTCCATAAATAAGCTGCTTAACTTTTGATGCCGCTAATGTTATTTTTTTTATTATTTTTTCATCTTCAGCATTAAGAAGAATAGCAACTTCTTCAAGATTTAATCCTTTAAGTAGAAATGATTTTGAAATTATTGAATCGACTTTTTCATTTGAAACTAAATTTTTGGTATCTTCGATCAAATTGTACAATTTTTTTCTTTCAATAAAGCTTTTAAGACCTATTGAATTGCTTATCATCAGTATCCTCCCTTTTTGTCGAGAGGATAGATTTTACTTTTACACCTTTAAGTCTTCCAAGCTTTCCAGTAAATGAACCAAAATGATCTGTATCTGCTTCCATAATAAGGCTGATAATCCTTATATTTTCTTCTTTAAGGTTTAAACCCTGTCTAGCCAAAATAAATTCTTGAAATTGATGAATAATGGTAGAAACAGACTCAATTTGAGAAAAATCCTCGATAATGATACCAACTATTCCGATTCTCTTTTCCATCAGAATATTCCTCTGGAATCGCATTTTTTAGACTCCTTAAGGGCATAAAAATTATGCTCCTCTCAGACAAAGAAAAATTATTCTAAAATTAAAGATTGTCAATAAGAATTTTATAATTCAGATATAAAAAATTTTAATAAAAGCTTGAATTATTTTTATATTTTAAGTGTTCAGAATAAGTTCTTGAAAAGTAATGAGAGCCATCCCCTTTTGCAACATAGAAAAAATAGTCTGTCTTAGCTGGGAAAAAGGCTGCTTTCAATGATTCATATGAAGGGTTGCAGATTGGGGTTGGAGGAAGTCCACTGTGGATATAAGTGTTATATGGAGATTGGATATTTAAGTCATCAAGTGTCAACTTTTTTTTATGGTTAGGAAGGATATATTCAACGGTAGGGCATAGTTCAAGTCTCATCCCTTTTGAAAGTCTATTGTATATAACAGAAGCGATTATTGGTTTTTCGTTATCCAGCATCGCTTCTTCTTCTATTAAAGATGCTATTATTATCTTTTTATATATTTCAATTGCTGAAAGATTTGAAACAGGAAATTTCTCAAGGATTTTGAAAAAAAACTTTATTGGTTCTTGGAGAATTGAAGAGGGAGAAACACCTTTTGCATAAGAGTATGTTTCAGGGTAAAAAAAACCTTCAAATTTTTTTTCTTTTATGTTTATCTTGAATTTCTGCCAGTAATTCAAAATCTCTGGATTATCAAGCAAGTTTAGGTTTTGTTCAAAAGATGAGATCAAAAAATCTTGCCCATTTATTATACTATAAAACTGTTCTTTTGAAACAATATTTTTATCAGCAAAAAGCCTTGCTATTTCATCTATTCTAAGTCCTGGTGGAATAGTCAATTTTAATGGTATCCCAATCCCTTTATCTATATCCTGAATAATCCTCCAGTATGTGTAATATTCATAAACCTGATAACTACCAACTTTTATGACAAGATTTCTATAAAATAACCTAGTGTAAATTTTTATTATAAAAAAGTTTCCATAAAGTCCTCTATTTTTTAAGTATCTTAATATTGTATTTAAGTTATCTCCAGGGTTAATTGATAAAACAAAGTTAGAATTTATAGGAATAATATGTGTTATTAAAAAACCATAGCTATATAGAATAAATAAAAAAATTGTCAAAAAAAATAGAATGAAAATAATAAATTTTGTCATAGATTTCATTTTAATCTACTTTTTGCTAAATCTTATAAGCTTTATTAAAGTAGTTTAAGTTTTTTGCAATCTCATTTTTATCAAAGCAATCACCGTGTGAGGGGATTATACAATCCACCTTTTCTTCTAAGATTTTTTCCCAGCTTTTATAAAGTACTTTTAAGTCATTAAAAATAACAGGAAGGTATCTATTACCGAAAAAATTAAAACCGGAAGCCAGAGTATCTCCAGCAAGAAGATGATTTTCAATTTTAATGCAGATTGAGTCATTTGTATGACCAGGTGTGTAAAATATTTTGATATAAGGTTCTTTTTTATTTTCATCAATAGCATTTTCAAATTCAAAATGATTGGTCTCGATATTTAAAAATAAAGGTCTTTCTGTTAATTCAATATCACTCTCTTGCTTAATATATGGTTCAAACCTATTTGAGTTTTTCATTAATTTATGTGATAATCTTGTTAGCCTTTGTATGGATCTGGAAGTTGAATAGTATGTTTCTTCAGGGCTGTTAAAGCCTTTTTTCAGGTTTTCAAAGCAATTTTTATGCGCTATTAGTGGAATAGCTGGATTTATTTTTTTTAGGTACCAGATACCGCCAGTATGATCGGAATGATGATGTGTTATTATTATTCCTTTAAGGTTTGAAAGGTCAGGGTCCAATGTTATCAGAGAAATTTTATTATAAAGTTTCAAATAATCTTTAGGGTAGCCAGTATCTACAAGAAAATAATTGGATTTATAATTTATTAGAAAAGTATTTACGAACCTAAAAGGAATAGTAATGATATCTATATTATTAGAGGTTGTAAACATATCTTCCTCCATTTTTTACTTAAAAGTTAGGAAAAATCTTATAACTCAGGAAAAATCCTATAACTATAATTTATTTTTTTTTAATATTTATTGACATCAAGTAAAATTAATTAATAGGGGTATATCTTAACTCAGATCCAACTACTACTGCACCATCAACAATTGTTAAAACAGGGATAAAATCAATCTTTATCTTTTTTACTTTCCCATCTGGCATTTTTACATCTACAGAATTTTCAAAAGGTTTTGGTCCTGGAAAATCAAATGCTATTTGATAGTATTTCGCAAGATCTATCTCGGCAATTTTTACCATATTGTTTAATATTTTTGTCCTTATTTCAACTATCGCTTTTGTTACTCTTATTTGTATTTTATTTGTGTTTATATCGTAATTTACACTTACCTCACCATCTGCTTTTGATTTAGTTACAATGTTACCAGGATTTATTGTTATAGTAACATCACCTGTAAATTTAGCCTTGCCATCTATTAATCTTATCTGTGGGTTTTGAACAAGCCAGGTATAGGTGCCGGATAACCCTAAAACCGAAAATTTTTCTGTATTTGTAAGATCACCAATAGCGATTAAAAATTTATTTAATGTGCCTTCACTTATTGTAATGCTTGCGTCGGCTTTAGAACTGCTTTCAAAAGAGATAAAAGTAAAAGTAAAAACTAAAAGTAAGATTAAAAAGATAAAGTAAAGAAAATAATCTTTTCTCATTTTTCCTCCAATGTAGTTAGGCATATTTTTCTATAGTTAGGTATATTTTGCTAACTTTTCTTCAATAGTTCCAATATCTCCACTCCAGAGTTTTATGTTTATACAAATAGTTTTTAATCCTTTTTCTAAAAGTAGATTATTAATTTTTTCAATCAATGTAAGAATTTCGCCGATATTCCCCTCTATAACTGTTTCAAAAGGAGTTACAAGATATTTTAATTTAGAGTCTTTTATCAAATCAATAGCGAAATCTATGAATTCATACATCTTCTTTTTATCTTCAACTCCTATTGGCAAAACCTGAATAGCGCAAGAACTTTTAACTTCCATATTTTTATTCATAATCTTTTATTCAAATACCTTTTATTCAAATACTGTTTTTAATAAAAACAACTTTCCCAATTCATCAGAAATATACAACTTGTATTAAAAAGTTCAAAATAAAAAGTTTAAATTGATAATTTTTTTTTAGTATCTATAATTCTTAATGAACTGAAATATATTAATAAGACTATATTTTTTGTAAAGATTTTAGCAAAATGGAATAAAGGTTTAGTAAAGATATAAAAGAGGTTAGTTATGAAATCAAAAATTTGTAGAATCATTATTTTGCTTTTTATATTATCTTTTTTCTTTTTCTCATTGCAATCAAATAAAATAATTGTTGATATGGCTAAAAACACGGTTAAGTTGCCTGAAAAGATAGAAAGAGTGATAACTTTAGATCCTTTTTCGACTCAAATAATGATTGGCCTTGGGCTTAAAGATTTGCTTGTGGATGCTCAATATGGGACAAACCTTGTAGGCGAAGGTTTTGTTCAGGTTGCCCCAGAAATACAAAATTGGGGCAGTTCATTTTCTGGTAATACTGTTATACTTGAAAATCTTGTAGAAAAAAAGCCAGATTTGATAATATCTCAGATTGGAAGACCAAATATAAATAAAATAATGGAATTAAAAATTCCACTAGTTCAAATAGATGTTGAAAACGATCAGGCATTTATTGGTTCATTAAACTTTATTGCTGATATTTTCAATAAAAGAGCCAAAGCGGCAGAGATATCTAAATTTATATCAATAAAACTAAATGAATTTTATACAGCTAATGATAAAAATAAAAACAAGGCTAAACCCAAAGTTTATGTAGCTGGGAGCAATATTTTGAGAACATTTGGTTCTTCTTCTTTTCAAAAGTGGTTTGTAAGTATAGCAGGAGGAATTTTTGCTACAGAGTCTTACAATCAACTTAAGATAGATATTAATCCAGAGACTTTGATAAAACTAAATCCAGACTATATTATCCTTTCAAAATATACAGCAGAAGAGATATCCCAGATTCTAAGTGATGCAAGGTTTTCAAAGATTAATGCAATTAAAAACAATAAAGTATTTAGAATCCCTTCATATATTTTATCATGGGACCTACCTTCATTTGAAATGATTGCTGGTATAGGTTATTTAAGATATCTTTTTGGTTTTAGTACTGCTACCGATTTTTCTGATACGATAAAAAATCTTTATAAAATTGTGTATAACCTTGATTTATCTGATGAACAGATAAACAGCATTTTTTTAGCAAACTAGTTATGCCTATAATCAAGATTGAAAACTTATTTTTTACATATAGAAAAAGGGAAAGAAAAGGAAAAGAACTTGATAACAATAAAGATAAGAATATATATGAAAGAATAAAAGAAGGCAAAAATTTCGAACTAAAAAATATTAAATTTGATATTTTCGAAAGTGAAGTCATAAGTATTTTAGGCCCAAATGGAAGTGGTAAAACTACTCTTCTTAAAATACTTGCAAAAATCTATAAAGCTCAACTTGGATTTGTTTACTTAAATGGTAAAAATATAGATGAATTTAGCATAAAACAATACTCTAAATTGGTTCACTATATACCTCAAAATCCATCTATCTCATTTGATTTTAATGTGCTGGATACCATTGTGACTGGAGTGAATTCCAGACTTGGTTTTTTTGAATTTCCAACTATTGTTCATTATGAAAAAGCTTTGAATCTTTTAAAGGATTTTGGCTTGGAATATCTTAAAGATAAAAGCTTAAATCAGATAAGTGGTGGAGAGATTCAGCTTGTTTTCTTTTTGAGAAGCCTTATAAGTGATGCAGATGTTCTTATCTTTGATGAACCAACTGCTTTTTTGGATTTTAAGAATCAATCTAAAATTTTAGAAATTATCAAAAAAATTTCATTGCAGAAAAAAACAATAATAGTTTCACTTCACGATCCAAACCATGTTTTAAGAATATCTGATAGGGTAATTTTACTTAAAGATGGGAAGATCTTTTCGAGTGGTAAACCAAAGGAGATTTTGGTAGAGAAAAATCTTTCTGACCTTTACGACTATCCTGTAAAAAGGATGAAAGGGGAAAATACTGATGAGTATTTTTTCAAAATGTTATAAATCCCTTATAATTTTTTCACTAATCTTTCTTTTTTTAATCTTTTTTTTATCTATTTTTGCTGGGCAACAAAAAATATCTATTTTGGATGTCTTTAAGGTGCTTTCAGGAGAGGATAGTGGAGGAATAAATTATCTTATAATTAAAAAAATCAGGATACCAAGGATAATAGCCTCTTTGATTGTTGGTGCTGCTTTATCTATAAGTGGTGCAGTTTTACAGGGAATTTTCGATAATCCTTTGGCTTCTCCTTATCTTTTAGGAATATCAAATGGTGCTGGTTTTACAGCTTCAATCGCAATAATTTTGGGTCTTAGCGGGATTTATCTTCAGTTTTTTGCCTTTTTAGGAGGGATGATAGCTGCACTTCTTGCCATTTCTTTTTCTTATTTATTTAAGTCAAAAGGTTCAATATCTATTATAATTAGCGGTATTTTAATAGGGAATTTCTTTGCTGCCTTAACAATGTATGCGAAATTAATAGCAGATCCACTTGCAAAGCTACCCTCAATAGTCTATTGGCTTATGGGTTCATTTGTTAATGTTACTCAAAATTCTATAGTAATCCCTTTTTTCCTGATAGTATTTTCAACAATTATCCTTATGATGCTATCCTGGAAACTGAATATATTATCTTTTGGTGATATTCATGCAAAATCTTTAGGTGAAAATCCAGTTTTACTTAAAATGATAGCTCTAATATTTACAACAATCGCAACCTCGGCTGCCATAAGCATTTGCGGCATAATTGGATGGATAGGTGTTGTCATACCTCAACTTGCTAAGATTAAGACATCAAATGATTTTAGAAAACTATTGCCTGTTTCAATAATCTGGGGGGCTGCTTTTACCTGTTTTGTAGATAGCATATCAAGGATATTTTTAAGATATGAACTACCTGCCGGTCTTGTCTCTTCTATGATAGGTATTCCTTTTGCTGCTTTTATTTTATCTCGAAATAAAAATAATTTTTAAATTTTCTCTTGTCAAAATCCTTAATTGAAATTATATTTTTTATGTAAGCCTTTACAAATTGGAGGAAATATGGCTAAAAATGACAAATATGTTTGCCAGGTTTGTGGCTATGTATATGACCCTGCTGAAAATGATAATGTTGCTTTTGAAGATTTACCAGACGATTGGGTTTGTCCTGTTTGTGGAGCAACAAAGGATCAGTTTGAAAAGGAAGATGCTTGATTTAAAAATGTGAATGGGAGCAAGTATGAAAGCTTTTAAGATAAAAGAGAATATCTACTGGGTTGGTGGCATTGACTGGGATTTAAGGGATTTTCATGGCTATACTACTGAAAGAGGTTCTACATATAACTCATATCTTATTATAGATGAGAAGGTTGTTTTAATAGATACAGTTAAGCACTACCTTTTTGATGAGATGGTAAGTAGAATTTCAAGTATTATTGAACCTGAAAAGATAGATTACATTATAGCCCAACATGTTGAAATGGACCATTCTGGAAGTCTTGAAAAGTTATTGAAACTTGCTCCCAATGCTAAAATAATAACTTCTAATTTTGGTGAAAAAGGGTTGAAAAAGCATTTTCCAAATATCTCCTCATACAATGTCGTAAAGACTGGAGATACTCTATCTACAGGTAAATTCACACTTACTTTCATAATGGAGACTATGGTACATTGGCCTGATAATATGGGAACATATCTTAATGAAGAAAAGATACTTTTTTCTCAGGATGCTTTTGGGCAGCATGTGGCATCATTTGAAAGATTTTCAAAAGATTTTCCAAAAGATATACTTTTTGAAGAAGCAGCAAAATATTATGCGAACATTGTTTTACCATATGGAGGACAGGTCCAAAAGGTTTTAGAGCAAGCTTCAAAAATAGATATAGATCTAATCTGCCCAAGCCATGGTTTAATCTGGGATAGTTACATTTCTGAGATTGTGCAAAAATACAACAAATGGTCTAAAAATGAAGTTGATGAAAAAGCTGTGATAATCTATGATACAATGTGGGAATCTACTAAAAAACTTGCTTATGCAGTTGCAGAAGTATTTGAAGAACTTAGAATCCCTTTTGAACTTTTAAACTTGAAGGTAAACAATAATTCAAGTATAATTACAAAATTAATTGAGACAAAATATATTGCAGTTGGAAGCCCAACATTAAATTCAAATATGCTTCCAACTGTTGGTGGGTTTTTAACTTACTTAAAAGGACTTGCACCAAAAAATAGGGTAGGTTTTGCTTTTGGTTCTTATGGTTGGGGAGGACAGAGCATTGGTGATGTTGAAAAACTTTTGTCATCAATAGGATTTAAGATGCTTCCTTCCTTTTCATGTAACTACATCCCTCAAAAAGAGGATATAGAAAAAATGAAGACTCAACTAAAAGATGGGATTTTGTCTTTTAAAAATTCAAACTAAATATACTATTAAAATTGAATGCCACATATGGCTTCGATACTAAAATAATTTGTGTAATAGTCGATTGCCTCAAGATACAATGAAATAAAATCAGAATAAAGATTGGATTTGATCTTTAAGTATTCAATTTCGTCTATCTCTCCTTCTTCAAAGGCATTTTGTTTAGTTTTTATTATCTCTTTATCAGAATCTATTTTGGAAAGATAGTAATTTATTTTGGCTTTATTGACCTCACATTTTAATTTCATAGATTCAAGAAGATTTGAAATATTTTGATAAGCATAATCTATCTGAATAAGTATCTTTGCGATTTCATTTTTTGCCTGTTTGATTTTAGCTTCAAGACTGCCTGCATCGAAAAGTGGAGCAGAAATTCCCAAAGATATTGTAATATTATAGTCATCTTGCGTAAACCAGCCAGTCTCAATTAATGGGAATCTCGGTCCATAGTAAGATACTTCGATTCTTAAACCAATATCTGGCTTCAAATAACCAGATGCGCTTATTATCTCAAATTGTTTTTCAACAACTTTTTTAAATATTTCAAGCTGCTTCAATTGAAGATTATTTTCTAAGGCGATCTGCCATAGATTTTCTGGTATATTATAAAATATAACTTGCTGTCCACCTAACTTTTCTTCAAATTCTGAATAATTTATTTTTAATTCTTTCATTAAAGGGAAGTTTAAGATTGCTTTAAGATCATTTATAGCTTTTTTTCTTTCACCTTCGACTTTTGTAAAATTAAATTCAAATTCTTTTTGCGATACAATTGCAGAAAGGTAATCAGAATATGTTATAAATCCATTTTCATAGCTTTGTTTTGAAATATTGACCATTCTTTCAACTATTTCTCTTTGCTGACTAAGAGTCATCAAAATCTTATCAAGATAGAAAAGGCTATGATAGTATATCTTTATTTTTGCCTTTATTTCATCTATCTTTTCAAATTTTTTAAGTTTTTCAACTTCTACTAAAAGTTTATATACCTCTATTGCATTATCTATTTTACCCCATGTAAAAATTGGTTGATCTATAGTTATTTTAAACTGATATAAAGTATTTTCCATCCCCTCAAATATTATCATATCTTCTGGTGGGATTAAGATATCTCCATTTGCGGTAGAAATAGAACCAAATTGACCTGCCGTTATAGAAATCGGACCAATCGGGTTTGTAAGATAACTTAGACTTACTGAAAGTGAAATAGCCGGGTATTTTTTTGCTTTTGCGATTGAAAGATCAAACTCCGCCTTTTTAATATTTAAGTCAAGCTGTTCTATTTCGCTATTATTTGTAAGTGCATAATCTATTAAACCCTGTAAATTATAGCTATTTTCTTCTTCAAAAGAGAAAAAAAGAAAAGATATTAATATAAAAAAAAGGATAAATACAATTTTTTTCATGGTAATATTTATCTTCAAACTAAATACCTCTTTGCTTTAATAAACTACTCAATATTTTTATGTAATCTATATTTTTTAGCATCTAAGTGAATAGTTTTTATCAAAGATCTATCGCTATATAATTATCTGCATTTTCATAGACTCTAAAATTGTTTATTGTTTTTACTAGTGCACCTAAGCTATCATAAACTTCTATCTTTACATCCTGATAATTTTGTGAGCCTTCTTGTCCATCTGGTGCAAGTTCAAGGTTGTTTATTTCAAAGTAACCTGGTTCTGCCGTTTGATTGTTCGGATAGTATGTGTATGTTCTTGAGCTTTTAGATGTAGTAGTGTTGTTTCTTGTCTTATAGGTAATCTTAACTGTATATCCATTTACCCCGTTTCCAGAGAGCTTTACAACTCCGTTAATAGATTCAGTAAATATAGTTCTTCTCATATGTAAAGCTGGAATTTGTGTTGTTGTATCTTTTAATATAGTTGAACTTTCATAATAATCTTCATAAGTACCATTTCCATCTGGATCCCAAGTACTATTGTCAGTTAAATTTGGTTCTATGCTACTTGAAGTTTCATAGTCTGTAAGAGAGTAAACTATTCTTACCTTTGTTTTTCCATAATCCTGAGTAGTTGATGGCATCTTTGGGTAAGAGATTTTAACTGTGTATTCGCCATTTGCATTAGTAGTTGTCGTATATGTGGCTTGGTTTTCAAAAGAGGAATCATCAACAATTGGGTCATTACTGCTATTAAAAGTCCAGTTTTTTGGAACATATATTCTAACTGTAACATTTGCTATTGCTTCACTACTCGATGCATCTGAAATTATTCCATGTATTGTCGCACTATTTTTTATTCTATCAACTTTGATGGGGGTCAACCTGGTTGTAGAATCAGATACTATTTTTTGAGTGCAATATGATGCACCGTAATCTTCATGATAAAAAACAAGGTAAATTTGTGCGACATCGGCATCTTTACCAAAAAGAGGAGAAAGAGTAGACCAGACAATTGCATTGAAGGTAAATACCCCACTTTCATTATTTGTCGTAGTGGTGGTAGTCGAAGAAAAGCTATTTGTAAAAAAGGTGTTATAATTTTTATTATCTAAGTAATCTTGCCAATCAATATTAAATTTATTTTCACTTGTATATAAGAACACATAACCATCATCTATACCATTTTCAGTTTCAATATCGATGTATCTACCTGTTAAAGATGCTCGAAAAACAGAAGAACAGGAGAAGAAAAGAAAATAAATAAAAAAGAGAGTAAAAATGATTGTTATGTAAAAAAATTTTTTTGAATATTTGATTTTTTCCATTTTTTCCTCTTTTCTTTAGTTCTTTTTTTTATTTTTTTTATTTAAATGAATTTTGTTTTTAACTCATTTACATTTTTATTATGTTTTTTTATTTTTATTATGTTTTTTTAATTGAATATTAAATATTTTTTCATTTATATTTTTATTATACCTATTTAGTCCTTTTATATTTTACTTATTTTACTTATTTTACTTATTTTATTTATTTTATTTATTTTATTTATTTTATTTATTTTACTTATTTTACTTATTTTACTTATTTTATTTATTTTATTTATTTTATTTATTTTACTTATTTTACTTATTTTATTTATTTTACTAATTTTTAGATTTATTTTATTTTTTTAGCTTCCTTTTAGCTTTTTTGCTCTTTTCTTTTTTCAAAAGTATAGTAAATGACTGGAATCAGAACAAGGGTGACAAGAGTAGAAGTCGTAAGTCCAGCAGCTATTACCATGCCTAAAGGCCTATAAAGATTGGAACCTTCACCTATTCCCAAAGCCATCGGTAAAACACCAAGAACAGTAGTTAGAGTTGTCATAAGGATTGGTCTTAATCTACTACTTCCAGCATTTATTATGGCATTTTTTAAGGATTTCCCATATTGTTTCCTATTAAGTTCAATAAAATCTATCAAAACAATTGCATTATTTACAACAGTTCCAGCAAGTGTTATCAAACCTAAAAAAGATACTATGGATAAAGTAGTTTTTCCTAAAATTATACCCAAAGTTGCCCCGATAAGCATAAATGGGATAGATAAAAGAATTATTAAAGGGTGAGAAAACCTTTCAAATTGTAAAACCATTACCATATATACCAAAAAAACACCTATTAAAAGGACTATTAAAAGAGACTGGAAAGATGTTTTTATCTCTTTTGCACTTCCGATTATCTCCCAATTAACCCCAAGTGGTAAAGCAAGATTTTTTAAAAAAGGTGTTATTCTTTTTTGTATTCCTCTCATATCAGGATCTGAAAGATAAGCAGTTACTATTATCGACTTTAACCTGTTCCTATGATTAATCAAAGAAACCGATGGTTTTAGTTCAAGTTTCGCAAAATTTGAATATGATACAAAGTTGCCACTTCTTGATTTTAAGAATATTTCATTTAATATATTTGAAGTTATTTTGTTATCGGGGATATCTGTTTTCAAAAATATCGGATATGTTTTATCATTAGTTCTAAAATTTCCAGCTTCCATCCCATAAAAATATATTCTTGCGGCAACAGCAGCCTCATAAGGGATAAGCCCAAGATTCCCCATAGTATCAAGTTTCATTTGTGATAAAAGCTCAGACGAATCAAAGTTAACAGAAAGTTCTGTTTTCAAAACAGCTTTATCTGAAGAAAGAATCTGTTCAATCATTTTAGCTGATTTATAAATAGAATCAAAATTTGTTCCATAGACCTCTATCATAAATCCTTTTCCACCAAGAGCCAATGAAGCCAAAGCTCCAAGTCCTCCATTTGAAATGGTTATATTAATATCTGGAATTGTTGATTCTGCCTTATGCTGCAAAAATGAAATAATCTCAAAAACAGATCTATTCCTTTTGTCCACAGGTACTAGCCTAATCTTACCATATGCAATATTTGGCTTTGAAGATATTCCAAAAGAATCGCCTCTTCCAACTAAAAAGTAAGTTGTATCAACCTCTGGAACATAATTTTTTATAATATTTTCAAACATTAAAACCTTTTCTCTTGTCTTTTCTAAAGAATATCCATTTGGAGTAGACATTTTTACCTCAATTTCACTCATATCTGAATCACTTAAAAATTCAAAGCCTACCATATCTAAAGTTATGATTGAGATAATAAGCAAAACAATTGAAAGTGTTATCACAAACCTTCTTTCTTCAAGGGCAAATTCTAAAGTTTTTTTATAAAAGGAAGTCAATAAGTCCAGCCCTTTACCTATAAGTTCAGACAAAAACTTAATTATGTTTTTTATTTTCTTTAAGAAATTTATTTTAGAGCTTTTTATATTACTTATATTATTTATATTACTTATATTATTTAAATCATTTTTATTACTTACCTGATTTGTTTTTTTATAATTAAATTTATCTTCTTGATTTTCTTGATCCTGCTTTTCAAAAGTAGGGAAAAAATGTGAAACAGCATAAGGAACAAATATTACAGCAACTATCAAAGAACCAGAAAGGGCAAGAGAAATTGTTAAAGCAATATCTTTTAAGACAAGTCCAGCAATTCCCTCTACAAAAATCATTGGGATAAATACTGCCAAAGAGGTTGTTGTAGATGCTAAAACTGCACCAGCAACTTCTTTAGTGCCGATGTAAGAAGCTTCCTTACTTGAAAGACCCTTTTTCATATGGGTGTCAATATTTTCAAGAACAACTATTGAAGCATCTACAACCATTCCTATTCCAACTGTAAGACCGCTTAATGTCATAAGGTTCAATGATCTTCCAAAAACTTTCATCCCTATAAAAGTAAAAAGGATTGATAGAGGTATAGAAAAAGAAATTACAAGTGTTGCCCTTATATTTCTTAAAAATATAAAAAGTATAAGTATGGCGAGTAAGCCACCCATTATTGCAGAATCACGAACAGTATTAATAGATCTTTTTATGTCATAACCCTGATTTGAAATTACCTTAAATTTAATAAGTCCAGGATAGCTTTTTTCGATTTCCTTAAATTGTTTTAATAGTTCTTTCGATGTTTTTAATGTGTCTTTACCCTGTTGTTTCATTATATCCAGAACAATTACTGATTTTCCCAAAGAAGAGGTATATTCTGTCGGTTTTGGTATTGAAAACTCAACCTTAGCAACATCTTTTAGCCTTATAAATGTATTGTCTGAAAAACCAACTACAAGATTTTCTATGTCTGAAATAGATTTAAACTCCCCATAGCTTCTTATATTTATATCTTTACCTTGAAATTTTATAATACCTCCGGGGAATGAAATATTATAGTATTTTAATATCTGAAAAATATCCAATATAGAAACATGCTTTGCAACAAGTTGATCTTTTTTAGCTGTAATTATAACTTCTTTTTTTTCTCCTCCATGTAAATTAAGTTCAGATACCCCGTCTATTCTTGCAAGTCTGCTTCTAATCTGTTTTTCAAAAAAATCTGTTAATTCTTCACGATTCATTCTGCTTTCAAGTATTACTGTAATGACAGGCAATTTGCTTGGTTCCATTTTCAAAATTTCTGGAATACCAGAAATATTTTCTGGTAAAGTATCTGCTATACCATTTAGTTTTTCTCTCACTTCAGGGAATTTTTTATCTATATCTACTCCCCAGCTAAATCCAACTTCTATTAATGATAAAGAATCAAAAGAACTTGATTGGATTGAATCCACCTGTGCTAATGTAGATAATGCATCTTCTATTGGTGTTGTAACATCTTTTTCGACATCAGCAGGGCTTGCCCCAGGGTAGGTTGTTATTATTATTAATGTTGGTAAAAATATATCTGGAAACATCTCTTGTCTAAGGGAATTGAATGAAATTATTCCAAAAAATGCAAGAGCAATAACAAGAATTGTTATTATAACAAAATGTTCAATAGGAAATTTGATCAACTTGCTCATATTATTTTTTACTATTTAACTTATTATTTTTTTTATCTATTTATTAAATTTTTAAATGATTTTATTTATATTTATTTATTTATTGTAAGTATTTTATTCATATTAAACTTATATTTTGCCTTTACATATTATACTTTTACTTATATTGCCTTTGCTTACTTTTTACATAAAACTTAACAAATCAATAAACAGTATGTTTTTCAATTATATTTACTTTTTGCTGCTCTTTTAAGAAATGCTGCCCATCTATTACAAATTGAAAATCCTTATATTCTTTAGGAATTTCAAAATATTGGTCATTTGAAAATGATTCTGGTATTTTTATTTTAATAGCCCTCATAGTTTTTTCATCCACATAAAAAGCATAGTTGTTATCCAATAAGACTTCAATTGGAAGATAATAAATATTTTCTTTCTTATCTAAAACAAAATTAACATTTAAGAACATTCCAGGTAGAATTTCTTTAGGATTTGATATAAAGCAGGTAACTGTAAAAGTTTTTGTTTCAGGTGAAATATAAGGAGTTATAGATTTTATTTTACCAGTAAGCTTTTTCCCAGGAATATCTGGAAAGGTAAAATAAATATTCATTGAACTTTGATTCTTAGAAAAAAGAAAATAGTATGATTCTGGTATTTTTGCTTCTATTACAAGCTTAGATAAATCTCCTACAGTGACAATAGGAACCTGTGGAGCGACAAGAGAACCTGCGACAGAATGAACGACAAGAACCACGCCATTAACAGGTGAAATTATTTTAGTGTAGTCAAGTTGAAGTTTAGCAAGTTCATATTGAGAGTTGTATGCATCATACTGGGCTTTCGCCTGCTCATAGTTTTGTTTTGATGTTGAGCCACTTTTATATAAACTTTCAACTCTTTCAAATGTGGATTTTGCAGCTTCATAAGCAGCTTTTGCCTGATCATATTGCAAAAGATATGGGCTTTGATCAATTGTCCCTATAAGTTGACCAGCTTTAACATTATCTCCTACTGAAACAAGAAGTGAAACTAAAGTTCCAGAAATCTTTGGTAAAATTGTAACAACAGATTCAGATTTTACATAGCCAGAAACAACAAGATTCTTTTCAAGGTTTCCATACATAGGAGTTATAGTTTCAACAGGTACAACAAGTTCTTCAACAGTTGGAACTTCTTTTGAACGACTAAAAAACCAAAAAACTGCAATAGATAAAAGAATTGCAAACAAAATTATATATCTAATAGATCTATTTTTCATATTATTCTATTATTTCCTTAGAAGATAAATAACTCAAATATAAATTTAATCAAATGAAGGGGAAAAATATATGGCAAAAATAAATAAGTGAGTAATCACTCATTTTCAAAAGATATCTATTTCATCTATTTTGTCAATAAAATTAAATTGAAAATTTAATAAAATTTAATGTTAGAAACTTTTTCTTAATAGTTTTTTTATTTAATTTTTATTATCTTATTTTTCTTATTTTTATCCTTGTTCTTATTTTTATCCTTGGTCTATTAAAATATTTTGAGAACATAATTTTTTAATTTTATGTCTAATTACTGTTTTTAATAATATTTTTTCATAATATTAATATAGTTAGCGAAATCTTTCAATTTTTACTGGATTGCCATCTTTATTTTCAATAAATAAAATAGCATTACCTTTTCTAAATCTTAGGTCAACAATATTATCTTTAAAAATATTTGAAATTCCAATAGAATAAAATCTTTCAAGTTTAATAGGGAAAGGATATTCAATAGGACTTATAGTTAAACTTTCAACTTTAGTTAAAGGGAAAAAAGAAAAAATTTTATCTTTTTGTTCATAAATTTTATATTTTGCAGCATTTAACAAAAATATTGATTCTACATCGTTATGGAATTCAATATTTAATAAATCTATCAAAAAATCATTTTTATTATTTTTAAAACAATTTTCTTGAATTATTTTATTTTGATTTAGGTTTTTGATTTTTAAATTTTTAAGATATAATTTCTTTTGATTTAAAAACTGTGTAAAATAAAAAATTAAAGACAAGAAATGATCCTGTCTTGGACCTGAAATAGAAAAAAATATATGCTTAAAATTCTCTTTTTGGTTTTTATTTATATTTTCATTAGTCTTTATATTTTCATTAAATAAATTATAAGCCAAAATTGAATCAGTTAAATCCTTTTTTACGGAAAATCTTAAGATTTTATCTTTAGAAATTATATTTTCTGGATTTTTGCATGTATCAAAATCTCCAACTGTAAATATGACTTTTTCAACAAGATCAAAATCCTTTGCAATTAAAAGACCACCGTCCACAGCGACAATATAATCAGATCTAAAGCAAAGATTTTTGAATTTTATGTTATTTTCAAATCTACTACTCAAAATATATAAGACAGTTTTCATTTGTTTGCCTTGGAAAAGTAAGATTCAAAAACTTGTTGATAGCCTGATTTACTAATAAATTCAATATCTTTATTTGAACTTGCAAGAGAAAGGACATCTGAAGGTATAGAATAAGAATGAATAAATAAAAGTTTATCTGCCTTTATTAAATCTTTCACATCTTTTGCAAAATTAACTAACTCTTTTGAAATTGTTTTATTTCTCGAAAATTTAATAAGATATGAAACAACTCTTCCATTTGCAGATCTTCTTCCGAGGAAATAAACACCAGTTGCATTAAATAAATCTGGATCATTTTCTAAGTTATAATTACTAACTTCAGTAAATCCCATGAATTTTATAAGTTCCATATTTAAAAAAACCCAATCTTGATACTTGGAAGTAATGAACTTATCAAAGCTCATCTTTTCACTTATATTTAGTGTTATGCCAAGTTTTTTTTCGATATTTGAAAGGTCTATATTTTTTGCATAAAGTAAATCTTCCTCAACAATAGAGTCTGGAAATTTAAGATTTATAAGTGAACTCCAATCTTCAAGAGTCTTTATAAACTCTGGTTTGGAAATTATCCTTTCTTTTTCAAAAGCAATATCTGAGACATCTTTATAATTCCTATCTATTGAAAAAAGAATATCAAGTATCTGAAAAGCTCTTTGATATTCCTTCTGTAAAAAATAAGCAAGCATCAATGAATATAATACATCTAATAAAATTTCTTTAGATATAAATTTTCTATTTTCAAGAACATAGGTATAATACTGAATAGCCATTTTTATGTTATGCTGGTATTGGTATATATATCCTAAAAGGTAATAAGTAAAAGATCTAATTTTAGGGTTCTTTTCATTTTTTAGTACTTCTTTAAGCATATCTAAAGCATCTGCAAAATTTTTAAGTTCAGTTTTCAAATAAGCCATGAAAAATAAAACTTTTGTATTTCTAGTATCAAGTTCTCTTGCAACATTGAAATAAGCAAGACTTTCTGTATATCTTTTTTCTTCAAGTTCTATAAGCCCAAGTAATGTTAATAATTCTTTATTTTTAGGGTTAATAGATTTCGCATCAGATAAGAATATTTTTGCTTTTTTAAATTGAGCATTTGCTGCATAAATTTTGCCTATATGAAATAATGCTTCGAAGTGCCTTGGATTTATCTGTAATATTTGATAGTAATAATAAAAAGCATTTACAAAACTTCCAGTGTTGAAAAAACAATCAGATAAGGTTTCGTAATATTCAAGTTTATACTTAAATTCTGAAAATGCCTGATTTTTTTCCAATGGTGCTAAAATAAGTATAGCATTAGCAATATCATCAACTTTATAAAGCGAAACTCCATAGAAGAAAAGAGATTTCATCGAATCTTTTAATCTTTCCTGGTTTCTCTTATAAAAATCAATAACACCAATGTAATTTTCCATGTCAAATAGTTTTTGAACCTGGATTTCAAGTGGCATCCTTTTTATTACCAGAAAATAGAAAGAGATTCCAATACCTGCAAGCATTAATAATACTAATGCATAAATCATTTTCAGTTTCCTACTTTAATAGTGTAAACTATCTCCTTTGTAAAATTTAAAGAAGATAATTTTATCAGTACTTTTTTCCCATTAACCAAAATTTGATTAGATCCTTCTTTTATATCAAAAGAAGAGATAAAAATATTGTCAACAAATATTTCACATTTTAAAATAGAAAAAGGATCTTCCGTTGAAATTATAATATTATTTTGATCTTTTTCAAGTTGAATAAAATAATAATCGATATCATATTCCCAGGAAATAGAACCAACAAGAGTATCAAATATAGTAAACTCATTTGCCGATTCTTCATCATCATTTGGTTCTATCTCTAAGGAGGAGGAATCATTTTCAACTTTAATATTATATGAGAATGTTTTTATAGGAGAATTTTCAACTTTGCTTAATTTAATATAGTATATACCTTTTGGTAATAATAGATTTCGAAATGAACCTGCGCGATGCATTTTATAATCACCAAAAAAGCTACCAAAATCCGCGATAAGAGATATTGAAAAAGGAAAGGAAGAAGAAGAAAAAATTATCCTATAAAACCCTTCCTTTTCAACATTAAAAGTAAAATAATCAATATCCTCTTCCGAAACCTCTCCAAAGATAGTCTGATTTATCTCTATTTTATTTGCATTTTCAGCAGTATTATTTGGTTCAAACTCGGAAAAATTGGTTAACAAAGTGATAGGTTTTATTATAATGATATAAGGAAGGTCATAAAAATCTGAAGTTTTTGAATTTATTTTAAGGTAATATTTTTTTTTGGATAAAAACTTGAAAGGAAGATTTTTATTAACATTAGAAATTATATTTTTATTTTCATCATACAAGATCGCAGTAAAATTATCATCAGAGGTTGATATTGTTAAAATACAGTTCATATCGAAATATGTGTCATTTAATATGCTGAAAAAATCGACATCATTTTCATTTATTAGTCTTCCTACATAAGAGTAGGTATTGTAACTTGCAAGGATAAAATCTGAAGCAACCTCAAAATCATCATCAGGTTCAGATTCATATCTGGATGAATACCAGTATTGCTTTTTTATAAAGTTAATCTTATAAGTTATAGTAGGGATCACTTTTAAGTCGAAAAGATCACACTTTATAAAATATTTTCCAAAGTCTATATCATATAATTTGATAGTTTTAATATCATTATATTTTTGGCTGTAATTTGTTTCTTTATAAGTGTAAATCAGTGCAAGACTGACCTTTGATTCAAATGTTATTTCTAAATCATATATCCCTTTTGGAGCCTTAATAAAAAAGCTATTTTTAGATATTGTTACTTTACCATTTAAACTAAAACTTTCAGATTGCTTACAGGATGTCGCCAGAAAAAGGATAGTTAATATTAATAGAATAAAGAAAAGATTTAAGTATCTTTTATAAACCATTTGATTTAGTCCCAAACTTTATTAATGTTTATTAATGGATATTGCAATTTTCAGATGGAATTGATTCATTTGGTAGATAAAGTACAACAGTATTTGGACAGTTTTGATTTGCAATTAAAAGCGAATCGGTACAGATATTTACAAGTTTTCCATTTTCATCAACAAAATTGTAATCTTCTGCAAAGAAAGGGTAGATTTTTTGGGTATAAAGATAATATAAGTAAGCTGAAAATCCACCACCAGTTAATTGAGTTTTACCATCATTTAGGTCATAACCAGTCCATATAACTGTTAAAAGACCTTTTGTAAACCCTACAAACCACGAATCCATACCATTGTTTGTTGTGCCTGTTTTTGAATAAACAGGATAATTAAAATTAGTCTGACTTTTGGCAAAATAAGAAGTGCCGCCTTTTTGTGATGTCATTCCTAAAATCCAGATTAATTCTTTGGTATATTTAGGTTCAACAAAGTTATAGGTTTCCTCTTTAATATTACTATATACAATATCTTGATGAGAAACTATTTTTTCTATAATATATGGCTTTCTTGCATTTCCTAAAGAAGCGATAGGAGTATACATCGTCGCTATATCTAAAGGTGAAAATTCAAATGTTCCAAGACCTATCGAAAGGTAGGGCATTATTTTTTCTTTTGTTTTTTTATCTATATAAAGAGCAATACTTTCGTTGAACCAATCGATAAATCTATTCAAATCAATTTTTTGAGTCACCTGAATCATTACAGAATTTAATGATTTCTTAATTGCATCAAAAACAAAAACATCCCCATAATATTGATTACCATAATTTTTAGGTTCCCAAATCTGGTTTTCAAGTTCAAGTTTTAAAGGTTTATCTTCAAATATGGATGTTGGTGATACAATGCCATTTAGAAAAGCATAAAGGTACAAAAATGGCTTAAAAATAGAGCCAACCTGCCGTTTACTGTAAAATGCCCTATTGAATTCATTTAATGGAGAGAGTTTTTTCCCACCAATAAATGAAAGTATTTCTCCTGTTTCTGGATTAATAGAGATAGATGAAATTTCTATTTTATTTTCATCATCAATACTATCTAATTTTTGAGGTAATATCTCAGATATGTAAGTATTAGCAGAATCCTGTAAGGCAAATTGTGCATTAATATCTATGGTTGTGTAGATTTCAAAGTCATATTCAAATGCTTTTATAAGACCATAATTTTGTTCAATGAAAGAAAGAACATAATTTTTAACCCAGGGAGCTTTGTTTTCTATATCAAGGTAGGATTTTGTTCCAAGTTTTTGAAAATCATAACTTTCAATAAATTCATTTTTAACATAATCTGCAACTTTCTCATTTATATAACCAACCTTTAATGCCCTCGACATAAGATAACTTAGCTTGCTTTTAGTTATCTCTTTGTTTTTTAAGGGTGAAAATCTTTCAGGAGAAGAGATAATAGATATAAGCATTGCAGATTCAGCAAAATTTAACTGTTCTACCTTTTTATTAAAATAAAACTCTGAAGCTTTAGCTACACCATATCTACCATAACCAAAGTAAGCTATATTGAGATAAATTTCTAAGATTTCTTCTTTCGTAAGTATCTTTTCAAGGTAAAAAGCAGTTATCATCTCTTTTGCTTTTCTGGTAATGGTCTTTTTCTGATCTGTAAATAAAAGTTTGCTTACCTGCTGCGTTATTGTTGAGCCACCAAAAGCATTTCTTCTATATCTTATATTTTTTAGGATAGATACAAGAATCCTTCTTGGTACTATTCCTTTATGGGTAAAAAAGGTGAAATCTTCTTTTATCAGTAGTAGATCTACAAGATATGGCGGGATTTGCTCAATACTGACATATTCGAAATCTCTATCATATATTTTAGCTAAAATTATTTTATTTCTATCAAATATAGTGATTGAATGGGGACTTGCAAAACCTCGCCCCCCTTGATGAATCTGATTTTCAAAGTTTTTTACTCTAAAATAAACATTATCTTTTTTCCCAGAAACTGTTAAAATAAGTTCTGCAATATTACTACTGCAACCAGTAAAAATAATCAAAAAAGATAAGATAATAAAAGTAAATAATAAAGATAAAACTAAAAATGAAATTATTTTGCTTTTTTTATTCATTTAGCTTTTTATTTATCTATCTTTTTATTATCTAGCGAAGGAAAGTCTCCAATCTAATCCGATTCCTATGGTAGAAAAAGGATTATCCATAAAATCATAAGATGCTACAAAGATAGACAATACTTTTGGAATTATATCAAATACAAGTGTTGCATTAAATACCCCACGAGACACAGACATATATGTTGCTGCATTTCCTAAAGCATTATTAGAAAAATCTAGAACAAGAAAAAAGACATCTCCTACAAGTGGTATTAAGGTTCCTATATAAAAGTTAATGGAATTGTCTATTCCTTGATTAAAATATATTGTTTTACCGATAACTATATCCATCATCCCTTTACCAAAAACAGAACCACTATGAAAAGCAACATAAAATTCAACTGAATTTGAATTTTCATAAATTTCAAATACAGCACCTAAAGATAAATCAAGTTTGCCTTCTAAAAATCTATACTTTGTTGAGATTAGAAAAGGAGTAAAAGTAGCATCAGAAGTTAAAGCAAACTGATGACCAAACCCTATCTCCCAATTTTTTATAAATGAAAAAGCTATGCCTATCGGAAGATAGTTTGGTGAAGAAAAGATCCAGCCAGCATTAATATTAAAAGAGCCATTTGGCACTGGAAGAGCCGACGGGCATATAATATAGCCATTTATTCCCCCAAGAGTTACAAGGTAATTAGAATTTGTTGAACCAGCTAAAAGTTCGATTGAAAATAAAAAGATTAAAATTATAAGGGCAAATAAGGTGAAAGATTTTTTCATTTTTCCCCCAAAAAAATTATTGTTTACTTTTATTTATTGTTATTCTACCTTAAATAATATAACAAAAATTATTTATTTTGCAAATGAAAAAATGCGAAAGATTTTATTTGAAATTTAAGAAGTAATAAAAATGCATATATGAAAGAAAAAAAATTTACAAAATATAAAAATATAAATATAGAAATAAAAATATAAAAATAAAAATACAAAAATACAAAGATATAAAAATATAAAAATATAAAAAAATATAAAAAAAAGCGACCCTTATAGAGTCGCTTTTTTTCTTTGAGATGCACAGGGATCGAACCTGTGGCCCCCTCCTTAAAAGGGAGGTGCTCTACCGGCTGAGCTAGCATCTCGTAATTTCGTAACGAGATTAGTCAACCGGATTTAAAATTTTTGTCAATTAAAATTTTTATATAAATTTTACCAACTTAATGAAAGTGTGACAATAAAATTACTTTCAGGAAGAGTCCCAGGGAACATTCCAAGTTCTTTTGTGTAATATGCAAAACTTAATTTTGCAAGTAAAAGATTCAAAGTAAATCCAACAGTTGGATAACCCTGATATAACCCACCTCTAATAGTTAATATTCCTAATGTTCTGAATTCTGCGCCGAAGTAAAAATAGTTCCCTATTAGTGACATATTAAAACCATATTCCTTAAAATCATCTATTAAAAGATTTACTGAGTGAATATCCATAGCTAAAACAACCTTATCCATAATGACTGGAATAAATGTTCCAAGATTTAAGGCAACGCCAGCATTTATCTGAACAGGTATATATGCAGTTCCAGCTATTTGGAGAGAACCACTAATAAGCTCGTTAGATTTGTTTGACTCAACATAATCAATCTTGATACCAGGAATATTCAATGCTGAAACTCCTATCTGCAAAGAGCCAAGTTTTAAAAGAGCACCAACATCAAAACCAAAACCATAACCAAACTTTACTGTAAAAGGAAGAGTTCCTTCAGCAGAAGAGAATGAATCTATGATTGATGTAAGACTTTGTTGAGGTATATCTGCCCATGCTCTTGCAACAATCTTTGCATTTGCACCTATATATAAAAAGTTACCAATCTTAAATGAATAACCAACTACTGCACCTATTTCTCCTGTAAATGTTAATTTGACATCAGGAATAGCAACTGTAGGAATAAATGCGGCTGAAAGACCAGCGCTATCGTACATGGCAATCAAAAGACCTCCAGTCATTATACCAATAAATGGTAAGCCACTTAGACCAATACCAAGTTTCATTTTTAAAAGTTGAGAGATAAAGTTTGGATCTGAAAGCATAGTTTCCATGTTTTGAAAACCATTTGTTTGTTGGACTAAATTTAATAAATCTGGATTAAAATAAACATTTAAGTCAATTAATCCAAAATGATTATTTGAAGGAAGAGCATATCCAGCAGGATTAAAAAACAAACCTTCAAAACCGGTAGGGTTGGCAGTTAAAGCACCACCAAAACCATATATTCTTGCAGAAATATATGTAAATGGAGTTAAAAACTCTGTTGTTTGAGCAAAAATAGGCAAACTAAATAATAAAATCATCAATAATAATATAAATATAATTTTTTTCATTTTAACCTCCTGTTTATGTTGTAAGCCCAGAAAAGATATTATTTAGCATCGAGGCAATATCATAATAAAATGTTCCTTCTTGTGTATAAGCAAGCATATTGTTAACAGATGTCTTGATATTATCTAAATTATCTTGTATATCAGATATAAAAGAAGGTGCTGGATCAGTTCCTTCAAGATAGTTTTGGAAATCTTGTTGTGCGGTAGGATTAGTTAAATAGTTTGAAATTTCTACTACTGCTGCTGCGAAGTTTGCAATGACATTTTGAAATTGTAAATCAACATTTGTAGGATCTGCTGCTGCTGCATCATTTATATATTTAACTGCATCGGCTAGTCCTTCAACCATACCTACAAAAGCATCTAAATCATTATCGTCAATTGTTCCACTACCATCAGAATCCATAATAGCTAAAAGTAAATCTGGTTCACCTTCTGTTTCAGGATTAATAACTTCAGAAATAGCATTTGCGATATAATCATTAAAACCAGAATCTGCTATTATAAGATTTCCAACAATCTGGTTTGCTGCTATTAAATCTTCATTCTCAAAAACACCATCACTAATATCAGCTTTTAATAGTTCGATAATGGTAGCTATTTTTTCTGAATCCCCTGCCGCAAGAATTTGCTGAGCATATTCTACCTTTTCAGAAGGTGTTTTTATGGATTTATAGTTTGATTCGACACTACCTTCAAAAAGATTGAATGTGCAGCTAAATGAAAAGATAAATAAAAAAATAAGAATAAAAATTAGACTCTTTTTCATAAATATATCCTCCTTAAGGTTATATTTTTAGTTTATAAAAAATTTTACTTCAATATAATAATAGTGCAAACTTTTTATAAAATCAACTTTAATTTTCAAATAATCTTGTTTTTAAATGATTTTGATTTTATAATAAATAAAATTTTGATTAATTTAATTTTCTTTTTAATAGTAGAAAAAGGAAGAATGGAGAACCTAAAAATCCAGAAACCGCTCCTATTGGAAGCTGAATGCTCGAACCAAATAAAGATGGGATTAGATAGGTAAGAATATCTATTATCACCAGAAAATTCCCACCAAAAAATATTGAATAGATAAGATTTTCCTTAAAATGATTTTCTGTATTTAATTTTAATAGATATGGGACAATTATACCAATAAAAGGGATTATGCCGCTTTGAGCTACTATTAAACTTACACCTACTGCACTTATTAAGAAAAAAATCTGTTTAAATTTTGCAGCATTTAATCCAACGACACTTTCTAAATTTCCAGAAATAGATATAAGGTCAAATTCTTTATGAAAAGAGAAATAAATTATTATCAGTAAAAGTTCGAATAAAGCAAGCCAAATCCAGTTTTTATCTGCAAGAGGGATTATCCCCATCATCCAGGAAAGAGCAAGATTGACCTTTTGACCAAGTAAATAGAAAAGGATAGTTATAGCAGCTGTGAAAAAGGAATTTACTATTATACCAGAAATTATTAAAGAAGAAGAGGAGTAGGATTTTGTTTTTAATGCTATCAGGAAAATAAGTATCGCCGCAAAAATTCCAAAAAAGATTGCAAATATTGGGGTCATTTTTAGCAAGGTGCTTGAATAAACAGATGAAAAAAAAGTATTGGCTGAAATCGAAAAGAAAGAGGATAAAAAAATTGCCAGACTACAACCAAAAGATGCGCCAGAAGAGATTCCTAGGGTATAAGGTTCTGCCAAAGGATTTTTTAAAATAATTTGCATGACAAGACCAGAAACTGAAAGTACAGCCCCTATGATAAAAGAAGAGATAAATGAAGGAATTCTTATACTTTTTATAACAGCTAATATGGTACCATCGAGATTTTCATAAGTTTTATTAAAAAAAATAGTTTTATTAAAAATAATATTTATGATGTTTTTAAGGGATATTATTGAATTTCCAAATGAAAGTCTTAGAAAAAAAATAATAAAAGTCAAAAGAATAAAGGCAAAAATATTAAATAAAAACTTTAATTTTTTCGATTTTGTCATCTTTTGTTTTTGCTTAATTATTTTGTAAATTTATTAGATGCTCCAGGTTTGGTTAAAGGAATTTCTTTTTTACATAAAGGGCAGTCTTGACTATCATAAAGTGAAGCAGAAACTTTGGCTAAAAAATATGGAGTTTTACCATCTATTTCAACTTTTTCTTTACTTCTATCTAGTAAGACAAAAAAGCCCAAAATATTCACATCATAATTTTTAAGGCAATCTGCGACTTCTAAAATCGAGCCTCCAGTAGTTATTATATCTTCTACAACAATCAGATTTTTCCCTTTTATATCTGAAAAACCGCTTCTTAGAACCATCTTGTCATTTTCCCTTTGAGTAAAGGCAAATTTTTTGCCAAGTTTTAATGCAGCAAGAAAGCCTATAGCGATAGCTCCAAATGCTGGAGATACAATATAATCAAAATCAAGATTTTTACTTTTTATTAATGCTGCAAGTTTATCTACAATCTTTTCAAGAATAGATGGGTTTTCTATAAGTTTTATCTTTTCAAAGTAAGTATCTGAATGTTTTCCAGATGTAAGTAAAAAGTGACCACTTAGAAGGGCACCAGATTCCGAAAAAAGTTCGATTATCTCAGATTGCATCATAATTTTCTCCTATTTAATAATACTCCTATTTGATGATACTATTTTTTTAATAATACTCTTTCTATTTAATAATACTCTTCCTATTTGATAATACCCCTATTTAATAATAATATTTTTTTAATAATACTATTTTTATTTTAAGTAAGTTTTACAAAAAATATAAGTTATAAAATTCAATTTTTTTTAAGCAAAAATTATAAGTAAAATTTTAAGTAAAATTATAAAAAAAAATTATAAACAAAAGTGTTTATTAATTAAAATTTTTTTATTAAAATAGCTTTTTATTAAAATTGTCTTTTAATAAAATTTTTTCTTAATAAAAATAGATACAGAACTATTGATTTTTATCAATACTTTTATCTTGCTCTGATTGTTCATTTAAGTTTAAATCTGAATATAAAAGTGAATGCTTTACCTTATTGGAGTCAAATATTATCCTAAAAGTTGTACCAACACCTTTTTCACTTTCAACATCAATTTCAGCCAAAATGGATTGGACAATCCTGTAAACTATTGTAAGACCAAGCCCTGTTCCTGTTGATTTTGAAGTAAAAAATGGATTGAAAATTTTTTGAAGTGTTTCTGAATCCATTCCAGGTCCATTATCTTTTATCTCTAAAATTACATTTGACTCTACATCATAGGTAGCTATTATGACTGTTTGTCCTTCGGATATTGCTTCAAAAGCATTTTTAACAAGGTTTACTATCGCTTGAATGAGCAAGTCTTTATCGGCAAGAATTGGTTGAATATTCTCTTTTAGTTTTAATATGAGATTCTTATTTGCAAGCTGAAATTGCGATTTCATCAAGCTAAAAAGCTCTTTAACTACTTCATTAAGGTTTAGCACGGTTAGCCTTGGCTGAAGTGGTTTTGAGCTTGAAAGAAATGTATCTAAAATCCTGTTTAATCTTTTTATTTCAGAAGAAGTAGTATTTAATGATTGAACAAGTTGTGATTTACAATTTGGGCAAGAGCAGGTATCTGTATCTTCTATTTGTTTTTGGGCTATCTTTATATTCAAATCAAGTGAAGTTAAAGGGTTTCTTATTTCATGAGCTAAAGTGTACATCATTTCCATAAGATTTGAAAAAGATTTTTCTATCTGTTTTTCCCTTTCTTCTTTTATCTGGGCATTTATATCATAAAAAACAATAAGAATAGCAATTTCATTGTCATACAATTCTATTTTGTTAATAACAAATTTTAAGTAGTAAGAGGATTTAAAAACTTTGATTGGAGAAATTATCTCGGTAGTTTTATCTTCATTTTTAGTTATTTCAAAGTTTTTTATTACATCTTCTGGAAGAACCTGAAAAATAGAGCTTTTCTTAATCTGTTCGAATAATACTGAAGCCTTTTTATTATAAAAGATAGGGTAGCCATCGAGATCTACTAAAATAATACCTTCATCAAGTGAATCAAAAATAGAAAGATAAATGGAATTTGATTTAGAAAGATTTACTAAACTTTTTTTGATATCTTCTTTATTTATGATTTCTCTATCTAAAGAGTTGATAAATTTTTCATAAAATGATCTTCTCTCCAACAAAGTCTCCGTTTAATATCTGCTTTCTATTAAGATAAGCAAAAATTAAACTATTATCAATAGGATAATTATAATTTTTTGAAAAATCTTCAATTTTATTTAAGTAAGAAAGAATTCTTATTATTTTTTCATATGAAATATCGCTTGCAACCAAAACTTTTTGTTTACCGTAAGAATTCAGTATAGATTCTGAGAAAAGTATAAGCTGGCGAAGGAAAAAAGGATAATCTTTTTGAGTCAATAAATTTTCGATAAAGATATTGAACCTATCTGCTTCAAGAAAGAAAAGTTCAAAGGTCTCTCTTATGTTTTTGATAAATTTATTTATATCTGATTTTAATAATGTGAAAAGATCGTAAAAAGAGTTTATTGATTGATTACTTAAAAGATTGTAGTTAAGTTTCCATTCATTTTCTAGTATATTTTTTAATTCATCCTCTTTTATTCTATCTATTTCAAAGATGGCGCATCTTGAAAGTATTGTTGGTAAAAGGCTGGATTTGGAAGTAGAAGTTAAAATAAATAAAAGGTTTTCATCTGGTTCTTCAAGGGTTTTCAAAAATGAGTTAGCTGAATCATCCTGCATATATTCAATATTGTCTATCAAGATTACTCTTTTATCTAACTGGTATGTATTTTCAATCCATTTTTGAATGTTTTTAATTTCAGAAATGTAGATTCTATCGGACTTGAATGCCTTTTTGTTTTTGATTATATTTTCACAAAGATTCAGCATAGTTTCCAAATCTTTTTCATTTTCAATTTTTATCGATTTTAACTTATAAAAAATGTATGAAGCATCTTCATAAAAACTTAAATCAATAGATTTTTCATCTATTTCAGATATTCTAAAAACAAAGGTGGATAAGAATCTTGCAAGAATAAATTTTATTTTTTCAAATGCGATATTTTTATCTATAAGTTGATTTTCAGATTCTTTTATCTGTAAAAGCAAGAAAGAAAGCTCGTCAAATGGGTAGTTTTTGGCAAGATAACAAAAATTTTGCTGATAGAATATGCTTAGACAGGAATCAAGGTTAAAAATATTTTTAATTATATGATAGGCTGTTATTCTTTTGCCAACAGATGAAGGTCCTATCAATAAAATAGCTGGATATCTTATCTTGCTCGAGTTTAAAATATTTTGAACAATTGAAGACTTGACATCTGAATAAATCTGGTAAACCATTTTATAACCTTAATTTTATAACCTTTTAAAATTTACAAACCTTCAAAAAATGTAAGAGCCATTCTTGCTAAAATTTGTTCGGCATCCCTTTTTGAGTTTGCCCTTATAGGTCCAAAATCTATATCTTTAATCCTCAAATACATGATATAGTAGATTTCACCATTTACCTTTTCTTCTTTAACAACATCATAAACTGGAAGTATACCATATAACTTTTGAGAAATCTCCTGAATTTTAGATTTTGGATTTTTTAGTTCTTCGGAATTTAAAAGTATCTCAATATTTTTTTCTATAAATTCCTTACAAAAATCCCTTGTTTTTTCAATCCCTTCTGCGATATATATGGCTCCGATTAAAGATTCCATTGCGTCTGAAAGTATAGATTTTTTTCTTCTTCCACCATTTATCTCTTCACCTTTTCCAAGAAGTAATATTTTATCAAGGCTAATCTGCTGTGCAAAATTTGAAAGATATTCGGCACTTACAATGATACTTCTTAACTGAGAAAGTTTACCTTCATCAAATTCTAAAAAATTTCTATATAGATAATCTGTAACAATGAATTCTAATACAGCATCACCTAAAAATTCAAGTCTTTCATTATTTAAGTCTGTTTCATGAGTTAATGACCTATGAATCAAAGCTTTTGTATAGATATCTATTTTATCATTGTTTAAGTTAAAATTTTTAAGGAATCTTAAAATTTTTACTTTTGAATCCATATCGAATCTAAGTAATCATATATATAGAAAAATGTAAAGATAGATTAATAAAAATTTTAGTTAAATTTTTTAACAATAATAGAAGCATTTTGCCCACCAAAACCAAAGGAGTTGGAAAGGGCATAGTTAACCTTTCTTTCAATAGCCTTATTTGGAACATAAAATAGATCACATTCTGGGTCTGGGTTTTTAAGATTTATAGTTGGAGGGATTATATCATAATATACTGTAAGGATAGTATTTATAAGTTCTACAGCACCAGCAGCACCAAGAAGATGCCCTATCATAGATTTATTGGATGATATAGCTAAATCTTTAGCATGATCACCAAAACATTTTTTAATTGCCTTTGTTTCAGCAATATCTCCAACAGGAGTTGCTGTTCCGTGAGCATTGATATAATCTATTTTATCCGGGCTAATCTGTGCATCAGCTATGCAGGCTTGCATACAAGATGTTGCACCAAGACCTTCTGGATGAGGAGCAGTAAGGTGATAACCATCAGTAGATGCACCATAACCAACTATCTCAGCATAGATTTTAGCACCTCTTGCCGTTGCTTTCTCATATTCTTCAAGTATAATAGTTCCACTACCTTCGCTCATAACAAAACCATCTCTATTAATATCAAAAGGTTTACTTGCGCCTTGTGGGTCATCATTGTTTTTAGAAACAGCTTTCATATTTGAAAAAGAAGCTAAAGCAAAAGGGATTAAAGATGCTTCAGCTCCACCTGCTATTGCATAATCAAGTTCACCCCATTGTATTTTTCTAAAAGCTTCACCTATGGCATGGGCAGAAGAAGCACAAGCTGAAACTATGGAGTAAGAAACCCCATGTAAGTCATATTTCATGGCAATTATACCAGCAGCAATATTTGAAATCATCTTAGGTATGGTATAAAGACTGATATATTTTTGACCTTCTTTTATAAATCCTTCATGAGCTTCTAAAAGTGAAAAAAGCCCTCCAATACCAGAAGAAAAAATTATTCCAAACCTGTTTCTATCTATATCTGTTTTTAAAAGACCAGAGTCTTCAATAGCTTTTTCAGTTGACCATAAAGCATACTGAGTATATAAATCATACTGCCTTATATCTCTTGGAGAAAGAAAAGAAGCAGGGTTGAAATCTTTTATCTTACCACCAATTTTAACATCACTTTTATCTATCCCTTCGATATTTAAAAGTTCAACACCAGATTTGCCTTCAACAAGGTTTTTCCACTGCTGTTCTACAGTTGATCCAAGACAATCAATCAAACCCAAACCAGTAACAACGACTCTTTTTCGCATTTAGCCCCCTTTTTAGTTTGAGAAAAATAAAAAACTTTATTTCAATCTTTATTTTATTAGACTTATTTTTTATAAACTATTAAAAATTTTTTTAAACCTTTAAAAAATAGATAAGCAGAGGAAGACCTCTGCTTTCTTTAGTAGAACATTTTAAATATTACTTATTTTCAAGTTTCATATTAAGGTATTCGAGTAAACCCTTAACATCACTTAATTTTTCGAGGTCTTCATCTGGTATTGAAATCTGATATCTTTTTTCAAGTTCCATCATTAAATCAACCTGTTCGAGTGAATCGATACCAAGGTCATTTACAAAATGAGAAGTTTCTGTTATAGAATCTTTTTCAACACCAAGTTTTTCGACTAAAAGATCTCTTAACTCTTCAAAAGTAACTTTCATTTTTTCCTCCTTATTTTGAAAAACAAAAAGTTTGAAAAACAAAAAATGTTAATCTATGAAGCATTGAGCAATTGCTTCTGCATCAATCTCTTTTACAAAAGGAACTAAAATTGATTTCGGACCAATTTCAAGGTAACTATTGTATCCTTTTGCTTTGTTATATAAAATAGAGTCAATCCACCTAACCTGCGATGTTATCGAACTTGAAATAGTGCTTCTTACCGCTTTTAAGTTTTTTTCGTAAGGTTTAGCAAATTTATTGGATATTACTCTATCTGCTTTTTCAATGTCAAAATCATATTTTTGAATCTCATTTTCGACTTTTATCTCTGCTTCTTTCATAAAAGGAGAGTGGAAAGGGGCAGAAACTTTTAATAAAATGGCTTTTAAGAATAAGGATCTCTGGTATTTATTATTGAATGAATCAAAATCAGCCTTTAATCCACTTATTACAACCTGAGATGGAGAATTTAAGTTGGCGATAAATAATTTATCATTAAACTCGGTATTAAAAACCTCTTCTATCTTAACAATATCTGGTTTTAGTAGGGCTGCCATTATGGGATCATCTATCTTTATACTGCCCATAGCTTCCCCTCGAAACCTTACAAACTTAACTGCATTTTCAAAGCTAAATGTTTGACTTGCAGCTAAAGCAGAGATTTCACCAAGGGAGTGTCCCATAAATATATCATCTTTTTCGATAGTTATTTTATTAGAATCAACAAGGCAGATAAAAAGGATATAACTATATAAAAAGATTGAGATCTGAGAATTTTGAGTAAGTTTTAAAGTTTCTTCATCGGCATCAAAACCAAGTTCTACAACCTGTGAACCAACAACTTTTTTTGCTTTTTCATAGTATTCTTTTGCAATGTCGTATTTATCATAAAGTTTTTTTGCCATGCCAGAGTATTGACTACCCTGACCTGGGAAAATAAATGCTTTCATAAATTTACTCCCAAATACTGGGGTTAACACTTTACAACTTTGTATAACAAATTTTATTAACCACCTGGTCAAACAGAAAATACAAAAATAAAAAAAATAATCAACAAAAATTTTTAGTAATTATTTTACTCTGATTTTTTAATATGAATTTTTTCTGAAAAAGCCTCTTCAAGATGATAATGAAGCTTGAATTGATCCATATATTTTAATGTTCTTAAAGCATTGTATGTGGCTTTTGCATTTGATGCGCCATGACCTATTATAACATTTCCATCTATTCCAAGTAGAGGTGCTCCACCATATTCATTTGCATCAATTCTTTTTTTTAGTCTTCTAAATGAATCTTTTAAGAGTAGTGCACCAAGTTTTGAGATGAAACTTTTTTGTATCTCTTCTTTCAATATCTTAAAAATTACCCTCGACACACCTTCGGCAGTCTTTAATGCAACATTGCCAGTAAATCCATCTGTTACTACAATATCTACACTTCCATTGAATATATCGTATCCTTCAACATTACCAACAAATTGAAACATTTTTCCATTGTATCCATTTTCTTTCAATAATGAAAAAACTTTTAATGTTAATTCATTTCCTTTTTCATCTTCTTCTCCATTGCTTAAAAGTCCGACTCTTGGGGTTTCAATCTTCAATACATTTTTACAAAAAACAGAAGCCATTATGGCAAATTCAAAAATAAAGTGGGGTTTACAATCAACATTGGCACCAGCATCAATAAGAATTGTTGAGCCAGATAAATTTGGTAAAACAGCTGCTATTGCTGGTCTTGATATATTTTTGATTTTTCCTATTTCAAATAAGGATGCTACAAGGGCTGCACCAGTATTTCCTGGAGAGAAAAATCCGGTTGCTTTTTTCTCCTTAACAAGTCTCGCTGCAATTGTAACGGATGCATCTTTCTTTTTTTTGTAGCCTTCTGTTGGGCTATCGTTCATCGTAATAATTTGATCGGTATGAATTATTTCTATATATTTTTTCTCAAAAGGATGAAGCAAAAGTTTTTTCTTTATCCTTTTTTCATCACCTATAATAATAATATCATCTTTGAATTTAGAAATATACCTGCATATCCCATCTATTAACTCTTCTGCAGGGTTATCTCCACTCATTACATCTACTGCTATTTTCATAAAAACCTTTAAAAAAATCTTTTATAAAACTTATTAAAAATTTTTTTCATTAAATAAATATCAAAAAGTAACTTTTTTGTACTTTTTTTTATACTTTAAAAAGCCTTTTTTATTAAATTTATTAAAAAATTTTTCTTAATAACAAAAATCATAAAAAATGAAAAGGTAACATTTAATAATTTATGAAAGATTAAAATAAAATGCAGCTTAAGTATAATGCAAATAAACATTATACTTAAGCTGCATTTTGTTAAGTTTTAAAATTTTAATTAATTATTTCTTTTCCTTTTTTCCTTTCTTTTCCTTTTCCAAAACTGGTTTTACTTCTTTGCCTTTGTAATGACCGCAAGCAGGGCATGCATGATGTGGTAATACAGGAGATTCACATGTTGGACAAACTCCAACAGTTACAAGTTCTCTTTTTTCATTTGCTCTTTTTCTTCTAAATGTTCTCGCATGAGAAGGTCGCTTTTTTGGTACTGCCATTTTTATATCCTTAAAAATATATTAGGTTATTTAAATCCACTTAAAAATACTTAGTTCTTTAATTTGTCAAGAAAAAATCATGAGTCATTGAAAATAGTTCATCTGCCTCATAATCAAGGGTTATTACATGAGAAGATTTTTTTAAGTACTTCATCTGTTTTATTTTGGATGATTTAGATTTATTAAATATTTTTTGAGGAGACTTAAAAGAAGAAACAGGATCAAGCTCAGATTGAGCTATAAAAATAGGGACATTTGTTTTCCTTATATAATAATGAAAAAACTTAAAACTTCTATAAAGTTGATAGATTGGTTTTGTATAGTGGTACGGGCAGTCGCTATAGTTTATCATCAGTTCTCTTGCTTTTTCAAGAAAAACAGATGGTTTTTCTTCTTTTTTCTTTATTTTTTTTATAAATATTGAAATTGCTTTTGCATATTTCATCTTTGAATCAGGTATTTCATAAGGAGTTGAAAAAAGTGCAAGTTTTTCACAACCAGCAATATATGAAAGGTAGGTTGCAATTTGACCCCCAAGAGAAAGACCGATAATATATGTTTTCTTTACCCTGCTTTTGAATTCAAGATACTGATCAAATGCACTTTGATACCACTGCTCAACAGTTGTATTAACAAAATCATTTATATCTGTTCCATGCCCCGCAAGTCTTGGACAATATACAGAAAAACCTTTACTTTCAAATCTCTTTGCAAAAGGGATCATCTCGGCTGGCGAACCAGTAAAACCATGAATCAAAAAAACGCCAATATCTTTTGAAATATAATTATAATAAGTTTGGGCACCACTTTTTATATTTATCCCTTCAACCTTTTTTTTAAGCACAAAACCCTCCAATACTTCTTCAATGATTTTAAGAAAATTTTTGGAAAATACAATAAAATTTTTCTTGTAATTATTTTTAAAAAAAAGATATTTCAATTGATTTAGTAGCTAATTCTTTAATTTTAGTTTTTTGATAAAATCTCGAAAAAGATAAAAACTGGGGGAGTAAATGAATTTTAAGGTTAAAGATATTTCTTTGGCAGATTGGGGAAGACTTGAAATAGAACTTGCTGAAAAAGAGATGCCCGGGCTTATGGCTATTCGTAAAAAATATTCTGGTAAAAAACCGCTAAGTGGAGCAAAGATATCTGGCTCATTGCATATGACATTGCAAACAGCAGTTCTTATAGAGACTCTGGTTGAACTTGGAGCACATGTTCGCTGGGCTTCCTGCAATATTTTTTCAACTCAAGACCATGCAGCAGCAGCTATTGCTAAAAAAGGGATACCAGTATTTGCCTGGAAAGGTGAGACACTTGAAGAGTACTGGTGGTGCACAAAACAGGCACTTTTATTTACAGAAACCGAAGGACCCGATTTAATAGTGGACGATGGAGGTGATGCAACTCTTTTTATTCATGAAGCCGTAAGGTTGGAAAATGAGTTTGAAAAAACAGGTAAAATCCCAAATCTTTCAATTGAAAGTAAAGAGCTTGCAATAATGCAAAAACTTATTATTGATGAGATTGAAAAATATCCAGCAAGATGGAGAAATATTGCAAAAAAGATTAAAGGTGTTTCTGAAGAGACAACAACTGGCGTTCATAGACTATATGAAAGGAAAAAAGAGGGCAGTTTGCTTTTCCCTGCAATAAATGTCAATGATTCTGTTACAAAAAGCAAGTTTGATAACCTTTATGGATGCAGAGAATCCTTAGCAGATGGTATAAAAAGGGCTACAAATGTTATGGTAGCAGGTAAAAATGTTGTTGTTTGTGGATATGGTGATGTTGGCAAAGGCTGTGCTCAATCTATGAGAGGGTTTGGCGCAAAGGTAATCGTTACAGAAATTGACCCTATTTGCGCTTTGCAGGCTTCAATGGAAGGTTACAATGTTTTAACTATTGAAGATACCCTACCTTTTGCAGATATATATGTTACTGCAACAGGAAATTGCGATATTATTACACTTGAGCATATGCTTAAGATGAAGGATGGAGCAATTGTATGCAATATCGGGCATTTTGACGATGAAATTCAGGTTGATAGACTTATAAATTATCCTGGGATTAAAAGAACAACTATAAAACCTCAGGTAGATAAATTTCAATTTCCAGATGGGCATTCCATAATTTTACTTGCTGAAGGAAGACTTGTAAACTTGGGATGTGCTCAGGGGCACCCTTCATTTGTTATGAGTTGTTCATTTTCAAATCAAGTTCTTGCCCAGATTGAACTTTTTACAAAAAAACATGAAATAGATGTTTTTTGCCTTCCAAAACAGCTTGATGAAGAGGTTGCAAGACTTCATCTTGAGAAGTTGGGTGCAAAACTCACAAAACTTACTGAAAAACAAGCAAAATATATAGGTGTAAATATCGATGGACCATATAAGAGTGAGATGTATAGATATTGAAAAAAATAAGAGAAAATCTCTGCTTTTTTTCCTATCTAAAAGTTAGAATCGTTTATAGATATTGATAAAATGAAAGAAAAAACTATTAATTTTTTCAAGTATTCTGCCCTTGGGAATGATTATATAGTCATAGACCCAAATAGTGATAGCTTTGAACCAGATGCAAAACTTATTGAAAATATTTGCAGTAGAAACTTCGGTATTGGCGCAGATGGTATTCTTTTAGGACCTATTTTTAAAGAACCTAACAATAAAGTTTTAAGAAAATCTTTGATTATACCTTTATCTAAATCTTTAAAAAAATTTTTGGTTATGACTTTTGAAAAATTATCAAACAAATTTTTAACAAGACCTTTAAATAAAATTAAAATTGAGGGGAAAACAATATCTGTTAGGATTTTTAATTCAGATGGTTCTGAGGCAGAAAAAAGCGGGAATGGTCTTCGTATTTTCAGTCAGTATCTTATGGATAAAGGTTATATTAAAAAAGAAAAATCAGTTGAAATTATTACAAAAGGTGGGGTTGTAAAATCGACTTTTAATGATGATCAAACCATAAGCATAGAAATGGGTAAAATAAAATTTTATGAAGATGAATTAGAAATTTTAGCTTACAATGAGATGGATGAAAAAAATAAAGTAAAATTTAAGGGAACTTATCTATCTATAGGTAATCCACATTTTGTTATAATAATGGATAAGATAGATGAAAGTCTTGCAAAAAAATATGGTAAAAGCATTGAAACAAATAGCTTTTTTAAGAATAAGACAAATGTCCAGTTTGCTCAGGTTTTAAGCCCAAATAGTATTAAAATAGAGATATATGAAAGGGGAAGTGGTTACACTCTTGCCTCTGGTTCAAGTGCCTGTGCGGCAGCTGCAACATGCTTCAAAAAAGGTCTAGTTGAAGAAGAAGTTGAAGTTGTTATGCAAGGTGGAAGATTAAAAGTTTTTATCGGGGAAGATTTTAATATAGTACAAAGAGGAAAAGTGAAATATATTTTCCAAGGTAAGTTTTTTATTTCAACTTTTCTTGACAAATTTCAAAATTAGTTATTTGTTTATGAAAAGAAGCGGGAGAAATCAACAATGCCTATTACTCATGAAAGCAAAGTAGATGTTATAAAAAAATTTGGTAAAAATGAAAAAGATACAGGTTCAATTGAAGTTCAAGTTGCTCTTATAACAGAAAGGATAACAAACTTAACAAATCATCTTCAAAATAATAAACATGACCATTCTTCAAGAAGAGGACTTTTAAAACTTGTTGGTCAGAGAAGGAAGTTACTCGAATATCTTAAAAATAAAGACCTTACAAGATATAGAGAACTTATTAAAGAGCTTAACCTTAGAAAATAATTTTTTTACCCCTCTTACTTTTTTAATAAAAGGAGGGGTTTATTTTTTATATATTTTAATTTTAATAGGTTTGCTTTTATTGGGTTTTTTAGCTTTTTTGAAAAAAATCTATATAAAAATTTATTTAAGTATTTAATAGGTATTTGTATATAAAAGTTGGCGTTGAAAATCGGTGGAAAGATTCAAAATAAATCTTGATTTTTATAATAATCATTTTAATCTTTATCTTATGATTTATCAAAGGTTTATATAATTAATTTATTAAGGAAATTTTATTAAGGAAATAAATTTATGAAGACAGAATTCGAAATTTTACTTGATGGTGGAAAGTTTATATTTGAAATAGGAACAATGGCAAGACAGGCAAATGGTGCGACATTGGCTCGTTTTGGAGATACTGCTGTTTTATCTGCTGCCGTTATGGGTCCTGATGCAAAGCAGGATTTTTTTCCTCTTACAGTGCATTATTTTGAAAAGGCATATGCAGCAGGGAAGATTCCTGGTGGTTTTATTAAAAGAGAAGGGAAACCTTCAGATAGAGAGATACTTGTTTCAAGGCTTATAGATAGACCGATAAGACCACTTTTTTCAAAAAAATTTACAAGAGAGGTTCAGGTTGTATCATATACTTTAGCATCAGATCAGATACATACACCAGATATTCTTGCTATTAATGCATCTTCTGTTGCTCTTGCGATTTCTGACATACCTTTTTTAAAACCTATCGGTGCCGTAAGAGTGGCATACTTGAATAATCAGTTTGTCATAAATCCAAGGCTTGAAGATATACCAAAAGCAGATTTAGATATTGTTGTTGCTGGAACTTACGATGCCATAACTATGGTTGAAGGGGCCGGTAAAGAGGTAGATGAAAAGATACTACTTGAAGCATGTAAATTTGCTCATAATCAGATTCAAAAGATCGTTTTAGGGATAAATGAGATAGTTAAGGAAGTCGGAAAGGAAAAGATTAAGGTAGAAGAAGAAGAGGACAATACAGTTTTAAGTGATGTGATAAGAAAAAATGTTGAAACCGAGTTAAAACAAGCTCTTTTTATCTATGATAAACTTGCAAGAGATGAAGCTATCGAAAAGGTAAAGCAAAAATACTTTCCACTTATAAAAGAGCAATATAAAGAAAAAAGTATTGGTATTAAAGAAAATGCTAATTTTGAAAAGAAAAATGACCTGGTTGAAAATATAGATAAAGAAGGTCTTATCGAAGATGAAGAAAATGCTGAAGATGATTTTCAGCAGATGTACTATGATTACTTTGATAATATCACCAAAAATCTTATGAGAGAAAGCATCTTATTAGATGGGCTTCGACCAGATGGGAGAAAGGTTGATGAAATAAGGCCTATAACTATAAAGATGAATCTTTTTAATGACACTCATGGTTCTGCTCTTTTTACAAGAGGTGAAACTCAGGCTTTAGTTGTCACAACACTTGGTTCTATAAGTGATGCACAGGTTTTAGACAATATCGAAGGGGAACTTTCTAAAAGATTTATGTTACATTATAATTTTCCACCTTTTTCTGTTGGTGAAACAGGTAAATATGGTGCCCCAGGAAGAAGAGAGATAGGACATGGGCATCTTGCAGAAAGATCCATTGAATCTATGCTTCCTACTTACGATAGTTTCCCTTATGTCATAAGAACAGTTTCCGAAATACTTGAATCAAATGGTTCGAGTTCTATGGCTACTGTTTGTGGCACATCTTTATCTCTTTATTCTGCTGGAGTTCCTCTTCCAAGACTTGTGGCAGGCATAGCGATGGGTCTTGTTAAAGAGAAGGAAAGATTCGCAGTTCTTTCAGATATTATGGGGATGGAAGATCATCTTGGAGATATGGATTTTAAGGTTGCAGGAACTGAAAAAGGGATAACTGGATTTCAAATGGATATAAAGATAGAAGGGATTACTTTTGAGATATTTGAAAAGGCACTCGAGCAAGCAAAAAAAGGAAGAATGCATATATTAAATATTATGCAAAATGCCGTGAAAGATATCCCTTGTAAAGTTTCAGATAAAGCTCCAAAAATTCATATAATGCAGATAGATGAAGAAAAGGTTGGGGCATTAATCGGTCCTGGTGGAAAGGTTATAAAAAGCATAATATCTGAGACTGGCAGTGATATAAGTGTAGAACCTGATGCTAAAGTTGTAATATCTAATAAAGATAGAGAACTTTTAGAGCAAACAATCCAGATGATTCAAAATACAATAGATCCAAATCCAAAAGTGAATGAAGTCTATACTGGTGTTGTTAAAAAACTTTTACCATATGGAGTTCTTGTTGAGTTTATTCCAAAAATTGTCGGTATGCTTCATATAAGCGAAGTATCAAAGGAAAGGATCGAATCTATAGAAGGAAGATTTAGAGTTGGAGATAGAGTAAAGGTTAGACTTATTAAAATTGATGATCAAGGGAAATTCTATCTTAGCTCAAAAGAATTTAGTTAGGAAAATTGCTGGAAATTTTAAATAAAAAGATAGATAGAAAATAAAAAAAGATAGATAGAAATTAGAAAGTGATAGATAGAAATTAGAAAGTTAAAAATTTAGTTAAAAGAATTAGCTTAAGAAAAAATTTGACTTTTATCATTTATCCTCATAAAATTCATATGTGTAAAAAAGCAAAAAATCTATATAGACGAAAAATCAAAATATAAAAAGTTAATAAAATTATGAAAAGTAAAAAATAAAAAATTTAAGTTTGAGAAAAATAAAGATATAGATAGTAAAAAAATATGAAAAATAAATTGGAGAAGAAAATATATTATGGGACTTAGAATAATACCTGTCGGTGGGCTCGGTGAAATCGGAAGAAATATGACTCTTTTTGAAAGCGAGCAGACCATAATTGCGATCGATGCTGGATTGCAATTTCCAACAGTTGAAATGTATGGTATAGATTTTGTTATACCAGACTTTAACTACCTTAGAAGCAACAGATTGAAATTTAAGGGACTTATTGTAACTCATGGTCATGAAGACCATATTGGTGCGATATCTTATCTTGTCAAAGAATTCCCTTTTATAACGATTTTTGGCACTAAACTTACATTAGAGCTTATAAAAGCAAGAATAACAGAAAAGAGAAATTTTGTAAATCATAGCAACTTACCAAAAATGGTTGAGATACATCCAGATAAGTTTTACAATTGTGATGATTTTGAATTCATCCCTTTTAGGGTGAATCATTCAATAGCCGATGCTGTTGGCATTGCAATAAAAACAAAGTTAGGCTACATAGTTCATACTGGAGACTTTAAGATAGATAATACACCTGTAGATAACAAGATTTTTGATTATCATACCCTTTCTGATTTAGGTAAAAAAGGTGTTCTACTTTTATTATCTGATTCTACAAATTCTGAAAGAAAAGGTTTTTCAAATTCAGAAAAAGAAGTTGTTGAAAATCTTGACTACTATTTTACCAAGGCTAAAGGGAAGATAATTGCAGCTACTTTTGCATCAAATATACATAGGATTCAACAGATTTTTGATGTTGCAAAAAAGTACGATAGAAAAGTATTTGTCACTGGCTTTTCACTTGAAAAAAATATTGAAATAGCAAAGCAACTTGGATATATAAACTTTGAAAGAAACTTTATACATCCACTTGAAGATCTGAAAAAATTTCCACCTTCAAAGGTTGTTTGCATAGTTACAGGAACACAAGGAGAGCCTATGTCAGTCTTAACAAGAATGGCTGAAAATAGGCATAAACAGATAAAGATAGAAAAAGGTGACCTTGTTTTACTTGCATCTTCGGTAATACCTGGAAATGAGCATCTTGTTTTTAAGAATATAAACAAACTATATGAACTTGGTGCGACAGTTGTTCAATCTGAATCTGACGATATTCATGTTTCAGGACATGCTTATACGGAAGAGCAAAAGATAATGATTCACCTTACAAGGCCAAAATATTTTGTCCCTGTTCATGGTGAATATAGACACTTATCTATTCATGCAAATACTGCTCAGACAGTTGGTATTCCAGCAGATAAGATATTCTTACTTAAAAATGGAGATATCTTGGAAGTCGAGGATGGAAATATTCATGTTGGTGGAAATATCGAACCAGAAAATATCTTTATAGATGGGAAAGGGATAGGAGATATTTCAGATATTGTTATAGAGGAAAGGCAAAAACTTGCTGAGGATGGAACAGTCGCGGTAGTTGTCACTTTAACCAAGGAAGCGGCTATTGCAAGCCCCATTGAAGTTATTTCAAGAGGTTTTGTCCTCATAGATAATTCTGAACATCTTCTTGAAAAGGCAAAAGATCTATCGAATCAGGTTGTAAATAAATGGATTGTAGATGGTTCAAATAGCTGGGATGACCTTAAAAAAAGGATAAAACGAGAGTTGAAAAAATATTTCAATGAAGAGATAGCAAGAGATCCTTTTATTCTTGTAATTATAGTTGAAGTATGATATTCTTTTGAAATATAATACTATAAGTACAATGCTATAAATATAATACTATTTTTTATCTTTTAATGTTTTTTCCATAATTTTTACGATTGTTCTATCTGTTTCAACCATACCAATATTATTCAGTGTTGCAAGGTTTTCAAGTGTTTGCTCTATTGTATAACCTATTATCCCATCGCCTTTAGGGACAAAGGCACCATTCATGGCAAAGTATGCATATTCAACGGCAGAGCTTGCAGCAGCTGAAAGCTTGTAGGCGCAGGAGACCTTCGCTCCATCGCAGATCATACCTGCAAATGTTCCTATGACTGAATGAATCGCATTTACCATATCCTCGATTTTACCACCAAGAAGATGAACTACTCCTGCTGCAACCCCAACAGATGCCGCAACTGCGCATCCGCAAATGGTAGTTAACCTTCCAAGGTAGCTTTTGAAAAGTATTGTGGAGATTGTGGAAATCGCAAGGGCTTGAATTAAAAGCTCTTTAGGTGGATTAATCTTCAAACTTGCACTATATACACCTACAAGTGCAGTTATCCCTTGATTTCCACTTCCAGTTAAAGCGATAACTGGAACTTTTAATCCAATCATTCTTGCTTCGCCAGCTGCTGCGGTGTATGCTTCAACAGATTTTGCTGTGCAACAGGCTATAGGTCTCTTATCAGTAGGTATACCGCAGTTACTTATATTAGAAATAGATTTGCCAAATATAGTATTTCTATCTGAAAGTCCTTTTTCAGCCGCTTCAAAATTCACCTTTGCAGCATCTAATAGAAATTCAAAATCTTCTGGATTTATCGAAAGAATTGTATTTACAAGATCTGAAAATTTTTCACTTTTAATATTCATCTTGCTTTTTGAAAGGATATTCTCATTATTCTTATAAATAAGCTTACTGTTTTTTTCTATAAGTGCAACATTAGTATAGTCTGAATGGATAACTACCTTTACTATATCAGAGCCTTTTGCTGCATTTACCTCAATATATAAAAGCTCTTTAGCAGTTAATCCTTCTTTACTATTTTCTGGAAAAAGAGATTTTACAGTTATTATCTTTTTATTAACAATCTTTTTAGCTTCCTCAATCATTTTAGGATTTACAGATTCTAAGATGGAAAGTTTTGCACTTGAGTTTTCGCTTACTGCTCCTAAAGCTGCTGCAAGTTCTATACCGGATTCACCAGTTCCAGGAATTCCGACATTAACTGCATTTTTGAAGATATTTAAGCTTAAAGTCAAATCGATTTTCTCTGGAATTTCACCAAGATTTTCTTTTGCAATAGCCACAGCATAGCAGATTACACCAGGGTCTGTGCAACCTGTCGTTCTTGTAAGTTCATTTTTACATAACTCGATAATCAGATTTTTTTCCATTTACCCCTCTTTTTAGTTTTTATTTTTAAGTTTTTAATTTATTATCAATTAATATTTTTATCTAAACTTTTTTTACTTGAACATTTTTACCTAAACATTTTTACCTAAACATTTTTTACATGAAGCTATACTTATTAATTAGAAATCTATTTTTTGTTCCTTTTTCTCTTTTACCTTCTTAACATTTTCAAAAAATCTGAAAAGTAGAATAAAAAGTAAAAATGCAATTGTTATTATTACAAAAAAATTTATTGAGAAGGAAAAATACTTAAACAAAAAGATAAGTGAAAATGTTATTATATTCAAAAAAAGCAGAACTAAAAGAAGTATGAAAAATCTTTTTCTAACACAAATATTAGCAATATCAATATTACTAATTTTCTCAGACTCTATATCAGGTTTATTTTCTTTTTGTGAATAAACAATATTTAAAAAATTAATAATAAGTAAAAAGTCGATACAGATCGAAATACTAAAAAGATTAAATATTTTAAGCGAGCTTAAATCTGTTGAAAAATAAAAAATAATATCTGAAAGTATTATTACAAAAATAAGTATAAGAGAAAAAATCTTGAATATCTTGAATCTTTTCAAAAAAAGTAAGGTAAAAGATACTATAAGTAAATAAAGGAATACCTGAGAGAAAATAATATATAAAAAATAATGAAATGTGAAGTATTTCATATCTTTCCAGCCTTTCTTGTTAATTCTTTAAGATAATATGAGTTTTCCTTTATGAAATTACTGAAAGGTTCGATGCAGTTATAATTTAAGACGACAGACCCTGCTTTTTTTGCAGTTTCAATAGTCATTTTTCGAAGGCTACTTGCAAGCATATAGGCTTTTTTATATCTTTCTTTTTCTAAGTTATCCATCTTGTTATAAAGATATTCCACAATATCAAGGGCTACTATTACAAATCTAAACTTTCTCTGATGAAATCGGATGATATGAGGGATATCTTCTTCAGATAGAGGGGTTATAAGGAAAACAAGACTTCCAGAAGGGATAATGGAAGTTGGAATATTATCTAATTCCCAGAAATCTTGCTGATCATTTATTTTCAAACTACTTAAAACCATTGTTATCCTTTCAAGCTGAACTTTGCCATAGCCAGGTCTTACGAAGTTAAAATATGAGCCAAATTCTAAAAAACTGACTCTATTTTGTGCCTTAAGCATAGATTTTGCTATGGTATATGCAGCTTCAATCCCCTTTTCAAAAATATCATCAGAGACTGAATATGTATTTGGATTGTTTCTGCAATCAACTATTATAGAGACATCAGTGTTAGATTCCCTTTCAAATTCATTTACATAAAGTTGATTGTTTCTTGCCGAATGTTTCCAGTTTACTGTATTTAATTTATCGCCTTCATAGTACTGTCTGACATCGAAAAAATTAAGGCCAATTCCTGGCTTTTTAGATGGTATCATCCCAGTATAAACTAAAAGTTTCTTACTTCGAATAGGAAAATCAATATCTATATTTTTATCAGGAACTACATAGAATGTGAGGTTTGCAGAAATATCTATATTTTTTGATGAAAGAAAAAGAGGGCTAAATATCTTAAATTTAACAGGTTCAAATTCATAGAAGCCTCTTTTGACCTTAACTTTATATGAATAATTGAAATAGGAAGAATTAAAAGAAGAGGATTTTCGGATAAAATCTGATGATTTTTTGATAAATTTAGGTGATTTTATAATAGCATCCTGTGAATTTTTAGGTTTTAAGTTTACAGATTTTAAGTATGAAAAAAATCCAGTTTCAATATTTTCATTATTTAACGAAGAACCTAAAAGTTTTATCCTATCTGGAATATTCTCTTTTATCTTAATATAAAATGGGAAAAAAGAAAAAAGATTATTGGATTTTATTACTATTTTTGTTTCGATTTGAGCAATCTGATTATTTTCAAATCTGTTATTTTTTATACTTATTTTTTGATTATCACTTAAAAGATAGATTTTCCTTTCGCATTCTATATTAATCTTATCAAAAGAAAAAGAGTAAAATAGATCGAAGGTAAAAATTGCAAAGCAAAAGATGCTTATCGCAATAAAGTCAGAATTTAATGTAACAAGTGCAATAGATAAAAAAAGAATAAAAAAGATTAAAATAATAATTTGTGAAAACCTTTGCAATTTTTTCCCTCTGTCTTATTTACCTATAGGTGCCGCTATATTTTTAACTATTCTACTTAAAATATCAACTTGGGCATCTTTTCTAAGCCATAATGAGGGGTCAAGTAAGATTCTATGGGAAAGAACTGGATTTACAAACTTTTTGACATCATCGGGGATGACATACTCTCTTCCACATATTGCAGCATAAGCCCTCGATATCTTGTAAAGCATAAGAGAACCTCTTGGGCTTGAACCAACAGTTATACTTGAATCCTGCCTTGTTGCAAATATTATTGAAACAATATATTTTTCAATGCTTTCATCAACATAAACATCTTCGATTGCCTTTTGCATACTTAAAAATTCTTCTTCACTTAGAACCTTTGAAAGAATAATATCATCCTGTTTTCTTTCCCTTCTAAGTTGCAAAATTTTCTGCTCCTCATCAAAGGTAGGATAGTTTACAGAAATCTTTATTGCAAATCTATCTAACTCAGCCTCTGGAAGAGGGAAAGTCCCTTCATACTCTATAGGATTTTGAGTCGCTATCACTATAAATGGCTTTTTTAGTGGCATTGTTTGCCCTTCTATTGTAACTTGATTTTCCTGCATTGCTTCCAAAAGAGCCGACTGAGTCCTTGCAGAGGCTCTATTTATCTCATCTGCCAAAAGTATCTGTGTAAAGATAGGTCCTGCACGAAAGACGAACTCTTTTTTGTCTTTATCATAAACAAATGTTCCAGTTATATCCTGAGGAAGTAAATCAGGTGTAAACTGAATCCTTTTGAATTCAAGCCCCAAAACAGAAGCAAGACTTCTTGCTATAAGGGTTTTACCAAGACCTGGATAATCCTCGAAAAGAACATGCCCACCAGCCAAAAATGTAGCCAAAAGCATTTCTATTGTATCTTTTTTCCCGACAATTGCTTTTGAAAGTTCATCCAAAATCTGATCTTTTGCTTTTGCGATCCTTCCAAAATCCATCTTTACCACTCTTTTTCTGATTTTTACCTATTTTATATTTTCAATATTAGTTAAATTTTTTATAGAGGGCTTCTATCGCTTTTTCTAACTGTTCTGCTTCCACTTGTTCATTTTTCAGTTTTGTTAAAGATTTTAATATTTTTGATATAATTGATTCATAGATATTTGAATCAGGATTTGAATCTGAAAAAGTTGTATAAAATTCCGCAGATGATATTATGAAATCTTTAATATCTTCTGGAATATCTATTTTGCCTTCCTTTAAAAGTTGTGAAATCTGCCCATATGTTGCAAGAGGGTAACCAGATTTAAATGCAAAACCTTTTGCAAGAAGTGTTGCAATACTTGACCTGTAATATTTACTTTTACCAGCAAATTCTATCTGCTGATAAATATTTTCAAGATAATTGAATTGAAGTCTTTTTCTTTTAATTTCTTCCTCTTCCTCTTTTTTTAAGTAGATTGGAAGATAAATAAGCAAAGTTGCAAGTGATGCAATAGATATCATCATATAAAAATAGTAAAGTATAAAGGCTATAACAGTCGGGTCGATATATGAAATAATTTGCATCTACATTATCCCTTTTATTTAATTTTATTTAATTTACAATCTTCAATTTTTATCTATTTTATAATCCTTTTTTAGTTTGATTATGCAATTTTTAAGGCTTGCCAAAACTTTTTCTTTTTCCATTTCTAAAATTGTCTTGTTTGAATATTTCGCCTTTTCAAAAGAATAAGTTAAAACCTCAATATCTTCAAATGCTAAATCTAAAGATAACAAAACAGGTTCAAATTCTCTACAAGTTAAACTCGGGTCTTTCACCTTTTTAGTGTATTTTTTTACAGAATATAAAAGTGCAAGGTAGCAATTTATAATGGCATCCTTAACATTATTTTTAGTATCTATTAAATCTATTGCATCATTTATTGCACTTTGAACTTCATTTATAAGAACTTTTTTAGATCTATTTTTAAAAAAGTTAAAACCAAACTTTCCTTCTTTAATCTCAAGAATAATCCTTTTTATAAGATTTACTAAAAATATTATAACAACAAATAGAGTAAAGGCAGAAAGGAAAATAAAAAGAAAGATATAAAGAGTTTTATAGCCTTTTTCATTTTCTTTTTGTTGATATGGCAAAACCTCTACCTGTTGCTCATTTTTTTTATTCTCCTCTATATTTTGATTTTTAAGTTTATAAGCAAAATTGGTTTTTGCTGGATTTTCAATATTTTCTAAAAATTTTACGATTGCAGGTATAATTAAAAAGATAGATAAAAGGATAAGAATTGCTAAAAGATATGCAACTGCCCTGGATGGGTTAAGTATAAAGTAGATTATAGTTAAAATAGCAAGGATGAAAACAAACCATTTAAAGAATTTGAGAGGATTTGAAGACTTGGTAAATTGAAAATCATAAGTAGTATATTGAGCAATATAGGTAACAGTCTTCAATGGTTTTATTCCAGAAATCCCTTTAGGAAAGGCAAATCCAAGTAATATTAAAAAAAATAATATAGAAATAAATAGGATAATAAGAATAGATTTATTATTAAAAAAAAGAGCTTTTTTCTTCATTTTCTTAAATTTTTTACAGAATAATTTTTCAATCAAAATTTGCAATATAAATTATTTATGCCACTAGATTTCCCCCACCGCTCACCCTTAAAATCTATATTTTTAGAGATGTCAAAAGTAAACTACGCGAGACTATTTTTTTATATAAAACAGAAGTTTGCATAATAAGATTTACTACATCTTTTATATAAAATATAAGTTTCTATGATAAGATTTATTACATCTTTTAAATAAAATATAAGTTTCTATGATAAGATTTATTACATCTTTTACATAAAATAAAAGTTTGCAGGTTAAGATTTATTGAATTTTTTATATAAAATATAAATTTACATTAAAATTTAACAAGTTGAAAAATTAAAATTTTGAGTTATTAAATTATTATCTTAATTAAATCATTTTTGCAGTTTTCTTTAATGGAAGATTTTTTTAAAGTTTTTTTTAAGTTTTGTTTTTATTTAATACTTTTTTGGATAGTTTTATGAATACTAAAAGACTTACAAACCTTGCTCCTTTTATGATCTTATTTTTTCTTATCTTTTTATTATTTATATCAGTTATTCAATGTTATGCTTTCGATATTGGAGCAGGTGGGATATTTTTTGGGGTAAATGACCCATATAATTTATTGAAATTCCTTCCAAAAAACACAAATCCATTAAACTATTTTGGTGGATATGGTTATGGAGTATTAGGGAATTATATTATAGGTGGATTTGGACTTGCTGTATTGAATGAATCTATCTACGATATGGATGACGGCATAGCAGGTGGTTTTGGTGGATTTGTTTCAGGTTTTCAGCTTATAAATACTTATATAGTTGAACTTGATGTTATCTGGTGGTTTGGTCTTGGTGGTATAGGTGTGTCTGAGTCAGAAGGTTACTTTGCAGTATATAATGAATTTACAATAGAATTAGGTTTAAGATTGTCTTTATTTACCAAATTATTTTTTTATATTGGTTATCAATATATAGGAAATCTAATACCAGGTCCTGCTTTTGATCTTTCAAACTATACTGTAACTTTCGGAATGCGTGTCGCCTTTGGTTCATAATTTATATATAAAATATCAACATTTTATTTTTAGAAAAGGTCACCTTTAGGCTAAGGTGGCTTTTTTTTTTATAAAATTCAGATATCTAAGAAATTCAAAAATTTAATAAATATAAAAAAATATATCTTGAAAAATATTACAAAAAGTCTTTTAAAAAAAAATTTAGAAAAATATTTATAAAATTTATAAAAATTTTTGTAAGAAATGATCTTTTTATTTGTCTATTAAATATGAAAATCCTGATTTGATTTTTTTAACTTTATTAAAAAATTTGATGTTAAAATTAAAATAGAAAATATTAAAAATTTTTTATTTTTTTTTACGAAATACTTGATTTTATTTAAAAAAGTAGTAAAGATTAAAATAGTTTTATATTGATGAAAATTAAAGACTTAAATTAAAACAAATTAAAGACCTGAGAGGAAGGGAATGGAGATTTTATACACAAAATATAGATTCTTTATTCATTTTGTTGATCCTATCTTTTTCGGGATTGAACCCAACTTTATCTTTAGAAGTGTCATAGGTAAGCATCTGCATACTCTTTGCTGCATCAGAAGAAACTTACAATGCAGGGATTGCTCTTTATCTGTTTCCTGTGCTTATGCCATAATTTTTGAGACTCCTTTAAAGTTTGAAAGTGTTGAGTTAAAGGGAAGATCTACCGGAACCCATCCTTATGTTATGAGTATACATAAGACAGATGGTTCTATTTTTTCTATAGATGATCCAGAAAATGGGAATATTAGAGATTTTATTATAGAAGTTGTTGTATTTGAACTTGCAATCCCATCTTTTTCTTACTTTTTTACCGCATTATACAATGCAGGTAAAGAAGGGTTATTTAAGGAGAAAAAAAAGTATGTAATCACATCTATTGAAACAAAGATTGAAACTCTATACCCAAGTGGAGATTCTATTAGACTATCTCCTTATATTGAAAAATGGGAGAGTAATCTTGATGATACTACTGAGAAATATAGTATCGAATTAAAATTTCTAACTCCTTTTAGATATATAGAAAAAGGGACAGTATCTGAGCCGGTAGAAGGTTTTCATATTATAAACAGTGCAAGTAGAAGGATGAGGATTTTAACAGAACTTTATGGTCACAATTACATCCCTTTTTCTTATGAAAAAAAGTTTTTAGAGGAACCAAATATCAAGGTAGTTGAAAGGAAACTTGTATGGAAGGAATCCAGCAGATATTCTGCAAAGCAGGGAACTGTTATGCTTTTAGGAGGATTTTTAGGCAATATTAAACTTGAAGGAAGATTTACTAAAAGCATGATAGATATGTTAGATGGAGTCAGCCTTTTTCATATAGGGAAAAATACAGCCTTTGGTTTTGGAAAAGTTGAGGTAAAGAAAGAGAAGCTGGGGCGTTAAAAAGAATTATTGGTTAAAAAGAATTAATAAGTAAGAAGAATTGAAAGCGGACAAAGGGAATTAGTAAATAAAAAAAGAAAAAAAGAGTAAAAAGAAATAATAAATAAAAAGAATTAAAACCTGATAAAGGGAATTAATAAATAAAAAGAATAAAAAAGAATAAAAAGAATTAAATGTTAAAGGATTTATGGATTAAAGATATTAAAAGTATTGAAAAGATTAAAGTTTTTTAAAAAGAAGGGTAGGGAAAGAAAAATAAATTATAGATGGGGGAGTAGATGGAAGTTAATATTTCTAAATTCAAAGATTATGAAAAGATTGATTTTGAAGTTGAAGTTGTAACTCCTTTATTTATGGGAGGAGCTGAAAAAGAAAAAGCCGAAATTAGAGGTTCATCGATTAAAGGACTTCTAAGGTTTTGGTGGAGAATAGCAAATGGAAATAATTATAAAAGCATTAAAGAAATGTATAAAGCTGAATCAAAAATTTTTGGGAATACTGATAATTCAAGTAATTTTAAAATAAAAATTAAATCAATAAACAATCAGCCTAAATCTACTAATTTGCCAACTGGAAAAACTTTTAATGTAAAAGGTCATAATTTAGGAATCATAGATTATCTAGCATTTGGTAGTTTAAGGGATTTTAAAAATTATATTAAGCAATATTATCCTGAAGGAACAAAATTTGCTATATCATTTACTTTTTATGATAAAAATGCTAAAAAAGAAGTTTTACAAGCATTCTGGCTTTTAGAAAAATATGGTGGACTTGGGGCAAAATCCAGAAATGGCTTCGGCTGTTTCAAGATTATAAATGGGGATGAAAAATTAAATGATGTTAAATTAAAAAAAGAAATCTATAATAATGCTGAGCCAAAAGATTTTTTAATATTTTCAAAGGAAGTAAAAAACTTTAAACTCCCAAACTCAAGCTCTAACTCAAAAAATTATAATTCCTGGGTTGATGCTCTTTCAGATGCCGGATTAGTATATAGAAAAGCTAGATTAGCACTTGAACCAAGACATGTTTATCACAGGAGGGCAAAAATTGGTTTACCTATTATAGCATTTAAAGAACCGATATCAGATAAATATAAAAAGGAATATAAAGAAGGAAGATTAGCAAAACCGTTATTTCTTCATGTTAGCAAAATAAAAGAAACTGAATATCAAAGTTCAATACTAGTTGTACCTTATACATTTAATGGTAATTTTGACAAGAAATTTTGGGAAGATTTTTTTAAGAATTTTCCTTCTTAGTTAATTTTTATATTTGATAAATAAAAGTTAAAATGAAAATTAAAATTTTATAAAATTTAATAAATTAAAATATCAAAAATTGGAGGTAAATAATGGCATGGATAAAACCTGATGAAAAGTATTGGGAAAATAAAATAATAGCATATTTTCATGATCCAGTAGACAAAGTTTTTCAAATAAAAGGACATGAGAAAAAAGCAAATGAAATAATTAAAACTATTATTGGCTTTGACAAACCTTCGGATGAATTCTGGAAAAAGGCAGATGGTATTGCTGCAAGTTTCGAAAGGGGTGTATTACCAAGTTATAGTAAGATAGATGAAGAAAGCGGTGCTATAGATTTTGTTAATAACCCGATTATAACCCATTCAACATCTTCAGAAGATACAATATTAAATATTAAAATTCCAGAAAAAATAATTAATGATAAGGAAGCTTTTTTTAAAGATGTTATTAAATTCTTTGAAAGAGAAAGTAATGTTTATGAAGAAATCAAAATAAATGATGAAAAAGATAATGATAAAAGAAAAAATATTTTATTCAATAAATTTACTGGACTACATCTTCTGTCAAGATTTAAACTTGCATATGAAAATATAGGAGAACTTGGATCTTTCTGGCATAGAATACCTGCTGATACAAGATTTCCAGATCATTCAATCTGGCAGCATAATGCTATAACTTCTGCTATAGCAAGTTGTATGGGTTTTGAAGATTGTAATACTGAAAATATAGGCATGATGGTTTTCAGTATAAATCCTGTTCAATCTTTTATATCAAAAGCTAGGAAACTAAGAGATTTTTGGATTGGATCTGTTATCTTATCTTGGCTTGCTTTTGAAGGTATAGTTTGGATTATAGAAAATTTAGGTTGTGATAATGTAATTTATCCTTCATTAATAGATCAAAATCTTGTTTATCAATATCTTAAAAGTAAAAATATATTAAAAGGTGATGAAAAATATATACTAAATAAAGATTCAACAATTGCTTCTTTTCCAAATAAATTTTTATTTTTTATACCTTTTGATAAGGCAGAGGATATAAGCAAAGAGATAATAAATGTTATATCAACAAAATGGCAGAATATAAAATATAGTTTAATAGAAATACTATCAAATATTTTAAAAAAAGAAAAAGAAGATATTAAGAATGATTTTAAATTTATACTTGATAGGCAATTTGATAATTACTGGGATTTTAACTGGAGTGCAGTAAAGCTAATTAATAATACTTTTATTAATAATGCAAAAACCTTACTGGATGAAAAAGAGATAAAAGAAAAAACAGAATTGTTTGATAGATTCTGCAGGATAGAAGAAAAATTAAATATTAACAAAAAATCTGATAATAAAGAAGATTATAAAAATTTTGATGATCCTCTTAAATTTATGAGTTATGGGCAATATTATTCTGTATCTCATGCACTTTTACAATCTTGTTTAGCTTCAGCAAAACAGGTAAAAAAAATAAGTAGAAAACCTGAAAATGGTGAAAAATGCTGTATGTGCGGGGAATTTGAGATTTTAAATAGTTTTAATGCTCATCAAAGGGTAGAGTTTGGTGTAAAAGATTATAAAGAAAATATAAAAGATCTTTGGGAAAAAATATCTAAAAAATTTTCAGATAAAGAGATAAAAGAAAATGAAAGACTTTGCTCAATATGTTTATCAAAAAGGCTTTTTAAGGAAATTATTGGAAATAAAAAAGATCATATTCTTTATGAATTGATAAAAGATTCTGAAAATTTTCCACAAACTTCGGAAATAGCTTTATATAATTATTTTAAAAGAAATAATATAGTTGATAGTAAAGAAAAAAGAGATTTAGCACAGAAAAAATTTGAAAATAAAAATAAAAATATCAAGGATAGTGATAATACTGATAGCTACTATGCAATTTTGAAAATGGATGGCGATAAAATGGGAGACCTAATAAATGGTAAGACTATAGGTTCTAAATGGGGATCTATCATTCATCCTGATATTGTTAAAAAGGTAAAAGATGAAAATTCTTTCAAAAATATTAGTGATGAATGGCAAGAAATATTAAAATCAAAAAGAAGCGTTACTCCATCCATTCATATGGCAATATCAGAATCTTTAAGCGATTTTTCAAACTATGGTGTTAGAAGTATTATTGAAAAGTATGACGGGAAATTAATTTATGCTGGTGGAGATGATGTTTGTGCAGTTTTACCTACCTCTAATGTAATATATGCTGCAAATGAAATTAGATCTTATTATGTTTCAAATTTCAATAACATAAATTTAGAAAATGATAAAATATCTATTGAGAAGATTTCTGCTAATTATAATCCTTCAAGAGGAAAACTTTCTTTAAATTTAGGGGTGGCGGAAAAAATATCGATATCTGCCGGGATTTTAATATGTCATTATAAATCTAATTTAAGTCATATGATAGAAAAGGCGGAGGAAGTGTTAAAAAAAGCAAAAAAAGAAGGTGATAGGAACTCAATTGCTATTTGTTTGAATAAGAGATCTGGAGGAGAAAGATATTTTGTTTCTAAATGGACTGATGAAAAATTAAACTATTTTTTGGAAATTTCAAAAATTATAACAAAAGAAGTGTCTAAATCTTTAATATATAAGTTAAATTACTTTATGGATGGTCTTAATGCAATAATTAAAAGTAAAGAAGATAATAATAAATATTATAAAGATAATCTTGTTAAATTTATTAAATCTTTACTTGTAAAATCTGATAATACAAAAGTTTTATTTAAAGAACTTTCTAAAGATGAAAAAGAAAATAAGTTAAAAGAAATTTCTAAAAAAATAGTTGAATTAATTTTAACAAATTCATCAGATAATAAATCAGATTATGAATCATCTAAATTTAGTATTGATCCTCTTATTATAGCTTCTTTTTTAAGCAGTGATAAAGAAAAGAATAAAAAAAATAAAAATTAAATAAAGGAGAAAAATAATGAAATGGTATTTAATTGAACCGATAGATACTCTTTTTTTCAGAACAGCAGAGCCAATGGATATGGGAGAATCTCATGATGCAAAAAATATTTTTCCTCCTACAACCCAGACTATAATTGGTGCATTTAGAACTCTGGCTTTGTTACAAAATAATATATCTTTTAAGGATTATTATGAAGGTAATGTCAAGCAAGAAATTTTAGATAAAATTGGTACCTGGGATAATGAATATCCTTTTGAAGTTGTAGGACCTTTTTTTAAGTTAAAAGATAAATATTTCGTTCCCTCTCCATACTGCTGGTATAAAATTGAAGACGAGAGTAATAAAAATGAAGAGAATAATGATAAAGTTGAATCAAAGGCATATAAAATATCAAATGGGAATGAAAATTTAAAAGATATTAATATTATATTACCCAAAATCATAAATAAAAATGATTATAATTTCATCGAAATGCAGAATGAAAAAGTTTTATGGGTAAATAAAAAAGATGTAGAAAATATAGGTGGTAAATATTATGTTTTGCTGGATGATTTTATAAACTGCAATAAAAAAATAACAGAAATACATGATAATAATGAAAATATAAACGAAAAAAAAGATTTAACATTTTCTATTAAAATACTATCTAATAAAGATATTTTTGAAATAGAAAATAGAACCGGTATAGCCTTAGAAAAAGATTCAAGAAAAGCAAGAGAAAGTCATATTTATTTTTTTCCTCATATAAGATTTAAGAAAGATGTTTGGCTAGTTGTTGGATTAAGTTCTGATTTACCCATAAGCAATGAAGGAATCATAGAAATTGGAGCAGAAAAGAGAAAGGCTTATTATAAAGAAATAAGCGAATTTTCGAATTTATGGGAAAATATCAATAAGATTAAAAGTGAATTTTTTATGTCCTTATCTAATATTGAAGGAGGCGAAAATGTTGATAATTATTTGATTTCAACAGGTAAAATTAAATATTTAGGAGGATGGGATTTGAAAAAAGGATTTCATAAACCTTTAAAAGGTTATTATCCTCAAGGTTCTATTTTTTCTAAAAAAATAAGTCAAAGTTTTATACCTGTAAAAATATAAAAATAAAAAAGAAGGAGAAAGAAATGAAAGAATTAAAATCCTTATTAAAACTTTATGCTGTTACACCTTCACATGTTGGAAGTGGTGATACTATAGCTACAATTGATCTTCCTATTCAAAGAGAAAAACATACAAATTATCCTATTATAAATGCATCAAGTATTAAAGGTGCTTTTAGAGATCATTATAGAAGAGCAAATAATAATAGTCCTGATATTAATATTATTTTTGGAACCGATGAGCAGGATTTAAAGGATAAAAATAATGAAAAAAATAATCCTGCTATTGTTTCTTTTTCAGATTCAAGGGTTTTTGCTTTTCCAATGAGATCAAATGAAAGTCCCTTTATATGGGTTACTTCTCCTTATGTCATCAATAGATTTATTAAAGATTTACATTTGATTGGTTTTAGTTGCGAAGATATTGGCAATATTGATATTAAAGATGATAATTCTCTTATTTTAACAGGAAACTTAAAGGAGTCAGAAATTATTATAGAAGAAGCAGTGATAAAAGCAAAGATAAATAATAATGAAAAATTAGCAAATTTAATTAAAAAGTATTTTAGTGAGGCTAATAAGATAGTTTTAGTTTCTGATGAAATGTTTAGCTACTGTGTTACTTGTACTGAAATTCAAACAAACATTAAGATTGATATAGAAACAGGAACTGCTACGGATGGTTCATTAAGATATCAGGAGTTTTTACCATCAGAAACACTACTTTATAATATTGTTTGGTTTGGAAATGATAAAACAAATAATATACAAGAAAATACTGTAAAAGAGTCTATTAAAAAAGCGATTGGGAATTATATTCAGATTGGTGGTGATGAAACACTTGGTAAAGGTATTTTTAATATTACATGGTTTGATAAAGAATAACTTAAAGGAGATATAAATGAGAACATTAGGACAAAAAAGAGCAGAATATGCCCTTGATAAGATAATAGAAAAGGCTCCTAAAGATGAAAAGAATAGAAAAGAGTTTAATTCTTTTGTTGCAGGTTCTACAACAATGATTTTGCAAAATGGATTGATACAGGTTTTAGCTTTCTGGCTTTCTAAAAGTGATGGGGAAAAATCAAAACATTATATTCTCTTTTCCATTATAAAAGAGTGGTTAAACTATAAAAATAAAGATATTAATAACAATTTTTTACCAGGTTTTACAGGTAGTCAAGATGATGATTTTATTAAAAAACTTTGCGAATTAGACCAAAAAAAATATCTTGCCATTCAAAGAGAAACTTTATCAATGCTTGAATGGGTAAAAAGATATGCTAATGCCAATATTGGTTTAAAGGAGTAAAAAGACAATGAGGATGACAAATAAAGATATAAAGAATATTTTAGAAACAAAACCTCTATCAAATATTAATTTTGGTTTATATTTTAAGAAATTTATTGAGTTAAATGAAAGGGATAACTATAAGAAATATATAGATATTCAAGCAGATGAAAAAAAACAGATACCAAAGGTTGATGGTCATGAAGTAAAGTTAAAAAACTTATTTAGTAATATAAATTTAAATTTTACCAATGAAAAATTAAAATTAAAGAATAGTATGCTGGATAATTATATAAAACAATTAGAAAATAATTTTAATTTTAAAATCTTCGAGAAAAACTTTAAACTTAAAAACAAAATGATAGTTGGAATTGGAGAGACCACAGCAGGTGAAATTGGTATGATTTTTGATTATACAACTGGAATGCCATATATACCTGCCTCTTCTATTAAAGGAGTTGTTAGAAATATTTATTTAAAAAATTTTGTAAAAAAATTACTAAATGATAATAATTTACAAAAAATATTTGGTAAAAAAGATAATTTTGAAATTGACAAAATAGAAGAAAATGCTGAGGAGACTAAAATTTATTTAATATTTGGAGGGGATAAAAAAACTTTTAATATAGAGAAAAATATATGGGATAAAGAGGAAACATATATGGGCTCAGTTATATTTTTCGATGCTTATCCAATAGAAAAGCCCAAATTGGGCATTGATATTATAAATGTTCATTATCAGGACTATTATAGGGATGGTGAAAAGGCCCCAAAAGATAATATGAATCCCTCTATTATTAAATTTTTAACTGTATCTGGTGGAACAGAATTTAAGTTTAGATATGCTATTAATTTGAATAATATTAAAGATCAAAGTATTATAAAAGACTTTGAGAAAAGTTTCATCGAAGCTTTAACAGATCATGGTATTGGAGCTAAAACAAACTTAGGATATGGAATATTTGGTATTTCATAATATTTATAAAGATTATAATTTTAAAAGGAAAGTTTTATGCCATCGGTTTATATAGTTTCAAACTATGGTAAACTTTCAAAAAAAGGTGATACACTTATATTTGAAACTGATAAGTATACTTCTACGATTTTTCCTTTCAGGACAGAGGGGCTTATATTTATAGGGAAAGTTGATATCACTGCTTCTGCATTATCACTTATTATGAAACATCAGATAGATACTGTTTTTTTAAGTACAAATGGGAAATTCAATGGAAAACTTACTTTTTCTGAGAAAAAGAATGTATTTTTAAGGCTGAAGCAATATAAACTACTAAATGATTATAATGCAAGGCTTTCTTTTTCTAAGGAGATAACTTCAACAAAGTTAAAAAATCAGCTTACCTTTTTACATAGGATTAAAAGAAAAAATAAGTTTGATGAGCAGTCGATATATAATGCCATAAGCAGTATCAAAAATCTTTTTCCATATATAGAGCAGGCTAAAGATATTGATGCACTGCGGGGATATGAGGGGTATGGTGCAAGGCAGTATTTTTCAGTCTTTGGAAAGGATATAATTCAGGATTGGGCTGTTTTTAAGGGTAGAAATAAAAATCCACCAAAAGATAATGTTAATGCTGTTTTGAGTTTTCTTTATACACTTTTATATCAAAGGGTTGATTCTGCTATAGAGTCTGAAGATCTTGATCCATATATAGGAATGTTTCATGAGATTGATTATGGGAAAAGAACTTTATCTTTTGATTTGATGGAAGAGTTTAGAGTGCCTATTGTAGATACATTAACTATCTCTTTATTTAATCTTGGGATTCTTGATAAGGAAGATTTTAGAACTGTTGAATTTAGTTCTGATAGTGAGGAAAATCCACTTGATATAGAAGATAAAGTTATAGATGGCTTTGATGAGGAAAAATCTGAAAATTTAAATGATGAAAGGATAGTTAGAAGTTCTAAAGGTGTTCTTTTATGTGAGAATGGACTTAGAAAATGCATAGAAGGTTTTGAAAAGAAGATGTCTTCCACCATTTTATCTCCATCTACTGGGAGAACTGTATCTTACTGGAAACTGATAAGGGATCAGGTTGCTGTTTATAAAAGGTTTGTAAATATGGAGGAATCAACATATAAAGGATTTGTTTATAGATAATTTAATATAAAAAAAGTTAATTTTAGGATATGTAAAATGAATTACTTTGTTGCTTATGACATTACTGATAATAAAAGAAGAAGAAAGCTTCATAAATTTTTGAAACAATATGGATTAAATGTTCAAAAATCAATCTTCCAGTGTGTTGTAAGTAAGGAGGTTTTAGATAATATAATTTCAAAGATGCTGAAATTTATGGATGAAAGAGAAGATAAACTTTATATATATCCAGTATGTGAAAGATGCCTTGAGAATGCTTTTGCAGATGGAACAGGTATATTTGATAAACTTGAGATGTTTACCATTCTGTGAAAGATAGTTTTAATAATAGTTTTGAAAATTAAAAAAAATGTTTTATAAAATTGTAAGAGAAGAAAAATAGAAATAAAAAATAGAAATATATGGATTTTGAGGAGAATCAAAAATTTACCTATATTGATCCTTTTGAAAAGAAGGGTAATAGTAAAACAAAGTCTGAGAAATGGATTGTTTTATATGATATAAGAGATCCAAAAAGACTTAGAAAAGTTGCAAAGATAATGGAAAATTATGGTATTAGGGTTCAAAAATCTGTTTTTGAAATCTTTGCTCCAATTGATGTGGTAAAAAGGTTAAGATATAGGATTCAAAAAGTCATATTGATTGATGATTATGTTTTATACATAAATGTCTGTGAGGAAGATTGGCAAAAGCAGATAAAATATGGAGTTAAGGCTTGTGGTTATGAACAGAAAGATTTTGAGATCCTTTGATTTTCGAGAACCTATAAGTTCCCAAATATTTCAAATAAAATTGTCAAGGTCATCGAAAAATTTTTTTTCTTATCAATTAAGGAAAATCTTGAATTTTATATTATATAAATCAATATCTATAATTCGTAATGTTCCCTTTTTATCCATAGGTTCTCGATTGATCCATTTTCTCCCCTTATCAATAAATGCCAAAAGTTGACCGCTATTTGATATTTAGACCTGAGCGAAGGGATTACGACTCGTATTTCTCTAATCCTTCTGTTAAGATAGAGAAATTTTATTTGATATTTAGACCTGAGCGAAGGGATTACGACA
>CAZOPR010000006.1:161204-162753 GCA_964581895.1 uncultured Brachyspira sp.
ATTTGATATTTAGACCTGAGCGAAGGGATTACGACTTGTTTGAATCTTCTTCTGTTTTGGGAGTTATGACTTTGATATTTGATATTTAGACCTGAGCGAAGGGATTACGACGGCGATTTATCATCGCCTGACCCATTTGGCTGAGGGTCATTTGATATTTAGACCTGAGCGAAGGGATTACGACTCTGAATATGATATTTCTTTTTCAATACAATTCATCTTTCATTTGATATTTAGACCTGAGCGAAGGGATTACGACAATTCACCATAGATAGATTTATCGAAGGAGCCGTCATATTTGATATTTAGACCTGAGCGAAGGGATTACGACTTGATTTCATTGTAATCAATTGAATTGAATTTTTGAATTATTTGATATTTAGACCTGAGCGAAGGGATTACGACTCTGTGAGATGAGAACCTCCATGATTCTAAGGTGGCGTGATTTGATATTTAGACCTGAGCGAAGGGATTACGACAAAAATAAAGCTAATTCTTTTTAGCTTTATTTTTCAAGATTTGATATTTAGACCTGAGCGAAGGGATTACGACTTTATATCATTGAAATCTATTTCATTAAATTTCGATATCAATTTGATATTTAGACCTGAGCGAAGGGATTACGACTTGTTTTGACATAGTTCCAATCAGTTCCATCCTGTGATGTTTTAATTTGATATTTAGACCTGAGCGAAGGGATTACGACAGCCAAATGAGATATTCGATAGATTTGACGAAATAAATAATTTGATATTTAGACCTGAGCGAAGGGATTACGACTTCTCTTCGAGGCTTTTTATTTCAGCCTCTCCTAGAGAAGAGGATTTGATATTTAGACCTGAGCGAAGGGATTACGACTTTGTTATTATTGACCTCTAAATTCATTATCTCTGGGAAAATTTGATATTTAGACCTGAGCGAAGGGATTACGACTCGGCATATTCAAGGGGGTTGCTATTTATATCCGAATAACAACATTTGATATTTAGACCTGAGCGAAGGGATTACGACCTTTATATCCTTTACTCTCTAATAACATTTTGTATATATATTTGATATTTAGACCTGAGCGAAGGGATTACGACTTGAATCTTTTTTTTGCCTTTAAGAGGCAATCATCTATTAGATTTGATATTTAGACCTGAGCGAAGGGATTACGACTCAGCATAATCGCTGTCATTAAAAATAAAAAACTCCTTAAATTTGATATTTAGACCTGAGCGAAGGGATTACGACTCAAACTTGAAAAGTTTGAAGAAAAGGTTTTCAAAAGAATTTGATATTTAGACCTGAGCGAAGGGATTACGACTTTTTTCTTTTCCTTCTCTTTCTACTCTTTTTAATTTATTTGATATTTAGACCTGAGCGAAGGGATTACGACCTTTTCATCTTTTTTTATAAAAGATGAGGAAATCCACAATTTGATATTTAGACCTGAGCGAAGGGATTACGACGAATAAATCAGTCGGTCGATAAAGAATAAAGCAATTATTGATTTGATATTTAGACCTGAGCGAAGGGATTACGACTGATGATGATATATGATTGT
>CAZOPR010000007.1:0-95443 GCA_964581895.1 uncultured Brachyspira sp.
GTAGTGGTAGGTTGAAGCAGGAAGCCTCTAGCCTTCAGGCTAGTAGGTAGTTCACTTATCTAATATGCCAGTATCTAAAAACACAGCTTTAAACACTATATTCACCGATATTACAATAAACGGACAAATTTTGAAGTTTAAAGAAGCCGACTGGCTAATATACAGTTTGCCCAATCCAATACTAGATTTAAATTTTACAGGCGTTCCAGTAGCTTTAAATTATCTTAATAATACAACCTTTGTTTTGCCAAACAGCGCAACAGTTGGAACAAATAACGATATTTATTCTTTTAATACAGGAGCAATAAGTTTTGATGTGCAAACAGGAGGAACAATAGTTAATGAAGGGGGTGTCCCTATAATTTTAAACCAATGGGGCAGTGTAACTGCAAAAGTAATATCTAATACACTAGGAAACAATGCAGTTTGGATACTAACAGATAATTCTATAGGAGGTGGAAATACAAACTTATCATACACAGCAACCCCGACTAACGGCACAGTCAACAGCGATACAGGCACCGATGCAGTTATTCCTGCGACTGACGGCACCAACGCAGGTCTATTTTTACCAACCGAAAAAACAAAGTTAAGTGGCATAGCTAGCGGGGCGACCGCTAACCAGACAGACAGCTATTTGCTTGACAGGGTTAACCATACAGGGACTCAGGCTATAAGCACTATAACAAATTTACAAACTAATTTAGACAGCAAACAAGCCAACATTCAATTTCAAGATGAAGGCATAAATATAGGCACGGCGGGCGGGATAACTAATATCAATATAACAGGTTCAGGCTTGACAGCTTCAGTAAGTAGCAATACGCTTACCATAGACGGGTCTGGAGTAGGTGGTGGGGGAATTAGCTATGCCACCGCTCGCAGAATTGCTTATCTTTATTCATAAATATGCTTATACTATCATCAACTACCGACACTATAGAGGTCTTATTATCAGCTAGCACAACAAACCCACTAGAATGCACGGCCTTTTATCACGATATAAATACGACTAGTGACGAACCAAAAAGGACTAGGACGACAACTAATGGGACAACTGCGGTTACGATTGTGCCTGCTCCATCAGTAGGATTTCAGCGAATAGTTGATAGTATAATTATTAGCAATACAAACACCAGTGCAGTTAACCTGACTATTAGGTATAATGATAACGGCACTTTTTCAAGGCTCTTGTTTGTTAATTTAGGGATTGATGAAAGTATTCAATACAGCAAACAAGACGGGTTCAAAACTTATACTAACAACGGAGCTTTGAAACAAACAATCAGTGCCGGGACTAATCCCGTAGACAGCACTACAAATCTAGTTGTTTTGCCAGCAGATGTGTCTAACACATCGGGCTCTTATGAGCCTGTTACTGGTCTTGATTTTCCATTTAGTGCAGGTAATAGCTATAGATTTAAAGCAACGGTCAATATAGTAACAACAGCTGCAACCCAAGGGTTTGCAGTTTCAGTAAGAGTTCTTACCGGGGGAGTTTCTAACTTATCCTATTGGGGAGTTTGGCCTACCGCAGCTACAACCTTTTCTTTTAACAGCAACATAACTCCTGACTCTCCTGCTAGTTCAGGATTATCGTCTCCTACTTCAGGGCCAACTAGAGGTTGTATTGAAGGCGAGTTTTCAGCAGACGTCGACGGAACTTTTGGAATTGTTTATAGGGGTGAAAGCACAAGCGCTTGTGTAGCCTTAGCCGGAATTTCTTGGCTAGAATGGCAACAACTATAGCAAAATGACTTATACAGGTAAAATAATCAAAAACCCGTTTGGACAATTTGTTCAGGCAAATCCAACACAATCTGGCGCTAGTTTATTTGAGCCCCTTTACCCTATTAAATCTTTCATACCTGATGAATTACAGACACCCATAGAGGTTACTTATTACGAAAAGTCTATTAATCAAAATGAAGAACAGGTGGATGTTGAAAAAAGTTTTGAGCTTCCTTTATATTTATTAAATCAAACAGAGTTTAAAAGTCCAAGTGGCCAAAGTCTTGATTATTCTAAAGTAGGCATTAAATTTGGAACAGACTTTTACAGCCTATCAGATTTAAGAAGTCAGCCCAAATTTTTAAAAACATATCAAGAACAACAAAATATATTAAATAGCTCAGAAAGTGATAAAGCAAAGCGTTTGCAGGCTCAAAGTTTTTTAGACAACCTTGCAATTAAAAAATTATATGAACAGGCTACTAATCCTAACAGTTTTAATAACAAATACAAAATAAACGAAGGAGAGGCTTTAATAGGAGATGTAGTAGTTGAAACTGACGGAGATGTAAGAGAGATAAGTGATTATTGGGCTTGGGATAGTTTATCTGACGTTTTTTTTATCGGCCCTACCACACTTAGCAAAAATGCTAAAGTCCCTCTTAAAACAGCTTTAGATTTAACTTTTGGAGACCCTAACGAATTAAACAAAATTGCTCGGCAGTTAATAGAGCAGGGAGAAAATGCAGAGCTAAGAGTAAATGCCAAATATACTGACGACTTTGAAAAATTACAAGGCAGTAACGTTTTAACTGCCAAAAGGGGAGAGGATGGGCTAATAAGCTATGATAACAATTTTCGTTCATTTGCGTTAGGTACAGAAACTGACGATGTTTATTCCTACTTATCTAAAAAGATATACGCTGAAAATGTAAAACCGTTTAGCGATGTTTTAGAAATTAAAGAAGATACTGGAGAAGTATTTCGTAAATCAGAAAACACTTTAGACAATGTTTTGGGGGTTGTGCGAGATATTGATAGATCGGCTTTTCAATCCGTTGACAATAATATACAAAAACAAATGCCGTTTGATAGTGCCACAAGTGCTTTGTCATATAGCCTGTCAACCCCTACTAGAACATTTTTGTCTGGTTACTTAGGTATTCAAAACGAAATTAATTATTTATTAGAAAGTAATAAAGAGTGGATAGACACAAAAGGTAAAGAAAGTATAAACCCAATAATTCAGTTTGCTTTTAGAAATACTGACAAAATTAAATATAAAACACAGGATGAATTAGAACAAGAAAGAGATAAATTTAGAGAAAAAACTTTAGAAATTTGGGCAACTAAAGATTCGCCCATGGCTAGCTTTGCAACAAGTTATAGCGATTTTACAGGTTTAGACCAAGACACGTCATTTGGAAGGACATTAAAAGCAGGTTATCAAATTACTGCAGAAGCATTTAATTTTGTAAATCAAACCATGTTAGGTGGGACAGTATTAAAAGGTACTAATACAACAAAAACTGCAGGCAAGGTTTTTTCTCGTAAAAATATAATTGATAGAGCTTTAAAAGGATTCCAATATGGTTCTCTTTATACTTTTGGCACACAATCAACTGCCACACCTTCAACTCAAGAAAAGTTAGTTAATTTTGGAGCTAATGTTATAACGGCCGCTATAGGTGAAAACATAGAGGCAGGTCTAGGAGCATTAGCTAGAAAGTCTTTAAGATATGGGCCTGCTAAAAATTTCTTAAAAAATAATACTACTTTTGTTGATAAACCTTGGTTTAACCAACTAATTGTTGAAAATATAGATGACTTTAATGGTAACTTGTTTGACTTGTCTGTGTTAAATGCACTTACTGCAAATAAATTAAACGTTCCCTTAACTGGCACAAAAGCTTTCTTAAGCGGTATTAAAGGAGTTGCTAATAGAGGTTTATTAACAGGCTTTCAAGTTACCAGAAGTGCTTTTACAGAATATCTTTCAGACATAGTTGCAGGAACAATGGTTTATACTTTTGCCAGCCTTCCTGAGGCTTTAGAACAAAAAGGTGATAAAACCAGGACTGAAGTTATAAACGAACAATTAGTTAAAAATTTTCAGAACCAGGCTAGTTTAGAAAACCTGGCTTCTAACATAGTATTTGCTTTTGGATTAAATTCACAGCAAATGTTCACTCCTGTGTCTGAAGTTAGAAAGCAGGTAATAAGTGAAATCTTTAAAGATTCTACTGCCGAGATAAATATCAATACTAACAACCCAGAAGATATAGCCGATTTTATTATTGAAAATCTGCCATCACAAGGAAGGGCCTTAAAAACGGATGTGAACTTTACTTCTGAAGATTTATTTAGCTATCAAGACCAAATCAAAACTTACGAAATAACTAACGGACAAAAAAAAAGATTAGCAAAAACTATTACCAAGCAGATTAGTAATGCTATAAAAAACAGCCAATATCTAAATGGCGTTAATATACAAATTAAAGCCTACCCATTAAAGTTTTTAGACCCACAAAAAAAATCAATTTTAGACATACTGATTAATGACCCTAATGGGGAGGCAAGGGCTTTTCAAATTAACTTTAACGACGCAGTAACTCAAGCTGAAATAGCTAGCAAAGCAATCTTTGTAACTAATAGTGAGCAAGGTTTTGATAGCAAAACAGAAGACCAAGTTTTTTCAGAGACTATTACTGATGTAATTAAAAAAGGTGAATTTGGAGTTAGCTCTATAACAGAATTTACGCAATCACAAATAGTTAAAAATAAACCTCAGATTTTTGAAGAAAATCCTACTGATATTGAATTTAGAGAATATGAGTTGTTTAATACTGGCACTAAAGAATTGCAGGAGTATTACTTTTTTTCCGAAATAGATAGTGGTGATATTTACTCTGATTTAGGCAGGCCTTTAAGTAAAGAAAAAATAGGCGAAAATTACAAAATAATACCTCAAAAAGACTGGTTCTTAAGAAGATTTATGCCTGATGTTAATGCTATAGTTAGAAGTCAAGAGCCGTTCTTGCAACTTGTCATAAAGAAAAGTTTTAAAGAAAACCCAGTTGGGTTTATCAAAAACTTTGAACAATACCTAAGCGATGTTGGAGCAAGTATAAATGAAATTAATATACCTCAGGAGGAAATTGACAATTTAAACAAGCCTGTAAGCCCAGAAGCTAGGTTAATTCAAATAGGGTCTAAAATACATACTAAGTTACAAGAATTAAAGATAGAAACCCCTAAGACTGAAGATATTGGTAGAGCGTTTTGGGCTAATTATAATTTATCTGTTTTAGCAGATGTATTAGCTGCTAAAAGAGATAGCGAAGTTGTTAATGGAGATATTAGGTTAATGCAAGAGGCTTTTGTCAGATATCAAGAATTCCAAAACCAACAATCTGTGGCCTTAGACGAAGTTTATTTACAAGAAGCTGAAGAGGCTGGAATTACTAGTCAAAGCTCGTCTGATTTACTAGAGGAAATAAACGAGACCTCATTATTAGTTTATGAATTAGGTGAGCAGGAAGTAAATAAAGTTATTAAAGAATTGGAAAGCAATCTTGACCAAATTGAAAATGATAATCAAATTGTTATTGATGAACCAAATCAAATTCAAACAGAGCCTGGTAGACTCAGTAGTCAAGAGAATGCAGAAACTTCCGATATCAGTGTTGACGGAGCAAGTGAAGATATTAAAACAGAAGATAAAGGAGTTGATACAAGCAAGGAAGCAAACCCAGAAAGAAAAGCCGTAAGAGCAGTAAGAAAAAACAAGAAAAAAATTAGCGATAGCCTGTCAAAAATAATAAACGAGGTTGATATTCTTAATTTGATGGAGAAGGTGTATGTAAGGGGAGAAAATTTGTCTGAAATTGAAGAAGAAACAGATGAATTGATAGAAGAATACAAAGAGGATTTGTTTAACTTAGTTAAAACAGAGCTTTACGCAGATGAATATGAAGGCTGGCGAGGCATAAAGACACAAATAAGGATAGTAAATGCTATACAACGAGCCCAAAACCTAAGGAGAGGGGGCAGATTAACATTAGATAACATTAACTTTTTTACCGGTAAGGATGGTAATTTATACGCTAGAAGGGGGACAAAAAAAAATGGGCCTAATTTGGGTGACTATGTTTCGGAAGAATTAATACCAAAAACTGACTTTAGCGTAACCCTAGAAAATTACATTGAAAATGTAAATAGATATAAAAAGGCCCAAAGAGAAAAGATTGACTTAATAAAAAATATAGCTTATTATGCTGACGATGACTTCAGGCAAAAATACGATAAAGAAATCCTTAAACCAGCCAAAAAACTCCCAGCAGAGGATCGAGCAGACTTCCAAATCCCAAGCAAATCAGAAATCTTCACAACCATTAACAAAGAAAGTCCTGGAATTGAAAAAACTAATAATGGTGCAAAACTACTTGAACAAGTTTTTGAAGAAGGAGAAGGATTTGACCCCCGAACAATAAACGGCTTAATTCAGGTAATAAACGACCCTGACTTAAAAACCGATGCTGTTTTTAGTGGCCTAGACGACTTAAATCTTAAAGAAAAGTTAGAAACAATTGTAGAAAGAATAACTCCGAAAGCAGAGGAAGAATTAGATTTGCAAGGAGCAGAGTCACGTATCATAGATTTAGCCCAGTCTACTTTTGAAAAGCCCTTTACACCTTACGAAAAAAACCAGCTATACAATGGATTGCTAAACTTTGTGAAAAGTAGTAAAGGCTCTGAGTCAATTTCTGAAGAGGGGTTCTTAGATACACTAAGCGCAGATGAAGCCCAAGAGTTAGAGGAAAAAGACGTAACACCCCCAAGCGAATGGTATAACAATGGTAAAACAACCAACTTGCTTGATGAATATGGTCAAATACTAAAAGATAACGCTACCAAAAAGCTAGCAATGAAAAAAATGAGAGCTGGCAATATAGAAGGGGCGCGGGTAAAATTTGAAAAAGATTCTAGCGGAAAAGTTTTGTCCTCGGCCGTTCAAAATATACCGGTGATTGAAAGACCTGTTAACTATAACGAATATTTACAAGAAGGAAACTTAGATTATCAAAAACCTATTGAAAATGAACAAGAGACAAATGCTTTTCTTAAAGCAAAAGTATTTCAAATACAAAAAAATCCCTTAAACGAAGCACAAAATTTAGGCGAATTGCTTACTAAACCAATAGACAAATTTACTAACGAAGACTATCAAAAAGTATTTGACACTGTTGAGGACAAAGAGTTTTGGAACAAAATTGAACCAATACAAAGCCTGGTAGAAAACAAAATTAACCGAAATAGGTTATCCGAAATTTATTTGAAAACAGAACTTGCAAATTCAATAACTCCCCCAAAAGACCCCGATATTTCTAGTGTTCAACAAGCTAGTATATTTGCTCCTTTAGTTTTTGGTAATCTGTCTGCCCCAGCAGTCTTAGCCGTAGAGCAACTAGGTTTGACAACCACAGTCCAAAGCTATGGAAACTCTATAAACGCTTCTATTAAAAAAGAGTGGGCCCAGGCAAAAGCAAATTACCAAATTTACCAAGTTAAAGAGACTGCTCAGGAATATGCAAAAGAACTATACTTTAGAGATTGGGCTTTTAGAAGAAAATTTAATACCCAAGACTTTAAAGATATATGGGAATTATTATCTTTTAGCGATGTAAATCAAAACGAAGTTGTTTTTTTTGAAGTATTAGATAGAGACACTAATAAAAAAAGACCTATAATGGATATTTTGCAACAAGGTCAATTAGAAAAATTTATTAGTCAAAGACCACAACAAAGAGATGTAGACATAGAAAATATATTAAAAGTAGACAAAGGTATATTTAGACAGGTAATAAGAGAAATAGACAATAACATTTTAATGGACAATAACTTTCAAATAAATCCGCTAGTAAGAGATATTGAGTATAAAGACGGGATGTATAAGTCTACCTTTAGTAGAAAGTCATCGGATAGCCAAGATATTTTAGACGACGATATTGCAATCCAAAACGAAGTAATTCAAAAGTTCATTCAAAAAATAGAAAGACTTGAGACTAAATTTAATCAACAGAAAAGGTCTGCTGGTAGAGAGCCAAGTATTTATAGTGATTTAGTAAATATACTAGACAAAATAAAGTCAGACACTAAACCAGTGCAGAATGTGCAAGTAAAGTATAAATCTAAAATCCTTATTCCTCGAGAGCCAATGCTAGCTAAAAGAGTAAAGAATAAGTTCCAAAAAAACGAATACAGGCCTGAAATTTTAGAAATGGTAAAAAAAATCAGAGGATTTTTTAATAGAACAGCAAATATTTTAATCCAAGAAGGTATTTTGCAATATGAGCAAGAGGCCTATGTTCCTGGTTTTTCAAGTAAAAAGTTCAAAAACCCTATTATTGAACAAGTTAATAAAGTCTCTACTGGGGTAGACTTGGAAATTGGAGCAGAAACTAAAACTATTACAACCCTAAGAGATTTGTTATACGTAGAGCAAAACAATACAGAAATCTTTGGAGAAATAAATTATCAAGAATTACCAGACTGGTTATTAGAAGAATACGCTGAAAACGCAAGGCGAAGGCTAGAAAAAAATAATTTAATAAAGAAATTAGTTGATAGTAAAGATATTATTTCAGAAAAGCTAATGAGAGAAAAAGAAAGGGCTAGGGATGAAGTTCAGCGAAAATTATCTCAGAATGAAGACCCAGAAACAAGAAAACAATTAGAGGCTATAGATAGCTTTATTGGCCTAGTTAAAAGCAGAACAGAAAAAAAGGCGATTACTGAAACAACTCAAGAGTTAAAAAGGGTTGTAGAAGACTTAAAAAAAGAAAGAAGTAAAAGCAGGTTAAGAAAAGAAAAGAAAGCTCTTAGCGAGCAAATAAAAGCTACTGAACAAAAAATTAAGGAACTTAACAACCCTCCACTTTACAACAGCTTCTTTGATTTTAATGGAGCTAGGTATTATGTTCCTGCGAGCCTTCACGAATATTTGTTTTATGCTAATATAGTAAATTCAAGACCAAGCACGATAGACAATGAAAAATCCCTTCAAAAATGGGCTTTAGATTTAGAGGCTTCTACAAGAGACAAACAAAACACCAGACTTTGGATAGAAACAATCAACAGGACTGGCTCTTTGCTATACACAGGTATAATTAGCAACTTTACTAGTTCGGCAACTAACTTAGTTCAGGGGGGCTTGTTAGGATTAGACACTTTAAGCCATATTTTATTTGATAGCACAATAAAGCCAATTGTAAATCTTTCCTTAGGTAAAAAAGGTAGTTTTAATTACGCAAAGGCTATAAATTCATTAACGGACCAGAAAATAAATTCTACAATAAATGAATTGTTTTTGCCTGAAGCCTCGTATCGACTATTAAAAGAGTTTTTTGATTCTAACGAAAGGGTTTTTAAAACAAACTCTAATACTTGGTTAGGCAAAGCCTTAAATAATTATAATAGCTTTTTGTCCGATCCCACAGTGTATTTTGTGCATAAAGGTTTAGTTGGAGCAACTTTTGGAAGTGTTACTAAATATATAAACTTTTTAACTAAAATTCAGGTTATGGCTAGGTTAAACGAGTTATTGGAAGAGGCTGGATATACAGAAGGTATTAAATCAAAAATAGATTTTGATACTTTACTTGGGTATTTTTCAGAAGCAAGAAACTTTGTTAACATTTATCAAACTCTTCCAGGAACCCAATCCTCTATTCCCTCACTTTACTTAGGAGCAAGTAAAAAGTTTGAAATTTTTAAAATGTTTTTGCCATTTACTGGTTGGATTGCACAACAAATAGGGGCTACAGCTAGTAGTGCAAGATTTGTTTTAGATAGCTATAAAAAAGGAGTAAAAACTAAACAACAAAAAGCAGATTTCGTTGAGGCAAATTACGATTTGTTTGTAAAATCCGCTTTGACCATTGGGGCAACAACATTTCTAATGGAAATGATAATAGCTTTATTAGCAGGGGCATTGGGGGGAGAAAAGGAAGAGTTACCAGAAGGAAAGCCAACTAACCGGCAGGCACAAAATTTAGGATTTGCTTTAGACCCAATAGTCTTTACCTTTAACAATAGGTCAAGTGTTGTGTTTGATACAGCTAAATTTCAAAACGATTCAACCTATTTTAGAAGCTATATAATAGAAAGTTTGTTAGATGACATTGGATGGATAGACTCAGAGTTATCTACTGAACAAAAAATGGCAGCTTATCAAATTATTCCTTTGCCAGCTGAAATAACTAGACAAATACTTTCTACAATAGACCCAGTGGAATATGGTAGATTTGATTACTCAGGCTCAGGTTTATTAACCTCAGTTGCATCTGCTTTTCCGAGGTCTTTAGGGGGAGCATTTACTGATTTTGCAAGAGACCTTGCATATGTAACCTACACAGAAGATGGAAAAGATTACAGAGCTGAGCTAAGAGCTACTAACGCCCTTCAACAGCTCTTAGGGCCAGAGTTTAGTTTAACAATTGCTGATAATAGCGGTTTAGAGATTTTTAGACCCGAAATTAGAGAATTTCAAGCTGGAGAAGACGAACAAGGTAAAGTTATTAAAAAGCCCAAATTTTCAGATTGGCAAAGTAGATTAGCTAAAAGCCTTCCAGGTGCAAGTGGAGTAGTTAACTTAAACAGCTACAAAGCTCAAATTCAAGAAGACATTGTTTTATATCAAAAACAAAGAGGAGAGCTTATACAAAAATTAGAAACTGGCGAAATTACAGCTGAGGAGTATAATGAGGAGTTAGAAAAACTAGAGTATAAAAAAGATAGGTTAGGTTTCTGATTTCGTAGTTGCAAGCCTTGTAAGTAATATATCATGTCATCTGTCAACGAAAGCAAATTTTATAACTCACTTGAAAGCATTTTTACAGGTGCAAATATAGAAGGAGATTCTGGCTATGTAAACTTGCTTAAAATTAAATCAAGTTACTATAAGCTGATTTTAGAGCAGTTTAAAAAAGACGTGAATAATTAAGAAAGTATTTCTGATTCTTTCAAAGAAGAGTTTTTTGATAAGCTTTATAGTTTTTTTGAGAAATATTTTAGTGAATCTGGTAGTGTATATTTTGTAAAAACTGCCAACTGGCAAAGGGTATATGAGCAGGTTTATACCGACAACAAAGATGTTGTGCTATTTTGGAAAACTCACATGCTTTACTATGTAAAAAGTGATATTTTGTTTCAAAGTATTGGTGCAAATATAGCTGATGAAGAAAGCAGGCAGGACTACAATTTTTATTTTGATGTTGGAAATCTTCAAGCAAAACAAAATAATGAAAAAAGCTCTTATTTTTACTTTTAGAGAAATTAAAGAAGAAAAAACTAGTGAAGAAGTTTTAAATGAAAAACAAGGTAAAAAGACTTTTGTTTTTGATGTAAATTATAGGGAAAGAGGGTCAAATGATGGGGAGCGTGGTAGTAAGCTACGGCATATGGAGCATAACCTAGCGGCGGCCAAGATATTGGAGTGGTGGCTGGCAAGCCAAGCAAATAAACAGGGTTGATTTTGATTTGTTAGGCAAACATTTTTATCAGTGCTTGCTCCTGATGGTAATAGTGGGAACCACCATAAACCATTAATATTTTTTGATATTGTCTAGTTTTTTCTTCTAAGTTTGCTAAAATACAAGCATCCCGAATTTTGGTATGTTCTTGAGAAGCCTGATTTAAAATATGGATTTCTTTTTTGCCCTTTGCGGTTTGGTTTTGCCATTCAATTGGGTCATCGTATTGACACCAGAAATCGTAATTAGTTTGGGTTAGTTCTTGTTTAGTTATCTTTCTAAAATACAGCTCAAAATTAGACCAATTAAAAAAACCTGCTAACTTGCTATTTGGGCCAAATTGTAATTTTTGGAAGTCTTGCTCAATATAGCTTTGCATATCCTTAAAATATTCATCGCTATATTCAGTTTTGCTTGGCTTAATAGGTAACCACTTGCGGTGAAAATAGCTTATCATCATTATTCCATAGCTAACCAAACACACTTCTGAATCAAACTTTGTCAGCATCAGTTCCAAACAGACCTCATCGTCAGGTTCGGGGCAAAAAATGGGTATGTTTTGGCTTAGGGCTAAATAAGTCGTAAAACCAGACTCACCTTTTTCAAGAATAGTTTGTTCAATCGTTTTCTGAAGCATTTTAGCCTGCAGTTCTGGATTATTATTTAGCTGGTTAACCGAGTTATGTGACTCAATTATGACTAAATTTGGGGCTAGCTCTTCAAAAGCCTTTTTTAATGCCCTAAACATTAGATTATTGGTATCCCTAGAATGATTGCAGGCAAAAAACCACAGCTTTACTCCACCTTTCTCAAATTTTATAAGTCTTGGTAAAATATGCTCTGCTGGGTTTATTTTATAATTTAGCAAGGGTAAGTATTTTTCAATCACCGTTAAAATCTAACCTATTTTTTAGGTTAAGTAAAATTTGGCTATAAATTAAAAGTGTTTTGTAAGCGCTATAACTAATTGTTTGCATATATTTTTAATTTATGTTAGATTGACGGCTATGAGCCATTATAGATTTGATTTCAAACAATTTAAAACTGCTGACACCACAAACCAGGATGACATAGCTCAGCTAAGTATAGAAAAGGCTGGCTTTGAAAGAAGTCTAAGATATATAACCAGCACTGCTGTTAGAGTAGAAAATATAAACTCGGTAGTAGATTCCGCCCTAACAAAAATGGTGGAATTAGTTGAAAAAGTAGTTGATAGCTTTGAAAAAACTAACACCGCAACCAAACAAGAGTTTTGGGAGCAAAAACTTGAAAAATTAAGAGGTTTATCAGCCGAAAAACCGAAAACCAAGCCAGAAAACGAGGGGCAAACCGGTTTTGAAATAAATAGTAAACATAAAGAGGACTGGGCTTTTGAATACTTTGGATTATCTGAAATAAATACTGTTTTAGAAGGCTTGCAAGATTTGGCACAGATCCTTGAAGTTACTATTCCAGAACTTATTGGCAGTAAAACCATAGCCCTAAACCAGATAATAACCCCACCTGATTCTAAGCAAATTGAATTTGGAGATAGAAACGGAAATTGGGAAAACCCCGAACTTTTGGACAGACTAAAAATGTTGTTACTATTACTGCAAACCCAACTTGGGATAAATTTGGATGATCTTCCAGAGTTTCAAAAAGGAATTGTATCCTCCGGTATGATGCGTAATGAAAGTTATTATAACATTTTGATTCCTGAACTTAATAAGCTGGTTTTTGTTTGCAATGAGGAAGGTAATGTTACTTATGTTTTTGACACCAGGCAAGTTGAACAAATTTATGGCACCCAAGGACTTAGGGAAGGACTGAATGATTTTAGCAAAGAAGATAAAAACCAGTTGATTAAGGCTTACCCAGCCTCAGGATTTAAGCTAAAGCAGCAAAAAAACAGGGCAAGGATTATGGTTCAGTTGTTAAACACCGATGATTTTACCGAATTAAATAGTGGCAATGGTGCAAATATAAACAATGCTAGCCCAGAATTAAGCCTTGAAAATTTGCTAGAGCCAGAGATGGCTTCGAGGCAAAAACTGAATTGGATTAAAAAATTTATTTTGGAAAATGGCTACTGGCCTATTACATCTCAAAACGGAAAACCTACTCCAATTAGAAATATAGTTGCTAAAATTAGACAATCTATAAATCAATTCATAAATGGGGAAAAATTACAAACTATACCTTTTTAAGCCCAGAAGAGTGGCAGGTGTGGGTTGATTTATATCAAAAATTCCCAGCTTACAAAGACTGGATAAAACAAAACCCAAATACCGCTCCAAATGATGATGATGATGATGATGATGATGATGATGTAGAAAACGAAAATTAGGAGTAATTATTCTTTATTTTAGGTCTGTTTGGGATACCTTTTAGAAGTTTTGTATTGTTCCAATAAAGTTGACAAAAACAGGTTTTGGAGGGATATTCGGATATATGGTGGTCGTAGCTCAGTTGGTAGAGCCCTGGTTTGTGGTACCAGTTGTCGCGGGTTCGAGCCCCGTCGGTCGCCCCATTTACAATAGTACCCATTTTCACATACTTCTCGAATGGTGGTTTTAGTTGATATTTCGATACTTTTCGACTATCTACCCATATGTTCAAGAACAACATTTCAAGTAATCCTTGTACTTGACCTTGCTTTTCTGCTTTTTCTATTATATTTCCAATGTTTCTGATGGTGTTCAAGAATTCTTCATAGGTTAAAATCCTTTGAGTGATTCCTAAATTAATCTTCTGTAACTCCTCCTCCTTTGCTACCTTCTGTTTCTCAACTATTGTTTTCTTATTTATCGTATCTTCAAGCTCATCTTCAATATCTTTGTCTTTATGTTTTGCATATTGCTCCAAAATTACCTTATATTTATTAGTAAGGTTAATGTATCGAGCTTTTAATGAGTTGATATCTTGTTCTAAACTATTTTGATATTGCGTGATTGTTGATTCTGAGGTGGAGACATATTCATCATACGCTTCTTTTGGTATCTCTAATCTGTTTAGTACAAGCTCTTTGATAAATGCAAAGATAGTTCTTCCACTTACTTGCTTAGGATACTGCTTGAGCTTACCTTTGGCATTTTCAGTATGCCTGATACAAGCCTCATTCATACAAACAACATTCAAATAACTCTTACGCCTTCCCCTTGGTGAAGATGGTGTCATATGCCTATTACAATATTCACATTTAATTAGTTTTCTTAGCACTTCAACTTTATTTCTCTTTCCGTTATTCTGGAATATTTGTTTTTCACCTAACCTTAATCTGAGCTTCATAAACTCTAATGGTGATAACAATGGCTCGAATCCATCTACAGTTTCATTATAATTAAATACCAATTCATCTATAACATAGTAACCTGCGTAAACTGGTCTTGATAATTGTGTTGATAGTTTATCTACAGTTACATTCTTGCTCCCTTTTGTATGAGTAAATTCATTATCCACAAGATAATTAACTGCATCACTTAAGGTGTAGCCTTCAATAATCTTCATACAGGCTTCTCGCAATAAGTTGAAATTCTTTTCATCTTTAATTAATAGTCTTCTGTTATTCCTTTCAATTACTGTATACCCCCAAGGATAATGCTGTAGTACTTCACCTCTTTCTAACTTTGAACGATTGCCTCTCTTTGTAGATGTACTATCATTTTCAGAATGTTGTTTTGCAATAACAAATTGAATACCTAATGCCATTTTTCCATTGGCGTCATTTACAAAATAATATTCAGGAAATTTTATATCTCTGATGATTCCTTTATCCAATAAATCTATTATTTCCCCTGCATCTTTCATATTTCGAGCTAATCTATCAGGAGCCCAAGTAAGAATTGCGTTGTATTTGCGTTTATCGACATTTTTTATCTCATCAAGCATTTGATAGAAAGCTTCTCTTTTTCCTTCCTTAAAGGCTGTCTCAGCTTCTTGTAATATTTCGACTATGTTATATCCTTCTCTAACTGCATATTTCGTACAAGCGTTTATCTGGTCTTCCTCTGAACTTGCTTGACTATCTTCTGGTTTGGTTGATTTTCTAGCGTATAAAACGAATCTGAGAGGCTCATCTGAAGTAAAATACTTGCCCTTTGCTTTGATAATATTCTTTCTTTTTACCTCTTGAATATAATTATCAAGCCATTCTTTTGCTTCAATATCTTCAATTTTCGGTATAGAGTTATTCTCCTTTATATGACTTTTCATAAGCTTTTTTTAGAGCTAAAAACACTTTACTCATTAAGCTTTCAAATTCAACTTTACTTATGTTATTTGCTACTTCCTTTGCGTATGTTACTTTCTCCTTCCAATCAACTTCTCCTTTATTCTTTTTATACCCATTTGGATAATATTCCTCTATTGTTTCAGTTGGAAGTGTAAATACATCATTATCTTCTTGAAGACTAAAATCACTAATAAATCTATTATAGTCATCTTCCTTTGTACTATTTGGTTTATCACACAATAAAATTACTTTGTCTTTATAGATTGGAGTAGCATAAATCGTCTTATAAACATCAAATATCTTACTCATTGTGACTTCTTGTCTTTCGATATCTCCACCTGAATGTATGACTACGAGATTTGAATATTCTGGGTAAAACCTTTTTATCATCTCATTTATGAAATGGAACTCAGTTTGACCTTCTACTACAATAAAGTTTGATGGGAACAATAAATCTGAAGGACTTCCACCTAACATTTCATAAACTACATATTGTTTTTCTATCCCTTCAATCTTGGTAACATCTGTAGTCTTATCAGTTTTGAGAACTTTGTATATGTTTTGGTCTGAATCGTCATCTGCTATCAATACAGGAGAATGAGTATTCAAGAAAACTTGGTCACCTGCTTGTGAGATATTTACTAACACACTTTTTAGTTTCCTTTGTGCACTTGGGTGGACATAGAGCTTAATTTATCAAACGAATTTATTGAGTGGGTATTTGACTGGGAGCAGGTAATTTTGAACATTGTGAATAAACAACCAGTTAGCTGATTAGAGCCTTTATAATCAAACAAATACATATCACCATAAGGGAATTAAACAAAGTATATTATGATATGAAATAAAGAAATTGAAGCTAATAAGATTAACAGATCAACGAATTAAAAGGGGTAGTAAAAACGATAGAAGAGAAAGAAAAGAGTAAGTAAAACACCTTAAAACAAGGACTATTATTAAATTTCATTGCTGATTATGATTTTGGTTTGTATGATAGCTATTTAATTAAGTTGGTTGATGAATTAAAACCAGTGGGTTTTTTAGAAAATGTTGTGGTTCAGAGGGTTGCAATACTTTACATTAAGTTATTTAGAATTTCTAAAATAGAATGTGGTTGCAATTAAATTGGATGAGCCAAGAAAGGAATATAACACAAAAACTATACTAATAACAACGACAAAGCAAAGGAAAGAGGTATTTTTTTGATAATGGTTACTATACCGTTTCTGGTGGCGATATCAAGAAAATTATTGACACATTAGCATCTTTCTGATTATAAATTTTTATGAAAAACATTAACTCCGATCTAATTCAATTCATTTATCTTGATGCTGGTGATGTGCTCGTTCAAAGAAGAACTAAAGATGGTGATAACATCGCAAGGGAACTTGGATTTGCCCCTGAGAAATATGAAGAAATATTAAACTTACTTATATCAAAGCAAACTGAGGAGCAACGGCAGGCATTTAACCATATTAAGACTCTTGATGATGAATATGAGCATATTAATGCGTTTCACAGGTCAATGTGTGACTATCTAAATCACCCCTATGATGATTCGCTAATAACCAAATTAAGCGAGTATCGTATTAAAGCAGATTTTGAACTAAAAGCTGAGGTTGTAGAAGGGTAAGAGAGATTGTCTCAAAAATTTAAACTCGGCATTTTAAGTAATGCACTTCCATCGCGAAGACATTTCGAGCTCAAAATAAATAATATTGACCAGTATTTTGAAACTATTATTTTATCGTGGGAAGAAGGCTTCCACAAGCCCCAAGAAGAGATTTACATGATAGCTTTAAGCAGAATAAACACTGCACCCAAGAATGTATTATTTGTAGACAACAAAACTAAATACCTCAAAGGTGCTAAAATGTTGGTTTTACAAATCTTGTTTTATTGAAGGGCAAGGATACTTCAGCAGATTACGCAGAGGTGGATTCACTTACTCAACTTGCGGATTTACTTGGGGTTTAAATCTTAATGGTCTATCCATTTATAAAAACATATAATTTTAACATTCAAAGAGCAGTCATAAACTTTATAATAGAGAATATTTGGCATAATAAAAGAACATATAGATCGTTTATCGCTTCTTCGCTGAGTGCTATCCCTGATGGGAAGTTTGCTATCGTAAACGATTCACTAAGAAATGAAGTTTTTACAAACGTATATCACTACTTTCACCAAGAATACTTTACTGTTGTGCAAGAAGATTTAAATAAAATCCTTGAGCATGATTATTTTAACATAATCTACAAGCACCTAAATGACTTAGAAACTAACCCACTTGTTAAAAGATTTTTGCACTCAATAACATTATATCAAAAAGCACTTGATTATAGTGTTCTGAAAGATGTTTATGCAAAATTTTATAAAACAATGGAAACAGCTTCAGATGTAAGAAATAATACGAATATTAAAGAGGTTTTATATTCAATTGGGAGAAAACTTAAAAAAGATGGTAATGTACAAACAAATAATTTAATCCGAAACTGGCGTAATGATTATGCTTATGAATCAAAATTTAATGAGATCAGTGAGTATGTTGTAGATATAATCAGAGAGTATTCTAAAATATCAATTTATACAAGGTTTTTCTTAACGATTTAATAAGCAATAGGGATATTGTTAAAAAAAGTGGCGGTTAAAAGTTTTATTGGTACCGTTTATTTTTTATCTTGATAAATTATTTCTAAGACTTAGTTTGGAAAACTTGACTAGATAAAGGTTTTTTAATTAAACTATACTATATAGTATACTTTAATTTATGAAAGATTTACAACAGTCAAAAATTATTCGAGGAGGGTTGTTCTTGGAGGACTATTACAGTACTTTGGAATCCGATCTTTGGACTAAAATAAAAAAGAAATTTGAAACTGGTAGATACAAAGTAAATCAGACTGGTGCTAGTTACAGAGTAATAAATAGTTGGTTTGAGCAAGGTATTATTTCAGCCTCACAAAAGGAAGATAAAGGCTGGAGAGTTTTTAGTTTGATAGAGTATATCTGGTTACAAATTGTAGTTATTCTTAGAAAGTTTGGTTATCCCCTAGAAAAAATAAAATTGATGAAGGAGAGCATATTCAATTCAGATGGGGGTGAGGACTACAATATGTTTTTGTATTATCTTTCCTATCCTTTAACCAGAAAAGAAGTAAAACAGGTGGTGTTTATGGCTTTTTTGGATGGTAGCTATGAAATTGCTTTAGAAAATGAAATCAGGCTTTCAAATCAAGCACTGCACTCAATATCTCATTATATAAGTATAAATATCAATCAGATACTTCAATCATTCTTTGAAAAGCTTAATTTAATGCCTGTTTTAGAAAGTAGGCTGGAGCTTTCTGATGATGAGATGAGTTTGTTTTTAGAGCTTAGAAACAAAAAATATGAGTCTATAGAGCTAAAATTTAAAGATGGCAAAATAGATATGATAAGTGGTGTGGAAATAATCGATCCAAACAACCGTATTTCAGAGATTTTGAAAGATTTTGACTATCAGGACATAGAGATAAAAAAACAGGCTGGAAATGTAGTTTTAATCCGTAGAAAAGTAAAACAAAAACTAGATAACATATTTGCTACTGAATAAACCAGAGCTAGCAAAACTTAACTAATTACTGAATAAAGCAGAATTAGATAAAAGTTTTTTCAAAATGATAACAATCGAGCAATGTAAACTAATATTAAATGATCCAACACTAACAGACCAAGAAGTAGAGCAAATTAGAGGTTTGCTTTATGCCTTGTGTGAGGAGGTGGTGAATAAAGTAAAATTAAACTAAGTATATAAAATATGCTAATTAAGCCCTTTCTTGACTAATCACTTAAAAATTAGGTACTAAGAGTAATATAATATCATTATGCAGTTTTACAAAGTTATAGAAGGATTGCTTTTAAGTACTGATAAGTACAAAGACAAAGAGGGCAAACTTATTAAAAGTTTAGTCATTGACTCAGCTTTCAAAATAGATTCTGATCTTATTGAGCTACTTATTACCAACGAGCAAGCCAAAACTAAGTTTTTTAAAGAAATAGCTGGTCACTGGGTATTTAATATCAATGATTTTATTTTGTTTATTCAGGATAAAAACTTTTTAGATGACAGCTACACCAGATTTAAAAACAAAATTGGTTTAAACATTGATAATAAATTCTTAAAACAACGAGATGAGGTAGCTTTGGTTTGGCCATTTAAAGATTGTGTACTAGAAGGCAACCAAGACAAGGAAGACACCAAACGACAAGAGATATTTTTTAACGAGGTTTTAGCTCAAGATGAGATAGATAGACTACTAGACCCTAAAGTGCTTGTAAACTGGACCAGACACACCCCTAACGGTGATGAAAAAGTAAGAGAGCTAAAAAGAGATGAAAACGGCACCATAAAAGAAAACTTACTAATTAAAGGAAATAATCTTTTAGCTTTACACACTCTTAAAAAACAATTTAGAAACAAGGTAAAATTGATTTATATTGATCCACCATACAATACAGGTAATGATGGTTTTAAGTATAATGATAGATTCAATCACTCCACTTGGCTAACCTTTATGAAAAACAGGCTGGAAGTGGCAAAGGAACTTTTAAGAGATGATGGGGTTATTTTTGTGCAGTGTGATGATAATGAACAAGCTTATTTAAAAGTTTTAATGGATGAGGTTTTTGGTAGGGAGAATTTTGTAAAAACAATCCATGTTCAAATGAGTATAGTTCAGGGGGAAAAAGTTAGAGCTGCAAAGCAAGGAAATATTGTTAAAAATGGTGAATATCTACATATCTTTTCTAAAAATGGAAATAAAAAAATCGGATTAGAACCTCTTTACGACCCTTCTGAGTACGACACCCATTATTCAATTTACATTGATAAAAATAATAATGAAAAAGCTGTTGTTGAGTTTTGTTTAGAAAATAAAGAAGTAAAACACTTACTTGAATTGGCAGGCTTGGTTAAAAGAGATAAACTTACAAATAATGGTCTCGCTAGAGCATATAATGAAATTCCAAAATTTAGAGAATTTATACATCAAAATGCTGATAGTATAGTTCGTACTCACACTATGATTGAGGTTGATAAAGATAAATTAGAAAAGAGCTTACTAGAAAATAAAACTTATGTATACAAGCACAACAACAGGGAGTATTTATACGGTATAGATTCAAAAAGTAAAATTAAACAACGGTTTAGACTTTCAGATAAATTAAAAAAATGTGATGATTATTATAACACTTTTCAAATTTCTAATATGCGTGGAGACTGGTGGGCAGGTTTTCATGTAGATATGGGAAATATAAACAAAGAATCAGAAACAAATCTTAACGATGGTCAAAAACCAGAAAGACTTCTTCAGAACATTATAAAATTTACCACTACATTAGACGACATTATCCTAGACTTCCATGCCGGAAGTGGTACTACTGGTGCAGTTGCTCATAAAATGGGCAGGCAGTGGATTTTAGTTGAGCAAATGGACTATATAAAAGATTTGCCTGAAGCAAGGCTAGTCAAGGTTTTGGAAGGTGAACAAGGAGGAATTTCTAAAGCGGTAAACTGGCAAGGTGGAGGTGATTTTATTTACTGTGAACTTGCTAAATACAACGAGACTTTTATGGATTTAGTCCAGAGTGCCACAACCACAAATCAGCTTTTAAAAATATGGCTGGAAATGAAAGAAAAAGCCTTTTTGGATTATAGAGTAGAAACAGCCAACTTTGAAACAGAAGAGTTCGAAGCTTTAAGTATTGAAGAGCAAAAAACCCTTTTAGTGCAAGTTTTAGATAAAAACCAACTATATGTAAATTATACAGAAATGGAGGATGAAACTTATAATATCAGCCAAGAAGATAAAAATTTAACTAACAAGTTTTATAATAACTAGTTTATGGCAGATTTTTTATATCAAGATTATGATTCAATCTCTAAAAGAGGTTTTTTAAATCAGTTTAAGGCTTTGCCTGAAAATCTAAGAGACAATCTAAATCCTAGCTTTGCAATTCGAGATTATCAAACAGAGGCCTTTGCTAGATTCTTTTTTTACCAGACAGATCCAGAAAAAAAAGAGCCTATTCACCTACTTTTTAACATGGCTACTGGAAGTGGCAAAACCCTAATTATGGCAGGGTTAATATTGCATTTATACACTCAAGGTTATAGAAATTTCTTGTTTTTTGTAAATTCAACTAATATCATATCCAAGACCAAAGATAACTTTTTAAACTCATTTTCTAGTAAATATCTGTTTAGCCAAAAGCTAGTTTTTGATGGTAAAGAGGTTTTGATAAACGAAGTAAACAACTTTCAAGAGTCAAACCCTGATCATATCAATATTTGTTTTAGTACAATTCAAGGACTGCATACAAACCTCGTAAATGAAAGAGAAAATGCCCTAACTATAGAAGATTTTAAACACTTTAAAATAGTTTTAATTTCAGATGAATCTCACCACATAAACAGCAAAACTAAAAGCAAAGTTGTAAACAGTGATGAACTATTTGAGGACCAAAAGCCAAGCTGGGAAAATACGGTTGAAAAGGTATTTGCTGCACACCCTGAAAATATTTTACTAGAATTTACTGCTACACTAGATTTTTTAGATAAAAATATTACTGACAAATATAAATCTAAAATTATTTACAGGTACGATCTAAAATCGTTTAGGTTAGATGGATTTAGCAAAGATGTAAACATTTTGCAGTCAGACAGCGATGAAAGTCAAAGAATGCTTCAAGCGGTTATTTTAAGTCAATATAGGCAAGATGTAGCCTCAAAAAACAAAATTAATCTTAAGCCAGTAATTCTTTTTAAAGCCCAAAAGACAATTAACGAATCACATGAAAATAAAGCTAAGTTTGAAAATCTTATTGAAAACTTAACAGTTAAAGATTTAGAGGAGCTTGGAGAGTCAACTAATATTAAACTAATTCAAAAGGCTTTAAGCTTTTATCCAGATTTAAATTTCTTACTTAACAAGATTAAATCAAATTTTGGTCCTGAACACCTTTTGACTACAAATGAAGGGGTGACTGATGAAAAAACCAATAAAAATGAAGGGCAAATACAAAAGTTATTAAATACTTTAGAATCAACAGAAAATCAGATTAGGGCGATTTTTACTGTAAATAAATTAAACGAGGGGTGGGATGTTTTAAATCTTTTTGATATTGTAAGGCTTTACAGAACAAGAGATGGCGGCACGGATAAAAAAGGTGATTACATTCCAGGTAAAACCACAATTGCAGAGGCTCAACTAATTGGCAGGGGTGCCAGATACTACCCTTTTAAAATTGATGAAAATGATGATAAATTTAAAAGAAAATTTGATAACGATGGTATAGAAAACGAAATGAGAATACTGGAGGAAATTCACTATCATAGTTTTAACGAACCTAGATATATTTCAGAGATCAGAGCTACACTTGTAAAAGAAGGATTGCTTGATGAAAAGACATACACTAAAAAGCTTGAACTTAAAACTGAATTTAAAGAATCCGCCTTTTATAAAACGGGCTATATATTAAAAAATAAGCAATTAAAGCAAGACCAAGAGGATCAAGTAAATTTTGAAAATCTTTCTTTTAAAAAGACAAATATTGAGTATAAAATGTTTAGTGGTAAAGGTAAAGAAATAAGGGTTTTTGAAGACACTGATAATCAAGACCTATCTATACAGGTCAAAAATAAAGATTTTGACTTAAGGGAATTAGGCTTGCAAATAGTAAAAAAAGCAATGCAAAAAGACGATTTCTTTAGTTACTCATCTTTAAAAGAGATACTCCCAGAATTAAAGTCAGTAGATGATTTTATATCCCTACCTAGATATTTAGGAGGAGTAAGGATACGTTTTAACGGGCTTGAAAGGAATATTGAAAGCATAAGTCCAGATGAAAGTTTAAAGGCTATTCTAAAGCTACTAGAACAAGTAAAATTAGAAATGAAAAACACAGCTCAAAAATACAAAGGAAGTAGAAACTTTGACCATTTTCAGATTAAAAACATTTTTACAGATAAAACCTTGAAACTAGTAAGAGATACTGAAGGTGATGAAGATTATCTAAAAGACAAGTCTTGGTATGCTTTTAAATCAAATTATGGAACTTCAGAAGAAAAGGACATGGTAAAAGCTATTGAAATTCAAATTGAAGCTTTTAAAGCCAAATTTAGTGATATTTACCTAATTAGAAATCAAAGACATTTTAAAGTGTTTAGATTTTCTGATGGCATGGCTTTTGAACCAGATTTTGTTTTATTTATGAGATCAAAGAATAAAGAAGATGAAATAACCTATCAAATCTTTTTAGAGCCTAAAGGAAGTCTATTTAGAGGAGGGAGCGGTTCTTTTGAGGATGGTAAAGAGGCTGAAAAATTAAAGTTCTTAAAAGAACTTAGCTTAGAAATGGAAAATGAAATCATGATTTTTGGAACCACTTCAAAATACAGAATTGTAGGTGTGCCAATGTTTTATAATAAACAAGAAGAAAACCAGTTTATTGATTTACTTACTGAAAGTTTAAACATATAATTTGACAAATTGAGCAATGAATTAAAGCTTTCTTTGAAAGATTGAGTTTATATTATGGACAAATATCTTTAATTTTAATATAAAAATATTATGACAAAGGATAAAGTCACTATCGGTAATGAAGATTTAATAAGGATTATTTTCTGGTTTTGTGGAGAGGGTAATGAAAGAAGAGTTTTTAAATCCAATACTAGATTACAAAAATTAGCATTTTTAGCCCAAAAAGAGTTAAAAGAGTTTGACATTTTAGTAAAAGATGAAATTTACACCGACGAACCTTTTGAGTTTGAAGCAAATGATTTTGGACCTTTTTAAGTTGATATTGTTAGATTAACAAAAGGCAAAATGCGAAAGGACGAAGAAATACTAATTCCGAAGAAAGACGGCTACATACAAGAATATGTAATTCAAAGTAATTTAATCCAAAAACTAAAAGAAACATATAGCGAACTGAAAGACAATCAAACTTTTATGAAGTGGGTTAAAGAAATAAATACTATGGGCAAGTTAGGCACTGATGACTTACTTAGGTTGGTTTACGAAAAACCCAAGTATAAAGAATATCTAAATAAATCTAAAATAAAACATAAATTTAATTTGGATTCATAATGAATATACTTGAGTTGAAAAAGCTAATTGATGAAACAAAAAATTGGTTTACCTTATTTTCATCCCTTGAAGAATTTGAAAAAATTTTATCAACTATAAATTTAGTTTATAAAAAGTTTTTAATTCCAAAATTATTTACTGTGCTAGGGGAAGATGGACAGGGATTTAAATCAAAAAATGGATTAGACCAGATATATTTAATTCTCCAAGAGTACAAATCTTTCGAAGAAAAATTAAAGATTTTAAAGACGATTGACCAAGTATTAAGATGGCTAAAACCACTTAGTATTTTTTGATTGTTTTTTGGATAATATCCTTTACTATCATTTTTTCAAATAAAATAAGCGAGTTTTTACCACTTTTTCCAGAAAACTTCAAATCTTTAAAAATATTTGAATTAAATTCTTTTCAATTAGTAGGCTTTTTTTCATCGTTACTTTTAATAATATCCACAATATTGAAACTTTATGGACAAGGGCAGCTAGATAATATTCTTTTAAAATCAGTAGAGTATGAATTTTATAGTGAACAACTTGAGCCTAAATCTAATATCTTAAATAGTAATAACAATTCTGATTTTAACAGAGATGTAAAAATACTCAATGAAGATTAAATTTGACAAATCATACTAGTTGGTATATTTTATTATAAATAGTCTTTATGATCCAAGCTGTTATTTATTGTAGAGTTTCAAGTGAAAAACAGGTCACAGAGGGTGCAGGTCTTAAAAGTCAAGAAACTAGGTGTATTGGCTTTGCAAAGGGTAAAGGGTATAAAGTAGTCAAAGTATTCAAAGATGGTGCAATATCAGGAGCTTTGGAGGATAGACCTGCGGTTAAAGAATTGATTGATTTTCTTTTAGAAAATAAGCATAAACAAACGGTAGTAATAATTGACGATGTTAGTAGGCTGGCAAGGGATATACAAATTTACTATACCTTAAAAACAGCTATTAGTAAGTATGGTGCTACTTTAGAAAGTCCAAGTCACAACTTTTTCCAAGATTCACCAGAAAATAAACTGGTTGAATCTGTAAGTGTTAGTCTTGCAGAGTATGAAAGAAACAAAAACAAGGAGCGAGTAAAAAATAGGATGAAGGCTAGGCTTGATGATGGTTTTTGGCCGTTTCCTGGTTTTCCTAAGTGTTTTAAACATGTGCAATTAAAGGGAATGGGTAAAGTCCTAATTCACAACCAAGATGCCTCGATTTATAAGGAAGCCTTGGAGGGTTATGCTTTTGATAGGTTTCACACACTTGCAGATGCTCACAAATGGTTTGTAGGTCAAGGTGTAAAATCAGAGTACTCAAAATTTTGTGAAATGGTTAGAAATCCGCTTTTAGCTGGATACTTAGAATATCCAAAGTGGAAAGTTGGCTTTAGAAAAGCACAGCATGAAGGAATAATAAGTTTGGAGGTGCATCATAGAATTATTACAAAGATTTTAGGCAAAGGACCAAACCAGGTTAATGTAAAAACAAAGTTAAATGAAGATTTTCCACTTAGAGGCTTTGTAAAGTGTGTTGAAACTGAAAGTAAGTTTACAGGAGGTTGGACCAAAAACGGTAACGGCATCAGAAAACCCTATTATCAAGCTAGGGTGACCAGAGATCAAAGAAAAGAAAAAGGTTTTAGATCAAGGTCATTTCAAAGAGATTTGGTCCATTTAAGGCTTGAAAAAGAGTTAGAAAAGATTACACCTAAAACTAACCTGTTGGAGCTTACTAGAGTAATATTTAATGACTATTGGAATACAAAGACAAAAAGGATTGAAAAAGCCTCAAAACAAGACAATACAAGGCTAAAACAAATTCAAGAAGATCTTGAAAGTATTCTTAATAAATTAACCAAGACTACAAGTGATGTAATTACTAAAGTTTATGAAAAGAAGCTGGAGGATTTAGAAAAAGAAAGAAATGTATTAACTCAAAATTTGGATTCAAAAAAATTGACTTTTTTTGATTTTCAAACGGCTTTAGAAAATGTGTTAAATTTTGTGGAAAACCCCAGTTATTACTGGAAAAATGGGAATGCCGATACTAAAAAGACTGTGTTAAAGCTGTGTTTTCAAGACTATCTTTATTACTCACAAAATTTAGGTTTTCAAACACCCGATTACACCCTACCGTTTAAGGTTTTTAGGGTACTTGGTGATGGTAAATCACCTTTGGTGGAGATGGGGGGAGTCGCACCCCCGTCCAACTGGCATCCGGTAGGCGGTTTTTTCAGGCTAGATACATAGTTTGCATAAATTGTCGGGCGGCCAGGCTACAAACAACCAAAACTGCCATAAACAGACTAAGAATCCACCAATAGTGGCCTGCTAGCACCACTGGTTTTGTATCTGGGGTTGAATAATTAAATTAGTTTAGTAGCCGTTTGCAGATACTCATAAGGTCTACCAAAGCAAGTTTTCCCAGTGCTGTTTTGTAAACTAATTTGGATTAGGCAAACACAGCAAGCTGAGGAACTGAGTCCCTACTAAATAAGCTGTCGCTTAAGCGATCTGCATACTTAGTAAAGGCGCTAAGAGGATTATTGTTTTTTGCATTTATCCTTTTTATCAGTTTTTAGGCTAACTAACCAAAACCGTCTAGCACCACACTACCTTTTACCAGCTGTCAAAACTCGGACATCCCCGTAAATAAAATATTGGCAAATTATCAGTTTTCGGTCAACTAATTAAATTTAAATATAGTGTTTTTGAGGTAAGTATCCCTTGACAATACGGAATAGAATTTATTATGATATAACTTAGTTAATTAAGTAGTTTATGCCCAACACCCTTTTTGATAAAATTAAACACCTAAATCCGAATGGTGATGAATTTTGGTATGCTAGAGAATTGAAAAAAATTTTAGAATATGGAGAATGGAGAAATTTTGAAAAGATTATTGAGAAAGCCAAAATTGCCTGTCATCAATCAAAAAACCTGATAAAATCCAATTTTGTTGAAGTCAACAAAATAGTAGAAACTGGCATTTCTTCAAAGAAATTAGCTGATTTCAAACTTAGCCGCTATGCCTGCTATTTGATAGCTATGAATGGGGATAGTTCTAAACCAGTAATTGCCCAAGCACAGACATATTTTGCACAGCAAACAAGGAAACAAGAACTTGCTGAGGAACAAGTAACATTAGAAGCTAGAAAAGAATTGCGAGACCAAGAAAGAATTAGTTATTCCAACTACGACAGGGCTTTAGAGGAAATAGAAATTAAAGATAGCAAAGTAGCACAGCTAACTTCTCAAGGAGATAAGGCTCTGTTCACTAAAAAAACCTCACAAATCAAAAGGGAGTTTGGCATAAAAAGAAAAGAACCCCTAGCTGATTATCTTCACCCAGTAGCTCTTGCAGGTAGAACATTAGCTAGAGAGATGACACTTGAAGCCTTAAACAGAGAAGAGATAAATAGTTACCAAGATGCGAAAACATACCATCTAGGGCATAATAGCAAGGTTAGAGAGGCTTTAGTAAGTTCTAATATGCATCCTGAAAATTTCCCTAAAATGCTTAAAGTATCTGCTCCAAAAAAATTGTTTGATTTAGAGGTAGAGGCAGTAGAGGTTGAAAACACTCTTAATCAAATTGTAAATTCAAATAACAACAGACAAATAGATTTGTTTGATGGTAGTGAGTAAAAGTTTAGATAAAACTAATCTTTTTATTTCAAAAGATTGTACTTAAATACATAGCACCATAATTCTATCCTAAAAACTTATGTCATTTAAGTTCTTCATTACCTCACCAGTCTTTTTTAAAACATAGATTATCCTCTGATATTGCTCAATTTCTTCATTAGTCATCCTGCTACCTTTTCTGTCTTTAAGGTACTTTTGGGCTGGTTGATATCCACCTATATAAAAACCCCAGGCTTCTTCGGGTACATTTCCAAAATACTGGCTATCGTTAAGCCAAACCTTACCCTCACTATATTTTATCTTATCTACCATATCTCCACCTCCCTCGTTTGGGTTGATTGGGTAAGTAGTTATAAACTCGTTTATACTTGGGTTTTCCATTAAATGCAAATTGCGTAGCACAGAACCTGTTTTCACTAGTTTCCAAAAAGCCTCCCTATTGTTGGGGTAAGGGACTCTAGGAAAATCAACTTTAAGCAAATCTTTAAACTTTTCACGATAGTCAGGGGAATGTAGAACGGCATAGATATAATCTAGTAAATCAGTTGGGGTAAAGTGATCGACCCCGTCCTTATCAGTGGTTAGGGTGGTTCTTTCAGGATGTAGAGAAGTACGTATTGGAGCATTCCAATCAAGCTTCAGACCCAGCTTTTCCTCAATTTGGGGTATGATTTTGGGGTTAAAGTTTGGAGCGGGTTTAGATTCTTCAATTAAATCTGAGTTTTCACTAGGGTAGAGATAGAGCGGGCAAATTGTATTATTCGCAAATGCACTTTCAAATAAACAACCTTCAGCTATGTTAGCTGTTAAAAATGTATATGAAAAATCAAACTTACTTTGTCGTTTTATTACTAACCCCAAATTATCACCAGCTAGCAGATGGGACATAACTTTTTTTGAGGGCTGAAATATAAGCCTCTTGAGTTGCCAGTGTAATAAGTATATCTTATATCAAATGGCCTGTAGCTAACTTTTTTAAACAAACTATCATCTATCAACTCAGAGTCTCTTTTTGCATTCTTATATTTCCAATCACGTGAATCTTTTGTAGCATTATATTTTAATCTAAACTCTAATTCGGTTAAATTTTGTAAATCTGTTAAGTGTTTTCTCATTTCTTCTTTAGTAAAGGCTATATTTAAACTATCTTTAGCAGATACGAAACCTGCGGTATTAACAGGCATCAACTCAGCCACACTAAAACCCTTCTGGTATTCTTGCTTGTGGTTTGATTCAACCACCCAAGCGTTGTTGTCCTTAGGGATTTCCAACCATTCAATATCTTCAAGTTTGTTACTATCTAAAAACTCAAATTTATCTTTTCGTAGCCCATACAAATCTTTTTTATAGACCTTAGCCAACTCGTTTTGCAACTGATTGTCTCTAGTTTTGACTCCAATAATTATAGCCACTCCAGTTTTGATATCAAACACATTTTCATCTTTACTTCCATCAGGTGTAGTCTCTTTTTTGTTGCTATTACCATGCAAATCTATAACATAGATCTTATCAAAGGTTTTTCGTAAATGCCAGCGCATACCCCTAAAAGTAGGGTTGTCAACATAGCCATGAGCCGTAATCATACCCACAATACCTTCTCCGTTTTTTTCAATCAAGCTTTCGGCAAAGCGAATAAATTTAACATATTCATCATTCAACCAGTGCTTACGTTCATTTAGCTTTGTTTTGCCCCCTGGCTCATACTTATACACATCATTATCTGTGTAATGGTTATTTTGAGATATCCCACTGTATGGTGGATTACCAATTACACACATTATGGGATACTCTTCCTTAACCCTAGAGGCTAGCTGGCTTTCCTCAGCAATACTATCCATAAAACCAAACAAAGTACCTTGATGGGTATAGTCTACAGCCTCATCCAGAGTATTGGTTAAATAAATTCCTAGCCGTGCCTGTTGGTCAGTTGAACCAGTATCATGTAAGGTTATTCCAAGCTTAAGATGAGCGATGGTGTAGGAAGCCATCATTAACTCAAAACCATGAAGCCTGGGGAGTAAATCGGCCTGAACGTAATTAGGCCACCTCCCCTCTTGCCCTTTAAAGCCTTGGTAAATATGGTTTATAGTTTCGTTTAGAAAGGTACCTGTACCAGTGGCAATATCTAATACCTGAATTTTGTGATACTCAGTTTTTTGCTCTCTATTTTTACCATCAGCAAAGGCCACAGTTTTTATAGTAGTAATCTTAGTATTATCAGCCAAACCTTTGGTTAGTTTAAATTGATTCTTAAGAACTTCATCTACAGCCTTAACTATAAACTGAACAATCGGCTTTGGTGTGTAAAAAACACCCATCCCCATCTTTCTTTCAGGATCATATTCTTTCAAAAAGTCTTCATAAAAATGGATTACAGGATCTTTATCATCCTTCTCCTGCTTGTAAAAGTCAATGAGCATTTTACCAATATCTGCATGGGTAAATACTTCACATAGCTCATCCACAATAAAGGCTAAAGTTTGAGGAAACGAGCTACCAGCAATATGGTCAAAAAATGACCTTAAAAACGGGTTGGTTTTGGGTACCAAATCTCTAGATTCGCTTCTGGAAAAAGTATCGGGGGTTGGGTCGTTATATCTAGCTGCAAACAAACCATAAACTAAGGTTTGAGCATACATATCTGCAAAGTCTCCATCGCTAATAGTAGCTATCAAATTTTCTTTAATCACATCTTTCATTTTCACCAATTCTTCGCTACCTACAAAATTCTTTTCAACCATCAAAAGTAAATTATCTTTAATACGTTGAGCCTTTCCACCCATAATTTTAGCTAGGTGAAGGCCACTTTTAATTGGTTCTTTGTGAGAAGAGGCGAAATCCAAAATGGTTTTTTCTAACAAATCAAAATTCTCAGCAAATGGCTGGATGGATCTATTTGTACTATCATAATCAGCGATTTTAATACTTTGCCCATACTTTACTCCGTTTCTATAAAACCTGAACTCAACATAATCAGTTAAAATTAAGTTATTATAACCAAAGTATCTTTCAATCTGGTCAGACTTTTCTATCTTATCTAAATCTATACCAATATCTTTGGCTTCAATATAAAGGACAGGAACACTATTTCTAGAAACCACAAAATCGGGTTTATTACCCTTATCATAGGTAGCATCATGAGTAATTTGATTTACTTTACCATCAACTTTAAAAATTCTAGATAGCAAATTCTCAAAATCTGCCCTGTAAATCAACTCTCTTCTGTCTGATATATCTTTTCTACTATACTTCAAACTAATTTCGTTAATATATTTTTCCACTCCTTCCTTTTCTGATTTATAGGACTTGTTCATATCTAATTAAATTGTTAATTCTAATTTTTAGTAAATAGGATCGGCGTTAAAAGGAATCGAGGATGTAGCAAAAGAAATTCTTAGGATTCAAATTTCCACCCTTGTTAAAACTCTTTTCAATTTGCAAGTTTTGCTCTTAAAGAGTATAATACTGGTATGTTCACCAAGTATGGTTATGTTGAATTACCAAAAGCCACCTTTTATCCTAATGGAGGTGTAAATACCTACTATCAAAATATCTATGCCTACCCAGTAAATGCAGAAGGAAAAGTAGGTTGCCCAGTAAATGTGTATTACGATGATATATGCCCACCGAATAACTGTCCGCCCCAAACATATTATACTCCAACTACTTACAATCAGCCGTATTCTACACCTTCTAATAATTACTCATATACGTATGAAAGGCCATTGGCAATACCTAAACCAAACGTAGTATATATAGAAACAGAATACGACAACGCTACTGGACATCCGGTAACTAGCGTAGGCGTTCCAAGTGCAAACCCATTTAATATATATCAAGGAACAGGTATAGGATTTGAACTTTTATCAGAGGGAATAAAAATATCTAACAATGGAGTAGTAACTTTGAAAATATCAGGCGAATCAGGGTCTGGTTTAACAGCTACAAACATAGGCACAGAAAATAATCCTAACTACAAACTATCTTTTAACCCTTCTGAGCTTGTCCAAAAAGCTGGGGCAGTCCAAAAAATTGTTTTTAATGGAGCAACATACGAGGCAATTCAAGGAGTAATTACAATATCAGGTGGTTCACCTGCTATAAGTAATATCCAATCACCAAACAACACTCTGACTATAGCCTCCTTAAGTATAGGGATTTTAGGGATAAGTGTAAAACCTATTAAAGTAAATAGTAATGATGTTGCAGTTGGAGGAACTGGAACTTTGGTTAATTTAGTTGACGGGCTTAATACCACAGTAGCAAATTCAAGTGGAAATAATGTTCAAGTAAATGTTTCAAACAATGCCTTTGCTAAAACTGTTCTTGGCAATATCCCAAACTCTAAAGGAGATGTTGAATTAATAACCAGTAGACAAGGGGCTAAAGAATTAGATGCTAACGAAGTTAGTAACATTAAAAGCTCAACAGGCCTAGACTTACTATCTTTAAACAACATTTCAGGCACCAACCCTAGTCAAGTTACTAATTCAGATACAGTACTTTTATACATTGAAGATAAGTTTGTACCTATTACTAAATATGTTAGAACTAATAGCACTATATCTAGCTTAGATTCTTCTATATCTTTATCTACCGGAGACACACTAACTTGGGTGGTTATTAAATCAGCCTAGCTCACGAGCGCCTAGGTAACAATTTGCAGTTTTTTTTCTTAGCTAGTATAATAGTTGTATTGATATTTATGTCCAGCACCCCTCTTTACCCTAGTCAGCAATACAATGTGCCTTGCCCAGTTTATCCTGCTTGTCCTGCCCCAACAGGAACAAAAGTAGAAGTGTTAAAAGGTGTTCCTGAACCAAAGCCTTTTAATATAAATGTTGGCTTTGAAACTGAGTTCTTAAAAAATTTACACGGCTCAGTTTATATTGACCCAACTTGTGCAAAAGATTACCCTCTAATTATTAAAGGAGAGGTTCAGGCTTTTGCCAATCTTAGCACAATAAGAATTACACCAACCTCTACTTCTCAAGTAACCGCTACTACCAATGTTTTAACAGACGGAACACGAGAGTTTGTTTTGAGCACTGTTGTTCCTTTAAGGGTCAATGATGTACAAGCAAATGTTCCAATTATTCCAGATTTAGGTTGGAATTTTAGGTCTCCAACGCTTACAGAACTGCCTGTCAATCATTTACCAGTTACAGTATATAATGGGCAAGGAAGCACTGCTGGCGATATTTACTTTACTGTTGACGCAAGTAATTTTAGCCCAACTGTTGCAAGTGTTAACCTAAGTTTTGATGCAATCAATTACAATAACAATACTACTAATGTCGCCCTAAGCAGTGCTGACACTTTATCATTTAGGTCTGAAAGCAATGGCCTAACTGTAACTGGCAATAACACCAATGATACAATTAATTTTGGATTAAGAATTGATGGTAACAGAGCTTATAATGATATAGAAAATCCAATAGGAACGGACGGTTTGTTTGCTTATCACATTCCTGAGTTTTTTGAAACTACTACTAATACAAGTATAACAGTATTGGATAGTCTAGGCGGTGCTTACCCAGTAGGAACGGTTGCTGTTTGGAGTAATAATAATTTAACTACACCGCTAATAGTAAGGAAAACTGGGACAGTAAGCCCACAATGGCAAGCATTAAATACAAACATTGGTTTTGCTCCAACACCTACTGCTGTCGCTAATATATTATCAAATGTTTTGACGGTAACAGTTCCTTTAAGAATTAACACTACACTTAACACAATGAGTGTTCCTGCTTCTAATGGGCAAGGTTATGTGTTCCAATCTTCTGATGGCAGTTTAAATATCTCTGATTTAGGAACTGGAATAATGGACTGGTCTGTAAATAGCATAGTTACAGTAACTGATACTTCCACTCTTAATTTAACTCCTAGTGGTAATAACATTAGTGGTATAGTTCCTATGAGAGTGAACGGAGTAGCAGCCACTCTACCATCTGGCTCTACCGCCATAGGATTTAACATGCAATCTAGTAATAATACTATTGACATTACTAATCCTTCAGCCGGCAATATTAACCTTGAAGTCAATTTACAAGACGGAGATACAAGCACAGTTAGTGTAGATGTAACTGGAAATGTTATTACTGCAAGTATGCCCCTTGAGATTAACAGCACTGCTGTTTCGGTAGCAGGAACTGGGCCAACTGTAGGCTATAACATTTTATCAAATAGTCTCACCTTAACCAATCCTGCAAATAACCAAATACGAATTGAAACTAGACAGGGCTACACATCTGTTCAAACAGATGCTATAACTGGCGGTTCTAACAACCTAGTTCCAACTGGTAATGATTTAATTATTGTAAATCCAAGTGTTGCTTACACTTCTAATAGAACTAGAACTTTGGATGTTACAGGCGTTCAAAACGGAGATACGGTTACTTTTTCAACCCTTGAACTTACTTCAGCTGATATTGCAGTCAATAATTACATCGTAACTGCAGCCGCAGGGCCATTGCTTTCAGTTCCAGTTCAATTACAGCCTAACTCGTTTTATGAATTTGTTTATAATTCAACTGCTGGGAATTGGATTAGAACTAAATAATAAATTGCTAGTATGTCATATCCACAAACTTATTATATAATGACCTGCAATAATTGTGGCTGTAGTTGTCCTTGTGAATGTGGAAATCCTACTCCTACTCCTACTCCTACTCCTACTCCTACTCCTACTCCTACTCCTACTCCTACTCCTGACCCCTCAGACCCAAATTGTTGTAATCAAATATTAGAAAGCCTGGAAAACAATTTTTATAACTGGGCAAAACAGTATGTTGTTACCGTTGGTTTTGAAAATGCTCAATTCTTAGTAGGTGATTTTGGTTCAGGGAGTCTAGCAGTTCAGGCGGCCGTTGATTTCATTTCTGCAAAAGGAGGTGGCACAATTAAAATTTTAGAAGGTATATTCCCCTGGACAACTACAGTCAACATACCTCAATATGCAGGTATATTCTTTGAAGGTTCAGGTTATGCAAGAGTAATAGAAAGCCAAGTGAGTGGTATTAATAAAGGTGGGACTACGTTTAAACCAACAGTGTCTTTGCAAAGAATGTTTAACTGGCAAGGCCAAGATGTCAATCTTACTGATTACAATCAGCTAGCTAACTCTTTAATGTTTAGTAATCTGTATATAAATGGGGCAGGTTTATGCGATTGGGCTATTTATGCACTAAACACTGATCATTTATTCTTAAGTTACACTAGAATTGAAAATTGCAAATTTGGTTCGGTAGATTTTGATAGTAAAAGCACAAACCAGCCTATACCTAGCGCAGCTAAACCAGGGGGCATAAGAATAAACAATAGCACTTTAGGTGGACAGGGTGGAGCTTCAGCATTAAGAATTAAAGACTGCACACAAGTATGGATAGATAATGTTTGGTTTGAAAACAATGCCTCCAACAGACCAAATCAATGGGTTGATTTAATTGCCTGTGATAAAATAACAATATCAAATTGTGAATTTAATTTAGTTACTCCTGGAGGGTGTGCAGTTAAACTTTCAGATGTTCCAGCAGGGCCAATGACTGGATTAGTATTTACAAATAATAGAATAGATGTTGGTAACGAAAGTTTTGATATTATTGACACTAGAACAAACGCTGATAGTAGGGCAGTCTTAGTTGGGCCTAATACTTATGTATCTGGCCAAAAACAAAGAAATTTCAATAACCTTAGCACCGTGTTAAGAATGGGAGCGGGAGTTTTTGCTACTGACGACGATTCAAGAAATTCCTTTGTTGACTCTTCAGAGTTTAATGTAATTGGCCCTAAAACAAACAACACCCCCACAAAAAGAAGGATAAACTTTAGAACAATTTGGAATAAAAGATTTGAATTAGAAGTAAATGAGGAGGCAGAAACTGGTTCAAACGAAGGTTCTAACTTTTCTATAAACAGGTTTGATGACTTAGGAGCATATATTGAAACTGCAATTAGAATATCAAGAAAAACTGGGGAAACAGTCATTAGTAAATTTACCTCAATACTAGACAACTTTAAAGTAAGAAAAGCAAGCGGAGACGGGATTGTTTCAATAGTTTCTTCTCAAGGAACAGACACAAAAATATCTTTTCAAAAAATAGACGGGAACAATGACGAGGTTAGATATGAATTAGGAGTTGATAAAACCCCAGAGTATTCTGGAAGCGAGGGAAGTAAATTCTTCTTAAGCAAATTTAACAATTCTGGAAACTTTGATGGCTTTGTTTTTACCTTTGACAGAGATTTGGCTGACGAAGGAACATTAAATTTTAATACTGACTTAACAATAAGCCAAGATAGGTTGCTAAAATTTAACACTACTCCAGTTATTACAGGAACTCAAAACGCAGACCAACAAGTAGGTTTAAGAGAAGTTCCAAACTTAAGCATTCCGCCTAATGGTGGGCAAACAGTAACTGTAAATTGCCCTTTAGCACAATCAGATACTATATTGCTAACATCAATTAAAAACTTCACCGGCAATTTAACACCTCCTCAACTAACTTACACTACCTCACAAAATTTACTAACATTTAGATTATTCAACGGAAACTCAACCACAACGCTAACAGGTTCGTTGGTAATAACCTGGATGATAGTTGCTAATTTTGAATTTAATTAAATTAGCCCTTAAACTTAACAATTAAAACAATATGTCAGGACTACAGAGAGCTATTTACACAGACACAGAGGGCAAAGCCAGCCAAATAGCAGCCCAACTTGGTTTGCAAACTTACACCACAATAACAGTAGGTGGAGAAAACGCAGAGTTTAAAACAACCGCTTTGTCAACTAACGCTGAAAGGACAGCTCAATTACAGGCTGCTATAGATAAAGCTACTGGACTTAGCGGTGGAGGTATTGTCGTTATAACCGCCCCTTTAAGACTTGAACACAACCCAGATTTTGATGAAAACTTAGGGGCAGCTTCTCCTAAAAAAACTTGTGTAAGAGGTAGAGAAAAAGTAACTTTGACCGCCTTGCCTGGTTGCACTTTATCTTTTCAGTCAGGAGACCCAGCAGATTTGTCGGGAGAAGTTAAAACAAGCTGTATAACTAATTATGGTAATTTAGAGAATTTTAATATAATAGATGTTCATTTTGATGGGCTTTCACCAACCACCGGTGCAGATAGCGACGAACACCACGCCGTTTATTTTGATGGACTTTCTTTAGGAGGTTGCACTGTAAAAAATTGTCGCATAAAAGGCACTTACACTAGAACAGCAAGCGCAGCTGTTAGGTTGAGAAGTTATGGAGTTGGAAACAATGGCCCTATTATTATTGATGCGTCTGGCGAAAGCGTAGACGCTATTGTCCAAATTACCCTAGGGGCAAAAGCGACTGTTGAAAATGCTATTGTAGATACAACCTATGCTGAAGGTGTATTGATTGCCGAAACCTCAGGCACTATTATAAAAAATGTAGAGGTAAAAAACTCAGGAAGAGAAGGGTTTAGAATTACAGATACTTTTGCAAACATAGGTTGTAGCAATATATTAATTGATTCTGTTAGTGTATTTAATGCAAAAGCTATCGCCGGTATCTTAATTGAAGGCTCTGAAAATGTAATCATAGACAAATTTATTACTGAAGAGAACCAAAGACATGGTATTTTTATTGGAAGACCTACCACCGGCGATGTTGATGTAAAGAATATTACTATCAATTCTGGAATTTCAAGAAACAATAACCAACAAATAAGAACAGTTCCTAGCTCCACTGACTCAGGTGTAAGAATTTTCTCTGCAAATCATATTAACATTTACAATGTAGACAGCTTTGATGACCAAACTGCCACTGACGCACTTCCTGAAAAAACTATTACCACCAGTTCTTATGTCATACCTGAAAATGAAGTGTATATAAGAACTTTCAGAAGCAATCCAACTGGAGCAGGAGCAAGGAGTTTTACTTTACCAGACCCAGCCAATGTAAGGATTAACCAACATTTTGCCATTGTAGATGAGAAAGGCGACGCTAGTGTTGATAATATAACAGTCTCCGCCCCAAACGGAACAATAAATGGTAGTCCCTCAGCCACTATCTCAACTAATGGAGGTTCTTTAGTATTAAGAAGAAATGATTTGGGCACAGGTTATGAAACTGCCGTAGCTACTCAATATAGAGGTATTTTCAGCGATGGCACATCTGACTTTTTAAATGTAACTGGAGGCAGAAGTTACGGCAACTTGCAAGCAGATTTCTATGTTGGAAATAACTCTGTAATCCTTAACCACGAAGGAATTGACAACAGAATTATTAGTAATTTAGATTTAAGAGTTAGAGATGGTAGTGATGGTAATTCTTTGCAGGTATTTTACCAAGATACAATTAACAACAAAACGGCTACGTATATTGAAAATAACGGAACTAACCACGGCCTATTTATTCAACAAGATGGTATTTTGGCACAGGACAGAAGAGCATTAAATCTTTCAATAACGAATAATTTAATCAATACTGGCTCGCACGGTTTGTATGTAAGCTCAGCTTTTAATCATACTGGTATAGCTAACGGGCTTTTAACCGTTTTGCAAACTGGAACAACTTCAACTGCAAACATAGCGAGGTTTATTGATGATGGGGTAGGGACAACTCTGTTTTTGCAGAAGAATACAGCACCTGCTGCTGGTAGCTCTGTCTTAAGATTAGATGTTAATGGAGTAATGGCAAACGCTGACAACAATGGTTTGCTGATAACTTCTAGCCAAGCGCATACTAATGCGACTGCACGACTTTTGAGGGTATTCCAAGGTAACGTAGCCAGTGTTAGCCAAGTAGCTCATATAGAAAACGAAGGAACTGGTCATTCATTGTTTATTCAACAAGATGGTATTTTGGCTACTAACCAAAGAGGTGTATTTATTTCCTTGAACTCAGCCTTGGCTAACCCTGGAACTTCTGGGCTAACCATTGTTTCAGCAGGTATAAATACTTCAGCAACTTCTTCATTACTAAGTTTAGATAACCAACAAGCCACCTCTGTAAATAGGGTATTAGACATTGCCGATTCAGGAACAAGTAATTCTTTGTTCATTAACAAGCAAAACTCTCCAGATAGCGGTGCTTATGCAGCAAGAATAGAGTTGAATGCTATATTAAACCAATCAAATTCCGGTGGTATATTCGTAGTTGGTAATCAAGTTGACACTGCCGGACAATTTATTAGAGTATTAGTAGATAATCCAGCTTCTGTAGCGATAGGATTAGAAATAGATAATGATGGGACAGGCTCAGCAATAAATATTGTTCAAGATGGTATATTGGCAAGCAACGAAAGAGCCTTAGACATCAGGGTAAATAGTTTATTGAGCGCTACTACTAATCACGGGTTATTTGTATATACCAATGTAGCTCAATCAACAGTAGCTAGTTCTTTAGCGAAATTCCACTCTGATGAAGCTACCTCTGACAATAGGGTTGTTGAAATTCAAGACGATGGCATTGGAACAGGACTGTTAATTGATAAAAATGGTATTTCAGGAGCAGCTTTATCAATAGATACTGAAGCAACAACTGGAGAGGGTCAGTTAATAGATGCGTCCGCTTTAACTACCGGGACAGCTTTAAGAGTATATTCTAACAGTGCAGATATTTCAGCTAGAAATCTATTAAGCATAGTAAATGATAATGTAGCTGCTGTAGGAACAACTCCATTAAACATCCAACAAGATGCATTAGTCAGCACTAACTTTAAGTTACTAGCCAATCTCGCAGGGGTATCTTTGTATATTTCCAATGGAACAACAACACCAAACGGAAATCTTACTGGGGTAGCAGGTGATATTTGCTTTAATGGGCCTGGTGGACAACTTTTCTACTGCACTGGAACTACCAACTGGATAGGTGCTTAAGCAAAACTTGCCTTGAAATAAAAATTGTAACAAGGTTTTGGCATGCTTAATGTCAAGACCTGCTCTATTGAAGACTATTTAAAACACTGGTCTGTGCAAATCCAGGTTAAAGGGTTTAATATTGATGACTTTGTAAAAGAATATATCAAATATATTAAAGTTTTCCCAAAGCTCCATTATTTAATAATGCACGATTACACCAAGGAGGAAAAAGACCTTAAACTCTTCGTAGGTTTAGACACACAACCACAGGATATTTTCTTAAATTATATGAAAATGGTTACTGGTGATAAATTGAAAAGCGAACAGATTGCAATCTTTGAAGGGGCTTATGGAAATGTGTATAAAAGCTATACATTAAGCCCTATTAAGGATTATTTAAGAATGGCCGACTATTTGTTTTCAAACAATCAAATAATGGCTGTAGAGTTAATAGATAAGCTAGTAAAATTTAATCCTAGCCTCTCTGAGATAAAAGAGTATTTTGGTTATGAGCATAATCCTGATAGCGAATACGAGAAATTAAAGTTTTTTGAAAATGTTTATTATTATGACCAAAACGAAGATAAGTATAAATTGTTTAGGTTTGCAAACCCATTATTATTTGTAAATAAAAACCCATTCCTGGTTAACGTTTATTACGAAGCAAGACAAGCCCAATCCGCTTATTACTTCCTTGACGAAGTTTATAAACAAATGCAAACTAAAAAAGAAAAATAGTTAGTCTATTTTTCACAACCTAATATACCAAACCTTATGTTTTCCTTAGACGAACTAAACGAGTTTGATATTAACTCCAAAACCCAGCAAATTGCTGACATGCTAAATATCACCCAAGACCAAGCCAAGATTATGCTTTCGTTATTTGTAGATACCAGTTTAATGGCTATGAATAAAGAAAAAGATACAAAAGAAAAAGAAGATACTGAAAAAGATGAAGAAGAAGCCATAGAAACAGACGATAACAATACTGATGTAATGGTAACTGACTCTGATCCAATGCCTTTTTAATGCCTAAAATTTACACTAACTACTTTGATAAATCGGTAAATTATGAAGCTAATAAACCGCAAAGAGACCCAGTAAATATACCTGGGTCTCCGCATACGGAGATTAGAACTTCTGCAAACGACACTACTAGATTTAAAACAGAAGTAGTTGGTAGTATTATTTATGCAAATACCACTAAGCCGATAACCCCTAAACTTATTTTTGACCAAATCAAAAAGAGAATACCTGAAATAGTTGGTAATTGTGGGGTTACAGACGAAGTTTTTTTAGAACTTTTAAGAAGCCAAATTGCTTTGCTAACTGCTGAAGGCAATCACAAATGGAACTTTTTAGCTGTAGAACAAATTATTAACTTAAATCCTGGAAAAAGAAGCTATAAGCTACCAGATAATTACGACCAAATGATTGCAGTATGGTTTGATAGAGACAATAGGCTCAATGATAAGCCAAGAAAAGTAGAACTAATTCAGCTAGATAGCGAAAAGAAAAACTTTATAGCCGGTGTAAATTATTTCGAGGTGGTAAATAATGTTTTTAAGCTAATCAATTTTAGGTTTGATGACTTTTTAAATCAATGTGGAGAGTGTGGGGTGTGTCAATACTGCCAAAATTATCAAGGCCCAATACACTTACACTACCATATTGTTCCACAAAGCCCAGAAACTATGGAAGAAAGAATAATGTGGTTTCCCTCTAACCCTAAAGCCTTAGAATATATTAAAGAAAAGTTAATAGAAAGAATATATCAAAGAGCAGGTCAAGCACCATATATTTCACCTGACGCTAGTATTTATTTTAATGACTTAATGAAATGGGACTCTAACTATTTTCCTATTAACAACAAGAGCTCTAGTCAATTAAGAGTTATTGATTTTAGAAATATCCATAACAAACGAGCTAGGTATTTATCATAATTTTAACTCTCCATTACGCTTAATAAATGCAAAAAGACTTAAAATACGAACAGCAAAGAGCAGAGCAGTTACAAAAAGGGGTAACCAACGCTCAAAAAAAACTAAGTCAGAAACCCATAGCCTTTGGAAACGCTCAGTGGGTTGGTTTTGGTAGGTCTTTGCCATATACAAGAATGCCAGAAGGGTATGGTATATTGTCTCTCAATAATATACCAAATTATGGATATATAGAAAAGCCTTTTGGATACAGGTTTGTTGGCAACCATTTACCAGGCCAATTTAACTCAGATGATTGGTTTGGATTAGTTTGTGGGGAATTCTGTTCTAGTTTTAGTAGAAGTCAAGAAGAGGACTTAGAGGAGGATACTGGTGTGTTTAAAATTGTAAAAAATAAAATAACAGGTGAAACTCAATTTTGGACTTTAAGTCAAGACGGACTTTGGATATTAACTCAGCCATATGAAGATTACTGGATTACACAAAATGGGAACATAACAGAAAATGTTAGTCCTCAAAAACCCTATGTTTTTAAGGGTTCTCAGTTTTCGTATGCTACTTACAAGGGTGCATTGTATATTTGCTCAGGCGAAGAAAATTTAGCTGGGTCAAATGGTAAAGCTAATGGTCTTTTAAGATGGGACGGACAAGTTTGGGATAGCATTGATTGTGGCAAATCTGGTTTCCCAAAAAATTTAATTAAGTTTAGAAATAAAACTGCATACGATGCCAATGACCCTAAATTACCACCTGTTGACCCAAATTTTAGATTTTATGATAGCGATGCAGACTTTAATCCAAGTATAGTTATTTTATACAAAGAAAGGCTTTTAATATCAGGAGACTTGACAAACCCTATTCAAGTAAAATTATCTGAATGGAATAATCCTGATAACTTTGTTGATAACGCCCTAGGCATACAAAATACTCCTTTGACTACTGCTGATGGGGCTAGGGCCTCAAGTTTTATTCTACCCACTGATTGCGAAGCTATTACAGCAATGCAAAACTTTAATGATAGCGTGTATATAGCAACTGACAAGGGCTGGTATATATATAATCTAGTTCAGCAAGAAGCAGGTGATAATTTACAATTTCAATTAGATAGCGTAATTGCTAACAATTATTCCTCTGCTGGAAGCCCAAGCCAATATGCTACCGCTGCTTTTCAAAACAGACTTTATTTTGTAGCTGACTACCACGTAATTCCAGAAATTTCTAATTACGAGCTTCAGTTTGGAAGTTCTAATATACGACCAGTAGCTGCTTATAGAAAGCTAACCAATTTTATTGACGATTTTATGTATAATGTAGACTTGACTGAAGCCTGCATAGGTATTTATGGGGACAAGATATTAGTTGGTTGCAATTATGGAAGAACCTTAGGAGAGGGAAATAATATAACTATAGTCTGTTGTCCCTTTAACTTGTCAGGAAAAGATATAACTTGGGGATTTACTATATTAGATTATTTACAGCCAAGGTTTTTTTTCCAAAATAACCGAGGGTGTTACTTCATGGATTACAACAGTGGAGAAGTCTATAAAATAACTCCAGCTCAGTTTGGTATCCAAATCCCGAACATAAACAACGAGGCTGATAAACCTACTGCTCCAAATCCAATATCAATATGGCAAACGGGTTGGACAGGTTACGACATAGCTAAAGATAGCTCTATCTCTGAAAAAGTATTAAACAAGTTATTAATCTATGGGTATTTTTCTGAAAACACTAAATTAAGAATAAGACTAATTTCTGAAAACGGATTTGAATCAGAAAGTGACGCCTGTGGTTCAAGGGAATGGGTGTTTGAAGAAGAGTGCTTAAAGCCGGACATACCTCAAAATAACGAAATAGGAGAATTGAACCAAGTTCTTACTCCAGATATAAACTATTTGTATAGAGCACCGTATTATAGTTTCAACTTCCAATTTCCAGTAGGAGAAAATTATATCAAATACAAGTCTTTAAGTATAATTATAGAAGTTCTGAATAGCAGATATTTTAGAATAGAAAATATAGTTGGACTTGCTTCACAAATTTCAGTAGATGGAAATTGTGGGGTTATTAAGCCTAAGTTTGTGGAAGCTACTACTTTGTAAACCCAGCCGCAAAACCACTATTTCTTTAGGCTAGTAGGTAGTTCACTTTGAATAGTAAAGCTAAACCAGTCAGTTTGCTAAATTTTTACTAAACCAGTATAATAAAGATAGTTAATTATATATTTATGTATCCACAAAATTACGCATACACAGTCGGACAAAATACTTACTACGGAGTTTATGTCAATCCAATAAACGACCTTCCTTACACTATTGGCCAATGTAACTATTCGCCAAACTATCCTTGCTTTAGGAGTAAAATTCTAAGCCAAACTGTAATTGAAAGCCGTCCTTATAATCCAAAAGAATTTGGCACTATGAACAAAATTGCCAATTTCTTGAGTGATTTAGTAGCTGGGCAAAATGCTGAAGTATTAGCTACTGTAGATAATACCGCTATTACTTTAACAAACAACGAAATTGCAGAAATCTTGGCTGACTTTAGAGATATTCTTATAGTTCAACAAAATTAAACCATAAAAAATGTCTAGCTGTAATTCTTGTAATACAGGAGGCCAAACTTACACAACCCAACCATATAATTATGGTTTAAGTCCTGCCGCTCAAACTAATGGAGCTGGTTGCCCTGTAAGCACAGCTCCTAAAACCATGACCGTGAGTGTTTGCCCTCCTCAAAGTTCACAATACTACGCCTACGAAACTTGTGGAGTTAATACTGCTACCTATGATAAGCCGTGGATAGATACTTACTTAAGAAATAACTTTTTGTTTGGCCACAGAGTTATTGACCAGGAAAGTGGTTTTACTGACCTTTCTCTTATACCTCAATATTTAATGAGTTGGTGTCCGGCTCAGACTGCACCTAACTCACCAGGTATTAAAGTTGGAGACTGCTTTACGCTTAATGGTAAAGACGGGCAATGGCAAAGATACATAAGAATAGTTGGGACTAATGCCTACATGTATATTCGCAATCTCCATACAGGAGAGGAGCTTAGTGAGGGTAGTTGGAACTTTGGCATTCCTAATTGCGCCATTATAGATTTAGATGCTAGTAAGCTAACCAATGTTTGCGACATTTTTGTTAAAACTGCAGAGCCAGTAAGTAATTACTTTGACCAAAGCACAGGCATTTTGCCAAGTAACTATAGAACTTTGCCTATAGTCTATTCCGACTCTACAAATTGCAAATTATTGGCTTTGCTTAAATGTCAAGATGTTAGGGCTTGTGTAATTCCTAGTTTAGTAACACCCAAAGGCCCTCTTTGGAGCTATGACCCAATAGCTGATACACAGCCAATACTTCAACCTCAAAACTTAGATTGTTTAGTTAATGTATGTATTGATGGGCAAACAGTGAGAGCAGCAAACCCAGGTGGCACTGGTATTCCTGGCCAAACAAAAGGAGGGGCTGGTGAAACTGATGGAGGAACTATTTTAACAGCCTATACCTATGTTAATGACAAGTATTTAACTGGGGATGGGACTCTTGCTAATCCTATTGATATTAAAGAAAACTCACTAGACGGAGAAGTTATAAAGAAATGTGATAATATAAATCCTGGTTTTGTTACACTAGACGATTTCATTTACATGTTCTCTTGGAGTTTTTACGATGGTCAGACTAGGTGGTCTCAGGGTGGTAGCATAGGAGGAGTGTATAATGTTGATTACACTGGCTCGGATGAAATCTCTATTGTTGACTTTGATGGAGGTGGTGCTCCAACACCATCTATTGTTGGCTTTAGAAATATAAGTATTAGAACACCAGAAATACCCTGTGATGGAAAAAAATGGGTTGCAAGAATTAATTTGCTATATCGACAATCTGGCTCAGCAGAAACTGATAGCGACTTTAATAATGTAAGAGCTGGCATTGATAGCATTACTAACGGAACTATTTTCCCAGATAATTCAAAGAAAGTAACCTTATACGCTAATTTTGTAGACGATGACGGTTTAATGGATTCGGCTGGTCTTTCAGGAGGAGGAAGCACCTTAGCTTTGCTAGACGGAGATACTAATGTAAATATGAGGATATTTAACCAAAGAATATATCCAAATAACTCCTCAAACCCAGCAAACAATAGACAACTGCTTGGTTTTGTAACGGTATCTATAAATATCTTGGGCATGCACGATGCTTTGTAGAAAAATATAAGATGTCTGATTTTATACAATACGCTGATACAGCAAACGAAGCCTTTAAAAGAGTAGCTTACGGGACAGACTCGCTATTTTATTCTAATCCTAATTCTCAGCCAGGGCCTAGTTATTCTATTAGAAATCAATTTGAAAACCCTTTTGGCTGGACAAAACCAATTATGAGAATAGGACTAACATTGTATTCTCAATCAGGTTTTTGGGTGCAGTTAGTCCACTTAGATTTAGGGGCTAAAATAGATTTCCTAACCGCAAGTTTAAATACTGATGGTGTAGGATTTGGAAACAAAAACGGCAACCAACCTACTTTTACCAGGAATTTAATTACAGACGCTTTAAATGACTATGTAGGTCTTAGTGTTACAAATTACTCTGTAATAAACGGAGCGTTTTTTGCTAATGATGGAGCTGCTACTCCAGACCCAACTCAATTATCTTTTCCATATAAAGATACTCTAAGCCAATCTGACGGTTTTGAACTAGATAGTGGAGTTACTACTAAAAAAATGCTTAAAAAGTTCTCTGACAGGTTTGAAATAGCTGATTATGTTGACCCTACTACTCAACAAATAACAGACGGAGAAAGTGTAGCTAGTCTTTACGGAAATCCTTATGAATACATAGTCGGCCTTTCTACTGCTGACACAAGCAAATCTCCAACTAGCTCTGTTGGTAGGACTATGATAGGCCTTAGAGATGATAATGAAGATGGGAAATTTGAAACCTGTCTTTTACTTGTTTCTAGCGGTAGCACGCAAAGCGATGCAGTAACTAAACTAGCCGACTTTGGAGTATCTAGTTCAAACATTATTATTTTAGACGGCGGTGGCTCTTCTCAATTTGTTTCTGTAGATAGCGAATACTTGACCACTGGGAGAACCTTACCTCAATTCATTGGAATATCTGCACCTAGAATTTAGAATTGTCCATAAGAACTTGTTTGCAAAAATCTAAAACGACGCTTTTGTCTTCGGCTTGACTTTCGTGCACAAAAGCTACTAATACAAGCAAACCATCTAGCACTTCCTTATTAATAGCATATTCTACTAAGTGAATTGATAAAAACCAGTCTAACATTAAGCAAGCATACTTTTTATTTCCATTGGGCAGGTAATTGCCCTTAATTAAGTAATAAAACAAAGCTATTGCTTTATCAGATATATCTGGGTAAATTTCTATCTCGTTGTAGCACTGAAACACATTTTGAAACAAACTCTTAAAATTAGAATGTAGAAAATTATTGGGGTGAGGAAAATTATCAAGCCAGGTTTGGTTTTTGTAAATCTTAGGAGAGTCCTTTATTCGTTGAATATCAGTAAGTCTGTAAGATAAAGCAAAGCTCCGCAAATAAGGAACATACGAATACTTCAAATTACGATTTTGGTCTATTTCGGCTTGACAGATTAGCTTTAACCTTAAATAGTTAGCTTGACTAGAATCAACCTTAAGATTGCCGTTTTCATATTCATCTATTTTTTCAAATAAACTTCTGAATAATAAAATCCGGTTTTTAGTATTTATGGCCACAACTGATGAAAGACCAAATAATAAAACAAGTCAAAACTTTTCCAATTTTAGCTTAAAGTTAACTACTAAAGAAGTATTAGAAAACACAAATATCATAGGGTTCTTAAGCTTTACTTACCTAGATTGTTTTGAGTTCAAACATTGCACAGTCTATAGAAACAAAAAAAACAAAAAAAACAAATACATGTTAGCAGTCAGTTTTGCTCGTAATAAAGAAAAAAGAAACGGAGTGGACATAGTTTTTTTAAACAAATTTTTACAAAGGGAGTTTGAGGAACAGGCGTTTTCCTTTTTGATAAAGAAACTAGACCTAAATAAATATGAAATTATAGACAATTTTGATTTGCTTTTAGATGACGAAAGTTTTGTAAAAGATGTTTTAGATGAATATGAAAATTGCGAGTTTGAAGAAGCCGGCATTTAAAAGTTACCCCTGACCTTTCTTCCAGTATTTTTGCTAAACATATTATTAATTACATAGTTTTGCATAGGGCTAATCTGCGGGTTTGGATTATAGCTTTCATACTTATCCCAATAGCTTCTAATTAGTGGTAAATAGGTATCTTTTCTCATTTCAATCAGCTCAATAGGATAAGTGAACGAATCGTAGAAGTCATCTCTTATTTTAGCAGGCTCAATTTGATTTTGGGCATTTATCTTAAGTCTAGCAGACTTAAAGAAGTTTATTAAATTTACACAATTATCAGTAATAAAAATTTTTCTTCCAGGCACTTTATTATCAAAAGGATGTTGATATTTGTAACCAGTATCGCTATTTAATGGCCTGTATTCAGTTTCTAAAAAATAGTTATTAAAAGAAACTTGTTTTTCTGGCCAATCTCTTTTGTAAGATTTGAAAATACCTCTGTTAGTGTCAGCTCGTCTATCATTTCTTAAAAGTGGGGAGCTATCTATTATTTCGGAATAGGAATTGCTTCGTGAGTTCCCTGCACTTCGTCTTGTCCACATAATGCTATCGGCTACTATAGGAATACCTTCACTAAGCAAAGAATACCAAACTTCAGCTATATTTTCTGGGGTAGGGTTAGCGACCAAAACTTCTTCATAAGCTACATACTGGAATTGATTGGGAAATTGCAATAGAGGTATGCAGGCAATTTTCACAGCTACAGATACAGAACCACTTTTTTTACTAAGATGGCTTAGGTCAAGCATTTGTTTAGTTTCCTGCAAACCATAATCAAAGCCAGCGATAGAATAATAATTTTCAGGAGTAAATTTATCTTGAGGTATGACAGTTATATTTTCCTTGAAGTCAAATATTTTTAAGTCAGCTGCATCAAATTTCATTCTATACTCCCTTTGATATTGTTCCTCTGTGATTTCTCCAACTGGATTATCCTTTACAAAAACAATATCATATTTTCTTTTACCGTCTTTACCCACAATGTAACCTCCGTCATTATCTTTTTTAAATTCTACCTTGTGTATTTTTTGCCGGGTTAATTGAATGTTAGCAAACCTTCTTTCTCCCTCGTAAGTGTAAGGAAAAATCTTTTCAAGGTCTCCGATGCACCAAGCTACTCTTCTAGTAGTTACTCTGACTTTTTCTAATGCGTCAGCAATGTTATCGTCCATTATAGGTATTTCCATATTTAATTCGCTTGCATATATGTCTAATCCAGACTTTTCATACTTAATTAGGTCTGGACTATTAACTACTTTCAAAAACGCCTCATAGAGCCAATTATATGGGTCTGTTTCATTTGGAGTGCCAGCAAATATCTGCCAGCCATCTTGACTGTTAATAGCAGGGCTAATTGTTCCAAAAGGGCTTTTTTTGTATTGGCCTATTTCCTCTCCATATAATCCTTTTAGTTTAAGACCACGAATAGCATTGTTAATGTTGTGATTGGCGGCAAAGCAAATCATACTAGCTCCAGTATAAAATTTGCCAGAGTAGTGCAGTTGAGACTTTTTTCCTTCGCCTGAATTACTTAAATCTTCAATAAAAAGTTTTACATAATAGCCATTCTCTTCTTCACCTGGTTTATACATGGCTAGAGGTTGCGAATCAGATTTAAACCAAAGATTGTATAAATTTTCGTCATAATTTGGGTTTTTCCGTGTTTCTATTCGAGAGTTAAAATTATTAACTACTTCTATATACTCCATAAATTTTAAATCCATAGCTTTTTTCCACCAGCCTACTGGTTTAACATAAATAGCATTTATATCATAAACGCTGTTTGCTCCTCCAAAAGGTTCAAGTAAAATATCTTCTATTAGTTTGTTTTTTATATCTCCCTCCATAGGAGAAAGAGTTACAACTGTTTGCCCAGGTTTTACAGTCTTTAATGTTTTATCAAAGAAAATGCTTGAATTAACGGTAGATTTACCCTGTTGGCGACTAATTAAACTATAAACTACATCGGATTTATTTGCTTCTTCCATTACAGCCTTTTGCATTTCAGACATATCCCTGCTAGGGATTTTATCTATAAAAATTGGTTCATAGGTTATTTTTCTTGGCATTTTTTTGCTTTAAGTGATTAGTCAACCAAAAAGTTACGGTTATAGTCTTTTTTAATTTTGTTCTGCTAGCCTTTAATTCTTTAAAAAAAGAGGCCCTATGCTTAATTAAGGATTTCAATATATCTTTGCTTTTTCTCTGTCGGAACATAAAAAATGGTTTTAATGTCTTCAACCCAAATTTTTTCAAAACTGCCCAATATTAAAGGAGAAGAGGCTGTCCCATATCCTGTCTTTTTAGGCTCTAAAACAACTCGCTTAACCCCATTTTGGATTGTAAAGTTAAATAGGTTATGAACATTCTTTTTTATGTAATTTTTCTTGCTCTCTTTTGAATTCAATACATCGTAAGCCTTCTTAATTAAATCAAATTGTTTGGGTTTTCCTCCTTTATCGGGGTGATGCAGATGTGCTTTTGCGTAGTATGCACTTTTTAGATTGCTGGTATCACAAAGGTAAGATACGCCTAAAATTTTAAAATAATTGACAAACTTATTACTTTGGTTTTCCATTCCTCTATAATTAAAGCAAAATGCTACGTCTAGTCAACCCCAAGATTACGCCTTACGGCAATAATATAGCCGGAAAATACAAGATTAGCTCTGAAATAGCTGATAAGCTATATCCTAAAAACAAGGACGGTATAATAAATATGTCAGAGCAAGATTTGATTGAAAACCCTAACTTTGACATAACTCTTCCATTTGAAGAAATTATTTACCTGCCAGAATTTACGTATATTACTTATTCAAGACTCGGGAAACTATGGGAAACACTTAAAATAGAAATAGTAAATGATTTTGATAATGAAGAAAAAAACACTGTAGCTCTTTTAGATATAAACAAAGGATATGTCTTCGCAGGAACAAAATACCATGCAAACTTTATTAAAAACGAAATCTACACCTTAATTAACAAGAATAACATTATGACTGAAATACTTGATAAAAAAACTTACAAACCCTGGGGCAATAGAGTAGAGTTAGAATTTGACCTTCCTGAAATGTTTAAGCGCGAAATGCTTGATTTAGAAATAGACCTGGAAGAAAGCGAAGAATTGGCTTTATTACAGCTAAGAAACAACCCTAAAACTGCTTTTAGTTCTTTAAATACACCTTATGCTACGATAACTGCGATAGGAGATAAAGTAAAAGATTTACAAGTAGAAGATAAAGTTGTAATTGAAGTTAGTCCTGCATTTAATCTGAAAACTTTAACAAGAATAGATTTAGAAAAAAACAAAGCCTATTTTATTAAAGACGCTGATGTAATCCAGGGCGTTTCTCTTGATAATTCTATAATAAATAAATAAATAAATGAATGACGAAGAATACTTTAAAGAGCTTGTTCCTCAGGATAGCCTAGACAACGACTTAGACGCAATCCCTAAAGATATAACACCTGAGCAGTTATTAGAGCAAGTTAGCTCTATTATAGACCAAAAACCAGTAGGTTCAATAACCAGCAAAGACCTAAAAGATAGAGCAGGAAAAATCACCATGATAAACAATGAAATGTTTTATAAATATGGTGTTAGCCAGGCCTGGAAAAACATCATTACCTTACAAAATCAAATTGACGCTACTATAAAAGAAATTGAAACAACAGAAAGTTTGAAAATTATGGTAGAGGATAGCCAATTAGTTAACATAGACCCTGCCGGATTTGATAATTACCTAGAAACAATAGGTAAGGTATTACCTAAATTAAGAAGAGAACTTTCAGAGTTATTAGTCAAGCAAAGTGATTTAATGAATAAATTAGGGATTAAAGAAAATGTTTCAAAATCTGTAATGGTTCAAGTTAACAACAACATTCCATTAGCTAATTTAAAACCTAAAAAACAAAATGTAATCCCTGCGGGAATTACTCCAAATTTGTAAAATGTCTACCTTAATCAATGTATTACAAAGAAAGAAAAGGCTAGATAATACTCAAAAATACGCCTATACCCTTTTCACTAGGAAAGATATAGATGCTAAATGCAACGTTAAAAAAAGTAATTCAAGGTATTTTCAAACTACTTTCTTTCAAAAAACCAGTAGCTCCTTTTCTATACCCTTATTTGTTGCTGGAGTAAAATACGATTTTATAGAGCCAGTAGAAAATTCTAGTCTGTTTGCTTTTGAAGAAGGTTTTTTACAAGAATCTGACCTAGTTAAAAAGAGGTTCAGGTTTAGTCCTCCGGCTTATAGAATGGCAATGTCGTTAAACGAACTAATAAAAGTTCCTGAGTTTAGAAAAGATTTAAAAAAACGACTAAAATTAAAGGCCAGGTATGTCTACAGGGGAAATAAGATTGATTTTCAATGGTGCGTTGAAAATAATATACCTTTAATTCACACACTATTGGAAATATACTATTACAAATTTTTGGTAAAATCGCTAGAAAGCAAAATTAACAATCTTTACACTTTGATTTGATTAATGCTGTGTTTAATTGACTCGCTGTTTTCTACGATTAAATTTTTAATCTCACCATGGTCTTGTTGCAAACTGTATAGTATCTTACCTAGTTCAGCCACGTGTAGCTCTTTAATTATTTCCGATGTGATTTCTTTGGCTAATGTTTTACCTAAAACTTCTGCGGTTAATTTAAAGTTTTCTTTTTCGTGGTCTCTAGTTTCTACAATTATTCCTCTAATGTAATCTATCTGGTTTTTATCTAAATCAAATTTTTTGGTATCTATTTCAACATTGCTATTTATTTTATTGATAATAAATTCTACCAGTTTAAGCATTATAAAGACAATAACTGCTACAAAGCCAATAGCAGTGGTTATTTGGCCAATTTCTAACACTTCATCAATAGCAAGCATATAATATAGAATACAAAATAAGTAAAAAAAAAGCAACCCTAAGACTGGGCTACTTTTGATATTTGTTCTTGTGCAAGTTTTACACTTCTTGTTCTTCTTGTTCTTCTTCTTTTTTTGGTTCTGTTGGGGGCTTTGGTTCTTCACTATTATTACTTTCTTGCTCAGAATCTTTATTCAAGTTAGTAAGAGCTTTTGCTGCCTCTTGAGTGCGATGTTGTTCTTCAGTTAGAACTCTAGTCCAGGTAACTTTTTCGTCTAGTATTTTATTTAAATTGCCATTGATTATGTCATTAGCTGAAATGTTTCTAATTCGTGATACTAGATAATTATAATTTTCTAAAATCAAATTATACAATTGCTGGTCGGTAGAATAATTGGATGCTTTTTTTAGAAAATTAAAATGCTCTTGTAATTCATTTAACACTTCTGGTCTTTTTTCTTTATTGTCAGTAACAAACTTGTTTTCCGAGTTAGGCCCTACAATAAAATTAGATTCAATGTAAGCACAAAAGTCTAAAACATTAAAATATTCACTTTGATAAATCTCAGTATAATTAGGATTTACTGAAGTTGGTGGTAGTGTATTTACTAATTTCATAATACTTATGATTTATTATTTGCTTTCTCGCTTTTAATTTTGTTTTCGTAAGCAATGGATGCATCACGAAATTGTTTTAATAGTTTTCTCAAAAGAATAGATGACTTTCTAGCTCTTTTTCTGCTAGAGGAATTTACAAGGTGTTTTTCTGACTGTATTTCGCTAATAATAGCGTTCATATCTGCACACAAGGTTTCAATTATTGATGAGTAGTTTTCTTTACTTTTCATAAAAAAAATGTATAATAGTCAATATTTCTTGTCAAGAAATATTGACTGGTAATCTTGATTTATTTCCTCCAATATATTAAGTAGCCTATCTACCTCCTTAAAGGGTTTGTCGTTGTTGATGCTCCAATCCATACTTATTCTTACTGACTGAGGAATTTTGTATTTATTAAAACCATACGAAACACAAAAATCTCCACTCCTTACAATAACTTTTTTTTGGCTTAGTCTTTGATACAAATCCTCTGAAGGAAAATTTGGGGAATTAATTAAAACTATACTTTGTGAAGAGTTTTCCCCGTATTGGAGTTTGCTAAAAACTGGTAATTTAACTTTTGATAAATACGGTTGTAAAAATGACGTATTAAAAGATTTGCATATTTTGTTGTAAAAATTATGAATATCATAATAAACATCAACTTTTTTACCATTTAAAAAACTTAACCAAGCACCTAATGATAGAATAGCTGGAGCATTTAAAAGCCCTGCCTCTAAAGATTTAAAGTCATTGTAAAAAATAGGGTAAGAATTATCGTTTAAGCTAGAAATAGTGCCTCCACCTGTATAGATACCTTTTTCTTTTAGTAAATTATTAGTAATATATTTGTTTCTTATTAGTAATACTCCAATAGGAGTAGAGTGTGCTTTGTGTCCAGAAAATACTAATGCCGCACATCCGTTAAAAGAAGTTTTATTTTTAGAATAAAAAACTGGATTGAAGACTTTTAAAGCACCTTGAGTAGCATCTAAAATTATGTGTTGTCCTTGCCTTTGTGAGCCCATATATTTTAAATTACTAATTGAGGAAAAATAATAATTAAATATGTCAAATCCAAACACATTGTCTACATAAGGTAACAAAACCATTTCTTCAGTATGTCTCTCAAAGTTATTCAATTCTTCAGAAATATTTATGTCTAACTCAACTAAAGAAATGTTTGCTGTATCATTATTGTATAGTTTAAGAGCTGGAAGATAAACAGAATTGTGGACTAAAGGAGAGAACCTAATTTTAAAACTCTTTGATTTGTTTTTGATGTAATTACTTACTAAGTTAATTGCCATGTTTAGCCCAGAAGTAGCATTGTTTGTAAAAACAACTGACCAATCTGGTGATTCTAAATCAAACTTCTTTTTTATTAACTCTCTAGTTTCATCAATTAAATCCATTAATTGCAAAGATTTAGAGTCTGCACCTCTACCAGGACAAACGCTGAAATTATTATAAAAAAACTCTTGAGCTTCTAAGGCTTGCATTGAAATAGCAGTATAACAAGCAGAGTTAAAATACAACTCACCGCCTTCTGGTCTTACAAAGGCAAAATCTTTAGTTTGGTAAGTTGAGTTCAAATTCATATTTTTACTTTTTGTTTTCTTTTACTAGGTTGATAAATAGCCTATAAATATAATTAGCTATCATTGGATAAGTAGTTGAATTAAATTCAAGTTTTCCAGGGTAATAAAAATACATTAAAGCTCCTAACTGGTTCTTTAAGTTTTCTATTTGTTTTTCTTTAGCATTTTCGTTATTCTCCTTTACAGCAAGCAAAAGTAACTCAGTAATATAAATACCAACTTCCTTATGCGATATGATTTTTTTAAGATAGTTCTCTATTATATCAGCTTCTAAGTATTTAATGTAATCATTTGTTAAGGCTTGCATTATTCTTGGTTATTAGCATCTTGATTTTTTAGATTCTTTATTTGCTCTAGTAATTGCTGTGTTTGCTCTTCAGTTAGTCCTTCAATTTCCCTTGATAAAGGCGAGGTTTCCTTTATTGCAGTTCTCTGGCGAGTAACTACAAGGTATTTATTGTATTCTTTAATAAAGGTAGGGTCTATTTCTAAAGATTTGTCTAAATGCTTTAACTTTTCTTCTTCAAGTTCTTTAGGAAAACTAAAAGGTTTCCAAGAAGTGTTATAAACAATAGGAACCATTATTATATTGTTATCAGCACTAATTATAACTTCATTTCCATCGTTATCAACTTTAACAGTGTCTCCAAGTGTCATTAAAGTAAATTCTCTAATTTTTTTGTTTTTATACTCTGGAGTGCTTCTTATAGCTTTTTTAGTGTGTAAGTCAGCTGTGATATGGTGGCTTCTATTAGCGTTAGCAATGTCAACATTTATAGAAGTATTTCTTTCTAATTCCTGTCTTGAAACTGGAGGAACAAAGTCTTCAGTAGGCTCTTGCAAATTTTCATAAACATTAAAAGCTCTTAATCCGCTACTTTTATAAAATTGATTGTAAAAATACTTTCCATCATCTCCAATTGATGAATATGGATTATAATAATTAGGGATTTCGTAATAGTCTTTTGTTTTAAGTTCCCAAATAAGCTTCTCTTCGTGTCCAGTTTCTACTCCGTTTGGAGCATATTTTGGTTCTACCACCTTCTTCTTCATATGGTACGGTAGATTACTAATAACTACTCCTTTGCCAGGAAAAAAATCAGCTTTGCTTTGAACGATGTTGTTTTGCTTAAAAAATTGCCCAGTGCTTCTGACAAAAGTGCTATCACTGTTAACACTTGTAAAAGAATAAAAATAAGAAATTAACTGAGAAAAAGGGGTACCTGTGGTTTCAGCTTTGTCTAGCCTTCCTATAAATCTTTTTTCTTCATCAGCATAGTCTAAAAAATTAGGAATAAAATACATTGTTTCTCCATACGGCTGTTTGAGCTTCTTTTTTGTGCTTTTGGAAAATGGCATAAACTTGTATTTAAGAAGTAAAACAATTTGATTTTTGTCAATTATTTAGGTAAACTTGCTTCACTTTCACTAAATTAGGTTAAAAAGTGAATTTGCTTAGAATTAGTGCTGATAACATTATAATAATGGTTCCTATTAATAATAATAATAATAATAATAATTTAATCCCCTGCTTCTTTAATTTTGCTCTATTGTATTTAGCGTCTGAAAAAGCCAAATCAGCTAAGGATTTTTTTTCTTTATTATCTTTCTCCAGTTTCTCAATAGTATCAGTTAATAGTTTTTTTTTATCTAGACATTCGCTGTAAATTTTTTGCAATCTTTCTATCTCTTTTTCCTGACTTTCAATTATCTTTCTTCTTTCAATTAAATGTTGATTAGTTTCGTCTATTTTAGAGCCTTGAGTGTCAAGCATTTCTTTTTTAGCATTATTACCAGAAATCAATCTATCAAAAGCTTCATAATAATTATCTTGCTTAATTAGCTCTTTTAAAGGTTCTTTTTCAGCAATGCCTTCGGAATTATCAATAAATTGTAAAATTTGGTTAGTCTGTTCTTCAGTCATATAAATTGTTTCATTTTCATTGTTTAGCCATTGTTTTAATTGTTTTACAAGAATATCGCCACAGCAAGAAGTGTTATTTTTAGGGGCTTCCCTGTGCGGTCTTATATTTTCCTTAGGAATTTTTAACTCATTCATCAGTTTAGTCAATAACCAATATAAGGAGTCTAGTTGTTTTTTAGGCACTTGTTCGTTATGTGGAGGGTGAAAATATCCATCAAGACATATACCTACGCTGTTTGTATTGTTCTTATCGTGATAGGTTATATCTTGAATATGATTTGTCTGTGCTATTGTTCCGTCTTTAGCTATTAAGTAGTGATAACCTATCCCTGGCCAACCATTTTGATTTATATGAACTCTAGCTACCATATTTGCTAAATCTTGGTAATTACGATTACCGGTTGCAGCTGTATAGTGAACGGTTAAGTATCTGATATTAGAAACCGGTCTTTTTGCCCAAGGTTTAGTTTGCTTTGGTGTATATTGATTTACAAAATTAATAATTTGCATACATTATATGTATTCCTTTTGTGAACTACCTACTAGCCTGAAGGCTAGAGGCTTCCTGCTTCAACCTACCACTACTTCTTAGGGATTGCTCTCTTAGTCCATAGTTGAGTAGTCCACAGGCTTGAATTTCCGTAGTTCCTACGGTATTTGACCGATTGAATTCTAAAATACTTTTTAGTTTTTGTAAAGGGTTTTAAAGGTGAAAGGATAATTAGATCTTCACTTCACACTAAATGTTTGTATTTCAGTAGTTTTCACTCCTGAGCCATCGTTATATTCAGCATAAGCATAATAATCTCCATTTGGTAAATCAACTAAAAATAGATAAGAGGCAGGCCTTCCATCAGTGGTTAATTGTTCTAAAGAAACCACATCTTGTCCGTTGGCCGTAGTTCTTAATAGTGGAGTGCGGTAATATCCTGAAACCGGCTCTCCTGTTTTAGAATTAACCACTGTTCCTGTGCTTCCTGCCGGCAACCAAGAAACATCAGAACCTCTAAACAAAACTACTTTTCTATTAAATCCGTAATTAGTATAAGTAACTACTAAATTTCCGCTTGAATCTAAAGTTTGGAAACGAGGAGAAATATACAAAAAGTTGTATAAAGTGGAAATTATTTCTCCGTAAGTAACGGCGGTTTTCCCATCTGGTAGTAAGAATTGAGTATTTAAAGAAAAAGGATTAGGAAGGATTGAAACATTAACTGGGATACTATCAATAGTTTGATTATTCGTGTCATTTGTGTTTGCCTGGTATTTTGGCCTAGCTTTTATTAAGCCGGTATAAACCCCAATTTCAGGTAATTGTTTGTCAGTTAAAATATACCCATACTCGGTAAAACCATCGTCAGTCCTCTGTTCTGCCAAAGTAATGTTTCTAACTCCTCCGCTATCAGCTAGTTGTTGAGAAACACCATTATCCGAAAGAACCCTCAGCTTAGTGAGGGTCAATCCAACATACAAGCCACTTGACTTAGAAAAGTAAGTTATTGGGACTTGCAGATTGTCATTTAGATATTGAGTTATGTTAATAGCCATTTGTATTATTTAGCTTCAAATACTACAAAGCTAATTGAAACAGGAGCATCTAATGCATCAGTTGTGTCAATGTTTCTCAACACAATAGTAATAATGCCAGCTCCGGCAGTTACGGTTTGAATAACAGGAATTCCTGCACCTGCATAAGATTGTAAAGAGGCTACAACAATGTCGCCAACCGCTACTAAGGTATTGGTAATTACAATGCTTTCAGTTGCTCCAGCTAGAGTAGTTAAAGTATCAGTAGTAGCTATACCGGCAGGCTCACTAATTGTAATACCACTGCCAGTATCAGTATCAGTTCCACTATCAAGACCAATAGGAAGGTCAAAGGTGGTCGTACCGTTGACTACTAAAGTATCAGAACCAGCATTTCCAATTACAACATTACCATTAAATGTATTTGCTTCAGCGAAAACATTTGCGTTAGCGAGACTAGGAACATCAGCTCCTGTGTTAAGAGTAACAGTGGCCACACTTCCTGAAATAGTGGCTACAGTGGTTATCCTGTTGGTCGTCCCTACGATGTTAAGGGTAGAGCCGTCATTAAGTAAAGGAGTTCCAGTAGTAGTTCCACCGGTAACAGGAATGTTAATAGAAGGCACAACCCCTCCGTTAAAGCTAAGATTTGCTTCTGCTTTAGGAGGAAATCCGCAGCCTCGTTCAAAAGTTAATACAACGTTGCCAACAAAAGGGGTTTCTGGGAGCGGTTGAAAAGTTGGGTTAGTTTGATTACATTGAATACTCATATAATTTAATTTAGTAGGTTTATTATACTCGTTTAGTAAAAATTTAGCAAACTGGGTTGACGTGAACTACCTGCTAGCCTAAAGAAATAGGGGTTTTACGGCTGGGTAGATAAAAGCAAAGCCTCCGGCAAATCAAAAGCTTAAAAAGCAAAGATGTAAAAATTAGGGCCAATGGTCCTTTTTTCATAGGGTTACTTTGAATTAACGGAAGCCCCTATGCTTTAAACCCTTTACAAAAATAAAAAGTATTTTAGAATTCTAATAGGGTTAGATTAACCAGGGGAACTGCGACCCCACTGTATCTAGGCAGAGCTTCGGCTCTCCTGGTTAGTCTATACAACACATCGCAGTGCAAGACTAGACTAACCCCAACAACGCAGGGTTTAATTGTGTTGGCTAAATTTACCAACTTATGTCTTTCGTAAAACACGTCAAACAATACACCACTATTAGCAACAATTTCCTAAACAATCCCAATCTTAGCTTCAAAGCAAAAGGATTGTGGGCTTACCTGAATTCTAAGCCTGATGGCTGGGAATTTGCAATTTGGAAGATAGCTAAAGAAAGCAAAGAAGGCGAAGAAGCTATCAGGGCAGGACTAAGAGAGCTTAACGAAGCTGGCTATTTATTTTTTACAGCCAGGCAAAACAAAGAAACTGGTAAGATGCAAGGCCAAGAATACCACTTTTTTGACACTCCACAAACTTACGAACCAGGGAGTAACCGTGGCTGGGGAAAACCCAGCCACGGAGAAGGGGGGGGACTAAATAATAAAGAGTTAAATAATAAAGAGTTAATAAAAAAAGAAAAAATAATAAAAAAAGAAAAAATTTTTGATTTAGATAGTTTTATACAAAATCAAGATTTAGATGTTTCAATCAAACAACTGTTGCCTGACTGGATAGAGGTAAGAAAGGCTAAAAAAATACCCACAACACAAAAAGCCTTAGAAATAGCTATAAACAAACTGAAAAAATGGGACTTAGTAAAGCAAAAGCTGGCTTTAGAACGAGCTATAGAGCATGGCTGGAGAGGTATTTTTGAACCAAATGACCAAAAAAGCTCTGGGCACCAAAACAAAAATCAACCCCACCAAACGGAAAACGATAAGAACTACGATACCAGCAAAATCAAAGTCAAAACTATCTATGTCAATTGAAATAACCGAATATCTGCCCTACCATTTGTCAGAGATTTTATCACCAAAGCAAAAATTGTTGCTGGGCCAAAATATTCAAACAGAATACGATTTTAAGCAGTCCTACCTATTGATTGGTGAAAGTGGTCTAAGCAAATCAATCTCTGCTTTAACCGTCCTGCTAGCTTACTGCAAAGCTGTCTACCCGAATGGCTACGATGTTAAGGATTACAAACTAGCCCCTGATTTTGTTAATGGAGCTAAATTCGTGGAAGAATGCAAAAATTATCTTAGCTTTGATGAAGAAAAGAAATACAATGCTAAATGCAGATTGCGATACATCATTACCGCACCATTTTTAGTTTTTGATGATTTGCTAGAGCTGACTGAGTTATCGGCTAGAGAAATTGGAGAAATCAAAAGGCAAATGTTTTTGCTAACTGAATACCGCTATGAGCAAATCCTTCCCACCTTTTTTACTAGCAATCTTAGCTTAGACGAAATTAAGACACAATACGGAGCTAGAACTTTTGACCGAATACGAGGAATAGTCGGAGACAACATAATTGTTTTGAAGGGTGAAAGTATGAGGGGTAAGTAAATCTGAGGTGTGCAGACTTATTTCAAATCCCTTCTTTGGTGCAAAATTGCAAAGATTTGCAGGTTTTGAACTAATACAGTTAATTACGACCAGGCGTTGTTAAAAAACTCTGAAAATCGCTAAAATACACCTTACAGATAAATTCCTTATGCAGACTAAGTTAATCAACCAAAAGGCAAAAGAAAGTGAACAACAAAATTTCAAAAAAAGTAATTCAGTAGCTAGCTAGACAAAATTGCAAAAAAATATAATCTTTTCTAAAACACGAAAAATGTCCGAATTATCTAAAGTCCGAGACTTTTGTTCTGCTAACAGTCTCCCTTATTATCAGGTTTTGTATAACCTTAAAAAAAATAAAAGCCCTATAACGAAAAAGAGTTCTAGGCTTTATGCCGACCTCAATGACTTACTCCAAATTTCAATAGAACTGGGGGGGAAAAATGAAAAGTTTGGCAATTCAAGAAAATCTGAGTTTTCGCACCCCGATTATATTTCGTTAGTTGATATAAAAGACAAATATAAATTTAGCAAAAGCACAATATACCTGAGGCTAAAAACTAGAAAAGTTGAGACAAAAGTGATGCAGGGTCAAAACACTCGTCATAAAGTTTTAGTCATTAAAAAAAGCGACCTGAATAAACTTATTCAGAAAAAGAAAACACTGGACAAAAATTAAAAAGTATTTTAGACTAATTTTGACAAGTAAAAATTATGCCTAATTTAACAACCCAAACAACCCAAACTCTGCAATCCATAAATGCAGTTCAAAAGTTTAACATGCCTGAAATAAAAGCAAGATTTGCAAAAGTATTAGGACAAAAAGCTGAACAATTTATAGTTTCCCTGCAATCTGTTTTAAATTCTACAACATTAAGAGAATGCCAAGACTTTGATAGCGTGTTTGGAGCAGCCATGACAGCAGCAGCTTTAGACTTACCAATAAACTCTAATCTAGGATTTGCTTATATCGTACCTTATGTTAAAAAAGTATATAGTGAAGAAGACAAAAAATGGGTTAACTTACCTGCAGTTGCTCAGTTGCAAATAGGTTATAAAGGCTTTATACAGCTAGCCCAAAGAAGCGGTTTATTTAAAACAATCAATGTCTCAATGGTTAAACAGGGCGAGCTAATTAGTTACGACCGTAAAACAGGATATTTAGAATTTGATTGGAAAACAATGGGAAGAGAAAAATTATCAGATATTGGCTGTGTAGCTTACTTTGAATTATTAAATGGCTTTGAAAAAAGTTTGTTTATGACTAAAGAAGAGTTGCTCGTTCACGGTGGTAAATACTCGCAAAGCTATAAAACTGACAAAAGTAAAAATTCAAATTCATCACTGTGGTCAACTAACTTTGAAGCAATGGCACAAAAAACTTGTATTAAGTTACTACTTAGCAAATACGCACCGCTTTCTACCAGCATGCAAACTGCTGTTGATAGAGACCAAGCAGTTATTAAAGGCGAACAAGAAGAGATAGAATATGTAGATAACGAGCCAAAAAATGTAGTAGAAGCCCCATCATCAACTAGTCCAATTATTACTTTTATACAAAATGCTAAAACTATAGAAGTTTTGCGAGAAGTGCAAAATAGAATTAGTAGCGCTGAAGAACAGGATTGTTACAATAATAAACTAGAAGAATTAGCAACTAATAAAGAAAAATAATAAAGCACTAACCTTATGACCACAACAAATTATAAATTCAAAATTGAAGACTTTAATACCAACCAAATTACACAAATACTAGTTGGTTTGCAATCCGGATTAGATGTCTCTGTTTACGCCAAACCCGACTTTAGTTGGGAACAAATGCAGGAAATCCGGCTTAGACTAGAATCGGGACTAGATGTCTCAACATATTCAAAACCAGAATTTGATAATGACCAGATGGAAGAAATTAGGCTTGGATTAGAAAAAGAGGAGATAACCGAAATCTTAAATAGAGCCCCCTAAAGAAACAATCACTATTAAACTAACTAAAGAGCAAAAGGATAAACTACTAAACAACTAACCAAGGTAGTTCACTGCAATAAGACTAGGCTTGCAAATTGAAGTAGACGTATCCATTTACACTGACACAATAAACTCCAAAAATTCACTTAATGTCTGAATATCTATTTCGCCCTTCTGCTTTACCGCTTTTAATGAAAAGCTATAAAGAAAGCAATTTAACTGAAAACCAAGTACAAGAACTTATAGACTTACAAAATAAACCTAAATTAACCGATAAGCAACAAGAGCGGTTATTTGAACTTACAGAAAAGTCAAGGCAACCAGTAGAATTATCAAAAGAAGCAAAGGGAGTGGCAATTGAAACATATCTTGCAATCAAAGAAAACAGAATAAAAATTTTTACAAACAAATACACCTTGAAAGGAAACGAACAAGAGGATTTAAGTATTGCCACCTATTCTAGTTATTGCCAAAAATTTTACGAAAAAAACACTAAAACCTATAAAAATAGATGGCTAATAGGAACGCCTGATTTAGTTTTAGAAGATAAAATAGTAGAAATCAAAACTAAATACGACAGATTTACTTTTTCTCAAACAAGCAAAAAAGATGCTGAAGATAAATATTACTGGCAAGTTCAAGGGTATCTATTTTTAACTGGCAAAACTAAGGCTGAATTAATTTTGGTTTGTGTTAATAGTAAAGAATATACTATTTTTAGTGAAATTAAAAAAGAAGCGTATATCCAAGGGATTGAAGACATTAGTGAAGAATATGCAGAGCTAGAAAAGCAAATTAGGCACAACCACATATATGATGATTTAACTATAAAACAAAAACTTAAAATTATTTCAATTTCAAGAAATGACGAAGACATCGAAAAAATAAAAAAACAAATACAAAAAGCTAGGCAGTTTTTAGCAACCTATAGGCCTGAAACATATTAAACCCAAATCTTATGCTCCTAAAATCTAGCAAATTGCAACAACTAAAAAGCGTGAACTACCTACTAGCCTGAAGGCATAGGGGTTTTACGGCTGGATTGGTGAACTGTTTTTTGTCGTGTGCGATAATATCTAGCTTTTAGAAAAACACTGGACAAAAATTAAAAAGTATTTTAGACTATTATTAGCTAACATTTAGAGACAGATAGCGTAACTACTTTGCTACTCTACATTAGCTAAATTAACTTCTCTAGTCTTCACTTTCTGTCTTAACAATTGTAGGCTAGTAGGTAGTTTACAGCCTTTGAACTTTTAATTGAAGTTCAAGGGGTGTAGATTACACTGCACTAGGGGCCAGGTGAGCCGATTCTCGGCAAAAGTCTGTAGTGGGCGTTACCCCTTAAAACTGGATAGTAGAAACAACTAGGGGCACAATTAATCGATAATTAATCAGTATCAGTTTGCACTTACAACCCGCCCCTGGTTGTTTGAAAAAACAGCAAATATTAAAAAACTTTATTATGAAAGAAATAATAAAACCAAAACTTAACCCAGGCCACGAGGACGCAATTCAAAAAGGCAAGCTAACTGAACAAGAAGGCGTTGCTTAGAAATTGCTAACCTTGAAGCTACAATTAAAATGGCTAAGCTAATGTTTAGTCAAAAACCTGATAGTGAAAGCTATCGCAGAATTATTGCTGACACAATACAAAAACTAATTCAATTAAAAAATCATGACTCAACTAATTCAAAACTACATTGACCAAATCCTAGAAGCTAATAGCTTAAAAGGACTAGAGAAAATACAATCTTTGGCAAAAGCCGAATACTGCCTGCAGGAAATTAGAATTATCTTAGAAAACTACGGAGCGACAGCATTTGAGGTTGAGGCTGAAATCCAAGCAATTAAAAATAAAGTAAATATGTATGTCTAATTTTATATTAAATATAATCAAAACTTTGCTAAAGCTAAAAACTAAAATTCCAGTAGAAAATTTAACGCCTCAATCTCAAAAAGTAGAAGTAAAAATACTTAAAAAAACTAAAAACAAAATACAATATGTCAAAAATAATTAACTACAAAATAGATAAAAATGGTGTAGCCCGTCAAACCGTAACTTTTTTTGATATGCTACCTAAAATATTTGTTGCTTTTCTGGCTACAATTATCTTTGCCCTTGCTGTCTTTGACGCTGGGCGGATGCCCAAAGGGCAAATAGCAGGTGGAGCTTCAATAGACATTGAGCAACTAGAAATAGAGGTCAAAAAAGAAGAGCTAAAAGAGCAAATTCTGAGCCGTCAAGCTGTTTTGACCAATAAAAATAAAGCCATGATTGACAACTTTGGCTTGCTAGAAGGTAAAGAAGCTAAGATAGCCGAGCTAGAGATGGCTAAGAATACTTTAGAGCATCAAGAGTTGGATAACTGCCTAGCTCAGATTGAACAGGGCAACATTGACTTTAACTGCCCCGAACAAGCTAACCAAAAAGCTAGAAATTAAACAACTAAACTATATGACCACAACAAATTATAAATTCAAAATTGAAGACTTTAATACCAACCAAATTACACAAATACTAGTTGGTTTGCAATCCGGATTAGATGTCTCAACCTACTCAAAGCCACAGTTTGATTGGAAGTAAATGATGTTCTGGTTGACCGCTCCGGAATTGCAAAAGTGCCGTTTTGGTTTGCTTTTATCTTGTTAAAAATATCTAAAGCGTGCTTTTTGAGTATCAGCTTTTTTACTTCACCTGCCGGGTTGCCGTCCGTATCGTACGCAATCACTTTATCCTCACATTCTTTCATGTTATAGACAAATTCGGGACGCCTTGCTTCGGCTCTAATTACTTTAACAATCGGGTAAAATATGCTGTCTAAAATTTTCAATTTTTCGTCCGCTCCGTACACTTTACCGTCCGCCATTAGTTTTATAAAAGCGTAAAATTCGCTCCACTCTCCTTTATTGGCGGTTAAGGTTTTAATTTCGGTCATTGTTACTTCTTTTTAATACTTGTAAAATTTGGTTAGCAGTGGCTTGTATAGCGGGAACGGCTACGCTGTTGCCTACTTGTTTCATAGCTTGAGTTTCCGAAACAGGCAACTCAAACCATTCAGGAAATCCCTGCATGGTTAAACCTTGTCTGGGTGTTAATCTGACTTCTTTTCCGTCCACCACATAGCAATCCCAATTTCGCCTGTCTTTAACTCCGGAGCCTCTACCTCCTACCCTTAAAGTAAAACCTATTTCCTTTTCCGCTTTACCTCCCAAAATATCGGACATAGTCATTTTTAAAGGTACGGGTGCCGGAAAATCAAAATTTTGGTTTTTATCTTTAAAACCTATCATAAAAAGTCTGGGTCGTCTTTGCGGTAAGCCGTAATCTTCGGCTTTCATAACTTTGAAATAAAAGGAATAGCCCAATTCTTCCTCTATCACCCTTTTAATTACTGCAAAAGTCTTGCCTTCATCGTGGTTTAAAAGCCCTCTGACATTTTCCAAGAAAAAAGTCTTAGGTTGTTTTTCCTGAATTATGCGGGCAATATCAAAAAACAAAGTACCTCTGGTGTCTCCGAAGCCTTTTTTAAACCCGGCATTGCTGAAAGGCTGACAGGGAAAGCCGGCACACAAAACATCAAAATCCGGAATTTCTTTAGGGTCTTGTTTGGTTATATCTTTATTAAATAAAGGCATACCTAAATCTTCAAACAATCCGGGAGAAATCTTTTTAAAGTTATGTTCATAGCTTTTTCTGGCCTGATCGTTAATTTCACTCACAAAAACGCACTCCATACCTAAATTATGGAAAGCAAGATGAAAACCGCCTATCCCGGCAAATAAATCAATAAATTTATATTTTTTGTTGCTCATATTAAACGGTGTTTTTAACCTCCTTTAAAAACTTCTCAAAATCCGGTTTCTCAATTCGCCACTCTCTGCCGATTTTATAAAATCCTTTTATCTTCTTGTCTTTAATGTACCTACGCACGGTTACCGCACTCAAATTAAGTAAAGTGCAAATCTCGTGTACGGTATAGTAACTTTTTTGATCTTCGCTTTCAGGCATGTTTAAATACCTATCAACATTTATCAAATTCTGTCAACCTAAAAACTTATTTAAACAAACCGTTCGGGTCTGCTTCTTCTTTTTCTTCTTCCGTTCTGTCACTAGCTCGGTCTATCAATACTAGAATAGATGCTAAACCAAGCATAAAAACAATGTAAAAAATAATCCAGTTAATCCAATTCCAATTAAAAATATTTCCAAGTTTTGTAATTTCTTGTGACACAAAAAAGAAAAACACAATACCTGCAATAATAAAAATTCCCTGTTTTAAGAAGTTCAAAGCTGACAGCTTTTCCAGAGCCATAATAAATAGGGCTCATGACTAGAATAACTATATAAGTTATACTATTAAAGTCATGAAATACAGCAAATTAAGCAATTATCAAATCAAAAAAATATTAAAGTGTTTTTGTATAGATTTAACAGCTGTACAAACCAGTAATCTTTTGGGTGTTAATCGTAATACCATTAACAAGTATTTCACAATATTTAGAAACTCCATTCAAGAATTAGCCATACTAGATAGGAAGGGTTTTTTGAATGGCCAAATTGAACTTGATGAAAGCTACTTCGGAGCTAGGAGGGTAAGGGGTAAAAGAGGGAGAGGAGCTGCTGGTAAAACACCGGTATTTGGACTGCTTAAAAGAGACGGTAAAGTTATACACTCAAATAGTTAGTAATTGTTCAAAAGAGCAATTGTTACCTATTATTAAAGGTAAAGTGTTAGAGCACTCTAAGGTCTACACCGATGGCTGAAAGGCCTATGACGGGTTAGTATTAAATGGTTATGAACACTACAGGATATATCACTCTCACAATGAATTTGCTAGGGGTAAGAACCATGTTAACGGGATAGAGAGCTTTTGGAGTTATGCTAAAAGACGGATGAACAAGTTTAATGGATTTACAAAAGATAACTTTCCTATATTCTTAAAAGAAACTGAATTTAGGTTTAACCATAGACAAGATAACATTTACAAATTACTATTAACACAACTAAGAAACACACCACTTAATAGTTGCTAATCTGTGGGAGAGCCATATCTATTTTATTTTCAAAGCTGAGACCGGTTTTCGTGTTGGCTCCTCCTACTCCGTTTTTAATCATACTAAGACTGGGTTTAGTTGGTTAATTCTTTGAAACCTTTTTATAGATAATTCAAGATATTTTTCCTCTATTTCTATACCAATAAACTTTCTTTCAAAGCCGGCGTTCATAGTAGCAATTCCAGTAGTTGAGCTACCGCTAAAAGGGTCTAGAACTACACCCCCGGGTTTTACTGAAGTCAAAATTATCCTTTTCAGAAGGTCTAGAGGTTTTTGGGTGGGGTGTTTGCCAAAAATTTTTTCCTCTGATTTTGGAGGCTTAATGGACCATACAGACCGCATTTGTAAGCCTGGCTTTTTCAAATTGTCCTCTGGCCAATTGCCTAACTTGGATATTTCGTAGTTAAAATAGTGTTTAGCCTTTTCACTCTTACGGGCCCAGATAAGTGTTTCATGAGATGCTGTAAAATATCTCCCAGAAAGATTAGGAGAAGCATTAGGTTTGAACCAGGATATATCGTTAAGGATTTTGTAGTTTAGCAACTGAAGGGCAAAACCACACTGGTAAATACTATGGTAAGTGCCACTAACCCAAACTGTACCCTCTGGCTTCAGAACTCTGTAAACTTCTTTTAACCATGATTTATGAAACTCAAAGTCAGCCGAAACACCATTTGACTCATCCCAATCACCTTTGTTCACGCTAACCCTTTTACCTGCTTGCACACTGAATCCACCATTGGAAAGAAAATAAGGCGGATCGGCAAACACAACATCAAAATAATTCTCTGGAAACTGCCCCATTATTTGTAAAGAATTTCCGTGATACAAGCAAAAATTATCCTGCTTAAAGTAGGGCTGAAGCATTAGATATTTGTGCAAAAACTTTTTAATTTAGACAACCCCTACCCCAAATAATACTTCCAGTTGATTTCTTTGAGGACTTGGTTGACTTGCTTGAGGAGGGCCGGGCTGCGAGTGGAGATGGTGGCTAGGGCTTCAAGCTGGGCTTTTTGCACAGTGTAGTTGGCTTCACAAATTTGTTTTTTGACCACGAAAAGGAAGCGAGAAAAATAGGCATCGGGGAGGCAGCGGTTGTGCCGGGCAAATTTGGTGAACTACCTACTAGCCTGAAGGCATAGGGGTTTTACGGCTGGATTGGTGAACGGCCAAGTTCACCAAGAATGGCTTAGGCTAAAATCTGCTTAGCATTCAATTACTACACCTGGCTTATCTTTATTCACTTCGCACCCTAAAATAACCGGCCAGAATTCATCGGCATTGTCATCGGGTAGCCAGCCGGCCTGAACCATTAAATCGGCTAAAGTTTGAATTGGGTTGATATAGTCAAATTTACGCCGGCTATTGCGAATAAAATAAAAGCCAACCTTAAATGGCTTGGGTTGATTTTCAATCAATTTTAGCCAATTTGCTTTATTGGCCTGTAATTGAGGCATACAAAGCTTTTTGTATGCTAAAGCGGTCTTAGACCAAACCAAATATTTTCCTGTCCACTGCTTTGAGTTTTTTGAGCATGCTACATTGCCAGCTATGAAGATTTGGTTTGGTTTTAGGGACATTTAGCTTGATTTCAACCTAAATTAGTTTAGTTTGCTTAACAACCATTGTTGACCTTTGGGGGTTATCATTGTCTTGGTTGTGCAAATTTCATCACCATTTCGTTTTGTCCAGCTATACTCTAACACTTGGAAATAGCCCCTGTCAATGTATTCCTGGTAAGGGTGGTTTCTAGGATTAAGAAAGCCTAATTGACGGCACTTAGCAAACAAGGTTGTCCTACCATAAGGCAACTTCATTGCCTTAACCGCCTCGTCAAAAGGCAAAGCATTGACACTCGCTTTTAATGTTTGAGCAAATTCCACATCGTCTTTTTGAGCCTCTAATTTAAGTTGTAAAGCCTCTTTTGTTTTTTCTGCCTCTACCAGTGCCTCTAAGGCTTGTAAATAGGTTTGGGGTAGGGTTATTGGATTTTGGTTGAGTTTTAATTCCACCTTGCCAGTTTGGAGTAAGGTGTCAATTTGTTTATTTGCCCAAACTTGAAACTTTGGACTAATCCATCTTGCAAATTCTAAAGCCACTTCTCTTGGGGCAAAAGTGCCTTGAATTCCATTACCTCCTTTTTTAATTAGTAAACATCCCGATTGCCCATTTTGGGTATTCGGGTTTTGTAGTTCGTATTCTATCAAATACTCTTTTGTAGAATCACTATTTTTCCATTTGTCTAACCGCCTGCCAAAGTGCTTGGCAATTTTGGTTAAATTTACCAAACCATCTACCACTTGAAAAATAGACGGGTCAAAATTGTTGTGTTGAATTGTTGTGTTTTCAGTCATATGAACGAATTCTCCCCCCTGCTAGCACAAGGGGGATACGACTAAAAACACACACCCTACAATGCTAGTAGTAGGTTAGTAGTATTATAGCAAGTTTTTTTGGGTTGTCAAAAAAATGAGGGCTATATGCCCTCAAAGCGTTTAGCTGTTAACTAAACTAAACCCCACTAAATTATCCAAAGAAACTGTATGCATTTTTCCATCGCTGTCCCATCCATACGCCGGCAACTCTTGCAAAATACGCAAAGAGCTTGTAACTAGAGTTAGTTTAATTCCACCAGAAATCTCAATTTTCCATTGATAGAGATAGCGTTTTTTCATTCTTCCCTCCCTAAAAAGTGAATATGCTTGATTTCGCTGTAATCAAAAACAACATTGCTTTTAGTTTCAGGGCAATAGCCTTCAGTCAATCCGCTTAAAGGCAAAACAATGTCCAAGTATTTGATGAGAATCAAATAAACATGAGAATGTTTGCCAGCCAGCTCAACATATACGGCAAAATTAAACATTTGTAACCTCCAGGATGTTTTCAGAAACAAACTCAACATGTTTACCAAGGGAAGGGCAATACCCTTTTAGCGGAGCGTTTGTAATTTTCAACTCTTTGTGAGAGTCAAAAATGAATACTACCACCCGTCCAACATTTGGAATATTGACAACCAATCTGTGCGAATACACCATACCTCACCTTAAACTTCTAACTTTTTTAGCTTAAAGTATTTTTATCAAAATGGCAAGATAATTTCTGCCACCTTTTCTGCCTCTTGTTTTAAGAAAACTTGTTGATAGCGGTTCTTAACATACTCATGATTTTTTTTATTTTTTATTTTGCAATAAATTAAACTGGTTGGAATTACAATTCTATGTCTTAAAACTTTTATTCCATAAAACCTGCTCAAAACCTCATCTTTGAATTTATCTCGCTCTTTTTGCTCAGGGCTGTCGTGCCAGAAACTATCTACCTCAACGGCATAAGCCGGATAGTAGTCAGTGGCAGGGATGTAAATATCCGGGGCTATCGGGGTAGCCCAGCGTTTTGTTGGGTCAAAAAATTGAGGCTCTAAAACGGCGTCAGTATTTGCATTTATAAGGGTTTTTTGGTCTTGGATGTCATTGTATATCCCGATGCTTAAGTAGTCGGCTAAATGCCTAGCAAACCAAAGCTGGGTAGAGCTAATCATTCCTTGTAAATGTTTTAATTCAATATTTGGTTTGTGTTTTAATTCTAAACACAAGGTTTTAGGTTCTTTAATTACAGGCTTTGTAAGAAAGGTTTCAGGCATTTTTTAGTGTAATATTTCGTGGCCACAGAATTCTAGCAGTCTTTTTATTAGTTTGAGCATATTTATGGTTTAATTAGTATTTAAATAAATTAAAGCCTAGTTTCTTGGTGTAGCCAAATAACCAATAAAGCAAGGTATGAATAGAAAAACAGCCCATAAAAAGACTTGACTTGAAGTCCAGATTAGGGCTAGGCCAAGAAAGAATAAGGAGAAGGTCAAGAAAAAAAAATTAAGCATATTTTCTGCAGTAGTTATTTACTCCGTGGTTCTTAAAAGCCCTTTTGCATCCATACCAGGGGCCGAACCCGCTTTCCTCGTATAAATCAAGAGCTATTGTTATGTTATTATCCACATTGTGTAGCCATTCAACCAGTTTTTGATTGCACTCATTAGCTCTGTCTTTAGACTGACTCTTGCCCATATCGCATTTAATTCCCGACAGCTTCTCAATTCTTGCTTTTTGGTAGTAAGTGTTGATTTGTTTTAGTCCAGCATCCAGACCGGCTGAATTTAGGTCGGCATAGTTGCAGTTCCTATAGTCGCCCCCTATTTGGTATTTTTTGGAGCATACTCCGGTAGTCTTTTCCCAGTAAGTGCCGTTTTCATATTTCAGTGTAATAGCTGATATATCAGCAACTACTACACCGTGCTTTTCAAGAAAGGCTTGGTATAGTTTGTTGCCGTTAGGGTTAGCTTTGACCTCGTCTATCAATTCCTTGCCAGAGACTTTTTTGCCGTTGTTAAGGGTAAAAGTTAGATTCTGAATAGGGCTGGTTTCGTCGTTTTTAATTATGTCGATTTCGACAGGTTTAGATTCTGGCTCCTCCTCTTTTTTAATTAGGTTGTTTTCTACCCAATTAGATTTTGTTTCAATTATGGGCATTGCTGTTTCAGTCTTTTTTAGCTCAGTGATTTTGTACTCGGTTGCCCCAGCTATCTGAGCTGGTTGGCTAGAAGGCATAAACACCGGGATTAAGGCAAGGGCTATGCCGGCGATAATTGCACTTATTGTTTTCCCTTCTAAAATTTTGTTAAAAAAATAGGGTGGCTGCTCTATTGTATTAAAACAGCCTGAATTAAAGTTTCCTGAATTGCAATTTCCTGTGTTGTTTTTAATTATAGACATATAGTTGATTATTCTTTCTAGCTAAATCAAAAAAGCTATTAAATAACTCTGATTTATTTTCCTCAATCTTAAGTAAATCTGGCTTAGGTTGAACTTCTTGTTTGTAATGGTTAAAAATATGGCCATCTGGAATTGCATCAAATGTAAAGATATTGTATTGCAGGCTATCTATCATGTTAGGATAAAACAAATCTAAGGTAAATTGAGAAAATAGAGAATTGCGATATTTGTGGTTATTATCATATAAGTAGTCTGCAATTTTGTAAATGTTGATATAACCAATTCTATCTATAATGTAATTAATTTGGCTTGTGATTACAACCTCAAAATTATCTCTGTCTTTGTTTTCATAGATATATTTTTTTCTAGCTAGAGGATACGGAATAAAGTTTTCTGCTTCGGCAATATTTTGTTTGTGGAAATTCAGTAGACTTTCTACCAAATTAGGGTTAAATGTCCTAGAGAATTTGGTTTTTTTGCCGTGCAAAATTAGCTTTTCAGCTGGTATTGTAAAGACATCTAGCTCTGTTGGGCTAGAATAATTGAGGTTATAGATATCTAATACTATCTCATCTTCAGTAATGGAGTCGTCCAGCTCAAAAATACTAGCTTCTTTTAGATTTATTTCTCCTATTTTTCTAAAGCAATCAAACTTTTCAATTATTTTGGGAGTTAGTTTAATCATATTCATTTTTAGGCCTTTCTTTTAGAGATACAAGAGGTTTAAACTTTCCACTTCTAAAACCATATCGGACAGTGTAAGTATTGCCAGACTTAGATGTTCTAGTCGAACAAAGTTTATGACCTATTTCAGTGTAAAGGTAGGTTATTTTCTTGTAAATTTCGTCTTGAACTGTTTTATTAGAAATTTCAACCGGCACATCTTTAATTATAGGTTCTAGCTCTAGCAAATCCTTATCCAATAACATCAGTTTTGTTACAGGGCGTGGCCCCGGTTGATAAATTACTTTTAGATACTTTGCTACCTCGTCTTTAAATGTAACAAAAATATTTTGCCAAATGTAGCTTCTACCGTACCCTTTTCGCCATAATTCGGAAAGAGTTACGTGTTTTTTAACCATAGGGGCTTTATATCTTTTTTGCTTGGGGTTTGAATTGTTGTGGGTCATAGGGAGTAAGATAGTGAAAATTCTTCTTCAATAATTTGTTTGATTTCCATTTTAGTCATAGCTTTGTGGCTGGCTGTGGCCAGGTTTCGTTTTATTCCTGAATCTCTGCCTAAAATTGATTCGTGTTCATCCATTTTCTTTAAGATTACTTTTAGCACCCTTTCTTCTATTGTTCCTGCTAAAACTGGTATATGAACGTGCAGAGTTTCGTTTTTCTGGTTAATCCTTTTAATTCTACCAACGGATTGGATAAAACTATCTAAAGACCAATGTAAGTCGTGGAGTAACAATGTCTCGCTTGCCTGTAAATTTAAGCCGGTTTGGGCTATTTTTCTTTGAGCCAGAAAATACTGATTTTCACCTTCCGTGAAATCTTTTATCGCTTCATCTTTATTTATGGTTTCTCCTTTATAGACTGACATTTCAAGGTTTTCGGCGATTGTATCTAATACATCTACATTGTAATTAGAAATTACCACGACCTTTTTATCTGTTTGCTCTTTCAAAAAGTTGGTTGTCCAATTTACCTTTGCCTTAGAACAAAGTTTTTGCAGTCTCATTACACAATCTTGAATAGTTTGTGTTTTCTCATTTCTATCTAAAATAATTCTATCTTTAGCAAATTTAACTATGTTTTTGTACTCCTCCTTTATCTCTTCCTGCATTTGTATCCGCTCTAAATGCGTTTCTATATTAAAGTTTTTACCTATTTCGGCTAAAGTCTTGGTAATAATTATAGGGTTTGTTAGTTTCTTAAAAGTTTCTAATTTAGGCTCTGCTTCTGTGTCAATGCCAAATAGCAACCTAAATTGATTTCTGCTTAGGGCACCTAAAGGGTGTTTAAGCAAGGCCATTTGAAAGTGATAGTCGGCTAAAGAATTGCGGTAAGGCGTGGCAGTCAAAGAGTAAATGTGGCCTTTAAAGTTATCTAAAAACTTCAGTACAGCTTTTCCGTTCTTAGTAAAGTTTGCCAATAAATGGCTCTCGTCAACAATCACAACATCGTAATTTTTAAGCTCTATTCCGTATGGATTGTATTCAAGCACCTTGTCCATAGACTTAGTTAGGAGTTTCCTGCATTTTTCATAATTGATTACATCAGCAGGCACTTCTTGAAGTCTAGCCTCTTCCTTCCAGTAAGAAATTAACTTCTTTTCACAAATAATCAAAGCCTTTTTGCCGGGTTTAACTGCATAATTGCAAGCTAGTAAAGCAGTGATGCTTTTGCCTAAACCAACCTCATAATCAAGTAAAGCTCTTTTCCTAGAAAGTAAGAAGTCAGCACCCTCCTTTTGGTGAGGGTAGACTTTGTATGGATTTCCCTCTGCATCTAATCTGTTAAGTATTTGATATTCGTTATCAACAATAGGCAGAGAGTTATAGCGATTTTCAACGGCCTCTAAAACCTCCTCTAATTTCTTTTGAATTTTACTTTGCTTAAGCAAATAAGATTGCTGGTGTTCTCTGTCTTCCGAAGCGTTAGCATCGTTCACCAACTCTTCACTTATACAATTTTTTGGAAAGTAATAAACCTTGGCTTTTTTTTGTGTTGGGTGTAAGTAATCAAAGAAAAAGAAGTTTAACTTTTGCCGATTAGATATATGAGCTAAATATTCAACAAATTGGTTCTGATACTCACTGACTTTGCTAAACTTTTCAGCGTTATTTTTGTTAGCTAAACCTGTGTAATACTTAAAGTAATCCTGCCAGTCGGATTTCTCCATTTCTAAGTAGACATAGTCATAGTTAGGGTCAACACTAACCTCGTCTTTTTTAAGCCAGCTTTTTTTTATGTCTTCTTCTGTCAGGAGTATCCATTTCATGGGAATAATTATAGCACATTTAGATTTGCTTGTCAAGCAAAAAAATGTTATTTACTTTCACATAATGAAGGTTAGACAAATAACAAGACTAAAAGCAAAAGCCAGAAGTGATTTAGCTCTGAGGCACAATTTCTTAGAGAAAGACCTGCTGTTAGAAGCAAACCAGGATATAATTTGCCACTATTTTTGGTTACCCTTAGATTTCAAAGTTCCTGACTTAGACACCCTTGATAAGGTAATTAAAGAGGATTCTAGCCTTAAAAAACTTAAAAGGCAAGAATTTATTGACTTCAGAAAGGATTGGGACGAGAATAGAGAGGAGTGCTTTATTGAAATAGATAAATTCTTAAAAAAACAAATTGCTTTGAAATTAAGAAAATTTTATATCAACGTTAGGAACAATACTTTTAATTTTCCAGAAGCGTGCTTGATGACAATTTCTGAAAGCAATTTTAGGCCGTTTATTTTCAAAGAGAAGCTGGTTTATATGTCTGACTATGTTTATCAACTCGAAATGTTGCAACTATACGCTAGAATTGAAGGCAAAACTGATAGGGCAATAGAGCAGCCTGATTTTTATGGCAGTCTTATACTTAGTATTCACGAGCTTTTAGACGGGTATATCTTAATTAGAGAACACTTAAAAGCTTATTTACAAAACTTCAATTACCAGAAGGAATTTATTGTTGCTATTAAAGACTATGTAACACAGGAACTCCAACCATACGGAAGGATAACAAAATACGAAGAATTAAGAGCAGAGAATTACGCTTTAGTAGCTTAAAAAATTTTAGTGCATAACTCGCACCCCTAGGCCTCCAAGAGGAGGCAAAGGGCTGGAAGCTAGATAATTTCAAAGTCAAAAAAGTCGTCCTTTTCATAATCCGCATAATCGCAATTCTCGAAAATGGACGAGTCATCGCTTTGCTGTGCTAAAGATTGCAGAACCCTGTTTTTAATAAATAATAATAATAGCCTTATTGCTAGTGATATAAGTATATCACACTTATACAGTCATGTCAAATATTCGTGGCAAAAGCCCTCCCCCGGAGGGGGGAGGATGCTGGAGGTTAATATCTAGCATAAAGCTAGATATAACCGTTTCCCTTTATGTAACTAAACACATTTAGCCTTTTAAGCTAAAAAGTTTGTGAACATGCTATAAAGCCCTAAAAATTCGGCTTTGTATTAACAAATAGTTTTACCTAAGCAAGTGGGCTTTGAAATTTAGGGCTTAACAAAACCAAAGATTGTGATTAAAAAAACACAGCATTGACAATAATTTAGTTTTTATTTTAGAATTGAAGTGCGCACAGCCGAAAACAATTCCGCACGCTGAAAAAAGGTGAGGCGGTGGACATTTTAAAGCTGCAAGCAAAATCAACCACTCAGTTTCAGGCGCAAACACCCGCAACAGAGCAACAACTAGCTAATAAACATCCATTTCTAGTAACTTATTAGCTAGCTAAAAAGACACGGTTAGCAAATAGAAAAGAAATAAAGCAAAGAATAAATGTTTGGCTTATCATTTTCTATTGTTAGTACCATAATTATATCACATTTATGTAGTGCTGTCTAATATTTTTAAGCATTCTTAGCAAAAAAATAGCAAAAAGCCCCCCCGGTGGGGGGGTTAGAAAACAAATTATAAGCGACTATAAAACTCTTTTCGCTTGTCAACAAAAGAAACCTCGTCCCTTCGGAAGAATAAAGTTATTGTTATCGAATTCAGCTAATCAAGAAATTTTCTTTAAATTGAACTCCTGTTGGAATTTTAAAAATGAGTTTTAAAGAAAATGTTAGTAAATTAAATTAGTTTTATTCAATAAATAAAGTATAAAATAATGTTTAACTTTTGTCCAGTGTTTTAAAAGAAACACTAAAAAGGCTATCTTTGCTATGTTGATGCAACATAACCTTTCTTATGTCACATACAAAAAAGAAGTAGCAACAGATGTAAGTATAGTAGTGCTTGCTATTTATATCCTTTTGTTTGGCAATTTAATTTGTGGAAGCTTTTGGTTCAGAAAGGTGTAAATATATCAAGCGGGTTTCAAAAGGGGCTGTAAATTGATTGTATGAAGTCAATAGTTACAAGTAGTTTGCAATTTGGGCTGATAAATGGTGTAATTACTTGCCACCTATATTTTTTGTGTTAATAGTGCAAATTGTTTGTACTTTTTTGTATTACAATTGTTTGCAATAAAGATAGTTAGGTAGGGGGGGGTTTGTCTAATTTTAACCCCCCTTTATTTTTATTTCTATAAATTTACTTTAGTGTTTTTAGCAACCAACTTCTAACTATCCCCCCATTCCCCATTCCCCATTCATTTTTTAATTATTCAAATCACCCACTCCATCAACAAACTCCAACACCAATTTGCCAGAAAACGATGAATTAGGGAAGCCTCTACTCTTTAGGCTAGTAGGTAGTTAAATAAGTATCTCTCAGCAATTTAAGCTCACAAGAAACGCCTATTTAATTGATTAAAATGCCTGCCAAGTGGTTGAATGATAATTACCGTATATCCCACTGGACATGTAAAGTTTTTGACTTTTTTTTGATATATCGCTATCCTAGTTTCATGGCCAGTGTCAAAGCAGGAAAAAACAATGTCAAAAAACTTGGTGTAAAAGGTTTCAACAAACCAAAGCTCACCCCTTCACATCCTAAGAAAAAAGCGGTAGTAGTAGCTAAAGAAGGAGACCAAACTAAAGTAATTAGATTTGGAGCTAAAGGCTACGGCCACAATTACTCTCCTGAGGCTAGAAAAAGCTATTTAGCTAGGAGTGCTGGTATTAAGGGAGCAAATAGCAAACTATCAGCTAATTACTGGGCTAGGAAGTTCTTGTGGGCGTCTGGCGGTAGTAAGAAAAGACCACCTAAGAAGTGAAATAGTAAAATTTTACGGAAATTTAGCCTCCCCATATTTGTCAAAATAACTTTCTATACAAGAAAAAATTAAAGACTGTCCGTAATAACAATACATTTCTTCGCTTTCAGGAGCATGTTTAATTGTTAAGGCATCTAAAAATCTAAAAACAATATGCGTGCTTTCGTGATAAAAAAAACCGATAGTTCTAGTAAAATTAGTTTTGTCTAAAAAACTATCTGTTTCGTAAAAACTCATTATACCATATAAATTACAGGCAAGTTTCCTTTTTTGTCCGCTTGCTGGTTTATATACTCCAGCCTTTCCAACCGCTAAATCATTTGCTAAATCATCTGACTCTATATTTAAAAAATCTGCAAATGCTTTTCTGTTACCCTCATTTACAAAAACAATGTAAGTCCTAAAAAAAAATATATTGTCTTCAAAGTAATAAATATCCAATGTATTGCTATATTTTTTAGAAATTTTTTTAGTATTTTCCATAAATGCTACTTTCTAAACTTTTTGGTTTTCTGAGCCACCTTTTTAGGTTGCTTACTAAACTGCTTACCTTTTGCTTTATCGTCTCTCTTGGCTTTAGTGGTTTGAGCATATTCTTTAGAGCTAAGAGACTTAATAGCTTTTCGTGGCAAATATCTTTCCCCAGTTTCTGAACTAGGCTTTCCTGATTTAGTAGTCCAGTCTTGTTTAGACCAAGAACTTAAAGATTTTTGGGCCTGTGTTTTAGCTCCTTTATAGCCACCACCAGCTTTTTCATATCTCTTTTTTAAGATTTGGCTTTTTCTAGCTGACCATTGGCCAGAAACTGTTCCTCCAACATTTTCTGACTTAATCTGATTTTTAATTCTTTCTCGTAACTTTGGTTTAGTGTAGGCCATTGCTAACTAATACTATTTAGTAATAACAACCTTGTCAACGGCATTTTTGGCAAACTGCAGTTTGCCATTGACTTTAATTTGGCGAATCCATTCAAAAAATAATTTAGCCTGTTCATCGCTTTCAAAGGAAAGAATTTTATCTGGCTTACCTTTTTCTTTTATATCCATAGTTAAAGCCCAAAGCTGTTTTGCAAAGCCTAAAGTGTTAGCATAAACAACCAACTCTTTCCACGAGCTAAACTCAAACTGAGGCTGTGTTGACATAATTCCTATGTAAAGCTAATATGACTATATGTCAAGTGAAAATCAAGAAACTACTATAAAGTTATCTTACGAAGAGGACGAAAAAACAATGAGCGAAAAACAACTGGAAGAAAAAAAAATACAGGTGTGGAAATCGTTTATTGAAAGTTTAGAAGAGATAGAGTTTGAACAAATGTATGGGGAAACTTACAAAAAAATGATTGAGCTGGACAAAGAAAACAATTACGATATTGGTGAATTTTTAATACAAATGAAAAAAGATTTAGTTACAAAGTTCTTTCGTGATTGTTCAACACTCGGAGAAAGTAAAGAGTTTTTTGCTAAACACTGTGGATTTACTGATTACATTCCTAGAAAGTTTTTTCCACTTTCCAGAGAAATTATATGGTTATACAATTACTACAAAAACAAAATATGCACTGAAGAGGAGTTTGAAAAGCTAATTAAACTACCCAAAATAAAGAACGACACCACACTTGAAGAAGCTCTAGCCGAATGTTAATTACTTCTGATACCAAAATATTTAAGCCAGTTTATAAGCCTGAATTAACTACTAAACTTGAACAGGTGCTTACGAACTTGAACTTAAAAATGACTTCAAATAAAAGGAGGTGGGCTAATGCTGTAATGAACTATAATTTAACTTCAAGACAGGCTTTTGAACACCGCTTTGTTGCTTATCCTAGTGAAGACGGAAGGCAAACTAGTGATGGCAGAGAGAATGATGACATTACAGGAGAAGAAGAGAAAGGCAGTTATGTTTGTATTCCTATAGTAAAAGCTAAAAGAGACCAATATAGATTTGAATTTCAAGATAGAGAATTTTTTTGTGATGTAAAAAGCTATGCATATGAAAACGCTAAGTATTTAGTCCAAGGTATTTTAAATGAAAGTTTTGAAACTAGCTCTTTTAGAAAAGCTCTTGATTCTGCATTTTGTGATGCCTTAGACAAACAAGTTGGTTATCTAAGACCAAGGTTATATGATGTTAAACAAAATTTAAACGATGTTTTAATTAACCAAGAAGGAAAAAAAGAGACTAGATATAATCGTAACCAGCCAGTTAAAAAAGGCCTAGTAATTGAACACGTAGACACTGAAAATGTTTTTGTTGACCCTGAAGCCAAAAACCCTAAAGAAATAATAATCTCCACGCAATACACAGACTTAGAACTAATCTACTTGTTTCCCCAGCTATTTGATTTTATTGACTTGCAAATTTATGGTGAAGCGGAGATAGTAAAACAGAAAAATGAAGTAGAAAAAGAGGCTAAAAATAATAAAATTAAACCATTTTGGCTACACAACTGGAAAATTGGCGAACAATTTACAGAGTGGTATTTCAAGCCTGAAATGCTTTTAGATTTTACAAGAGGTTACCAATTTAATAGCTTTGGAAGTAATTATAAATTAGTTGGGCCTACAGACCCCAGCAGTGCTGATTTTACACAAAATGGCTTTGGTTTAAGAGGAAATATAGAATATTTTAATAATTTATGGGACGGTTTATACTTTGGCGACTATTACAATACTCTCGGAGAAAGCTGGGCAAGAAGAAATAGATTGTTTAGATTGAATGAATATTACAATATAGCACAAAACCGTTATATAATGTGGATTGATAGTTATGTATTATATGATGGGCCAATGTTTGAACCTTACAAAGAATTGCCCATAGCAACAATTTATTTTGACCATAACCAAAGTAACGGATGGTTTGGCAAATCTGTAAATGACCACTTACATTTATTACAAACAGAAGCCAATATCTCTGCAAACCTGTCTAAACAGGCTTTAGAGATGTCCTCAGTAAATATAGTAGAAGTTGATGTTTCTAGGCTAATGCAGGAAAACAAACCTATAAAAGCCCAAAGCCTTACTTTCGTTCCTATCAGAAACTTAGATTCAGACCAAAGACCAGCTATTAACCAGATAGGTTTTCAAAACCAAGCCTTAGCTCTCTACCCAGAACAAGAAAAAAAGTGGTTTAATTTAGCAGAGCAACTAATGCCGTCTACTGAACCAATTTTTAATCAATTACCTAAAGAAGAAAGAGACCAAACAATAAGAGCGAGGTCTATGAGGCCAAACTTTTTCTTAAAATATAACGCTGACCAATTAACCGACTTAGCCTACAAAGTCTTTTTAGCAAGGCTTAAAGAAATGGAAATGGCTAAAAATTCTGAGTTTATTATTACTTTAAGCCAAAGCAGGAGAGTAGGAATAGTAGTCAGAGAAACAGAAAATGATATAATAATAGCTAAAAAGCAAGTTACAGACATATTAAGATTTCAAAGACAACAAGCAGTTCTTAACGCCCAACAACAATTATTACAAGACCCTGCTTTTCAGCAACAATTACAGCGATTTCAGCTACAGAAACAAGCCGAATTTCAACAATTATTGCAAAACCCAGATGTAAATAAAACTTTATCTAGTGAACCTAAAAAGAAAAACTCTTTACTTACTAGTCAACAACAACTAATTACTCAAGAAATTAGCAATTATATTCAACAATCAGCTGAACAATTAGTGCCTCCAGCCGTAGACGAAAACATATACCTAAACCTAGAGCAACTTGGCAACCTCCAAAAAGCTCAAAAAGAGTTTAACTTTTCTTTTAGAAAAACTAAAGATGAAATTCAAAGAGATATAACCGAATTTTTAGGTGTTATATCCCAAGTTCCGCTTACTGCCCAAGCGATTAACTATAAAACTTTTGCCGACACGTTAGCTATTCACTATGGATTTAATCCAGACATAATAATGCAAGATGTGCCTCCACCTAATGAGCTGGTTGGCTTGCAAAATAGTAGATTCACCAATTATATTGATTGGCAAACTAACTTCCCATACGGAGAAGCTCTGGCTAAAAAAGTCTATAACATCAAAGAAAATGACGTTAAATTTGATCAAAACAGTGTCTCACTTCAAGCTCAAACAGCGATTAAACAAATGGAAACTGCTTTTGAAGCTGAGTTAGTTAATGTAAAATCTGCTGGCCAAGCAAAAAACAAAGTTATTGGGCAAACTGTAAAGGCGGAAGTAGACAAAAGAATGAAAGAACAAGAAAGAAAAAATATCGCTATAAATGCTACCCAAGATTTGCAAGAAAACAATTAAAAAGCTAATATCTAAATATGTCTACAACAAAACAAATTTTATCAGCTGCGTTTTTTATCCAACCTTTAGTTAATACTAGCCTGCCTAACGCAGCTATTGGGTCAGAGCAAAAAGTTAATTTTACTCAAAGTATCCCTCAACCTCTACAAGCCCTTATTGCTCAAGGTAATGTTACAGCTTTGTTAGGCAATAAAAACCAGCAAGGGGAAATAGTTCTAGTTAAACAAGGAACATATAACGATACCAATAAATCTGTGTCAATCATTCGTGGCCAATCTAAATATGCTAACGGCGGTGTTGATAACGATACTTTAATAGAATTTAGGGGATTTACCCAAGACCTGTTCTTAGATTTTTCAATCATCTCTCCATTTGCATTACAGCAATTTTATGACACTTTACAAGGCCTTTTAGGTTATGATAGCACAATTTTAAGAAACTTACTACCGCCTGCTACGCAAACTGAAATAGGAGGAATAAAAACAGCTTATAGGTCAAGCTATGCATCGTCTAGTTCTGTTCAATCGGTTATGCCTATTGATGCTCCTGCTCACGAACGGTTATATAAGGCCGTTTATGGTGGAAACACTGATAGCCAAGTAAATGGAGACTTAGATAATTTAGAAATAGCAAGAATAGCTGAACTTGAAGAGCTTTTAGATTGGTTAGCTGAAAATCCTAATAGACTAGAAACAATCAAAAAATTAATTGACCCACTTATTGCTAACCCGGGAAAACTAAATAAAATAATTACATAAAATGGCTGAAGCAGTTGACCCAATCACCCAAAATCCTTTAGTAGCACAGACTGGTAATAGCCAGCCAGTAAATGTGCCTGACAACAATTTAATAAATGTTGGTCTTGTTCCTTTACCGACTATAGAAACCCCTTCCAATGTACCTGAAGGAATAGCCAATATGGTCAACTCAACTACTGCAAGTAGCCCTGTAATAGACTTAAACAGGGCCTTATATAGTAACGAATTTTTGAAAAGTATAACAGAAACAGCAAGTACTATTCAATCTCCAAAAGTTAAAGCCCAAACATTTGATAATTTAGGACTTTCAGAACCGCAAACTGAATTATTAAACCAGACCAGTCAAAACATAGCTAATCAGACTAACCAAGTGATTAACACTTTACAGCAAAGTTTTATTGATAGTATCAATGCTATTGAACAAGCATCACAAGATAGAGCTATAACTTCAGGGCGAATAGTTGGCGAATTAGGCTCGCCAGCAGAAACCTCTACTAGAAACTTATCTTTTGTCGCTGACGCACAAGCTAGAGGGCAACAGCAAGTCCTAGATACTACTCAAGACTTCTTGAATCAGGTTCAGCAAGCATTCTTTGCCGGCCAAGAGTCCCAAATACAGGTTGGCCAACAAGGTTTAGAGTTACAATTACAAGATATCCAAGCAAAGCAAGCAGAAGCTAACAGGTTAACTCAGGCTTTAGGTGAACTATATGTTGTAAATAAACAAGGCAATATAATTAAACAGCTTGATGAAAGCGGTTCTCCAATACCTACCCTAACAGGTAAAGGATTTGAATTAGAGGCAAGGCAAGCAGAATTAGGTGCTAAGCAAAGCCAGTTAAACATCGCAGCTAAACAATTTGAAAATTCCCAGTTGTTTGTGACGGACGAACTAGGTAATTACTTAGAGCCAACTGAATATGGCCAGCTATTGCTTGAAAACCAGATTTCTCAACAACAATTAAATCAACTTAGCCTAGAACAGCAACAACAGTATTTACAAGGGTTGCAAGGTTTTATGTCTAGTTCTAAACAAATAAACGATATTTACAATAATTTGCTTTCAGATGACACTAACTTAAAGCAAGAGGCATATAATCAGATTAGTGAATTACAAGAACAAAACGGTTCTGCATTTATGACTTACTGGTCAACAACTGAATCTCAAATAAAAACAGACGCCGATGGAAATGTAACTGGTATAACTGCAGGCGTCCCAGTCTATAATACAGAGGGGTTGGGAACTTTAGGCTTATTCTTAAACTCTAGCTTTAACAGCCCTGCTTACCTGTCTGCAGTCGCTGATATGAAAGAGAGTGAAAGGCCGGATTATTTATTCTCAGAAGACGTAAAGCAAGCTCTTATGGAAGGAGATACTGTAAATAGCCTAAATAAACTTTATTTAGAAAGTAATGACGGGAATGTTATTTTAATGGGTCTCAAAAACACAGACCAAAGTGGTGAAAATTACAAGTTTAAGATAGTTGACACTAGCAGAATGAGCGAATTAGAAAAAAACGAATTGAAAAGTAAGTTAGGCCAAATTGACCAAACAAACCCATTAGCTTTGCAAAAGGCAGTAGACACTTTAGTAAGTCAAACTAACGCAGTGGCTACAGATTTAGGAGCTTCTGAGTTTATAGAGGCGTTTTTGAATAATTCAGTTAACGATTCGGTAAAACAAAAGCTTAACGATGATTACAAATCTAAAGTAGGAGAAGTGCCGCCAGGGACAATATTTGGAGTGGCCGACTTTAGCCAGGCCAAAAATAACAAAATGACAGACTATCTACCTAAAAACTCAGAGCTTTTGCCTTTGGTGTTAGCTGGTATTGATAGAGGAACATTCCAAATACTTCAAGATGAGAAAATTATAGACCCAGATAATTTAAGCATTGCTGGTCTAAACATAATAACCTCAACCACCTTAAACCCAATGGCTAATACTGTATCTAACGGAAAAGGTCTAACAGGCATAAGAAATGACGAAATTAAACTACTTGGAACAATACTAAGAGGCGAAACAGCTAGATTTGAACAAAACTTAGATGACTTTTCTAGCTCAAACCTTATTACCTTTAGCGATGTTTCTGGAGATAATAACAATAGAATTGCAAGAAATGCTAATTTAGCTGATAGCTCTATAGCTACGGACGTTCAAGAAAAAGTAAATGCTTTGGCTCAAGTAAGGCAACAGCTTAACGCCAAGGTAAATCCAAACAATGACGCTGAAAGAATGTATTATGACCAGATATTCCAAGCTATTATACTTGCAAGCTCTCCACAACAAAACATGCAGGAGGCCGTTGCCTTAACTAAAATAGTAGATTCTTACTTAGGCATAGATATTGACCAGAGAGAATATTATTCACCAGTAACCACAACTTCATTTATACCATCCGGGCAAAACAATAATTTTGTGCCACAGCAAGGAAACCCTAATTTTGTAGGCCCTACTAAAGGAACAGGAAGCATTACTGATATTATACCATAATATGATTTTTAGTTTAAACTTATTACAATCGCTTAGCCAAAGTTTTAACAAGATAGCTAAAACCTTGCCAGTTAATAGCAAAGGCTTTAATAATAAAGTTAGCTCTACTAATGTAGACTTAGACAAATTACAATCTATAATAGATAAGTATTCTAAAGGCAAATCACCCTTAAAAGCTAAGGATTTTGTAAAAGTAAGTAATGATACTGGAGTTCCTGTTGATTTAATGTTAGCACAAGCAATTCAAGAAAGTAACATAGGAACAAATGGAGCAAGGCCTATTAAAACTAAGAATGCTTGGAATGTCGGAAATGTAGATTCTGGTTCCAACGAATATCAAGGTAGCTGGTTAGACGGAGCTTACAGATATGCAAATTTGATTAAAAATGAATATGCACCTAATCCAAATAATATAAAGGCAGAAGATATTATTGCCAACGACTTCGTTAGGCCTAAAAAAGGAGGGAGGTATGCTACTGACCCACAATACACAAAGAAAATATCATCTTTAGTTACATCAATTAGAAAAGATTTACTATGATTTTTGATAATCGTCTATTACAAAACATTTCGCAATCTTTTAACAGGATAATAAAAAGTTTGCCTAAGCAAAGTTCTGGTTCAAAGCAATCTAGCAGTTCCCCTAATCAAGAAATAAAATTTATTGACCCCCTAGGTGGTAAAGGCACAATAACCTCTGAATTAAACAGGCTTAGTGGTAAATTACACGGTGGATTAGACATTGGTGTTCCAACAGGCACAAAAGTAATGGCGGCAGGAGATGGTATTGTTGTTGATGTTGAATACCACTCTGATGGATTTGGCCACGTAGTAGTAATACAGCACCCAAATGGACTACAAAGTAGCTATGCACATTTAGGTAAAAGGCCAAGAGTTACTAAGGGCCAAACAATAAAACAAGGAGAAGTTTTAGGCATAGCAGGCTCTACAGGTAAAAGCACCGGACCACATTTAGACTTTAGAATTGGCAAAAAGCTGTGGAACAACGAAATATGGAACTATGCTAAGGATGCCGAAGTAGTTAATCCTTATGATTATGTTAATTTTATCCAACCTAAAAATATAATTGGCTAAAATTGAGACTGAGGAGCTTTTTCAAAGTAATTTTTAGCTAGGCTATGCATGTAACTTTGATGAGGTGTAGAAACAATATCTTCTATTATAATCATTCTTAAAGCACATACGCTTCTGGCTAAAGAAAACGCCATTCTTATGCTATTAGCTATTGAGGCATAGCTATCTATAACACCAATATCAATTAAATTGTCGTGAGTTTGACCAGACAAATAGTCGTATCTGTAAGGAACATCAAGGTTCTCCAAAGAAATTCTTTCCATATCTACGGTTTCTCTTAGCGTGTTTATAGGTTTAGTAAGAAAAGTAAACATCAAATTTTGATATATATCGTTTTCTGAATAATACTCTTTAGCTATTTCAAACAAAGGCACCCCAGCACCTTCTAAAATTCCTAGCTTGACTGCAGCTTCTGAGTTTCTTAAAGCATCTTCAAACCTCGTGGTTAAATCCATTGTTTCAACGAAAGTCTGAGAACCAATTTTTACCATAGCTACTTTTCCAATAAGATTTTTTCTTCTATCCTCTAAAAAAACTAAGTCATTGCCTGTGTCGCTAGCGTTCATTGTTAGATTATGAACCTGCTCTAACATTTCTTTGACCTTCTCTACATTCTTATTCCCTCCTTTAATTATAGTCTTTCTAGCGTCAAAGTAAATTTCTTTGCAAGTTCCAAAATCTTCAGTTTTTATGTTATTTATACTTCTACCTTGATGATTATCAATTAAGTTAGCTCCGACCAAAAAAGCTACATCGTTAAGAACGGTTTTTTGTCTTTCACCTAAATAAGGTGCTCTAAGCGGATAAATTTTTACACCTATTCCTGGATCAGTAATAGTTTGTTTGCAAGCGTTAATAGCATTGGTTTCTGCATCATTGCAAAGTAGCAAAACATTTGAGTGTTTAAGTAATTTAGCCACTTCAACTATTCTAACAACCTCGGTAGAAGTTAAAAGTTTTTTAGTAGTTACAACGACACCAACCCTGTCTTCAATTTTAGTATTTAAATTTGCCAAATCATTAAAAAAGAGAGTATCCAAAACATCACAATTTAATAATATACCATCGTCAATAGTCTCAACTTGCGTTTCGGTAGTATAACTTGCTATAAATGTCTTTGCATAATCGTTTCCAAGCTGATTATACAAGTCTTTAATTATATTGGCTAATTTCTCGTTTCTAGATGAAATAAAAGCTAATTGCCTTAATTGCTCATTATTTTCAATTTTCTTAATCTTTTCAGATAACTTTTCTAAAATAAAACTTTCTGACTCATTCAAAAAATTTTCAGTTCTGCGTGGGTTTTTAGTAAATTCAGGATTTCTCAAAATATCTGCAATTAACTGGCCAGTTAATAAAATACTTGTGGTTGTTCCATCTCCCACCATGACATTGGTTTGAAAAGAGGCGTTCCAAAGTAGTCTTCTTGCTAAGCTATCAAAAGGGTCTGAATAATGAAGATTATTAAGTATAGTAAAACCGTCATTGGTTACATTTGGGTTTTTCTCATCTAAAATTAAAGTGTGCATTATTGTCTTTCCACCAATAGGCCCGTATGAGAATGCAATATGGTTTGTAACCTTTTCTATGGACTTAAGTAATAGATTTGCTACTTCAGGATAAGTATATTGTTCTTGTATTTTCATAAGCAGACTTAAACTAAATTAACAACACATGTCAATCAATTTGATTTTTTTTTTCTTAATGAGTATAATTAATATAAGTTTCATTCTGAAACTTTGTTGAAGCAAGTTTTGCCATCCAATGGCAAAGAGCCGATACCCATTTACTTAACGCAAATTGCGTAAAAACCTACTTACATACTCACTTATGAGCTTGAATAATAATTCAAATAACTTAACAGTCTACGAAAAAGTAGCTGAACTACAGAGAAACTTAAAACAAATTGAGATTGAATGGGGCAAAAGCAGTAAATTACAAGAAACTGCTAAAAAAACTAAAAGGTTAGAGTTAATTGCAGAAGTTTTCAACCTAGTGCCTTCATTAGCTGAGAAAACTAGCAAAGAGGAGTTTTTAAAAAAATACGGAAGCCACAGCTCAGAAATTGCCAAAGCGGCTTTTGCAGAGTTTGCAATCCAAGAAATTCCTAAAATATCTAACGATGTTAGCCAATTCTTTCGTTCTCAAAAAGTTTTAGTTCCTACTGGAGAATTTAAAAGAATTAAAATTAAGAGTGGAGATGAAACTGGGGAGCTTGATGATTATGTTGAAATCCCTGATTACAAAGAAATTGACATTGAAGTAATAGAAGACAAAAACGGACTTGTAGCCTCTGTTGAAAACCAGATAAAACAAGAAATGTATTCTGTTATTGAAAATCAATTTGAGCAATCTCAGTCTACTAAGATAGATAAACAAGTCTTAGATGGGATTAAATCAGAGATATACGAAACTTTGCACGGAGTTTTTAGTAACATGAAACGAACCAAAGTTCAGACTAAAAACAAAGAGCTCACCTTTGATTTAGCCAATACGATTGAAAAATATAGTCAATGGAATCACTTTAAACAATTAACCCAAAAGATATTAAAGGATTTCCAGCAACTAAATGGTATTATTCCTAAAACACAAGAAATAGACAGAAATTACACAGTAGCTACTCCTGACGGGAAACAACTAAAGAAAACGGAGAAAAAGACTGTGCAAATTTTGGCTGTTGACCCAAATGTTAGTTCAGACTTTACAAAAACCCTGTTTAATAGTAACATTGAAGACACAGAAGGGAACAAAGTAAATCTTTACGAAATCTGGGAACAAAAATTAGGGACAATACTAAGTGAGGCTATGCTAAAATACATAAACGAAAACCCAGAAATTAGTTTTGAAAGCGACATTAGATACTTTGATGTATTCAAAAATGTTATTAACCAAACTAGCTCTGAGTTTTGTAAAGAGTATTCTGTGCCAGTTGAAAGTATGGGTGCAATAATTCCAGAAAAGCCAGTAGCCAAAAAAAATCAGTTGAACCAAGTGAGTGAGTTAATAAACGCTCAGCACCAAAAAGTTCAAATGCAGTATCAACAAGCTAATCAACAGACTAATCCACCTCTGATAACAAGCCAAAGTTTTGCATCTTTGCCTGAATCCCAAAATCAAACCTCTAGTCAACAAAATGAAAGTGTTAATTTAACTGAGAAAGAATTTGAGGCCAAAAAGTTAGAACTTGCTAAACAATACTTCGGAAAATAAACTCAACATCCATTTTATACAATCAGTATGCCATCAGTCAACAATCCAATAAATGATTTAACATCATACAGCAATTATCAATACAATAGAAATGATTTTGTAGGGCCACAGAGCTTTGCTGAGTCAACTAATAACTTAAACTCTTCAATCAATAAAGCCTGGGAGTTAAGTATGGTAAGTGCGATAGATAATTTTCTTCCTGACAATTATGCTATCTATACGCAAATGAGAAACTCACTAGAGGATACCTTTGCTATAGACTTAATGAGATTAAATATTTTAGGGTCAGCTATTGAAGAAAGCAAGGGGCCTAATAATTCCATTCTTAGTGCTACCCAAATGCTGAGCAGGGCTGGAAATAACCGAGGAATATCTAATCTCTTAAATGGTAGAGAGTTTAATGGGCCTCCTTTGATATACATTGACGCAGATAACGGAGACCAGTATAGGATGTTCGGACACATTATAGTTGACGGAGTTGTTGATAGTGGTGCAAGAATAGCGATTACTAATTATACTTTGGAAACATACCGAACGTTAACTAGCAACCCATCTGCAGAAAATATCCCTTATCCAAAAGTTGCAGGAACACAAAATGTTGATTACAATGCAGAGCTTGAGCTATATTTTGGCCCACAATACGCTCCTATGTTTATAGGTGGCTCGTGTAGTTGCACTCCATTAACAGGCGATTGCGCCAACGGTTACAGAAGGGTTACTTTTGTTAAAAAAAGAAATTATACTCCAGGCTCAAAAACTCAAAAAGTAAATGGTTGGGTTACTAAAACGGATTACAACCCTCTAGGGGATGGAGGATACCGCATTACTGTTAAACTTGGTTTAAGCAGGAAAGCTACTGGGCCTGAGCCACTTGAATTTAACGAAAATGTTCCTTTTGACTTAGAAGTTGGAGACATGATTTTGTTCGGTAATGTTGATGTAACAACTCAATGCACATTTGAGCCTTGCTGCGTTAAGGCATCTCCAAAAATGTTTTCCTATTGTTCAACTACTCAAAGAGTAATAGAGTGCTTTTATGAGGATAGGCCATACGAAAGAAAAGTTCAGCAAGCAAATGAGTTAGACTGGGTTACCAAAGCTACTTATGAGATGATGACCAAAATTCGTGATATAATTTTGAGAACTGCCTCAGATATAATGTTTAGCGACCCATACTACGCTCAAGGCCAAAGACTCCCAATACCTATTCCAGGGGTAACAGACCCATTAAACAATACTCAGTATAGCGATTGTGAAATAATTCCAACTTCAACTCGTGGTATATTCCCAACAATTGAAGAGTTTAGTCCAAGCAATACTCATATCTTTACCTCCTGTAACGATACTTGCGGACAATACAAGATTGAAAGACTTAATGAAATGCATATAAATGCAATGCAAGGTAAAAATGTATTTAACGACAGGGGTTGGAAATACAGAGGAGATATTATACCTTTAGAGCAATTACAAGCCAGTATGAGACAATACTCTCAAGTAGTTCCAACCGAATATGAAGAGGCTCAAAGAGTAGAAAGAATGCGAGGAGCTAGTTTTAGAGAAGACGCAAAATCATTCTTCGGTTCTAATTTTGATGCTGATAATACAGGTTTGGGACAATTTAGATTTGGCGGAAAGGTAGTGCCAACAAAGCATGATGAGTTTTTAAGAAATGTGTATCCTAACACTATGTGGTTTGTTTCTGACAACTCCTTTGTATTCTTTGCTCCAAACATTGAAGCTATTGAATCAAAACTTTGGAATCAAAACTATTATTTCCCATCAACTGGTCAAACTGGAAAACTTGTGCCTACTATTATCTCTCAAAGCACAGTTCCAACCATGATAAATGGGCAAATGGATATGAAAGCCTATAGAAATTGTGGAATAAAATACTCTACATATATGGAATATGGAGTTCACCCTCTACCAGAGTATTTACCACATATGATGAAATTCACATATGGAGCAAGAGCCAATAACCCTGCTTTTGACCCAAGCCAGCCTGAAGGAATAGACAACGAAAGATACATCTACGGAAGCCTTCAAGAATTACTTGATTGTGGTTGCAGTTTTGCAGAAACTCAGCTACGAGACGCTTTCAATTATTGGGTTCAAACCTAAATTTGACTTAGTCAAAAACAAAAGCCATCCTTCTTGGGATGGTTTTTTATGCTTAAAAGTTACACAGCATGGGTTAAATATCAGCATGGGGTAAACAAAACACCTATAAACGTTAGTGTTCCATTTTTGATACCCAAAGTTCTACCTCCTCCAAAGCCAAATGACTTGCTTTCAGTAATGCTTGCTGTAAGCTATTCTGCTCTAATGCAACAAGTATTAAATAACAATCAAGCAATCTATGTTAAAAGTGGTGGAAAATATACAATAGATACTGTTTATGATTTAACTAAATACGAATTTGTAATTAACGATATTTTATCCTGCGGTAGAAAGAAAGGGGCTTACTTAATTACATTTACAAATCATCAAATGTAGCTAAAGAATGTAACCATCTTAGTTCTACTGTTCCAGTTTTACCATTACGATTTTTGCTTACAATTATGTCTGCGATGTCTTTTCTGAGTGTTTGGCGATTATACATCTCTTCACGATGAACAAACATTACCACATCGGCGTCCTGTTCTATTGACCCAGATTCTCTTAAATCAGAAAGCATAGGTCTTTTATCGTCTCTGCTTTCTACTCCCCTAGAAAGCTGAGAAAGAACCAGTACAGGAACGCTTAACTCTTTAGCCAGTATTTTTAGGCCTCTTGTCATTTCTGAAATTTCTTGAACTCTATTACCTTGATACTTTGCATCATTAGCCCTCTGCATTAACTGCAAGTAATCAACAATAACTAAGCCTATATTCTTTTTTGACTTTAACTTTCTAGTTTTAGACTTTAACTCTAAAATACTTAAACTTGGAATATCGTCAATATAAATTTCAGCCTCACTCAACAAAGAAATACCCTCTCCTAATTTTTGAAAATCGTTGCTGTAGTTATCCTCTTTTAAATAACCTGTTCTAATTCGGTATGCCTCAACTTTAGAAGCTGAAGCCAATAGTTTGTCAACAAGTTGGTCTTTGCTCATTTCTAGGCTGTATATAGCCACTCCAACCTTGTTTTTGCCGTTATGGCCCATGCTCACTCTTTTAGCTATTTCAAGAGCCAAAGAACTCTTACCCATAGATGGCCTAGCTGCTAAAATTATTAAATCCCCTTTGTATAAACCTCCTAATATACTATCTAAATTATCAAAACCGGTGGAAATAAAGTTATCTTGATTTTTACCTAAATGTAACTGGTTAATTCTTTCAAGGGTTGTGCCAAGTAACTCACTGATTTGATAAAAATCTTGATTGTTTATAGACAATACTGCGTTAAATAACTTTTGTTGGGCCCTATCTAATAATTCAGTTGCTTTAGAATTTTCATCGTAAGCTAAATCTTTAAGTGTGTTACTTACATCAATAATCTCTCTGAGATAATACTTTTCTCTGATTTGTAACGCAGTTTCTCTTGTTAAAGTAGTCAACGAGGAATAGCTTATTAAATCAATAAGAAACTGCTTATCAATAGTTTGTAGTTCTTTTTTCTTTTCTAAGAAATCTTTCGTTTCTAGCTTGTTCAATATGTGCAAAATGTCCACTGGCTGATTTTCTTGCCACAAATTTAATATGGATGTATAAATAAGTCCGTGGGCTAAATTGTAAAAATGTTTTGGTAATAAAATGTCGGCTATGTTTTCAACTCCCTTAGAGCTTAATATAAGCGTCCCAAGCAACGTCTTTTCTGCGTCTAAATTATTAGGGGGGGGTTTCTTCATTAAAAATGCTTTGACAAAATCGCCCCTAAATGTCAAAATACAAAAGAAATGACTGATATTACATCTAACTTTGCAGGGATAACCGGCTATACGATATTTGGGAACGATGCTACAGTAGACGCCATTACCAATGTAAGCGTTTTAGATTAGCTACAAGGAAGACTTTTAGGAGCTATTGCATTTAAATGTCCAGATTATCAATCAATAAATATATGCGATACGGGGAAAAGTATTACAATACAATACTCTTTTGACAATGCTGAAATAGAAATTAGTGGTTTTGACGGTTGGGGAAATGCTTTATTAGAATGTCTGTATGACGGCCCAGGAACACCCATAGTTCCACCCCCAAATTGCACAGCCTTATGCACACCAGATAAACAAAATTCTGCTTTAGTTACTAACAACCCAGTTATTCCTAATGGAAGTTATGGCTTAGTTGTAAGATTGCCTGCTGACCAGTCTTTAATAGATGTAGACTTTGCTCCTTTGACTTTTATTAGCTCAGGAGGAACATATGTTACAAATTTAGTTGTTAAAGCCTCAGCAGGTATATTGTATGAGGTTTCAGGTTATGCAAATCTGAGTGGCTTTATCCAAATACACAACACAACATCTTTACCTGCTAATACTTCTGTGCCAGTTTCTTCCTTTGCTGTAAGTGCAGGCCAAAATTATTTTAAAGAGTTTCCAAGAGGTTTAACCTTAACTACTGGTATAGTGATAGCCTTTTCTAGCACCACAAATACCTTAACAATAAGTAGCCAAGATGTAAGAATAGAGTCTTTATTTATCTAGCCGTAAAACCCCTACGCCTTTAGGCTAGGGGATGTAAGGCTATTGACAACCCCAAATACTTTTCTTACACTAAAACAAATACCGTAGGAACTACGGAAATTCAAGCCTGTGGACTACTCAACTATGGACT
>CAZOPR010000008.1:0-95010 GCA_964581895.1 uncultured Brachyspira sp.
GATCCCATCCCGAACTCAGAAGTTAAGCACGGTAGCGCCTATGATACTGCAAGGGGGACCTTGTGGAAAAGTCGGTCGTTGCCAGGCTTTTTTTTTAAATAAATTGGCTTAAAATCTAAGTGATAAATATAAATTATAAAATTTTGATAAAAAAAAATTTGAAAAAGAAAATATTTGAAGTTTTTGGCAAAGTTAAATTAAAAAATATTAAAAATAAAATAAAAAATTGTTATTTAGTTTATTTATTTAGATAATATAAAAATATTTCCATCATCATCTATTTCAATATTTTGATTAGAATTATAATTATCCTTATAAATCTGATTTGTTAGTAACCTTAAAAAAGGAATAGATCTTTTACTTAAATCAAGTTTTGGATTTTTACTTGATAAATCAATTGGAATAATCTTTCCTTTTATGAAAGTATTGGTATTTAAATTGTAAATGCATTGCAAAATACAGGAGTTAGAAAGTTCTCCTTTGACAGACAAACCACCGGAAGCGACAAAATTACCGAGAGAATAAGCTATAAACTTTCCTTTGTATAATTCAAATCCTCTAAGTATATGAGGTCCAGAACCTAAAACCAAATCTGCTCCTGCATCAATTACTGCATGTGCAAAAGCAAAGATGTTTCCTCTGTTTTCATTGCCAAAAAACTCAGTTTTATTGTAAACATATTTTGCATTTGCACCTTCAGTTCCACCATGAAAAAAAACAATGACAAAATCATTATTGGATTTTACTTTTTTTACAAATGAAGAAGAAAGGTTGATATCCCTTAAATCATTAAATTTCGAATTGTAATAAAATCCAATTACTGCAATTTTTTTGTTAAATCGGATGAATTGAGCAGCATTATACTTTAAGCCAATTGGCTCTATTTGAACTTTTTTTAGGTAATTTAATGTGTCATTAAATCCCTTTTCGCCATAATCATAAGAATGATTATTTGAAACCAAGACTCCACTAAAATTCAAATACTTTAGTATTTTTGGTGTTATTTCAGGAGAAAACTTAAATGCAAACATTTTAGAAGATGAACTATTTTTTGTTGAAACAGTTGAGTTAGTTATAGGTCCTTCGAGATTTCCAAGATTTAAATCTGAATTAAAATAATTTGAAATTTCTGAAAAACAATTTTCCCAATTTTCAAAATAAAAAGGGAAAACCATATCCCCAACCGCTAAAATTGATATAGTATCACTCGATTGTAAAGAAAAAGAGAAAAAAACAAAAAGGAAAAAAAATATTAAGAATAACACTGGCAAAATTTTTATCTTTTTAATTTCAAAATAATAAAAATTAAACCTGTTTTTGTTTGACATAGAAATCCTTTGTTTGTTAATATTTATAGTAGATATTTCAAATAATATAATAAATTACAGTATATAATAATCCATTTAACTTAGTAATTTATTAGACTTAAAAATTCATTAGACTTGATAATAGTAAATCATTAAATTTATTAAATCAATAAACTTAGTAATTCATTAAATTAAAAAATTTAAGAATTTAATAATTTAATAATACTTAATTCATATAATACAACTTAAGTAAAGTGAATTTTAATATTTAATCAAGACAAATAAAAAATATAGAATTATTACAAATCAAAAATATAGAATTATTAATAATGATATAGAATCAAACTACTTAAAATTGCTTAAAATTTGACAATTAAGGATTTTCAAATAAAATAAAAAAAATTGTTTTAATTAATAAATCTATATTATAATATTTCGTAATATAATATTATGAGTTATTATTAGTATAATAAATGTTTAATTTTTCTTATTCAATATATAAGGAGTCATTTTAATGGAATGGTGTACTGCGCAAAATCAGGTAATCCGTTCAAGAAGTGAAATACCATATAGAGATTTGAATGAATTTCAGAAAGAAATATCTGATTACTTGGATAGAGATTTTAGATTAATAGCCTTTGATGTTATTAATTTTAAAGAGAATAAAGATAAAAATATTAAAAATTTAATAGCTATTTTAGCAAATGATGATCATTCTAACTTAAAAATCGCTGCAACAGAAATAGATCTTAGAGAAAAAATACCATCTCTTTCGTCTAAATATCCATCATTTGCAATATTTGAAAGAATTTTATCAGAAGAGCATTGTATAGATTTTATAGACCATCCATACTTAAAACCAGTAAGAGAGATTGATTTCCCATTTATCTATCCTTCCTCAAAAGAACTTCATCAGGTTGGAGTAGGACCTGTTCATGCTGGTATAATCGAACCAGGTCATTTTAGATTTACCTGTGAGGGAGAAAAAGTTTTATCTTTAGAAATTTCATTAGGTTATCAAAAAAGAGGGGTTAAACAGCTTTTATTAAAATGTTTCAATGAAAAGCAGCCATTAACAAGGCTATTTGCGTTGGCTGAAAGTATTGTAGGTGATTCATCTGTTGCTTATGCACATCTTTTTTCTATAATTATCGAATCCTTATCAAATATTTATCCAGACAAAAGAGACCTTGCTATTAGAGGCGTTTTTTCTGAGATGGAAAGGATAGCGATGCATATTGCAGATTTATCTGCTATTGCAAATGATGTCGCTTATTTATCTACCTCTGCTTTTTTACAGGCATTAAGAACTAAAGTTATAAATAATCTTCTTTATATTTGCGGAAGCAGATTTGGAAGAAATTTTTTTGGTATAGGTACAAATAGATTCGATTTTGATGATGAAACTGTTGAAAATATGAGAAAAAATCTTATAGATGTTCGTAACTCATTTATAAATATTTGCGACGATTTTTTTTCAAATTCAATGATAATAGCAAGACTTGAAAATACTTCGATTCTAACAAAAGAATATGCTAGACTTTTAGGTCAAGTTGGAGTTTCTGCAAAAGCTTCAGGACTTCCAGTTGATGCAAGATCAAACCATCCTTATGGTATCTATAGGCATTTCCCTATATATCCTTACACTATTAAAAATGGTGATGTTTACAGTCGTGCTTTTATCAGATATATTGAGGTTCAACAATCAATTAAATTCATACTTGAAGTATTGGATTATTTCCCGGCAAAAGAAAGAACTGATTTTGAAAAACCTCTTTTTAAAATGCCAGAACTTATTAAAGATTCTTTCTGTATTAATATTGTAGAAGGATTTAGAGGTGAAATAGCCTCATTTGTAGTTACAGATTCAAATAAAGATATCTCAGATATAATAATAGTAGACCCATCTGTTCACAATTGGTATGGATTATCTGTTGCTATCCGAAATTCAGCAATTTCTGATTTTCCTGTTACAAATAAAAGTTTTAACCTTTCATATTGTGGGCATGATATGTAAATGATAAAAAGGAAGGTATAAAATGTCTTCTTTATTTAAGTCAAGAGTTAAACATGGTTATCAAGCAATAAAATCTGTCGAGCAGGCAAAGATAAATGAAAAATTTAGAGGTCTTCCAAAAATACTTACTGATGTAGCATCAGAAGAATTGATGATAAGACTAAATGAGGTTTGTCCTACAAATGCTATTAAAAATAATCCTCTTTCTATAGACCTTGGGAAATGCATATTTTGTGGTGCATGTGAAGATTTTATAGAAAATAGTCCCATAAAATTTTCTAACAATCATAAAATCTTCGCCTTTAATAGAGATCAGCTTATTGTGACTTCAAAAACAGAGCAGGATTATTTTAAGATGCTTAGAGCTGATAAAGAGATCGAAAAATTATTTAAAAGATCCTTTAAGATAAGAAATGTAAGTGCTGGCGGATGTAATGGCTGTGAACTTGAACTTTCAGCATCCTTCAATGTAAACTTTGATGCAGCAAGATTTGGTATAGATATTGTTGCCTCTCCAAGACATGCAGATGCTATGCTTATAACAGGTCCTATAACTAAGAACATGCAGCAGGCAACTATCAGAACTTGGGAAGCAATAGCAGAGCCAAAGATTTGCATTTTATTTGGCAGTTGTGCAATAAGCGGAGGTGTTTTTCAGCAGTCTGATGAACTTGGAAGAGAAATTTTAAGTAGTTTTGATACCTTATTATATATTCCAGGATGTCCTGTTCATCCATTGACATTTATAGCAGCTGTAAAAAGATTGATTGGTTGGGGGGATGATGAACCTTAGTGTAGTAGAAGTTGCAGATTTACTTCAAATTCCAAAATCTAAAATATTGAAACTTGCAGATACTTCAAAAATTCCTGCATACAAAATAAATGGACAGTATCTTTTTTCTTTATCCGAGCTAATTGAATGGACACTCATAAACCATAATTATATTTTCCCGCAATTGATTGACCATGCATTGAATGAATTTAATATGAACTTTGTTATTTTATTTGAAAGGGGAAACCTTGTCTATGATATAGCAAATTCTAATAACCTAAAAGAATATGATAGCCTTATGAAAAACATTTTTATACCTCAAAGTGCAAGATTAGAAGATATAGAACGAACATTAAAAGTAAAAAATAGTTTGACTATCGCTTGTTTAAAGACCTCCTATGCCGCCTTACATCCAAGAAATCCTTTATTTTGCCTTCATAAAGAGGAATCCATTTCAATTTTAAATTTTCAGAAATCTTTTGAGATTGATGATACAAGGAGATCAAAAGTCAACACAGTTTTTATAAATTTCAATGCTAATGCTGCAAGACATTTGCTCTGTCGTCTTATAATATCTTATCTATGTCAAAGTATAGATATGGCTATATTATTAGAAAAAAAAGAAGATAAAGAAAAATTTATCGATCTTGCAAAGCAAATTATAAATAAATAAAAATTATAATTAAGTAAAAATTATAAATGAATGGAAATTAAAAAATAAATAGAAATTAAAATTAAATAAATAAAGTTAACAAGGAATAAAGATGATTGTTTTTTATTTGGGTATAACTATTTTAATTTTTGGTACATTTTTATCCTTTTTTTTCAAAAAAAATATAAAACTTATTGTTTTTAGTGCATTTCTTATATTAACTTCACTTATATTTTTAGTTTTTTCAATCTATTATCTTGTAAATAAAGATTTTTCAAATTTTGATTATATAGTAGTAAATCTTTTAAATAAGCAAATAAGTTTAGAAAAAAATAGCCAGATAAATTCAGGAAATTTAGATCAATTTTCTATTTTATCTAATTTAAATTTTAAAATAACAAGAATTGGCTTATTTTTTATATTTATTTTATCTATAATATCTTTTTGCATAGCTTTATATATGCCGTATTATATAAAATCTCATCATATCAGCCAATCCCAACTGAATTTTCATCTATTTAATTTTTCATTGCTTTTAGTTTCTATAGTTTTACTTCTTCTTACGGCAAATATCCTTATTTTTCTAATATTATGGGAAATTATGGGGATTTCTTCCTTTTTCTCTATCTTTTTCGACGGGCAGAAATCTAAAACTATAAATGCCGCAATTTTATACATAGTGATGATGCATATAAGTTTTATATTTTTACTAATTGGAACAATTATATATTATAATCTTGTTGGTTCTTTTTCTTTTGAAAAAATTCAACTTTATTTTCAGCAAACAAACAGCATGGATTTAAATATTGATTTAAATAAAATAAAACTTCTGCTTTTCTCAATTTTTACAATTGGCTTTATAATAAAGCTTGGTATATTCCCTTTTCATTTTTGGCTTCCTGAAGCTCACCCAGCATCACCTTCTCACCTTTCTTCTTTTATGTCCTCTATCGTTATAAAAACAGGTCTTTATGGTTTATTCATAACATTGGACTTATTTGGTCTTCCATCATTGTTTTTTGCAAAGATTATAATATTTATAGGTCTTGTTTCTGCTCTGATAGGAATAATTAATGCTACTTCTCAAACACAAATAAAGAAATTTTTAGCATATTCATCTGTAGAAAACGCTGGAATTTTATTGTTTTTGTATGGTTCTTCAATCTATGGACTTGTAAACAATAGTTACTTTTTATATATATCTTCATTTTTGGCACTTTTTATTTATTTGTTGAATCATGCTTTTTCTAAATCCTCAGCATTTTTAAGTGCGGGTATTGTTATAAATGAAACAAAAAATGATGATTTGAACCTACTCGGTGGACTTGTTCACTATTATAAAGACTTAACAAGTGCGAATTTGATTTCAAGTATTTCATTATCAGCACTTCCACCTTTCGGTAATTTTATAGGAGAACTTTTAGTTATTATAGCATATTCAAATTATATTATTAATTTTGATTTTTCTATTCTTCCTTTTTTGGTTTTATTATTTTTAGGGTTAATAGGTGGCATAACTATTCTTGGATTTGCAAAATATTTCACTACTGGATTTTTAGGTAATTTTAGAGGGAAAGATAAAATAGAAAAAAGAAAACTAAATATTTTATTAATCTTTTCTTTTTATATACCTTTGATATTTGCGTTGATTTTATCTTCCTGTTTCTTTTATAACTTTTATTTTCAAATAATTAAAGAATTCTCAGATAATTTTTCTTTTTTAAGTGGAGGTTTTTATCTTGAAGCAGAAATTTTAGAAATTAATAAAATATTTTATTCTTTTTATAAAATCACTATTCTTTTTATAGTTTTTTTTATAGCATTCTGGATTATATATAATTTTTTAAGGCTAAGAAAAGAGAGAACATGGAGTTGCGGATTTATTTCAAAAAAAGAGGATAATTTTCAATATACTGCAAATTCATTTGTTGAACCTTATATATCTATTTTTAAACCTTTAGCAGGTATAAAAGTCAAGAAGAATGAAAAAGATCTAATATTTACGCAGGATTCATATGTTGAGACAGAACATCAGGATATAGTTCAAAAGAATATTCTTTTTCCTCTTCTTGATAAAATTAATTATTTCTTTGATAAATTCACATTCATACAAAGTGGAAAGACGCAACATTATATACTTTATGGTTTAATATTCCTCATAATAATAATCATAATAACTCTTATAAGGTATATATAAAGCGGAGGTAAAATTGAAAAATCTTATTTATATTTTATTAAAAATAATTTTGATAATTTTCTTCCCACCATTAATAATAGGTATTATAAATAGAGTAAAAGCGATTTGGGCTGGTAAATTTGGACAGAGCATTTTGCAACCATTTTTTGATATAATCAAACTTTTAAGAAAAAAAACAATTCGAAGTGATTCTTCCAGTTTTGTCACTGCATTTGCACTACCCTTACAACTTGTATCTATTATTACTGCTGTTTTAATAATTCCATTTGGCAAAATAAAACCTTTTATATCATTTGAGGGAGACTTCTTTTTCTTTATAGGTCTTTTAGGGATATCAACATTCTGTCAGATAATTATTGCAATGGAATCAGCTGGTTCTTTTCAAGGAATGGGTGCAAGTAGAGAGATCAATTTCTCTATTTTTGTAGAACCAGCAATAATATTATTGTTTGGTTCGATGATATTTTATACAAAAAGTTATTCATTGAATAGAATGTTAATGGAATTTGGATTTTTATCTTTGGAAAAGATTATGGTTGGTATAATTCTTGGTATTTCATTTTTTTTATTGATATTGATTGAAGGCAAAAGAATACCTATAGATGATCCTAACACTCACTTAGAGCTTACTATGATACATGAGGCTATGATTCTTGATTTAAGTGGAAAAGATTTGGCTATAGCCATATATTCTGGTTACTTAAAAATATTTATCTTTTCTTTAATAACATCAAATATCTTTATTCCTACATTTATTTCAACCAATTTAAGCATATTGTTTTTAATCCTGATAATAATATTTATAGCAATACTGATTGGTGCAATTGAATCTTTATTCCCAAGAGTCAGAATGAACCATATTCCAGACTTCATGCTTTTAGTATTATCTTTAAGTGTCATAATAATAGCTTTGATGTTTACAATGAATACTTAAAAGGAATTAAAAATGATAGAAGTTCTTTTAATAATTTTTAGTATTGCTCTTTTGGCTCTTTCATTGACAACTATGGTGGATTCATATGTAAGAAATCTGATTTATCAAGCAATTGTTATATTTTTTATAACTTTATTTACTCATGAGGCAAAAAATCTTGCAGCTATTATTTTTATATTACTTGAAACAATATTTATCAAAGGGATACTTGTTCCTTACATTCTTTTTAGAAATATCAAAGAAAATGAAATAGTAAGAGAGCTTGAACCAAATACTCCTCAGTATCTTTCGATTCTTATTATGTCTTTAATATTAATTTTTGGTTTTGTAATCGCATTCTGGTTTAATAAACATATCAAAGAAGTTAATTCTATGCAATTTGGCATATCTATATCGACTATACTTGCAGGTTTATTTTTAATACTGGCAAGAAAGCAACTTATAACACATGTAATAGGCTATATGGTTATAGAAAATGGAACATTTTTACTATCTTTATCTGTTATTAAAAACCTTCCTTCTCTTGTTGCTTTAGGAATATCCCTTGATATACTGATGGGAATACTTCTTGCAGGAATCCTGATCAACCATATTAAAACAGAATTTAATGAAGAAGAAGGGATAGATAGTCTTACTTCCTTGAAGGATTAAAATTTTTAAAAATTTAATTATTAAAGTTTTTATTATTGATATGGGAGTTTAAAAGTGTTTGAAACTTTTATTATTTTAAGTTTACTATTTGCTTTATTTATTCTTATTTTAAGAAATAACACAATTAACTATATTCTCCTTGTTATTTATGGAATTTTTCAATTAATATTTACCTTTTTCATAGTAAAATCTTTTTTTCAAAATACTCAATCATCAAGTTTTTTCTGGATTTTTGATTCAAAAATTTTAGATAGATTTATATATGCAGATAACTACACTATCTTTTTTATTATTATTACTTCAATCCTGTTTTTTATAAGCTCATTTTCTTCCATAAATAAAGTTGTTTTTATGAAAGAGAAGAACTTTTCCCTTTTTTCAGCATTTTTAATCCTTTTTTTTGTATCATTATTCGGAGTCATTTCTGCTCAAAACTTGATAGTTTTATGGGTTTTTATTGAAGCCACGACATTAACAAGTGGCGTATTAATATATCAGGATAAAACCAAGCATTCTCTTGAAGCAGCCTGGAAATATCTTTTTATCTGTTCAATAGGTATAGCTATTTCATTTGTCGGTATTGTTTTTCTTTCTCTTGCTTTTAATACTTCTTCTCTTTCCTTTAAGGATCTTCTTTTATTAAATGAAACAGCAAATCCTTTCTGGTTAGAACTTGGCTTTGGCTTTATATTGATAGGCTTTGGAACTAAAGCTGGACTCGCTCCTACTCATGCCTGGCTTCCTGATGCTCATTCAGAAGCTCCATCACAAGTATCAGCCTTGCTTTCTGGGGCACTTTTAAATACAGCATTACTTGGTATAATTAGAGTATTAAATATATTGCCTATTCAGGTTAAAAATATTTGTAAAACTTATCTTTTAGCAATGGGAATAATTTCATTATTTGTCTCATCAATTTATATGTTAAGAAGTGTTAATTATAAAAGGCTTTTAGCTTATTCTTCTATTGAAAATTTAGGGCTTATATCTTTGGGATTATCTTTAGGCGGTATAGCTTCCTATGCATCATATCTTCTAATAATTTCTCATAGCTTGACAAAATCTTCTTTATTCATAGTATCTGGTGTAATTAAAGATATTTATCATACTACAGAAACTAGAAAAGTTAATAACCTGTTAAAATTTATCCCTTTTGCAGCTTTTACCTTAGCATTAGGATTTTTAAGTATTCTGGGTTTTCCAGTTTTTCTTTCCTTTTTTTCAGAGATAAAGCTTTTTTACTTTTTAATAACAAATCAAAAATGGTTACTTCTAATAGTTATTTTATTTTTATTACTAGTAATTCTATTTGCATTATCTAAAAATCTATTTAATATGATATTTGCAGCAGAAGGAAAATATAAGGTTTCTGAATTAATAAAGTTAAAGGTTAAAAAATTAAGTGTTGTAAATAATATTCAAATTTTTGGTGCATTTTTTCTTATAGTTTTAGCTTTTTTATTGGGAATATTCTTCCCGAATCAGTTTAAAGAATTTATAATGTCTTTAGTTTCTTCAATGTAAAATAGGATTAAATTAAAAAAATAGGTGGTTTTTTATGGGTAAAAAGAAAGGTAAAAAGTTGGAAAATGGAAAAAACTTAAAAAACTATTCAAAAAAGATTTCAAAAAATATAAAAGATGAAAAAGAAGAAGAGAAGAAAGATAGTTTGCTTTTATTTTTAAGAGATGCTGTAATAATTGTAGTTGTTTTTATCCTGATTATTCAACCTCTTATTATTTCCAGTTATACCATACCTACAGCATCTATGGATCCAACAATACCACCTGGTACAAGACTTATAGGCTTACCTATAGTCTATGGTGGATTTATATTTGGAACAAATATAAAAATGCCAGCACTTAAAAAAATTCATAGATTTGACATAGTAATATTCAAACATCCAGATACTAAAATAAGAACGCCATATGTTAAAAGGGTCATCGGACTTCCTGGGGATACAGTTTTTGTCGATGGAAAAAATGTCTATATAAATGGGCAAAAAATATTTGAACCATATACTCAATATATTTTAGATACCCAATATGCCGCACATCCTGAAGTAAAAAGGCAAAATTTTGGACCTGTGAAAGTTCCAGAAGGGAATCTTTTTGTTATGGGAGACAATAGAGATAACTCTGAAGATTCAAGATATTGGGGTTTTTTACCTATTAAAAATGTCTTTGCTATGCCACTTATAGTAACTTTCTCAAAGGATCCAACAAGTGGTAAGATAAGATGGAACCAGTTTGGTAGAGTTTTGTTTAATAAATAATTTTTTTTGGTTGATTAATATAATATAAAATATGTTAAGAGTTGTAAAATAAAGATTGCATATTTATAATATTATGATATCTGCTATTGCAAGTTATTAAGTTGCAAGTTAGGGAGTTTTTATGGATAAATTGCCTGATTCTATTAAAAAAATATTTATAGATAAAAATCAAGATAAATCTTTACCAGATAATCTTTTTGCTGTCTGTCCTGGATGTCAGGAAATAGTTTATAGACCAAAACTTGAACAGAATCTTGGTGTTTGTCCTTTGTGTTCATATCATTTTAGAATATCTGTAGATGAATGGATAAATTTTCTTGCAGATGCAGATTCTTTCACTTCTTTATTTGATGAAATAGTATCAGTTGACCCTTTAAATTTTCCTGGTTATAAGGAAAAATTAGAGGAATTATATAGAAAAGGTATAAATGAAGGTGTTAGAACAGGTTACATAAAACTTGATGGTATAAAGACTTTAATAGGAATTATGGATGCGGATTTTATAATGGGATCTATGGGTTCTGTAGTTGGAGAAAGAGTCACAAGGCTTTTTGAATATGGTATGAATGAAAACTTGCCAGTAATAATAATATGTCGTTCTGGTGGTGCGAGAATGCAAGAAGGAGTTGTTTCTTTATTTCAAATGGCGAAAACTTCTGCAGCAGCCAAAAAATTTTCAGATAGCGGTAATCTATATATTTCAATCTTAACAGACCCAACGACAGGTGGAGTTTCTGCATCTTTTGCATTTTTGGGGGATATAATAATTGCTGAACCTGGTGCATTGATAGGATTTGCCGGTCAAAGGGTAATAGAACAAACTATAAAGCAAAAACTACCAGAAGGTTTTCAGCGTGCTGAATTTTTAGAAAAAAAAGGTTTTATAGATATAGTTTGCGATAGAAGGAAATTAAGAGAAACCCTTGTTAAAATTCTTGAAATCCATCGATACCGAAGATAAAAAAACACAAATAAAGATTATAAAATCAAGAGGTTATAAATAATTTCTTATTAAAAAATAAGGTATATGATAAAAAAAAAAGATTGCAAAAGTAAGAGATCCTAAATAAAGATTAGGAGAATATTATGAAAAAAGAAAAGATATTAAAACAAATCGATAAACTTAAGTCTATTGCTATTTCTGAAGGGATTGATCTTTCTTCTGAAATAAATCGCTTGAGAGGTATGCTTGAACTTGAAAGTGATGAATATAAAAAAGAAAAAGAGATTGAGGAAGTCTTTGCAATTGTTCAAAATTCCAGAAAAATTGAAAGACCGAAACCTCAGGATTTTATCAAATCTTTAATAAAAGATTTTATTGAACTAAAAGGTGATAGGAGATTTGCAAATGATGATGCAATAATAGGAGGGATAGGTTATTTTGATAAATATCCTATTACAGCCGTTGGTATACAAAAAGGTCACACCTTAAATGAAAATATTACTTTCAATTTTGGTTCGCCTCATCCAGAAGGCTATAGAAAAGCACTTAGACTTGCTTTTCAAGCAGAAAAATTTTCAAGACCAATTTTATTTTTTGTGGATACTCCAGGTGCTTATCCTGGGATAGATTCAGAGGAAAGAGGTATGGCTCAAGCTATAGCCGAAAATCTTTATTATTTATCTGACTTAAAAGCCCCAATAATCTCTGTTATTACTGGTGAAGGTGGTTCTGGAGGAGCACTTGCCTTAGGTGTTTCAGATATTTTGATAATGATGCAAAACGCTATTCTTTCAGTTATCTCTCCTGAGGGATGCGCTTCAATACTTTTTAAGGATTCATCTAAAGCAGCAGCTGCAGCTGTATCACTAAAATTGACCTCCTTTGATTTGCTTTCATTGGGAATTGTCGATAAAGTTATTGATGAAGGACCTGGACTTGATGTTGATCCTCAGATAGGATACAGAAATTTAGCTGAACAAATTTCAACTTCTTTAGCTTATTTTACATCATTAAATAGTAAAGAATTGATCGAGCATAGATATCAAAAGTTAAGAAAGATTGGTTTTTATAAAGATACCACTGGTTTTGTAAAAAAAGGATTAAATAAGTCCAAAAATTTTATATATGAGTTATTCAAGTTTTAATAAAAAATAAAAAGTAAAAATATAAATAATAATAAAGCAGAAAATTATATTATAAATATAAAAAATAGAAATAAAGGGATTTTTTATGAATGTTAACAATATTAAACCAAAGAATTTGGAGATCATCGATATAGAAAAACTTGGTAAAATGGAAGGGAAAGAGATATCTATAAGAGGAGCAATTCATAGACTGAGGATTTTACCAAATGTGACTTTTTGCATTTTAAGATTGGAAAGATCGTTAATTCAAGTAGTTGCTGAGCAACAATATGATCTTTCAACATTTATGGAAGGAGATTTTGTTGAAGTTACTGGATTAGTAAGACCTTCTAAGTTAAATGATAAAGCAATATTAAATAAAGACTATGAAATATCATTAACCAAAATCAATCTAATTCATAGACCAAAAGAGATTCCACCATTTGAAATAAATAAAAAAGAACTTAACATAAAACCAGATTTAGAATTTGATATGAGGCAGATTTCTCTTCGTCATCCAAAAAAAAGAGCCATTTTTAAGATTTCAGAAACAATTGCTAACTCATTTGCTTCGTTTTTAGAGCTTAACAATTTTACAAGGATTTTTTCTCCTAAAATTGTTTTTGCTGGTGCAGAAGGTGGTGCGAATATTTTTAAGATACAATATTTTGATAGAATTGCATATCTTGCTCAATCACCTCAATTTTATAAACAATATGGAGTCGGTATCTTCGGAAGAGTTTATGATATAGGACCTGTTTTTAGAGCCGAAAAACATAACACAACAAGGCATGTGAATGAATATATATCTTTAGATTTTGAAATGGGATTTATCTCCTCTTTTGAAGATATTATGTCTTTGGAAACGGCATATTTGAAATATATGATTGAACGACTTAAAGAGAAAAACAGTTTTGAAATAGAATTGCTCGAAATCTCTTTACCAGAAATTGGAGAATCTATTCCTTCAATAAAGTTAAAAGATGCTCATGAAATTTTTTTCAAGTTGAGAAAAATAGATTATAGAAATGAACCAGATTTATCTCCTGATGAAGAAAAATTTCTTACCCAGTGGTCTAAAAAAGAATACAATAGTGAATTTTTATTTGTTACTCATTTCCCAACAAATAAAAGACCATTTTATACGATGGATGATCCTTCAAATCCTAGCGAAACTTTATCTTTTGACCTTTTATTCAGAGGACTTGAGATAACTACTGGAGGACAAAGAATACATGACTATGATATGCAGTATAATAAGTTGGTCTCATTCGGTATGAATCCAGTAGATTTCGAATCATTTTTAACACTTCATAAATATGGTGTTCCACCTCATGGTGGTCTAGCAATAGGTCTTGAAAGATTGACTGCAAGAATTTGTGATATTGAGAATATAAAAGAAGCATCAATGTATCCTAGAGATATAAATAGAATTACTCCATAATTTTTTAAGGAAGAAGATGAAAAATTTTTTACTGATAGGGAATAGTTCACTAGAAGATGCAATTGCATGGAAGCTAAATCAGGAAAATAATGTAGGTAATATTTTTATATCACCAGGAAATGGTGGAACATATACCAAACAAAAAACCAGAAATATTGTTTTGAATTCTAATGATAAAGATTCAATAAAAGAATTTTTAGAAAAAGAGAAAATTAATATAACCATTGCATCTTCTTATAAAAATCTAACATATGAATTTGAGCAAGCACTCCATGAAATTGGGATACCTCTAATTGGACCAACATCAAAAATTATTTCCTTTTTTAGTTCAAGGATTAATATTAAGAATTTTTTCAAAAAATATAATATTTCGTCTCCTTCATTTGAAATTTTGGAATCTATTTCCAGCCTTTCAACAATGATAGAAAAATACACTACAAGAAAAATAATATATTCAGAATCACAAAAAGGCTGGAAAGGAGCTTATCTGATTGAATCAAAGGGACAAGGAGCAAAAATATTAGAGGCTATTCAAGAAAATTGCGAAAAAGAAAGTAAATTTATAGTTGAAAACTATCAAAAAGGAGAAGAGTTTTCTGCTATTTTGGCTTTTGATAAAACAAACTATATTTTATTTCCAGTAATTAGAGTTTATCCAAAATCATTTGATTATGATTATGGCTTATATACTTCTGGTATGGGAGGATTTACTCCATCACCCAATTTTTCAAATTCTGATATAACTGTCTTAAATGAAAAAATTATATATCCATTAATCGAGGGTTTAAAGACTGAATCATTGATATATAATGGGTTTTTAACAATTCATTTTATCAAAACTTCAGATAGACTTTTAGCATTAAATATTATTCCTTCAATTCATTGTCCAGAGATAGAAACAATCCTACCTTTGATGAGTTCTTCTTTTTATAATTTATGTAATGATTTGATTGATAATTCTATTATTAAATATATATTGAAAATCAATCAAGGTTACTCATTAAGCGTTGTTTTGGCTTCAAAAGGGTACCCAATAGATAGTGAAAAAGGTATATTAATAGCAGGATTGGACAAACAATATAATGATATCAATATTTTTCATAACAAAACCTCTAGAATAAATTATTCAAAAAACAGAGGTTTTATAACTGCTGGTGGAAGGGTTCTTACACTAAACACGGTATCGACAACTCTTGAAAATGCAAGGGAAAGGATATACAAGTTACTTGAAAATAATGAAATATTTTTCAATGGTAATTTTTATAGAAGTGATATTGCTGAAAAATATGGTAAAAAATAACCTGATTTTGAAAATTTAGAAATTTGAACTATAATTTATTTAAGATTTAATAAATTCTTAAGAAGGATTTATGGATTTATTATTTATAAGCGATTCTGATAAAGAATTATTGAAAAATAATATTAATCTCAAAAATTTGAAAATTATAAATAGCAGTGAATATCTACAGAAAGAAGAATATTATAGAAATAAAGAATCCATTTTAATTATTGATAGAAATTCAATAAAAGAAGAATACCTTGAAAAAATAAGAAAAAGTAAAAAACCTGAATCAATAATCTTGTTAAGCGAAACTTTAGATTGGGATAAATTGATAGAAACATTTCAAAGAGGTGAAACTTTTTATGTGAAACCAGTTAGAAAAGAGGATTTCGAAAATTTTGAATAAAAAAGGAGGATTGATGAAAAGAATATCTATTTTTATTTTGAGCTTAATACTTTTGATTTCAACTATTTCTCCAATAGTTTTTGGACAAAACATCTCTTTTTCATTTTCACCAAGACTTTGGGGACTTGATTTTTATCTTTTTTTAAATGATTTTCCAGTCAAACTTGTTGATTTTGCATCAATGCAGACATTATTAGGTATTGGTGGCGGTTGGGAATCTTATGGTTATTTTAGAGATTTATCAAATAATCCAGTGCAATATTCAGATAACCCAACATATGCATTTTATTTTAATAGAATAGATTTAATAGGAACATTTGGATTAGGTTTTTTATTTTTTTATAATGAATTTTATGGAAAATATATTTCTCAATTAAGATTTAAATTTTTGGTGGATTATCAATCCTATGAGCAAGAAAGTGATGGCAAACCAACTTATTTATCACAGACAACCCTGCCTGATAAAGAAGGTATCTTTCAGAATTCTTTTGCAATTGAACTATACATAGATTTCTTAAAATTTTCATCTAAATATCATTCGATTAGAGGAGTCGATTTTCTATTTAGTTATGAAATTTTCCCGCAATTTATGAATGAAATTGCAAATTTTTCAAGAATTCAGGCTAAATTTAGGGGTTTTTTAACAATTTTAGAAAATGAAAATCTTTCTATATATTTAGCAGATAGAATCTTTTTTTATTATATACCTCAAACAAGTTCATATATCCCAATATCAGCATTGACAATGGGAAGTCTTGGGTATTCAATGAGAGGGATAAATTGGTGTCAATATGAGGGAACTATTAGACTTTTGAATAATTTTGATATCAGAATCTTTACCCCTCAAATATTTGAGCAATCTTATATTATTCCAGGTCTTATTTTATTTTTTGATATTGGATTAAATGATTACCAAAACTTAAACGGGACTCTTGATTTTTCAAACTTGCAATATTCTACAGGTATTGGTCTTGTTATAGTCGCACTTGGTATTGATTTGATAGACTTTTACCTTGATTACAACTTAAAAGAGACACAACTATACTTTAAGTTAAGATTTTCTCTATTTTTTTAGTTACTTCAAAATTTAGCAAATTAAGTATTGTAAGGATATTCAATTTCCTTATTATTTATAAATAATTTTACTATTACTTTGCTATTCTTTTTAAGCATTGCAGAAACACCGCAGTATTTTTCTTGTGATAATTTAACAGCTTTAATTATATCATCAACTCTATCTTCGATATTACCTGTAAAATAATAATTTAATATTATATCCTTAAATACTTTTGGATGTTCATCAGTTGTTTCTGTCGAACAATCAAGTGAAAAAGATTCGGCTGGAATTTTCATTTTTTTTATCAAAGATGCCACATCCATCCCAGTACATCCTAAAAGAGCTGTAAGCATAAGTCCTTTTGGCCTTGGTCCTCTGTTTGTTCCCCCATCTTCTATTGAAGTATCAAGTTCTATAACATGTCCATCAAGTTCAGCAGTGAAAGAAAGGTTTTCATTCCATTTTGCTTTTGAGTACATAAAAAATTCTCCCTTTTAATTTTATAATTTTATATAAAAAATATAATAAAAAATTTAAAAAAAGGCATTTTTTTTAAAATAACATTTTAATATTTGAAAATGAAATTTTAGATAAATTTTTAGATAAATACTATTTAAATAAAAAATCTATTCTGGTTTCAATAATTCTTTTTTATCTTGAATATTGTCCGAAGTCAATAATAATTTCTCATCTTTTTTATTAGTCTTTTTGTTTTTACTATTAATCTTAGCTTTTATTTGATTGATAACTTCTTGCTTTATTACAAAGGTTTCATCTTTGAAGATTTTGAAATTTTGTACACTATTTTTTAATAAATCAACAAGGGAAACAAGATTATCTGAGTTTGCTTCCAATTCTTCAGATATACTGATACCTTCAGCAGTCAGGTCAAAATAATTTCTTACTATTGTATCGATAATAGTTGTATTTTCATTTTGGATATTAGCTGAAGCTAATATTGATTTAACTTCATCTGCGATTACTCTTGTTTCATCAAGGATAGATAATATTGAGTCACTAATAGCTTTTGAATTTTCAATTGATTGCAAAATTTTAGTATTTATAGTATTTATTAGCTCATTTACCTGATCTGAAATCACAGAACTACTTTCAGCCATTTTCCTGATTTCAGATGCAACTACCGCAAAACCTTTTCCACTTTCACCAACTCTTGATGCTTCAATAGATGCATTTAATGCTAACAATTTAGTATGAGAAGCTATATCTACAATTAATTTTAATGAATCAGTCATTTTCTTTGAAATTTCACTAATTTGCGAAAATGAAGATAAAGAAGATTCAAAGGTAGCTATTTCTTTTTGTAAAATCGAGTTAGACTTAGTAATTATTTGAGCAGACTTGTTTGATTTTTCAAGTATTACAGTAGTTGAATTTTTAAGTTCATTTACAGAGTTTAATAGTTTTTGAATAGATTCATTTTGTTTTTCAGCATTAGATTCTATTTTTTGCGATACATTGAAATTTTCTTTTATTTTTAATGAAACAGCCTCAAAATAATTTAAGCTTTCTTTAATAATATTATTAAGATTAATTGAAACTATATTTACTTTTTGTATTATATCAGCAAGTTCATCTGATGTTGAAATGGTGGAATCAAATGAAAAATTGCTTTTTTCAAGTTCTGAAAGTATTTCTCTAATATGTCCAAGATTTCTTCTTAAAAAAGAAACATATACCGAAGTAAAGATAGAAAAAACAATAACAGCAAAAATTAAAAGTCTAAAAAAGATAGTTTTAGTTACATAATTTAATTCAAGTGACAAAATCGTACCACCCTGAACTGCATATTGTATCAGGGAAAATGTTATTAGAAGTAGTAGTATAGCAAGTAAAGAAGATGGAATCATAAAGGTAGCAAATGTTTTTGTTATCAATCCTACTTTATATATTTTATAAGGTGAGTCTTCAGAGAATATTTTAACCTTTCCAGCAATATTAAATTGTTCTAACAATGAAAAATGCGAGGAATAATAGGATAAAATTGATAATATAACAAAAATAAATGTAAAATATGCAACAAGAGTTAAGAATAGATTTGATGGTATTAAAGAAAGAACAAATCCAATAATTATAGCAGATGAAGTGAAAACTAAAAATCTAATTGAATAATTTAAAGCTAATATTAATGGCATATTTAATAATTTTGCTCTATATTTTAAGAATTCTTCCTTATCAAAATTATATGAAACATTAAATATTGAAAAAAAATCTACTAAATCTCTAACTTTAAAATAGGTAAAAATCATTCCAACAAAAAAATTTACTAAATATAAAAACAATAGGATATTTCTAAATTCGGCAAAATTTGGACCTGTGCTTGGAAATGGCTGAAAAATGAACCAGCATAAATAACCAAAAAGCAATGATAAAAATTCTGATAAAAAAACAGGTAGAAAATTAAATCTTTTTCGTGTATAAACTTTTTCTAATTTAGAAAGTTCACTTTTCTTCTTTTTTGCTTTTTCAGAATGTTTTGGAAAGAGATTTGATTTATAAATATAAGATTTTGAAGTATTTCTTTGTTTTGCTTTCATCTTAAACCTCAGCATGGTATTGATAAATAAAATCACTTTTTTCAATTATCGTCTAATTTGCCATAAATCTATATCTTTATTAATTTTTGTAAAATCAGACTTTTTTCTTAATGTAAAATAAAAATAAAAATAAAATTATAAATATAAATAGCTGTTTCTTAAAAAAGCTTATTTAGATTTCTTAAAAAGGTTAATATCAATCTTTTTTTCCCTGAATCTATTTGCAAATCTATGGGCTTCATTTCTTATATAAACTAAAAGTTTTAATCCTTCATTATCATAAGGCAATTTAATTTCTCTTTTCCCCTTTTCTACTATAATTGTTTCTTCTCTTTTTGCAAGACCAATTACAGGAATATCTATAGACAAATCTTCATTGATTATATCTGATATCCTTTTTACATGACCTTTTCCTCCATCAATACAGATAAGATCAGGCAATTGATTCCCAGTATTTTTATATTCAAATATTCTTCTAAGGACAATTTCTTCAATAGAAGAGTAATCATCCTGACTTTTTATGCTCTTAATTGTAAATTGTCTATAATTGCTTTTATCTGGGAAACCATTTAAAAAACTTACAGATGATCCCACAATATAAGATGAACCAATGTTTGAAATGTCAAAACCATCAATTCTATGTGGAATTTTACTTAAATTTAGCAATTTTTGAAGTTCCTTTAATTTTTTTTCTTCATTAAATAAAGCAATTTTGAAAGATTGTTTATACAATTCAATTAGCTGTAAAATCAATGTCTTATAAATTTTTTTTTCTATCTTAGATTCGTAGACTTTTATTTCTATTTCTTTTTTTAATAAAGTATTTAAGACTTGAATTAACAAGGGGGATGGGAGATAAACATTTTGGGCTGGTTCAACTTCTCTATATAATGAAATTATTGCTTGTAGTATAATAGAATCAAGATTATCTTTCTCCTCAATATATGAAAATCTTTTATTAATTGAAAAGGTTTTGATTCCGTCTTTACTTCTTAAAAGAGTAATATAACCATTTCCATTTCTAAGATAAAATGCTATAAAATCATAAGTACCTTCAAAGTTCCATCTATATGAATAATGAGACTGAAATTCCTTAATAATAATATATTGATTTTTTAAAAAATTAGCTTTTTCAAATTCAAGAGCCAAAGATGATTGATTTATTTCAGATTCAATTTCTTTTAGTAGATTTTTATATTCACCTTTCAAAAAAGAAATAGCCTTTTTATATTGAGAAATATACTGAGATTCATCAATAAGTGCTGCACATGGAGCGCTACATTTACCAATATGATAATTTAAACATGGTTTAGATTTACGGTTTAATCTTTTTTTACAGGTTCTTAGCTTAAAAGTTTTTTGGATAAATTCATAAAGTCTATCTGTCATTTGCCTTGATGTAAAGGGACCAAATGTAATACCTTCGAATTTATCTCTTTGCCGAATTATTGAAAGAGAAGGGAATTTTTCTTTAGAAAAAGCCAAAAGAGTGTAAGATTTATCATCTTTGAGTTGGATATTGTATTTAGGTTTTAGTTCAGATATTAAATTTTGTTCTAATAAAAGTGCTTCAAATTCAGAATTTGCTATCCTATAATCTATATATTTTATGTTTGATACAAGAATTTCAGTTTTATCATCCAAAATATTTTTAGTAAAATACGAACTTACTCTTTTTTTTAAATTTTTTGCTTTGCCAATATATAGCAATTTTTGAGATTTATCATAAAAAAGATAGACTCCACTTTTTTCTGGTAAAGTGTTATAAAACTCTGCTTCAATCATTTTAAAAACAATTTAATATTAAAAATGAAAATAATCAATATTGACATCATTAATATCTATGATAAAAGGTAAAAAAAAGGAGAATATCTGTGCCAAACAAAAAATCTGCAGAAAAAAGAGTTAAACAATCATTAAAAAGAAGATTGGAAAATAGAAGTGTTAAGACTGAAATTAAAACTGGTTTTAAGAATTTGACTTCTTCTTTAAATAGCGGCGACAAAGAAAAAATTGCTAACTTGTATAATGACTACCAATCTTTATGTGATAAGGCAGTTAAGAGAAATGTTATTCATAAAAATGCAGCAGCAAGATATAAATCAAGAGCTTCTAAACTGATAAATATTAATTAAATAAAATTAAAAGATGAAGATAACAAGGAAAGATTTAATTGATTTAACATATCAAAAAACAAAGGAAGTTAATAAAGATTTAGTAGCATCTATTATAAATCAATTTTTAACTGAGTTATCAAGTCTTCTATCTAAAGAAGAAGAGATTAATATTGAACTAAGAGGTTTTGGAGTATTTAAGAAAAGAAAAAGAAAAGATCTTTTAATTTTAAATCCTAAAACAAAAGAGAAAAAGATTTATAATAACCTTTATTCAATTAAATTTAAATTAAGTAAAATAAATAAGTTAAATAAAGAGGTTGGCTCCAATGAATAAATTTAAGATAGTTATGGTTGATGATAATTGGGAGATCTGCGAACTTTTTAAGACTATCATTCAGAATCTTGAGATGTTTGAAGTAATATCATTTGATAAAGGTTATAGATTTCTTGAATATATTGAAGAAAATAAATACGATATAGCCATAGTAGATATAGATTTACCAGATATTTCTGGATATGAAATAATTAAAAACATTAGAAATGAACAAGAAAATTATGCCCCAATAATTGTTATTTCAGCATTTGAGGACTTTGCTCATAAGATAAAAGCCTTAGAATTAGGAGCCGACGATTATATAGTAAAACCAGTAAATATCTTTGAAGTAGTCATAAAGATGAATAATCTTCTTAAAAGACAAAGTTATCTTTCTGAATTAAATAAAAGAGAATCAATTATTCAAGAAAAAGCTGAAATAATTAAAATATTGAAATCCTTTTTTAATGAAAAGGTATATCAGCCAGCTATTAAGCTAAAAAACCATTTTGATACGGAGCTTTCTAAAGGCAAATCTTCATTTTCGCCAGATAAAATTTTTGATACATATAAAAAACTTTCAGATGATTTTGATTTTTTGATTAAAAATTTTGAAAAACTTAGTAATGAGATAGAAAAAAGAATAGAAAAAATCGAAGAAAAAAAAGCAGAATTTCTTCCTGAAAAAGAGATAGAAAAAAAATTTAAAACTAAATTTTAAGTTAATTTTTTCTCTTGAAATTTTATAATTGTGATGCATAAATAAAATCAAATAAATAGAATATATAAAATATAAAAAATCAAAAAAGTTATTAAAAAGAGGAAGTTATGCTTTCAGAAGAAAAAAAAATGTTATTACAGTATTATAATGAAGGGATAGATCTTTATTTTAAGAAAGATTTTAAAAACGCAATTATAAAATTTCAAAAAGCACTTGAAATAAATCCAGCTGATGGACCTTCTAAACTTCAATATCTTAGATGTGTTGAATATATTAAAAATCCCCCACCAGAAAATTGGGATGGCGTTTTTACAATGGTGACCAAGTAAAGATATTTATATTAAAGATATTTATAAATAAATATTTCTTTGTTGAGGAGTTATTAAAATGAATAAGAAAGAAAGACCATCTTTCTCAGATAAAGTTGCAACCACTTTTGGACCAGAGACAAATTTCAATGGAAATCTTAATTTTAAGACATCATTAAAAATATGTGGAACTTTTAAAGGTACTATTAAAACCGAAGGATATCTTGAAATATCTTCTGAAGCAAATGTTGAAGCTGAAATAGAGGCAGGTACCGTTAAAATAGCTGGTATTTTAAGAGGAAACATAAATAAATCAGAAAGAGCTGAACTTATAAACTCTGCCCAAATGTATGGAAATATAACAACAAAAGTTCTTAAAATAGAAGATGGTGTTATTTTTCAGGGTGAATGCAAGATGAGTAAATAAATTTTAAAAACTCTCTTGACAGTTGTAAAAAATCTGTTATTTTTGCTAGCGATTTTGCCCTCATAGCTCATACGGTAGAGCGTTTCCATGGTAAGGAAAAGGTACTCGGTTCGATTCCGAGTGAGGGCTGTGAATAAAAAATAAGTCGAAATTTCAAAAAAGATAAATTAGTTTAATAAAGGTGAATGTATGAGAGAATTAATAGCTTTTAAGTGTGATGTATGCGGAAACAAAAATTATACTGCTGATAAGAACAAAAAAAATACTCCAGATAAGTTATCTTTTAAGAAATATTGTAGATTTTGTCATAAACATACTGTTCATAGTGAAACAAAAATTAAATAAATAATTATAGGTCAGTAGCTCCAATTGGTAGAGCGGCGGTCTCCAAAACCGCATGTTGGGGGTTCGAATCCCTCCTGGCCTGTTTTTGAACTGTGGAGGCAGAATGGCTAAACAAAATATTTTTAAAAAATTTATATCTTTTATTACCTCATCATATAGAGAGTTAAAGAAAATTGACTGGAATATTGTTACCAAATCTGTTCCTGCTCACCTTATAGGCATATTGATAATTATGGGCTTTTTTTCATTGTTTTTTCTTGCAGTAGACCTTGGGATTGGTAAATTTATTCAGTGGATATTTGGTTTATGAAAAATTACTATATCTTAAAAGTCACCAGTGGTTCAGAATACCAGGTGGTAGATTATTTAAATAAAATTATAAAAAACACATATCTTGAAAAATATGTATTTAATCCTGTAGTGCCAGAGTCAAAAACAGAAAAGAAAATAAAAGGAAAGAAAAGAGAGTTTACTTCAAGATTATATCCAGGATATGTTTTTGTCGAAATAGATTTTTCAGATAATCCTGGAGATGAAAATTATTGGAAAAAAATTGCCAAGGAGATTTTAAGCATATCTTCTGTTGCAGCATTTTTAGGTGTCAAAAGAACTGATAGACCTATTCCTTTATCAAAGGCTGAAGTTAAGTCTTATTTGATTAATATTGGGCAGATAAAGGAAAGCGAAACTGAAGAAACCAAATCTGTTTATGATATAGGAGAAGAGGTTAATATAATAGCAGGTGGATTCAAAGGCTGCACAGGTGTTATCAAAGAAATTGATAAAGATAAAACAAAAGTTATTGTAGAAGTTAAAATCTTTGATAGACCAACTCCTGTTGAGCTTACTACAGAACAGATTGAGAAGAAATAAATTAAAATAAATTTGAAAAAAATTTTAAGGATATATTATGGCAAAAGAGATTAAACAAATAGTAAAATTACAAATTGTCGGTGGAGAAGCAAAACCTGCTCCACCAATCGGTACAGCATTAGGACCAACAGGGATTAATTTACAACAATTTGTTCAAACATTTAATGCTAAAACTTCTAATAGAAAAGGTGAATTAATTCCTACAATTGTAACAATATATAAAGACAGAACATTTGATATAGCTTTTAAGGTCGCTCCTGTTTCGTTTATGGTTAAAAAGGCAATAAATTTGGAAAAGGGTTCGGCTACTCCAAACAAAACAAAAGTGGGTAAAATAACAAGAAAACAGGTAAAAGAAATAGCTGCAAAAAAGCTACCAGATTTGAATACCAAAGATATAGAAAAAGCATCTAAAATTGTTGAAGGTACTTGTAAATCTATGGGTATTGAAGTTGTAGATTAATTATCAAGGAGTTTTAATAATGACAGTTCATGGTAAATTATATAGAAAAGCTAAAGAAAATATTGAACCAAAAGCATATAACATTAAAGATGCGATATCTTTAATAAAAAAAGTTTCTTATGCTAAATTTGATGAAACTTTTGAAGCAAGTTTTAATTTAAAACTTGAAAAGAAACATTCAATCAGATCTACAATATTATTACCGAATTCTTTTGGTAAAACCAGAAAAGTTTTGGTTTTTGCAAAAGGACAAAAAGCAGAAGAAGCTATTTCTGCTGGTGCTGATTATGCTGGTGATGAAGAGTATATTGAAAAAATTAAAAATGGTTGGCTTGATTTTGATGCATGCATTGCGACACCAGATATGATGAAAGAAATAGGTAAAATAGCAAAGATTTTAGGTCCTAAAGGTTTAATGCCTAACCCAAAAACAGGTACTGTTACAGATAATATTGCTAACGCAGTTAAAGAAATCAAGCAGGGTAAACTTGAGTATAAAGCAGATAAGGCTGGGGTTGTTCATGTAGTATTTGCAAAAAAATCTATGACAGAAGAACAGATTTTTGAAAACTTTAACCAGCTTTATCAAGATTTACTAAAAAAAAGACCTTCTGATTTAAAAGGAAATTACATTTTATCTATATATATTTCAACAACTATGTCTCCTTCTGTAAAAGTAGATATTTCAAGTTTAGCTTAAATCTAATACTTGAAATTATATTTATTTTGTGAGCTATTACGCATTTATATAAAATATTTTTCTATTTACCAACCTATTAAGGAACTTTTATGGAGAAAAAAAGAGAAATTCGACCAGAAAAGGTTAATTATTTTAATGAAATTAAAAAAATATTTCAGGAAAATAATTTTGTACTTTTCTGTAATTTTTCAAAGATAACTGTTAAACAGTTTGAGGAACTTCGTGGGAAAATTCGAGAGAAAAACGGTTATATTAAAGTTATTAAAACTAATATCGCTCGACTTTCTGCTAAGGAATCAATAGATTTTGAGATTCCTCAAGATATGTTTAAGTTAAACACTTTTATAGTTTATGCTAATGATGAGATCAGTAGTATTGTTAAAGAAATTAAAAGCATTCAAAAGACAAAAGTAGTAAGCATTAAAGGAGCTATTTTTGAAAATAGCTTTTTGAATGCACAAGAAGCTGAAAAGTTAGCTGATCTTCCATCAAAAGCAGAATTATATGGTATGCTTGCCAATATTTTGGCTAGCCCATATACAAGATTTACAAGAGCTCTTGGTGATATTATAGCAAGATTCCCAAGAGTTTTGAATCAAATAGCTCAATCCAAGTAGAAAATTAAATAATAGTTTAAGGGAGTAATTATGGCAAATCTTACAAAAGAACAGATTATTGAAGCTGTGAAAGGCATGACTGTAATGGAATTAAATGAACTTGTTAAAGCACTTGAGGAAACTTTTGGTGTTAGTGCTTCTGCCCCAATGATGATGGCAGCTCCTGCAGCAGCTGCAGCAGGTGGTGAAGCTGCTGAAAAAGAGGAAAAATCTGAATTTGATATCTATATAAAGAATCCTGGTGCTCAGAAGATTGAAGTTATCAAAAAAGTTAGAGAAATTACATCTTTAGGCTTAAAAGAAGCTAAAGATGCAGTAGAAGATGCTTCTAAACCTATTAAAACAGCAGTACCAAAAGAAGAAGCTCAAGCAATAAAGAAAAAATTAGAAGAAGCAGGTGCTCAGGTAGAGTTAAAATAATGCCAGAAAATTGGCAAAATAATCTAATATCTATTTTCAATATTGAAGGGGGTAGGAATACTCCCTTCAATCTATATAATTTTTCAACTATTTTTAAGTTTTCTAAAATAGTATAGTTATCTTAATCTTAAATATTCAGGAGAAATTCATGAAGGTGAAATTTTCACCAATTAAAAACAATTCAAATAGATTTTATATCAATGATAACAAAGATGAAGTTATTGAATTCCCTAATTTTTTAGAGATACAAAAAATATCCTATGAGTGGTTTTTGCAACTAGAAAAAAAGTTAAATAAACTTCCTATTGAAATTCAAGGATTAGAAGATCTTTTTAAGAGTCATTTCCCTATTGAATCTAAAAATAGTAATATAGTATTGGAATATGTCGAATATTTTTTTGGTCAACCTAAATATAATGTTGATGAAGCAAGAATTAAAGGAAAGACATATTCAATTCCAATTAAAATTGTCGTAAATTTAATATTCAAGGATTCTGGTGAAGTAAGAACTAAGGAAATCTATTTTGGGGATTTCCCTTTATTGACTGATGCTGGAACCTTTATTATAAATGGTGCAGAAAGAGTAGTAGTGTCTCAAATACATAGATCCCCAGGAGTAATGTTTAAGTATGACGATAGAAATAATGAATATCAAGCAAGACTTTCTCCTGATAAAGGTGCATGGTTAGAGTTTATATTGGATGAAAAAAAAGAGATACTTTCTGTTAGAATTGATAAAAAAAGAAAAATTCCAGCGACAACATTCTTAAGAGTTTTAGGTCTTGAAACAAATGAAAAAATTATAGATGCATTCTATGAAACAGAAATACTGCCTATTACATACGATTTGACTGGTAGGATATCTGCTCAAACACTTATTATAGAAACAGATTTTGGTCCAGAAAGAATTATTGGTGCAGGACAGGAAATAAGAGAGCTAGATATCGATAAGATGATGGAAAATGAAATAAGAGAGCTAAAAGTCGTAAATCTTGCAAGCTCTAAAAAAGTTTCATCTCAAATAATCTTAAATACAATTCAAAAGGAAGTTTTCGAAAAAGATCCAGATAACCCTTTAAAATCAGAACCAACAAAAGAGGAAGCTATCAATAAAGTTTTCAATATACTAAGACCTGGTGAACCTGCCCTTATTGAAACAGCTGAAATTGAAATAAAAGAAATGTTTTTTAATCCCCACAGATATTTTCTAGGTAAAGTCGGAAGATTTAAGCTAAACAGAAAATTCGGATATAAAGAAAATATTACAGATATGAACCTTTTGATTAATGATATTATCAATACAATTATTTATTTAACTAAGATTGCTGAAGGTATCTACAATGTTGATGACGAGGATCATCTTTCAAATAGAAGGATTAGAGCGGTTGGGGAGCTTATATATAATGAGTTGAAAAAGGGTTTTGCCAGAATGCAAAGGATTGCGATAGAGAAAATGAATACAATAGATCCTGAAACGGCAAATCCAACGGAGCTTGTTAATAATAAACCAATTACTTCAGTATTAAATGAGTTTTTCGGAACATCTCAACTTTCTCAATTTATGGATCAGACAAATCCATTAACAGAATTGACTCATAAAAGAAGAATTAATGCATTAGGTAAAGGTGGACTTTCTAGAGATAGGGCTGGCTCTAAAGTCAGAGATGTTCATACATCCCACTATGGAAGATTATGCCCAATAGAAACACCAGAAGGTCAGAATATTGGACTAATACTTTCTTTAACTACTTTTAGCAAACCCAATGACTTTGGTTATCTTGAAACTCCATACTTAAAAGTAGAAAATGGAGTTGTCACAAATCAAGTTGAATTTTTAACTGCGATAGAAGAAGAAAGATTTTATATTGCTCAGTCAACAGAACCAAGAGAGAAAGATGGAAATTTTATAAATGAATTCATTGATTCAAGACATAATGGTGAATATATTAGTGTTCACAAATCAAAAATTGATTATGTCGACTTATCTCCAAGACAGTTGATTTCAATATCTACAGCTTTAATACCATTTTTGGAACATAACGATGCTAACAGAGCTTTAATGGGTTCAAACATGCAAAGACAAGCAATTCCTCTTCTTTATCCTCAATCACCCCTTGTTGGAACAGGGATTGAACAGAGAGTTGTAAAAGATGCTGGTATTATTCAATATGCAAAAAGAAGCGGAAAAGTAATTGAAATTTCAAATTCTACAATAACTATAGAACCTGATAATAAGATAAATGATAAAGACTTAGATAAATACAGGCTTGTGAAATACTTTAGAACTAACCAGGATACGGTTTATAATCAATCCCCAATTGTTAAACTTGGACAAAAAGTAAAAGAAGGGCAACCTTTAACAGATGGTCCTTCTGCAGCTGACGGAGAGTTGGCATTGGGTGTTAACTTAAAAGTTGCCTTTATACCATGGTATGGATACAATTTTGAAGATGCTATAGTCATTTCTGAAAAAGTTGTAAAGGAAGATCTTTTAACTTCGCTTCATATAAAAGAATTCCAGATAGAAGTAAGAGATACGAAACTTGGCCCTGAAAAAATTACAAGAGATATTCCAAACTGCAGTGAAAGAGATTTAAAAGATCTTGATGAAAATGGAGTTGTTAAAGTTGGTTCTTATGTTACTTCAAATAGTATATTAGTTGGAAAGGTTACACCAAAAGGTCATGAAGAACTATTCCCTGAATATAAACTATTTAAATCTATTTTTGGTGAAAAGGCTTCTGAAGTTAGAGACACATCTTTAAGGGTTCCTCATGGTGTAGAAGGTTATGTTACTGAAGTTATTAAACTAAATAAAGATGATGTTGATGATCTTGATAATGGTGTTGAAGAAGTTATAAAAGTATATGTTGCAACTAAAAGGAAAATACAGGTAGGAGATAAATTGTCTGGAAGACACGGTAATAAAGGTGTTATATCTATTATCCTTCCAGAAGAAGATATGCCATTTTTACCAGATGGTACTCCAGTAGACATTGTTTTAAATCCTCTTGGTGTTCCTAGTAGAATGAATTTAGGGCAGATATTTGAAACATCATTAGGATGGGTTTGTGAAAAAACTGGTAAAAAGATAGCTGTTCCAGTATTTGAATCTCCAAAATGGGAAGAGATTCAAAAATTGTTAGAAGATGTTAGCCTTCCAAAAACATCTAAAACCAAGCTTTATGATGGAAAAACAGGCGAAAAATTTCTAAATGATGTATTAGTTGGTAACATTTATATATTAAAATTAAATCATATGGTAGAGGATAAGGTTCATGCACGTTCTACTGGAAATTACTCACTTGTTACTCAACAACCACTTGGTGGTAAAGCACAATTTGGTGGTCAAAGACTAGGAGAAATGGAAGTATGGGCACTAGAAGCTTATGGTGCAGCAGCTACCTTGCATGAGTTTTTAACTCAAAAATCAGATGATAGAACTGGAAGGAACAATATGTATCATGCAATTGTTAAAGAAGAACCAATTCCTCCAGCTGGAATTCCAGAGGCTTTTAATGTTTTAATTCAAGAACTAAGAGGTATGTGCTTGCATGTTATTTTATATGATGAGAATGAAAAGGAAATTTCTTTGACAGAAAAAGAACAAGAGAAGAATGTTTATAAATCCAAACAGATGTTATAATTAAGTTTTCCTATTGATTAGAGAGGGAGAATATGAGTATTTTTGATAATATTAAGATGATTTCGAAAATTCAGCTAAAGTTAGCTTCTTCAGATGTTATAATAGAACAATCTTATGGTGAAGTAAAAAAACCAGAAACAATAAATTATAGAACATTAAAACCAGAAAAGGATGGACTTTTCTGTGAAAAAATATTTGGAACTACAAGAGATTACGAATGTTCTTGTGGGAAGTTTAAAACTAGAAAATATGAAGGTGTTGTGTGTGATAGATGTGGAGTTCAGGTAACAGATTCTAAGGTTAGAAGATATCGTTGTGGCCATATTGTTTTAGCTTCTCCTGTTGCCCATATATGGTATTATAAAACTACACCTTCCAAAATAGCTTTGGCTCTTGATGTAAAAAATAAAGATTTAGATTCTGTACTTTTCCATGAAAAATATATTGTAATAGATCCAGGTGATACAGATTTAAAAGAAAAGGAAATTTTAACAGAAAAAGAATATGAAGAAGCTTTAACAAAATATGGTTCATCTTTTAAGGCACAAATGGGAGCAGAAGCGATAAAGGAACTTCTTTCAGAGATAGATATTGACTATGAAGTCCAAGTCCTTAGAAGAATGATGATTGAGAAAGACAAAAAGGCCGATAAAAAACTTTTATCAAGACTTGCTTTGCTTGAAGATTTTAAGAAATCTGGAAATAAACCAGAATGGATGATATTAGATGTTGTACCTGTTATTCCTCCTGATTTAAGACCTATGGTGCAGCTTGACGGAGGTCGCTTTGCTACTTCTGACCTAAATGACCTTTATAGAAGAATGATTCATAGAAATAATAGACTTAAAAAATTACAAAGAATGAAAGCTCCGGATATTATTGTAAAAAATGAAAAAAGATTACTACAAGATGCTGTAGATTGTCTTTTTGATAACTCAAAAAGAAAAAGAGCAGTAAAAGGACCATCAAATAGACCATTAAAATCAATATCAGAAATCTTAAAAGGAAAACAAGGAAGATTTAGACAAAATTTGCTTGGTAAAAGAGTTGATTATTCTGGACGTTCAGTAATAGTAGTCGGTCCTAACTTAAAGATCTATCAAGCAGGCGTTCCAAGAAAAATAGCGCTCGAGCTTTTTAAGCCCTTTGTTATAGCAAAACTTAAATCAGAATATAATTATACAATAAAAAGAGCAAAAGATGCAATAGAGCATGGAGAAAAAGAAGTCTGGGATGTTCTTGAATCAATTGTAGATAAACATCCTGTTTTATTAAATAGAGCTCCTACATTACATAGATTAGGATTTCAAGCTTTTGAGCCAAAATTAATAGAAGGCTCGGCTATTCAATTGCCACCACTGGTTTGTCATGCATACAATGCAGACTTCGATGGTGACCAGATGGCTATTCATATCCCATTATCGGTAGAGGCTCAGATTGAATGCTGGATTCTAATGCTATCTGCAAAAAACTTACTTGACCCAGCTAATGGAACCCCAATATCTTGGCCTACAAAAGATATGGTTTTAGGGGTTTTTTATCTTACAAAAGAAGATACAAGAATAAAAAGAGAAAAAATTAAATTTTTTAACAATTTAGAAGAGATTGAATATGCAATCCAGTTCAATGAGATAATGTACAATGAACAAATTCTTTATTATTTTAATGACCAATGGATAAAAACCACTGCTGGAAGAGTAATATTTAATAACATTTTGCCTCCTTCTATAAGATTCATAAATGAAGCAATGTCTGAAAAGAAACTTAAAAATCTTATTGCCAAAATTATAGTTCAGGAAGGTATTTTTGCAGCAGGAGATTCTTTAGATAAAATTAAAGAATTAGGTTTTTACTATGCCACCAGATTTGGTTCTACAATAAGTGTATCTGATATCATAATACCAGAAGAAAAACATAAAATTATTGCATCAACTGAAGAAAAGGTTAAGCAATATCAAAAAGCGAAACAGGATGGAACTATTACTGAAGAAGAAAGATACAATGAAGTCATTAAACTCTGGGATAAAGCAAAAGGCAAAATTCAGCAAAAACTTAAAAACACTATAGAGCAATTTGATAGTGGAATTAACCCTCTTAATATATTAGTTGAGTCTGGAGCAAGAGGAAATATCAGTCAGGTAGTTCAGTTGGCAGGTATGAGAGGTAACATGTCTACTCCTTCTGGTAAAATTATAGATATTCCTATCAAGTCAAACTTTAAGGAAGGCTTATCTGTTTTTGAATATTTTATCAGTACTCATGGAGCAAGAAAAGGTTTAACAGATACCGCCCTAAAAACTGCTGATGCTGGTTATCTTACAAGGAAATTAGTTGATATTGCTCAAGATGTTGTAATAACTGAAGAGGATTGTAAAACAATAAATGGTATTTATATTGAAAGCATTAAGGAAGGTGATGAAATAAAGGTTTCTCTGGCACAAAGAATAACTGGAAGATTTTGCCAGGAAAAAATATATCATCCTATTACTAATGAATTAATTGTCGATGTCAATGAGTATATAGATGAAGAAAAAGCTCTACTTATAGAAAGATTGGGTATTAAAAAAGTAAAAATAAGATCTGTTTTAACATGTGAATCAAGGTATGGTGTATGTGCAAAATGTTATGGTCAAAATTTAGCTACAGGTTCGATTGTAGATATAGGAGAGGCTGTAGGTATTATTGCAGCTCAATCTATAGGTCAACCAGGAACCCAGCTTACAATGAGAACTTTCCATATTGGAGGTATTGCTTCATCAGGTGAAGGAATTGAAGCTGAAAGAAGATTTAAAAACCCTGTTTACATAGAAAGAATTTTTGGAACAACACATAAAAATGAGGAAAATGAGAATTTATTATTCTTAAGAGATGGCCAAATTATTATAAGAGAAATTTTTAAAGATATTACGAATACATGTGCAAGCAAAATTGAAGTTGTAGATGGTATGAAAGTAATACCAGATACTATTTTAGGTTATGATGAAAATAATAAAGTTGTAAAATCAACTCATATCGGTATTACTAAAAAAGTTGGACATCATTTATATTTGATGGGTGATGAAATTTCTATAGACGCAAGAACTGGAAGTGTTTTTTATGGAAAAGAAAATGAGATTTTCGCAGCAGATAAAACCTTATTAGAAACAGATATGCATAATGATATTACTCTTGCAGAAAATGAAGGGATTGTCAAATTTGAAAATGTAATACTAAATGTTAATGCAAAGCAGATTGAGGGAGGATACTTAAAAATCGCCCAACTTTTAAATGATAAAAGACAACCAAAATTATATATTTGTGATAAAAATGATAAAGATAAGATATTAACAACGTACCATTTACAATCCAAATCTATTATAACTGTTAAAGATGGTGAAAAAGTTAAAGTTGGAGATATTATAATCAAACTTCCAAAAGAGAAAACAACTCAGGAAGATATTGTTTCCGGTCTACCTAAAGTTACTTCTTTATTTGAAGCAAGAAAGCCAAAGAAAAAAGCAATTTTAGCTCAAGTTGATGGAATTATAAAATATGGAGAATCAAAAAGAACTAAGAAAGTTATTCTTATTGAAGATGATTTTGGTAAAATTTATGAGCATCTAATTCCTGGTTTTATGAATGTAAAAGTTAGAGAAGGAGACAGGATTAAAGCTGGTACCCCCCTCACAGATGGTGAACCAGATCCTTATGATGTTCTTTCGATAAATGGAATATTTGAATTCTCTGCTTATTTATTAAATGAGATTCAAAAAGTTTATCGAGAACAGGGAGTAAATATAAATGATAAGCATATTGCTATAATTGTTAGGCAGATGACTAAAAAAGTAACAATTGAAGAAGTAGGAGATACTAATTTTGTATTGAAACAGATTGTTGATAGAGAAGAGTTCTTTGATGTAAATGATAGGGTTATAAAAGAAGGAGGAGTTCCTGCTAAAGCATCTCCTGCTCTTGAAGGGATCAAAAAAGCTGCTCTTGGAAGATCCTTTTTATCTTCTGCTTCCTTCCAGGAAACAACAAAAGTTTTAACCAATGCAGCTATAAGGGGAGAAACAGATTATCTAAGAGGATTAAAAGAAAATGTTATTATTGGACAAAGAATTCCTGCTGGAACTGGAATAAGAAATTATAAAAATATAAGAATTTATGATAAGCAAAAAGGCGATATTGAATTTAACATTGATGACATTTTTAAATCATCTATAAATAAAAGTTTTTTTCCAGAATCAGATAAATTTGGTTAATACTTGACAATAAAAAAAAATTTGTTATTTGTAAATTCCATGTGCAAAGGAGTTAATAAAAATGCCTACTATCAATCAATTAATTAGAAAAGGAAGAGAAAAAGTTACCTACAAATCCAAATCTGTTGCCTTAAAAGGTTGCCCTCAAAGAAAAGGTGTATGTACTCGTGTATTTACAATGACTCCAAAGAAACCAAACTCTGCTTTAAGAAAAGTAGCCAGAGTTAGACTTACAAATGGTTATGAGGTAACAGCATATATACCAGGAGAAGGACATAATCTTCAAGAACATTCAGTAGTCTTGATTAGAGGTGGAAGAGTAAAAGACCTTCCTGGAGTTAGATATCATATTATTAGAGGAACTTTAGATACACTTGGTGTTGAAAATAGAAAAAGTTCGCGATCTAAATATGGTGCTAAGAATACTAAAAAATCATAAAAATTTTTCCGGGAGTTATCATGAGTAGAAAGAAAAAAAGAATAGATAGACCATTAGAATTAGATTTTAATTATAAAAATCAAGAAATTTCAAAGTTTGTAAATTATTTAATGTGGGATGGCAAAAAGAGTGTTGCTCAAGCAGTCATTTATGATGCTTTAAATGTTATTAAAGAAAGGTTAAATGAAAATCCAGTTGATGTTTTTCATCAAGCTCTTGAAAATGTCAAACCTATAGTTGAAGTTAGGTCAAGAAGAATTGGTGGTTCAACATATCAGATACCTGTTGAAGTTCCATCATACAGACAATTTTATCTTGCTTGTCATTGGATAATTACTTTTGCAAGATCAAGAAATGGCAAAAGCATGGCTGAAAAACTCGCTAATGAAATAATTGATGCCTATAAAAATCAGGGATCATCAATAAAGAAAAAAGAAGATACACATAAAATGGCAGAAGCAAATAGAGCTTTTGCTCATTTAAGATGGTAATTTATTATCGATTGCGTGCGCTGGAGAAAAGATTTTTTATCTTTATCTGACTTAAATTCTCAAAAGTAATTTAAGTTATTACTCCATCACGCATTCTTTGTATACTATTTTAATTTATCAATTTATTAATTTTACTTTATTTGCGTTAAGCTTGTAAAGTTTTTTATATTTTTTATTTAATACTTTTATTGAAAATTGCAGGAAAAGGATATGACTGAGAAGATTTCTTTAGAAAAATATAGAAATATTGGAATAATGGCTCATATAGATGCAGGTAAAACTACAACCACTGAAAGAATTCTGTTTTATACTGGTAAAACATATAAAATAGGTGAAGTTCATGATGGTGCAGCTGAAATGGATTGGATGATCCAAGAAAAAGAAAGAGGGATAACAATAACTTCAGCAGCAACAACTACTTTCTGGCTTGGACATAGAATAAATATAATTGATACTCCGGGACATGTTGATTTTACAGCAGAAGTTGAAAGATCTCTTCGAGTTTTGGATGGAGCTTTAGCGGTTTTTTGTGCAGTCGGTGGAGTTGAACCACAAAGCGAAACTGTATGGAGACAGGCTAATAAATATAAAGTTCCGAGAATCATATATGTCAATAAAATGGATAGAGTCGGTGCAGATTTTTTTGAAGTAGAGAAACAGGTAATTGAAAAATTAGGAGCAAAACCCGTCATTATTCAACTTCCAATTGGTAGTGAATCAAATTTCAAAGGTGTTATTGATTTGGTAAAAATGAAAGCAATTATATGGGAATCATATGAAAGCAATTCCCCTTTTAATGAGCAAGAAATTCCTGACGAATATAAAGATATTGCAGAAGAATATAGAGAAAAATTACTTGACACAGTATCAGAGCAGAATGATCTGGTTTTAGAAAAATATCTTTCTGGCAGTCAAATTTCTGAAGAAGAACTAAGAAAGTGTATAAGAAAAGGGACAATATCAATGGATTTTTATCCTATGATATGTGGATCTTCTTTTAAGAATGTTGGTATTCAGACTATGCTTGATTCTATTGTATACTATTTACCTTCCCCTTTAGATATTGCAGATGTTGAAGGTGTTCAACCAAAAACAAGAGATATTATAAAAAGAAAAGCTATCGAAACCGAACCTTTTTCGGGGCTTGCTTTTAAGATCATGAGTGATCCTTATATAGGAAAGCTTACATTTTTAAGAATATATTCTGGAAAAATTACCCAGGGAGATGAAGTATATAACTCTTCCAAAGAAAAAAATGAGAGAATCGGAAGAATTGTTTTAATGCATGCCAATAAAAAAGAAGAGATAAAAGAAGCAGCTGCTGGAGATATTGTCGGACTTATAGGAATGAAAAATACTCAAACAGGTGATACTTTGTGTTCTCATCATGCACCGATAATACTTGAATCAATGGATTTCCCGGATCCAGTAATATCTGTAGCTATTGAACCGAAGACAAAGGCTGAGTATGATAAATTATCTATAGCTCTCGGAAAATTAGCTGAAGAAGATCCAACATTTAAAATAAATGTCAATGAAGAAACAGGGCAAACAATAATTCGAGGGATGGGAGAATTACATCTTGAAATAATTGTTGACAGAATAAAAAGAGAGTATAAAGTTGAGGCGAACATTGGAGCACCACAGGTTGCATACCGTGAAACCATTCAGAAAAAAGTCAAATCTGAAGGTAAATACATAAGGCAATCAGGTGGGAAAGGCCAATATGGTCATGTAATAATTGAAGTTGAACCTCTTGAAAGAGGTAAAGGCTTTGAATTTGTAGATAAGATAGTTGCAGGAAGAATTCCAAAGGAATTTATACCTTCTGTTAAAAAAGGTATTGAATCAGCAATTGAAAATGGAGTTCTTGGTAGCTATCCCGTTACAGACATACGTGTTAACTTGCTTGATGGTTCTTATCATGAAGTTGATTCTTCGGATTTAGCCTTTCAGATTGCAGCATCGATGGCTTTCAAAAATGCTTGCAAAGAGGCAGATCCAGTTCTTCTTGAACCAATAATGGCATTGGAAGTTATCATTCCAGAAGAATACCTTGGCGAAGTTATGGGAGACCTGAATAGCCGCAGGGGTAAAATTCATGGAATGATCGATTCGGTTAGTGGAAAAATCATAAAAGCCGAAGTGCCATTAAGTTCAATGTTCGGTTACGCGACAGTCTTGCGCTCAAAGACACAGGGAAGAGGAACTTATACTATGATGTTAAGTCATTATAATGAAGTTCCACAATCCATTTTAAAAGAAATATTAAAATAATTTTTTCTTATTTGTATAACAATAAGAATTTTTTGATTTTATGGATAACAAGACAATTGTATTGTCTTTTTAAATAAAAATGTTATTGATTTTTATCAACCAGAAAAAAATAGTATTATGGGTTGATAAACATCTATTTTTTTATTATTTGAGGAGGAAATAAAAATGGCAAAGGAAAAGTTTAATCGAACCAAACCACACATGAATGTTGGTACTATAGGACATGTTGACCATGGTAAAACAACACTTACTTCTGCTATAACAAAATATTGTGCTGCATTAGGAAGAGCTGTCGCTAAAAAATATGATGAAATCGATAATGCTCCAGAAGAAAAAGCAAGAGGTATTACAATCAATACTCAGCATGTTGAGTATGAAAGTGAAAAAAGACACTATGCTCACATTGACTGCCCAGGGCATGCTGACTATATTAAAAACATGATCACAGGTGCTGCCCAGATGGATGGAGCAATACTTTTAGTTTCAGCAAATGAAGGACCTGAAGCTCAGACAAGAGAACATATCCTTCTTGCTAGACAGGTAAATGTTCCTTCAATAATTGTTTTCTTAAACAAGGTAGATATGGTTCCAGATCCAGAGCTTGTTGATCTTGCTGAAGAAGAAACTAGAGAACTTCTTACAAAGTATAATTTCCCTGGTAAGGAAATTCCTGTAATCAGAGGTTCTGCTTTAAAAGCTATGGAATATGAAGGAAATGATGTAAATTCTGAACCTTGGAAACCTATTGCTGCACTTTTAAAGGCAATGGATGAATATTTCCCAGATCCTGTTAGAGATCTTGATAAACCTTTCTTAATGCCTATCGAAGATATATTCTCAATCAAAGGTAGAGGTACTGTTGTAACAGGTAGAGTCGATAGAGGTAGAATAAGAGTTAATGATAAAGTTGAAATCGTAGGTTTTGGTGAAACAAAAGAAACAGTTATTACTGGTGTAGAAATGTTTAGGAAAGAACTTGATGAAGGTTTAGCTGGAGATAATATCGGTCTTCTTTTAAGAGGTGTTGAAAAAGAAGAAGTTGAAAGAGGTATGGTTATAGCTGCTCCAAAAAGCATAACTCCTCACAAAAAATTTGTTGCTCAGGTTTACATTCTTTCTAAGGAAGAGGGTGGTAGACATACTCAATTTGCTGTTGGCTATAGACCTCAATTCTATTTTAGAACAACTGATGTTACTGGAACAATTGCAAAAATACAGAATGTTCAGACAAACGAAGAAGAGCAAACAGCTCAACCAGGACAAAACGTTCTTATGACTGTTGAACTTATATATACTGTTGCTATGGAAAAAGGCTTAAGATTTGCTATCAGAGAAGGTGGAAGAACCGTTGGTGCTGGAGTTGTTGCAGAAATTATTGAATAAATAATTGTGGGGAGTTTATCTCCCCACATCTAATGTTATCCTGGAGGATATTTGTGAAAAGCACTAAAATTCGAATTAAATTGCAAGCTTATGATCATCTAATTCTTGATAAATCTGCAGAAGAAATAGTTAAAACATTAAAAAAAGCTAAAGCATTCGTTAAAGGTCCAATACCTCTTCCGACTAAAATTAAAAGATATACTGTTCTTCGCTCCCCTTTTATAAATATTGAAAGTAGAGAACAATTCGAGATTAGAATTCATAAAAGAATGATAGATATAATTGAACCTTCAGATGATGCGAAAAATGCTTTGATGAGTTTGGAATTACCTCAAGGCGTTTATGCAGAGGTCAAACAATTATAAGTTTATAAAAAACAAAATTATAATTCAAAAGAGGTTAAATTATGATGGGCTTAATAGGTAGAAAAATAGGCATGACAGAAATATTTGATGAATCTGGTAAGCAAATCCCTGTTACAGTAATTAGGGTTGGCCCATGTACTGTTCTTGAAGTTAAAAATAAAGATACACATGGATATAATGCTATTAAATTAGGATTTGAAGAATTAAAGGAAAAGAAACTTAATTCCCCTAAAAGAGGATATTTTGATTCATTAAACATAAAATTGAAAGAACAAAATAAAGATATAAACATAGCTCCTAAAGCTATAGTTAGAGAATTTCGTATTAATGATAATGAACTTTCTATAGAAGTAGGGCAAGACTTAGATGTTTCTATTTTTGAAAATATTAAATATGTTGATATTGTTGGTAAATCTAAAGGTAGAGGATTTACCGGTATGGTTAAAAGATTTAACGCTAAAAGAGGTAAGATGACTCATGGTTCTAAATTTCATAGAGGTCTTGGTGGAACGGCCATGAGAGAACAACCAGGTAGAGTTTATCCTTTTAAGAAAATGCCAGGTCATTATGGGAATGAGCAGGTAACAGTTCAAAATTTAGAAGTTGTCAAGTTAATAAAAGATGAAAATATTATTTTAGTAAAAGGTGCTGTTCCTGGCGGTAAAAACAATCTGGTTCTTGTTAAAAAATCAATTAAAAAAATAGAAAATAAATAAGATTATTCCTTAAGAAGGAAGGGAAAAAACTATGCAAGTTACAATTTATTCGCTTGAAAATAAACCAAAAGAAGAGATTCAAGTATCAGATTTAATGTTTAATTCCAAGGTAAATAACTATCTTATTTGGCTTGCTGTTACTGTAGAAGAAGCAAATAAAAGAGCAGGCACAGCTGATACTAAGACAAAAGCAGAAGTTACTGGATCTGGTGCTAAACCATGGAGACAGAAAGGAACAGGTAGAGCAAGAGTTGGTACAAAAAGAAACCCTGTCTGGCGAAAAGGCGGTGTTGCTTTTGGTCCACATCCAAGATCTTTTAGAAAAAAGATAAATAAAAAAATGAAGAAATTGGCTTATATTTCTCTTTTCTCTTTAAAGATGAAAAAAAAACAGATTAAGATAATTGAAGATATTTTAATTGAAAATTCAAAAACAAAATCATTGTTAAATGTATTAAAACCATTTAATATTAAAAATAACACTGTTCTAATTTATGGTGACAAGAAATTTATGAATGATGTCAATGAAAATCAAGTATTAACAATTTCTGAGAATGATAGAAATATAAAATCTGCTTCTAGAAATTTAGAAAATATTACTACTCTTCATTGGAATAATTTGACAGCAAAAGATATTTTTTATGCAAAAGAAATTCTTGTAACAGCAAGTGCTTTACATTATCTTGAGGAGAAATATCTTCCAATGGTTACAACAAAAGTTAGTTCGGTATAGAAAAATTGCAAAATAAAAGATAGTAATTAGAAGGATAAAAATATGAAACTTGAATATCATAATATTATTTACAAGCCAGCTTTTAATGAAAAATCTACAAATTTACAAGGGCAAAACAAATATACCTTCTATATTCATCAAGATGCAAATAAAAAAATGGTGGCTGAAGCTGTAAGTAATCTTTTTAATGTTAAAGTTATTAATGTCAACATAGTAAATTTACCTAGAAAAGCAAAACAAAGAGACAGATTTCATCCTGGATTTACAAATTTCAGGAAAAAAGCGATTGTTACAATTGCAAAAGGACAACAGATTAAAGAACTGATTGTAGAATAGTGAGGTTATCATGGGATTAAAGAGTTATAGACCTGTTACACCAGGACAAAGATTTAAAACATCATTAGATTTTTCTGAGATTACTAAAGATAAGCCCTATAAAAAATTGACTGTATATATTCCGGAAAAATCTGGAAGAAATAATTTGGGTAGAGTTACAATGCGAAGAAGAGGTGCCGGTCATAAAAGATGCTACCGAATTATTTCTTTTAATAGAAATATGTTTGATCAAATAGCAAAAGTTGAGTCAATTGAATATGATCCAAATAGAACAGCAAGAATTGCATTAATTTGCTATCAAAATGGAATTAGAAGATATATTTTAGCACCTGATGGAATTAAAGTAGGTGATAAAGTAACAGAAGGAGAAAATGCTCCTATAAAACCGGGAAACGCTCTTCCTTTGAATAAAATTCCTGTTGGTACTTTAATACATAATGTTGAAATGAATCCTGGTAGAGGTGGACAACTAGCTAGGGCAGCTGGAGCTTTTTGCCAGCTTTCAGGTTTTGAAAAAGATTATGCGATTTTAACAATGCCATCTGGTGAAATAAGATATGTTTTATCAAGATGTTATGCGACTATTGGAGTGGTTTCTAATATAGATCAAAAGAATGTAGTTATAGGTAAAGCAGGTAGAAATAGATGGCTTGGTAAAAGGCCAAAAGTTAGAGGTGTTGCTATGAACCCTGTTGACCATCCTATGGGTGGTGGAGAAGGAAGAGGGAAAGGGAATCATCCTCAATCTCCTTGGGGAACACCTGCTAAAGGTTATAAAACAAGAAAGAAAAAGAATCGTTCTGATGTTTTTATAATTAAAAGACGCAAGTAAATGATTTTAGGAGATAAAATATGTCACGCTCAATAAAAAAAGGACCATATGTTGAAAATAGTCTTTTCAAAAAAATAACAGAACTTTCTAAAAGTTCTACCGCTCAAAGAACCGTAAAGACATGGTCGAGAGAGTCAACTATTATACCAGAGATGATTGGTTTTACAATTAATGTATATAATGGCAAGAAGTTTGTTCCTGTTTTTATTACAGAACATATGATCGGACATAAATTAGGTGAATTTGCACCTACCAGATTGTTTAAAGGTCATAGAAGTTCTGAAAAAGTTGCTCAGGCTAAGTAGTAAATTTAAAGGAATAGTTATATGAAATCAAGAGCAATAGAAAAATTTATAAGAGTTTCACAAACAAAAGTTTTAAGGTATTCTAGAGAAGTACCCCCTGGAATGCTTGTAAATGATGCTATAAACAAATTAACTTTTGTTAACACTAAAGGTGCTAAAGTATTAAAAAAAGCTTTGGAATCAGCTAAAGCAAATATGATAAGCATGGCTACAACTCATAATATAGATGTTGATGATTCAAATTTCACAGTTGAAAAAATTTCTGTATTAAAGGCTCCAACTTATAGAAGGCTTCGAAGAAGAGGTAGAGGTCATGCTGATGTTATTTCAAAAAGAAATTCACATATTTTTGTTGAAATATCTGATGAAAGAGTGAAAAAGGATCAAGCAAGGGGGAACTAAATGGGTCAAAAGGTAAATCCTGTAGGTTTACGACTTGGTATATCAACAGATTGGCAGTCAAAATGGGTTGCAAAGTTTAATCATGAAGATTATGCTAAAAAGCTTGTTGAGGATCAAGAAATTAGATCTTTTATAAATAAAAAATTAAAAGATGCTGCTATTTCAAAAATTGAAATTATTAGAGAAATAGATATTTTGAAAATAATTATTCATACAGCAAGGCCAGGAGTAGTCGCAGGTCAGAAAGGTAAAACAATAGAAGATTTAAGACAGAACTTAGTTAAAAAAGTTATTAAAACTGTAAAACCTGATAATGTTAGAATTTCAATTCAAGAAGTTAGAGAAAGATACACATCGGCAGTTCTTGTTGGAGAAAGCATCAAAACCGCTATTGAAAGCAGAGCAAATTACAAAAAGGCTATTAAAAAAGCTATGGAAAATGCTATGAAAAGCGGTGCTCTTGGTGTTAGAGTAAAAGTTTCTGGAAGGCTAGGTGGTGCTGAAATCGCGCGAACCGAACAATTTGCTGACGGTCAGATACCTTTATCTACATTAAAAGCAAAGATTGATTATGCAGTTTCAGAAGCTCTTGTAACTCTTGGTATTATTGGGATAAAAGTATGGATATATCTTGGAGATGTAGATAACAAGAAAGGAGATACTCATGCTACAACCCGCTAGAACAAAATATAGAAAACAACAAAGAGGTAGAAACAAAGGCGAAGCTACAAGAAATAATAAGATCGCCTTTGGTGATTATGCTCTTGTGGCTTTAGAAAATGGTTATCTTACACCAAATCAGATTGAGTCTGCAAGAATAACAATTACAAGAAATGCAAAAGGTGCTGTAAAGTTATGGATTAAGATTTTCCCTGATATTCCTTATACCAAAAAGCCTCTTGAAACAAGAATGGGTAAAGGTAAAGGTGCTGTTGATCATTATGTTGCTAGAATCAAAAAAGGTGCAATACTTTATGAATTAGGTGGTCAGATAAGCGAATCTGATGCTTTGGAAGCATTAAAACAGGCATCATTTAAATTACCCATCAAATGTAGAATTATTAAAAGAAACATTTTGACAGGGGTTTAAAAATGAAAAAAGCAATGGCTGATATTATCAATGCAAAAAATGAAGAGATTATCAATATACTAAATGAACTATCTAGAAAACTAGTTGACCTAAGAATAAAAGCAGAATATGGAGAAGTTAAAGATACTTCCCAGATTAAAAAAATAAAAAAACAAATAGCTAGATATAAAATGATACTTCATCAAAGAGGCATATCACTATAAGGAGTATGGTAATGGAAAAAAAGCAGTCTCATAGAAAATATTTTCAAGGCTTAGTTGTTTCAGATAAAATGGATAAGACTATTGTAGTTAAAGTCGAAACCTTGAAAATGCATCCTATTTATAAAAAATATGTTAAAAAATGGAAAAAATATAAAGTTCATGATGAAAAGAATATTGCAAAAGTTGGTGATGTTGTTCTTATTGGTGAAACAAGACCACTTTCAGCAACAAAATATTTTGAACTTATAGAAATAGTTAAAAAACAAGGATAAGAAAGAGGTGTACCATGATTCAGCAAGAGACAATACTAAAGGTTGCTGATAATAGCGGCGCCAAATTATTAAAGTGTATCAAGGTTTTGAATCATTCAAAAATTAGATATGCTTATGTTGGAGATATTATTGTTTGCTCTGTTTTCGAAGCGATCCCAAATTCTAATATAAAAAAAGGTCAAATTGTAAAAGCCGTTATTGTTAGAACAAAAGATGTAATAAAAAGACCAGATGGTTCATGTATTAGATTTGATGAGAATGCAGCATGTATTGTAGATAAAGATAAAAATCCTATTGGGACTCGTATTTTTGGACCGATTGCTAGAGAGCTTAGAGATAGGGATTTTGCAAAAATCATTTCTCTTGCTCCAGAGGTTCTATAAGTGAGGTGGCTATGAAAATTAAAATTAAAAAAGATGATAATGTTCTTGTTATAGCTGGAAGAGATAAGGGAAAGAAAGGTAAAGTTATTGCTGTTTATCCTGATGCTAATAGAGTTTTAATTGCAAATGTTAATCTCAGAAAAAAAACTATTAGGCAACAAGATCAGATGATGGATAAAAACTTTGCTGAAAGAGAAGTTCCTATACATATATCAAATGTTATGGTAATTTGTCCACATTGCAAAAAACCAGCAAGACTTGGAAGAAGAAGCGAAGAAGATCATAAAAGATATTGTCGAAAATGCGGTAAAGATATAGACTAGTTTAATAAGGAAGAGGTAAAAATATGGCTCAACTAAAAGAAAAATATAAAAAAGAAGTTATTCCAGTTCTTAAAGAAAAATTTAACTACTCTTCCATAATGGAAGTGCCAAAAATCGAAAAAGTTGTTTTGAATGTAGGTGTCAGCGAAGCTGTCATAGATAGAAAATTTGTTGATGAAGCAATAAAAGATATTGAAAAAATTGCTGGTCAAAAAGCAGTAAAAACAAAAGCTAAAAAATCTATCAACCAATTTAAAGTCAGACAGGGTCAAGAGTTGGGTGTTAAGGTTACTCTTAGAAAAGAAAGAATGTGGGAATTCCTTTATAAATTTATCAATGTTGCTTTACCTCGAATAAGAGATTTCAAAGGTATAGCTGTAAAAGGTTTTGATGGTAAAGGGAATTTTACGTTAGGAATAAAAGAACATACAATCTTCCCTGAAATTGAATTTGAATCAACTGAAAAAATTAGAGGTCTTTCTATTACAATTGTTACAACTGCAAAGACTGATGCAGAATGTAAAGAATTACTCGCAGCTTTGGGTGTTCCATTTAGGAGGTAATTAAATGGCAAGAAAAGCAATGATTGAAAAATCTAAAAGAAAACCAAAATATGAGATTAGAAAGCATAATAGATGCAGGATATGCGGTAAACCCCGAGCATATTATAGAGATTTTGGGATTTGTCGTATTTGTTTAAGAAAATTAGCAGGTGAAGGTAAAATCCCTGGATTAAAAAAAGCTTCATGGTAAGGAGTGGTAAATGTATTCAGATCCAATTAGCGAAATGACTACTAAAATTTATAATGCCCAGGTGGCTAATAAGCCAGATGTAACAATCAGCTATTCTAAAATGAAAGAATCAATATTAAATATTTTGAAAGATAAGGGTTTTGTTCAGGATTTTTCTATCGAATCATATACATCAAACTCAGATATTAAACAAATTCATGTTGTATTAAAATATACATCTGATAGAAAACCTGTCATAAATGGTATTAAAAGAGTTTCAAAACCTTCTAGAAGAGTATATCATTCGGTAGAAGATATTAAACCAATTATGAATGGTTTTGCAGTTGGGATCTATTCCACAAATAGAGGGATTTTAACTGATAAACAAGCAAAAAAAGAAAATATCGGTGGAGAATATCTTTTTTATATATGGTAAAAAATGAAACATATGAAATTAGGAGATTAGTATGTCTCGATTAATAAAAAAACCTATAATCATACCTTCAAATGTTAAATTATCTATTCAAAATGATGGTAATTTTTATAAAATTGAAGCAAAAGGTCCCAAAGGGACAGTTACAAAAAATATTAGAAATGATGTTGAGATCAAGCAAAATGGTTCAAATTTGACATTCGCTTATAATGGCAATGATATTTCTAAAAAGCCGATGTTAGGTACAACTTATAGAATTCTCAGCTCAATGATAGAAGGAGTTGTTAATGGATATACAAAGACTTTAACTCTTTTTGGAGTTGGGTATAAAGCGGCATTAAAAGGTAAAAACATTGAATTTGAAATAGGCCTTTCTCATCCTGTTATTTTCCCATTGCCTTCAAATGTAGATGTGAAAATTGAACAAACAAAATTAATTTTCTCAAGCTGTGATAAGGAAATTTTAGGTTTAACTGTTCAAAAAATAAGAGATCTTAAAAAACCTGATGTTTACAGAGGAAAAGGTTTTAGATTTGAAGGTGAAAATCCAATTCGTAAAACTGGTAAGAAAACAGCTGCTAAATAAAAGCTTTTAAGGAGCAATAGGTATGATTGATAAAATTGAAATTAAAAAAGAAAGAAGAATTAGAAGAAGATTTAGAAGTAAGAAAAAAATAACTGGAACTGAATCTCGACCAAGACTTGTGGTTTACAGAAGCAATTTGTATCTTTACGCACAAATAGTTGATGACACTAAAGGTTTTACTATTTTAGGCTACTCAACTAAGAAATTGGGAAGACCATGCAATGTTAAAATTGCAGAAAAATTTGGTGAAGAATTCGGGAAAGTTCTTGTAGAAAAAGGTATTCAAAAAGTTATTTTTGATAGAAATGGCTTTTTATATCATGGTAAAATAAAGGCGTTTGCCGATGCTGTTCGAAAAGCTGGAATTATTTTTTAGTTAATGTAAATAAGGAGAAAATGGATGAGCTCAAATTTTACTGATAGAGAGATAATAGAAAAAACAGTTAGACTTGGAAGAACTGCAAAGGTAGTTAAAGGTGGTAGAAGATTTTCTTTTAATGCCTTGGTTGTAGTAGGCGATAAGAATGGTAATGTAGGCTATGGATTTGGTAAAGCCAAAGAAGTTCCTATGGCTATAACCAAAGCCACAAGACATGCCAAAAGAAACCTTGTTGAAGTTAAAATAAAAAGAACTGGTGAAAAAGGGGAAAATGTAACTATACCTTTTCCTATAACATATAAATATAAATCTTCTGTAGTCTTATTAAAACCTGCAGCTCCTGGTACTGGTATTATTGCATGCAGTCCGGTTAGGGCAGTTTTAGAAGCAGCAGGTATTAATAATGTTTTAACAAAATCAATAGGTTCAAATAGTCCTATTAACCTTGTAAAAGCTACTATTTTCGCATTACAAAAAATGAAAACAAAAGAAGAAGTAGCAACTATTAGAGGTGTTGAACCTAAAAATCTATTCAAATAAAAGATTACTGGGGTTAAAAAATGAAAAAAATATCTATTACACTGGTAAAATCTCCTATTGGTTATAATAAAGATATAAGAAATACTGTTAAAGCTCTTGGTCTTAAAAAAATGCACCAAACAGTTTTTAAAGAAGAAAACCCAGCGATATATGGTATGATACAAAAGGTATCTTTTCTTCTTAAAGTTGATAAAGTTTAGTTATATAGTCTTAAGAGAGGATTGATATTATGGAAATAAAACTAAAAAATGCACCTGGTGCTACAAAAGAAAGAAAAAGGTTAGGTAGAGGACAAGCCTCAGGTTTAGGTACAACTGCTGGTAAAGGAAATAAAGGTCAAAAAGCAAGAAAAGGCTACTCAAGAAAGGTAGATTTTGAAGGCGGTCAAATGCCTTTATTCAGAAGGATACCAAAAAGAGGCTTCAGTAATTTCCCTTTTAAGAAGGAATATCAAGAAGTAAATGTTGACCTTTTAAGTTGTTTTGAAAATGGTTCAACAGTTACCAATCTGGATTTGTATGAAGAAGGTTTGATAAAAAATATAGATAAACCTTTTAAGATTCTTGGAAAACTTCCATTAAACAAATCAATAAATATCCAGCTAAGAACCATTATGAATGGGAAGAAGAAAGTTCAATTTGATAAATGTACAAAAGGTGCAAAAGAAACAATAGAAAAAGCTGGTGGTAAAGTGCTTATCCAATAATTGGGGGAAATAATGGGCAAAAATAAAAAAAGAATAATGATGCCAGGCGGTCCAAAAGAGATAGATGGTGCAAGCTTTACTGTCTTATCTGGATTGGCTGCGATTTTTGAGATAAAAGAGGTTAGAATTAAATTTTTAATAACCCTTTTTATCCTTTTTATTTATCGTCTTGGAGCTCATTTACCAGTTCCAGGTATTGATGTAAATGCTTTAGCACAAGCTGTAAATGCTACAGCCGGTGGTTTAATGGATTTTATTGATATGTTTGCAGGTGGTGCTTTAAGAAGATTTACTCTTTTTACACTTGGTATTATGCCCTATATTTCGGCCGAAATCATCATGCAACTTTTGATGTCAATTGTTCCAGCATGGAAAGATATGATGCAGGATGATCAGGAAAAAGGTAAAGATTTTATGCAATTCTGGTCAAGAGCTTTAACTATTGTTCTTGCAGCTGTTCAATCTTCTTTATTTATTCGATATATGATAGAGCAAAATGCTGCTTCAACAACTCCTTTTATATTAATTAAATCAATCCCTTTATTTTATGCTGTTTCTGTTTTATCTATAACCTCTGGTACGATGTTCTTAATATGGCTTGGTGATAAAATAGATGAGTTTGGAATAGGAAATGGAGCATCGATAATAATCTTCGCTGGTATCATCTCAAGAATGCCTTCTGCCTTAAGACAGTTATACAAAACCGCCATTGAAAGAAATATTTTCTTAATGATAGCTGTTTTAATTATGTTTGTTTTTATTATTGTTTTAATTATCTATGTCCAGAGAGGAAAGAGGAAGATGATGGTTGGTGGTTCAAAGGCTATAAGAGGTGGAAAAGTTGCTATGATTCCAGCTTTTCCATTAAATATTCCTATTAACCCAGCTGGTGTTATACCAATTATTTTTGCTTCAGTCTTCCTGCAATTTCCAGCTCAGATACTTCAACCTTTTGTTGGTAAATCAGCAATTATTCAAAAAATAGTAGTAGCTCTTTATCCTGGAACAGGTTGGTATATACTTATAAACACAATTTTAATTATTCTTTTTACATATTTCTATTCCCAATTCCAGTTGAATCCTACCGATATTGCAAACTACCTTTCAAAATCTGGAAGAACACTAAAAGGTAAAAGAGCTGGTGGTGATATTGCTCCAGAAATTCAGAGAACTGTAGATAGGATAATATTACCAGGAGCTATATTTTTAGCTTTTATAGCAGCTGTGCCTGATGTCGTTAATAAATTGTTTAATTTACCTCATGAATTCACCTATATTATGGGTGGTACTTCAATATTGATAACAGCAGGTGTTGCTTTTGATATAGCTACCAGACTTGAAAGTATTAGAAGATTCAGATTAAGAGGATAAGAAATAGATGATACTTTTTATATATGGTTTACCTGGCTCTGGAAAAGGAACCCAGAGTGAATTAATAAAGAAAAAATATGGTTTTATTCACCTATCTACTGGTGATATAATCAGAGATATAATTAACAATAAAAGAAAGGGCTGGGAAGAGCTGAATAGCTATGTTGCAAGTGGACAACTTGTCCCAGATAATCTGATTAATGATTTGTTTTTTAATTCATTAAATGAAAATGGAATTGATAAAAATTTTATAATTGATGGATATCCCAGGACTTTGAATCAACTGGATTTGATAGCTGGCAAATTAAAAAGTCTGCCAGATCTCAAATTAATGCACCTTTATATAAGGTGTGATGAAGAAAAAATAATTAAAAGGATAACATCAAGAAGAATTTGTGAAAATTGTGGGGCAATTTTTAATATTGAACTTGACAAAGAGATACAAAATTGCAAATTTTGTGGAGCCAAACTCTATCAAAGAGTAGATGATCAGTATTCTGTTATTAAAAAAAGAATAGATGAATACAAGATTAAAACTCTACCTGTCATTGAAAGATTAAAAGAAGAAGGTTCGCTTATAGAAGTGGATGGGGATAGAGAAGTTGATAGTATTTTTAAGGATATAATTTTATTGTTGAAGGGGAAAGTTAGATAATGCCAAAAGAAGATGTAATAATGCTTCAGGGAGAAGTTGTTGAGGTTTTACCTAAAACACTATTTAGGGTAAAATTAGATAATGGACATATAATTACAGCTCATCTTGCAGGGAAGCTTAGAATGTATAATATCAGACTTCTTCAGGGTGATAGAGTTCAAGTAGAACTTTCTCCATATGATTTAACAAAAGGAAGAATTACTTACAGAATTAAGTAATTGATAAATACTTAAAATTTCTATTATTTATAATATAATTTAGTTATTCTGGAGGTATAAATGAAAGTTCGTTCTTCTGTGAAAAAAATTTGCGATAAATGCAAAATAGTTAAAAGAGATGGTATTGTTAGAGTGATTTGCGAAAATCCAAAACATAAGCAAAGACAGGGTTAATTTGAGGAGGAAATTAGATGGCTCGAATAGCTGGAGTTGAATTACCAAACAAAAGAATTGAAGTCGCACTTACCTATATTTTTGGGATAGGAAGATCTACTTCAAATAAGATTTTAAAAGAAACTAACATCAATAAAGACAAAAGAACAAATGAATTATCTGATGAAGAAATTCAAAAATTGAGAACTATTATTGAAAAAACTTTAAAAGTCGAAGGCGATTTGAAAAATGAGATTGCTTTAAATATTAAAAGACTTAAAGATATTAGATGTTATAGAGGACTAAGGCATCAAGCTAGCTTACCAGTAAGAGGGCAAAGGACAAGAACAAATGCAAGAACTAGAAAAGGTCCTCGAGGCAATAGAATTGGTGCTAAGAAAAAGAAAGCATCAGCAAAGGAGTAATTGATATATGGCTAAACAAAAGACTAAGAAAAAAGCAAAGCATGTAGTACCTTATGGGAAATGTTACTTAAATTGTTCCTTTAATAATACAATTGTAACTTTTACTGATACAAATGGAAATGTTTTAGGTTGGTCAAGTTCTGGCGCTAACAATTTTAGAGGGGCCAAAAAATCAACTCCATTTGCAGCTCAAATAGTTGTTGAAACTGCATGTAATGCTATAAAAGAGTATGGGCTTAGAGAAGTTGAGGTTTTTGTTAATGGTCCAGGAATGGGTAGAGAAGCTGCAATAAGGGCTTTAGCTCAAAATGGTTTAGCAGTTAGAGCTATTACAGATATTACTCCTATTCCTCATAATGGATGCAGACCAAGAAAAAAGAGAAGAATGTAAAATAATTATATAAAGGGGCGCAGAATCATATGGCAAGAAATTATGAAACTAAATGTAAACTTTGCCGAAGAGAAGGAGATAAGTTATTCTTAAAAGGCGATAGATGTTATTCAAAAAAATGTCCTATAGATAAAAAGAAATTTATAAGAAGCAGAAATTCAAAACTTTCAGATTATGGTTTACAGTTAAGAGAAAAACAAAAAATTAAAAGATATTATGGCGTTTTAGAAAGACAATTTAGAGTATATTTCGCTAGAGCTTTAAGAATTAGACAGGGATTAACAGGCGAAAATTTACTATCTTTACTTGAATCAAGATTTGATAATGCTATATTTAGAATGAATTTAGCTAAATCAAGAAATCAGGCAAGACAGTTCGTCTTACATGGAATGTTTGCTATAAATGGCAAGAAAATAAATATCCCTTCATATAATGTAAAAGCCGAAGATATCATAACACTTACATCTCATGGCGAGAAAAATAAAGAACTTCTTTCTATAATCGAACAAAATAAGGATACCAAACCTGATGTTCAGTGGCTTACTTTTGATTTTGATAAAAAAGAAGGAAAAATTTTAAGACTACCTTTAAGAAGAGATATTCCACAGAATTTTAATGAACAACTTGTAGTCGAATTCTATTCTAAATAGTTGGAAATAAAGAGGGAATAATGGATAAAAATATTTTACAACATCTACAACTTCCTTCCAACATAGTATATGAAAGCAATGAAGAGGATATCTTCTATGGCAGATTTATAATGAAGCCTTTAGAAAAAGGTTATGCTATAACAATAGGTAATAGTCTTAGAAGAGTTCTTCTTTCTTCTCTTCATGGATATGCCATTTCAAGTATTAAAATTGAATATCAAGCAAAAGGTGAGAAAAGAAATTTTGTAAAATCTGAATTTGATAATATTCCAAATATAGTTCTTGAAGATACTTTAACTATTATAAGTAATTTAAAAAAGGTAAGATTCAGATTAAACACAGAATCTCATAAAAAAACTTATAATGTTGAGATATCAGGACCAAATGAAGTTACTGCAAAAGTGCTTTCAAATTCAGATATGAATATAGTTAATCCTGATAATTATCTTTTTACAATAACTAAAGAAGGGAAGATTTTTCTCGAATATACAGTTGAATGGGGAAAAGGATTTGTCGCTGCTGAAAGAAAGTTAGATCTTCTTGATAAAATTGGAATAATTCCTATAGATTCTATCTTTTCTCCAGTCAAGAAAGTGAATTTTCAAATTGAAGCAGCAAGAGTTGAAAACATTACAGATTATGAAGCATTAATATTAGATATCTGGACTGATGGGACAATAAAGCCAAAAGAAGCTATCGAACAGGCATCTTATATTCTTATACAATATTTTTCAAAATTTATAACAAGCGTGAAGGATGAAAAAGAAATATTTGACATTGAAACTGTTTCTGACGAATCTATAAATGATAAAGATGCAAAACTTTTACAGATTTTAGATCAATCTCTTGATGTTCTTGAATTCACAGAAAGAATTAAGAATTGCTTTAATTCGGCTAATATAAAAACTTTTAGAGATCTTTTAAGCAAAACAGACAGTGAAATAGAAAATTTAAAAAATTTTGGGAAAAAATCTCTTGAAACTGTTGTTGATAAATTAAAAGAAAGAGGATTATCTCTCAATATGAAAGAAGAGATTGAAAGAATTGAAAAATTATATAAGAAAAACGCTGAATAAAAAACAATATTTAAGGGAAGGCTATGAGACATTTAGTTAATAAAAGCAAACTTGGTAGAACAAAATCGCACAGAGAAGCAATGCTTAGAAATCAGATTACTTCTCTTATTTTATATGGTAAAATTGAAACCACTTTAGCCAAAGCTAGATTTTTAAGATCTAATGTCGAAAAGTTAATAACAAGAGCTAAAATAGAAGACACTATTCATAATAGAAGAATCGCCAGAAAAGTAATCCAAAACAAAGATGCATTAAATAAATTATTTAAAGAAATTGGACCTAAATTTAAAAATAGAAATGGTGGTTATACAAGAATAATCAAAACAGGGTTTAGAAAAGGGGATGATGCCCCAATGGCAGTAATAGAAATTCTTTCAGAATAAATGAATAAAACTCAAGATAAAATCTGGCGTATTGCCAGATTTTTATCTTTAATAATTCTTATCTCAAGCTTTGTATTATCTTTATTTTTCAAAAATCAAATAAAAGTCATCATTTTGATTATTTATCTTCTGTATTACCTTTTAACAAATGATATTAAAAAATTATTATCACTTATTATAAAAGTATCTACTTTGATTTTATCGATATTATTTTTTAAGTTTATTTCTAACTTTTTTTATTCAAATATTATAGAATTTCATTTTATCAATGAAATTTCAAACCTAATAAATCAAATGCTAAATATAACAAATTCCATTTTGTTTTCATCATTATTCTTTAAGCTAATTCCGATAAATAGTTTAAGTTCTTTTGAGAATTTAAGTAATTTCATTTCAAAACTAAAATTGAATGAATTAAAAGAGAAAAAGATAGGAAATATCAAAATAAAATCGTTATCTTCCTTTTTTGCTTATATAATAGATGAAAGTTATAAAATTTATTATCAAGAAGAAAATAATAGCAAAAATATTTAATTTTTTATTGCTTTTTGTAGATTAAATTTTTTAATATTTCTATTTGTTCTGTTTGACTATCATCAAACTGCACACCAAAATGCCAATCGTCATTTTCTTTCCATCTTCTTCTAACATAAGCTTTTAATGTAAAAATATTATTTTCAATTCGAAAGTTTAGCTGCATTTCATCCTTTTCAAAAAGATTTGAAGCAAGTTTGTTTTCGTTAGAAAAAAATTGCATTCCTCCTTGCGAAATGTTGGCAATATCAGCCTCAACAGTTAAGTATTCTGTCCTTGTAAAATATTGATTTTTAATAAGAGAAGCAATTAGCAATTTTGAAAATTCTTCAAGATTATTGATAATATTAAAGGCAATTTGAGCATTTTTTTCTATTTCATTCAACAGATATAAATATCCAACAACAAACTTTTTGTAAATAACAGGATAATATAATTCTGAAAGAATATTCTTTTTTTGCTTTAATATTAATAGTTGATTTATCTTTTGATTAGCAACATTTTGATCATTGCCCAAAAGTTTGTAATATTCGACAACATCTTCATTTACAATGACTTTTTCTACATCATAAACTTGAGAATCTGGAAAATATTTGAAACTATTTGGTACATAAAAAGCTTTTCCTGTTTTTACTATGAGAAATTCCTCTAAAGTAGCTGGATTTCTATTCTTAAAAATAACAATGGCATTTTTTGAAAAAACAGACATCTTCCTTCTAAAACCATCAATCATTTCTTGTATATTGTTTATTGTATCTAACTTTAATAAGTTTTCATCAAAAATTTTAAAAGTGGTTGTCTCAGGGAAATCAAGATGCTCAGTCTTAGATGGAAAGGTAACAGATACAGTGTTTTCCTTTAAGGTTACTCTTTGAAACCTTCTTTGTATATTTCTAACAATATTGTCTGGAAGTGATATGACAAAAGTCTGCGAATTTACAATGGATTTAATAGTTGAAGTGAACATATGTCTGTTATCTCTGACAAAGAATATAAAGTTCAACTTCTGATATATTGAAAGAGGTAGTTTGCAGTTATGTTGAATAGTTATCGTAAAAGCATCGTATCTAATGATAGTTCCAGAAAATTCAAATTTTTCTTTAACAAAAAAGGATAGTGGAATTTTTTTAGTAAATAGAATATCTATAATATATTCTTTTTCAATTTTAGAAGATATATTTGCACTCAATTTATGCTCCTAAAATAATACTTTTTGTCTGTAATAATTATTAAAGTAAAATATAAAAATTTCAAATAATATTCTATAATATATCAATCGTCTTATAAATAAAAATTATTGAAAAAATTTTATCGTGATTAATTATCTATTTAGAAATTATGAAAGAAAAAATATTAAAATTACTCGAAGAAATTGAAGATTTATCTTTAAAAAGTAACTTTAAAGAAAAGGTTACTCTTGTCGCTGTTACTAAAACATTTGATGTAGATAAAATATTGGAAGCATATAATTGTGGACTTAGAATTTTTGGAGAGAATAAAGTTCAAGAAGCAATTTCAAAAATTGAGGCAATGAAAGATTATAAAGATATACAGTGGCATTTGATTGGGCATTTGCAATCCAATAAGGTAAAGAAATGCAAAGTTTTTTCACTTATTCATTCAATAGATTCTATAAAACTTTTAGATGAATTTTCCAGGTTTGACGATTTTGAAAAACCTGATTTTCTTATTCAACTAAATTCTTCAGCTGAAGAGACAAAATCTGGTCTACCTTTAGAAAATGTATATGATTTTTTTGAAAAGGTATTTGAACTTGAATTAAATAAAAAAGTTAAGATTCGAGGTTTAATGACAATAGGACCTTTGACTGAAGATAAAAATGAAATAAGAGTAGCCTTCAAAAAAACAAGAAAAATTTATGAAGATTTGCAAAATAAATATAATTTAGCTTTTGATATTTTATCTATGGGAATGAGTGGTGATTATAAGATAGCTATAGAAGAAGGAAGTAATATGGTAAGGATAGGTTCATTAATTTTTGGAGAAAGAAAGTATGTTTGAAGTAATTTTATCAACAATCTTTCTTATTATTATTATCTTTTTATTTTTAAGAATGATTTTTCTTGCAATTGAATCTAAAGAAAAGAAAGGTATTTTTGTAAAGATAGCAAATTTTTTTGTCAATAAAACAGACTTTTTATTTAAGAATTTTGATTCAAAAATTAGATTATCAATAGGAAAATTTAAGTTAAATTATCTTTTCTTGATTCTTTTATTAATGCTGGTGCAAAAGTTGATTCTATTAATATTTAAAAATGGTTAAATAATAAAAAATAGATAAATAGTTAATAACTTTTAAAATAATAAAAAAGGGGAATTAGATGGAAAAAATTAAATATGCAGTTATTGGCGGTTCTGGCCTATTAAACCTTGAAAATTTAGTTGTTGAAAAAGAGTTGGAAATACAAACACCATTTGGTATGATGTCAGATAAGGTCACAATTGGATATTTCAAAGGAACAAAAAATAAAATTGCTTTTTTACCAAGACATGGAAAAAATCATACCATTATGCCATCAAATATACCTCAAAAAGCAAATGTATGGGGCTTAAAATATTTAGGTGTTGAAAAAGTCTTTGCCGTTTCAGCTGTCGGATCTTTGAAGGAAAATATAAAACCTGGTGATCTTGTAATCCCTTCTCAGATTTTCGATAGAACAAAAGGTAGAGATTCTACTTTTTTTGAAGATGGTCTTGTTGGACATATTCCTTTCGGTGAGCCTTTTTGCCCCACTATTTCTAAATTTTTATATGATACTGTTAAAAGTCTTGGTTATCCAGTTCATAAAGATGAGACTTATGTATGCATGGAAGGACCAGCCTTTTCAACAAAAGCAGAATCTGAATTTTACAGGATGTTAAAAGCAGGTGTTATTGGTATGACCGCTTTACCAGAAGCTAAATTATTTAGAGAAGCCGAGATTTGCTACACACTTTTATCTACAGTAACAGATTATGATTGCTGGAAAGAGGGGGAAGAATCTGTTAATGTTAAAATGGTTCTTGAAACTATGAAGAAAAGCAATGAAATGGTTCATAATATTTTAATAAAACTATTTGAGACACTTCCAGAAAAATTTGATATTCAATGTCAATGTCAATATGCGTTGATGTATGCCATAACTACAAAAAAAGAAGGGATTTCAAAAGAAATGCTTCGAAAACTCGATTTGCTTATAGGTAAATATTATAATATTGATTTAAAAGAGGTTTAATATAAATGTATTTTTTAATCTTTATGCCACTTTTTATGCAACCTTTAATTTTTCAAGATTCCTTTTCAAATGATTTTAATTTAAATTCACTAAATTTTTCAAATATCTATCTTTATCCTTTCTCTTTTTTATCTGATATTTCCTTACTAAATATTGATAAAGTTGAAAAAGAATCAATATTTTCAAGATCTGAAAATATCTTTTTTCTATTACTTCCATTATTGTACTTTTATCTTTCAAACATGGTAAAATTATCTCAAATTTTACAAAATGGTTTTGTTTCTGATTCTTTTTCAACTATAGAAAATAGATACATCTGGGGCTCTATATTTGCTATTAGTATAAATATAATTATCCATGATATTTTCCTTTAAAAATCTATAGTAAAAATTTTTTTTATATTTTAAGATTTGAATATTAAAAAATTATGAGGTTAAAAATGAAAAATGAACTAATTAGAAGATTACTCTTGGTGTTACTAATAATTTTTCTTACAATATTTATAGATCAGATCAGTAAATATCTGATCTCACATAATATGGATTTATACTCTTTTAAATCTATTATTCCAGATCTGTTAAATTTTAGATATATTACAAATTATGGGTTTTTACTTGGTATAGGTTCAAACTTAAATGATGGAAGAACATTTAATAAAGTTGTAATAATCACTATCTTCGCTTTATTTGTCCTATTAGGTTATTTTATCTATATCTTTTTTCAAAAAACAACATCCAATTTTCTTCTTGTTACTTTTTCCATACTTATTGGTGGTGCATGGGGAAATTTTTTAGATAGACTTATAAAGGGAAAAGTGGTAGATTTTTTAGAATTTGTACTTCCTTTTAAAAGAATTGGCAGATTCTATATTGGTTCCACCCCAATATTTAATATGGCTGATTTTTTTGTAACAGTTGGTATTGTATTGCTTTTAATCTATTATTTCATTATAGAACCGAAAGAACATAATAAAAGAAAAGCTGAAGAATCATCTTCAAATCTATCACAAACCGAGTTTTCAAATAGTACCAAGTTAAATCAAAAAATTGACGAAGAAGAACAGGATTTAGGAAACGAAGAAGAAAATTTAATAAAAAAATAAAATTTGGATAAAGATATATTTGAAGATATAAATAGAGATATAAATAAAAATAAAAATAAAAGTAAAAATACAAGTAAAAGTATAAGTAAAAATATAAGTATAAATACAAGTAAAAGTATTAGTAAAAATATAAATAAAAATATAAGAAAAAATACAAATGAAGTTAATTAAACTTAATGGAAATAATGAAAAATATCTTAAGCCATTAAAGAAATAGTTTAGTTCAGAACAAATGAAATATAGTAAAAATTAGAAAAAAGAGAGCTTTTTTAAAATAATATTTAAGTTTAAGTATGGTAGAAAGTAAAAAAGAGAAAGAAGATGAAATTGAATTTTTTCAAATTGTTATTCCAGAAAACACATTATCGACAAGAGTAGATAAATTTTTATCTGAATATAGTGGATATTCGAGAAGTAGAATATCAAATTATACTTATAAGCTTTTAATTAATAATAAAGAAGAAAAACTCTCTAAAATAATAAAGCCAAAAGATCTTGTTCAAATTTATTTGAAAATACCTGATGACTATACAGAAATTATTCCCCAAAAATATGACTTAGATATAATTTATGAAGATGATTTATTAATTGTTATAAAAAAACCTTTTAATGTCCCTACTCACCCATCCTTTGGGCATTCATCTGATACAATCCTAAATTATATTAAATACTATCTATTGAATAAAAATGAAAATCCTTTACCTGATTGTGGTATGGTCCATAGATTAGATAAAGATACAGAAGGACTTTTAATATTTGCAAAAACAATTGAAAGTCAGGCATATTTGAAATTTCTTTTTATGAATAGACAAATTGAAAAAAATTATTTTGCAATAATAAAAGGAATCATTGAACCGAAGTTTGCTGAATTTAACGATAAACTTAAACGAGATCCAAACGATAGACTAAAATATAAGGTTTGTTTAAGTGGAAAAGAAGCGATTTTATCTTATAGTCGTATCGGCGTTTCATCAGATTATAGTGCTTTAGACATTAATCTTAAAACTGGAAGGACTCATCAAATAAGAGTTCAATTTTCATATAGAGGACATTTTGTTATTGGTGATCCAATATATGGGAAAAAGCAGAATAAAATTTATGAAGAATATGGTATGCTTTTATTATCTAAAAGAATAAGATTTGTTCATCCTAAGGATAAAAAATTTTTAGAATTTGAAATTGATCTACCTCAAAGATTTAAAAAATTTATAAATGATTATAAAATAATTTTAGAAGGTTAAAACAGTATGAGAATGAATATAGGTTTTACTGGTATTTCTGGAATGCTTGGTAAGAATTTTTTAGACTATTACTTAAAAAATAATGATTTAAGAGAAAAATATAAAATTATTGGTTTATCGAGGAATATTTCAAAAGATTTGATAAAAAAATATAAAGATAATTCCGACGATATAGTTTTCAGAAATGTAAACTATTTTGATAAAAATAACTTAAAGAATTCACTTGAATCTATTGATATTTTGATCCATGCTGCTGGAGTTACAAAAGGTAATTATTATGAAATATTTAAAAAAGGAAATATCGAAGTTACTGAAAATCTTATAAAAGTAATTGAAGATGAAAAACTGCCCATAAAAAATTTCATCTTTATTTCTTCTCAATCAGTTCTAGGTCCATCTGATATAGATAATAAAAAAAGTATAGATAAAAAAACAAATATAGATAAAAAAGCGAAAGAGATTTATTTTGATGAAGAAAATAGTTACAATCCTATCTCAAGTTATGGAAAAAGTAAAGTAGAAGCAGAGATAAAGATCAAAAATTCAAGTATAAACTGGGTTATTGTAAGGTTTCCTACAATTTTTGGAAAATATGAGATGGACTCTTTAATTTTGTTTAAGTTCGCAAATAAAAGGATTGTAATAGATACATCCTGGGAAAATTTTACATTATCATATATTTTAGCCGAAGATGGGGTAAAATTGTTATTTTATTTAATAGATAAGATAGAAAACAGTTTTGAGAAAGTAAATAAAAAAGTTTACCACTTTTGCTATGATAAACCTATTAAAATTAGAGATTTTATGAATGAAATAATAGGGTTTTCAAATAAAAAAGCATTTTTTAAAATTTTGGCACCAAAATTCTTGTTTAAAATAACTGCTTTATTTTTTACTTTAGTTTCAATATTAAACAAAAAAGCAATAATAATAAATAAAGAAAAGGTCAGTGAATTTTTGCATTCAAAATGGTTTATGGCAAATGATAAAACTAAGCAAATATTGTCTTTAAATAAAATCGAAAGAGAGGCAAGTTTACAAGAAATATATCAGTGGTATAAAAAGGAAGGATTAATCTGATATGGATAAAAAATCATTGTCACTATATCCAATTGATCTTGTAATAATAATCTTAAACCTGATTTTTGCTCTGTTTAGTTTTTTAAATCTTGGTAAACTTTATATTAAAGTTGGTAGATTTAGTTTTGATAGGGAATTTTTAGTTGGCTTTTTCTTTTTGTTTGTAAATCTGTTTGTATTATTTTGGATAAAGGTTTCAAATCCTTCAAAAAATAAAATTGTGCAATTCTTCAGACTTTTTTATGGGCAAGCCTTTTATATTATATATTTTCCTGAATGTATTACTCTTTCGCAGCTTTTTTATAATGGTAAATCTTTCGATTCAATTTTTGCATATTTAGATTTCATAATATTTCACTATCAACCAGCTGTAGAATTTAGCAAAGCATTTATAACAAATAGATATATTAATGAGTTATTCTTTTTTTCTTATTTTGCCTATTATTTACTTATGACTGCTGGATGGTGGATACTCTATTTTAGAAAAAAAAAGAAATTAGCTCATTATTGTTTTTTTGTAACAACATTGAGTTTTGGGTTTTTATATATATGGTATACTTTTTTCCCTGTAAAAGGGCCTAAGTTTTATATAGAATCATTACATAATGTCTGGTATTCAAATTTCCAGGGATTTTATTTCACAAACCTTATGAAGAGAATATTCAATTCAGCAAATTTAGGAGGCGCTGCCTTCCCCTCATCTCATGTTGCGATTTCACTTATTGCACTTTTCTTAAATAGAACATATAACAAGAATCTGATGCCAATAATTTTTCCTCTAACATTGACACTTATGCTTTCAACAGTTTATTTGTATGCTCATTATTTTGTAGATGTCATCGGAGGAATATTTGCCGCAATAATGCTTTATACATATGTACCTCTTCTTCAAAATTTATTCTTAAAATTAGCAAAAAATTTTAGTAAAATACTAATAGAAAAATTTAATTTTAAACAAATTAACTCCATTGAAGAAGACCTTTCTGTTGAATAGTATCTATTATCCAGTGTGGATCAAACTTAAAATTTAGCTTATATTTCATAAAATGAAACTTAACATTTTTAATTTATTCAAGTTTTTAAAGTATTTTCTTTTAGTAAAAAATATTTTTATTCTTTCAAATAAAGTAAATTTAATTTTTGTATTAAATAATTATAAAAATAAATCGAAAAATTAAATATATCAATTCTATAATTAATTATAATAATTTAATAAAATAAATTATAAATATTATTGACAAATAAATTAAAATATGTTATATATTAATTGAAGTTCGAAATTGATGGAGGTTTTATGAAAAAAATGATAGGTAGATGTCCTATATGTGGGGAGCCTCTAACTGTTACATCTTTATTTTGCAAAGAATGCAATCTTACTATCTCAAGTGAATTTGAACTTGATGGATTTTTTAAGTTAACAAATGAGCAACTACTTTTTGTTAAAACTTTTATAAGAAATAGAGGTAATATAAAGGAAGTAGAAAAAGAATTAGGAATATCCTATCCTACCGTACGAAATAAGCTTGATGAGATAATTGAAGCACTTGGTTATAAAATAGAAGGTAAAGACGATTTTCAAAACAAGAGAAAGGAGATTTTAGCAAAGCTTGAAAAAGGCGAGATTACATCTGAACAAGCGATAGAGCTTTTAAAAGATATTGAGTATTAAGGGGATTATTATGGAAATAAAAAAAATAAATGGCTCAGATATTACCTCTTTTTCATTTCAGTTATCTTCAGCCGACCTTATTATTGAGCAGTCTAATTCAAATACAATTGAAATAGAAACAGATGCGATTTTAGATCAAGATTATGAAATAATTGAAAAGACAAATATGATAGAACTAATAGAAAAAAGAAGAAATTTTTTAAACTTTTCTTTTTTTAATAGCTCAAAATATTTTAAGATAATAATTCCAGAAAGAATTTCTCTTTTTATTTCAATAGCTTCTGGAGATTTAAGTATCTTAAACAAAGTAAGTGAAGAAGATAATAAAAATTACTTTAAGACAAAGGCAATAGATGTAAAACTTACTTCTGGAGATTTATCTGCTGAAAATTTATCTACTGCAATATTTATCTTTTCCTCTACTTCTTCTGACTTATCTATAAAAAATTCAAAGTTAGGGAAAACAAAAATAAAAGGTATATCTTCTGATTTATATCTTAATAATTGTATGATTGATGAAATTGAAGCTAAAACAATTTCGGGAGATATCACATTAAAATTATTAAGTTTCAATAAGATTGAAGCGGATTTGAAGTCTGGAGATATTAGTATAATCTGTCCAAAAACTAAAATAAATGGTTCATTTGATACTCTTTCTGGTGATATTGAGTTAAATGGAATTGAAATAGATAAAAGCATTGCTTCTCCGTACTTATACTTAAAAACATTATCGGGAGATATTTCTGTCAATGGTAAGTACGAAGTATCCCAAACTCCAGTCCCTTCGCAGGTGAATGAACCAATAAAGTCAGCTTTTGAAGAATCTACCAAGAAAGATGAAAGAGAAAAGTTTATTCAACTTTTATTTGATGGTAAGATCTCTGAAAAAGAAGCTGCGGAGCTTTTAAAAGGTTTTGGATTTACCGAAGAAGAAATCGATTCAATATTTGAAGAGTATCTTTTTAGAAAAATTAACAAGGGTGATAAATAAAGGGAGGTATTATGAGTGATTCAATTTTTTTTGAACTAGAATCTGAAAAGAAAAAAATATTAAAAATGGTTGAAGAAAAAAAGATAACTGCGGAAGAAGCAGATAGATTGATCTCTATTTTAGAAGAATCTGTCTTGAAAGAAGAAGCGAAAGAAAAATTAAAAGAAGAAATGAGAGAAGCAAAAGATGAAGATAAAAGTTCAAATCAATTAGGCTTAAAAAGAGAAAAGATACCTAATGTAAAAGGTAAAATAGTGGTTCATGTTTTTGAAAATGGCGTAAAAAAAGTCAATGTTGTTTTACCTATAGCACTTGCAAAGCTTGCCGATAAACTGCCGATTCAAAGTAACATTTCTGGTCAATTTGATGGTCAGAATCAGATTTCGATAAAAGATTTATTTAAGACAGCTAAAGAAAATGGATTAAATATAGAGCAAGGGATGTACATTCTTGTAAAAGATGATGAAGTTCATATTTATGATGCGGATGGACTAGAATTTGTCAATGTTACAGAAATTAAAAAATAAAAGAAGGGCTAACTCATATTTAAAATTAAGAATCTATTTTTCAAATAATGAGATAGCCCAAAAGCAATTTAATATAACAAAAGCATAACTTTAATAATAGAAATTTATTTATTTTACTTATTTTAAATTAAATAATGCATCTTTACCAAGATAAATGGCTTTACTTCCAAGTTGTTCTTCTATTCTCATAAGTTCGTTATATTTTTCGATTCTATCTATTCTACTAGCAGAACCTGTTTTAATAAAACCAGTATTCAAAGCAACTGCGAGATGGGCTATTGTTGTATCAGCTGTTTCTCCAGATCTATGAGATACAACTGCTGTCCAGTGAGATTTATGAGCAAGTTCAATAGCATCTAATGTTTCTGTAATTGTTCCAATCTGATTGAGTTTAATTAAAACAGAGTTAGCTGTTTTATTTGCTATACCTTTTTTAATCCTTTCAACATTTGTAACAAATATATCGTCTCCAACAATTTGAATCTTTGAACCAAGTTTTTCAGTCATTTTTTTGAAGCCATCCCAATCATTTTCATCAAGACCATCTTCTATAGAGATTATAGGATATTTATTGCAATAATCTTCATAAAGCTGTATAATCTGTTCTGAATCTAATTTCTTCCCACCTTCACCATTTAATATATAAGCACCATCATTAAAGAATGAAGATGCTGCAGGATCAAGAGCTATTGCAATATCTTCTCCCGGTTTATATCCAGCTTTTTCAATAGCTTCAACAATGACTTTTAATGCCTCTTCATTTGAATCAAGATCAGGAGCAAATCCACCTTCATCGCCAACAGATGTTGCTTTTTTCTTCTCTTTTAAGACTTTTTTTAATGCATGAAAAACTTCTGCGCCTTTTCTGATTGCTTCATGAAAAGAGTTCGCTTTTATTGGTGCTATCATGAATTCTTGAATATCTACATTATTATCAGCATGTTTACCACCATTTAAGATATTCATCATAGGGACTGGTAAAACTTTAGCATTTACTCCACCAATATATCTATAAAGTGGTAAATCTAAATAATTTGCAGAGGCTTTAGCACAGGCTATAGAAACACCCAAAATTGCATTAGCTCCAAGATTCTTTTTGTTTGGTGTTCCATCAAGCTTGATAAGTAATCTATCAATTTCGACCTGATCAAGAGCATCTTTACCAATAAGTTCAGGTGCAATTATCGAATTAACATTTTTAACAGCATTTAATACCCCATTTCCATTGTACCTTCTCTTATCGAGATCCCTAAGCTCAACAGCTTCAAATTCTCCAGTGGATGCACCAGATGGTACGGCAGCTCTTCCTACAATACCAGATTCTAAAATCACATCAACTTCAATTGTTGGATTTCCTCTTGAATCAAGGATTTCTCTTGCTATTATTTTTTCAATAATACTCATATTTCCTCCAGATTAAATTAGTTTTTCTGAAAAATCAAAATTATCATCAAGAAAATTTTATATTAAATAAAAAAAAAATATAGAAAAAAATTCAAAGTTTGCTAATAATTTTCAAAATAATGAATTGAAATTAATATTATTTGATATATACTAAATATGTAAATTTTATAGGGCAAGCATTTTCTAAGTCACTAAAAAGGAAAACCTATGAATGAATTACTTTCTATTTTTAATGTAGAATTGCTTATTGGAACCATTAGATTAAGTACTCCAATAATTTTAGCCAGTATTGGTGCTACAATATGTGAAAAATCTGGTATAGTTAACATTGCCATGGAAGGTGTAATGATAATCGGTGCGTTTTTTTCTACTATTATAACACTTAAAACAAATAATCCATGGTTAGGTCTTCTTGCTGGAGTTATGTTTGCTATGATCTTTTCACTAATTCATGCAGTTGCTACTATAACATTCCATTTAGAACATGTTGTCTCTGGAGCAGTACTAAATATTGTAGCTTTAGGATTGACAAGATACCTTATGATTTTAATAATTGGTCATCCAGGAACAACAGATCTTGTAAAAAAATCATTAGGGCAGTATAAATATGCTGTACCATTTCTTTCTAAAATTCCAGTTCTTGGACCAGTATTATTTAATCAAACACCTATAGTTTATATGACCTTTATTATTGTGATTGCAATAACTATATTTTTGAATAAAACAAAAACTGGACTACATATTAGAGCAGCTGGAGAACATCCTCTTGCAATAGAAACCTTAGGTATTTCTGTTTCAAAGATGAGATATCTTGCTGTTCTTATTTCTGGCTTATTATGTGGGTTAGCTGGTACTTACTTAGCTATTGAAAATGGAACTTCTTTTACCGAAGGGATGACAAACGGAAGAGGTTTTATTGCTTTGGCAGCAAATATCTCTGGAGGTTGGAATCCAATAGGTTCATTTTTAGCTTCACTTCTATTTGGTTTTGCAGATTCTCTTCAATTTAAGCTTCAAGCAAGTAAAATTATAAATATGCCATCAGAGATTTTTACAATGTTTCCTTATATTATAACAGTTATCCTTGTTGCTGGACTTGTTAGAAAGTCTCGTCCTCCTAAAGCTCTTGGACTTGATTTTTCAATAGAAAAGACAAGCTAAAAAAATTTACACTTAACTTTCAAATTTTATCCTTTATATTATTCTGCCCAGACCGCCCCACCACCCACCCTGAAATATGTTAGAGATGGCTTTTAATGGTTTTGCTTTTTAATGATTATATAGTTTTATTTGCAAAGATTTGTTGTTGTAAATTTGATAAAAATTTTTTAAGTTATATCTATATATTGATAAATTCTTGTTTTTATAGATGTGAAAAATAATTTTGAAGTTATATCTATTTTCATACATAAAATTTAAATATAATGAAAATTTTAATTTTTTGGCAATTTTTGTGCCAGTAAGAATAATTCAATGGGACTTCTGAAAAAAGAAATTTTTTAAATTTCAAATTTCAAATATCATATTTTTTTATTCATAGTAATTAAAAAAGGTAATGTCAAGTTAATTGTGTCAAAGCTTTGAAATTTCTCATTTATTAAAAGCCTCCTCGATTAATAAAGAGTATTGTAGATTTCTACCTTGGTATTTTACATTCTTATCGCTAAAAAATAGGCATAAAAACTTATTAGTACTATTTTAATAATGAAAATATACTTATATTTCATCAAAGAAATTTTTTCTAATAAACTATAAACTACTTCTTTTGCTATACCATCCCAAATCAGTGGGGGATAAACTATCTCTATATAAATTACAAGATATTTTTGTGCAGGTTTTCTGTTTATAAATTTATCTATGACTTTATTTGGTATTTTTAAATTAGCACTTACTTAGCAAGGTAGATTAAAAGCTTCCCACAAGGTTTTTTATTACATCTTGCTACTTTTCTAGCACTTAAGGCTGCACAAAACAATGCTCTTATTACATCATCAAGCATAAAAATAAATTTTTTTTCACAAATTTATGAAGGCTTAAAATTACAATCTCATAAATATTCTTCATTTTCCTTTAACATAATTTCTTCTAACATTTGGTTTAAAAAATTTTTGAAAATTGTTCTAATATTAGTTTATCCAACTTTACTTTCCTCCTTTGAAGGGCTTTTGTATACCAATTATTTTTAAACTAAAAGCTTTAACCATTAAAGGCTTTGGCAAAATTAATAATACATTACCATCTTATTAAATAAATTTATAATAATTTTTAGATATACTTGCAAAAATTTGTTTTCGATTTATATTTTTATTAATGCGAAAGGAGGAGATAAAATGAAACGCAAAATACTTGTTTCTATCATGGTTGTTCTTATCATTGTCGCTTTTGCTATGACTTTCTCATGTCAGAAAAAAGCTGCAAAATCAAACATGATTGTAGCTATGGCAACTGACGTTGGTGGTCTTGGTGACAAATCTTTCAACGATGGTTCCTATAATGGACTTTTAAAAGCAAAGGAACAGTTCAATGTTGAAGTAAAAGTTGTTGAATCAAAACAGCAGACAGACTATGTCCCAAATCTTTCAAACTTTGCTAAAGAAAAAGCAAAAGTTGTTTTTGCTGTTGGTTTTTTGATGGCAGATGCTATGGTTGAAGCTGCAAAAAACAATCCAGATACATTCTTTGCAGGAGTTGATATTTTTGTTGATCCAAATACTGCTCCTAAAAATGCTACTGGTATTCTTTTTAAGGAACATGAAGCTGGATATCTTGCTGGTATAGTTGCTGGTCTCTTAACAAGTAAATATTCAGATGCTCTTCCAAACCTTAATAAGAAAAATATGGTTGGTATGGTTCTTGGTATGGATATTCCTCCAGTTGAAAGATATCAAGCTGGATTCTACGCTGGTGTTAAAGCTGTTAACCCAACATGTGAAGTTATATCCGTTGTAACAAATGTTTTCAATGACCCAGCAAAAGGTAAAGAAGCTGCTATAGCCCTTTATGATAAGGGTTGTGATATTGTCTTCCATATCGCTGGATTAACTGGAAATGGTGTTTTTGATGCAGCAAAAGAAAAGAATGGCTATGCAATTGGTGTTGATGTTGACCAGAATTACTTAAATCCAGATGTTATTATTACTTCTGCTGAGAAAAAACTTACTGAAGCTGTTTTCTTAACAGTTAAGTCAGTTATCGATGGTACTTTCCAGGGTGGTACAAATGTTACTTATGGTTTGAAAGAAGGTGGAGTTGGTATTTCTGATTTCCACAACTTTGCAGATAAGATCCCTCAAGAAATTAAAGATGCTATAGCTAAAGCTATCCAAGACATACTTAATGGAACAGTAGTAGTTCCAGCTACAAGAGCTGAGGCTGGCTACAAGATGTAATCTTAACTTTTTTGTTTATTAGTTTTACTTATTAAACTTTGTTTATAAGGCTGTCTCAATAAAGGGACAGCCTTTTTTATTAATTTTGTTAAATTTAATTAAGTTAATTTTTTTATATAATCACTTTTCCGATAATTTAAATATATTTTGTTTACTTAATAAATTAAAAAGTTAAAATTGTATAGAAATAATTTTATAAAAATATCTTAAGGAAAAAAGATGAAGTATTCAATGATTAAATTTGAATCACAATTCAATAAAGTACTATTGCTAATTGCATCAATAATTTTGTGCCTTGGTTCTTTAGATTTTTTAGTAAATTCTTTAATTCAAAAAACTGGAAATGAGTTAAATGCATTATATTATTTTCTTTCTGGTATAGTTTTACTGGGAATCCCAGGGATAGTCATCTTTAAAAAACCAGATAGTAAATTTTCAAAATATTTTTTACTTTTTGCTATTGCAATTGAGTTATTTTTATTTTCTTATTTTTCAAGGACTTCAAATTCAAGAAGTTATACTTTGATATATTTACTTCTAGCTTTTGCAAGTGTTTATCTTGATATAAATGTAATAATTTACACAACAGTTGTAGGATTTATTTTATCTTTAGCTCAAAATTATATAAACCCAAATCTAATACCAAAAGAAAATGCTCTTTCCAACTATGCGATGGTTTATTTTGCATATTTCGCAATTGCAGGATTATTATTTTATACAAATAGGATATCTCATAACTTTTTATTTCAGATAATAAAAGATGATGAAATTACGACTCAAACCACAAATCAATTTAAAACTATTCTAAATACAATATCAAAAAATATAGATATTCTTTTATCTATTAAACAAAATATAGCAATAAATTCTGATGACCTTTCAAAAAATTCAAAAGATGTTGCCGTTGCAGTAGAAGAAATCTCTTCAACTATGGAGCAGCTGACAAGCTCAACTATAAGCATAGCTAACAATACCAAAATTACGATGGATGAGATGAATGAAACAGCTGAACTTTCTGCTAAAGGTATGAACTTTATGGAAGAATCGGCAAAATCATTTCAAACACTTGTTGATTCATCTTCACAGATTATGTATGCGATAAATCAGATTTTTGAAATTACTGAACAAACAACACTTTTAGCATTAAATGCAACTATAGAAGCAGCAAGGGCTGGTGAAGCAGGTAAAGGATTTTCAGTTGTTGCAAAGGAAATACAAAAACTTGCAGAAAAATCAACGACAGTTGCAAAAAATATTGAACAAATTCTTACTTCTTCAAATCAATCTATAATAGATACCTATGAAAAATCTCAAAAGACATATGAAATTTTTACATCAATGAATAATAGAGTTAATAAAGTGGCAACCTTGTTCTCACAGATTAGTCAGGCAACAGAGGAAGAATCAAGATCTACACAGGATGTCATTAAATCATTGGATGAAATAACATCAAATATAGAGAAAACAGTTCAGATTTCAGAAGAGATTGCTCAATATTCAAAAGCATTAACAAATATAACTGATGATTTTAATGAAATAGAAAAGGAATTTAGAACAAAGATTAACTAAATTTATATTGATATTTTTCAAATATATGATAAATATTTTTTTACCTATAATTTGAGGAGAAACTGATGGCAAGACGATGTGATATCTGTGGGAAAGGTGTTCAAACTGGTCATAATGATCCAAAATCACATAAAAGAACATTAAGAGTTTTTAGGCCAAATCTTCATAATATAAAAGGCTATTATAATGGTTTACTTGGCAATTATAAAGTCTGTTCAAGATGCTTAAAGAGTAATAAAGTCATTAAAGTTGTTTAATTAAATAGCTTTTTTAAACAAGTTCATTAATATCAATAATATATTTCTTCCATAGATTTTCTAACTGGTAATATTCTCTACTTTCAGGAACAAATAAGTGTACTATTACCAAATTAAAATCAAGTAGAAACCAACCGCTTTGTTCTGCTGCAGATCTATTTATCTGTCTTAGACCAAAAGGTTTTATCTTTTCTTCTATCTCTTTAACAATCGAAGTAATCTGATGAGCAGTAGCAACAGTTCCAATGATAAAGTAATCCGCAATAGGAAGAACATGAGCAATATCTATTAAAACAATGTCTTCTACCTTTTTTTCATTTAAAATATCCACAATAATTTTTGCTACTTCTTTTTCTTGTTGCATTTAAGAAACTCCTTTCGATAAAAAATAATAATAAAAATTTTGCTTAATAATCTAAAACAGAAATATTATAATCCTCTCCCACTATTATTGTAACATCAACAGCCAATGATGGGTTAATCGAAGTTTCAACATTCTTTGTTCTAAGTATTGTTGCTATCTGTTGTGCTTTTTCAATATTTCCAATCCTATCTATAATTCTTGTTACTTTACTTGAATAATTGGAATTTCCATAATATATAACATTTATGCCATATTGGATTAATTTATCTCTAATAATTTTTGCTAAGCCTTTTTGTGGAGAAGCATTTAATATCTCAACTGAGATAGTTCTATCATAGTTGGTTTTTTCTTCCAATAAAAAGGATTTAATTTTTTTAATAAGATATTGTGCGTAACTTTCACCAGAGACATTCAATGGTACAAGATAAGAAATATTATCTATTTTTAAAGGTTTGGTTGGCAAAACATCATAATAAAATTTTTCAGTACTTATATTTTGAATTTGCGAAGATAAATATTGAAAATCAAGAAGAGTAAGATCAGTTTTAACTTTACTATAGATAATCCTTATTGTATTTGGGATTTTTTTCATCTTCAATATTTTATCTTTCTGTTCTAATAATTTAAGTATAAAATTTATCTGTCGTTTTATCCTTCCAATATCTCCCTCTTCATCACTACGATATCTAATGTATTCAAGAGCCTTTTCACCATCTAAGGTTTGGAGACCTTTTGATAGATTAATTCTTAGATTTTGAGCATTATCAGTATATTTCATTTCTTTATCAATATAAATCTGTATACCACCAACAAGATCAACTATTTTAGAAACAGCTTCATAAGAGACAATACAATAATTGTTGATTTTAATCCCTAAAAGTGTTTCTACTAAACTTCTAAGGGCAAAAATATCTCTTTTGGAATATACATGATTTATTTTATCATATATTAATTGCCCCTGATACTGGAATCTGACTCTTAAATCTCTTGGAATATTATATAAAAAGATTTTACCAGTTTTTGGACTATACATAACAACAAAGATAGAATCGGTCCTTTGAATTGATGAACTATTATCTAGACCAACTATTAAAAAAGTTAAAATATCCTGATTATTTTTTTCTATAGAGTTTATTGTCGGTGCATTCATATAAAAATTGGTAACTTTAATAAAGATAAATATTATCAAGATAAGAATAATAAGTAATATCAAATAAAAAATTGATCTTGGTAGTTTCATTGATATAGACCTTTTTCAATTATATATTTATATACTGATTCTGACAGTAGATAGGAAAAAGTTTGCTGGTTTTCTATTAAATTTCTAATCTCAGAGGAAGATATATCTATCTGTTTATCAAGTATAAGATATTCATCTTTTCTTATCTTTATTTTTTCCATTTTTTTTTCAATATCATTTATGTAAGGGGATCTTTTAAAAATTATAAAGTTTACTATTGATTTAATAATTGCGAAATTTTTCCAATTTGCAAGATCATCAATCCAGTCAGAACCTACACATAAAAAACTATTACTTTTCTCAAGTTTATATTTATCTTTTAGATAAGATAAAGTTTCAAATGTATAGGTTTTGCTATCTTTTTCAATCTCATATTTTTCAATACAAAGTAATGGATTATTTTTTATAAGTAGATTTAACATATTATATCTATCAAAACTTGCCGCAAAGTGATAAGATTTGTTTACTGATTTTGCTGATGGAACATAGATAATCTTATCGAGATTAAACTTTTCAATTGCATAACAGGGTAAAATCAAATGCCCAAGATGTGGTGGATCAAAACTTCCGAAGTATATGCCTATTCTCATTTATTTTATAGCTTTGTTTTCCTTAATAAAGAAAGTAAGTCAAAGATTGAAACTGTCAATATTTCATTATTTCATTTTCTTTTACTGTCAGCCAAAATAGAAAGATTTCTTAAAATATCATCGAAACCTTCTTTTGAAAATGAAGAGAAAGGAAAAATTTTATCTATTATTATTTTTTTTTGATTATTTAATTCAATTTCGATAGGAATTGTATTAATAAAACTTAAAGATTTTTCTTTGACAGAAGGGATATCTATTTTAGATATAGAAATTAAAAATGGTTTATTGATCAAATTTATATCAAATTTTTCAAGTTCATTAAAAAGTGTTATTAATTGTTCTTTATATGGTAAACCTTCCCCATCTAAAATAAAAAAAAGACACAAGGTTCTTTCTATATGTTTTAAGAATCTTATCCCAAGACCTTTTCCAGTCGATGCTCCTTCGATTATTCCAGGAATATCAGCAATTATATAATAACGAAGCCCATCATAACTAAATGTGCCAAGATTTGGATATAATGTTGTAAATGGATAAGGAGCAATTTTTGGATGAGCATTTGTTGTTATTTTAAGAAAGGTGGATTTACCAGCATTTGGAAATCCAACAAGACCAATATCTGCGATTATCTTTAATGTTAAAAAATATTGCTTTTCTTCGCCTTTGGTTCCATTTGTGGCTTTTTTTGGTGTTTGATTAACAGGGGTAGCAAAATGTTGGTTCCCTTTCCCCCCTTTTCCACCTTTTGCAGCCAAAAAAGTCTGACCATCCTCTTTAAGATCTACTATAAATGTACCATTTTCATATAAAACAGTGCCACAAGGAACTTTTATATATATATCTTTACCTTTTTTCCCGCTCTGGTTTTTACCTCTGCCATTTTCACCATTTGGTGCTTTGAATTTGAAATTATATTTTAAGTGTCCAAAAGTAGAGATATTTTTAGATGCAACAAAATATATTGAACCACCATCTCCACCATCTCCACCATCTGGTCCACCTTTCGGGACATATTTTTCCCTTCTAAAACTAACACAACCATTTCCACCAGAACCAGCAGTAAGATATAATTTTATTTCATCAAGGAAAAGGCTCATTAATTTTATTATTCTGGATAAACAGAAATTTGAGTTCTATCTGATTTAATTTTTGATCTTTCAAAAACAACTTTACCAGCAATTTTAGAGTAAAGAGTATCGTCTCTTCCTCTTTTAACATTTATTCCAGGATGATAAACAGTTCCTCTTTGCCTAACAAGAATTTCGCCAGCATTAACAATCTGACCAGAAAATCTTTTTACACCTAATCTTTGTGCATTGGAATCTTTACCATTTTTAGAAGATCCGCCACCTTTTTTATGTGCCATTATTTTCCTCCAGGAATTCTAATTTAATATCTTTTGGATAATCTAGTGCTATTAATTCAAGAGAAAAAATTAAATATTCATATAAATCATTACTAAATTCTTTTAATTTTTTAAGGTTAATCTTATAAATTTTTCCATCATCATTAGAAATATTTTTATCCTTAATAGTCAAAAAACTAGATAATGATTGAATAAGATATGAAAGTGCAGCACAGGGAAGACTCAAACCCTTCTTACCAGAATGACCATAAATAAAAAGTTTGGTAAAAGAACTATCTTCCCTATAGATTTGAATAACAATCATTAATTATTCAACCAATTAAAATAATATTATGCTTCAATCTTTTCGACTTTAACAACAGAGTATTTTTGTCTATGACCTTTTAAGTTTCTATAACCTTTTCTTCTTTTATACTTAAAAGCATAGACTTTTTTATCTTTATAAAGTGGTTCTACAACTTTAAGATGAACTTTTGCAGAAGATATAAAAGGCATACCAACTTTAACTTCACCATTGTCAGATCTTAAAAGAAGAATTTCATTTATAACAACTTCAGAATCTTTATCAAGATTTAAAAAATCTACTCTATATTCTTTCCCTTCTTCAATCTGATACTGTTTACCTTTAATTTCACAAATAGTATACATAGAATTAGCCTCCAGAGAAATGTTGACTAGTAAAGACAAATTAAATGACAAATTAATTTTGTCAAGAATAAAAATTTTGTTTGCGTAGCAAATTTTGAAACTTTATAGTTGTCTTTTTAAACTTATCACTTATCATTTGAAATTATATAAATATTTATTGAAACTTTATACTTATCTTTTAATACATTAAACTTATCATTTAAAAATAGATTTATCTAAAAATAGATTTAATGAAAAAAAATGAAAGAAAAAATAAAATCAAAAATAAAAGTAAAAATAGAAGAAAAATAAAAATAGAAAAATATTGAAAATATTGAAGAAAAAAGTCCTACAAATATTGCAAAAAAAAGATCTAAAAAATCATGCTCATCATTTAATATTTTATATATTACTACAAAAATAGATGTTATTAAAAAAAGATAAGATATGTTGTTGTTTAGGATTAATAATAAAAAAAATAAAGAAATATTTGAACTAAGATGACCTGAAGGCATAGAATAATGATTAGAAAAAAGTCTTTTCTTAAAATATTTTTCATCTGGTCTTTTTTTTTTGAAAATATTTTTAATAGTTATTATAAGAAAAGCACAGATTAAAAGATTTAATAAAGTTATGAAAATAAAAAATCTATTATTATAAAAAAGTAAAAAGCAGAAAACAATTAAAGATGGAAAACTAAGCAATATATTTAATATTTTAATGAGTGATGATTTTAAATAATTCACTGATTCTAACTTTTTTATTTTCTCTGTCATAACTCCAGTAGATCATAAGTGGTGCTGCAAATATATTTTTCTTTGGTACAAAACCCCATTCTCTTGAGTCATAAGAGTTATCTCTATTGTCACCCATAACAAAATAACAGTTTTCAGGAACTACTATAGGTCCAAAATTTGGTCTAACAATTGAGGGATTCTGCTCATAAATAGGATCGCTTATATATTGTGTATATGGTTCTTCCAATTTTTGGCCATTTACATATACATCTTTTCCTATTATCTCAACTTTATCTTTAGGTAGTCCAATAACTCTTTTTACATAGTATTCTTTCTCATTTAATGGAAACTTAAAAATAACTATGGATTGTCTTTTAATCGGCAAAATTCCAGGCATTTTAATAGATGTAAAAGGGATATATCCACCATAAAGAAGTGGCATCCCTATAAGTTTAGTCCCTGTCATTATTGTAGGTTCCATAGATGGCGTTGGGACGACATAACCAGCTATAATTAACGGTCTTATAACAAAGAAAAATAAGATTGTTATAACAATAAGGTCTCTTAAAAGAAGTGAAACTTTTTCAAATTGAGTCATTTCATCGGCATCTTTTTTTATTTTACCAAAAATTAATTTCCAAAAATCATTATTCATAAAAATCCTTTTTAATTCCTTCACTTAAAATATACAAATAATAATCATTTTCAATATTTTTTTAATTTCCAAGTCATATTATAATTTTGGCCTTTCTCGATTTAATTTCGAATTTTCATTAAAATTTTTTTTAAACTATTTTTTTATAGTTTTTTTAAGAAAATTTTTCTTAAAAAAACTATAAAAAAATTGAAATATAAATATTATATAGTATAATAGAAATAGTATGAAGAAAGGAGAAAAAGTCATGAGCAAAGGGAAAATTTTATTGCTGATTGGTTTTTTACTTATTTTTGTTGGCGGTCTTTTAGCCTATATTGTTCAGACAGATTTTGGAAATGTTAAGATAAGAGATTTGAGATTTAATGGACCTAATGGTTCAGTTATGAGTGCTCTTCTTTACATTCCAAAGAATGCAACATCAAAAACTCCAGCTCCAGCTATATTGGTAGTTCACGGTTACATTAACTCAAGGGAAACCCAGGATGGTTTTGCAATAGAATATGCAAGAAGAGGATATGTAGTACTTGCTATCGATCAAACAGGGCATGGATTTTCAGATCCTCCAGCATTTGCAAATGGTTTTGGTGGACCTGATGCCCTTATGTATCTTAGAAGTCTTGATATCGTTGATAAAAACAATATTGGCATGGAAGGTCATTCAATGGGTGGTTGGACAATATTGGCGGCAGCTGCAGTTTTTCCTGATTTCTATAAATCTATAGTTCTGGAAGGTTCATCAACTGGTGCACCGTTTGCTAAAGAAGGCGATACTTTGTGGCCAAAAAATTGTGCAGTTGTTTTTAGTACAATGGATGAATTTAGTATGCTTATGTGGGGAGTAAAAAAAGGAGTTGATGCACCAGATAGTCCAAAACTTCAAGCACTTTTCGGTACTTCTGAAAGAATTGTAGAAGGTAAGATATATCAAGATATTAGTGCTGGTAATGCAAGGGTACTTTACCAGCCTAAGACAACACATCCACAGGATCATATATCTAAAAAAGCAATCGGATATTCTATTGACTGGTTTGCAAAAACATTGCAAGGTGGGAAAAATATCCCAAGTTCAAATCAAACCTGGATATTTAAAGAGCTTGGAACTTTATTGGCTTTAATTGGATGTATAATCTTCATTCTTGGTTTTTCACTTTTCTTGCTTTCACTTTTTTCATTTCAAAATAAACAACAGGAAGCTGCTGAATCTAAAGTTAAGTTTAACTTTGTTTATATAATATCTGCTTTGGTAAGCATGACTGTTGCTGTTCTTACATATTTTTGGACATTTAAGATTGGAGCAAAAATTTTTAAAGCTTCATGGCTTTTCCCTCAAACAATTACAAGTCAGATAATGACATGGGCATTATTCAATGGAATTGTTAATCTTATAATCTTTTTATTGATTCATTTTATATTCAATAAAAAATCTGGAATGAATTGCTATTCTTATGGATTTACCAACTCAGAAGGGAAAATACACTTTTTGACAATAATAAACGATTTTCTATTTGCTTTTTTTAGCATTGCATCAGGATATCTAATGCTTCTTTTAGCCGATTATTTTTTCAAGATTGACTTCAGGTTCTGGATTATCGCACTAAAGCCAATGTCTATAACTCATTTTGGTATATTTTTAAGATATTTGATTCCATTTTTTATCTTTTTCTTTATTTCTTCTTTTACATTAAATGGTGCCATGAGACTACCTACAAAGAAACATTGGGTACCCTATATAGTAAATATGGTAATAATGGCTGGTGCTTTTCTTATTTTCTTGTTGGCAGAATATATTCCACTTTTTACAAAAGGTAACCTATTAACAGCAACTGAGCCTTTAAATACAATTGTTGCAATCCAGTTCTTACCTCTTTTGATAATTGCATCAATCTTTTCCACCTGGTTTTTTAATAGAACTAAAAGAGTTTATGCCGGCGCTTTTGCCAATGCTTTGTTTATAACATGGTATATAGTTGCTTCTCAAGCCACACAATTCCCAATATAAAAAAGATAAATAAAAAAGGCTATCTCAAATTTTGGGATAGCCTTACACTTACCTTTTTAAGATAGCTTTTCTAATTTATAAAATTATAAAATTGGTGCATACTAAATTTAAAAATTTATAGTATAATAAATTCAGTAAAAAATAAAAAATTACCCTGTGAAAAAATTAGAAAAAGACAAAAAAATAAATAAAAAAATATAAAATATATGAAAAAAAAATATATTAGTATTTTAGTTTTAGTAGTTTTAATTATCTTAATAGCTTTGAGCATTGAACTTATTTTTTCAAAAAATTTTTACATAAACAAAAACAATAGATTTTTCTTTTCAAGTAAATTCAGTAGTTTACAAATTCGGCAATTTGTAAAACTTTATAGTTTTTATATAAATGACTTTTTTAATAACAATAATTTTACTTTTAGCAAAATAGAAGAGCAAAACCTTTATTTAATAATATGTAAGGATAGCTTTAATGAATTTTCAAAAGATAATAAATTCTTAAAGGCTTTTATTTCTCAATTAGGTAAAGATAAAAAATATATTGAAAAAATTTTAAGTATTTCAAAGATTGAAAATATTGAATATAGGTATTGCTTTGGATTAAATACAATATTGTTGAGTAATAAAAGTTTTTCAAATGATAAAAAAAATAAGATTAATGATAAAGGTAATGGCATTAATAATAATGGGATTAATAATGATAAGATTAATGAGCAGGACGGTGAATCTATTATCAATCTGTATAAATTTTTGATTTTGACATATCATCAGCATCTTATATATAACAATCTATCTATTGATTTAAAAACTTTATTCGATATAAAATCTGGAATAATTCCATTTAACAAAGATAAATATAATGATATGTTGATAGAATATATTTATGCCAATTTTTTAATAGATTCTATAGAGTCTTTTTATCAATTTATTTTTTCAAATGAAAATCTTGTTGAAAATATGAATTTTAACTATTTAAAAAATTTTATTTCAAAAGATAAAACTTTTCAAAGCAAATATTTAATAATAACCGATGAATTGATAAGCAATTTTATTAATTCTTACGATAAAGAAAAGATTTTATATAATAGTTTTGAAGATTTTTATGTCGATTTGATAACAGAAAATTTAGTATTAAATGAAGATTCGAAAATTTTGATCCAGAATAAATTTGTAGCAAAAATAATAAAGGAATATGGCTTTGATAAACTTAAAAAGTTTATTAATACTTTATACAATAATAAAATAGATAGCATAACTAAAATTTTCGAAATTAATTTTGGAATATCTTTTAAGGATTTTCTTAAAATTATATTCTATCCTTGATAATGCGAAATATTTATTCTTTCTCAAAATTTAATCTTATATTTTCCCTTTAAATAATCTTGATTTTAATCTAAAAAAGTATAATATTTTCTTGAGTTAATCTTCCATATAATCCTGAAAATTGGTTCGGGAGTTTCTACCAGTAGACCATAATCTACTGACTATGGAAGCGTTAAATTTTCTTTCTATTTTCCTTTCTTCTTCATAGAAGAGTAAGTGTTTCCTCCTTCGCATAAAAAATTTAATGCTTCGACAAATTTAAAACTCCCGATTCCAATTTAATAAAATTTAAAATTTCTAAATTATCTTTTATAATCTTTTTTATTTTGATGGAGGCTCTATTTGAATATTAGAATTTTTATTGAAAAGAAAAAAGAAGTTAGTGTCGAAGCAGAAAGTTTAAAACATCAGTTAAAAGAATTTTTACATATTAAAAATATTGAAGATTTAAGAATTTTTACCCTTTACAGTGTAACTTTTCCTTATCAAATAGAAGTCAAAGAAGCAAAAAATTATCTTATTTCTTCACTTACAGAAAAGATGGCTGAATATTATTATTTCGATAAATTTTTTGAGCAGTTAAAAGGATTTACAATATTTTCAGTTGCTCTTTTGCCAGGACAATATGATCAGAAGGCAGATTCGGCTTCAAGTTGTATAACATTGGTTAGCAAAATTGAAAATGTAGCAGTAAAAACTGCTAAAGTATACTGTATCTTAGGTAAATTAAGTGAATCTGAAAAAGATATTATCAAAAATTATCTTGTTAATCCTGTCGATTCTTACCTTATAGATTTTGAAAAATTTGGTAAAGATGATTTTACGGATTTTGATGAGCCAAAGAAAAAAAATGAAACCCAATTAAATCAATATGAAATAATCGAAAATTCTGCTAAAAAGTTAGAAAAAGATTCAGATTTTTATACAATAAAAGAAAAATATAATCTTACAATGAGCGAGCAGGATTTAAGGTTTATTTATGATGAATTTGAAAAAGAAAAAAGATTTCCTAACCTTGTAGAACTAAAAATTTTAGACACTTATTGGTCTGATCATTGTAGGCATACAACCTTTAATACAATCTTGGAAATAGAAAATTTAAATGATAGAAAATTTAAAGATTCAAAAGTTGAGGACTCAAAATTTAATGATCCAAGATTTGATACATTTGGAAATTTTATTAAATTGAAATTTAAAAATGAAATTAAGACTAAAGAATCAAAAAATACAAATAATAAATTTACATTAATGGAACTTGCAACAATTTATGCAAAGTACTTAAAAAGAATTGGAAAGCTAAAAGATGTTGAAGATTCTGAAGAGAATAATGCTTGTAGCATAGAAGCTATCGATAAAAAAAATCAAAAATGGCTAATTGAATTTAAAAATGAAACACATAATCATCCAACTGAAATTGAGCCTTTTGGTGGAGCTTCAACATGTATAGGTGGATGCATAAGAGACCCTCTTTCAGCAAGGGCTTATGTATTTGGGGCAATGCGAGTTAGTGGAAGTGCAGATCCAAATCAATCGGTCGAGCAAACTATAAAGGGAAAACTTCCTCAAAGGAAGATAACAACTTTTGCGGCAAAGGGATTTTCATCTTATGGTAATCAAATAGGACTTGCTACAGCACAAGTCGTTGAACTTTATCATGAAAGATATGTAGCCAAAAGGCTTGAAGCTGGAGCCGTTATAGGTGCAGCACTTAAAGAAAATGTTATTAGAAAAAGACCAAAACCAGGGAATATAGTTGTGCTTGTTGGAGGAAGAACAGGAAGAGATGGCATTGGTGGGGCAACAGGTTCTTCAAAAGATCATAATGAATCATCTATTGATTTTGCTTCAAGTGAAGTTCAAAAAGGAAATCCAGTTATCGAAAGAAAATTGCAAAGATTTTTGTCTAATCCTAAAGTCAGCAAACTTATATTAAAATGCAATGATTTTGGAGCTGGTGGAGTCGCTGTAGCAGTGGGAGAACTCGCAGAAGGTTTAAATATTTATCTTGATAGGATCCCATTAAAATATAAAGGATTAAAACCAGACGAAATTATTTTATCTGAATCCCAAGAAAGAATGGCATGTGTAATAGATAAAGATGACTTAAATAAATTTATTAATTACGCTATTGAGGAAGATCTTGAAGCAACATATATTGCTGATGTTACTGATGAAGAATTTGTCACTTACTATTATAAAGATAAAGTTATATCAAAGATTTCAAGGGATTTACTTGATTCAAAAGGCGCAGCAAGGTATGCCAATGTTAGTTTTGAAGATTTTTCAATAGAAAATGTAAAGAAATATTTTGAAAGTTATAATAGTGTTGCTACTAAAGATATACTTAAAAAATTGAATGCTGCTCTTCAAATTGGTTTGAACCAGATTTTTGATAGCACTATTGGAGGTTTTACAGTACTTTTACCTTTAGGAGGAAGGTATCAGCTTTCACCTACGGAAGGGGTTGCTTATGCCTTACCAGGAATATATAATACTGAAAGTGGTAAAGCAGTTTTGATGACTATGGGTTTTGACCCATATCTGGTTGAAGCAAATCCTTATGTCGGAGCATATTATTCAATAATAGAATCTGTTACAAAAATTGTTGCACTTGGAGGAGGTTTTTCAAAGGTAAGACTTTCACTTCAGGAATATTTTGGTAAGACTACTTCTTCTAAAAAATGGGGTATAGTGACCTGCGCAATGCTTGGGGCTTTAGAGGCACAAATGCAGCTTGAAATACCTGCTATAGGTGGTAAAGATAGTATGTCTGGTACCTTTAAGGATATTGATGTTCCTCCAACTTTAATTTCTTTTGCAGTTACAGTTGAAGATGAAGATAAAATCATCCCATCCTGTTTTATGAAGCAAGATAATTTTGTTTATCTTCTTTATACACCTAAAAAAGAAGATATGCTGCTTGATATTGAAATATTAAAAGAGAATTTTAATTTTTTTAAGTATCTTGTTGATGGAAAAAATATATTTTCTGCAAGGACAGTCAGAAGTTATTCGGTCAATGAAACTTTAGCAAAAAGTAGCTTTGGTAATAAAATAGGCTTTACTTTTGAACCAAACTTAATTTTTTATAATGATTTTGATAATATAAAAAAACAGAGAAAAACAGATCAACAGGTTTCTATTAAAAACAAGATAGATAAAATAATAGATGCAAGATATGGCTCAATTATTTTTGAAACAAGTTTAAATGAGGATCAATTGATTGAAAAATATATAGAATTTAAGAATAAGTTAAAAAATGATAAAGAGGAAAATGCGGAAGGGAAAAAAGAAAATAAAGTAATTGAAAAAAAATTGAAATCTTTGTTTGATTCGAAAATTGTATATCTTGGTAAAACAATAGAAAAGCAGCAAATAGATCTTATTGAAAAAGATATGTTTCAAAATAACTTTGCTGAAAATCATAAAGATAATTCTAAGGATAGCTACAACAATAATTATGAAGAAAAGCATGATACAAAAAATAAGCATGAAAAGTTTGTAATAAAAAAATATTCCATAGATCAACTAATAGATGCTGCAAATGAACCACTTAAAAATATTTTCCCTATAAAACCTGAAATAAAATACAGTTATAATGTTGAATATTTGAAAAAATTTATAAACAATAAAAATTTAGTAGAAAAATCTTTGAATGGAGAAAGTACAAATAAAAAAGCAATAAGTAAAGAATCTATAAATAAAGAAAGTATAAGTAAGGAAAGTGTAAGAAACCTAAATAAAAAGATAAATCTTAAAAACAAACCAAAAGCTTTAATTTTGGTTTTTAATGGGACAAATTGTGAATTTGACACAGCAAGAGCATTTAAAAAAGCTGGAGCAGATATAGAAATATTTGTCATAAAAACATTGAATAAAGACTTGTTAAATGAATCAATTGAAATCTGCTCAAAAAAGATATTACAAAGTCAAATTATAATTCTACCTGGCGGTTTTTCTATGGGAGATGAACCTGATGGTAGTGGAAAATTTATTGCTTCCTTTTTAAGAACAGATAAAATTAAGGATTCTATTGAAAAACACTTAGAAAAGAAAAATTTGATACTTGGTATTTGCAATGGTTTTCAAGCACTTTTGAAATCTGGACTTCTTCCATATGGTAAAATTATAGAAAGCAAGGAGGATGATCCAACTTTAGTTCAAAATCTTATTGGATCACATATCTCAAGGTTTGTTTATTGTAAAGTATTACCAAATAAATCACCCTGGCATATTTTAACAGACTTTGATAAGACCTATTTTATACCTGTTTCACATGGAGAGGGAAGATTCTTCGCTTCAAGCAAGGTTTGTGAAATGCTTTTTAATAACAATCAAGTATCTTCAATATATGTCAAAGAAGATGGAAATCCAGCAATAGAATTTCCAGATAATCCAAATGGTTCTATTTATTCTATTGAATCAATTGTAAGTGCTGATGGATTGATTCTTGGAAAGATGGGGCATAGTGAAAGAGTGGTCGAAGGAAGGATAAAAAATTGTCCAGGTATAATGGCTGAGCCTATATTTGAATCTGCAATTAAGTATTTTAGTTAGGATATTTTATTTAATTTATTATAATTTGGTTATTATAATTAGGTTATTTTAGTTAGATTAATATTAGATTGTCATGATTAGATTATTATAGTTAAGTTATTTTATTAAGAAACTTTTGACTTAAATTTTTTTATTAAGTTACTCTATATTTTTGTTTAATAGTAGAATATATAAAAATTAAGAATTAAAGGGGATTCAATGGAAAAAGAATTAAAATTAATGTATGAGGGAAAAGCAAAAAAGGTATATGAATATGATAAGGATAAAGTTGTTATATATTATAAGGATGATGCAACTGCATTTGACGGCTTAAAAAAAGCACAGATTGAAAGCAAAGGTATATTAAACAATCTAATAAGTAGTGCATTATTTACCGATTTGAACAATAAAGGTGTCCCAACCCATTTTATAAAAAGAATTGATGAAAGAAGTCAGCTTTGTTATAAAACAAAGATCATACCACTTGAAGTTATAGTTAGAAATGTAGCAGCAGGTAGTATGGCTAAAAGATATGGTGTTGAAGAAGGAACTTTGCTTAAAGAGGTTGTATATGAACTTTCATATAAAAATGATGAGCTTCATGATCCTTTGATAAATGATTATCATGTCCTTGCTCTTGGTTTCGCAACTAAAGAGCAACTTGAAACAATCTACCGTTTAGCTAAAAAAGTAAATGAAATATTGATTGATAACTTTAAAAATGTTGGGATTAAGTTAATAGATTTTAAGCTTGAATTTGGAATTTATGATGAAAAAATTTTACTTTCTGATGAAATTTCACCAGATACATGTAGATTATGGGATGCAAAGACAAATGAAAAACTGGATAAAGATAGATTTAGACGAGATCTTGGAAATGTTGTTGAAGCTTATGAAGAAATCTTAAAAAGGTTAGGGTTAAATAGATAATGGGTGAAATAATTAGAAAAGATAGATCATTTTATCCAAAACTTTCTTGTAATAAAGCAAATATATTAAATTTCTATGATAGTAAATTCTATGATAACAAATTTTATGAGGGTAAATTTTGTACCAGTAAATTTTATGGTGACAAATTTAAGGAAGAATGCGGAGTTTTTGGCATTTATTCACCACATGAAAAAAATCAGTATGAAGCAAATGATGAAATAGCTGTTAAAAAGGTCGGAGCGATAACTTACTATGGGCTTTGCGCCTTGCAACATAGAGGCGAAGAGTCAGCCGGGATCGTTGTTAGTGATGGAAATGACCTAATTTTTCATAAAGGGATGGGGCTTGTAAGTGAAGTTTTCGATAAGCAAATTCTTGAAAAAATGATTGGTTTTTCTGCTATAGGGCATGTTAGATACTCGACAACTGGAATTTCCAGTATAAATAATGCACAACCAATAGTTGCTGAGTCTAAAGTCGGAAAGATTGCCATAGCCCATAATGGAAATCTTATAAATGCTTCAATATTGAAAGAATTGATGGAAGATATTGGAGTCGTATTTCAAACAGATAGCGATAGTGAAGTTTTACTTAATCTTATTGCTAAGAACCTTTCAAGAGGTTTAGAAAAAGCTGTTTTAGATGCTATTTTAGCTGTTAAAGGTTCTTTTGCAATAGTTGTTCTTACTAAAGATAAACTTATAGCAGCAAGAGACCCCAACGGGATTCGTCCTTTATGTTTGGGAAAAGTTAGAGGAAGTTATGTTATAGCATCTGAGACCTGCGCACTTGATGCTATCGGTGGTGAATTTATAAGAGATATTTTGCCATCTGAAATAGTCATAATAGATGAAAATGGATTAAAGAGCATATCATTATATGAAAAGACAAATCTTATGACCTGTGCATTTGAATATATTTATTTCGCAAGGCCAGATAGTTTTATAGATGGAATATCTGTTTATAAAACAAGGATTGAAGCTGGGAAACAACTTTTTAAGGAAAATAAGATTGATGCTGATATAGTAGTTGGAATACCAGATTCAGGGATAGCTGCTGCTATTGGTTATTCTGAAGAATCAGGGATACCAAATTCAATAGGATTTATTAAGAGTAAATATGTGGGAAGAACCTTTATTAACCCTCAACAGCAGATAAGAGAAGAAAAGGTATCAGTAAAGTTAAATCCATTAAAAGTTAATGTTGAAAACAAAAGAGTACTTTTGATAGATGATTCTATAGTTAGAGGAACTACAAGCAAGAAGCTTGTGGAGATGATGAGAAGCTCTGGGGCAAAAGAAGTTCATCTTGCAATAGCTTCACCTGTTGTAAAATTTCCATGCTACTTTGGAATAGATACACCTTTAAGGAGTGAGCTTATAGGAGCTACAAAAACAGTTTCACAGATAAAAGAGGAGATTGGTTGCGATAGTCTTTCATATCTTTCAATAGATGGTTTACTAAAATCTTTAGGAAAAAACAAAGGGTTTTGTCTTGGCTGTTTTGAGGGGATATATCCGCAATCTGCTACATATAATGATATTGTTTTATTTGAGAATATTGATACATAAATTCTACTTTTATTTTTTATTTATTATTTTTTATTTATAAATTTTATTTTTAAGTTTTATTTTTAATTTTTATTTTATAAATTTTTATTTTATAAATTTCAGATCAGTTTTTGAAAAAAAATTTAATAAAGGAGTTATATGGATTATAAAGAAGCTGGAGTCGATATAGAAGAAGGTTACAAGGCTGTTAGTATAATAAAAAAACATGCTGCAAAGACATTTGATTCCAAGGTATTAAATGGGATAGGAAGTTTTGCTGCACTTTTTGATATTTCAAGTATTAAAGAAGAAGGGATAGAAAATCCAGTCCTTGTTAGCGGAGCAGATGGAGTTGGAACAAAGATTGATATTGCAATGAAGTTAAAAAAATATGATACTGTAGGAATCGATTGTGTTGCAATGTGCGTAAACGATATTCTATGCCATGGTGCAAAGCCGCTTTTTTTCCTTGATTATCTAGCATGTGGTAAATTGAATGCAGAGATTGCTGGACTTTTAGTCAAAGGAGTTTCTGACGGATGTCTTGAAGCTGGATGTTCTTTGGTAGGTGGAGAAACTGCTGAAATGCCAGGGTTTTATCCTGAAGGGGAGTATGATCTGGCTGGATTTGCAGTTGGTGTGGTTGACAAAAACAAGATTATAGATGGATCAAAGATAGAAAAGGATGATGTAATAATAGGAATTGAATCGAGTGGACTTCATTCAAATGGTTTTTCTCTTATTAGAAAGATAATAAGACACTTTGATGCTGAATTTGAAAGCAAACCTATAGGCGAGATACTTTTGACTCCAACTTATATCTATGTAAAACCAATATTGGCTTTGTCAAAGCATGTTCAGATTAAAGGAATGGCGCATATAACCGGTGGTGGCTTTATTGAAAATATTCCAAGAATCTTTAGCAAAGATTTTACTGCTGTTATCAAAAAAAATAGCTATCCAATTCCAAGAATTTTCCAGTATATTAAAAGTTTCGGGATTGATGAAAATAAGATGTACAATACCTTTAATATGGGAATAGGATTTATTCTTGTTGTTTCAAAGGAAGATTCAAAAAAAACCATCAATTTTTTGAGTAATCATGGATTTAAGTCTTATGAGATTGGTTTTATAAGAGAAGGGAAGGAGGGGATTTGTTTAGAATAGCAGTTCTTGTTTCTGGAAGTGGAACAAATCTTCAAGCGATAATAGATGCTAAAAAAGAAGGATACTTAAATGTTGAAATAACCGCTGTAATCGCTGATAGAGATTGCTTTGCCTTGCAAAGGGCTAAAGATAATGGAATAATAACTTATTTACTCGATAAAAAAGATACGAATTTTCAGCAAGATTTATATGAAATTTTAAGTAAAAATGCAGATTTAGTCGTTTGTGCTGGTTTTCTTTCAATTGTAGATAAAAAGATTATAGATAGATTTCGAAATAAAATAATAAATATTCATCCAGCACTTCTTCCATCCTTTGGTGGGAAAGGGATGTATGGTGAAAAAGTGCATAAAAAAGTACTTGAATATGGAGTCAAAATTTCTGGTTGCACTGTTCATTTTATAGATGAAAATGTCGATTGTGGACCAATAATCTTTCAATATGCAGTTCCAGTGCTTGAAGATGATGATGTAGAAAGTTTATCCCAAAGAATTTTAGTTTTCGAGCATCAATTAATAGTAGAGGCAATAAGACTTATTTCCTTAAATAAAATAAGGGTAGAAGGAAGAAATGTAATAATATTAAACTAAAAAAATTTAAGTTATCAATAGATAAGTTGGAATATATAAGTCAAAAATATAAGTTAGTAATAATTAAGTTAGAAAATATAAGTTACAAAATATAAGTTACAAAATATAAATTACAAAATATAAATTACAAAATATAAATTACAAAATATAAATTATATGGGGAATTATGAAAAAAACAAAAAGAGCATTGATTTCTGTTTATGATAAAACCAATATTTTGGAATTTGCTAAAAAATTAAATGAACTTGGATATGAAATTGTTTCGACTGGTGGAACATATAAAATATTAAAAGAAAATAGTATTGATGTTATTGAGGTAAGCCAAATAACAGGTTTCGAAGAAATTATGGATGGTAGAGTAAAGACTCTTCATCCAAATATTCATGCTGCAATATTGGCAAGAAGAGACAATCAATCTGATTTAGCAACACTTGAAAAAATGAATGTAAAGCCTATTGAAATAGTTGCTGTAAATCTTTATCCTTTTTTTGAAAAACAAAAGTTAAATTTAAGTGAAGAAGAACTTACTGAATTTATAGATATCGGTGGACCCGCAATGTTAAGGGCTGCTGCAAAAAATTATAAAGATGTCATTGTAATTGTTGACCCGAAAGATTATGAAATTATCTTAGAAAAACTTGCAAAAGATGAAATTGATATTGCTTTTAGAAAAAAACTTGCATCAAAGGTTTTTAGTTTAACAAGTGCCTATGATGCTGCGATAGCCAATTTTTTAGGTGATCAAGAACCAGGAGAATACTCTTGCTTTTCATATAAACTTAGTTCGAAACTTAGATATGGAGAAAATCCGCATCAACAAGGTTGGCTTTATTTAAGTACAGATGGGAAAGGGATATTTAATAATATAGAAATCTTAAATGGGAAAGAGCTTTCTTATAATAATGTAAAGGATATAGATTCAGCGGTAAAAATAGCTTACTCTTTTGAAGATAAGGTAATCGTGGCTGTAAAACATAATGTCCCCTGTGCAGTAGCAAAAGGGGATGATAATATCGAAGATTTGTTTGAAAAGTTATATAATGCAGATTCTCTTTCAATTTTTGGGGGTATTATCGTAACAAATCAAAAAATTGAAAAAAATCTTGCTGAAAAACTTACCAGTATATTTTTAGAAGTTATTGTAAGCCCCAATTTTTCAGAAGAAGCCATAGAAATATTAAAGAAAAAGAAAAATTTAAGAGTCATTAAACTTTTAGGAAAACCAGCTGATTCTTATGAATTTTGCTCTGTTGATGGGGCAGTTCTTATTCAGCAAGTAGATAATTTTTTGGACAACGAAAATGATGAAAACTTTAAGATTGTTACAGAAAAAAAGCCAAACGAAAAGCAGATTAAAGATCTTATATTTGCTCAAAGAGTATCAAAATTTGTAAAATCCAATGCAATAGTAACTGCAAAAGATGGGGTTACCTGTGGAATCTGTGGTGGGCAAACAAGTAGAATCTGGGCTGCTCAAAATGCACTTTCAAGAACTGTCAAAGGTGCTGTTTTGGCTTCAGATGGTTTTTTCCCTTTTACCGATGTTGTTGAAGAGGCTTTTAAGAATGGTGTTAGCGCTATAATACAACCTGGTGGTTCATTGAAAGATAAAGATTCTATAGATTTATGTAACAAATATGGAATACCGATGGTCTTTACTGGGGTTCGGCATTTTAAGCATTAAAAATTTTTTTCAATAAATTACTTTTTTTATTAAATTCTTTTTTCTAAAATTATTTTTTTATGAAATTATTTTTTTTAATAAATTACTCTATTTGACCAATTATTTTTTATAGTAAGTTATTTTTTAATAGAATTTTTAGAAAATAATAATCTAGTAGGGAAACTATGAAATACTTAGTTATTGGAAGCGGCGGTAGAGAGCATGCAATCTGTTATAAATTATCATTATCAAGTATCGTCGAAAAGATTTATGTCTGGCCAGGGAATGATGGAATTGCACTTGAAAATAAATGCGAATGCATAGATGTTGAAAATGAAGAGAAACTTATTGATTTTGCAGTTAAAGAAAAGATAGATATAGCTATAATTGGTCCTGAAAATTATCTTGTAAATGGTATTGTAGATAAATTTCTACAAAATAAAATTGCGACATTTGGCCCTATAAAAAAGGCTTCTATTCTTGAAGGAAGCAAAATTTTTGCAAAAAAGCTTATGAAAAAATATAATGTTTCAACTGCTGATTTTTTTGAGGCTTTTTCATATGATGAGGCTATTGATTACTTAAATCAGAAAAATGAATATCCAATAGTGATAAAAGCAGATGGACTTGCAGCAGGGAAAGGTGTATTGGTTGCAAATGATTTTTACCAGGCTAAAGATTTTTGCAGATCTTTATTTGTTGAAGATATCTTTGGAAGTTCAGGGCATAAGGTTGTTATTGAACAATATTTGAAAGGTTTTGAAGCTTCAATAATAGTTCTTTGTGATGGGAAAAGATTTTTGCCGTTGCTAAGTGCAAAAGATCATAAACAGGTTTTTGATAATAATGTTGGACCTAACACTGGTGGTATGGGAGCCGTCGCACCAAATCCGTTTCTTACTCTAAAGGACTATAACAAATTTATTGAAAATATTATGAACCCAACTTTTGTTGCATTAAAAAATGAAGGTTTACTCTATAAGGGGGCTTTATTTTTTGGAATAATGGTTACAGCAAGTGGTCCTTATCTTCTTGAATACAATGTTCGTTTTGGCGATCCAGAAACTCAGGCTATATTATATGCATTACAAAATGATTTTAATGATATTATTGATGCAGTGATAAAAGGTAGACTTGATCAAGTTCAACTTCAATGGAAAAAAGGTTTTACATGTGCAGTAGTTCTTGCTTCGAAAGGTTATCCGAATAAATTTCAAAAAGGTTTTATGATAAAAGGGATTAAGAATAATTTAACTAATGCAAAGATATTTTTTTCAGCAGTGAAGAATTTCAATGGAAACCTGTTGACAGATGGTGGAAGAGTACTAAGTGTTGTTTCAGATGGGAAGACTCTTGACGATGCAAGAAAAAATGTTTATAATATGATAGATAATATAAATTTTGATAATATGCACTATCGAAAAGATATTGGGATCATATAACTTATTCATAAAGGGGTCTTTATGAGTGAGCTTAACTTATTAGATGAAAACTTAAAAAATCTAAAGGAAAAATTAGATAGGCAGTTTCAAGAAATCGATTAACAAAAAAGAGAGATAGAAGAAAAAAATAAAATAATTGGTAGTCAAAAGAATCAATTAAATGATTATGGTGTTTTTATCGATGATCTTATAAAAATGCTTCTTCATCTTTTAGAATTAAGAGATCCTTACACTTTGGGGCATAGCGTAAGAGTTGCAAGAATTGCTAAACTTATTGCAGAAGAATCGAAAGTAAAGATTGATATCAAAAATTTGCAATATGCTGCTTTACTTCATGATATTGGTAAGATTGCTGTTCCAGATTCTATATTGCATAAAGCAACAATACTTTCAAAGGCTGAAAAAATATTGATAGAACAACACACGGTTTTAGGGTACGAATCCGTGCAAAATTTAAGGATTCCAGATATAATAAAAGAAACAATATATTATCATCATGAAAGCTATGATGGAACTGGTTATCCATTAAAATTAAAGGGAAATGAAATACCATCCTCTGCAAGAATAGTAAAAATAGCGGATGTGTAAGATGCTTTGATTACAGATAGGCCTCATAGGAAATCTTTTCCTGAAAAAGAAGCAAAAAATATTATGATGAAAGAAAAGAGTAAATATGATCCAATATTTTTAGCCTCTTTTTTCAAAATTATTGTTTAATAAATTTTAGGTCATAATAGTAAAATTTTATCTCAAATTTTTGTATCAATTTTAATCAATTCTTTTAATCAATTCTATATTAATTTTATATCGATTTTATCTAAATATTTTTATCAGAAATCCTTTATCTTAGTAATATTGCCTTTCTGGATGTTTCGCATAATAGTTTGCTTCGATAAGAATCTTTGAAAGTTCCATGATAGTGTTTTCATCATAGGGTAAACTTGAAATAATACTTTTAAAATACCTTATTAAATCTTCATTATGTAAATACATAGAAATAGCAAACTGGCCAAATTCATCTACATTACCTATTGATGCTACAAAAAAGTCATCATTATTGTATGTTATATGATTAACTTGACCTTCTTCAAGATAATCTTTAATAAATTCATCTTTGTTTTTTATATAAACAACAAGCATTGTAATATAATTATTTAATTCAATAGGGTCTTCAAGCATTACAGTTTCATAAAATTTTATAGGCTTGTAAGAGCAGTTTCTCAGACTTCTTAGTATCCTATAGTATGTGAATTGTACTCTTGCTGATATTGGCAGTCCATTTAATACAGTATTGCCATACTTTTGTTTATAGTAGCTGCTTCTTAAATCCATACCAAGGATGAGAAAGTGAAGTAAAAGTTCATCATAGTATTTATCTGAAAAGGCTGATTCATTATTTGCTAAAATACTATTTAACAGCATACTTTTAGCAAGCATAGCGACATATGGTTGCAAGGCATTTGCATATATTGAAAAAAAGTATGAGGGAGAGTATGCTTCAATTGATTGATATCTAAGCATTTCTGGTGAGCCATAAGAATCTTTGTACAAATTTAATATTTCATCATTTCTTGGAAAACCAGCAGATAAAGGAAGAAACTTACGATTGCTGATGAATGCAAAATATGGGAAAGCCTGCTCTCTTAAAGTCGAGTCTTGCAAAACTGGATAACCTAAGGAAGAAATAATAGTTTTAATATAATCCACTAAAGTTGTAGAGTATTGGAACTTATCTTTTGGAATATTCATCGGTATGTTTTGAAGCATCCATGAATAAAGGTTTTGCCCTTTTTCAGTAATTTCTGTTATTTGAAAAGTTGAAGGAAAATCAAAACTAATTTCAGACATACCGATTGTGAACCATCTTTTCCCTGGATAATAATCTAAAACAACAAATTCAAGATAATCAACAGTAATGTTTTCCAGAGTTAGTTTCTGCCATTTACTTGTATCATCAAGAGAAAAATTATAATTTTTATATTTTGTCTTTATCTGAAGAGTTTTAACTCGACCATTATCTATATAATCCTGTGTTTTTTCATCGCCTATACCATTTTTAATATATAAACTTGAAAATGTCATTGGTATATGAAAATAAATCTTTATTGTAGGTTGAGTAACTTTAGATTGACTAACCCAGGCTGTTTCAGATAAATTATCGAAAAGACTTTCAGCGTAATATACTTTTGATGGGTCATTTGGGTCATAATATGCATTTGATTCAACATATTCAACCCATATCCCTTGATTCAAGTTTGGTGATGATTGGCCATATAATATATTGCTAAACATTTTACTGGTAAATTTTTGGTTTGTATTGGATATTATAACAAGGAAAAGAATAAATAAAAAAATAAAAATTCTTTTTTTTGTAAAATTAGATTTTTTTATCATATTTTGCTCCTCTTTTTTAATTAATCTTTTTTTCAATTAATCTTTTAATTGTGCTTTTTCTTTCTTTATTTTTTATTTTTTATTTTTTTATTTTCAACCTTATTTTTTTTCTTATCATTTTATTTTTTATACTTTTTCCCCATTATATTTTTATTTTTAAGCTTATCTCTAATTTCACTATTTAAATTATTTTTAATAATCTATTTTTAATATTTAAATTTTTTAATTATTTTTAATATTTAATTTTTTTAGTTTTATTAATTTTATTAATTTTATTTTCTCTTCTTCTTTTTATTCCGTAAATTCTTTCATTTTTCGATCTTCATTTTATTTTGCTTATTATTTTACCTTAATTTATTGGAAAAAAAAATCTCAACTATAATATTTAAAAGATCAATAAATTAAGCAAATTACCTTATATTTGCCAGTGCAAATTTAAATTAAAAAACAAAAAACAAAAAATAAAAAAAATAAAATATAAATTATAAAATATAAATTATTCCATTTTTTATTGGATCTAATAGCAATAAATAAAAGTCTATAATAATCTATAACAATCCTGATAATAAACAAAAGAACTATTTAAATTATCGAATTCTTTTAAAATAATGAAAAGAAACTAAATATTAATAATTGTTAATTATAATTTATTTTTATTATTGATTTTATAAAACTTCAATTTCAGCAATATTATCAAGGTTTTTAGGTTATAAAAAAAAATTTAAAAACGACTTGACAAAGGAAATATATTTGATAGATTAGCCCTTGCCCACGCCAC
>CAZOPR010000009.1:0-7134 GCA_964581895.1 uncultured Brachyspira sp.
GTCCTTTTTCTCCCATTTTTCACCTCATTTAATCTATGTGCCAATTGCAACTAACTACTATTATGTGCCATTTCATCTAACTTTTATCTTTTATTATCTTACACTTTTTCAATAAAAAAGTCAATAATTTTTAATAAAATATTTATAAAATTTTAATTAAATTGAATCTAACGGACTTATTATTTTCTCCAATCTATTTTTTGTTACATGAGTATATATTTCAGTTGTCTTAATGCTTGTATGTCCTAATAGCTCCTGAATATATTTTATATCAACTCCATTTTCAAGAAGGTGAGTGGCAAAACTATGTCTTAAAGCATGAATAGAAACATCTTTATTTATTGAAGCTAAATTTTTAGCTTTTTCAAAAATTTTTTGTGCACTTCTTATTGATAAATGCTTACTTGATGACCAGCCTTCAAAAAGCCAATATGTTGGTCTATATTCTTTTATATAATCTGAAATAAGCATTTGAGCTTTTTTAGAAAATATTGTTATTCTATCTTTTTTCCCTTTTGAGTTCCTTATAAAAATAGTACTATTTTCAAAATCAAGATCAGTAAATTTTAATTTAACTACTTCTGAAACTCTTAGTCCAGAAGAATAAGCTAGTGTAAGAATAGCTTTATGTTTTAAGTTTTTAGTGACATCAATAATTTTTTTCACTTCCCAGTGAGATAAAGTATCTGGTAGTTTTTTTGGCCTCTTTGGCCTTTTTATAAAATTAAAGAAGTTAAAATTAACAAGGTTTTTATAATAAAACTTAAGTGCACTATAAGCAACATTTACTGTTGAACTTGATTTTTTAAGTGTATCTGTAAGATATGCTAAGTAATCATAAATATCTTGAGAATTAATATTGTAAGGATCCTTTTTAATAAATTGTAAGAAATCTTTATTATAATATAGATATTCTTTGATAGTTTTAACACTGAAATTTCTAGATAAAAGTTGAGCATTAAGTTCATTGAGCAAATTATTTGAGCTTTTTATATGTGAAATTTCATATTTGAGGGTTTGCAAAATAGAAAAAATTATATGAATAATTTCATCATTTTTCTTAAATATCCAGAACTTCCTTTCAATATTCCACTTTTTTTCTTTTATATTTTTAATTTTTTCAAGAAAATCTTTATCATATGGAATATAAAGTTCTATAGTGTTTCCATTTTCAATTATCTTCGCAAATTTTTTGTTTTTCATATAATTTTCCTAATAGTAATGATAGGCGAATTATTTCGTAAAATCTCCAAAAATAATACTATTTTACCACACCATAGCTCTTCCAACAATTCTTCTATCTTTTGCTGTAAAAAAACTTTTCAACACCAATAATTGCTATACACTTTTAAATAGTAATTTTATATTAAACTATTACAAAAATATTTATCATTAAAAGTTTGCTTTTAGTTTTCATTTAAAAATTATTTTTGAATTATAGAAGAATATATTTATTATAGAAGAATTTATTCATCTATTATTTACTTTAAACTAAAATGTTCTTTATTAAAAAAAAAGAACTGAAAAAATAAAATAAAAATAAAGATTATATATAAAATTAATTAATAACCTTTTACCATATTTTTCATAACCATTAAACAACTTAAATCAACTTTTAATGCAAATTTAATGCAAAAAGGTAAATTTAAATTTGCAATTTTTTAATTTATTTGCAAATTAATAAGTGCAAAGAATTTGAGCGATAAGTTAGATTTAGTTAGATTCATATAAAATTTTGGAGGAAAATAATGGCTAAAAAGATGAAATCGATGGATGGAAACAATGCTGCCGCGTATGTGTCATATGCTTTTACAGAAGTTGCAGCTATATATCCTATAACTCCATCTTCAACGATGGCTGAATATGTTGATGAGTGGGCTTCAAAAGGTGAGAAAAACATGTTTGGTCAGGTTGTTAAAGTTTCTGAAATGCAATCAGAAGCAGGTGCTGCTGGTGCAGTTCATGGAAGCTTACAGGGTGGCGCACTTACATCAACCTATACTGCTTCTCAAGGTTTACTCTTAATGATTCCAAATATGTATAAAATCGCTGGAGAACTTTTACCAGGAGTTTTCCATGTTTCAGCAAGAACTGTTGCAAGTCATGCATTATCTATTTTTGGAGATCATTCCGATGTTATGGCATGTAGACAAACAGGTTTTGCTCTTTTAGCAACAGGCTCAGTTCAGGAGATTTTAGATATCGCTCCTGTTGCCCATCTTGCTGCAATAAGAACAAGAGTTCCATTTTTACATTTCTTCGATGGATTTAGAACATCACATGAGATTCAAAAGGTTGAAGCATGGGAATATTCAGATATGCTTCCTCTGGTAGATATGGAAGCTATTAAAAAATTTAGACAAAGAGCATTGAGTCCAGATTCCCCAGTCACAAGAGGAACAGCACAGAATCCAGATATCTTCTTCCAAGCAAGAGAATCCTGCAATCCATATTATGAAAAAGTTGCAGATATTGTTGAAGATGAAATGATGAAACTTTCAAAAATTACTGGAAGAGTTTATCATCCATTTACATATTATGGTGCAGATGATGCAGAATATATAATTGTTGCAATGGGTTCTGTTACTGACTTACTTAAACCAACAATAGATTATCTTGTAAGCAAAGGTAAAAAAGTTGGCGCAATCACTGTTCACCTTTATAGACCATTTTCTGAAAAATACTTTTTCAATGTTTTACCAAAAACAGTTAAAAGAATCGCAGTTTTGGATAGAACAAAAGAACCAGGTGCTCCTGGTGAACCTTTATATCTTGATGTTAAAAATCTTTTCTATGGTAAAAAAGATGCTCCACTTGTTGTTGGTGGAAGATATGGCCTTTCTTCGAAAGATACAAAGCCAGAAGACTTGATTGCTGTTTATGACAATCTTGCAAGAAATGAGCCAAAAGACCATTTTACAATAAGTATTATTGATGATGTTGCTTTTACATCACTTCCTCCATCCGAGCCAGTTGATGTTACTCCAGAAGGAACCTTTGAGGCTGTTTTTTATGGTTTAGGTTCAGATGGTACTGTCGGTGCAAATAAAAACTCAATCAAGATAATAGGTGATACAACAGATTTATATGCTCAGGCATATTTTGCTTATGACTCTAAAAAATCTGGTGGTGTAACAATATCTCATTTAAGATTTGGTAAAAAACCTATTCATCTTCCATGCTATGTTTCTCATGCAAATTTTGTTGCCTGCCATGTTCCTGCTTACCTTGATAAATATGATTTACTAAGACCAATAAAGAAAAATGGGGTTTTCCTATTAAATTCTATATGGGATAAAGATGAAGTTGCAAATCATCTTCCAAACTCATTGAAAAAGAGAATGGCTGAGCAAAATGTAAGGTTTTATGTTATAAATGCTACAAATATAGCAGAAGAAGTCGGACTTCCAGGAAGAACAAATTCCATAATGCAATCTGCATTTTTCAAGGTTTCAAATGTTATCCCTTATGAAAAAGCAGTCAGCGAAATGAAAAAAGCAGTTGAAAAAACTTATGGGAAAAAGGGCGAAGATGTAGTTAAAAAGAATTTTGAAGCTATAGATAGAGGTGGACAGGTCATAGAAGTTCCTGTTGATCCATCCTGGAAGAATCTACCAGATGAGAAAAAAGACTATGGTGATCTTCCAGAATTCATCGAAAAGGTTATGATCCCTATCAATTCCTTAAAAGGTGATGACCTTCCAGTATCAGCTTTTGTAAATAGAGAAGATGGTACATTCCCCGCTGGAACAACCCAGTATGAGAAAAGAGGTATTGCAGTAAATGTTCCCGAGTGGAATCCAGATAATTGTATCCAGTGTAACCAATGCGCTTTTGTTTGTCCACATGCGGCAATAAGACCATTCTTGCTTGATGAAAATGAGGCTAAAAATGTTCCAGCTGGAACAAAACTTATAAAAGCAATAGGTAAGGGGCTTGAGAATTATCAATATAAGATTCAAGTATCTGTCTTAGATTGTACAGGCTGTGGAAACTGCGCAGATATCTGCCCTGGTAAAAAAGGCGAAAAAGCACTTGTTATGAAACCTCTTGAAACCCAGCAAAATGAAGTTGCAAGATGGCAGTATTTCGATAAAAATGTTTCATACAAAGAAATTACCCCAGTCAACAATATTAAAAATAGCCAGTTCAAACAGCCATTATTTGAATTCTCTGGCGCATGTGCAGGTTGTGGTGAAACTCCATACATAAAGGTAATATCACAACTTTTTGGTGATAGAATGGTTGTTGCAAATGCAACTGGTTGTTCATCTATCTATGGTGGTTCAGCTCCTGCAACTCCATATAGAGCAAACAAAGATGGAAAAGGTATCGCATGGGCAAATAGTCTTTTTGAGGATAATGCAGAATATGGCTTTGGTATTTACCTTGCAAATAAGAAATTAAAAGAAAAGGCTTTGATGGAATTCGAAAATGCAATTTCAAACGCAAAAGTTTCAGAAAAAGTTAGAAATCTTTTTGATGAATATAAAAAAGAAGAAGATTACGGCAAACAGATGCAGATAGTTGATAAGATAAAGGCAGCACTTGCATCTGAAAAAAGCGATATTGCAAAAGAATTAGAATCATTAACAAAATATTTGATCAAAAAATCGGTTTGGGTTATCGGTGGTGATGGTTGGGCTTATGATATTGGTTTTGGTGGTCTTGATCATGTTATCGCTCAGGGTGAAGATATAAATCTTTTAGTTCTTGATACCGAAGTTTATTCAAACACTGGTGGCCAGTCTTCAAAATCAACCCCTATTTCAGCAGTAGCAAGGTTTGCCGCAGCAGGTAAGAGGGTAAGGAAAAAAGACCTTGGACTTATTGCAATGAGCTATGGCTATGTTTATGTTGCTCAAGTAGCTATGGGAGCAGACAAGAATCAGTTCTTAAAAGCCATAATTGAAGCAGAAAGTTACAATGGTCCTTCTTTAATAATAGCTTATGCTCCATGTATCAACCATGGATTAAAAGCAGGCATGGGCAAGAGTCAGGAAGAAGAAGAAAGAGCCGTAAAATCAGGTTACTGGCATCTTTATAGATACGACCCAAGACTCGAAGCTCAGGGTAAAAATCCGTTCCAACTCGATTCTAAAGACCCAACCGAAAGCTTTAGAGACTTTATAATGGGTGAAGTAAGATTCGCATCTCTTGCCAAGACTTTCCCTGATGTTGCTGAAGATCTTTTCAAAGCATGTGAAGAAGATTCAAAGAAAAGACTTGCAACCTATAAACGCCTCGCCGCAATGGATTTTAGCAAATAGATGGCAAAATTTATTAAAAACGAACCAAATTTTCAGGATTTTATTTGCTTTTAAGATTTTATTTATTTTTAGAATTTCATTTGTTTTCAAATTAAACTTACTTTCAAATGTAAACTTGCTTTCAAATTTAAAATTTTATTTCTCTTTAATCAAAGGGGCGGAAGGTGAACTTCCGCCCCTTTGATTAAAAAAAATTATGCTGATTTTTGAAAGTTTAATCTTTATTTTTCGATATGTTGCAAAATGGCATTAAAAACAATATCAACATGAGTTTCCATAGAGTTATGTCCTGCATTTTCGACTATGACAAGTTTTTTGTTTTTAATGGAATCGATAAATTTATATGATTTATCAAGAGGGACGATTGAATCTTTATCTCCCCATATCAAAAGTATTGGAAGCTCGATTTTTTTTAGTAAATCTGGGGGGTTATATAGCGGATCTTCAGTTGTATCAAGCATATAAAGGACATTTTGAATGGTGCCAGGGATTAGTAGAGGATTTAAGTATGATTCAACCTCATAACTTAAAGGCTCTCGAAGATAGACTTTTTTTAGCAAATTTGCAAAATTTTCCTTTTTAAATAATGAATTTATATATAGATTTACAAAAAGATTTATTGGCGGGATTTTCAATAAAATAGGCAAGTTTTTTGAACCAGAAAATGCTGGAGAAATAAGGATTAAATCTTTAATTATTTTACTATACTTATAAGCAAATACTGTAAGGATCCTTCCACTCATTGAATGACCAACAATCTGCCAGGAAGAGGAAGAGGGGAGGGTAAAATCGCTATTTTGCGATGAATATTGTTTTTCAAAATTAACCAGAAATTGATATATCAAATCGGCGAAACAATTTGAATTCAATTTTAATTTAATCCTTTCGCTGTATCCAAAATTTGGTAAATCTATTGCAACGACAAGGTATCCTTCATTTGCAAGCATTGGTGCAAGAAGATGATAGGTGAAAGTTGAGCCTGCAAAACCATGAACAAGTAAAAACTTCCCTTTAGGTTTATTTTCTGGCTTAAATATTTGATAATGTATCGTTATAGTTTTATCATTTAAGCCTTTTTCAGAATCTTTATTTTCCACTTCTTTATATTTATTTTCTTCATTTTTCACTTCTTCACTTTTTGCTTCTTCATTTATTGCTTGTTCATATATAGGCTGTTCATAAAATTCATAATCTTTATATTTTTCTGGATTTATTGAAAATGGTATTTTAACTTTTGTGTTCAAGGTAATGATAGATTCGGTAAGAGGGATATCCATATAAAAACTATTTGTATAAATTTTATCGTTAGTTTTTGTAATATTATTCATGTTTGAACCTGTGCAGGAAGAGAAAAGAATAAAAATAAGGCTAAAAAAAGTTAGAATAAGTATTAATCTTATTTTTTTCATATTTTTATCCTGTATTTTTAAAGTATATCTTTGTTTTATTACAAATATAAACTTAGGCTATTGCAACCTTTATTAAATTTTAAGTTATTTCTAATAATTTACAATGATTTTATAGATAATACAACAGGTAAAATCAACATTTATAATTTTTTTAAATTTACAATTTTTATAGTTAGGTGCAGTCTCAGGCTAATTTATTTGTATTAAAAATATATGAAATATTATTCAAAGATAATGATAATACAAAGAATATGACAATAAAACTTGACATTTTTAAGATATTACAAAATAATGATTTTATACAAAAATAAGGAGAAATGTATAGATAAAAAATCCTATAACTTGATGTTTAATATCAAATTATCTTCATTCTTATTTTTTTGCTTAATTTTTTAGCTTATTTTTTAGCTTGTTTTTTAGCTTGTTTTTTAGCTTGTTTTTTAGCTTGTTTTTTA
>CAZOPR010000009.1:7234-90105 GCA_964581895.1 uncultured Brachyspira sp.
TTTTTTAGCTTGTTTTTTAGCTTGTTTTTTAGCTTGTTTTTTAGCTTGTTTTTTAGCTGTGGCGAAAAAATTGATGAAACAGCAATCTTGCGCGCGATTGGCAAGCAATAAAGGGAAATTACCAACAGATAAACTTTTCAAAAGATAATAATGAAAGGATATTTTCAGCCTATCTTGATGGAAGATTGTTTGATGATGGGCTCTGGGAGATAAAAGGAAATAATATTACTGTTAAATTTAATTCTGGTGAAATAGAGGAATTTAAAAATATTAGTTTTGAAAATGTTATTTTGATTATTAATGGTGTAGAACAAAAATATCAAAGGCCTAAAACCAAAGGTGAAAAACTTGATGAAATGATTAAAAAATTTTTTGCAATAGAAGGATTAAGTTTTTCGGATCCTATCGATGCCGAATTTAACTGGAATGATGAAAATGGTGAGCAAACTTTAATAAAGGGAAAGATGATAAAAACAGAACTAATATTAAGCACCGATGATTATACAGATCTTTCGAATCTTGAAAACAAGATAGTGGCTTTTTTAAAAGAAAATGGTTTTGAATCCTCAGAATATAACGCAAGTGAAAATATTGATGGTTATAAAAGTGATTTATTTAAGATAATAATTAAAAAGGATTATCCAATGAATTTTAATCGTGAAACAGATGAAAATATTCCTATAAAAGGGGAAAAAGCATATATTATGATATATATAGGTGTTGAATAGAGAGTAAATAACTTAAATAAGAATTAATGAAATATTAGGATTTTTCAAATAGGCTTTTGAAGTCGAATCATTTTAAAATATTAAAAAAGTTAATCTATAAATGGATTTGCGATTTCCTGCTTAAGTTTAGGTATCTTTTCAGTTGGTGCCATAATAGATTCTTCTTCCTCTTCACTTGCAAGTCTTGCTCTTATTTTTGCCCATCTTCTAAGGTTGTTTATGCTTTCAGCCATGACTTTAGATAAAGGATAGGTGCTTTTTAAGGATTTAATAATATCATCTAGTTTAACTTCCCTATCCTGATTATATGCAGTATATAAAGCTTCATTTATTGCTTCTTCTATTTCGGCACCTGAGTAACCAATAGAATCTTTTGAAAGTCTATCAAGATCAAATTTTACATCTTCATACCTTCTATTTCCGAGTCTTTTCTTAAGATGTATCTCCCAGATTTCTTTACGACTATTAAAGCCAGGAAGATCAACAAAAAAAATCTCGTCAAATCTTCCTTTTCTTAAAAGTTCTGGTGGTAGTTGTTCAATATTATTCGCTGTTGCGATTACAAAGACTGGTTTTTCTTTTTCCTGCATCCAGGTAAGCATTGTTCCAAATACCCTTGCTGTTGTACCAGAATCTGTCATACCAGAACTTGCAACTCCTGATAATCCTTTTTCTATCTCATCTATCCACAATATACTAGGTGATACTGCTTCAGCTATATTCAATGCTTTTCTAATATTTGCCTCAGATTCTCCCACAAAACCACCGAAAACTTTTCCAAGGTCAAATTTTAACAGTGGAAGATTCCACTCCGATGCAATTGCTTTTGCAATAAGGCTTTTACCACAACCCTGAACTCCAAGAAGTAAAACCCCTTTTGGTGGAGTCATTCCAAATTCTATGGCAAATGAATTAAAACCAGCTTTTCTTGTATTTAACCACTTTTTTATATTTGAAAGTCCACCAATATCACCAAAACTTTCTTTTGGATGAAAATACTCAAGAATTCCACTTTTTTTTATTATCTGTTCTTTTCTCTCCACTATTTCAGGAATCTCCTTTTTTGTCAGTCGATTTTTTTTCAAAGATATTTCCTTAAAAGCATATTTTGCTTCTAATTCAGTAAGGCCAAGGGCAGATTCTGCAATAGAAGGAAAATCTTCTTCAGGAGCATGTTGATCATCCAATTTTAATTCTTCAATTACTTCATGTATATCAGTAATCAGCATTTTTCTATCTGGAAGTGGGATTTCAAGGACATAGACATCTTTTTCCAGTATTGCTGGAAGATTTTTAAAAGGTTGCGATAATATAAGATTTTTATTTCCAGTAATTCGTGGCATAACTCTTAATCTTCCTAAAATCTGTCTTGATTGCATCGAATCAAAATAAATGTAAAGATCTTCCATCAGAAAAATCAAATCATTATTTTCATTATCTTGAAACCATGCTAAGGCTTCTTCTGGTTCTTTTATCTGGGGTCTTTCAGAAAAAAATATTCTATCTATATCATTCCATTTTTTTATACCTTCTGAATTATTCCACATGTAAAGTTGCCTTTTATTTTCTCTGGCAGCCCTAACAAGACATCCGTGGATTCTTCTCCATTCATAGCTGATAATCTGAATTATTGGTATTCCTGCTTTAATCTTCATATTTAAATCATTTTGATAATCCGACATTTTTTATCTCCTCTTTTAATTCATTGTCAGGGTATCCTATCAAATTTATTTCACCATTTTCCTTTATATGGATTTCAACCTGATTTTCTTCAACTTCTTTTTTATAGATTTTTTTATATTTCTTATTATTAAAAATAATCTTTTGATTTGTAGAACCTCTCCACCTTAAATAAGTGGATCTTTTACTATAAATATATCTTCCTGGAATGATAATATCTGAAATATTAATAAGTCTTAAGGAAGATTTATCTTTTATTTCTTCTAATTCATAACCAGTGTAAAGCATTACACTAAGACCATTTTCTTTAACTTTTTCCACAAGATTAAGCAAAGAATCCGACTGATGTAAAGGTTCACCACCAAGTAAAGTGATCCCTTCAATTCCTTTTGTTTTTAATATTTTTTCTAATACCTGTTCAACTGTAAAAAGATTTTTAGGAGTAAAAGGTTGCATATCGACATTCCAGCAACCAGGGCATCTTAAACTGCATCCTTGAACCCATATAACAAATCTTGTACCTGGTCCATATATCCTACTTTTTTCTTCTATTTCAGCAATATTAAGAATATTTTTATCCATAATATCATCTTCTAATAAGAACAAGAACTTTTTCTTTTCCATGAACTTCTTCGCTTATTTGATAACCAAGCTGCATTGCCTTTTGTTTTAATATCTCTGTTTTTTCTTCTATCTGTTTTTTTAAATCAGCCTCTTCTTTTCTTTTTATTGCTTCTAATCTTAATCTTTCTCTTTCAATTTCAAGTTGCTTTTCTTTCTCTTTTTCTTCAGTCATCTTTTCAATGTAAGCTTTTTCTTTCATTTTTAATTCTTCGATTTTTAATTTTTGAATCTTTTCATCCAGTATTTTTGTATATGTTTCAGTTAGATCTGAAATAAAACAATTTATATTTATGGTATCTGAAAATTCATTTGTTGTATATATTAATTTTGGGACATGATTTTTTATATTAATTGATAAAAATTGATTTATAATAATATTGTTATTGTTTTTTATAAAGCTGCAATTCATCCTTTTAAGAGCTTCTTCAATGATAACAGGATCAAGAAGTTTTCTTAAGATAAATGCTTTTGTTCTATTGCTCATTTTTTAACCTCCTGCTTTTGATTATCTTTAATGATTACATTATCTTTCATATAATATTCATCAGTTTTATTGACCTCTTTAATAAATGCTATCTCTTCAAGTAGCTCTTTCATCTGTTCAATGCAGGCTGGACCTTTGACTTTAGATGTTTCAAAAGTAATTTCACCTTTTTCATCAATTTTGATGACAATTTTTCCTTCCTCCATATTTACTCTCCTATTTTTGCGACTACTTTTGCATCATATTCTTTAGCAACTTTAATAGCTAATTCAATTTCTTCGATATATTCTATTAATAAATATAAATGATTATTATGTTCATAAAGTGTCCCAACTTTTGGCAAAATCCTTGGTGGAACTTCCAATTCTTCTTTCTTTTTATTTAACTTAACAATTTCAGATAATTCATTTGTTTCGTCTTTTCTTAATTTTTCGATTTCTTTAAGTCTATTTTTCTCTTTCTCATTCATTTTTTCTATTGAATCTTCTTCTTCCATTTTAGAATTTTTTATTTCTAATAAACATTGGTCTATTATATCTAAAAATTTTTGCTTGATATTTTTAACTTTCTCAACTTCATCTTTAACATCAGCTATATCTGACATAAATTTAAGTTCTTCTACCTTTATTTTATTAAGTTCATTAATCAAATCTTGAATCTTACTTTTATTAATAATTTTTTTAGTTTCCTTTAAATATGGCAATTTTAATTTATCAATAAATGATTCCATCTCTTTAATATCTTTATCTATTCTATTTTTTATTCTCTTTTCAAAATTATTCCATAAGTCATATAACTTATGTTTTTTTGCATCCTTTAAAAGAGTAGGGGGGAAAAGTAACCATGTGAAACTCACCTTTTTATAATATTCTTTATACTTGAAATCTTTCGGTTCTGGTAAATTATTTACCCATTGCTCTATATCATTACTATATTGTTTTCCAATATCTATAACACCTTCTGCTTTTATTTTTAAAGGATTTGGGTTATCCCAATTATCATCTTTTAAGATTATTTCATTATTTATCTCTTCTATCTTCTTTTCAGAATGGTACTGCCACTCAGGTAATGGCAGCCTACCTTTTATATATAACAATTGATCATTATCGAGTATTATGCCACAATCCCAGTCAAAAATAACATTAATATTCCTTTTAATATTTGATAGTTCCATATATCCGAATTTTATTGAACTGGCAGCAAAAAGCTTTGTATTTAATAGATTTAAATCCAGGATCAAATCTTTAATACTTTTATCAAGTTTTACAAAAAGAATCTTAGAATAAAGATGATAATTGAAATTTTCCAGTCTTTTTTCTGGAAGGACAAGTTTTTGAATCTCAAACTTATCTAAAATAGAAAAATCGTTGAATATTACATCTTCGGCAGCATATAAAATATCATTTAAATTGTCTTCAAGTGGCAAAGTAATTCTTATATCATTAAAAAATATTTCCTGTCCACCAGCATTCCAGAATTCTTTGTTAAAATAATAAGCAAGGTCATTAATCTGCTTTTTATTTAAGTTAAGAATAAAATCAGGATTATTTGTCGATAAGATTCCTCCATTAAACCAGACTCCTTTTGGTTTTGTTTTATGGTCAACAAGTATAAATGTCGAGTAAATTTTAGATTTTTCTCTCATTATTCCATATTGAAAATTTTTACTATGCTCCTTTAAACTTGATGTTATGCAATATATTCTTACTTTTTTTTTATATGCATTTTCAAGTTCAATAAAAAATTCTGGCATTAAAATAACTGGGCTATATATTATAATTGTTTCTTTAGAATATTTAATCAAATCTATAATTAAAGGGTTTAAAGATTCAGGATCTATTTCTTTTTTTAATGGCAATCTTTCCCAAAAATTTTCAATCACTTCAGATGATTTATCTATTGGGCCTTTTGTAATCTTTTTTTCTTTTATTGGTGTTGGCATTATTTATTCTCCTATTTTTATCTTTCCTTACATTTATCTTTCATTTTATTTAATAATTATATATTTAATTTTTTATTATCTTATACTAAAAGCAGGTCATTTACAGCTTGTACCATAAGATATTGAGTTTTATCTTTATTAATTTCTAAAAAATCCATTAAAGAATATTCAGTTTGATAATATGAAGGGAATTTTAAAAGAATAGGAGTATCTTTCAATATCTTGTCATGCAATTCTTTCAATTTGATTTTAGATAAATACCTTGGCCTTTCACTTAAATTCTGCATTGTCAAATCGATCATCCATTTTTCAGCATCTTCAATATTTTTAGGGATAATTGGCAGGCTTAAGTTCAACTCCCAAAAAGATTCATCAATTTCCTGATTTATTCTAAAGCCATTAGTAGTAATATGCTCGATCAGTTGAAAAGATTTTTTGCTATTAATATTATCTTTAATATCTTCATATTCAACTTCTAATTTTCCTATTTGAGGATTCCAGTTACGTTCATACAAAGAAAGATTGGAGTTTAGATCAAAATTCTTTATTTGCGTCGCAAAATTAAAAGAATTTTCGTTAAACTTGAATTTTAATGATAATTTATTTGTGACAACTTTTTTATCATCAAGTTTATAATTAAATTCAATTTGTCCCCTTAAATTGGAAAGATTTAATATTTTTGGGAAACTATCTTTCTGTTTCTCAAATTTAATCCAGAACTCAATTTCATTTTTATCTTTTACATTTCTTATTTTATGATATTTTCCATTGAATATTTCATAATCTTCAAAATCAACAATATTACCTTCTAAAATATTTGAAGGTTCAACTCTATCTAAGTTTAATATTCCATTACCAAATATTTTATCTTTAATATAGATTATTTGGTAAACCCCAGCTTCGGGAATCATGACTTGATTAGTTTCAATGGCTTTTTCTCCTAAAGGTGTCAGGCTGCCATTTTTTATTAATCCAAGATATTCAAGATAATTCAAAATGTTATTTATTTCGCCATTAGAAAAATTGCTTCTTAGATTTCTTAGGTTTTTAAGATAATATGCTATATCTTTTCTTTCTGTTTTAAGTTTAACCTGACATATAGATTGTATTACATGAATATCTACTTCTTTATTTGCTTCTATCTGAATCATTTTTAACCTCAAATTTTTTAATTTTTTTTGTGATTTCTCTAATTTCAGGACTATTTTTTTGCTCATTGAAGTATTTATAATCTCCAAATATTACAAGTTGAAATCTGGCTCTTGTTAAAGCTACATTTAGTCTATTTGGACTATCCATAAAACCAACTCTTTTATTTTGAACCATAGAAATAAATACTATATCTGCTTCTCTTCCTTGAGCCTTATCTACTGTGTAGTTTTTTATTACAAGTCCATCTATAATAAATGTTGTTTCCCTTCTTCTGTTATCTGGATAACTTTCTCTTAGAAGATCTCTTATTCTCTTTCTTTGTGCTTCATAAAAGGATAGAATCATAATAGAATACTTTTCATTTTGATTTTTTGCCCATTTTATAAATAATTGAAGCTCTGCCAAAATAGCCTTAGCTTCTTTGAAGTTTGTATTTTTATATACCTGAGAATTATTAATATCTATCCAGATAGCCCTACCTGGATATCTGTTGTAATACCAATCTCTATATCCATTTATAACCAATCCATCATCAATTAAAGCTTCTCCAGAATAAAATAACTCTCTTGGTATTGAAGAAATATCTTTATGCATCCTATGTTGATAGGATAATTTAATATACCTTGGGTCCTTAACATAATCAGTCAACCCATGTGAAATAGCAGTTTTGATTTCTTTACTTTTCCAATCTTCAGTGACACCTTTTATCAAACTATTGATAACAGATGTTAATGCAACCTCTCCTATTTTTCTTATGTTTGACATAATCTCCTTATGTTTGTTAACTGGCATTAAGGCATAAAGATTTGCAAAATAAAAATTTTTAGAACTACCACCTGTAATATTTTCATTTGAAAGCTCAATTTCTGCAATTCTCTTCATTCTCCAGGCCAATTCATCAGCCCAATCTTTATATATTGAGTTTAATACTTCTTCTTTTATCTCCCATGGAAATTCTAGACCTTTATTTCTATCGATACTATATGCATATTTACCTTTACCTTGACTTAAATACCAATAAAAATGCCTGTAATCATGTATATCATTATCTTTTGAGTCAGGGTATATAAGTATATGAGTATAAGGGAAAAGGTCTCTATTTTTTTTAAAGATTTCTTCTTCAACAAAAATGATATCAATATTTATCAAAGAAGGATATTTTTTAGCAAGATGATCTTCATCAAAAAATTTAAAATACTGATCGTCAGAATCATCCTCTTCTTCAAACTCACTAAATTTATTATCCAAATCATCATCTGATTCATCATCTAATTCATCATCGAAATAATTAATTGTCTCAGTCTCATAAGATATATTTTCAATATTATCTTTTTTACTATTTTCCTTAAATTCATTAGAAATAATAGCATAGGTATAATTTTCAAGATTATAAAATTTTGAGTTTTTATATCTTTGGTTATATATTTTAATTTTTTCTGGAATGATTTCTTTGATATGTTTTATAACCATGGCTTTATCTACATAAATAAATTTTGGAGGTTCAAGCCATCTATTATTAATATTTACATCCTTTCTCGAGAAAAGAAGCTTAAGAAAAACAACTAGAGCTCTTTTTTGAGCCTGATCATTTAAAAGTGAGTCAAGATTGACCCTTATTTGTAAAGTATCTGTATAAGGGGAAAGTTGCCTAACATCTCCTACTATTATCCATTTTTTTGCATAGATGGCTGGTACGAGAAATTCTTGAAATGTGGTTTTCGAAGCCTCATCAACTATAAGACAATCGAACTCTGGAATTATATAGCCAATACCTTTATTATACTTAAAATTTGGATACTGCAAAATTCCTATAGTTGTACCACATACAAGATTCGAAGAGTTAATAACAGCATCTTCAAGATATTTTTTCTTCTCATTTGGATTTGCCTGTATAAACCAACTTTCCTGTTCAAATATCTTTAATATTTTTTCCTTTCTATTTTCTATTTGATATTTTACGATATCATCAGAAATACTTTCCTCTCTTCCTATTCGAAGGGGGACAATTCCATTTTCCATTACTCCCCCAAGATTTTTAAATTTTTCTTCCAGTTTTTCTAGGACATTATCAACAGCAACATGAGTTGATGATGAAAGTAAAACCTTTTTATTTTGTTTTATAAGTTGATATATCAACTCAGCAATAGTTGTAGTCTTTCCAGAACCCGGAGGTCCTTCAAGTATTGCAAAATCGGGGGAATTTAGTGCCTTTAATACAAAATCTCTCTGTTCATCAGTCCCTTCAAGGTCAAAATCTGTTAAAAAAAACCAATTTATATTATTTAAATCAAATTCATTTGATGGCTTTTCCCATGAAGTTTCATTAAGAGGTTCAAATAAACGAAGAAGATTTCGATGTTCTAAATCTGGTTTGTATATCAAAGTTCTGATGGCTTGAAGTTGCATATATAATATATAAGTACTTTTAGGAGGATATATTATTTTCCCAACAGGTTCTCTTTCAAGACATATTTTATTTTCATCCTGATTTGTTTTTAATACTTTAATTCTTTTATCTTTTTTAGTGTAGTTTATTTGAGTATCTTCCCATATTTCATAATCTATGGAAGAATAAAGAATTTCAAAGAAAATATCAAACTTCGATCTTTTAAAATCTTCACTAGATTCATTTTCTTCATTTGTCTCTTTTAATACTATCCATACACCAACTTCATCTTTTTTTTCTATAAGTTTATAACTATATGTCCTTTTTAAATTATCTATTAGATTACCCTTTATCTCTCTGTTTGTATTTATCTTAAAAGCTTTATCTTCACCAAGAATAGAAAATTCTAAAAAATCATCATCATCGTAAAGACTTATTCCTCTTAGACTGTTAGTAGTTTTTATATTATAGTTAACTTTTATACCATTTATATATAAATTTGAATTTGGGTTTATATTTCCATTTAGATAAATTATAAATGTTTCAGCTGTTTCTTCTATTTTTATCACACTATATTTATTATTTTCATCATCTTCAATCTTTTCGATTGAATTTATAGAATTCAATTTTAATGGTTTATAGTAAACAATTTCTCTTCCATAAAATAATTTTTTATTTGCTTTCAAATTTGTGCTATTTTTTAGGGTTAAGATTATTCCATCTTCTGCTTTTTCTATATTTTCATATTCCACTAAGTAACCATCTTCATCAATCAAAGCTTTTTGAGTTGAAAATTTATAAAATTCTATTTCAATAAAAATCTTATTTTTTGGTTTTTCAATTTCAACAACATCATTTGGATGTAAAATATATGTTAAATCCTCATCTTTTGTCCATGCCATCCCATACTTACTGATATCCATAGAGTCAATGGCATTTCTAAGATACTGTGAAAAAAATCCTAATTCTCTATAAACATATTTAGCAAGCCTTTCTGGATAATCTGGTTCGACATTATGATAAAATAACATTTTTGTTTCATAGCTTTTCATCAAAAACACCTACTATAAAGTTATCATGCAATTAAGATTCTTAAAAATATCGATCTTAAAAATTTCATAATGAAGATACTTTTTATTCTTACTATATTTTGCAAAATTAATATTATCGGATACTTTTACATATTAACTTTCTATTATAATATATGATTATGTAAATCATAATATCTTACAAAAAATAATCAATAAAAAGATAAAATTTAGCCATAAAGTTTAGGATAAATTAAAGATAAATTTATGATAAATTAAAGGAGAAAATAATATTTTTTGAATATATTACTAACTTAAAACAATCAAACTTGAAGATTCATACTTTTTCAAACCTTTATTGAAAATAAAAACTGAAAGAAAAAGGAAGAATAATATAATAGCTGTTGAAATCAGAAATAAAGTTAAGTTGAAGTTTGCTATTACACGAACAGGGATATAGATGCCAAGGCCAACAGGAATAAATGTAAAAAGGATTAGCTTTATAGGACCAGCAAAGAATTTTTCAGGGTAGGTTGCAAAAGAAATAATTGCACCAAAAACTGTTTCTTTTAATTGCTCTGAGTTCCCAATGAAAAATGTAAGGGAAGAAAGCAGTATCAAAACTGATCCAAAAAATATTGCACCTAATATTGAAAAGTAGGTAAATAATAGGAAGCTTAAAAAATTAAAAGGGATAAAGACAATAAAGATAATATAACCATATAAAATATCACCCCAGGCTGAAACATCTGAATAAGATATGCCAGATAGAAAAATAGTGTTTGAAGGATAGAGCAAAAAATTATCCAATTTTCCACTTATTATGATTCCTGGTAAGGTTCTAAATCCCCCAAAAAATGCATGTACAAATCCAAAACTTGTTGCTGAAATAGCCCAGACAAGAACAATATTATTAAAATCAATCCCTTTTAAGGTAAATGAGGACTTAAAATTATCAAAAAGTAAAATCCATAATACTAAAAAAGCAAAATCATTTATTATCATGCCAAAAACTTGAAGGAAAAAGGCTTTTTTATAAGCCAACTGTGATTTAATATTCATTTTTATAAATATTAAAAAAAGTTTAATATAATATTTCATTTTTCTTAATCTCCATAATATCTTTGATATCCTTAATCTACTTGATATTTTTAATCTATTTAACCTCCCTGTATACTGACTCTTTTTATTCCTTTTGAATATAAAAGGATAGATAAAGAGTAAACAATCAAAATATATGCTACCTGTATTGAAAAACCTAAAAGATACTGCTTCAAATCAAACATTACAGACATCTTTGCAGCAAAATAATTCATATATGTAAAAGGGGAAAATCTGAATATTTTTAAGACAACAGGGGGGAAAAATTCAAGAGGGACAAATAAACCACCAACAACAAATATAAACTTTTGATATATCCAATAAATTGGTCTTGTCTCTTCTATGTAAAATGCAAACATTCCAATAAGAACCATGAAAAATAGATTAAGTAAAATTGCACCATATATAACTGGCAAAGATGCAATGACCATCCAAAATTTTATTGTTTGAAAGCCACTTACAACAAAGGCACAGAGAAATCCGATAATCATAGTTACAAACTGTTTTATTAAGATTTCACCCAATGCAGAACTTATATGAAAAGATATATATGAAATAGGTCTTAATAGTATATAGGCAACAGTTCCACTTTTAATCTCTTCTGAAATATTGTTATGAACAAGGACTTTTGACATTTCAATAGATTCGGTTATCACAAGGTAGTATAATAGCATTGGTAGAGTAAAAGATGCAAAATTATCGCTTTGCCCAAGTAAAGTTTTATAGATAAAAGAAAAAATTATAATTACGATTACAAGAAATATCCTTGTTATTAAAAAATCTTTCAAGTAATATGTGTAATTTTTTATAGAAATATATGCAAGATAAAAAAACTTTTTCATAATTTATCCTTATAAATCTGTCCTATTACCTCTTCTAAAGGTATATCATCTATGGTAATATCAAGTATAGTATTTGTATTAACAATGATATCTATTATCTCTTTTATAGAGTTTATCTTTGTATCTACCTCTAACTTTGCCGTGTAATCTTTTTGCTTTAATATTTGTACTCCTTCAATTTCAGGGATATTAAAGTTGTTCTCTGTTTTGATAGAGATTAATTTTTTACCCAAATAGTTGTATTTTAAGTATTTCATAGTGTTTTCAAAAACAATCTTCCCATTGTTTATAATGATGACTCTATCGCATAGTTTTTCAATATCTTGAATATCATGAGATGTTAAAAGAATTGTAACCTGCTCATCCTTATTCATTTTTAGTATCAAATCTCGTATCACTTTTTTTATTACAACATCAAGACCAATGGTTGGTTCATCAAGGAAAAGGACTTGGGGATTATATATTAAAGATGCTGCAATTTCACATTTTATCCTTTCACCAAGCGATAGTTTTCTTACCTGAGTGTTAATAATAGGAGCTAGTTCAAAAAGTTCTATAAATTTGTCTATCCTTTCTTTAAGTATTTTAGGTTTAACATCATAAAGAACTCCAAGAAGGTTGAAAGTATCAATTGGCGGAAGATGCATCCAAAGCTGAGATTTTTGGCCAAAAACAGTTCCGATTGATTTTGCAAGTTTTTTCCTCTCTTTCGATGGATTTAAGCCAAGCACATTTATATGACCTTCTGTTGGAGTTAAAATGCCACTAAGCATCTTGATAGTAGTAGATTTTCCAGCACCATTTGGACCAATAAAACCAAGTATCTCCCCTTTTTCTATATCAAAACTTATATTATCCACAGCCTTTTTTTCTTTGACAAATTGCTTCGTTAAATTTTTGACTTCAACTATTTTCATTAAGATTTCCTTGTATTTATTAGATAAAAAACTACTTTTTTCTTTATTTTTTGCAAGTAGATAATAAACCTTCTTAAGGAGTTCCATAAAATATAAAAAAAAGAGGCTGCAAAGTTACAGCCTCTTTCAAACTTATTAGCTTTCCAACCTATTAAAACAGTTATTAATTTTTGAAGTTATTGAAAAAGTTTGTTTTATTATTTAGAAGGAGGATATAATATCAACATATCCTTTGCCTTGCCAGAAGCTGCCCAATCAGCTGGAATAACAGACCAGTTATTGTAAATAAATGGCTGTATTACTCCTTTATAGTTTTCAATCCATTTCATAAGGTAATATCTTAAATCTTTAATTGTCGATGAAGTAACAAGTTTATATGCTGTTAAATCTGCTTGAGGGATACCAGCACCCTTTGTAAGATGTCCACCACCACCCTGAGCCCTGTAAGAATTAATGGCAACAGAATAGGTAGCATTCATATCAAAAGGTTTTCCATCGGAAAGTGAAACGATAGTTATCCTTTGACCAGCAGGTTTAGAAACATCAACAGTATAAATGATACCAGCAGCAGAATCATAGTTGTAATATCTTGTTATAGTTAAAGCAGAGCCAGTTCTTGCGTCATATTGGATATTACCTTTGTCATCAAGTTTAAATGCTATTATATGGTCATCAGCATTTTTCATTGTGTTAAACCAACCAGCATAGGAGTATTCAAGAGCATCCTTTATCTGTTTTCCGGTAAGATTCATAGTATATAGGAAGTTTTCGTATTGATAAAGATTAAACATATCTCTTACGAACAATGTGTTATCGGCAGAGACTGGTATTGTAGCATTGAAAGTTAAAGGTGCTGCAAAAGAGATTTGAGCGGCATTTAAGCCATATTCTGGTTTGCTTGTAAGTTCAAGCTGGATCCTGTGGATAAGATCTACAAAAGCAGAAGGACCAAATATTGAATCTTTTGAACTTATCTTTTCAGACATCTTGCCAATAGGTCTTGAAACATAAGCTTTAACTTTGTTGTAAGCATCTTCAAATTGTTTTAAGAATCCTTCATCTGGCTTATACTCTTCTACATTTACAAGTTTTCCATTGATCTGCTTTTCCCATGCTTTTTTGTCTTTGTTCCACTTCATAAGAACTTGAACAACTGGAACTTTTCTTGCAGCATTTAATGCACCATATATAGGAACAACCTGTCCTTCTGGATTTAAAACAGGTTTATTATTTAAACCATTTCCTTCCCAACCTGCATGGTCATGACCTACAAATATAAGATCAAAACCACTCACTCTTTCTGCTACAAGTTGAGATGCATTTTCATTACATGGGGTATCAGCATTATCACCACCATAGTTATAGTCGACTCCCGCATGGAAAGATCCTACAATCAGATCTGGTTTTTCTTTTTCTTTGATTATCTTTATCCATTTTTGAGCCGATACTATCATATCTTCAAACACCATACCTTCCCAGAATTTTGAAGGAAGCCAGGATGGTATTTTTGGGGTAATAAGACCTAATACAGCGATTTTTATTCCTCCACGATTTATAATCGTATAAGGCTTAAAATATGGGTTTCCATCTGGTTTTACTGCATTTGCAGCCAAAGATGGGAAATTAAATTCTTTTACCATCTTATCATAAACAGGATGACCTGCTTCAATGTCATGGTTTCCCATGACCATAACATCATATTTCATATAATTCATAACTTGCGCTACAATATGTGTATCTGTTGTGTTTTCAAAGTTATAATAGTAAACTGTAGGTTGTCCCTGTAAAATATCTCCATTGTCAATCAAAATGACATTGTTACCAGCAATAGCCCTTTGTTCATTTACAATAGTTGAAACCTGAGCCAAAGATGTCTTTGTAACTTTATCATTTATAAAATCATATGGGAAAATTGCACCATGAATATCTGAAGTTTCAATAAGTGTAAGTTGCAGTGGCTTTTCAGTATATTGCATATAAGGATTTGAAGCGCATGCAAATATAAAGATAAAAAGAAAAATTATAAAAAAAGCACTAAAAATCTTTAATTTTTTCATAAATTACTCCTTGGAATTTAGTTACCCTTATTAATTATTTATTATCTTTTAGATTTTTGTTTTTGAGGTTTATTATCTTAAAAGTTTGTTATCTTTAAGTTTTCTTATCTTTTTTACCTATCATTAATATTGATAATATTTGAACAAAAATTTTAAAATGATCAAAAAGGCACTCATAAAAGAGTGCCTTTCATGATTTTAAATGTTTTTAAAAGCTTATGCAGCTAAACCAAAAAGGTTTCTAAAGAAGATAGCTGTCTTTGTACCTATGATTGTTATCCTGTTTTTAATAATAGGAGTAACTGTTTTAACTTTCTTTATAAACTCAATCATTATATCTCTTTGCATCATAGAAGTATCATAGACAGCAATTGCTTTTTTAAATACTACATAACCGTCACCGCCTGTTGCCATATAAGAGTTTGTAGCAATTTTATATGTAGCATTTGGATCTATTGGTTTCCCTTCAACAAGAATATTTTCACAGATTCCTTTTTCATAGTTAATAGTAAAGGAAACGCCATCTGAAACCTGTGGGAAAGCACCTTTACCCTGAGGAATTGTTGCTATATAATTAAAAAGTTCGAGTAAATCTGAACCTTTCATTGTAAGAACAACTAAAGTATTTGAGAAAGGTAAAATTGTATAAATTGTTTTTTTTGTTATTTTACCTTTTGGTAAATCTGCTCTTATCCCACCACCATTATTTATTGCAAAAGAAACACCAAGTGGTTTTACATAGTCAAGCATTGCATCTGCAACAAGATCACCAATAGCAGTTTCAGCTTTTCTTGTTTCAGCATTTGGGAAAGTATCTGTAGCTTCACCAATTTCTTCAGCTAAAATCTGTTCAACTTTTGCTTTATAAGGTGCAAGTAAATCGAGCAATTTGGTATCTTCTTTTATTTCTGTTGTAATGAAACCCATACTACCATCTGCTTTCTTTTCCTGTAAGTTAACAGGGATAGCTTCCCAGTTAAAAGAAGTGATTTTTTTCTTTTCAACAGTCAAAACAGCTTTTCCAACATAAAGTCCCCATTGATAAGCTGAAACAATAGGTGTTCCATTTACAACAATAGGTTCTTTCATATATGTATGGGAATGTCCATCTATAATGAGATCAATACCGCTGACCTGCTGAGCAAGTATTTTAGAACCGTAGGTATCATAGATTCCTAAATGTCCAAGAACTATAACAATATCAGCTTTTTTCTTAAGTTCTGGAACAAATTTTTTAGCAACTGCTATTTCATCTTCAATTATAAGATTTCCAACAATTGCAGGATTTCCAACTGTTTTTGTTTCAGTTGTTGTTAAACCTAAGATAGCAACTTTAAAACCTTTAAATTCTTTAATGATATAAGGTTGACCAACATATTTGCCATCTTTATATTTAATATTTGCAGATAAGAATGGAAATTTTGCATCTTTCATCTGTTTTTGAAGAATATCAAGAGGGTTATCAAATTCATGGTTACCAAGTGTAACTGCATCGTAACCTATGTAGTTGTAACCTAAAATATCTGGTTCAGCGTTGAAAAATGTTGACTCTGATTCACCAGTGTTTATATCGCCAGCGTCAAGAACAAGAACATTTTCATTTTCAGCTCTAACCTGATTTACCAAAGTTGCTCTTGCAGGAAGTCCACCGACACCTTTCATAGGATAGTTATCGAATTTTAATGGGTGTCCATGATGATCATTTGTATGCAAGATGACAAGTTTTACTGGTCCTTTTGGTCCGATATTTAGTGTTGAACAGCTAAAAACAAATAGGAAAATAGCTGTTATAAAAAGTATTACCAAGGTCTTCTTCATCATTTCCTCCTTATAATCCTGTAATTAAATAATAAAAGTTTTTTAAAATTTTGCAAGGTTATTAAAAAAAAAATTTTAATATAATTTTACCGAAAATTTGACAAGTTTTGATTATTATCTTACGATATAATAAAGAAGAGAAAAAGGAAAAAGTATGTTACTGAAATTTTATGGTGTTAGAGGAAGTTATCCAGTTCCAGGTGCCGATACTGTAAAATATGGTGGAAATACTACCTGTGTTACCATTACTAAAGAAGTAGATGGCAAAACTATCCGGATAATTTTGGATTCAGGTTCTGGCATTGTTAAACTTGGTAAAGATATTATGAAAAACTGGAAAAATGAAGTACAACCGATGACAATGCTTTTTACCCATCTTCATCCTGACCATACCACAGAATTTCCTTTTTTTGCTCCGAATTTTCTTTCTTCCACAATATTAAACTTATATGGAATGCAGGCTTTGAAGATGCATGTTGGCAAAATACTTGAAAGAAATATGCTTCCTCCCAACTTCCCCATTGAATATAAAGACTTAAAAAGTCAAAGGAATCACTTTATTATCAAAGATAATTCAACTTTTGCAATAAAATATGAAAATAAAGATATATTTACAATTACCGCAATGCAATCCTTCGCTCCATCTCATCCACAGCAAGGGGCTATATATTATAGGATAGTTGATTGCGAAAAACAAAGTTCAATTGCATGTATCTGGGACATCGAATCAAAAATAGGTGGAGATAAAGCAGTAATAAATTTTTCAAAAGACTGCGACATAATGATCCATGACACACAATATACAAAAGAAGAATATGAATCTGCAAATATGATAGTTCAGGGATTCGGACATTCCACCTATGATATGGCTATAGAAAATGCCACCCAGGCAAATATAAAAAAGATGTTAATCTGCACACATTTCAATCCAAATCATACTGACCAGAAGTTAGATGAGATTCAACAGGATATGGATAAAAAGAATCTTCCTTTTAAGATTATGCTTGCTTATGAAGGATATTCTATCGAAGTTTAGCATCTAAAAAAAATTTATAGAAGATTGATAAATATTGATATATATTGGTATCTTTTGATAAATATGTTTTTCATATAAAAATATATTTACTTTTTAAATATGGACAATAAGCCTTTTTTAGGAAGATTTGCGTTTATTATCTCATTTAATCTTTGAATGACCTCATCTTTTCTCTCTATAACTGCCTTAAAACCTGTTTCGATTAGCTGGTCTTTAAGGTAAAAATCAAACCAACCAATAGAATCTTTAACAGGAGCAAATAAAATATCACAGATTTTTCTGTCAGTAATCTGTTTAGACCAGATAGATGTAGAAATGATTTGCTGAATTATCTCCATAAAATTTGCATCTTCATCCAAAGGCACAGGAGGGGAAGATACATCGACACCTATTCTTATTCCATTGCCGAAATTTTCGATAGATTCATTGACTGGAAGATTAGCAACTAGCCCTCCATCATATAAAATCATATCATCAAATCTAACAGATGGAAATATAAATGGAATGGCTGTGCTTGCTGCAACTGCTGTTGAAAGCTTTCCTTGTTTAAAACAATAGACAGATTTTGTTCGAATATCGGATGCAACAGCAATAAAAGGTATTTTTAACTCTTCAATTTTGGTATCAAGGTAGATAGCTTCATAGATTTTATTTATATCTTCTATGGCAACTAGAGCTTCATCATCAAAAAGGTTTAGGAATGCTTTTGTCCCTTTTATAACAGAGAAAAACTTTTCAGAAACTGCTGAAGAGATTTTAGAAAATTTATTTTTAAACTTTTCTTTTTTCTTAAAAAAACTAAAGATTGATTCTTTTTCTTCATTTTTTTTGTTTCCTATATCAGGTAGTAAATAATTTTCTGTAAAATTTTTATAGACTTCTGACTCCATAAACTGATCAATCTTTTTTTTGCATTCATTATAATTTGCTGTCATAGCCCATATAGCACCAAACAATGCTCCAGCAGAAGTTCCTGTTATTGAGGCTGGAATTATGCCTATCTGCTCAAAAGCCCTTAAAACTCCAATATGAACAAAACCTTTTGCAGCACCACCACTTAATACAAAATGGATCGGGACATCTTTAATAAGTTTTTGCATAATGCTCCTTTTAATATTATTTTAAAATTGTTATTTGAATAAACAAATTAACTTAAAAAAATCTATAAAAATAAAACCATTATTTATAAAACTCAAAATAATATTTATAAAAATTAAACTTATTTTATAAAAATAAAACTATTATTTATAAAGACAAAATCAAAAAAAGGTAATCTTGTCTTATACATTCATAATAGGTTATAATTATTAATTTTCAAGTAGAGTGCAATAATTTTTGCTATTTTTACTTTTTAATATAATTTTTACCTATGAAAGAATTTCATATTCAGTGGCATATATTAAATCGTTGCAATCTAAGGTGTACCCATTGTTATCAGGATGATTATTCTGAAAATGATGAACTTTCAATAGAAAAATTAAAAATCATTGCTGATAATATTGACAGAACTATGAAAAGGTGGAAAACTAATGTAAATCTTCTTTTGACTGGTGGGGAACCTTTATTAAAAGAGGGAATTTTTGAACTATTTTCTTATCTTGAAGAAAAGCAAACTGTAAAGCAGGTAGATATAATTACAAATGCAACACTTATTTCTAAACATATAGATAAACTTAAAAAATTCAAAAAATGTAAAAATATCCTTTTTTCTCTTGATGGAGTTACTCAAGATTCAAACGATAAAATTAGAGGCAGTGGCGTTTTTGATAAAGTTATAAAGCAGATAAATCTTATTGATTGCAAAAGATTTAAGAAAATCCTTATGTTTACAGTTAGTAAAAAAAATTATGAAGATGCTTTTAAGTTAATTGATTTTGGTAAAGAAAATAATCTTGATGGTATAATAATAGAAAGACTTGTTCCTTTAGGGCAATCTGAAGATCAGTTTTCAAATGTTTTAACCAAAAGTATGCTAAAAAAATTATGGGACTTCTTTTTAATCGAAAATGGTTATGATACTTATAAAGATTATGAATATAGAGCATTGAAGATAGAACTTAAAAAAAGAAAAATCTTTAAAAAACAGCAAAGCTATAAAATAGATATAAAGGTTGCAAATTGCATAGTCGGTAAAGATGGATCTGCCATAATGCCAGATGGCAGTGTTTACCCTTGCAGGAGGCTTCCTTTAGTGATTGGAAATCTATTGGATTCTGAATTTTACGAAATTTTTGAAAATTCACAGATACTTAAAGATTTAACTAATAAAGATCTTCTCCAAGGTAAGTGCAAAGAGTGTGATTCTAATGTATGTTTTGGTTGCAGGGCTATGGTTTATGCTGTCAAAAAGAATTTATATGGGGAAGATCCGCATTGCTGGAAATAATACGATGCTATAAAATGTTAAATATAAATAAATATTAAAAAATAAAAGTATTAAGATTGATAATACCGAGAATTAGAAATATCAAAAATTAAAAATATTAAAAAATAAAAGTATTAAGATCAAGAATAACGAGAATTAGAAATATCAAAGAGCAAAGAGATCAAAAAGTAAAATAGTTAAATTGAGAATTAAAGATTAGAAAAAATTAAAATAGCAGGGATAAAATGGATATAAAAGAGATTTTTCGATCACTTCGGAATAAAAATTATAGAATCTTTTACATAGGGCAGGGGATATCTTTAATAGGGACTTGGATGCAACAGGTTGCTACAAGCTGGTTGATTTATAGATTGACAGGTTCTGCCATTGCTCTTGGAGTTTCAACCTTTTTGTCTCAAATACCAGCACTTATAGTATCTCCTATAGCAGGCACTTATATAGACAAGATGAATAAACTTACAATAATAAAAATAATGCAATTCTTAATGATGCTAGTAGCCTTTGCACTTGGCATTTTAACTTTGAAAAATCGTATTACTGTAAATCTTGTATATATTCTTTACTGTCTTTTAGGTATATTAAATGCAATAGAAATCCCTAGCCGTCAATCAATGTTTGTCGAACTTATTGATAAAAAAGAGGATTTACCAAATGCAATTGCTTTGAATTCCTCACTTTTTAATGCAGCAAGACTTGTTGGACCAAGTATAGCAGGCTTACTTTTGTTGAAAATTTCAGAAGGTTATTGTTTTATTATAAATGCAATAAGTTTTCTTTTCGTTTTATTTTCTTTGTTTGCAATAAGGATAAGAAAAAAAGAAGTTTCTCTGCAAAATCATAATATCTTTAGTTCATTAAAAGATGGTTTTGATTTTGTCATAAAAACGGTGGATGTATCTTATCCACTTTTGCTTCTCACTTTTTTTAGTCTTTTTGGTATATCTTTTACAACTATTTTACCTGTTATTGCAGTTAAAATGTATAAAGGTGCATCAAATATCTTAGGTTTTTTGATGGGGAGCCTTGGTTTTGGAGCATTAACTTCAACATTGTTTTTAGCTTCAAAGAAAAATTATGATAATATTACTAAAGTCATAATAACTTCCTCAATCGTATTTTCAATAAGTCTCATACTTTTTTCTTTCAATAAGATTTTTTATCTTGGTTTAATAAATATTTTTTTCGCTGGAGCTTCAATGGTTTTACAAAGCTCCTCTACAAATGCACTTATTCAATCAAAGACGCCAGATGATAAAAGAGGGAGAGTAATGGGTTTTTATACATTCGCTTTTAGAGGTATAATGCCTTTTGGTTCTTTGGTTATAGGCTTTTTAGCAGAAAAAATCTCGGCTTCAGCTTCATTAATTATTTGTGGACTTATCTGTCTCTTAGTATCTATACTTATAGGTTTAAGATTATTTTTTAAGAAAAGAACAAGAATTCAAACCATTTAATTCATATATCTTTAATTTTTTAAGCTATTTAATTTTTATTTTATTTGCAAAAGTTTTCATGTTATCCTATATTTAATTTGTATAAATTTAAAAGGGTTGGCATGACAAATGATTTTGCTTATCATCTCCTAATTTCTTATTTTTTAATAATCATTCTGGTTTCGTTTATTTTTTATGGTTTTGGCGAAACTATTAATGGTTTTATAAGGATTCAGATTTCAGCTTCAAGGCTTATCTCTGATTATTTTGCAATAGCTGGTATAGGCGGTACATTACTCAATGCGTCTATTTTGTCTCTTTTAGCCATACTTTTATTATTACTATTGAAAGTTAAAATAAGTGGTGCTGTTTTTGCAGCTGTGTTTACAATATTTGGTTTCGCTCTTTTTGGTAAAAATCTGCCATCTATATTATCTATATGGTTTGGAGTTTTTATATCAAGTAAGATTGCAAAAAAAAGATTTATTGAATATATTTTTATAGCACTTTTTGGTTCTGCTTTATGCCCAATCTTTTCCTTAATATCATTTGAAATAAGCTTAAATGCAATATTAGGTTCTTTATCAGGGTTTATTTTTACAAGCATAATAGGTATGTTTTTACCACCTGTTGCAATTTATATGTTAAGACTTCATCAAGGCTATAATCTATATAATGTAGGAATGACAGCTGGATTTTTATCTATTTTTATCTCTTCGATTCTGAGAAACTTAAAAGTAGAATTAAAACTTTTAGAGTTCTGGTCCCAGACTTTCAGTCATATCGATATCTTTATTATTCCTTTGACCTGTTTATTATTTATAATTTTAGGTTTATATAAAAACCCAAAAGTTAATATCAAATCCTTTTTTAACTTGCAAAAAGAAACTGGAAGACTTCCTTCAGATTTTATTACTTCAACTTCTATGGAAGCAACATTTATAAATATGGGTATTTTAACTTTGATATTCTACATATATGTGTTACTAACAAAATCTCCAACAAATGGACCTGTTTTAGGTGGTTTGTTTACAATACTTGGTTTCGCTGCATTTGGTAAAAATCTAAGAAATTGCCTCCCAGTTGCATTTGGTGTTGTAATAACCGCTATTTTACTCAAAAAACCTTTGAATTCTCCTGCAATAATTTTAGGAACCTTATTTTCCACTACTTTAGCCCCGATATCTGGAAGTTTTGGTGTCCTAACTGGCTTGATAGCAGGCGCTTTACATATAATACTTGTACAATATACTGCTAACTGGGTCGGTGGGATAAATCTATACAATAATGGATTCGCAGGTGGGCTTGTGGCAACATTTTTAGTTTCTATAATAGATTGGCTTGAAAATACTTCAATAATCAAAATTAATAAGTAAAATACAAAATTAAATGAATAAAGAAAACTTAATCTTAAAAAATTATTATATTCAATAAAAACATATAAAATTAAAATATATGAAATAAAATTTAGTTAAAACGAAAAGGCTGGAAAAAAATTGGAAAGAAATAAAGAAAAATAATATAAATAAAAAAATTAAGAAAAAGAGAAAAATATGCAACAGGAAGAAATGATTGTAAAAATTATAAGTGAAGTTTCTCACTTTATTCTTCAAGAAGATCCAAACAGGATGGTAATATCTCTGCATAAAGAGAAGGATGGTATTCATCTTGCTATTTTAGATGATAAAAAAAGGTCAAAAAAAGAAATAGAAAAGATTAAGAGGTCTATTTCAATAGGTCAAAGACCAGAGCTTTCTGGATATTATGGAAATCTTACTGGTAACAACCTTCTTGGAGTAGCTAGGTTAGATATTATCGGTTGGCAGGTAAAATTTATAGATGTAAATGAAACAAATGATGGATTAAAAATAGATATCTGGATTGGTTCAGCAGATTTTGATAAGGCTAAATTTACCATTCCAGATAATGCAACATAAAGTTATTCCAATATAAAAAATATTCAATAAATGTCTATTTCAAAAAGAACTATTTCCTAAATAACTTTTTTACTTCAACTATCAAATTTTCCACAACATATCTTGCATCTGATGGTTTTAAGGTCGAATAGATAGGAAGTGATATTTCATTTGCAAATTGATCAAATGCATTTGGGTAATCCTCTATCTTATATCCAAGACCTTTATAAAAGCTAAACATTGGAAGAGGGATAAAGTGGACATTTGTGGCTATCTGCTTTTCAGCCATATTTAATATAAGTTTGTTTCTTTTTTCAAGGTTAAATCCTTTAATTCTTAACGGATAAAGGTGATAGTTTGAACTTGTTCCTGATTCATCACTATCAAAAGGCAAAATAGCCCAGCTTTCATCTTTTAAATATTCACTATAAATATTATGTATTTTTTTTCTTTTTGAAAGCATGCTGTCAAATCTTTCAATCTGACCAAGTCCAAAAGCAGCCATAATATCTGTCATATTGCACTTAAATCCATCTGCTATAATATCATACTCCCAGGCTCCAGGCTTTAACTTTGCAAAGGCATCTTTTGATTGTCCATGAAGAGCGATTATTTTCATCTTTTTTTGAAGATTTTCATCAAGAATAAGATTTTCATTTATCTTGTTCTTATTAAACACAATCGCTCCACCTTCTGCTGTGGTGAGATTTTTTACTGCATGAAAGGAAAAAGTGTGAAAATCAGCTTGAGTTCCAATGACTTTCCTTTTATATTTTGAACCAAATGAATGAGCAGAATCTGCTAATATTACGATATCTTCCCTACCTATTTTAGTTAAAACCTGTTTAATTTCATCATACCTTTCCGGAACTCCACCAAAATCCACTGGCATTATGACTTTTGTCTTGGCATTTATTGATTCTTCAAGCTTAATTAAATCCATTTGAAATCTATTTTTTTCAACATCTACAAAAACAGGTTTTGCCCCTCTATGGATAATAACATTGGCTGTAGCCGCATAAGTATAACAGGAAGTTATAACTTCATCCCCACTTTTTATATCAAGCATCCTGAGAACAAGTTCCATCGCAGCAGTAGCACTATTTAATGCAATTGCAAAATCAGTATTGCAGTACTGATTAATTTTCTTTTCAAATTCATTAACTTTAGGACCTGTTGTAATCCATCCGGATTTTAATACCTCATTTATTTTTTTAATCTCAACTTTTGAGATATCTGGTGGTGAAAATGGGATCCTTTTTTTCATAATTTATCCTCTCTATTATTATTTTAATTATACTTTCTATTGTTTATCTTTACTATCTTTTCTATTATTTTTTCATAATCTTTTTTATTATTTTTTTTATTGTCCTTATTCTAAATTATATACTTTTTCTTTTCTATTATTTTTTCATTCTTTTTCACATTTATTTTTTACTTATCTTTTCTACCATTATCTGGATTATTATACCCATATTTTTTTAATTATTATATTCTATTTCTATTTTCATTATTATTAATTTTCTTATCTTCTTTCCAATAATTAAATCCTAAATGTCCTTTTACCTGGAAGTTTTGTTGCAAACCTATGGTGAATATATAAAAGGAATAAAGATATTGGTATAACTGCAAAACTGACATATTTTGACCAGCTAATATAAACATAACCCAAAATATTCATATTTATTATAATATCTATTGCCAAGCAGATTAAGCAACCACCAAGAAGATAGTAGGCAAAAAGGTTTAATCCTTTTAATTTTGTATTTTTACTTATAAAAAAAAGAATAACAAATACAACAATGCAGGAAATTAATATGGGTAAGGCATAATTAAAAGACCAATCTAGCTTTTTATCAAGACTATCAAGAGAAATCAAGTAACCAAAAATGGAAATAAAAATAAATAAAAGGCTATAAAATAATTTTTTATTAAACACAAGTATTGAAGCTATTACAAGCCATGCAAAAAAAATTGTGAAAGCTGGAACTTTTGCCCAGGTTATCTTTCCTTCAAGTATAAAGTTTATCAATACTATAGATATAATTGAAATAACAAAACTTACACTAATAATTTCAAGAATAGATGTGATTCTTTGTTTTTCTGATGAACTTTCATATGCAGGGTAAAGAAAATCTGCTTTGTCTTTATTATATTTATTTATTTCTTTTTTAGTATACTTTTCATTTTCTTTTGATAAATCACTTTCATTTGATAAATTATCTTCTTTTAAACTTTCTTTTTCTCTTTTGTCTATAAAATCTTTTTTTATAGGTATTTTGGCTCCACAAAGAGGGCAAATATCTACTGATTCATCAAGTTTTACTCCGCAATTATAACAATATGGCATACTTTACTCCTCAAAACCTTATAACTTATAAATAATAAATTAAAGTAGTTAGTAAATATACTTAATAGTTTTTAAATAAATCCATAAAACATATTTACTAGGTAACTTATAAAATGCATTTATAAAATACATTCATAAAACACATTCATAAAACACATTTAGTAGGTAACTTATGAAATACATTTAATAGGTAACATATAAAATACATTTAGATTAAACTATATGCAATATTAAAATTTAAATCAAAATTTTGTAGTTACCAAAACTTCAACTCCAAGTGAAACAAGAGTAGTGAAAAAAATCCTTTCAAGTTCTTTTTCTTCTGTTCTGCTTCCAAATGCTATAGATAAAGTATTGTTAAATGAGACAACAGAGCAATTTGTTTTCGAAGCTTTACCTGGAGCCGGAATAAAATCGAAATAATCAATATGTTCAAAATAAGCAGGCTCAAGATCTATTTTGCCAATATTTGACAAAAATCCTGAAATCAAGCCATCTCCAAGGTAGTAAAATGCTGATCTTAAAACAAGGACTTTTAAAAATAGAGGAACAAGGCGAAGAGCGAAGATATATTCACTTGCAACATTTCTCTTGATCATTTTCAAGTGTTCTTTCTTTTTAAGCTCGTTTTGCATTTGAAGATGAGTTAATTCAAATATTTCGTCAAGAGTATACTGCCCCATCCTGCAATCTATTTTTGATATCAAAAACAAAGAAAAGTTTCTCATTGTCTTTGAAGGATGAATCTTCCTTAAATTAATCGGGGTTTCAAATGCAATAAAAGGCGAAAATCTTTTTCTTTTTTTTTCATCTATTGAAAAATAGATTTGTTGAAGACTATAAATAAAGATTGCAGATAAAAACTCTGTTAAAGTAAGATTTTTAGATTTAGCGATTTTCAAAACCTGATCAACTTTACAATATCCAAATATAACCCTATATTTATGCTTTGGTAAAACTTTACCAGGAATATGGAAAGATATAGGTAGTGGATCAGGTTTCGGGATATTTTTTTCATAGTATCTTTTATAGCCATCTTCATATTCTTCAGGGTCTATTGGTTCTGAAGCTATTTTTATATTAGTCGATGGAAGGTTATAACCTAAAAAATTAAAGTATTCGTATAAGAGAGTTTTTAAAAATTCAATGGCACCTGTTCCATCAGTTAAAGCATGAGAGAATTCAACACTTATTCTTTTATCTTTAGCTCTAACTCGAAAAAGTGGAGAAGAAAAGATCGAATAATTTGTGCATGCTGGCTCTATTTCGTTTTCAATCTTAGGTTTTTCTTCTATTTCTTCAAGATAATACCAGAAAAGCCCTTTTCTTAATCTGCAATAAAGATATTTATACCTTAATATGGTTTTTTCTAATGCAAGCTGAAGTTTATCTTTGTTAATATTTTCTTTAAGTTTGCAGGTAAAACAAAAAAGTGAAGTATATGTTGTGTCAGAAACTGCTGGCATTATTGAACCAGCGTTATCAAGAATATAAAAGTGTCCCAAACTATCTTTATAAAGGGTAGAAGAAAATAACTTTTTGCCTTTCATAATCAATAAAAAGAATGATATCTTTTTTTTTCTTGTCAAATTCATTTTAAAAGATTTCATAACAAAAATGAGGTTTTATGAAGGAATTTATCTTTTTTTCTGAGCTTTTACTTTTGATAACTGCTGCAATCTGGGGATTTGCCTTTGTCGCTCAAAGAGTTGGGATGAATTATATAAAGCCTTTTACTTACAATGGTATCCGTTTTTTGCTTGGTACTATAACTTTAATACCTGTCTTCATTATTTTGAATAATAAAGGGAATAAAAAAAGAGATGAAAAAATAAAGAGCGAATCAGAAAAAAAAATAAACAAAGAATTAAATAACAAAAATAATAAAAAAATAGGTGAAAACATTGAAATAAAAATAAATTACGAGAAGGGAAAAAAATTAAATGAAGAAATAGAAATAAAAGCAAATAAAGAAATAAGTAAAACTGATTTTATAGCAATTCTTATAACAGGTTTTGTTCTTTTTATTGCAGCAAATCTTCAACAGATAGGAATAGTTTACACTTCTGCTGGCAATGCCGGCTTTATAACAGGATTATATGTCATTATTGTTCCATTTTTATCAATTGCATTGAAAAAGAAAACAGATATTATTTACTTTATCTCAGCTCTTATTTCTTTTATAGGACTTTATCTTTTAAGTTCGGAAGGCAAATTCAGCATAAATAAAGGAGATATAATTGTTGCAATAGGTGCGATATTTTGGGCTATTCATATTTTGATAATAAGTCATTTTTCAAATAAGATAAATAATTTAATACTGGCAATAGGCCAATTTTTGGTCTGTGGAATACTTTCTATCTTTGTAGCATTTATCTTTGAGATTAAAGATAAAAATATCATTAATAAAATATTAGAAGCAAAGTACCCAATTTTATATGGTGGAATCTTATCTATTTCTGTTGCATATACACTTCAAATAGTTGGTCAAAGAAAGGCTCATCCAGCTTTGGCTTCAATAATAATGAGCCTAGAATCTTTCTTCGCTTTTATTGGTGGAATTTTGCTATTAAAAGAATCAACTGATTTCATAAGAATCCTAGGAGCTTTTTTAATGCTTTCAGCCTTATTATTATCGCAGATAAAACCAGGTAATAAATCACCTGAGAATTCATAAATAATTTATTATTGAAAAGATTTGGTTGGAATTTTAGTGTAGAAAGCTATTATTTTCTTTTTTAAAAGATTTAAAATATTTAAAAAAATGGAAGATATTTGTTATAATAATTGCCATTGTTTTTGAATTTATATGATATAATTTTTTTAATTTTAAAATCATTAAGGAAAAAAGATTATGAAAAAACCATGGTCAATATCAACGACAGTAAGAAATCCAGAAAGATTGAGAGATTTTTTAAAAATATTAAAGGAATTTGAAGGAAAATCTTTTAACAACGAGAATCAGATAAACTATCAAATATTATTAATTAAAAAGCAAATATATAAACCTATTAATATCCCACTAAAATTTAGAAAATATTATGAAGAAACAGAAAAGGAAATTCCATTTGAAGAAGCTAAAGAAATCTTTTATTCTCAAAATTATGAAGATCCTCCTATGAGAGGAAGGCAATCTGTTAATCCATTAAATAAACTTGGTTTTTCAATAGCTAGAGAAGGTTTTGGCAAAATAATAATTACTGAGTTAGGGAATAAATTCTTAGAAGGAGATTATGACATTAGTTATATATTTTTTAAAAGTATATTTTAACTACAATTTCCAAATCCATGGAATGAAGATTTCTCATATAAATACGGTTTTAATATAATGCCTTTTATTGCAGTAATTCGTTTAATTGATAAAATTAATGAAAAGTCTATAAAAAAGGGTTTAGATAAAAACGAATTTTCTATTTTTGTCCCAACATTAATTAATTTTGATTTAATTGATGAATATGTGGAAAAGATTTTAGAATTTAGGAAAGAGAAAAATAAAGATAAATATCTTATAAATTTTAAAAAGGAATTCCATGAATCAAAAAATAATCCTGTGAAAAAAATTAATAACCTATATGATTATGGTGATAACATTATTAGATATTTTCGACTTACAAAATATTTTAAAGTTTCAATGTATTCAACAGGAAATCATTGGAATATTAATTTAGAACCCTCACGAAAAGTTGAGATACAACAACTTTTAGATATGTATAATTGAGAATCTTTTAAATTTAGTAATATTGACGAGTATTTATCCTATATTTCAGATATTGCAAAACCAACTTTACCTTGGGAAAAAAAAGAAAACTTAGAAAAAGTAGCGCAATCCCTTAAAGTTATAATTAGTGACTTTATAAAAAAAGAAAATGTAGATATTAATCTGAATAAAAAAAAGATCCTTTTAACTGATATAAAAAAACAAAATAAAAGAGAACTTGAAATATATATTAATCAATTAAGGATTTTAAATTTGAAGTTAAAAGAAATGTTAAATAAGAAAAAATTAATTAATGACTTAAAAAGAATTGAAGAAATAATAAAAATATTAAGAGATTCTAAAAAATTAAAGAAATTTCAACCAGAACAATTTTAAAAATTGATAACAGAGGCATTAAAAATAATTAATGATAAGATCACAATAAAAGCAAATTATCCAGTGGATGATGATCGAGAACCAGTTTTTCATGCTCCTGGTAATAAACCAGATATAGAATGTTATTATGAAGCATTCAAAGCAATTTCGAAGTAACATTAAATACATCAAAATTACAGTGAGCACAGGAAGGTCAAACAATAATGAGACATTTAAGAAATTTTGAGATTCAAAATCAAATGAAGATATATTTTGCATTTTTATTGCTCCAAAAATTCATAATGATACATATTCTCAATTTTGGATTTCTGTGAAATACGAATATAATGGTTTACCTCAAAAAATAGTTCCATTAACTACTGAACAATTTTCAATTCTTTTGGAAACTTTATTAAAAATAAAAAAACAGGGTAAAAATTTATCTCATAAAAAATTCTATGAATTATATTCAAACATAATTATTAGTTCGAAACAGTTATCTGGCTTTTCTGACTGGACATTATATATTTAGAATGTTATAAATGATTGGCAAAAAAGGATAGTTTAATATGAAGATTAATAACATATACTTAAGTGATTGCATAATCATAATGGAAAGAGAAATTATAAAAAATAGCATAGATTTAGTATACGCAGATCCACCTTATAATCTTTCAGGTGAAAATTATCTTACATGTAAAAATGGAAAAATTACAAAGTGTGATAAAGGTTCATGGGATCAGATAGAAAATATACATGAATTTAATATTAATTGGATTGAACAGTGTATAAGAGTTCTAAAAGATGATGGAACTATATGGATATCAGGAACATTGCATAATCATCCATCTATTGGAGTTACTTTAAAGAAATTAAATCTATGGATAATAAATGATATTATATGGTTTAAAACAAATGCACCTGGATTAATTCAAAAAAATCGTTTTGTGCCTTCAACTGAATTGATATGGGTTGCAAGTAAATCTAAACAATATTATTTTAATTATGAAATGGCAGTTAAACTAAATAATGGAAAACAAATGAGAAATCTGTGGGATATACCAGCAGAAAAACATAAGACGCCTCATCCTACGGAGAAACCTGAGAGATTGCTTGAAAGGATAGTTTTAATAGGAAGTAAAGAAGAAAGTATTATACTTGATCCCTTTATGGGTTCCGGTACAACTGGAGTTGTAGCAAAACGATTTAATAGAAATTTTATTGGTATTGAGATAGATGATAAGTATTTTGAAATTGCTAAAGAAAGGATTGAAAAAACAGCAGTTGAGTATAATATGATTGAATTTTTAGAAAAATTAAACAAAAATGTTACATTGCAATTATAATTTTGGGAAAAATAAACAGATAATTATATTTTCAATTTTATGTTCATTATGAATAATTAGTAGAATAATCAGATAAATATACTTTCAACTTCACATTACTCAAATCTTCTTGCAAAACTTAATAATTTTATTATAATTGAATCAGAAAAATGAATTTTAAGATAAATATTATAAAACTATAAAAACTATGAGTTTAAAAAAAACACTTCAAAAAACAAATGACAAAATAAAATTATTTTCAAAATATATTGGCGGGGTTTGTGGACTTATAGTATATTCCCTTCCAGCTTATTTTGGAGAAAAGAGAAATAGAGCAACAATAAATAAAAATTTCTTAGCCCAGATATACTTTACTGGAAATCTTGCTCTTCGTCTAATAAGTATAGTTGCCCTTGCCCTTGGAGCAGTTACAGTTATTCAGGTATTCACTCAGCTTTCAAAAATAGGTGGGCAGGAATTTATTGGAGAAGTATTAAAGATTGTAATAATAAGAGAACTTGGTCCACTATTTACCGCATTTATAGTCATAAGCAGATCCAGTACCGCAATAGCAAGCGAGATAGGCAACATGGTCGTTACAAATCAGACTGATGCCCTTGAAATGATGGGGATTGATCCTCTTACATTTATTATATTTCCAAGAATAATGGGCGTAACTCTTGCCCTTGTTATTTTAACGATTTGTTTTGATGCCATAGCGATTATCGGCGGTTTTTTAGTTTCTTTTTTTACCATAGGTTTGTCATTTGATATATTTTTCAATTATATAATGAATACTATAACTTTTGCAGATATATTTTCTGGTCTATTAAAGAGCCTTTTATTTGGTTTGTTTATCTCTTCAATACCAATTTATAATGGTTTTCAGGTCAAATCTTCCACAACAATTCCAATCGCTACTACTAAAACTGTAATGGAATGCATAATATTTACAATTATATTTGACATAATTATAACGATTTTTATTTATGTTTGACTAACTTATATTTGATTAACTTATATTTAAGAGTTTTCTATTTGATAGTTTTATATTTATTAATTTTTATAGTATTTAGCCAGAATATTTAATAGTTTTATGGTAAATCAAAATTAGGATGAGGTAAAAATTGCCATTTATAAAGCTACAAAATTTAACTTTTTCTTATGGTGAAGAGGTCATTCTTGATTCGATAAATGAAAATTTTGAAAAAGGTTTATGTTATGTTATAACTTCTATAGCTGGTGAAGGCAAAACTACTTTTTTAAAATTGATTGCTGGACTTAAACTTCCGACATCAGGGCAAATTTTAGTTGATGAAAAATCAATTTCCTTATTTTCAAAAAAACAGATGCTAGATTATCACAGGAAAACCGGGTTTTTATTTCAAGATGCAGCTCTTATAAATAATTTAAATATACTTGATAATCTTGCTCTTTATTATCGATACAACACCGACTTAAAAGAAAATCAAATATTAGAAACGATAAATAGATATCTTGATTATTTCGATTTAAGATATGCCTTATATTTAAGACCAGAACAACTCAGTCACGGACTTCAGATGATTGTAAGTTTCATAAGGGCAATTTTAGATGAACCAGAACTTATAATACTTGATGAGCCAATTGAAACTTTAGATCAAACACTGGTTCAAAAGATGCTTAAAGAGATTATTAAATTGAAAAATAAGGGCTGTACATTAATTATTTCAACTCATAGAGTTCATCTTTTCGAAAAAATCTGTGATATGGTTATGATATTGAAAGATAAAAAAATAATATTTTCTGATACTATTAGGAATCTTAAATTAGAGAAAAAAGAAGAGATAAAGGAAATGATAGAGATATAAATTTATGGATATAAAATTAATTAGGAAACTTGCCTTGGGTTCCCATATTTATATAACAAGGATATTAATTTAAGAATATAAAACAAGTTAAATTAAAAGAGGTAAATATGCCATTTGTTTTTTCAAAGACCCAAAAATTAGCAGCGGTTTTTATAATTTTTGGTATAATTCTTTTAATAGCTATTTTCGCATTTATAGCAAAAGGAAATAGGACATTTGAAAAAAAGGGGCACTTTTATACATTTTTTGAAGATAGTAAAGGGATAACTGTTGGTTCAACTATAAAATTCAAAGGCTTTAATATAGGCAAAGTAACAAAAGTTAAACTTTTAAGTGATTATAGGACAAGAGTAGATTTTATCATATATAAAGAATATTTGTCTCTTATTCGATATGATACAGTTATAAAAATGTCCTCAAGTTTACTTGGATCATCAGGGCTTACCATCAGCTTTTTACCAGCAGAAAATTGTATTAACCTTCCAGATAAATCAGAAGTTCTCTCATCAGATATGCCTTTAGGTCAGGATATTTTGTATAAAATTTCTGAAAATATGCCAAAACAGGATGATTTAACAGCAAAAGCTTCTCAGGTTATAGATATGATTCTTGAGTTAAAGCCAGTTATTAACCTTACATTATTAAACTTAAGAGACACATCCTTTGAGTTGAAAAATCTTGCATCATCTTTAAATGGTCATGGAGATTCTGAAACTGCAAAAAAAATATTTGCCCTTTTAGATAAAGTAAATTCTACAATGGAACTTTTAACCCCTACACTTGCTAATTTTAAGGATGTAAGTGTAGATGCTAAAAATATAACCACAAAATTAAATGCAGATTTACCAAAAATACTTAGCGATCTTTCTGCTATAGAATATAAGATTGATAAACTTTTAAATGGTCTTGATAATCTTCCACAGGATGTCAAGGAGCTTTTGGAACTTGCAAAACAAAATCTTATTCAACTAAAATATGTGCTTGAAAATATACCTCTTGTCCCAAAAAACACCTCGGCACCTACCACTTCTCCAACCACCGGAAGATAAAAAGTAGAATAAGGTATAAATATAAAAATAAAAAATATAAAAATAAAAAAAATAATTATACGAATAAAGATAAAAAAAAATAAGATTAAAAATAAAAAAAATATAAGGATAAGTATATAAACAAATATATAAACAAATATGGAAACAAATATGAAAATAAATATGGAAATAAACAGAAGACTAATGAAAATATCAAAAAAAGGTAAAATATTTTTATTGCTTTTAATACTAGTTTTGCTACTATTTATTTTTGGCTGTAGTGCTAAAAACCCTACCATTAAAAGCGATATTAAAAAGAAAGTAGATTACCTTATAGGTCAGGGGATAGGATATTTTAATGGGAATCAAATAGATAAGGCTATTTCGACATTTAGTGAAGCCTATGAACTTTCTTTAACAATAGATGACACAGAAAGAATAATAAAAACCTCCTTAAAATTGATAGAAATATATATATACATAAACCAACCAGATAAAGCTTATACTTATCTTACATTCATAAAAAAGCTTTCTGAAAAAGAAAAGATGGAACAATTCTATTCTGCCATTTTCTTTCAATATGCAAAATATTTTGAGTTGATAAAAGATATTGATAATGCAATCGCAAGTTATAAAGAAGCAATAAAGTCTTCCAAAAAAGATATTGATAAATCTATTGCCTTAAATGGACTTGGACTTTTATATCTAAGATTAAATAAGTATGATGAAAGCTTGACTTACTTAAACGAAGCATATAAAATAAACAAGAAGTTAAAAAACTATATACAACTTGCAAACAATGCTTACAATATTGCCCAATGCTATTTTCTTAAAAAAGAGTTTTCAAAAAGCCTTGATTATGCCTTTGAAGCATTAAAATATGATAAGGTTTCGGAAAATCAGTATAACATTTTTGAGGATTTAAAACTAATAGCAAAGATTTATGAGTATATGAAAAATATTGAATCTGCGATATATTATCTTACTAAAGCTATAAATATTGCTAAGGTAATAGCAAAGGATCAGTTAGATTATTTAATTTCTGAATTACAAAGATTGCAATCCTTATTATCCTAAAATTTCTCTGTTAACAATATTTTTAAGTTCCGATAACTTTCCATTTAAGGCAGCTATCAATGTTTCACTCAAAAATTCTGCCATTTTAAGTCTTGTTTCATATGTTGCAGAACCAATATGTGGCAAAATTATCAGATTTGAAAATTCAAGTAATTTTGGATCTGGATATGGCTCATTGTTATATACATCAAGCCCAACTGAAAAGAATTTCCCTTTTTCAAGAAGATTTATGAGTGCTTTTTCATCAATAATTGCAGCTCTTGCTGTATTAATAAGTATGGCATCATCCTTCATCATAGATAGCCTTTGCAGATTAAGTAAATTTTTTGATTGCTCATTTAATGGAAGATGAAGAGATACTATATCTGAAGTTTTTAAAAGTTCTTCAAGTTCGATATATTTTATGCCAATATTTTCCAACTCATCTTTTATAGTCCTATTATAATAAATAACATTGCACCCTAAGGCTTGCATCATAATAGCATATCTTTTCCCTATTCTTCCAGCACCTATAACTCCGACAGTTTTACCGATGATATCTTTACCAAGCATAAAAGAAGGGCTTACATCATCTAAATTTCCAGTTAAGACTCGTAAAATCGCTTCTTTTGCTCTTTTTGCACAGGCAAATGTCAGTAAAACAGCGGTTTCAGCAGTTGCATTAGTCAGAATATCTGGCGTATTAAGAACAATTATCCCAGCAGAAGTTGCTGCTTTTATATCAATATTGTCATATCCAACAGCATAGTTAGCTATAACTCTAACAGTATTTAGCTTTTCTATAATACTTTTATTTATCTTATGTGTGAACCATGTGATTATAGCAACAGCATCTTCAACCTTTTTTAAAAACTCTTCTTCTGAGCCAATGTCATTTTCTAAATAATTTAACACCTCATAATTTTCATAAAGTTTTTTTAACCCTTCTGGTAAAATATTTCCAAATACAACAATTTTATCTAGTTTAGTTTTTTGATTTTCACTCATAAATTTTAGCTTTCTCCTCACCTCTTAGTGCTCTTAAAGCTCCAGCTGCTAGTGCCGGTAGTTCTTCTTCACCTGGAAAGACTAAAACTGGAATATTTTGAATAATTTTTCCAAGATATTTTTTGATAGGTTCTACAATATAATCATTATTGTAAGCTATACCACCTGTAAGAACAATAGCATCTACTTCTCCATAAAGGGAAGTAAAAGCAGCAAATATATATTTAGCTATTGTAAAACACATCGCTTTAAGTATAAGCTGGGCATTTTTATCTTGATTTTCTATTTTTTTAACTACTTCTCTAACATCATTAGTTCCAAGAAGAGCTGTCAAGCCACCCTGTCCTGTTAACATTTTTTTCATCTCATCTAAAGTATAGTTTCCTGAAAAAGCTAATTTAAGAAGTTGACCAGCAGGCAATGTACCAGCTCTTTCAGGTGAAAATGGACCTTCCCCATCTAAAGCATTGTTTACATCTACAACTTTACCTTTCCTATGTGAACCTATTGAAATTCCACCTCCAAGGTGAGCCACAACAAGGTTTACCTCTTCATATTTTTTACCAAGAGTTTTAGCTGCGGTTCTTGCTATGGCTTTCTGGTTCAAAGCATGAAAGATGGAAACTCTTTTTAATAATGGATGACCGCAAATCCTTGCTTCATCGCAAAGTTCATCTACGACAACTGGGTCAACAATGAAACTTTCGCATCCAGCTTGTCTGGCAATGTTATATGCTATAAGTCCACCAAGATTCGATGCATGAGCACCATATTTACAGGATTTTAAGTCTTCAAGCATTTTTTCATTTACAATATATGTACCAGATTCTATAGGTTTAAGTAAACCGCCTCTTCCAACAATAGCTGAAAATGATTTCAATTCAATATTTTGCGAAGAAAGATAGTCTTCAATGATTTTAGTTCTGAAATCAATCTGGTCGATTATAGTCGGATATGGTTTTAATTCTTCTACAGAATGTCGTAATGTTTGTGAGCTTATTTCTTTTTCATCTTCATAGATACCAATTTTTGTTGAAGTAGAACCAGGGTTGATTATAAGCATCTTATAAGTCATGATACACCTCTTAAAATATTAGTTTTGCATCATCGCTATAAATTTAATTCCGAAATATAAATTTTGCAAGCAATTGGCAAAATCTCACCTAAAAGAAATCCTGCTCCCTTATTTAATATGGTTTTTAGGTTGCTATTATAATCCTGTAAAAAAGATTCATCTGCAAAATCTGAAACAACTCTAAAAATGATAGAAGGTATCTTCCATAGGTGGGCAACTTTTCTTATGGAGAAAGATTCCCAATCACAGATATCTGCATTAAAAAATTTTTTAATAAAATTTTTTTTCTCACTACTATCTATATCCATATCTGAAGAGAAGGCTCTTACATCTTTAATAAAATCATATTTTTTAATGATTTGATTATGGATTAGATTTTCAGTCTTATTAAGTCCGACAAATATTTTGCCTTCCTTAGAATTTATTGAATCTTTTAAAAAATTATTTGAATCTTTTAAATTTGAGTTTGCCTTAAATGCAACATACGATGATTCATAAATAATCGAAGGAAGGACAAAATCTCCTATCATTAAATCTTTTTCTCTTTCAGATAGACTTCCACAGGCACCAAAATTAATTATTATATTTATATCATATCTTTCTAAAAGAAAGGTTGAGGCGCTTACTGCATTAAGCTTTCCATATCCAGATTTTATTGTTATTAATTTTACTTCGTATATTTTTTCATCATTATTAAAATCAAAAGTATGAATAAAATAGGGGAAAGGCGCAGTCTTTTTTTTATTATTTTTATCTTTTTTATTTTTTTTACTTAAAATTATCTTTGTTTTATCATCTGAATCAGCAACATTATTTGATAAAATTTCATATATTGATTGATACTCTTCATTTGTAGCAGTTATTAAACCAATGCTTATTTTGTTTTTCATTTTTTACTTCAATATATTTAACTTAAAAATAATTATACTAAACTTTAAAATTCCTTGAAAAAAAATAAAAGGAATGATTGATTAGTCGGTAGCAAAAATAATTTATGGGACTCCTAAAAAAGGTTAATATCTACTTGAAAAAAATCAATAAAAGAATTCTATATTATATTAGATTTATTAATATTAAAAAATAAGTCCAAGCAAAATAGTGAAGAAAAATATTTAACAAAAAAATAAATTTAAGAAAAATTGGCAAAGAAAAATATTTAACAAAAAAAATAAAATTTAAGTAGAAAAGGTTTTAAATGAAAGGAAGATTAAGAAATGTCAAAATATCAGATGAACAGAAGAAATTTGCAAGTTTACTGATTTCAGATTTACAAAATTTAAATCAACTTGCAAGCAATTATAATAAAATTATTCTTGAATTTTGCAGTGGAACAGGAGATTTTCTTGTAAATTATGCAGAAGTTGAACCCCAAAGCTTTTTTTTAGGTATAGATTATGCTGAAAATGCATATCTTAGAGCTTTAAAAAAGGCTTATAATAAAAAGTTATGCAATTGTAAATTTATGAATATTTATATTCAAGAGGTCTTAGATTACCTTGAAGATCAATTTTTCGATATTATTTATATAAATTTTCCAGACCCATGGCCGAAAAAAAGACATGCAAATCGAAGATTGGTTACTGATCAGTTTTTATGCAAAATAAATAGATTGATAAAGAAAGGTGGATACTGCATAATTATTACAGATAACAAGTGGTATCAGGAATTTATAGATGAACAGCTTTCTAATATAAATTGTTTTTCAATGTATTACAACGATTCCTGGTTTACTGAAGATGAAAAAGAATTTTCCTCAACTTTTAGTTTTTTTCAGTCGAATTATTATTTTAAGGCAAAAGAATTAAATAGTAAAATTAGATTTTATGTTTTGAGAAAAATTAATATTTGCATTCAATAAAGTTTCTATTATATTATTTATAGAATGCAAATTATAGTTTTACTAAAAATAATTTAGTTAAAAATTCAGGAAAAAATATGAATATTTTACTTATCGATGATAATAAAGATAACCTGTACATACTTTCTGCTGTTATTAATAAAAATTTTACAGTCAAAATTTTTACTGCAGAAAATTTTAACGAGGCTAACGAATATCTTAAAAAAGAGCAGATACATTTAATTTTTTTAGATATAATAATGCCAAATAAAAGCGGGATAGAATACCTAAAAGAATTAAAAAATTCACCTGAATACTCTAATATCCCAGTTATCATGATAACAGCGATCGAGGATTCAAATACTAAATTCGCATGTTTCGAAGCCGGAGCTGTCGACTATATAACTAAACCTTTTAACCCAAAAGAACTTGTTTTAAGGCTTAAAAATCATCTTCAGTTAATTTCTATGCAAAATGAGCTTATAACTTATAATAAATATATGAATGAGTTGATTTCATTAAAAGTCAAAGAAGTAATAAATACAAGAAATGTTACAATCTTTGCCCTGGCTAAACTTGCTGAATCACGGGATACAGAAACAGGCAGACATCTTTTAAGAATAATGAATTACTGTAAGTTCATTACCGAACAACTTGCAGAAACATCTGAATTTTACAAAATCGATGATAATTTTATAGATACTATCTATAACTCTTCTATTTTACATGATATTGGGAAAGTTGGGATACCAGATAGTATATTATTAAAACCAGGAAAATTAACCACAAGTGAGTTTGAGATTATAAAAACTCATACTATAATAGGTGGAAAAACTTTAGAAGAAGCCGAATCTATGCTTCAATTTTCAGATTTTTTAAGGATTGGAAAAGAAATCTGCTATAGCCATCATGAAAGATGGGATGGTAAAGGTTATCCATATGGATTAAAGGAAGAAGAGATACCTCTTTCAGCAAGGATTGTTAGTTTAGCAGATGTCTTTGATGCTTTGATGTCAAAAAGGGTTTACAAACCAAAGTTAACATTTGATGAAACCTATACCATTATTACAGAGGAAGAAGAAGGTAGATTTGATCCTGCGATATTGAAAATATTTAAAGAAAAAACCAACGAATTTAAAAAAATGTTTGAAGATTACTATGAAGAAGAAGAATCTTCTACTCCTGCATATCAAAAATATTTAGAAGGGTTGTCTTAAAAATAGATTAATATTATTGAAATTTTTTTATAACTAATTCAAAAATTTTAATCCTGAAAATAAATTTATAAATAATGCGAAATATATTTTCATTCAGTCAATTATAAATATTGTTAAAGAAAAAATAATTCTATTTACATTTCTTGACAAATTCAATTATTATTTTATTTTCAAAAAGAACTGACCATATGGTCATAAAATATAATATTCTGGTATTTTAATGAAACAAAAGCTAGAAAATCCTAAAGCGAAAATACTTGAAGCTGCTCTTATTGAATTTTCTCAACATAGTTATGAAACAGCTTCTACAAATAATATATCAAAACTTGCAAAATTATCGAAAGGGACAGTTTTTAATTATTATGAAAACAAAGAAAATCTTTTTAAGCAGGTATTAGAATATTCCATATCTGTTTTTAAAAAAGAGTTAAATACTTTCAAATTTAAAAGTTCAGAACCACAAAAGATCATAAAAGAAGCCATAGAATTTATTTATAATTTCTATAAAGAACATCAAAATATTTATAATTTTTATTTGCGTTCAATTTATGATATGTCAATACCTTTTAGAACTGAACTTTTAAAAGTAGTAAGGCTATTTTCAACATTACTAACATATAGATTAATTCATAATTTTAAGAAACTTTCTATTTTAACTCCAAAATATTCTGAAGAATCTTTATTATATATATTAAATTCAGTTATTTCCAGGCTTATTGATTCTTATTTTATTGAAAATGAATCTCCTATAGATAAGGAAAGCTTATTTGATGAAATTTGTAGCATTGTTTCAGACATTTTAATAATTGATAATAGTAAAAATATTGATAATAACAAAAATTAAAAGAGGTTTTATGAAAACAAAATTTGATTATTCTACCACTAAAAACACTTTTACGCTTGCCCAGATGGTTTATGATTTTAAGACAAGAGATGCTGATTTGCCTGCAATTAAGTATAAAACAGACAATGGGGAACTTCTTTTAAGCTATAAACAACTACAAAGAAGAATTTATGCGTTAGCATCGTATTTTCTTTCTGTTGGCTTAAAAAAAGGAGATAAACTTGCTCTACTTTCAGATAATAGGTTGGAATGGCTTTTAGTAGATTTAGTATGTCAGGTTTTAGGTATTATAGATGTTCCAAGAGGTGCGAATGTTTCGGAAGATGAGATGAAATATATATTAAATCATGCTGAAGTTACAGCAACAATATGTGAAACACCTGGAGTTTTAAGAAGGTTAATAAATATATCCAATCAAATCTTACCTCAAAAACTTGTGATATTAATTGAAGGTGAAATAGAAGAGTCAGAAATTCCTTTTGTTTATTTTAACGAAGCAAATGAAAAAGGTCTTTTGCTATTATCTAACTATGAAAGTCAAATAGAACAGATGATTAAAGAAAGTAAACCAGAAGATGTTGTTACTATTATTTATACAAGTGGCACAACAGGGACCCCCAAAGGCGTAATGCTGACAAATGGTAGTATCTGTTCTAACATAACTGGGATGCCAGAAATGGCAGAAATAGTTGCTGGCGATAAATTTTTAGCGATACTTCCAGCATGGCATGCATTTGAAAGGACTGTTGAATATACTGTATTAAATGTTAGAGGTTTTATAATCTATTCAAAACCAGTTCCATCGATTTTATTAAAAGATTTATCGTTGGAAAATCCTCAGTATGTAGTTTCTGTGCCGCGAGTTTGGGAAGGGATTTATGATGGACTATTAAGAACATTAAAAAATAGTGGAAAAGTGAAATATCAACTTTTTCTATTCTTTCAATCTATAGCAAGATTCTGGTTTAAAAAGAAAATCTCAATAAATGAACAGATTCCTTTTTTCTCTAAGGATGAATATTTTAAAAATCTTGTCATGATACCATGGAATTTTCTTTGCTATTTCTTTTCCTATCCTTTATTTCTTTTAGGAACCGCTCTTATTTTTAACAAAGTAAAAGCAAAACTTGGAACTGGGTTTAAATGCGGTATATCTGGAGGAGGAGCTCTTCCAAGACATATAGATGAATTTTTTAATGCTATTGGAATAAAACTTCTTGAAGGTTATGGCTTGACTGAAACATCTCCAGTTGTATGTGTAAGAAGATATGCAAAACCTACTATTTATACTATTGGAGATTGGGTTCCTAAAACAGAGATTGAGATTCGTGATGAAAATGGAAATAAACTTGGGTATGGTAAAAAAGGAATTATCCATATTAAAGGTCCTCAATTGATGAAGGGATACTATAAAATGGATGAGCAAACAAATAAAGTATTGAAAGATGGGTGGTTTAATACTGGAGATATCGGAAGAATGGATATAAGAGGGTATGTCCAGATAACTGGAAGAGCAAAAGATACTATTGTCCTTTTAGGCGGAGAAAATATAGAACCAGAACCTATAGAAAAAAAGCTTATGGAATCTCAATATATTAAAACTGCTGTTGTAGTCGGGCAGGATAAAAGAATGCTTGGTGCTTTAATAGTGCCAGATCTTGAAAATTTCAATATGCTTTTTAAGGAAAGAGATGGAGTAAAGTTTGAAACTCTTAAAGATTTGATAGAATATGAAAACACGAAGATAATAATTCAAAAAGAGATTCAAAGATTGATTTCGTATAGTAATGGATTTAAAAGGTATGAATTGATAGGTGCATTTTATCTTTTACCAAATGAGTTTGTTACAGGGATTGAATTTACAGAAACCTTAAAGGTTAGAAGAAATGTAGTTTATGAAAAATATTCAAAGGAAATTGAATCTTTATTTGCAAAATAAATATAATATGTTTAATTCAAAAAGATAAATAACCTTAAAGGAGTTTTTTATGGCGACAGCCAAACCTTTTATTGGTTTAAGACCATCAAAAAATATTATTGAGCAGTTTCATTGTCCCCCATATGATGTTATGGATAGAGATGAAGCAAGAAAACTTGCAGAAAATAAACCATACAGTTTTTTACATGTAACAAGAAGCGATCTTGATCTGCCAGATTCTATAGATGAACATGATACCCAGGTCTATTTAAATGCCAAAATGAAGATAGAGCAATATCTAAAAGAAAATATTTTAATAAAAGATTCAAAACCATCTTACTATTTTTATGAAGAAAGCTGGAGAGGTAAAAGTCAACTTGGTTTGTTTGCAGCAGTAAAAGTGCAGGAATATGAAAACGGAACTATTAGAAGACATGAATTTACAAGAAAAGAAAAAGAGGTAGATAGAACCAATCATATTATTATCACTAAAACTCATACAGAACCAGTTTTTTTAACATATAAAGATCATGATAAAATCGAAAAAACAATAAGGGATTTTATAAATAAAAATCAGCCTGAATACTTTGTTAAAGACGAGAATGAAGTAATACATAAAGTATGGGTTTGCTCTGATGAAAAAATAAATAAAATAATTGAAGATGAATTCAAAAAGGTAGATATTTTATATATTGCCGATGGTCATCATAGAACAGCATCTTCCTTAAATGCAGCAAAAGAATTTGAAAAACAAAATAAGAATCATACTGGCGAAGAATCTTACAATTATTTTATGGCAGTAATATATCCTTCAAGTCATCTTAGAATCTTACCATATAATAGAGCTGTTAAAGATTTAAATGGTTTAACTTCCGATCAATTTTTAAGCAATATAAAAGATCTTGGTACTATTAAAGAGACAAATCTTACAGAACCTTCAAAAAAACATTCAGTCATGATTTATCTGGATAAAAAATGGTATGAATTTACTTTTAAGAAATCACTTATTCCAGATGATCCTGTTAATTCTTTAGATGTTGCATTACTTCAAAACAACATTTTAGGTCCAATTTTAGGGATAAAAGACCCAAGAACAGATAAGAGAATATCTTTTATTGGTGGTATAAGAGGAACAAAAGAACTTGAAAACCTTGTTAATAATAAGGGATATAAAGTCGCCTTTTCAATGTATCCCACAGACATAAATGATCTTATAAAGGTTGCCGATAATCACCAGGTTATGCCTCCAAAATCGACCTGGTTTGAACCAAAACTAAGATCTGGTTTTGTGATTCATACCATCGATTAAAATGTATTAAACTTTAATATTTTAAGTTATTTATACTTATTGTTTCTCCTGGTTTTAATACAAGAAGATTTTCAAAAGTTAAAAGTTTAATATTATTTTCATTGAATAATCCATAAGGGTCTGAATGTATTGGCATAAGGTATACTGGCTTTATTATTTTAGCAGCTTCTGTTGCCATTTTCGGTCCCATATTGTAAAATCCATCACATGGTAGTGCGGCAATAGTAATATTTTTGTTTGCAAGTTGTTTCATCTCCTCAATCAAATCTGTATCACCTGCATGATAAAATTTAAAATTCCCAAATGAAATTATATATCCAAGTCCGGTTCCTTTAGGATGATTTTTATTATATGCAAAGATTGTTTCTATCGAAATTGAACCAAATTGAAATGTTTGATTCTCACTTGCGACTGTATATTGACCACCAATTGCATTATTAGGTGCTATAATGATAGTTTTATCGTTTTTTGATACAAGTGATACCTTATTATGGTCAGAATGTCCATGGGTTACCAATATTAGATTTGCAATTTCAGAATAGTCTCCTGGTGCATAGGGATCAATATATATAACAAAAGAGTCAAAAGTTTTTATTTTTATTGAAGATCTTCCAAAATAAGTTATTGTTCCATTGTCAGATGAGTTAAGTGATATATTAATGAAAAATATAAGTAAAACAGAAATAAAAAATATCAATTTTCTCATTTTATCCTCCCTTCAAAATTATTATAACTTGAAATTAATATAAATAAAGAATAGCATTTTAATAATATTAAGAGGTTTTTATGAAATTCAATACAATTGTATGGGAAGATGAAAAAATAAAGATTATTGATCAGACAAAACTTCCAGAAGTTGAACAGATTATTGAACTTGATAGCGTTGAAATGGTTATTGAAGCGATAAAAGAATTAAAAGTTCGAGGTGCTCCATTAATTGGTATAGCAGGTGCTTATGGGGCAGTTATAGCCGCAAAAGAACTTATTGGCATTCATATTCCAGATATTGATTTATATAAAAAGTTATTTTTTGAAAAAATTGATAAAATATTAAATTCAAGACCAACTGCTGTTAACCTTAAAAATTGTCTTGATCTGATTAAAAACAGATTCGATGAAGTTATCACAATAAGTATAGAAAAGCCTATAAATTTAGTTAAACAGCAAGTTTATGAAAATCTTTTATATGTTGCCAAAAAATTACATGAGGAAGATGAAAAGGTATGCGAGTCAATAGGTATCCATGGAAATAAACTTATAAATGATGGTGATGTAATATTGACTCATTGTAATGCTGGCTCTCTTGCAACTACTGCATGGGGAACGGCACTTTCAGTTATCTATAAGGCATATGAAGAGGGGAAAAAAATAAAAGTTTATAGTGATGAAACCAGACCACTTCTTCAGGGCAGTCGACTTACTGCTTATGAGCTTTTGAAAAAAGGGATAGAAGTAACGACAATCTGTGATAATATGGCTGGTTTTTTAATGAAGCAGAAAAAGATAGATAAGATAATTGTTGGAGCCGATAGAATCTGCTTAAATGGTGATTTCGCAAATAAAATAGGGACATACTCTTTAGCAGTTCTTGCGAAAGTTCACTCTATCCCATTTTATGTAGCTGCTCCATATACTACTTTTGATAAAAACTTAAAAAATGGCGATGAAATTCCTATTGAATTTAGAAATCCAGATGAAATAAGAAAATATAAGGGTTTGCAACTTGCCCCAGAAAATGTAAATGTCTATAATCCAGCTTTTGATGTAACTCAAGCAAAATATGTTACTGCTTTTATAACAGAAAATGGAATAATCTATCCACCATATAAGATTCATATAAAAAAGTATTTAAAAAAAATAGGGATAATTTCTTAAGAATTTACTTTTATCTTTACAATCGTTAGTTAATTATAATTTTTTTCCAAAATAAATATTTTCAAAATAAATATGAGTATAATTGAAATCCACTTTCATTTGCTAAATCTTAAATTTTTATTTTATTTTTTATTGAATCTATATATATAGTTAAAAAAAGTCCTATAGAGATTAGAATAATGCCTATAAAAAATTTTTTCTTAAAAATTTCATTTACAAAAAGATGACTTAAAAGTAGAGTAAGAGGGATACCTGTATAAGAAATAATGGAACCTTTTGTAGCAGTAAGATATCTGTAAGCAGCAGTCATTGTGATTTGCGCAATAAAAGCTACAATAGCAACTAAAAGAAGGTAAGAAAAATTTATCAAATTAATATTTTTCCATTCATTTAATGTAAAAGGGATAAGTATTAGTCCAAAAATGCAGGTTGAAAGATATATAATAATAGGATTATCAAATTTGATACCTCTTCTCAGATAATTTATAGCCATACCACCTGAAAGACCAGATATCAAAGAAATAAGATCACCAATTTTTGAGTAATTGCTGTTGTCCCAGAAGATAAATGCTGCTCCTGTCACACATAAGATCAAACTTGCAATAGAAACAGAAGAGACTTTTTCTTTGAAGAAGATCCATCCAAAAAAGGCGACAAAAACTGGATAAGTATTTGAAAGCATTGTGGCTCTGCCACTTGAAGTAAGAGAAATACCCACATACATTGTAATCATACCCAAAGCCCCAAATATTCCTCTTAAAACCCAAGATTTAGTATCATTTATTTTTATAGGTATTTTTTGGAATTTTAATATAAAGTACCCTAAAATTAATCCAACTATAAATCTTATTAATGAAATAAAGATCCCTGAAAATTCCTTGGAAATAAATTTTACAAGTATTGATGCAATCGCGAAAAGAAAAGCCGAAAGAACTAAAAGTAGTTCGCCTTTATATTTCATAAATTTTTATTTTTAACAAATTTTTTTATGAATCTTTTATCATAAATCTTTTATTTCATAAATTTTTTATTTCATAAATTTTTATCAATATCTTTTTTATCATTTATTGCCTTATCTTTTTTTTCAGATATTGCTGCAAAAACAAAAAGCAAAGAAAAAAAGATTATAATAATAATGCAGAAAAATAATTTATAGATTAATGGAACATTAGTAATCAAAGAATAGATTAACTTCGAATATACCTTAAAGTAATTTTTTTCAATGTTAGTTGGGGATTTTAAGCTATTTGATGAGTCAAATATCAAATTCATTGTAATTGCTGGAATTTTATTGAAAATATAAGGGAAATGAATATTTTCGGTATCATAATAATTTATATTATATTTGATATCATCTGTTTTTAATAAACCTGTAATTTCTTTTACGAAGCTATTTAAGTTGTCTTTATTTTTATTTGTTAAAAAAGTAAGAAGATTAATCTCAGACTGGTTCAAGTTTTCCAGAATTAATACTTTTGTATTTTTAGGAAAACTCTTGAATGAATTTATAAAATTTAATTCTGAAGGAAAATCTTCTATAGACTTATTTGAAAAGAAAAAAATAACTGATCGAATTAATCTGTTTTTATTTGAATTCAAAAGGTTTAAATAAGGTAGCATCAATGAAATAGTATTAATATTTTCTAATATCGGGATTTGAAAAATAATAAGTTGATCTTTTATCTTTCCAGGGAAAAAAGCAATATTTTGTAAGAATTCTTTTTCTGTTATCTCCCAGTTTGCTTCGATATGAATCCTATAATTTTGGTAAGTGTAAGTTGCAAGTTCAGAAAAAACTTCTGGTTTTACATATATTTTATAAAAACCAGAATCTTTCTTGTTTGTATTGTTATTTTTTACTTCATCTTTATAACCAAAGAAAATGCTAGAACTACTTTTTATTTTACTTGCAGACTGATCTGTAATTATTGCACAAATTTTTGAATCATTGAATATTGGATCATATTTTTCTGAATAATATGCACTTGAAATTAAAAGTATTTCACCTTCTTTTGGTTCGAAAGATGCAGGGTCAACTAAGGTGTATCCTTTTTTTGTTATATTAAGATTCTCTGAATTTTCTTTTATTTTTAAGTTAAAATCAGTTTTATACTCATATTTTTTAATTATTCTACTATTTCTATCTAATACAGTAATTACTGGTTCTTTGGTATAATTTACAATATAAGCAGTAAACTTACTTAAAAACCCTGTTTCTTCGTTAAATGAATAGATGTTATTCTCTTTTATTAATGTTGAAATATAATTTTGAATTTTATATTCTTGATTAAACTCTTCATATTGATCATTTTCATTGTCAATTGAAAAGTTAACTAATCCATTTAAATCATTTTTGTATTTATTAAATAAATCAAAAATCTTTTTTTCATCGTAACTTATTTTTTGTATAAAAATATTATAATAGAAAAATAAAATAAGAAAAAAAATAATTGTTAAAAAAATTATCCTCAATTTTTTCATGGCTTTATATTATATTAAAATTTTTATTTAGCAAATCTTCTTGACAAAAAATATTGTTAATGTATCTATTGACTACTTTATTAAGGACTGTTTTAAGTATCGAAGAGGTTAATATGATTGTTTATAAAACTGCTTTAAGAAAACCATCTGAAATCCAGAAAAACTGGGTTTTAATTGATGCAAAAGGTAAAACACTTGGAAGACTTGCTTCATTTATTTCAAATATCTTACAGGGGAAAAATAAAGCTGATTATGTTCCTTACTGGGATAATGGAGATAATGTTATTGTTATAAATGCCAAACATATTAAAGTTACTGGGAATAAGGAGCAGGATAAGATTTATTATTGGCATTCAAAAGCACCTGGCGGAATAAAAAGTGCCAGCTATGAAAAGCTTTTAGAAAAACATCCTGAAAAACCACTTGAAATTGCTGTAAAAGGAATGCTCCCACACAATAAAATGGGTAGAAAACTTATGAGAAACTTGAAAATATATGCTGATGCTGATCATCCACATTCAGCGCAGAACCCTAAAATTATTACTTTTGATGAATAAAGGAGTCACTAAATGGATAAAATGATAATGTCAAAAGGTTCAAGAAAAACAGCAGTTGCAAGAGTGATATTAAGACCTGGTAAAGGCAATATTATTATAAATAAAAAGGAATTAAATAAATATATTCCCCAACCAGAATTACAGGAAATGGTTTATCAACCTTTTACTTTAACTGAAAATACCGGTAAATATGATGTAACTATTAATGTTAAAGGTGGTGGTTTTAATGCTCAAGCAGAAGCCATCAGACATGGTATTTCAAGAGCTTTAGTTAAGATAGATGAAAAATATAGATCGATCTTAAAATCAAATGGTTTTCTAAAAAGAGATCCAAGAATGGTTGAAAGAAAGAAATACGGTCATAAAAAAGCAAGGAAATCATTCCAGTTCTCTAAAAGATAATCTTTTAAAAGTTACAAAAATAATATACTTAATATTAATTAAAAAATTTCTAAAGGCTACCTTGAAATAGTAAGGTAGCCTTTTTTTTATAAAATAAAAATTATTTAAGATATAAGTCATACTTTTTTATAAAATATAAGTAACTTAAAATATAATTTATGTAAGCTATAATTTATGTAAACTATAATTTATGTAAAATATAATTTATGAGACATATAAGTTATATAAGCCATATAAGATATTTCAGTAAGAAATTATAGTTATAAAAAATGTTTTTTATTAAAAAAATTGAAAATTTATTTTAATGTTTTATGATGTTAATAATGATTTTTCAAAATATTGAAATAGGAGGATTTAATGGATATTCAAATCTATAAAAATATTTTTGATAAATCACCATTAGGCTATGCTGTGCATAGGATAATTGTCGATGATAAAGGAATTCCTATAGACTATCAGTTTTTAGATCTAAATATTTCTTTTGAAAGAATGACAGGTTTAAAAGCAAGTGAAATAATAGGTAAAACCGTGAAGCAGGTTATACCAGATATAGTCAAAGATTCATTTGATTGGATTAAAGCATATGGAAATATTGCTTTAAATGGTGGAGAAATGGAGTTTGAGCAATATAGTGAAGCATTAAAAAAGAATTATAAAGTTTATGCTTATTCACCAGAAAAATACTATTTCATAACTACTTTTATCGATATCACCTCATTAAAACAGGACAAAAATAATTTTAAAAAATAATTTTAAATAAAAAAATTGAAAAATAATGTTAAATATTGAAAAAAATGACTATATTTTAACATTACTTAAAATCGGCTATTCTTATAACAAAATAATATTTGATAAAAATGAGCCTATCGATTTCCAAATAGAAAAAGAAAATCAATTTTTTATTAAGTATTTTTCAGTAAATGAAAAAGAAAAATTTTTTAAATCATTGAATAATATTTTAGATAGTATTAGTTTGGATGATCTATGTAACTTTAAAAATATATTTTTAAGTTCAATAAAAGATATTATTAAAAACAAAGGGGAAAATAAATTTTATATAAATTTTAACTCATTAAATAAATATTATAAAATAATATTGGCCTATGAATCAGAAGAATACTTTTCTTTGTATCTTGAGGATTTAACAGATGCAAAATTAAAAGATATATTTTCAAAGATTGGTCATAATATATTGCAAGAGGTCTATATTATAGATCCAATAACATGGAAGATTATCGAGATAAATCAATTTGCAGTTATAGAAACTGGTTTTTCGGATAAAGAATTAAAAAATATAACTATCTTAGATCTTTTCCCTGAAATTACAATCGAGCAATTTACCGAGATTCTTGAACCTTTAATAGAAGGAGTAAGTGATAAAAGCATTTTAGAAACTGTTCTAAAAAATAAAAGTAATTTTATCTATCCTGTAGAAATAACTTTTCAAGTAATTGAGGATGGTAAAAAATATATTGTTGCTTATATAAAAGATATATCTGAAAAAAAGAGACTTGAAAAACAAATTCAAGCTGAAAAGGATTACTTAAATTATGTTGTTGAGGCAGCAGAGATAGGTACATGGAAATGGAATTACCAGAGCGGTGAAAAAGAATATAATGAACAATGGGCAAAAATGCTTGGTTATTCATTGAAAGAACTATATCCAATAAATGAAAATACATGGAAAAATCTTGTTCATCCAGAGGATCTTGAAAAAAGTGATATACTCCTACAAAAACATATAAATAATGAGATACCTATTTATAATTGTGAAATCAGAATGAAACATAAAGATGGCAGTTTTCGATGGATAGAGGATAAAGGTAAGGTTTTGTATTGGACAGAAGATGGCAAACCTCTTTTAATATATGGTATTCATATAGACATCACAGATAGAAAAAAAGCAGAACTTGAGCTTCAGGAATCATACCAACTTTTTCAAAATCTTATAGAATCCAATCTTGTAAATATAGCATTATATCAAAAACATCGCTGTATCTATGCAAATCCAGAATTTATAAAAACTACTGGTTTTAAGTTACATGAACTATTTAAAATGGATTTAATGGATATTATTGTTGATGATTACAAAGATCAGATAAAAGAGCATTTAAATAAATCTAATAGCAAAAAAGACACTGGTTTTACAGTAAAAATAAAAACAAAAACAAAAAAAATAAAATGGATTTATGGGTTTTGCAATAAGGTAGTTATAAATGGAGTAAATTCTGTATTGCTTTCTTTTAATGATATAAACGAACTAAAAAATGCCGAAAACCAGTTAGAAGAATCAAAAGAGCGGCTTCAAAATCTTATTGATGCAGCAAATTTAGGAACATGGATCTGGAATATTCAAACTGGTGAGACTATTTATAATGAAACATGGGCAAAATTACTTGGATATGAATTGAAAGAACTTCAACCTATTTCCTTAAAAACATGGGAAAATCTTACAAATCCAGAGGACGTAAAAAGAACTTATATCGAACTTGAAAAACATTACAGTGGTCAAATGGAATTTTATGAATGTGAAATCAGGATGAGGCATAAAAATGGTAATTGGGTCTGGATATTAGATAAAGGAAAGGTAATAAGCTATGATAAAGAAGGAAAACCACTTTTGATGTTTGGGATTCATGCAGATATAACAAAACTAAAGGAAATAGAACAAAAATTAAAAGAAAATAATAGATTTTTGGATACCATATTAAAAAATATACCTGTTAGAGTTTTTTGGAAAGATAAAGATTTAAAATATTTAGGTTGCAATACCCTTTTTGCAAAAGATGCAGGGTTAAATGATCCTTCTTTGATAAAAGGTAAAATCTCTACAGATCTTTTTAATAAAGATGAAGCTGAAATATGCCTTGAAGATGATAGATATATTTTAACATCGGGCAACCCAAAGTTATCATTTGAGGAAACTCTCACAAAATCAAATAAAGATAAGTTATATTTAAGATCTAACAAAGTTCCAATAGTTGATGATGATAACAATGTTATAGGTATTTTAGGAACATATGAAGATATTTCTGACTTAAAAGATAAAGAGAAAGCAATTAATGAAGAAAAAGAAAAACTAAAAGTTATTATTGATAGTATAGCAGATGGAGTTATAGCTGTAGACAAAGAAGAAAAAGTGATATTATTAAATAAAGTAGCACAAAAATTGACAGGATATGATGAGAAAGAAGCAGTAGGGCAAATAATTTCAGATATTTTCAATATTGTTAATGAAAAAACAGGTCTTAAAGTTGAAAACCCTATAGCTAAAGTTATTAAAACTCTTAAGGTGCAAAGCATAGCAAATCATACAGTCTTAGTTTCTAAAAATAATGAAAAATATATGATAGAGGATAGTGCAGCCCCTATTATTTCCAAAGAAAATGAATTATTTGGAGTAGTTCTTGTTTTTAGAGATATTACTGAAAAAACAAAATTACTTTTAGAAGCAAATAGAGCTAGTAAATTAGAATCACTTTCTTCACTTGCAGCTGGGATAGCCCATGATTTCAATAACTTGCTTGGTGGAATATATGGCTTTATAAATCTTGCTATAGGTGAATCTTCTTTTGAAAATGCTAAAGAAAATCTTTTATTAGCATTAAATACTTTGGAAAGAGCAAAAGCTTTGGCAAATCAACTTCTTACATTTTCAAAAGGAGGAAAACCAATATTAAAAGAAGAATTTTTAAATGATATTATATATAAAACTACTACTTTTGCCCTATCTGGTTCAAATATCGAGCCAGTATTTGATATTGATAATGATTTGAATCCAGTTTTGTGCGATAAGAATATGATTTCACAGGTAATTGAAAATATAGTTATAAATGCAAGACAGGCGATGAAAAGACCTGGGAAAATCTATGTTGAAGCAAAAAATATCTTTATTGATAACACCTCCAAAATTTATGACGGCTTTAAAAAAGGATTAGAGGCAAAAGATTACATTTATATAAGTATAAGAGATGAAGGGGAGGGAATTCATCCTGAAAATATTAAAAAGATATTTGACCCATTTTTTACCACAAAAAAAGGTGGAACAGGACTTGGTCTTTCTGTATGTTACTCAATAATAAAACAGCATGATGGTTTTATAGAGGTGAATTCTGAATTAAATAAAGGAACTGTCTTTATCATATATCTTCCAGCATCTAAGAATAAAGAAGATTCTAAAACAAAAGAAGATTATAAAACCATATCTTTTCCACAAAATATTGACATTGAGATTGAAAAAGAAAAAAAGATTGATTATGAATTAGATGATAAAGAATCAAAAAATATCAGTTTAAATTATTTATATCAGAAAAATTCTAATCAAAAGGATTTGAATATGAGGCAAATAAAAAGGATTTTGGTTTTGGATGATGAATTATCAATATTAAAAACAATTTCTAAATATCTTTCTAAAAAAGGATTTATAGTCGATGAAGCTCAAAATGGTGAAAAGGCAATTGAACTATATTATAAAAGCATAGAAAATAATGAAAAATATGACTTATTAATCCTTGATTTAACTGTACAATCTGGTTTGGGCGGAAGAGAAGTCATAGAAAAAATAAGAGAGAAAGATAACCAAATTTTAGCAATAGTATCTTCAGGATACTTCGATGATCCTATATTAAGCCAACCTGAAAAATATGGTTTTAATAGAGCTATACAAAAACCATTTATATTGGATGATTTGCTTAAAATTATTTTAAGTTTACAAAATGAAATTTAGTATTAAATTTATCTTATGAAAATAATATCTATTATTCCTTATAAAAAAGGTTATTCCACTTTGATGGATGATAATCAAAACACCTATATTTTATCTGATAAGGTAATAAAAAAAGAACAAATTTTAGTAGGTGAAATTGATGACAATAGGTTTTTGCAGATTTATGAAAATGCAAGGAAAAAAGAAGTGGTTTTAGCTTTATCAAGAAAGCTAAAATACAAGTCATTTAGTGAAAAACAACTTATAGAATACTTAAAAGAAAAAGGATTTGGCGAATCAGAAATAGAATATGGAATAAACCTATTAAAAGATAAAAGAATAGTTAATGATGAAAGACTTATAGAAAATAGCATTTCATATTATAAAGAAAATCATCTTTTTTCTCGCTTTTTTATAACACAGAAGCTTTTATTGGTTATGGGAAAAGACAAGGCAGAGCAGATAAACCTTAAAATGAGTAAAATATATCCAGAAGCGGATGAGATAGAGATTGTATATCAACTATTAAAAAAGAAAAAAATAAAAAACAAAGACAGAGCTTTAATTTTTATTAGATCAAGGGGTTTTCCATATTCAGCTTTTGTCGAAGCTTTTAATAGATATATCTCAGAAATTGAAGAGTAAAATAAGCTGAAATTTCTTCATTTTATGATAATAAACAAAAAATTTTATTAAAAACAATATATTCGAGGTGTACTGTATGATATCTTCCAATGAACTTAGAAGAATGTTTTTAGATTATTTCAAAGAAAAACAGCATAAGATTTTTGAATCTTCTCCTGTTGTTCCTTATGATGATCCAACCTTGCTTTTTACAAATGCTGGGATGAATCAGTTTAAGAAAATTTTTTTAGGCGAGGTAAAAAGTGAATTAAAAAGAGCTGCAAGTGCTCAAAAATGCATTAGAGTTTCTGGTAAACATAATGATCTTGAAGAAGTTGGAAGAGATGGGAGGCATCACACTTTTTTTGAAATGTTGGGAAACTGGTCATTTGGTGATTATTATAAAAGAGAATCATTAAAGTGGGGATGGGACTTTTTAGTAAATCATCTAAAACTGGACCCTTCAAGGTTGTATGTTTCTGTATATAAAGATGATGATGAAAGTTATGATATATGGGTAAATGAGATCGGGGTTGTGAAAGAAAAAATATATAGACTTGGAGATATAGAAAAAGGCGATGAAGAAAATTTTTGGTCAATGGGAGAAACAGGTCCATGCGGTCCATGTAGTGAAATATATTATGATCAGGGACCTTCTGTTGGATGCGGTAAGCCAGATTGCTCCATAACCTGTGGCTGTGATAGATTTTTAGAGGTATGGAACCATGTATTTATGCAATACAATAGGGATTCAAGTGGCAAGCTAACCCCACTTCCTTTTAAGTCTGTTGACACTGGAATGGGTCTTGAAAGAATCCTCGCCATAGTTCAAAATGTTACATCAAACTATGAAACAGATTTATTTGAACCAATCATAAATAAACTTACAGAGTTGACTGGTTTTACTTTTGAAGAAAAAAAGATTCCTTTTCAGATAATATGTGATCATATCAGAATGCTTACTTTCGCAATAACAGACGGAGCTTTCCCTTCCAACGAAGGAAGAGGATTTGTAGTCAGAAGGATTTTAAGAAGAGCAGCAAGACAATCAAGATATCTTAACATGAAAAAACCATTTTTGTATCAGCTTGTTCCAGCGGTAACATCAAAGATGGGAGACTATTATAAAGAAATTGTAGCAAAAGAAAAGCTTGTGATGGATATAATAAAAGCAGAAGAAGAAAAGTTTAACAGAACACTTGATAAAGGTCTTGAACTTTTCAATGAGCAGCTAAATAAGATCAAGTCAGAAGGGAAAGATATGCTTGATGCTGATACAGTTTTTATTCTTCATGATACATATGGCTTTCCGTTAGATCTAACAAAGGTTATGTGTGAAGAAAATGGGATATCACTTGATGAAAAAGGTTTTGAATCTTTGATGGAAAAACAAAGGGAAAGATCAAGAACAGTAAAAACCCAATATGATTTTTCCTTGATAGACGGTGAAAACTGGAATATTATTGAAAAAGGTGATTCAGAATTTACTGGATATGTCTATGATAAAGAAAGCCTTTGTATAGAATCATCATTGCTTTCCTATACTATAGATAATGATAAAGTCCTTTTGTTTTTCAAAAAAACGCCATTTTATGCAGAAAGTGGTGGACAGGTTTCAGATACAGGTTATATTTTTGGATTTAATGATGATGAATTTAACATCATAAAGAAAAACTTTGCAAATGAATCAATAGATCTATTAAAGGCAAATGCAGATCTTATATTGAAAGTTGAAAATGTTTTTAAAACAAAAAAAGGTCCTCTTCATCTTTGTTTCATAGAAGAAGGTAAAGATATTTTACTTGATAGTAAAAAGTTTGTAAAAGAAAGATTTATTTTAAAAGTTGATTTTGAAAAAAGATTTTCAACAATGAGAAATCATACAGCAACCCACCTTCTTCATCAGGCGCTTATAGATATTCTTGGATCTCATGTTCAGCAATCTGGTTCTTTTGTATCACCCAATTATTTAAGATTTGATTTTCCTCATCATGAAAGTTTAAGCGATGAGCAGATAAACCAGATTGAAAGAAAAGTTAATGAAAAGATTATGGAAAATTTACCTGTTATAGTGCATAATGATTTAACTTTAGAAGAAGCAAAAAAAATGAATGCAAAGGCTCTTTTTACTGAAAAATATGGAGACAAAGTAAGAGTTATTGAAGTAAAAGGTTATTCAGTAGAACTTTGTGGTGGAACTCATAGTCCAGACACTGGTTTTATAGGTGGTTTTGTAATAACTTCAGAAACTTCCATTGCTGCTGGAACAAGAAGGATAGAAGCAGTAACAGGGATGGGAGTCCTTAATAATTTGTTTTCTTTACGGAAGATAGCAAAAAGTACAGCAGATATTCTGCAACTTAAAGATTTAAATAAAATTTCAGAAGTAACATTAAAACTTAAACAAGATGAAGAAAAGCTAAGAAAAGAAAATGAGATGCTAAAAAATAAGATTATAAATTTTAATTTTAACTCAATCATAGGAGAGGCAAATATTATTGAATCTATACCATATTATTTTGCAATATTTGAAAATGAAACTATTGATGATATTAAAAAGTATGCAGATAAATTTAAAGCAGAAAAGGATGGTGTTGCTCTTTTTGTGAATAGACAAAATGGTTTTATTACTCTTATCTGTGCTGTATCTAAAAATTTTACTACAAAGATAAAAGCAAAAGAATTTCTACAAAAGATAGCAAAGAAAGCAGGTGGCTCTGCTGGTGGTAAAGATGACTTTGCTCAGGGAGGAGTTAAAAATTTTGATTCTTTGATAATTGCCCTTAAAGATTTTGGTTTTAATCTGAAGTAAGATAAATTAAAGTAAAATAGATCAGAATAAATTAAAAATTTAACTTATTATTGAATCCAGATATAAATTTGACAAATAAATCTTTATCTATATAATTTAATTAGTATAATTTTTATAAAGGTTAAAAAAATGCTTTACACTAAAATTTTATTGCAGGGAAAATGTTATGATACAGATACCATTTTTCAGCAATTTCCTTTTATAAGTTCAAAAAAATTCACGATAGCAAATTTTACAGTTCTTTGTGAAAATATTATAAAAAACAAATACATAAAATATGTTTTTATTGAATATGATTCCACTTTTACCTGTATGATGGGCCAACTTGAACAGATTTTTAATCTAATAAAAAGAATGACTGTCCATGGTAAAAAAACTGTCTTTTTTTCAAATATGTATGATGAAAAGGCACTTTATCTTGCTGGTGCTTGCAGTGAAAGACTAATGCCAGAATGTGGGACATTGGCTTTTTTAGGGTTTAAAAGGCAGTTTAGCTATGTGAAAAATCTTTTAGAAAAGCTTAATATCGAAGTAGATGTTCTAAGAAGAGGCAAATTCAAAGGTGCAGCAGATATATTCAGGCTGGATAAGATAGATGAGGCTCAAAAGATTGCTTATGGCAGGATTTTAGAGGTTTTTGATGAGACTGCTAAAAAAACTATCTGTTCGTCTTTTAATTTTTCATCTGATTTTTTTAAGGAAAATATCGAAGGTAAGTTTATTTCGGCAGAAAATGCTAAAAATCTTGCAATTTTAACTGAAATTTCTCATCTTCAGGAATATATAAATAAAAAAGAAAAAGAAGAGAAGATTCATAAGCATTCATTTAAAAACCTAAAACCAAAATTTGGAAAAGGTAGAAAAGTGGCAGTTCTTTATTTTGATGGAGGGATAAAGGATGGTGAAAATGATGCAAATAGTCCTTTAGGTGAAGAAATCGGCGATCGATACATGATAAAACAGATTGAAAAGATAAGGAAAAATAAAAAGATCAAAAGTGTGGTTTTTAAGGTAAATTCTCCTGGTGGTTCCGCAACTGCATCTGATGCAATAGCAAACGCACTACTAAATCTTAAAAAAGAAAAAGACCTTATTGTCGTTCAATCAGGAGTTGCAGGTTCTGGTGGTTACTATATCTCTTTTCCAGCGGATAAGATTTTTACACAAAATACAACAATTACAGGTTCTATCGGTGTAATCTCGGCATTTTTTAATATGAAAGATTTTTATGGAAAAATTGGTATCACACATTCTACACTTAAAACTAATGAATTTGCTGACATAACTTCAACTACAAGGAAAAAAACAAAAGAAGAGTTAAAGCTTTTAGATTCCGAAATAGAAAGAATATATAATGGTTTTGTATCAAATGTTGCGAAAAATAGAGATAAAACTTTTGAGCAAGTAGATGAAATTGCTCAAGGAAGAGTATGGGCTGGAGTAGATGCTTTGAAAATCGGACTTGCCGATGAGATAGGAGATCTACATAGTGCTTTAGATTACTTAAAGGAAAAACATAAAACAAAAAATCTTAGTGTCGAATTTTTCCCAAAAAGAAAAATATCTTTTATCAGCAAACTTATTTCATCAAAACAAGATATAATATTTGAAAAGAGTATAGTAAATCTATTAAATATTGAAAATTACATAAAAAGAAATAATTACAAAATATTTGCTATTACCCCAGAAATCTTTTTGACTGATTTTTATATTTAATATTTATTTCTTTTTTATTTAGTGCTTTTTATTTGTGCTTTGTTAGTTGTTATTCCATTATCTATGACTTTTAATAAATTTAAAAATCCCTTTTATTATAAAAAAGATTACAAGCGCCCATATCAAAATAAACAGAATTCCGAAAGCCCAATTTTTTTTTAGGTTTATGTTTTCAGTTTCAGCTTCTTTTCTTGAAATTTCCATGATGCTTTTCGGTATTAGTTTTATAGATAGCGAAACTAAAGCTGGAAGAATTATTAAATCATCAAGATAGCCAAGGATAGGGATAAAATCAGGGATTAAATCAATTGGGCTTAAAGCATAACCTATCGTTAAAATTATTATAAACTTTGGTAAAATTGGAGTTTTTGGATTTTTATATGCAAAATAAAGCGTTTTTATTTCCTGTTTTAAGTTTTTTGCATTATTTTTAAGTTTTTCTAAAAATTTTTTCATTATTTTGAAGTACCTTTATAACTTTTATAAATTAAAAATACAATAGATTATAAGTTATCACAATTCATCTAATTCAATGATTATTAATATTTGAATTTTAAGTCTTCAATAAAATCAACCCCTTTTCTGCTAAGAGTATCTTTTATTTTATCAATAAAATCATCAAATCCTTCAAAATTCAAAGCAATAGGGAAAACATCTTTATTATGTAAAATCAAAAAAATATAATTTTTAGTCCCAACAAATTTTTCTATTGCACTATATAAAATCTTCCTTTCTCCACTTTTATCTATCCAATAAAAATAAAAATCGTCAAAATCTATTGCAACTTCAATAGAATCTTGCTTGCCAAACTTTTCATTGATGATTTCCTTATAAAATAATTTATACCATTTTTTTTGAAATACATCATTTAAAAAAAATAGAAAGATATAAGAGGCAAGCAAAATTATAGTATGAAATAAAGATTTTATTTTTTGAATTATTTGGATATATATAAGACCCATAAAATTAAGTAAAATTAAAGTATTAAAAAGATTTGTTGATAATGCAATATTTATCTTTTTTGATTTTGATACAAAGTAAAAATGAGCTTTTACAAAACTTTCTTTATCAAGGTTAAATTTGTACATTTGCTTTTTAATCCTTATATTTTTTTTCTATCTATAAATTACAATATATTATAGATATTTCGGGAATTTTATAACAAAATTAAATTCTTACATTTTAATATTATTTTGATATTATTTTAATATTATTTTAATATTTATAAAAAACTTTATAATCAGACTTATTTTTTCTTTGGTGTTATAAATACAAAATCACCAATATTTACTTTGGAATAGATATCTTTTTTGGTTATTTCAAGTAAAGCACAGGTTTCAGAAAGTTCTTTTACTTTTGCAGTCGCCATAACACCTATTTCATTGCTAAAGCCAAAAGAATTGAAATTCTTTTTAAGCTGGTTTTTATTTATAATTATAAATTCGGTATCTTTTGTTATCCCGTTTACATAACCAAGATTTATGAGAATTGTGCTACCAACCGCATCAAGAACTTTACCTCGAATTGGCATAATAGAGTTGATATATTCTTTAGAATTTACCGATATTTCAAGGATGGGGAAGTCAAGGCTTGCATAAAAGATTTTAGTATCAAGTGTATATAGATTATCTGGATTTATTATTTTGGTATAGATTCTATAGCCATTTCTTGGAACTGGTTCGATATTATCTATTATAATAGCATAATCCAAATTTTTCTCTTTAGATATTTCGGCTATTTGCTCCAAGGAACTTATATTTTCATTATGAAGGTAAAGGTTTATACCATATATAGATGCAAGTTTATCGAAAAGCATCTGGGAAAAGATAAGATTTATATTATAATGGTCCTCTCTAAAATTTGAAGGCATTGCAAAAATGCCTAAAGTAATAAAACTATCTGTTATAGAATATGGCTTTATATTATATTTGTTTTCAAGTGAATTTCGTAAAGAGTAGGTTAAAACATCTATTTTTGTTGAAATGCTGCTATAACCAAGGTCTTTAAGTATGTTATATTGTTCAAGTTGCTTAAAATATGCTTTTTTTGACCTAAACATTTCACTCAAAGTCCATCTATAGTTTGTATTCATAGGCATAAGTCTGACAGCCCTTCTAAGTAAAATCTCACCTTTAAGTGAAAAACCATTTGAAAAGAAAAAATTTGCCCACTTAAAATTATACTCAGCAAGCCCTGTTCTTAAATCATAGAATTGCATTTGATTCGCTTTGATAATCATCTCTTCAAGATAAAATCTTACCATTTCGTCATAAGGAAATAAATTTAATGCAGAATTTAAAAATTTTATTGCTTTTTCATAATCATTTAACTTTTCAGCGAGATAGGAATTTAACCAGAGGACATTTAATCTTGAGGGATACATCTCGTAAAGTTGTTGCAAGATATTTGAAGCTTCTTCAAATCTATCCTGTTTTATTAAAATATATGCTTTTATAAAAAGCCCCTGTGAGTTTTTTGGATCAAGTTCAAACAATCTTTGCAAAAATTCTTCAGTTTGAGCAATATCATTTTTATTAAAATAATAATATGATAGTTCCTCAAAAATAGAAGGTTCATATGGTGCAAGATCGAGAGCTTTTCTTAAATAAATAAGTGATTCTTTGTCTTTTCCGATATTTTGATAGAATTTATAAAGATAAAGGTTAACCTTCCAATCATCAGGATATCTTCTTAAAAGTTTTGAGTAAATATCAAATGCATCACTTATTTTTGATTGATAAATCTTAATCTCGGCTTTCAAAAAATATGCATCAAGAAAAGTTGGGTTTCTATTAATAATCGAGTCACAGATACCTTCGGCTTTTGCAAGATCTCCAAGTTTTATAAGTATTTTTGCATATAAAAGCAAAGATGGGTTGTCTTCATATTCAAGTTTTAACCCTTTCTGTATAATATCATTTGCTTCTTCGTATTTTTCAAGCAAAAAATAGCAATATGCAAGATGATAATAAGCATCAAAGTAGTTGGGATTAAGCTCGATGGCTTTTAAGAACTGTTCTATTGCTTTTAGGTACTCTTTTTTCTCTTCAAAATTTAATCCACTTTGATAATAACTTACAGCATTTGGGGTTTGAAAACCAATGACTATAAAAAAAATGATTAATAATAAAAAAATAAAGTATTTATTCATTTTTTTCCCTTTTTAGATTCATGTAACAGATTATTTTTTTCATTATTTTTTCTTAAACAAAATAATCCTTTTTAAGCTTTTATATTTTAAATTATCTATTAAGTCTTGTTGTTTTTCATGCTTTCTTCTAAAAATAAAGCAAGATGAGCCTGGCCATAAAAAGTGATCTTCGGAAAATCAAGAATATATTTTTCAGCATCAGGATCAAGTTGGAAGTTATAGAAAAAATAACATATTTCAATATTTTGCTCAATTAAATCTTTATTAATTGTTTCAAAAAGATTATAAGATAAATCGTATGAGGTAGTTCTTCTAAATATAAACAATGCTAATCTATGGGGATACTCTATTTCTGTTGCCAAAATTCTTAAAGAAGAGATACCTTTATCATGTAAAAATGTGCTTCTGACTTTAGTTGGTAGGAACTCAAAAAGTCTCACCACTCGTAAATTTACTTTAACAAAACCTCTATCTGTAAGCCTTAAGTATTGAGAAAGTATTGTTTTTCTTATTTGTTCGCTCTGGCTGGCAGTAGGTTTAAGCCTTTCAAACTCTTTTTTAATATAATCAGCCGGAGGAATCAAAGCCTTTTTTATCGAATAACCAAAAATATCAAGAAGCAAAAGCCCCTGTTGAATTCTTTTCAAAAAATTATCTATCTTATTTTCTGAAAAGATATCCATTTCATCAAGATTTTCGAAAGTAGAAAAAGATGTTTTTCCAGTAATCAAAAAATGTTTTAAGTTTTGTTCATCATCTATAAGTTTAAGTAGATAAATGGAATTTTCCAAGATTTTTGCTTTTAATGAATCGAGGTTATCTGATTTAATTGCATTGTTTAATGAGATTAGAAATTCTGTTTTTTCTGCATTTATCTTTGAAAGATCTAAAATCTGCTGCTTGGAATCATCTTGAGAATTTTTAATTATATTATAAGCAGAAAATAATATTAAAAATTTCCTATAAAACTCATATATTTCATTATCAGCAAAACTTGTTTTGGTAAGCCAAAGCTTTGCATTTGAAAAATCTTTTTTGAAAATATTGCAATAAGCGATAATGAAAATAGACTCCTTTTTTGCATTTTTTATAAAAAGCTCTATAGCATTTGTAAGACTTCTTTCTTTTAACTTAAAAGATAAAGCTAAAGTATAATCAAAGTAGATATCTATAGATTTTTTCGATATAAAAAGGGCTCTTTCAAGATAATAGATAGCATTTTCAAATTGCTGTTGAGAAAGGAAAATTTTGCCCATAAGATGACACCAGCTAGCTTCATATTCACCTTCTTTATTTACCTCATATAATTTTTCAAAAGATTCAGTTGTTTGATTTAATTCATAAAGTATTTGAGCCATTTTTGTGTTATGAAACATTTTTAAGTATTTATCTTTAATGAAACCTTTTTCAACCGCTATTTGCATATAGTGAAGGGCTTTTTGTTTGTTATTTAATTTTAAGTAACTATCATATAAGAAAGAAAGAAGTGTTTTTTCATATTTATGGTACTTGAAAAACTTTTCGACTCTTCTAATTACTTCAGTATAATTTTTTGCATCAAAAAGTTTACTAACCTTACTTATTGTCGTAATAAGACTTAATAAAGGGAGAAAAAAGATAAAAATTGTACCTAGAAATAAGACTGCTATATAAGGAGTATAAGGGTACAAAATAAAATTTTTGAAAATAGTGCTTATTGTATTTTCCATATAATAGTTTTGCTATATTTTTTTAAATTTTCAATCAAACTTTTGCTATCTCAAAAATTTTTCAAAATTTCTTTAAAATTTTTCATTTCTATCTTTTTTTAAAAATTTAATATAATTCTTTCAGAAGTTGAAAAATTTAAATGATAAATTAAATTGATTTAAAGTAAGGGAAAAAGATGTTTAATAGCGATTTAGTAAAAAAATTTTCCAGAGTATATAATTCAGGTAAAATTATATTCAGTGAAGGTGATTTTGGGAGAGAACTTTTCATAATTATAAGAGGGGAAGTAGAAATCTATAGAATAATAGATGGAAAAAAGAGAACTTTAGCTATACTAAAAGATGGAGATATCTTTGGAGAGCTTGCAGTTATAGACAAGTTCCCTCGTTCAGCTTATGCTATGGCTATTAAAGATACCATAGTTTTGGCAGTGAATTCTTCAGCTTTTGAAACTGTTATCCTTTCTAATCAGGACTTTACTAAAAAAATCATAAAACTTCTGTCTGCAAGACTTAGAAAAACTAATGATATAGTTCTTGCTATCTATCAAAAAGATAGAGAAGAAAAAGTTTTATCTGCATTAAATTCATTTTACAACCTTGAATTAATCAAGAAAAATATTAAGATTAAAGATAAAATAGAAAAATCAAAATTTATTGATTATGCAGATAACACTAAAGGCTTGCCGGTCAATATAGTTGAAAATTGTCTTAATGAATTAAAAAAACAAGGATTAATAGATATTGAAGGTAATGTTATAACCTGTAAAAATATTGATAGAAGAAATAAAACTAACGATCAACAATCGGAATAAGGCAGATAAATTCTAAAACTTCATTTCCACTATTGTAATATTGATGCTCTTCGAAAGGAGGAATAAAAGCAACATCACCTTTTTTTACATTTATGCTTTCTCCTTTTGAGTTTCTTATTTGCCCGCTTCCATTTAAGAAATAATTTTCATGTTCCCATTCATGGCTATGTAATGGTGAATAGCCACCAGGCTGGATTCTAAATATTCTCATTATAAAATTTAAAGCTCCTTGGTTTTTACCAACCACTACCTTAAATTCTGTATTTAAAGCACCATCCATAGTTACTTTTTCAAAAGGCATATCATCAGCATCTTTTGTATAAATATTCATTGATTTACCTCCTATCAATAAGATAAAAACCTATCTAAAATAAATCAACAGATTTTTATTTCCCAATTTTATTGCAATAAATCAAAAGATATTAAATAAAATTTAAGCGAAATACATCAATATCCAAATAATAAGATCGATAACAAAAATTATTATAAAAGTAAGCAAAGGAGAAATAGATAAAGTAAATAAGATATATAAACCCTTATGTATCATAAACAAAAGTTGATAACATGAAATAGAGATTAAATATATGCTTAATATGAAAAAGATTATTTCAATAACATTTACTACAGAATTGCTTTTCTTCATTCCTATCATAGATAATTTAAATGCAATCATAAGGGTAAATAAAAATGAAAGGTAAAATAAAATCTTTTGTTTTAAGTAATCTATAAAAAGAGAAGGGTGATATCCAATGCTTTCAATAAAATTTTTCAAGTCAAAAGCAGTATATAAAGGAAATAGATTGAATGATCTTAAAAGAATAAAATTCTTAAAATATGAAATCTTTATATCAAAATAAGTTATTACATGTTCTAAATCTGAATTTTTAAAAACAAAATAATTTTGAACCTTCTTGCCATATTTATAAGACTGAACGCTTTTGGTTGAAAGGTTGTAAAGAAATACATCATAAAGATAGATTTCATTAAAGTAGTATACTACTTTATCAATAAATATAAGATAGTAGATATCTTCTTGTTTTGCATCTTTAAGTTTTAGTAAGGTAGAATTAAAACCTGGATAATCCTTTTTCTCAACAGCATCTGAAACAAAAAAATCGACTTTTCTATATAGATTTGTTGCTTCTTCAAGATAAGGTTTTATTGATTTATCATTTGGATACTTTTTTGAAAGTGCAACAAAAAGATTATATGCTTCTACATATTTCTTTTGCTGAATATACGACATTCCCAGTCTTTTCTGCTGCATTATGTAAAGTGCATCATCTTTTTTATTTAAAACCTCATTTTCATAGATACCCTTTACTTTATCATAAAGGGCTTTTGCATTAGTATCATTTGGGTTCAATAAAAGATACCTATCCAGGTAGTACATCGCAAGAACATATTCTTTCATTTTTGTGTGATACATCGCAAGATTATATAGACTTGCTGGATTTATTGGCGGCGGTATTTCAGAAGTAGTAGGCTGAGGCTTTGGAATTTCACTATATTTTTTTCTTTCGAGTTCAGCAACTAAATCTATTATATCAATATTTTTAGGTTCAAAAGTCAGATACCTTTTATAGTAATCAATAGCAAGACTATATTTTCCCTGTAATTCATATTCTTTTGCCATTTTTAAGTATTGATAACTTAATTTTGTGGTTATCAGTATTTCAGAGACCTTTAAATTCATAAAAGGTTTAACTGCTTCATTTAATATTGCTGTAAATAAAAAAGCTATAAGTAGAAAGATGAAAAATGCTATAATATAATCTGTTTCCTGTAAATCATTCTTTCCTTTTCTAAGCCCAATGCTGTAAATGAGGCAGAAAGATAAAATCAAAGCTGCTGAAAATATATAAGGTAAAAGTTCAATAGTTTTAACCATTGATGAGAAAAGTATATATTGACCTTTTGATTTTTTTAGGACGCTTTCAATATCATAAGTAAAAGATTGGTAAGAAACCATTATAATAAAAACAAGCAACATTAAACCAGCACTTATGGTTAATAATTTATTTATGATAAATGATGATCCTTTATTTTGAGCCATATTATCCCTTAGAATTTATCATTTAATCTTTCTTGTCATCTGCATTTTTCTGGTCTGTTCAATTTTAGAATGAAAAATCTTCCTTGAATATTTGATATATAAAAGTAAAGCCTCTATTATAAATATAAAACCAAAGGTAAAAACTGGAAATAACTGGATATATAACTTAGAGATTTTCAAATCTTTTAAGTAAATAAGTGAAAATTTGAAGGTTGCTAAAAATAAAGTTGAAAACAAAATTATAAATAAAAAAGAGATTACATAATAGGGCATTGGCCATTTTTCGTTGTAAAATAGATAAGGTATCCAGCAAATAACGAAAAAGAAGGCAAAAAGATATAAAAGAAAAAAAATCCCTTTGTTTTTACTTAAAAAATAAGATAATTCTTCAAAATTTGAGCTTACTATTTTCACTAAGGGGCTTAAAAATAAAAGAGAATCAATTTTACCAATCTCATCAAGATATTTATAATCTTTGCCAACCCCATTATTAAGCTTTTGTATGGTTAAAATATTTTTCTTAAGATTAATGCTTATATTACTTTCAATTAAAGAATTTTTTTCAAAGTAATATGCCTTATTATTTTCAAAATAAAATTGACCATCTGGAAAAGTAACTATACTATTGTTATAAAAGAAATTAGTTTTCTCTGCTAATTTAGGCCTATATATTTTAGATATTGTATTAATTCTATTGCCATCCTGAAAGAATGCTACATAAAGGGAACCAAATATAATTACACAGAATAAAATAAGACCAATACCACTTCCTATGCTTGAACAATCCCTCGAAGATGCATAAGAAAAAGCAACCAAAGCTGTCATCATAAGACTTATCGGTAATAGAGCATATATTACTATCTGGATATTTAAGATAAGGAAATAAAAAACTATAAAGTTTGAATAAAGATAATGATACCTTTGTATTTCATCAGAAGATAAAGCAACAAAAAGAACTATTGTTAGAACAAAGCATATGATAAAACTAATTAAAAGGTATTTTAGTGTTAAAATAGCATCTTTAACAATCTTTTTCATAACTAAACTTTTATAAAACTAAATATTTTCGATATAAAATTTTTATAAAACTAAACTTTACTATAACTAAACATTTTCGATATAAAACTTTTATAAAACTAAACTTTAATATAACTAAACATTTTCAATATAAAACTTTTATATCTAAATTTTCATTTAACTTAACTTTTATAATTCTGAACTATTGTGTAATTTATTTTACTATTTATAATTATTGTTCACCTTATCATTTTTTACTTCATATTTATTTTTATTTTGTAATTATTCTCAAATTTATATTCAATTTCCCTACAACTTGATTATAATTGTTTAAATAATAAAATCAATTCAAGGTCAAAATCAGTAGGTATAAAGATGGCTAAAGATAGATTAATCCATATTATTTTTCCCCTGATAATTTTTTCCTTATTTTTTTTATCGTCAGAAAGCTCAAACTTCTTTTATGAAATCGCAAAAGATTTTGATATTTTAAGTAAAATCGAAAAATTAGATAATTTTATAGTCTATTATAGGTACTATGAACAAGTTAAGCAAAGGTATTTTATTTATGGTTATGATACAGAAAAAGATAAAAATTATGGTTTTTCACCATCAAATGAATTTATTACAACCAAACCATTTTTTAACAGCTCTAAAACCGCTTTTGCTTATGGGGCACTATATCAAGGGAATGATTTTGTCTGGTATAAAGATTTTAAAAATAATGTTGCTTATAAAATATTATATTCAATTTCTGGGAAGCTTTCATTATTATCCCTTGATAAAAGCCATAAAAATATAATAGTTGGCTTCGATTATCTTGCTCCTCAACAATTTTTATATATCTCTGGTGTTAATCAGTTTTACACTTATCCATTAACTTCATACCCAAATATTATTGAAACAGGCTTTACCTATGATGAAAAATATGTTTATATAATTTTCAAATATGAGAATCTTTATAATTGTGATATTTTAGCCTTATCAGAAGACCCTTATCATTCTTCTTCTTATAAACCATCAGTTACGAAGATATTTTCAAATGTAGATGAAATCTTGTTTAGCAATTCTTGTGGAATAATAACTAAAGAAAAGGATCAGTACATTTTTTATAACCTTAAAGATTACATTAAAACTAAGATTGAAAGTTTTTCAATTATAAAAGATAAAAACAATGATAAAAACGCAGTTTTTATAATAAATGGACAAATTTATAATTCTGATTTTGAGAAAATAACAATTGTTTCGGAGAATAAAAATATTGATGAAAAGGCACTTATAAATTACTTAAAACTAGGAAAAAATATCTTTTATTCTGATAACTTTTTGTTAGTAAAAGATGAAAATTCATCATTTTACATTTTTGAATATATGAATCAGCAAAAAACATTCAATTATCTTACAAAAATTGGAAAAGATACAAAAAATTTTGATTTGATTGCAGGTAGCCAAATCAGTTTGATAAATAAATTCGAAGATAAATTTCTCTTTCTTGTTTATGATTCATATGTCTCTACAAATTCAATATCTGTTTTGCTTTTCAAAAATGATGAGGGAAAAATCGAATCTTTATATCAAGATAACATTTATAGATTTAAAAAAGCATTAAATGTTAAAAATGGTTTTGCTTTTCTTGTAATGAAAGGATATACAAAAGGGATATTTCAGGAACTTTATTTTTACTCATTTAATTTAAATAGTATTGTAAAGATTTCTGGATGGGAAAATGTCTTAGATAGTGAGCTTGAATTATTGAAAAGAAAAATAGAGTAGAATAAAAATTAATTCAAAAGTTATAATTAACTATAAAAGAAAAATTAAATAAAAAGGTAAAATTTAATAAAAAGTTAAATAAAACTTAATCAAAAGTTAAATGTAAAATTAAAAATAAATTTTGTAAAAAGGTAAAACTTATGAATTATTTAATAATAGGACTTGGTGCCGTTGGAATAGTGCTTTCATCCTCCATAAATCTTGAAAAAGAAGATAAAATTTTTGCTTTAAGATCGACAAAAACCCAGAAAAACACTTATGATATAGATTTAGATGTTATCGAAAATTTAAAAGATAAAATAAAAATATCTCCTAATATTGTTTATCAATATGATTATGAACCTATAGATATTGTTTTTATAACTGCTAAAAGTAACTACTTGGATAAAATATCAGCAACTTTTCCAAAAATCAAAAAATATAATCCAAAAGTCATTTGTCTTATGAATGGAATGGGCTATGAATCTTACTTTGAAGATTTAAATATCTTTTTTGGTATTATTATGTACAACGCCTTTAAGAAAGATGAAAAAGTTATTTTAGGGTCTAAAGGCGGGCTTATTTTAGATGAAAAGCTTGAAGTTTACCTGAAAGATAGAATCAAAAATCTTCCTTTAACTTTTACTTGTGATATTGATAGTTATAGATATAGAAAACTATGGCTTAATACAATAAATGGTTTTTTATCTATTTTTGGATTTTCTTTATATCAATTTTTTGAGGAAAGTAAAAAGCTTTATTATAAGCCTTTTACCATCTTTATTGAATATCTTGAAGAAACAGAAAATTTGTTTAAAAAACTAAATATTAAATCTACTGTTTTGCCTTCTCTTGATCCTGAAACTCTGATTAGTCTTATGAAAAAAATTCTATTAAATGAAAGACTAAGTGAAAATGAAGAAAAGCTTTACTTAAATCTACCAAGAGGGAAAAACTCAACATTACAATCAATAGAAAAAAAAGAAAGCACGGAGTATAACTTTTTGGGTGGATATTTAGTAAATCTCGCAGATAAAATTGATTTCCCATATAGGATAAATAGATTCGTATATGAAAAGATTAAAGAATATGATAAAACATTTCAATTTGAATTTATAAACCTTGATAAGATTTTAAAAATCTTTGGATAAAAATTAAGTTAAAAGGAGGTTTAAATGGAGATTGAAGCAAAAAATCTTTACAAAAGTTATGGACAGGTTCAAGCTGTTAAAGATTTTTCATTCAAAACAGAAAGTGGAAAAATCTATGGGATAATAGGTCCAAATGGTGCTGGAAAATCTACAACTATAAGAATGATAATGGGTATACTTTTACCTGATTCTGGGCAGATCTTTTTTTCAAAAGAGAAATTAAACTATAATACTTTAAATAGGATAGGTTATCTTCCAGAAGAAAGAGGATTATATAGAAAGCAAATATGTGAAGATGTTTTACTTTACCTTGCAGAATTAAAAGGTAAAAAGAAAAAACAGGTTTATGGCAAAATGTGTGAATTGCTAGAAAGATTCAATCTTATAGAATATAAAAATAAAAAGATTGAAACTCTTTCAAAAGGTATGGCTCAAAAACTTCAATTTATTTCAACTGTTTTGCATGAACCAGATTATATTTTTCTTGATGAACCTTTTTCTGGTTTAGATCCATTATCTATCGATGAACTTAGAGAATTTTTACTTGAGTTAAAAAATCAGGGAAAAGTTATTATGTTTTCAACCCATAATATGGAGCAGGCAGAAAGGATATGTGACAATATCTCATTGATAAATCATGGCATAGAAGTTCTTGGAGGAACTATAGAATCGATAAAATCAAAATTTGGGAAAAACTCTATAGCCATTTCATTTGATGGGGTTTTACCAGATATGAAATCAATAGCTAAAAATATAATTAACTATCCTAAATGGGCTGAGATTGAACTTATCAATGGGATTTCATCTCAGGATTGTCTTTCTTTTCTTGTAAAATCAGATGTTAAAATTAATAAATTTGAAGTTATTCAACCCTCACTTCACTCGATTTTTGTGAAAGTTGTAAAAGAAATTTATAATGAAGAGGTAGAATATGAAGATAAAAACAATATTTAACCATGAGTTTAAGGTCTTTGCATTAAATAAAACATTTATAATATTAACATTAATTGGTCCTTTTTTAATTTTAGGTGTTACAATATTACCTTCCATCTTAACTATGAATATTTCTGAAACAATATCAATCTCAATATTCTGTTCTGATAAAAATATTGAAGAAAATTTAGGTAAAGCACTGCAGAATATGATGCAAATTTATGATATTGAGCAGATAAAAGATCTTTTAGTTAATAAAGAAATAGTTGCAAAAAATACTTCAATAAAAAATGAAGAGGATATTATAAAATTACTCGATATCGCTGTTTCAAAGAAGGTAATAACTGGTTATCTTTATATCAGTCCTGATTTTTTTATTTCAAAGAAAGCAACATTTGTTGTAAACAAAATAGCTGATTACAAAAATCTTGGTATCATAGAGATGACATTGAAACAATTTCTTGTTTCATATAATCTTATTTCTCAAGGATTGAATCCAGAGATTGTTAGCTCAGCTTTTGTCCAACCAGAACTTGAAGTTAAACAACTTACTAAAGCAGGAAAAGAGAATCAAGATTTCTTTGCCCTTTTAATGACCTGTCTGGGATTTGGAATGATTTTATATATGACTACTCTTTTATATGGGCAATCTATTGGAAGGTCTGTTTTAACAGAAAAAACTTCTAAAACTGTCGAAGTACTTTTATCTTCTGCAAGACCTATAGAATTTCTATATGGAAAAATTTTAGGTCAAGCTTTCGCTGCACTTTTGCAATATACTGTTTGGGCAATAATGGGAATGCTGTTTTTCAAATATCTTGGTCCAATACTTCACTTAAATCTTCCTTTTACAATAAAAACAGAGTATTTTATTTATCTTATAATATATTTTATCCTTGGTTTCTTCCTTTATTCTGCTGGTTTTGCTATCATCGGCTCAGCTTCAGATGATGAACAAAACCTTGGTCAACTTTCTTGGCCTTTAATAATTTTTCTTATTATACCGATAGTCATGATTTCACCGATTGTTATGAATTCTGATTCCACTTTTGTAAAGTTTATGTCATTTTTTCCGATGACTTCTCCTATAGTTATGTTTATAAGGATTGTTGTTTCAACACCTTCATTTGTGGAAATAACAATTTCTATTTTATTGCTTTTTATTACTATAGCTTTATTTATGATAGTTGCTTCAAAAGTATTTCCTATTGGACTTCTTATGAGCGGGAAAAAGTTTACATTTAAAGATATAAGAAGTTGGTTAAAACTTTAAGTGTTTTATTTTAAGGAAATTGACAAGAAAATTAATTTAAGATTGTTTAATTGAAGATTAACCCAACTAACATATCCTTTACAAATTGAATTATTATGCTAATAAATTCTTAAGACCTATCATTAATGGCCCATTCGTCTAACGGTTAGGACGCAGCCCTCTCAAGGCTGTAATAGCGGTTCGATTCCGCTATGGGCTAATTTTAATTTATTCGATACCATAGATTTCAGTTCTGTTCTTCCCATTATTTTTGGCTATATACATAGCAATATCTGCTTTGTTGATAATCTGTTCTATGAAAATCCCATCTTGAGGAAATAGGCTAATTCCGATGCTTACAGTTATTTTCACATCATTTCCAAGAAAGTTTGAATTTTCGATATTTGTTCTTATCCTTTCTGCTATTATATAGGCATTGTCAGAAGAGGTATCTGGAAGACAAACAGTAAATTCTTCTCCACCATATCTTCCTATAATGTCAATGGTCCTTAAAGAATTTTTTATTGTTTGAGCAATCTTTGAAAGAACAATATCTCCTTTTTGATGTCCAAATGTATCATTTATATGCTTAAAATCATCTATATCTATCATTAAAAAAGCAATAATAATCGACTGCTTATTTAAATTTATTAAGGATATGCATTTTTTATAGAAATTTTCCCTTGTCAAAACTCTTGTCAAATAGTCATGCATATAAACTTTTTCCAGTTGAATTCTTTCAAAAAGTTCAGAAAGGTAAAGGCTGCAAAATTGAAGAGTTTGATATTGTATAATCCTATTTTTTGATATTTTTGAATCAAAATAAATATATCCTCTCAAAAGGAAATGCTGCAAATATTTTTTATCGTATCTCTCATATAATATTATTCTTGGAATTGCATTGACAAAATATATTGGTAAATAAAGTATTTCAGCAATATCGCTATTTTTTAGTATTTTAAAAAGTGGTTCTCTTGGACAAATAAAATCACCTTCTGCAAAATGAAAAGAAGGTTCCGAATCAAAGTACAATACTGGTTGTTTAATTATCTTTTCTTTTAATTTCATCTCCTTGTTTTCATAAAGATAAAGCATAGCCCTATCAAAATTGAATTTTTCAGTAAATTCGATTAATATATTCTTATAATAATCTTTATCATACTCATCTTTAGGTAATTTTATAAAATTTATCGATGATAGATTGTGACTTTTAAGATTTTCTTTTTCCTTTATTTTATAGTTCTCTATTTTTTTGGCTAAACCCACGATATCTGAAAACTCTTTTTCCAATTGAGGGAAGAAAAGCAGATTGGAATCTATAAATTCAAAAAATGGTTGGAAATATTTTTGAAAAATTTTTAAATATAGTTTTAATTTCTCGATATTTTTTGTGTTTTTAAGTAATTTAAGGTAGAATAAAAATATATAGCTTTTAAAGTAAATACCACTTGAACTCCATGGATCTATGTCATGCAATTTGAAATATTTTTCGATGTATCTTAATAATGTAGAATCAGAAAATTTTTTATTTGTTCTTATTCTATAATATATACTTAAATCGAGATTGCAGACTTTTGGATCAGCCCCGAATTTTTCAACTATTGTCTTTAACAAATTTAAATATTCATCATCATCGAAAAGTAATCTTCCATAAATTCCAAGTAAAGTTGCAAAAAATTCAGTATTTATAATCTTATCTTTATCCTTGCTATAATTAACAAAAATTTCCTTCAATTCATTTTTTACTTTATTTACTTTTTCTTCTAGTAAATCTTGCTGGTAAACAAAAAAGTATAATAGTGGTTTAAGTATCCTGTAAATATATTTTAATTCAGATTTTTCATCTAGATTTTCAATTTTCTTTTCTACTTTAACAAGGTTTTCATAAAATACTCTTAAGTATTCCTTTTTCTCAAAAATATAAAATGGGAAAAGAAGTATCGTATAAAGATGTAGAAATCTTCTAATGGTAAATTGAGAATAGTTTTCAAATCTTTGAAAAATTTCGGATTTGTACTTTGAAACAATGTCGAATATTCCCTGGAAATTACCTTCTTCAAGTAAATACAAAAATATATTACAAAAGGAAAGTATCAGATAGGTTTTTTCTGCCAAAAAAGGAGCTAGTCTTAACATTTTTTTGCTTCTTCTTATTCTAAGTTGTTTATCCATTTCAAATAGATTTAAGTTATTGTAACTTACAAACATTAAGGTTTTATCATTAAGTTGTTGTGCATAAGTAGAAGCATTAATCATAAAATTTCTGGCTTTCTCAAATTCCTTGTTTCTATAATTTACAACTCCTAAATTATTATATGCATAGAAAATATATTTTATATCTTTGAATTCCAGGGCTTTTTTAAGAAAGTATTTTAAGTATGAATTTGCTCTTTTATAACTTGAACTATATATGATAGAGTTTACCATTCTGTGCATTGTTGGTAAAAAAAGAGATTTATCAAAATTTTTATCAAGGCTTAAAATCTTAACGGCTTCTTTTGCTGTTTGTATTGAATTTTTATGATCATATCTTGAAAAATAATCTTCTGCCCTTGCATAAAGAAATATTTTTTTTAAATGTTCTGGTAAACCATGAAAATTATTTTGAAGTAACTTTATATCTTTTTCTATCTTTTCTGTATTGTGAATGTTTATATAATATAAAATTTTTTCTAATACGAATCTATGGTGAAATTCATGTTTTGAGGATATTTCAACAAGCTCTTCTATTAAAGTCTCAAGTTTTTTATCATTATCCAGATATTTCAGTTTGTAGTAAAATAGTTTAAATATTGATCTTGCGAAAATTTGCTCGATTAAATCAATATTTTTCCCATAATTAAATTGACTTTGTAAGAAACCAAAAAATAAATTTTTAATCTTTTTTTTGTCTGAACTTAAATGTAGAAGTATCTTATAATCTATAAGGTTTGCTGCTTCATTGTATTTTTTTAATTCGCATAGATACTTAAAGCATAAAAATACTTCATTTAAATTCAATTCATCTATAAATTTCAAATAGGTTAAAGATATTTTTTCTATTATTAACTTTCTTTCAAATTTGGTTTTCAACAGTTGCTGAAAAATCAATCTCATTGTAGAGATTATATTTGAGTTTATTCTATTTTTTTCATCAATAAATAATAGTTTGTTTTTGATAAATTTATTTATTACATTAAAAATTTTTTCACCAAAGATTTCTTTAAAATATTTTATATCGGTAGGTTTTTCAAAAAATAAAAAGTATAAAAAGAATTCTCTATTTTTTTCGTTTTCTAAGATAGAAGATACTAAAATATCTATTTCATTTTGAACCGACTTTTTGATGAAATCCTGTTTTAATAAGACTTTAGTTCTGTCAATAACAAAGATATTAAAGGGATTTGTTGCGATTAAAGATGTTAAAACATGTAATTCTAAAGTCTTCAAAAACTCAATGTCAATTTCTTTTAAGTATAAAAGTTTACTATAAGAATTAATGATTAAATTTTTTATCAACTTTTGAAGTTCAAATTCGGTTGAAAAATCAACAGATTCTATCTTACAATCAAATTGATTTCCATCTTTATAATTAAAGACAATGAAGATAATGGGATAATGTAAATTTTTAATTTCAAGCAGTGAATTTATTAGTTTAATACTTTCACTATCTGCAACATTGAAATTATTTATTTGTATTATTAGCGGTTTATCCATTGAAAGCAAATAAAATGATTCAATAATAGAATGCTTAATTCTTGAAATATCATTGGATAGCAACTCTGGTTTTAACTGCAAAAATTGAATTTCATTAAGATACCTATCAATTATTTTATCTATAGCATTATAGATTAATGAGTATCTATCAGGGCTTGCATTCAAACTTAAAAAGTTAAAAAACCCCTTTTTTTGAATTATTGAAAGATAATCCTCACAATAGCCCAAAAAAGAGGGAGGAAAGTTGATAAAATCATAAATATATGGTTTTTCATAAGAAGGATAATTAAAATTATCTTCAAAAATGTTTAGTTTATTGTTAAAAAGATATTCTGCTATATTAAATAAATAATTTGAAACAGAATTGGAATTTTCGAAGTATGAGAAAATAAAATTGAAGTTTAATTCTTCATTAAAATTTAATTCTTCTTTGATATTTTTTGTGATATTAATATTATTATTGCAAGTAATCTGGTTGTTAATATTTTTATTATCTATATTTAAAGGGAAAATTGGAAGTAGATAAGGCCGCAATATGTTATCAATTAATATAAGGGAATTATGTATGCTAAATTTTGCATCATCAGAACTTTCAATCCATTTATTTATTTTTATTATCTTATTAAAAATATCATTATTAAAATTGTTAAAATCAGCATTTTTTCTTAGATATTCTTCCAACAATATTCTTTCTTCATAGGGATATAGAAGCAAAAAAGTTGGAGAATCGATAGCAACATCATCTATATAATTTACATACATTATATCTATTGGATAAATTATTGCTGGATTCAAACTTTTCTTCTGGTCAATAAGAAATTCGACGAATAAGTTAAAATTATTAATAAGTAAATTATTTTGAATCTGAAATATAAGGTAATAAAGTTGATTGTTTTTATTATCTTTAACAAGATACAATGAAAAGGAATTAAAATCCTTTTTCTTTTCAATTATTATAAATCTTTTATTGATTAGGTTCATTAATGAAAATTAAAACATTAATTTTACAAAAATCAAATAAAAACTATTGACATTTTTTGTCATTATTTTACTTTTTTTTCGATGCAGCAGTGGTGGAACTGGCAGACACACTAGCTTGAGGGGCTAGCGGGTGCGAACCTGTGCGAGTTCAACTCTCGCCTGCTGCAATAAAAAGGCATCCATTGTAATATGGATGTCTTTTTTTGTTAAAAAGAAAAGTCATTTTAAAATAAAAGGTCAAAAAAGTTTAGTTTATTAAAAATCATTTAAATAAAGATTTAATTAAAATTAAAAAACAAACTAAAAAACCAAATAAATCGATATACCTAAAATCAAAGAATAAATAGAAAATTAAAAAAAGTAGAAATAACTGAAATCATAAAATAAATAACTAAGGAAAATAATCATAAATGTTTAAAATCAAGTAAAACTAAAAATATTTAAAAGACTAGAAAATTTTAAAATAGATTAAAACTGCAACAATCATTAATAAAATCCCGCTAATTGTTTTAAGCAATCCAGCCTTTTTTGATAATAATTTAAACTTTTCAAGTGAAAAAGCAAAAACAATGCCAATGATTATAAATAAAACAAGCAAAGTTAAACTATAAATAACTAAAAGTAAAAATCCTTGAAGTGCAGTTTCTTTAACTGATGCTGTAAAAAGAACAGTGCCTAAAAATGGTGAAACACATGGAGTCCAGCCAAAAGATAGTGAAAAACCAAGTAAGAATGATGAGAAGATATTCCCTTTTTTAACTTTCAAGTTTTGGATTGGCTTAAATTCTCGATTTAAAAAAGGTATTTTATCTTGAAGCAAGATAAAAATACCAAATAAAAATATAATGATAGCAGCAACTTTTTGCAAGACTATTCTATTTGTCCGTAATGTCTGACTTATACTAATTAATATTGAACCTAAAAGGATGAATACAATTGAAAAACCAAATATGAAAAAAGTTGTCCCTATCAAAGTGTTTTTTACTAATTTCCTCTTTCTTTCTTTATCATTTATTAAAAGCTTATAATCCTCACTATTAAAACCAGATATAGTAGAAAAATAAACAGGTAAAATTGGAAGTATACATGGAGAAAGTAAAGAAAAAATCGCCGCTAAAATTGCTGTGAATATTGAGTTTAATGACATAAATGCTCCTGATTTTTTATCTACTTCTGTTTTGATTGAAAAGATTCAAAACTTTCATTTTTGTAACTTTCAGTATAAATGTACTTTAATATAGTTATAAATAAATCTGAAGGAAGATAGCCTGGAACAGCAGTTAAAGCCACTCCTTTTTTATCTAAAAAAACCACTGTTGGTAGTCCAGTTATCTGATAACTTTGTGCAAGAGAGATTCCAGTAATATTTTTGTTTATTTTTGAAAGTATCTGCTTTGATTCAGAATTTATCTTTAATGAAATAAAATTATTGTTTAATATTTCAATAACATCTTTATTCTTAAAAGTAGTTTCTTCCATCTTTTTGCAGTATGGACACCAGTCTGCATAGAAAAAAAACATGAAAAATTTGTCATTATTAGATGATATATTTACTGTTTTATCATATTCATCCCAATTTATTTCATTAATATTTTTCGCTATTTTCCCATCATTTTCAGTTATATTACTTTCTGGTACATTTTCATTAATATTACTATTTTTATTATTTTGATTATAATTATTATTTGAATTATTCTCTTTTGAACAGGAAAATGACAAAATCAAAACAATTATAACGAAGAAAAATATAAAAACTAAAGTTAAAATCTTTTTTCTTTTCATTTTTACCCCTTAAAGCTGAAAAATTATAAAATTAATTTAATTAAAAATAAAAAAATAGTCAAATTTTAGGTAATGTCATGATAATTATATCAAAGTGCGTATCAAAGCCTTGAAAGTTTTCATTCATAATAAAATAAAAATGCGAAAGTTTAGCTTTTTATAGGTTCATTATAAAAATTTTTAGTTGAGTAGTGCGGCAAATCCAGGGCAAAAGAAAAAACAAGGCATATAAAAAACATAGAAGAAATAAAAAATAGAAAAATAAATAAATAGAAACATTGCTAAATTAAAAATTTTAAAAATTTACTTGAAATAAGTTAACATTGGTATAATTTTTTAGAAAAACATTGTATTTTAGTAATTCATTTAATTAAAACAAGTCATTATAACAATCGATTTTAGGAGTAGAATGATGGAACCTATTGTTAAAGTTGAGCATCTTTACAAGACATACAAAACAAAAACCAAGCAGATAAAAGCTGTTGATGATATTTCTTTTGAAGGGGCTAGTGGAGAGATTTTTGGAATTTTAGGGCCAAATGGCTCTGGAAAAACAACAACTGTAAAATCTATAGCTACTATAATCTACTATGATTCTGGTAGAATTTTAGTTGATGGTATAGATAATAAAAAACATCCAAATTTTGTAAAAGAAAGAATAGGAGCAGTATTGGAAGGGGCAAGAAATATTTATTGGAGACTTACCCCTGTTGAAAATATGATATATTTCGCTGGCATAAAAGGGCTTTCACATAAAGATATAAAATCAGATATTGAATATTTTCTTGAAACTTTGGAACTAAAAGATGTAAGAAATAAACAGGTAAGAGAATTTTCAAAAGGAATGCAGCAAAAGGTTGCAGTTGCATGCGCATTTATATCTAATCCAAAAGTTATACTTCTTGACGAACCAACTTTAGGACTTGATGTTGAAACAGCAAGGCAGATGCAAATCTGGGTTAAAAAAATAGCAAAGGTCAAAAATGCATTTATTCTTGTAACTTCTCATGATATGAAGTTTGTTGAAAATGTTTGTGAAAGAGTATCTATTATAAAAGATGGTAAGATAATAATCACAGATACAATAGATAACCTAAAAAAGTTTTTCATGAAAAAGGTTTACAAGATAATATTAAATTCTCCACTTGATTTAACTCAACAGGAAAGATTAAAAAGCTTATTTATGGTTCGTTTTGAAAGCATAAAGGATGATTTTATAATCTTTATAACAATAGATGATGATAGCTTTCTATATGAAATTTTCTCAATACTTGCAATGAAAAAACAGATTATAAAATCTATTGAGATTGAAAATGACGATTTTGAAGATGTATTTCTTGAAATAATTCATAAAAATGGAGAGAAGAATGAAAATATTAAATCTATTTAAAGTCGAAGGAATGAAATATTGGCTTGAAATAAAAAGATATCTTTTCAATACAATATCAGGCTTATTAGTTATTTATATAATATTTCTTGTTTATTTTTTTGGCATAAAGTTTATGACAGGTCCAGCAATGTCAACAGAAAAATTAGATGTTTTAATAATTGGTTATGTAATGTGGATGCTTGCTTTAATAGGTTTTCAGGGGACTTCTTATCTTATCTATGATGAAATGCAAAGAGGAACCTTTGAACAGATGTATATGACAAGCCTAGGGCTTGAAAATGTCTTTTTTTTCAGAGTTTTTTATGATACAATATTTAGCATTGTTTTTTCTTCATTGATACTTCTTTTAACTATGGTAACAACTGGCAGGTACTTTTCATTTAATGTTTTGCATTTCCTTATTATCTTTTTTCTATCGATCCCTTCTATGTGGGGTCTTGGCTTTATTTTTGGAGGTCTTGCCCTGATTTATAAAAAAATTTCCGCTTTTTTAAATCTTATGCAATTTGTAATAATCGCTTTAGTTGCTTTAGATGCTTATCCATTTAATGCTATGTCTTTCCTCCCTTTTACGGCTGGTGCATCTTCTATTCAGCATCTTATAAATAACCATGGTAGTTTTCCTTTATGGTGGTACTTTTTCCTCTTAATAATGAGTATTTTTTATTTATCTATTGGAATTTTAATCTTTAGGCTATTATTAAAAAAAGCAAGGAAGATGAATCTTTTAGGCCAATATTAATATTTTGCTTTATTTTTAGTTTTAATTTTATATATTTTTTTGCACCTTATATTCTTTTGCCCAGACCGCCCCACCACCCACCCTGAGATATGTTAGTTACAAATTGCTATTTTAAAAAATTGTATAATTATAAAGTTATATCTCCATTTTTGGCAATTTTTATGCCAGTAAGAACAATTCAATTATTTCAAAAAATTTTCCAGATTCATTAAGATTGCTAAAAAATAAGAATAAAATTAAGAATAAAAGTAAGAATAAAACGATATATCAAGATTAATAATCCTATCAGATAAGAAGAAGAAATAATAAAAAAATTAATAATAAAATTAATGAAAAATTTTGAAAGATAATAAGCTTATTTATTTATAGCAGATATTTCAAAAATTTATACTTAAATGAAGTTTTAAGTAATTTTTATTTAGCATTTCATTCTTGCTCAATTTTATTTTAAGATAAAAAATAATTTCAATAAATAATAATTATTATTTTCATTTTTAACACACCTATTTCAGCAAAAAAAGTATTTAAAGTAAAAAATATGGTTAAACAAAAAAAATTTTTTAAGGATAAAATTAGAAAGAAGGAAAAATATTTATAAAATATTAAAAAAGAAAAAATCAAAGAAAAATCAAAAAAGACAAAAATAGAAATAAAAAAAAATAAAAAAGAATATATTGATAAAATATATAAAAATGAAAATGAAAAAGAAAATAAGAATGAAAATTAAGAGTTAAAATAAAAAAAATAAAAATGTTTTTAATTTTAAAAAATAAAAAAAATTTTTAAAATTTTTTCATGAAACACTTGACAAAAACAAAATATAATATATAAATCTAAATATGAATAAGCAAAA
>CAZOPR010000010.1:0-66150 GCA_964581895.1 uncultured Brachyspira sp.
GTGGCGTGGGCAAGGGCTAATCTATCAAATATATTTCCTTTGTCAAGTCGTTTTTTAAAATATTTTAAATTTTTTAATTTTACATTTTTATCTTAATTTATATTGGTTTTATGACTATAAATAATTTATAATATTTACCTAAAATAAAACAATGCAAAATAAAATAAATTATAGTGATTTTTCTATCCTAAAAATATTACTTACAAATAAATATTAAAAAAACAATAAGGAAAAATTAAAAAAGAATAAATGAACAAGTCTCAAAATAGAAAAATAAATTGCAAAATATTAGAATATATTTTGAATATCTATAGAATATATGAAAAACATTCGGAAAATCATAAAAAATAAAAACAATATACAAGATAAAATATGAATAAAATATGAATAAAATATGAATAAAAAAAGTATGCTTAAAATTTAAAAAAATTAATAAAAAATTAATTTATAAAATTGATTTTTTATTCTTTACACGCCTAAAAAACTTTCCTAGTAAAAAGATTTATTGAACAGTTGATTTATAATTTAATAGTGCTATTTAAAATTTTGAATTAGATTGAGATAAATTTGTTTCAATCGATTTATTATGTTTTATTATTTTTTATTATAAAAAGGGGATGTTTATATGCAAAAATCTATTTCTAAAATTGGGTTTATTTGTTTTTCTATTATTATTTTATTTGTTTTGTTTAGCTGTATGTCCGGAATTGCTGAAATAAAGAAAGACCCTTATCGTTATAATGGACAAGAGGTTAATATTTATGGAACTGTGGAAAAAGTAAAACTTTTTAACGAATCTTCTGAATATAATGCACCAGTGCCACTTCTATTATATACTATAAAAGATAACTTTGATGAAATAGCAGTTTTATCTACACAAACAGCATACAAAGGCTCTTATAAAAGTGTACATGGTAAAGTTTTGATATTTAAAAGTAATCTTTATGAAAATGACATACAGTTTATTGTAAATGAAATTACTAAATATTTATCAGAAAAGAATGCCCTTCCTTCTTCTAAACAAAAAGAAGCACAAAAAGCATTTGTGTCTATAATAGCAGCAATTATTAACCTTTTAACAAATGGGAAACTTAGTCAACCTGTCAACAATATTTCAGAAGGAGCACAAACAATAATAGATTCGAATCTTGATGCTGTGGATAAAGAGTATATTAATCAAATTACAAATTCTCTTTTGAATTTTTTACCAAAGGATGAATATTATTACTTAATACTTGAAGATTAGGTACAAATAAACTATAAATTACTATCAAATTATAGAAAATATAAATAGTTAATAAATTATAGAAAGTTAATAAAATATAAATTTTTAATAAGTTATAATTGCTAACAAGATATAAAGAGTTAATAAGATATTAAGTTTTAATTAGTTATGATTGTTAACAAGATATAAAGAGCTATCAAAATATAAAGTGTTAGCAAGTTTAATTCTTAACTAGATATAAAAAGTTAACAAAATATAAAGAGTTAGTAAATTATCAGTTGATATTATAGTGAAATGTTAGTTAATGATTTTATTAAAGTTGCCTTACAAATTGATTTTTTTACAAAATATCTTAAAATATTTACATGGAATTAAGCATAAATCTTAAGGAGGATTTATGGCTGAGCATACTACAAAAACAAAGAAAGAGAACAAAAAACAACCTCAGAAATCTTTAAAAGAAAAAAGAAAGGAAAAAAAGGAAAAAAAATCTACTTAACTTGGAAAAGGGTGTCTTAAAATAAGGACACCCTTTTTTTGTTTTTTATTGCATAAAAATTAATATTTTATAATCTATTTTATAATCTAATTATAGATAATCAGGAGTTCAAATGCAGGCTGGTAAAAAAGAGCAAACTACTATAGGGATAATAGCTCATATTGACGCAGGTAAAACAACTACAACTGAAACTATATTATATAAAACAGGTAAAATACATAAAGTAGGCTCTGTAGATGATGGAACTACCGAAATGGACTATCTTGAAGAAGAAAAACAAAGAGGTATAACAATTGTATCTGCAGCAACTACAGTTTATTGGAAGGAAGAAAAAATAAATATTATTGATACCCCCGGTCATATTGATTTTATTTCTGAAGTAAAAAAGTCTTTAACTGTAATTGATGGAGCAGTATTAGTATTGTGTGGAACTGCTGGTGTTCAAGCCCAGACAGAAACTCTTTATAACCTATGTTTACAGGATAAAATTCCTTTAATATTCTTTATAAATAAAATGGATAGAAACACATCTTCTTACGATAGAGCCTTCAATAGCTTAATAGAATCTTTTGGAAATAACTTTATTCCTTTATCTCTTCCAATTTACAACAAAGAAGAAGAATTTGCTGGTTTTTATGATATTTTAAGCAAAATTTATTTCATATATGAAACTTCTTCTGAAAATATTAAAAAAGAATCGGCTAAAATTTTGTCTTTTAACAGACTTCCAAATGAATTTGTTACAATAAAGGATTTTGATAGATATATACATCTTTTTGAAGAAAAACTTGCAGAAAAAGATGAAGAGTTATTTGAGTTTTACTTGCATAATAATTCTATATTTGGATTTGATACGGAAAAATTAAAAAAAATTATAAAAGAAAAGACCACAAAAAGAGAAATATTTCCTGTAATCTGTGGATCAGCGGTAAAAGGGATTGGCATTGACAATCTTCTTGATTCAATAGTAAGTTATTTCCCTAAAGCCGATGAAGTAGATTATACACTTTATACACCTTCAGATGAAGAAGTGATTAACCCAAATAAAAAGGTTGGTTTCATATTTAAAACAATATATGACAAACAAACAGGGAAACTTTCACTTGTTAGAATTTATAATGGAAATTTTTCTAAGGGAGACAAGATTTTTAATCCAAGGAAAAATATCTGGGAAAAAATTTCTCATATTTACTTACTTCATGCAGATAAAAAAACAGAGATAGAAGAAGCACATAAAGGAGATATCATCGGTATTATTGGTTTTAAGGAAAGTGAAACAGGGGATACGATATTATCAGATAAATCCTACCTTTTTATGCATAAGCATTTCATAACTGAACCAGTAATAACTATGAGTATAGAAACAAGATTTGTAAAAGATGTTGAACCACTTATTATAGCATTACATATTATAAGTAAAGAGGACAATTCATTTTCTTATAAACAAAATAAAGAAGCTGGACAAATCGAAATTTCAGGTATGGGGGAACTTCATTTAGAAGTGATCCAGCATAGAATCAAAAATGACTTTAAGATAGAAACAAGACTTGGCAACCCTTCTATAGCATATAGAGAAACTATTACATCAAGCAATTCAAAAGAAATTGAGGTCTCAAAAATAATAAAAGGTGTTACAAATCACTTCAAGTTAAATTTAACTCTAACTAAGGGCGAAGAAAATAAATATATAATTAAAACAGCAAAAATAGAGGAACAATACCTTTCTTTTTTCGAAACTTTTTTCTCTAATGCTTTTATATCAGGTCCTGCTTATGGCTACCCTATTGCAAATCTTGAAATAATTCTTAACGATTTTTGTAAATTTTCAAATGATGTTGATTTAGTTTTTTTAGGAGAAACCTTAAGAAATTTATTTTTTGAAATTTATCAACTTTCCAATCCGACCCTGCTTGAACCTGTAATGAAACTAGATATAGTAGTAGATGAAAATCATTTTAGTGAAGTAATAAATGATTTAAATTCTAAAAAGGTAGATATCCTTGAAATGAAAATGCTTGCAGATAATTCTAAGTACAAAAGAATTATAGCCAAAGGACCTGTTTCTAATTTTTTTGGATATTCTACAACATTAAGGAACTTAACCTCTGGTCAGGGTTATTTCACGATGGAATTTTTAAATTATGAACCATCTTCAAGACAAATTTGACTTCAAAAAAAAAATATATTATAAAATAAACATAAATAAAAGATATCAAAAATTGATAAAAGAGAATAATTTATGGGAAAAAAGATTTTTCTTAAAAATTTTACTTTTACTTTTACTTTTATTTTTATTTTTTCACTATTATTTTTTACTTGTATTTCTTTATCCGCTCAAGAATCAGATACTAACACTCTGGATAAGATTATTAAAGGAAATGAATTTCTCTTAAAATCTAACTTAAATCTATACATAGGATTTACAGGTTATTTTACAAATTATCTAACAGACTCCACTTCAACCAGTTACTACTTATTTTATGAATTTTTATTTGGTTATGATATTTTTAACTGGCTAAAAATAGATACAGATTTAATGATTTATACCGATTTTGATAGCTGGTCTGGTTCAAAACCTTTTATATTTTTTAATATTAATTTCAATGAAATTTTCAAATCACTTCCTATTAATATTGAATTAAAAACAGGGACTTTTTCCCAAGATTTTTCAATTTCTTCTTATTTTTATGATAGCACCCCTTTTTATTATGGAATCGCACCATTTTATATTTGTTGGGAAAAGGGAGCTTTATTATTAAATGTCGAATGGTGGTTACTAAAAGTTTCCACTGGAATATTTAATTTTGACAAATTATTTGGTTTTATAAAAGGAGTCTTTTCTTTTTATGATTTTGCATTTATATCTGTGACAGATTTATTCTCTATAAATATAGACAAACCTGGTTCTTTTTTTATCGAACTTGGATTAACTACAGGATTATTTGATATTTTAATTTACTTTTTACCTTTGAACTATGAAGAATCCGGACAAACATTACCGGCATATTCCTTTGGAGCTAATATTTCAATATCTTTTATTTTTTCAAACACTCATAAATTAGACTTAAAAATTTTCGGTGATTATTGTGACCAGAATTCACAGAATGGATTTATTCTTATAGATTACATTAATGAGTTATATTACCCCTCAAATTACCAATTTTCTGAAAAGCATCCCACAAGAGCAGGGTTTGGTATTGAATATAATGGGAATTTTTCTAAAAATCTTGATATAACACTTGATCTTTATCTATATTACAATTTTTCTTCAAGCAATATTGTTATTAATGCTTATTCAAAAATTCAATTTTATTATTTCTATCTATTAGTAAATTATTTTCCACTATATTACCCTGTGTTACCAAAAAATAATTTTTCATTATCATTAGGAATTAATTTTGGTTTTTAATTAAAGATGTACGCTGTTTTTGGTAATCCTATAGAACATTCGCTCTCGCCATATCTTATAAATAAATTGTTGAATATAAGTTGTAGCAAGATATCTTTGGGCGATTCATTCGATAAAAAGTATCTATTAGACTTATTAAATCAAAAAAAAATATATTTTGGAAATGTTACTTATCCTTATAAAAATATATTTTTTAATTATTCAGATTCAATAAAGTTTCCAGCAGATAGATTATCTGCAATAAATGCTTTTATTTATAAAGATAATAAAATAATTTCTACAAATACCGATGGTGAAGGTTTTTTTTATTCTCTATATTCCTTAAATTATAATATTTATAAAAAACTTATTAACAATAAAGTTATCCTTATAGCAGGATCAGGTTCTACGGCAAAATCAATAGCCTTTTCTTCAAAAATAAGAGGGATAACTCCCATTTTTTTATCAAGAGAGAAATTCATATCAAATCGAGAAAGATTTCAAGAAAGATTTAATAAAAGTGAAAAATCAATTATCTTTGATTACCAAAAATTTGATTACAAAAAGGGATTGGAATTAATTTTGAAAAATCATAATCATATAATTGTCTCTACACTTCCTTTTTCAGTATTATCTATTCTTTTAAAGTCTGCTATCTTAAAAAATGAAGTTGAAAAAGCGGATATTATTAACTCAAAAGGAAATGGTTTAATAGAAAATAAAGTTGAAAAAACGGATCTTGAAAAAGCGGATTTTATTAACTCAAAAGGAAATGATTTAATAGAAAATAAAGTTGAAAAAGCTAATCTTGAGAAAAGGGATTTTATTAACTTAAAAGGAAATGGACTAATAGAAAATAAAGTTGAAAAAAAAGATAATGTTAATTTAAAAGAGAGTAAACCAATAGAAAATGAATCAGAAAAAAATAATAAAGACAACTTTCTCGATATATACAATTTTTTTAACTATGCATATGAAAAAAGCATAATAATTTTTGATTCAAACTATAAAGATTATCTATCTATTAAAAAAAATAGATTAAGTATAAATATTAATGATAATCTATTTGATGGAATAAATCAGTTTATAGGCCAAGCATTATTATCGATCTATTTTTTTACTGAAAAAAACTTTCTAAAAATAGAAACAATTAAAAAGATAAAAGAAGAAATTATTAATGAAAGTTTAAGGTAAATTCAGAATCTAATATTAAAAGGCTAATATCATAATCCTGTAATATAAAATGCAATATTGAAGGATAATAAACATTATTCCATTTCTTATAATTTGAATATTCAACTTTAAGTTTTAATATCTCGCTATCAATTTCTGAACTAACTATTTTATAATCTTTTATTAAAAAAATAATGTCATTTATTAAAAAATCCCCATTTTTAATATTAGGAACCTTATTATCTTTTAAAAATAACAAGATTAGAAAAAGATTTTTTTCAAAATAACTTACAATATTTTTTAGACTTTTTAATGAGTCAGATGGGATAATATATTTTTCACCAGTCAAAAGATAATTTAAATAACCAGAATGGGTGTTATAATCATATTGTGCATTAAATAAATCTATTTGTCCAGTCCCTGCTTGGACCTTGCCTTCCAACCATATACTATTATTAAAACAAATATTTGCAGATATATTAAAAAGAGGGAAATTTTGGGTTTTGCTTTTAATAGTTAAAAATCCTTTTTTTATTTCCATCTTTTCAATATATAATAAACCTAATACTGGATACTTTTCTATATAAACGGAAAGTTCACTATCATTTGAAATCTTTTTAGAAAACGCGAGATTTGCACAACTTAAAAACATAAAATAAAAAAAGAATAGAAATAAGCAAAATAATACAAGAAGCTTTTTTTTATTATTCACTTTTTTAACTATAAAAATTATCTGTAATAAAATTTATTATCGCTAATTTTGACTTTCCACACCTTGAATAGATATCAATGCTTCCTGATAAGCAGGATTGGACAAAATAAACTGGTCAATCGCATTTTTGTTTTCATTTGCATAATCTTCATATTGCTGGGGTGTTATCGCAAAATATGAAAAAAAGGAGTTTTTAAGCTCTTCAATCTTACCTTTTTGCTCTTCTGTATATGAACCCAATAGATTGTATCCAGCTTTATCAAGTTCTTTTCGCCAGAGCACCATTATTGTGCAAAAGTCTTTGACATTGCTTATTCTTCCAATATTTTTAAGTTTTTCTTTTTCAGCTTCCCAATCTATTGCAGCTGCCTTAGAATCAACAACTATATCTATTGAATCATCCTCTTCAAGCTGATATTCTCCTTCACCAGTATTTTTTTTGTTGCAGGAAAATAGAAAAGAAACAAAAATGAATAATAAAATTAAAAATAAGAAAGTAACGATAAATTTCTTTTTATATTTATTTTTCATATAGTTTTCCAATAATAATTTTTATGATTTAATTTTTACAAACAAAGTTTGTCTTATTTTTTTTTTTTGTAAAATATTAATTCTAATCTATATTATTAGTGATGGAGAATTTTAACATGAAAAGATCTATGTGGGGTTGGTTTAAGAAGTTATTTTCTAACTATTCAAAAAAAACTGTTCATCTTTATAGGATATTTTTATTTAAAATAGATGTTTACCTTTTTAATAGAAAGAAAAATAAATATTTTAAACAAATTGGTAAAATATTTTATACAGAACTATTAAACGGTAAAGAATCAGAACAGATTCTTGAAATTATTCAACCAATCTTTTCAAATATAGATAAGATAGATAGAAAGATTGAAAATCTGCTAACAAAAATAGATAATATTGCAAAAAAGGAAAAAATCTCAAAAGAAGAGGTCGAAAGGATTGACAGATTTATTGTTGACACAGATAAAAAGCTTTCAGATTCAATTTTCAATGATAATGATGATTTAGATGATATAAGTATAGATGAAGATGATTTGGGTAATGCAGTGGCTGATTATCCAAGTGAAAATATCAATGATGAAGTCATAAACAATGATGATAATCATAAAAACGAGAAAATTGCTAATGGAAAAAAGATAAATAAAAAAAATAAGAAAAAATCTGTCAAAAAAGAAAAAATGATTAAACAAAACTCTAATGAATAACTTCTTCTATTATTGATGACATAAGCTTTGCGGTATTTAAAAGTCCCATCTCATGTGTTCTTTCATATCCATGGGAAGCAGAAACTCCAACTCCAAAAAGGGCAACTTTTATATCTAATCCTGCCCTAAGTGCGGCTGAGCCATCTGAGCCATAATAAGGAAAAATATCTTTCACATATTTTATATCATTTTTTCTTGCAAGAGCCTCAAGTTTTTTTGTAAGCTCAAAATTATATGGACCAGAGGAATCCTTAGGGCATATTGATACTGAGTATTCATTTCCTTCAACACCTGTTCCAACCACTCCCATATCCACTATATATAATTCATCTATATCTGGAAGATTTGCTATCCCTTGACCAGTTTCTTCTGTAACATTAAAATACATATAAACAGGTTTTCTAAATGAAATCTTGCCTTCTTTTTCCATATCTTTTAAGATCTCTGCTAAATGAAGGAAAATACTACATGAAGCTTTATCATCTAAAAACCTTGTTTTAATAAACCCATCTATATACTTAAATTTTGGGTCTAAAAAAACATAGTCGCCTATTTGTATATGATCTTTTATCTTATCTTCTTCTGAAAATCTATGGTCAAGTCTAACAAAAGAATCATCATAACTTGGAACCATCTCATATAACTTTTTATTGACATGAGCTGCTGGATTTTCTGGTAAGATTGTCCCCTGATATAAAAAGCCATCTGCTGCTTCTATTGTCACATAGTCTCCAATCGCATAAATAGCTGGAATGCCATTAACAGAAGTTATCTTTATAGCATCATTTGAAACAGATTTAATCATAAGTCCAAGGGTATCTATATGGGCTGCAAAACATATCCCTTTATTATTTTTATTTTTATTATAATCATCATTTTCATTTTCATTATCTTCTTGAACATCTTTATATTCCTTAGATTCTCTAAACTTAAAAATTACTGCTTGTTTATTTGTAACTTCATAATCTATCTTATTTAATCTTGCAAATTCTACTAAAAAATCTGCCACTTTTTTAGTATTTCCAGTTGGTGAAGGAATAGATATGATTTTTTCTAAGTGTTCAATTATTTTTTTACTATTTAACTTATCTATTATTCTTTTCTTTTCTTCCATAAAACTCCTTTATCTAATATTAGTTTCAAGTAAAAATCATTAAAATTATTTATAATCCTTAAAATTACTGATTATAATAACGTAAAAATAAAGAAAATAACTAAAATAAAATATCTAAAAAAATTATAATTAAGCTTAAAAAATTTTAAGATTAAATATCAATCTCTTTACAATTTGGAGCCACAGCAACATCTGCTGGTGTATTTTTAATTATAAAATCAGGGTCATATCCTTTAAAATATTCCTGAAGAACAAATTTCCCATTTTCTATAGTAAAAAACCCACAATCTGTGACAACATAATCCACTTCTCCTTTTGCTGTAAGAGGAAGTGAGCATTTTTTTACAAGTTTACAATTCCCTTTATCAAAATGAAGGGTTGCAGCTATAACTTTCTTTGCCCCAACAGTTAAATCCATGGCTCCACCCATACCAGGAATAAGCTTTCCAGGAACTTTATAATTTGCAAGATTCCCTTCCTGATCGACTTCTAAAACGCCTAAAACAGTATAATCAAGATGCCCACCTCTTATAATACCAAAACTTGTACATGAATCAAAAAATGCTCCGCCAGGAAGTATAGTTACTGGCATACCTCCAGCATTTACAAGATCATAATCTTCTTCACCTGGTTTTGGTACTGGACCAAGGCCAACAAAACCATTTTCTGAATGTAAAGTTATGACAACACTTTCAGGAAGGTAATTTGCAACCTCAGTTGGAAGCCCTATACCAAGATTTACTATATCTCCAGATTTGAAAAATCTTGCTATTCTTTTAGCTATCTTTGATTTATCTGGTGTATATTCCATATTATCACCTCTTTATTTTTTATTTTACAGTTTATTTCAATCTTTATTTTTGAAAGTTTATAGTATATTAAAATTACTTATACTTTTTCTCATTTAATACAAGAATTGAAACAAAAATAAATGGAGTAACTATATCATCAGGGTCAAGCTCTCCAATCTCAACTATTTCATCTACTTCAGCAATGACAACTTTCGCTGCTGTAGCCATAATGGGGTTGAAATTTCTTGCAGATTTTGAATAAATAAGATTTCCAGCTTTATCTGCTTTTTTTGCTTTTAAAAGTGCGAAATCTGCAAACAAAGGAAGTTCTAAAAGATATTTATTGCCATTTATTTCAATTATCTGTTTTCCATTTTCAACTTCTGTTCCAACACCAGTAGGAGTTAAAAAACCTCCAAGGCCAAAACCAGCAGCTCTTATCTTTTCAGCCAAGGTTCCTTGAGGAACAAGTTCAACTTGTGTTTCACCAGAATTCATCTGCCTTCCAGTTTCTCTATTTGTGCCAATGTGCGAGGCAATAATCTTTTTAAATCTTTTATTAACTACAAGTGGAGCAACACCAGTAACAAGATTTTTATCCGGGTTATAGATTGCTGTATCATTGCAAATCAAAGTTAAATCTTTTGTACCCTGCCTATCTAAAGCATCTACAATAGATAAAGGCGTTCCACACCCCATGAAACCACCTACCATTATAACAGAACCATCTTTTATTTGTTTTACTGCTTCTTCTGCCTTCAGGATGGGTTTTTCAATCATTATATCCCCCTTAGTTGATTTATACTTAAAATATAAACCTATATTATTAATAATAATATTTTTTAGGTTGTCAATATTTTAAATCTATTTTCCATCTATTTTTCATCATTAAAATATTCTGCATACTGCTGCTCTGTTTCCCAAACTCTCACTTTTTCTAAAATGACATTATTATGGTTATCCTTCATTTTTTCATAGATTTTGCTGTAAATATAAAAGGCAATATTTTCACTTGTAGGATTATGCTCCTTAAAAAACTGAATATCATTTAAAAGGCAGTGATCCAATTGCTGTAAAATATCTTTAGATATCTTTTTCAATTCTGTAAAATCTATAACCATTTCACTATCATTAAGATTTTTTGATAGAACAAAGACTTCAACATAGTAGTTATGTCCATGCAAATTCTCACATTTACCTTTATAATTTCTTAAAAAATGTGCCGATGAAAATTTATCATTAATTACGACTCTGTACATTTGTCCTCCATCTGTTTAATTTATAACTAAATTTAATTTTAATTCAATATTCAGTTGTTATTTTTTTAACAGTATCTATCTATAAATTATAAAAATTATTTTAATCTATATCAAAAACATTTTTAGTTATTTCATTGAAGGATAAATAAATGCAATTTCCCTTTTGATTTTGTATTAATTTTTTCTTAAAAAATAATTTTTAATAGAAACGAAATAGCATTATTATATGGAAGTTGAGATGTCTCTGAATTTTTCTCATAAAAGGTACCATAATACCTTATAATTAATTTAAAAAGTGTTTTTGGATAAAAGGATAACTGGATAATATAAAAAAAACTTTTATCATCAATATTTAAAAATAAATTTGCAAGAAAAGAGATATTTGACTTAAAAAAATTATAAAGGCTAAATTCGAGGTAAAGATAATTTTTGTAAAACTTAAAAAATCGATAATTTTCTAATATATCAACATATTGAGAAAGTTGATCATTATTGGATAAATCAAAATTTGACATTGTGGTAAATAAATTATTTCCCTCATCTTTAGAAAGGCAATCATCTCTATGAAAATATTCTATTACTATATTTAAACCTTTTACAAATAAATCATTTAAAAAAGTTGTCCCATATTTTAGCCCTATAACATAATTAAAATAATTCTTAACTTCTCTATTTAAAAAAGGAATCTCACTTTTTTGAAAGTAAATCAAATCATAATAAATTTGAAAATCTTTCAATGTTATACTACTAAATGATGCAAATTTTGGTTTTTCTTTATTTTGAACTTTTAACTTAAATTTAGTCTGAAGTGGATAAAATAATGTAGAGATAGAAAAAAATAAAGGATTATCTTCAATCGATTCTATATTTGAATTGAATAGTAAAATAAGATCGTAATCAAATGGATGGTCAAAAAAATCTATGTTCCAAGAATTTCAAATATATCTCTTTTTGAAATAGAAGATGATGAGTAAAAATCACACTGCTTGTTTATCATATCGGAAGGAGTTTCGAAGTAGCATTCATTCCAATTTGCTACTTTTCGTCCAAAAGAAATAGAAAAAAAATCAAAAAGATTTATTCTTGCCCATACTTGTAATATTTTCAATGATAAACTACTTACATAAGTATAATCTAGTAAATTTGTACTTTCAAAAGATAGATATAAAATAGAAAATCTATTCTTAAAAATAATATTATATTTAGTTATTATACTATAGTCGAAAGAATCATATGGTATGGTGTCTTTTAATCTATTAAAAACAGATGAGTTATTCCAGTAATAATTAGAAAAACTCATATCAAAGAAAAATGATTGAATAATTAAATGGGACTCCTGAAAAAAGAAAGATTTAAAATTTAAAATTTCAAATATTATATTTTTTTTTATTCATAGTAATTAAAAAAAGAGATTTTAAAAAATTATTGCAAAAACTACCAGTTTTTTCTTTGTACTCCAATAATCTTTTTTTGAAATTGTAATATCTGCTCGATATGTCATAATACTGCTCAAAATCTTTTAATCCAAGTAAAAATCTCAACATTATATTATAGTTATATTGCTAAAATAAAACTACTCATCTTCCTAATTAAATTTCATCTTTAATATTAATAAACTTATCATTATATTAACAGGAAAATTAGGTCTAGACTTTACTTTACTATAAAAAGGTTCGAATATCTTTTCATCAATATTTAGCAAATTTTATCATAAAATTTTCTACCACATCCAGTCTCTAATTTTTCCACAATGCTACTAAGTAAGAAAATTTTTGTGAAAATCAAATAATTTTTCTTCTCGATATTTTTTGTTTTCACTAAACATATTTTATCCCTTATTTTTACTATATTTAGTTTATCTTTTTATTGATTTTTTTAATATAGATATTAACCTTTTTTCAGGAGTCCCATTATTATTTTTATTCTTAATTTTCAGCAAACTTAATGAATTTAGTAAAATTTTGAAATATTTTAATTACCAGAAATGGCACAAAAATTGCCCAAAATTTAACATTTATTTAAATTAAAACTTAGTAATAATAAAAAGCATAACTTTAAAATTTTTTATCAAATTTGCAACAACAAGGATTTACAAATAAAAAAATATAATATAAAAATATTTTATCATATCTATAAAAACAAGAATTTATAGATAAAAAGATATAGTTTAAAAATTTTTTATTAAATTTAAGACAACAAGTCTTAGCAAATAAAAAGATATAATCGATAAAAAGCAAAATCACTAAAAGCCATCTCTAACATATCTTTGGGCGGGTGGTGGGGCGGTCTGAGGCATAATATAAAATAAGTTATAATTCATTTTAAATATGTTTTTAAGATATTACATAATATTTTTTGAGATATTTTTTTAATATCCTAAAAATTTTTTTAAATATCTTTTTGAGATATTACATAATATTTTTGGTTATTTTTCCCTATATAGATTTAATTATAAAAATTAAATAGAAAAGCGAAATATAAATCTTTGAATTTTTTTAAAAAGGACCTATTTATTTAGCAAATATTTTTAGAAAGACTTAAAAAATGCATAAAATTTTTATGAAAGATAGATGGTAGGTATGGAAAGGGAGAATATAGAAAATATTGGAAAAGCTGCTGAACTTATAGTTAAAAGTAAATATGCCATAGCATTTACTGGGGCAGGGATCTCAGTGGAAAGCGGGATAGCACCATTTAGAGGAAGAGGTGGTCTTTATGAAAAAGTATCAAGTAGAATATTTGATTTAGATTATTTTTATTCAAATACAAAAAATTGCTGGTATCTACTATTGAAATTTATCCTTATTCCTCTATTAAAGGCAAAACCAAATGAAGCACATATAAACTTGACAAAGCTTGAAGAAATCGGATTTATTAAGGCAACAATAACTCAAAATATAGATTCTCTTCATGAAAAGGCTGAAAGTAGAAATGTTATAAAATTTCATGGGAGTGCAGATAGATTTAAATGCATAAAATGTGGTAAAAGTTATCAGTTTGATCAGCTTTTTTCAGATGATTTAGTTGAAGAAATAGAAAGACAAGATCCACTAAAAGTCATAGCTGAAAAAGGCTTTATAGATAGTAAGGATATTGAAGATCTTAAAATTGATTTTGATTTTAATATACCAAAATGCGAATTTTGCGGTTCTATAATAAAGCCAGAAATTGTTTTTTTTAAAGAACCTATACCAGAAGAAGCCTTAAATCTTAGCTTTTATCATGCTCAAAATGCAGATTGCCTTTTAATAATAGGTACTTCTGGAGTAGTTTACCCGGCTGCTATGATACCTCAAATTGTAAAGAAAAATAAAGGTAAAATTATTGAGATTAATCCAGAAAAATCTGAATATACGTATAATATCACTGATATTTTCATTAAATCTTCTGCGTCGTTAGGTATGATTGAATTAGAAAAAAGCATCATGAAATTTCAAGGACTCTGACAATTTTCTCTGGATCCAGCCGATAAGGTGAGCCAACACCTTGATAAAATCCATGCTCTTTTATTAGATGGATAGATAAATCAGTATATTTAATCTGGTCATCTATCTTTTTGTTTATTACAACTATCTCTGATTTTTGATAGATTCCCTTTTCGCCAAAAGGACAAGGTAGTTTACCCCTAAAAATTTCTACCTTTATTTCAATGTGATCTTTATAAATTACAGATTGTTCAATAGCTTTTAATCCAATTTCCCTAAGCTCATTAAGTTTTTCAGCAATAATTTGATGAGTAAAACCCAATCTTTTTACTGTTTCATTGTCTTCATTAATAATATCAACAAGATTTCTTTTATCGTCCCCTAAAAAGCCTTCTAATACAAGAACTCCTTTTTTCATTCTCTGCTGAATTTTTGTATAGTAAAGATCCTGTTTCATAAATTTTCCTTCTTTAATTTTTAAGCAAATTTATCGAAGTATATTTTTTCATTAGGTATCCCTTTTTTTGTTAAAACATTAATACAAGCATTAATCATACCAGGAGAACCGCAAAGATAGGCTTCTTTATTTTCTCCACTTAAAACATATTTATCTACGACATCTGTTATTAAGCCTCTTTCTCCCTGCCAGTTTGGATCTGCATTTAAATCTGAAAGAGCTGGAATAAACTTGAATTCTGGCATCTGCTTCATCAAATCTTCCATCAAATCAAGTAAAAAAAGATCTTTTTTGGTTTTCGCTCCAAAAAAATAAGTTGCTTTTCTCTTTATCCCTTTTTCTTTCATACTTAAAAGGATAGATTTTATTGGAGCCATACCAGAGCCACCAGCTATAAAAATGATTTCTGCATCTGTTGGTCTTAAATAAAACTCGCCATAAGGTCCATTTATTTTAACCTTATCACCAACTTTTAAGTATTGGTGAACATATGTTGTGCATATACCATTTGGAACAAGTCTTATTTCAAGCTCGATTTTTTTGGTATCCTGAGGTGATGAGGCTATGGAATAAGCCCTATAAACAGTTTCAGATGTAAGTTCATATGGTGGAACTTCAAATTGAATATACTGCCCTGCTTTGAATTCAATGCTTTGGTTTCCTTCGATTTGAAGTGTCACCTGTTTTATATCATATGTAAGGTCAATAAGGCTTACAACTTTTGTATCATATTGATGAACAGAAAACAAAGATTCTGGTATTTCTATATTTAGGTTTGATTTAACTTTTATCTGACAGGATAATCTAATACTGTTTTTCTTTTCTTCATCTGTTAGATAAGGTAGCTCTGTTGGAAGGTATGGAGTGGTAGTATTTAATACTTTTACCTTACAATATCCACATGAACCACGACCTCCACAAGCCGATGGAATAAAAATCTCCTTTTCTTTTAATGCAAAAAGAAGTGGTTTACCACCTTCTACTTTTATAGTCTTTTTATTGTTAATATTTATATCAAAATCTGGATAATTATTTATTATCAGGTCTACTATTAAAATAATTATTACAAGAAAAAAAGAGATTGAGGTTACAGCCAAAACTGAAGAAAAAAATATAGACATCATTCCTCCACTTTTTTTATTTTTCCAATAATTAATCTGTTTTTTAAAAAATATTTCAATTTATAGAGATTATCCCTGAAAACCCCATAAATGCTATAGCCATAATTCCAGAAATAATCAAAGAGATTGCAGCCCCTTCAAGTCCTTTTGGTAAAATATTTTTTGAAATCTTCTGTTTGATGGCTGCAAGAAGTGTTATTGCTAAAAGCCAGCCAAGCCCGCTTCCAAGTCCATAGAAAATCGAGTTAATAAATGAATACTGCCTTATAATCATAAAGAGATTCACACCTAAAATGGCACAGTTTACCGTTATCAATGGAAGAAAGATACCTAAAGAAAAATATAGTGTTTGAGAAAATCTTTCAATAATCATTTCAAGAATTTGAACTATCCCTGCTATTACCATAATAAAGACAATAAATCTTAAATATGATATATTTAATGGGACAAGAACAAGATTGTAAACAAGCCAGTTTAATGGAGTTGTTATCGCCATAACAAAAGTTACTGCTACACCAAGTCCAACTGCTGATTTCATCTCTCTTGAAATAGATAAAAATGAACACATTCCAAGATAATAGGATAATAAAATATTACCTGTAAAAACAGAACCAAAAAGAATTGCTATAGATGAAATATCCATCTTTTTCCCCAAAAATATTTTTATTTTTTCTCAATCTTTGGAAGATAGTAACCTTTAACAAGCCAGATAATCAATGCAAGAAGGAAAAAGGCACCAGGCGCCATAATCATAATATTCCAGCTTACCCAGTTTGAACCAAGAAGCTTAAAACCAAAAATAGAACCAGTTCCTAAAAGTTCTCTTATTATCGCAATAAAAATAAGTATAATCGAATATCCAAGACCGGAAGTAAGTCCGTCCAAAAATGATGGGATTGGCGGGTTTTGAAGTCCAAAAGCTTCAGTTCTTCCCATAACTATACAGTTTGTTATTATCAATCCAACATATGGCCCAAGCTGTCTGGAAATATCTGGTAGATAGGCTTTTAATATTAAATCAACAATTATTACCCAAAAAGAGATTACAAGAACTTCAACAATCATCCTTACCTTAGAAGGGATTAATTTTCTAATTATAGATAAGGAAAAAGAAGAAAGGCTAACTGTAAAAATTAAACCAATACACATTACTATCGTATTTTTTAAAGAATTTGTAACTGCTAAAGTTGAACAAATCCCAAGCACCTGAACCAATATTGGATTATTGGTTAAAATATTTTCCCGAAATATACCCTTACTATTTTTTGCCATAGATTTTCCTGGTTTTTTTCTTTTCTTTATTTTTATCTCTTACTATTTCAAATAATTTTAAATTCTTTTGCCTTTATTTTTTTATTTTTAATTTATTTTAAAAAAACTATTTCTAAAATTTTTATTAATCTAATTTTGAAAGATTAAAAGACTTTATATAACCCTTCCCCATTTTAATAAGATTTAATACATAATTTGTAGTATTTGTGGCTCCAGTTATAGATGCTATCTCATCATCAGCAGGTATTTCTTTTTCAGAGACAAGTTTAGTAATCTTATTTTTACCCTTAAATTGATTTTTGAACCAGCTTTCAACTATTCTTCCTCCAAGACCAGGAGTTTCATTCTGACTTATAAACTCAATACCTGCAATTGTTTCAAGATCATTTGCAATAGCTAAAGCGATTGTGATTTCTCCCCAAAGTCCAGGTCCTGAAAAGATTAAAACATAACCTTTGCTTAAAATATTTTCTTCACCAACCTTCTTATTTATATAGGAATAGATTTCAACTTTATCTTGAACCCCAAGTTCCTTTATAGAACTATTATAAAGTTCAATTATTTGTGAATATTTAGATGGTAAGGCAAAACCAGCAGCTATTAAAATAGCCTTTTTTTTAAATATTGTTTCATTTCCCTTTATTCTTTCCTGAGTAAAACTATAGATAATCGCAAGGATGCTTATTAAAACAATTGAAATTATTATTACAACAATTAAATTATTAAACAAATCCTTAATCTTATCTTTTTTCATTTTACCTCTTACTGTATCTTTTTTCTTATTTTTAAATTATCTTTTTATAAGTTTTTTATCTGTTTATTTACCTGTTTTTTTATTTTTTTATTTTTTTATTTGTTTTTACTGCCAGCTTCTTTTACAAGATAATCTATAAATGGGGCAAAAGTATTAGAAATGAGTATAGCGAACATTGCTCCTTCTGTCCATATACCAAATATTCGAATTATAATTGTCAAAATGCTATAAAGTGAGCCATAAATTATTTTACCGGTTTTTGTTGTTGCTGAAGTTACTGGATCTGTCATCATAAAAAGAAGACCAAAAAACCAACCTCCAGTTAACACCATATATATTGGATTAGGTGATTTGCCAGCAAAATATAAAATAGAAGAAAAAATAATAAAACTTAAAAAACCACTTAAAACAATCTGCCTGGAAGCATATTTTTTATACATCAAAAACAATCCAATTATTAAAATCAAAATTATAAAGCCTTCACCAATAGATCCAGATTTATTTCCAAAAAGAAATTTTATTATTAAATTCAAATCAAGCTTAAAAGATGAGCCATTTGAAAGTATCTCTTTTAATGGTGTTGCAGAAGAGATAGTATCAACTTTATATTTTAAAAATCCAGCTGGGAAATTAATGAAAGGTTTATACCATTTTGATGTAAGATATGGGCCAAAAGAAATATAAATAAATGCTCTTGAAGTTATTGCTGGATTAAAAACATTTTTGCCAAATCCACCAAATAACATTTTGCTAAAGGTTATCCCAAAAACTATTCCAACAACAGATATCCAGATAGGTATATCTGGTGGAAGAGTCAAAACATACAATATAACAGAAACAAACAATGCCTGAGAAACCTTTTGTTTTAATAATTTTGCAAAAAGATATTCAGTTAGCAACCCAAAAATCATTGTTACAATAAAAAGAAGAAGCACTTTTAAGCCATAAAAATAAACACCGCAAATCAAAATAGGAAGCAACGCAAAAAATGTGTTGCTCATCATAGGTTGTTTTAAGAAATTTTGCTTAAAAAATGAATTGTTTTTATCCATTAAAAATCCTTTTAACTTCATAAAATATTATATTACCAATTTTAAAATTTCAAAATTTTTAATCTCTAATTTTTTTAATCAAATTTTTAAAAAAAGAAAGATAAAATAAAAAAATTACTTAATAAATAGAAAGATAAAATAAAAATTTTTTTTAAAAAAAGCTGACTACCCAAAGAAATGGATAGCCAGCTTTAATTAAATTACACAAATATCAATTGAAATAATAAAAATATTTATTTATTAAAAATCTTCACAAAGAACTTCAAAATAAGACTGAGGATGTGCACATACAGGACATTTAACTGGAGCTTCTTCTCCCTGGTGTATATGCCCACAGTTTCTACATTTCCAGAGTTTTGGAACCTCTCTTGCAAACATCTTCTTTTTCTCTATAAGTTCAGCAAGTTTTAAGTATCTTTGTTCATGATGTTTTTCAACATTTGCAACACCTTTATATAATATGGCAATCTCCTGAAAACCTTCTTTTTCAGCAATATCTGCAAAGTGAGGATAAAGTTCGGTATATTCCTCATGTTCCCCCATGGCAGCAGCTTTTAGGTTCTCTAAAGTTGTGCCGATCTTACCAGCTGGATAGGAAGCAGTAATTTCAACAGATCCACCTTCGAGAAAACCGAAAAACTTTTTAGCATGTTCTCTTTCATTTTTTGCAGTTTCATCAAAGATCTCTGCAACCATCTCGTAGCCTTCTTTTCTTGCAACAGAAGCGAAATAATCGTACCTCATCCTTGCCTGTGATTCCCCGGCAAATGATTTAAGTAAATTTTTTTCAGTTTCTGTACCTTTTACGCTTTTCATAAAAACCTTCCTTACAATTTAAATTAAAATAAAATTTCTAATGAAATTTTTAAGTATAAATAACTTTGCATTAAAGTTGAAATCAAAAATTGCCAATTATTAACTTCTCCAGACTCCATGAATATTACAATATATTCTTGCTTCAAGTTTCTCACCACTGCAATTAAATACTGCTTTTGGTTCCATTCCTGGTGAAAGCATGGCAACATGTCTTACCCCATCAGCAATAAGTTCAACAAACTCGATATAATGTTTTTCTTCCATAGGATGTGGAACAGAACCGACATCAACAACAATGGTGCCTTTTTCCTTTTTAATCACAGGGATATGTTTTTCTTTGGAAGCATCAACAGTATTTTCCTCAAGATACTTCATAGGCTTGCCACAACAAACAAGTTCCCCTTTCCCTTCATGCATGACTTCAACAACATTTCCGCATATCTCACACTTATAGATACCATACTTTTTAGCCATAAAACTCCTCCTTCTTAATTAATTTATTTTAAGGCTTTATAATATTATATTAAAAAAAAGTAAAAAGGTCAAAAAAATATTTATAATTTATTCATATTCTTTTAAAAGATTTACCAATTTATTGTAATGTGATTTTTCCTCCAATATGATACTTTGTAAAATCTCATGATCAATGCTATCAAGATATTTTTGAAGCTCAAAATAGTAAAGTATTGAGTAAAGTTCAACATCTATTGCATAATTTAAAATATCATGGATATTACCTTTTTCTAATTTCTTTTCTTTTATCTTAAATAAAGAAATATTTGCATATTGATAAAGATACTCATAATAATCATCAGATGGCGGATTTTCTGGATCATAAGATTTTTCTTTTCCTAAAAGTTTTAAGAAAAATGAAGAATGCTCTTTCTCCTGTTTGGCAAGTTCGCTAAAAATCTGTTTGATTTCAGCCTTTGTTTGAGATGCAGCAGATTCTTTGTAAAATTTTTCTCCCCTTTGTTCAAGAGCCAAGGCTAAATTTAATAATTCTGTCAAATTCAACTCTTTTTCAATTTTCATATATCTACCCTTTATTTCTATTTTCTACAATAAAAATATACTTCAAAAAGAATTTATTTTCAATAGTAGATTTGTTTAAGTAATGCCTTCGTAGAATCACCTTTTCCCATAGTAAATATATGTATTCCATCTACTTTCAATTCTAAAAGTTTTTGTATATATTTTGCCATATATTTTGTTCCTATTTTAAATTCTTCTTCTTTACTTTTTGCTTGCTGCATCTTTTTGATAAAATTTTCAGGTATATTAATGAAAAATCTTCTTGGTAAATCATAAAGGGATTTTAAGCTTACTATTGGCTTAATACCTATGATAATAGGTACATTAATTGATTGCATCTTCAACTTTTGAATAAAATTCTTTACTACTTTTATATCAAATACCATCTGAGTAATAATAAAATCAGCTCCAGAATCTACCTTTTCCTTTAAGTATTTTAAATCTTCACACATATTTGGTGATTCATAATGTTTTTCAGGATAAGCTGCAACCCCAATACAAAAATCTGTAGGGGCTGTATTATTTGATTGATATAGGTATTTACCTTCATTCATCTGTTTAATCTGCCTAACAAGCCCAGCAGAATTTTTATGATATGTAAAATCAAAATTTTTATCAGAAAAATTATCTTTTATTATATCCCCTCTTATCGCAAATAGATTTTCTATTCCTATAAGATTTAAGTCAATAAGTAAATCTTCTATCTGAAATTTATTCATAGAACAGGATAAAATGTGAGGTATAATATCTATTTTATATCTATCTTTTAATGCTACTGTTGTTCCGATGGAGCCTGGTCTCTCAATTTTATCTGCTTTTATTATCCTATCTTCAGTTTCTATATAAGAATTAACCGGAGGATGTCTTGTTACACTAATAAAATCTATTGGACAGATTAAAAGTTGATCTAGTACTTCAAATATTTTTTCAAGATTTTGCCCTCTATCTGGAGGAAGAACTTCTATAGAAAGAATCTTTTTTTCTTTTATTTTATCTATCAATTTCATCTTCTTTATCCTTAACTTTTTTCTTTTTGCTTAAAATTATTTTTTCAATAATTTCTATTGCATCAAAAGCATCTTTGGCATAAAAAACAGAATATTCAGAAGCAATTTTCTCATTCATAGATGCACCACCTGCAATAATAGGAATATTCAAATTATTTTCCCTTAAAAGAGTTGCTACTTCATCTATTTCATTCAAGGTTGTCGTCATCATAGCAGAAAGACCTAATATGTCTGGTTTTTCAATCTTAACTTTTCTTAAAATAGTCTGGCTATCGATATTCTTGCCAATATCAATAACTTCATATCCGAAACTTTTTAATACTGTGGCGACAATTTTCTTGCCAATATCATGAATATCACCTGCAACTGTCGCTAGAAGAATCTTTCCCTTATATCTTTTTTTTTCTTCCTTTATTAAACTGCTTAAATAATCAAATGCTACCTGAACTGTTTCTGATGCTAATATTAAATGTGGTAAAAAAATTTTGCCTTCCGAATAAAGACCCCCTATTTTTTCCATGGTTTTTGTCAAAGTATCATTAATAATCTTTATTGGCTCTTCTTCTTTTAGTTTTTTGTCAACAAAATCAATAAGTAAATCTTTTTCTCCATTTATTATTATTTGAACTAAAGGGTCTTCATTTTCTTGTAAAGTATTTTTTAATTCGTTTTTAGTTAAAATTAAATCTGCCTGAATTATATTCATGGTCATTTGATGCGAAGTGTCCAGAATTGCTGCAGATAAACCTTTATCCATAGCAAGAGAAAGGAAAAAAGAGTTAATCTTCTCTCTTTCTGGCATTCCAAAAGTCAAATTTGAAAGTCCTATTATAGATTTCATCTTTTTTTTACATAAGAAATCAATAGTTCTCAAAGGAACTTCATAATCATAGCCTGAGGCTATAGGTAAAATCAAAGGATCAAAAAAAATTCTATTTAAGTCAATATTAAAACTATTTATAATCTGCACTGCTTCCTTTATTATATTTATTCTTTTTGAGTAGCTATCTGAAGCTTCATCCTTCATTGCAAGAACTACAAGCATACCCCCATATTTTTTAATCATAGATAAATGTTCAATTAGACTTTTTTCATCGGCTTTAGATGAATTTATAAGAGCCCTTGCAGGATACTCTTTAATTACTATTTCTATCAAATGAAGATCCTGTATATCTAAAGAAAGTGGTAGACTACAGTGTTTATCCAGATTTATGATTAGATTTTTTATATTTTCATCTGTAAGTAGTTTTTCTATCCCGGGGTTTATATCTATGCATAATGCACCTTCTCTTGCTTGTTTATGTGCTAGTTCTATTATCTTATTAAAATTGTTCTGCTCGATTTGGCTTTGCAGTCCTTTTTTTGCACTTGCGTTGATCTTTTCACCAATTATTAAAAATGGTTCAACATCTTTTAATTCTGTTCTTGAAGATAAATATTGTTTAGTATTAAATTCTCTTTCTTTTGGTTTCTTTTTACCAATAAATTCTACTATGGTTTTTATATGTTCCGCAGTTGTTCCACAGCATCCACCAATGATATTTGCTCCCAAATCAACAAAACTCTTAAAATATATTGCAAACTCAACTGGATCCATATCATAAATAAGTTTACCATTAGTAAATATAGGATTTCCAGCATTTGGTTCTATTGAAAGTGGTTTATTGCAAAAAGATGCAAGCTGACCAAAGAGCGGTAAAATCTGTTGTGGATTTAATGAACAATTTATTCCAGCAACATCTACATCAAGATCATTTATGACTGTTGCAAATATTTCTATTGAAGTTCCACTAATAGTTCTACCGTCTTTTAAGAATGTCATCTGAGCAATTAAAGGAATATCTTGATCAATATCCCTTATAGCAAATATGGCTGATTTTAACTCCTTAATATCTGAAAATGTTTCTAAGATTATTCCATCAACCCCGGAGTTTATCAAGATTTTGGCTTGTTCTTTAAATATCTCATACGCATTATCGAAAGATAAGTTTCCAAAAGGTTCAATCTGAGTTCCAGTAGGTCCTATATCTCCAAAGACTAAACTTTTAGTTGCAACTTTCTTTGCTATTTTAACAGCTGAATAATTAATAATTTCAATATTATCAGCAAGTCCAAAAGATTCCAACTTAAATCTATTTGCACTAAAGGTATTTGTCAAAAGAAGATCTGCACCTACCTTAATATATCTATTTTGCAACTCTTCTACTTTAAAAGGTTCCTTTATGTTCAATATTTCGCATAATCTTTCATTACAGCCCATTTTTATAAATTCAGTCCCATAAGCACCATCTAAAAAAAGAACTTTTTCTTTTAACAGACTTAAAAATTTTTCTCTTTTCATATATACCATCCTATAAAACATATTGTTGTTTTTCTTGGATAAATTTCTCCACTCTCTAAAACAATAAATTCTCTTATGCCAAAAAGATTATGAATTATAAATTTATTAAATCTTATATCTACATTTTTATAACCTGGTGAAAATCTTCTGGTTCCTTTCATAAAGGTCTTTGCTTTAAGATATTTATCAAAATGCCAATTTAATGCTTCAATAGATTCGGAACCCCAGGCATCTGCTATTGTTGCTTCAAATATTCTATTTTCATTAAGTAGATTCTGTAAAAAGTCATCGAAGATTTTTCCTAATGTTGAAACAAAAATTGTCATTTTTTTTATATCTTTAAATTGAATTGGTATCATTTTTTCTGGTAGATCATTTAAGTAAAATGATCTATAATAAATTTTAGGTTCTAACATAAAAGTGGATCTAAAATAAATTTCATTCATTTTTTTTACAAGATTTATGTCCTTGTTTTGAGAATTAAAAGGGATAGAGCATCTTGAATAAAATAATTTCATTTCCGGAAAGCATTTTATTTTTTCTGGAATATATATTTTATAATTCATAATTTTCTCCAATTTTAAGAAATAGATTTTACGAAATAGTTATAAGTTCATATGGAATTTTTCTATAAAGCAATTCTGGGACCTTGCCACCCATGAAGATATACCCATCTATTATCACTATTACAGCTTTAACTTGAGAAGCAAGGTAACTTTTAATAATATTTTCTATCATATTGATATCTACCTTTTTTATTAAGTTACAGATTGAGGTTGCAGCAGCATCTGAAAGTATTGGATCTGAAGAAATAACAGTAACGGAATCAGCATTTCCAAAGCTAAGAGAATGCCCCATTTTACCAGAAGATGTGCATATACCTATAATATTGTCTTCTGGTAATACCCTTAAAGCCAAATCTTTTATTTTTTCGCCACTATATATCCCAACAGACACAGGCCTATTTATATACATTGCTATATCCCCTCCATTTTCAAAAACGATAAATCTACAACCTTTTTTTATTGCAGCTTTTACTCCGTAAAAAGCTATTGCTGCCGCAACTGATGCCATAGGTCCGACTCCAACTATTTCACAAGCCTCTGCCATTTTTTTTGCAATTTCTGGAGCATCTTTTTTAACTTTGTATGAAGATAAAGTTTTTAAGAAAACACTATCTTTAACAATATAACTTTCTAGTAAATTTCTTTGTTTAATAACCTCATCCAATACAAATTTTAGATATTTTTCTTGAGTTATTATAGATGCTGCTGTCTGTTTAATTTTTATTTTAAATCTTTTTTCAAACATATTAATCTCCTAAATCAATCGCTTTTAATGGGCAAATATCTTTACAATTTCCACATTTTGTACAATTATCTGGATTAAATGTTATCTTCTGATTTTTATCTATTTTAAAAACATCATATTGACAAAGGGAAGTGCAATAACCACAGTTTATGCATTTTGAATTATCCCATCTTATCTTGCTATTCCCTAAAATTTCAATTTTTGATAGATTGTTATTTTCAAAGTTATCTTCAAAATAGTATTCTTTTATTTCTAAGTTTTTCACTTCACTATTATTGTTAAGTCTTTCGACTGGCATTGTTAGATAAAATAAGCCATTTTCTATCCAATCTTTTAAAATATTTGCTATTTTCTTTGCCATATAAAGGCTTGATATAGAAGCAGTTTTTATCTTTTTCCCATTTAATTCTACATAACCTGATTTTAATTCTTCATAGCTGACTTTTTTCAAAATTGGCTTCGATCTTCTTTTAAAACTATAATCTATAATATTTGTATAAATATCTCTGTCTGAAACTGAAGTTTTTCTAGCAATTTCTATATTAAGTATGGGAATTGGCACCCCTATACCGACATAAAGAGATACTCCATAACCATTTATTTGTGCAGCTTTAATATATTCTGGTTTCATTTTTTTTAGGTTTCCCTTGATCATAAGAGTACCAAAACCAGACTTTGGTGAGTGCTGGGTTCCGCTACCTATAATGTATCCTTGATCTCCACCTAAAAATATTCTGGTCCCTAGCCCAATAGTTTCATAATCTGGATCATTATTTAATGGTGAAAGTTCACCGCTTCCGCAATAGGTTATATTTCCCATATTTGGAAGAAGTTTTCCCATATAAGTATAAATTGTCATATCACTACTATTTGTCACTGCATTATATTTCTGATATGAATTTCTTGGATTTACCATTATTGCTTGATTTATTTGATTTATATTAATCCAGGTCTCCAATTCCTTTCTTGGATAACAATCTGTGCCATGAGATATTGCTTTTAATTTTATATTTTTGCCTTTTACTAGATCTTCTATCACATTTGCTCCACCATAATTAAATCCTTCCTTCTCAGACAATTCAGTTGCACCAATATATGCATCAACAGCGGCAATGCCTGTATATGCTGGCACATCATTTAACCAGACTTTTGTCATTTTTATAGGTGGATCTGAATGTCCAAAGTTCAAAAAAACCCCTGAGGAACACATTGCGCCAAAAGTCGCACAGGTTACAACATCAACTATTTCATAAGCTTTTTCTAAACCACTTTCTTTTACGATTTGTTTCATCTCTTCTGCTGTAACAACTTTAACTTTACCCTTTTTTATTTTATTATTTATCTGCTCTATATTTCTATCTTTCATAATAAACTCCATAACTTAAATTTTTAATTATATTAATAGATGCAAAACATTATAGACTAAACTATGGATTAAACTATTGATCAAATTTTTGATTAAATTTTATCCCGGAATATAGGGGGATTTAATATTAATTACCCGGCGGTTTAGATTAAATCCTCTCCTATACCGGGTTAGACATCATCATAGAAAAGATTTTGAAAATAATATTGATATTTAATATATTTAATAATAATTTTGAAAATCTATATAAAAAATATTTATATAAAAAAGGAACTTTAATTTTTTTTGAAAAATAATAAATTAAACTTTTAGAAACCATAGTTTTAACGAAAATTACTTTCTCCAACTAACTTACTTCTTTTTGCCAAAAGTTTTTGATTTGTCAACAATTATTGAAATTTTATTTTTAGGCTGTATTTTTATTTAGAAAAATTATATTGACTTACATGATTCTTTTATTTTATATTTTATTGATAATAATTGAGGTAATTATATGGTAAAAAAAATTTATCTTATATTTTCCTTTTGTTTAATTATTTTTTTATGTTTTATTTCCTGTAAAAATGATGAAGCAAAAACAATGAATTTTAAAAATGACTCTATAAAATGGATTAATGCTATTGTTTATATAGATGTTATAAATGAACAAAAAGAATATATTTTGATAGAAAAACCAGAATCTAAATCCAGGGTCTCTTACCATTTAATTAACTTAAAGGAAGATCAAAAGCAGCTTTTAGAAAAACTAAATGGGAAAATGGTAGAAGCCCAGATTAAAATAGTTGAAGAATTATCACCCTGGAATAAAAAAGCATACCTTTTAAGTATTAAACAATGAACTTAAAATTTTTATTCTTAATTTTTATATTTTAAGTTTTTTTGAGGTTTATAGTTTTAATTTTTATGTTTTAGTTTTTATACTTTTGATTTTATATTTTAATTTTTATATTTTAGTTTTTATACTTTAGTTTTTATTTTTTAGTTTTTATGTTTTAATTTTTATGTTTCAGATTTTATAATTTTGATTCTATATTTTTTTAATTTTTATGTTTTTATTTTTATAATTTTTTTTTATTCAAATTTTTAATATATTGTAAAAAGAAATATTTTTTATTTTTTTTAGTTGAATATAAGATTAATTAATGAATAAAATTAAATAAATAAGTAAGGAAAAAGAAATGTTACAAAAATTTTTGAAAGCTAAAATACACAGAGCGAAAATTACGCAAGCGGATTTAAATTATGTTGGTTCGATAACAATAGATGAAGCTCTTTTAGAAGCAAGTGGGATAAAAGAATTTGAAGCTGTATGGATATACAATATAAATAATGGAGAAAGATTTGAAACCTATGTATTAAAAGGTGAAAAAAACTCTGGTATAGTTGGGCTAAATGGTGCTGCTGCCAGAAATGCAATGGTTGGAGATCTTGTAATCATCGCAAGTTATGTCTATCTTTCTGAAGAAGAATTAAAAAACTTTTCTCCAAAAGTTTTATTAGTTGATGAAAAGAATAAAATTAATGAGATTAGAAAATTTGATCTTTTAAGTTAAAAGCAAAATATTTGCATTTTTGAAATCTTTGAATTATTTTTAAATCACCAAAATTAAAAAAATTATTTTAAAATTATTCAAATTATTTAAATTGAAACGCTTCTTTTTCCGATATAAAGAAAAAGCAGAAAAATAAGGGAAAGGAGTCATAAAATGAAATTCTCAAAAATAGCTGTCTTATCTTTTATTTTAGTTATTTTTGCTGCCTTTTTAGTTAGTAATTCAAACCTGACTGCCCAACAAACAATGACTAAAAATGAACTTATAACCTCTATTGTTCTTGAAACATTCGAAAACAATGACAGAGGCTGGCATGCAGAAGGTTCAAAATATACTAAAACTGGCTTCCCACAATGGCAGGCAAAGATTGAAAATTGGCCAACATCTTTATTTGGTCAAAAAGGAGATCCAAACAATAAATATTGTTTTGGAGTAAGAACTTCCTATTATAGGATGGGGTACAACTACTTATGGATACTCCCAAAAGAACCTATTAAAATCCCAGGAATAGCGAAATCATTCTATATCTGGGTATGGGGTGCAAATTTTGCCTATGATTTCGAACTTCAAGTAACTGATTATACTGGTATTAGCTATTCCCTTCCAGGTGGTAAATTAAATTATCTTGGTTGGAAGATTATAAGAATTGATGTTCCAAACTATATACCACAGCAACAAATTCAACTTCCAAGAATTAAAAATGTACTTTTCGAAAAATTCATTATATGGACAAGTCCAGGTGCACCTCTTGAAAATTTTTATATTTATTTAGATCATTTTTCAGTTTTAACAGATATAGCGCTTGAAACATATGATGGTGATTCTTTAAACAATGTTGATCAGATCTGGACAAATCCAGAATCCAATCAACAAGGTAATAAATAAGTTATAGTAACCCATATAAAGGATGGTTACCATGAAAAAGATAAAATATTTAGTTTTTATTTTTATTTTATTTGCTGGTTTTTTATTTTCAAATCTTTCAAACTTAAAAGCTCAACAGGTTTCTACATCACAAAATATGGAACCTGGAGTTCAGGAAGGTGAACTTCTTGCAGATATTATTATCTCAAAATTTGAAGATGCCGAATCCTGGACAGGTCAGATGCCTCTTGATCAGGGAAATATTTTTCTGATGAAAAGATACGGTAAACCAAATGCTCTTCCTCAAGTTGATCCTACAACAGGTATTGAAAACAAATATGTTCTTGGTGTAAAAGTAATGTTCAACAAAAGAGGATTTAACAGATTTATAGTAAGACCTCCAAGACCAATTAAAGTTCCTGGTATTACAAAATCTCTTTCGATCTGGGTTGCAGGAAGAAATTTCGGTCATACTTTAATTTTTGTTGTTAGAGATTACTACAATCAGGATAAACTTTTGAAAGTTGGAACCTTAAATTTCTTAGGGTGGAAAAAACTTACTTTTGTCATCCCTCCAACTTTAGTTCAGGATGAATATCATTATACAGAACTTGAAGGTATAACTTTCATGGGTCTTGCTGTTGAAACAAACCCCGAAGAATCTTATGGGACATTCTATGTTTATTTTGATGAATTAACTGCAAAGACAAATGTATTTAATATGTCCACTCAAGATAAAGATGACATGATTGACAACTGGTAAATCTCCTTTCCATATTCATAAAAATAGGGGCTATCTTAATGATAGTCCCTTTTTTTATAAATTTTACTTTTTATTTTTCTTTTTTATTTTTATTTTTTGTTCTTATTCAACTTATATTATTTACTTTATTAAAAGTTTTTAGCCAACTTTCTATTTAATTTTAGTAAAAGGTATTATTGGTAAAAGGTATTAGATTCTGCGGCAGATCGTAACAAGATAAATTAGTAAAGATTAAATAAAATGTATCTTTTTCTTTTTGAAATATAAAAAGTAAAAGGTAACTACTTTTTTTATTCTTTTTATCTATCACGATCGGTTGCAACAGGTTCAACTAGTAAAAGAACTTGAAAAAATCAAATCAAATACTAAGAAAAATAGAGGCCTTAAATCGCCTTATCTACAATTTCATCAATAAGATTGGAATCGGCAATTTCTGGAATGGTAATATGGGAATTGCCCTCTCTTTTATTGTACAAAATTGCTGTAGATATAGCATTTTCATTTCTTGCCCATGATCTTCTTGCAATACCGCCCATAACATCCCAGCTAAGAGAGCTTTTGATTATTTTATCTGTCTGCTCACTACCATCAAGAACAAGACCAAAACCACCATTAAATGCTTTACCAATACCAACTCCACCACCATTTGATAATACTGCTAAAGTCATCCCTCTTGCACAATTTCCAGCAAAACAATGAACAGCCATTTCAGCCATGACATTACTACCATCATATATATTTGCAGTTTCTCTAAATGGTGAATCTGTACCAGAAACATCATGATGATCTCTTCCAAGCATCACGGGACCAATTTCATTATTTCTTACCATCTCATTAAATTTCAAAGCAATTTTTACCCTACCTTCTTCATCAGCATAAAGTATCCTTGCCTTAGTTCCAACGACAAGTTTATTCTTCTCGGCGTCCTTTATCCAGTTGTAGTTATCTCTATCCTGAGCCCTTCTTTTTGGGTCTATACATGACATTGCGGCAGCATCTGTTTTTCTTAAATCTTCATCTTTACCTGAAAGACATACCCATCTAAATGGACCGTAGCCATAATCAAAACAGATTGGTCCCATAATATGTTCAACATAAGATGGAAAGATAAAACCTTCAGAAGTATCTACTTTATTTTTTGCAATCTCTTTTTCTCCAGCATCAAAAACAGCTTTCATAAAAGAATTTCCATAGTCCCAGAAGTATGTTCCTCTACTTACCATTTCTTTTATAAGATTAAATTGCTTTTTTAATGATTCATCAACTGCTTTTTTAAATTTTTCTGGTTGCTTTTCAAGTAAATCTCTTGCCTCTTCAAAAGAGTATCCTTGAGGTATATAACCACCTTCATAAACGGCATGACAGGAAGTTTGATCCGAAGCAAGTTCTATTTTAATATTATTTTTAACTGCATATTCCCATAAATCCACTATATTACCATAATAAGCTATAGATAAAGCCTTCCCTTCTTTTTGAGCTGATTTAGCTAATTCAAATGTTTCTTTAATATCCTTACTTATTACAGAAACCCATCCCTGTTTATGTCTTGTTTCTATCCTTGAATAATCTACCTCAGCGATTATCCCAACTCCTTTAGCTATTTCAACCGCCTTTGCCTGTGCTCCACTCATTCCGCCAAGTCCAGAGGAAAGATAAATAACGCCAGCAAGATTTTTGTCATCAGGTATCTTTAAGTATAACCTTCCAGCATTTAATAGTGTTATATATGTTCCATGAACAATTCCTTGTGGTCCTATATACATCCAGCCACCAGCCGTCATCTGCCCATAATTTGCAACTCCCATAGCTGCTGCAACAGCAAAATCTTTTGGATTATCAAACATCCCAACCATAAGTCCATTTGTAGATATTACCCTTGGAGCATCCTTTTTACTTGGAAATAAACCTAATGGATGCCCAGATTGAACTACAAGAGTCTGATCATCTGTCAATATTTCAAGATATTTCTTTATAAGTCTATATTGCATCCAGTTTTGCATTACCTGTCCTGTTTCACCATATGTAACAAGTTCATAAGGATAAAGGGCAATATCAAAAGAAAGGTTATTATCTATCATTACCTGTAAAGCTTTACCTGCAAGGCATTTACCTTCATATTGATCAACTGGCTTTGGTTTTATATCACCTTCTGGTCTATATCTATAACCATAAATCCTTCCTCTGCTCAAAAGCTCCTGTAAAAATTCTGGAGCAATTTGTGAATGCAAATTTTTTGGGATGTAGCGAAGAGCATTTTTAAGGGCAATCTTAATCTGGTATTTATTAAGAGGCATTCCTCTTGATGGTGCCCTTCTAATCCCTGGAACAAATTTTGGATATTCTAAAAGATTATCTGGTAACTTTATCTGTCTCATAATTCTATTTCCTCCAATAATTATATACTTTAATGTTACAAATATTGCTTCAATAAAAATATTTTACTTTGGCAAAAATATTTCAATTAATTTTTTATAAAAATGAAACTATCTAAGCTTTCCCTGCTGAGCCTAAAACATTTATATTTTTATCCATATACATTTTTATTAATTCTTCTCTTGCAGGCCCAAGATATTTTCTTGGGTCAAATTCTGCTGGTTTTGTAGCAAGGACTTCCCTTATTTTTGCTGTCATTACAAGTCTTCCATCAGAATCAATATTTATCTTACAAACAGCCGACTTTGCCGCTCTTCTAAGCTGATCTTCAGGAACACCAATTGCATTTTCCATATTTCCACCATACCTGTTTATAATATCTACATAATCTTTTAATACACTTGATGCACCATGTAAGACTATTGGAAATCCTGGAATCCTTTTTTCTACCTCTTCAAGAATATCAAATCTTAAAGGAGGAGGATTTTCACCTGGTTTTACCTTAAACTTATATGCACCATGTGAAGTTCCAATGGCAATTGCAAGTGAATCAACACCTGTAGACTTTACAAAATCTTCTACTTCTTCTGGTTTTGTGTAATGATGAACTTCAGATTGGACATGTTCTTCAATACCAGCTAAAACTCCGAGTTCTCCTTCAACAGTAACATCAAATTCATGGGCATATTCTACAACCTTCTTTGTAAGAAGGACATTTTCCTCATATGGAAGATGTGAACCATCTATCATGACAGAAGAAAAACCGCTTAAAATACAACTTTTACATAGTTCAAATGAATCACCATGGTCTAAATGAAGTACAATGGGGATTTCAGGAAGTTTTTTCTCTGCTGCGAGTTCTTTCATAAATTCGACAGCACCTTGAGCAAGATACCTTAAAAGGGTTTGATTGGCATATTCTCTTGCACCTTTTGAAACTTGTAAAATAACAGGTGAACTTGTTTGAACACAAGCAATAATTATGGCTTGAAGTTGCTCCATATTGTTAAAATTATATGCAGGTATGGCATAACCGCCTTTTAATGCTTTTTTAAAAATCTCCTTGGAATTTACAAAACCAAGTTCCTTGTATGATACTATCATAAAATTCTCCTTTACCTTTTTATTTTCAATCTTGAGTTAATTATAATAATCATATTTTTGAAATCAACTAATTTAATCCTTTAAGAAAATCTTTTTTTAAAAACTTCTTCAAAAGGCTGCTTCCAGTAAAGTTTTCCATCTTTTTCAACTGTTTCGTAGATTCTATATTTTGAAAGGATCTCATCTGGAGAAAACCAGAGTTTAACCTCATACTCTGAAGCATCATTAAAACTTGCATGTATTACATTTTCAAATCTAACGACAACATGTCCATTTTCGTCAAATATTTCATTCCCTTTTTCATCTTTAACTATTACATTTCTTCCATATTTCTGTCTTAAAGTGATAATCTTTTTATTTGGCTCTATCTCCATAGGGTTAGTCTTACCAACAATCGAGCGAATTATACTACAAGCGTTATCTGCTGCATATACAAAAGCATAAATCCATGGGAAACTATGATAACCACCTAAAAGATATTTAATAACATCCTGATAAAAAGGCTTATCTTTATGCTCATAATAGTGATAAGCTGCAAGCTGGTAGGTCGGCTCTACAACTTTTGCACCAACAAGAAAAAGATCTTCCCTTTCAAGATGAGACAATATTTCACCAACCAGTGAAAGCTCAACCCCATCTGGTTTAATAAGAACAAGGCTATGTTCCATTTTACTTCCTTTTTTCTATTTGTTAATCATTTTCAAGAATTTTAACCTCTATCTTATCAAAATAATACTTTGAAATAATTAAAAATCCACCTTTGTTATTTATATTTTCTTTTTTTATAATTTCTTTTGCGTTTTTTTTATCATAAAAAAGTAGTTCAACAAATCTTTCTTTTACAATTTTATAAACAATAAAAATTTTACCAGTATTAAAATTTATAGAGTTAAATCTTTCAATAGTTCTTTTGGGAATTTTTAATTCGATTACCTGAATAATATCGCCTTCATTAACCTGTCTTAAATTCATAAAATTACCAGTTCACAATCCATGTTTTATACTATATCTTTTTTCATTTTATGCTTAATTTTATTTCATAATTTATTTTTATTTTATTTTGCATTTTTTGGTAATGTATACCCATTTTTTTACCTTTTATTTTATAATATATCTTCTTTCATACTTTTTTTATATTTTGTTTTGCATTTTATTTCATGCCTTATTTTTATATTTTTCGTTAAATTTTAAATTATAATTTTATTCTAAACTTTTACTTATCTTTTTGCTTTATACTGTTGAAAAGCAATATTGATATCTAATTCTTTGGCTAACTTTTCAATCTGCTTTTTATCAACAAGATTATCCACCAAAGTTGTCCTTACTTGATGTTCGACACCACTTCTTTTTAATAGCTGTAAAGTTTTAATAATAAGAGAAAAATCAAAACTTTTTAATCCAATTGTTTCAGGATATTTTTCAGGTACATTTTTAATATCTAATGCAACAAAATCAATAAGATTTTCTTTTAATAAATTTTCAACAATCTCTGGATTTGAGCCATTTGTATCCAACTTTATTAGAATCTTTTTTCTTTTAATGGTCCTTATAAAATCAGCTAAATTTTCTTTATGAATTGTTGGCTCTCCTCCAGAAATACAGATTCCATCTATTTTACCATTTCTTTTATCAATAAAGCTTAAAATATCTTCAATTGGTATTGTTTTTATTTTGATTAGGCTTTTTTCATCAACAAGATCGAAATTATGACACCATGGGCAACGAAAATTACATCCGCCTAAAAAAATGACACTGCAAACTTTAGAAGGATAATCTATCAAACTTACTGGAATAAAACCTTTTATCTCTATCATAATCTAATTTAAAAATCCAATCTCTTAGTCATATTTACTTACAAGTCGTATTTTCAATAGTAATCTAATTTAACTATATCTTAAAAACTTTTCTTTCGTAAAATTCCATTCTCTTCCCATTATTCCAGTTTTGTACAGGTCTATAATAACCGACTACTCTTGAATATACTTCGTTGGGAATGACTTTTTGCATATTAATATTATTTATGATTTTATTAGTTATGACTTTATTATTCACAAGGTCATTACCATCCTTGTTAAAAGCATTATTTTCACAAATATTTTTCTTATTTATATCTTTACTGCTTAATCTGTCATCTTCTTCAGAAAATAGATCAAATTCTATAATACCACTTTTAGAATTCTTTTCTTTATATTCAATATTTTCTTTATTATTTTCTTTATTTTCTATATTTCCTTTTAATTCATCTTTATCTTTTATTTTTATCTTACCAAAATTAAAGGCTTCAATCTCATTTAAAAAAACTCCAAACTCTTCTAATTCCTCTTCACTATGATCTTTTTCGCATATCCACTTTTCCCCTGGTATATAGCCATGGACAGGGCAGATGCTATATGTTGGAGTAATAGAAAAATATGGTAAACTATATGTATATGCGATTTTTTTAATAAGATTTTTTAGTGAATGTATATCTACAATCTGCTGTCCAACAAAGATATGCAAAACTGTTCCACCGGTAAATTTGCTTTGAATTTTGTCCTGATGATCACAAACTTCAAAAAGGTCATCAGAAATATTTACTGGAAGTTGAACTGAGTTTGTATAATATGGTCGTGAATCTGTCCCAGAAGTTATGATATCACTAAATTCCTTCTTATCTATCAATGCCAGTCTATAGCTTGCCCCTTCTGCTGGTGAAGCCTCAAGATTATACATATTGCCTGTTTCTTCTGAGATTTTTTCGATTCTTTCAAGTATGAAGTCTAAAGTCTTTTCAGCAAATTCCTTTCCTTCATCTTTTAAATAAGGGATTTTTAGCAGGTTTTGAACCGCTTCATTCATACCTATAAGTCCAATTGTTGAAAAATGATTAGCCCAATAATGTCCAGTTTTTAGTTTAATATCTTTTAAGTAAAATTTTGTATATGGGTAAAGACCATTTTCTGTTAAGTCTTCAACAACCTTTCTTTTTAATTCTAAAGAGGTTTTAGAAATCTGAATTATTTCATCTAATTTTTTGAAAAATTCATCTTCATTTTTTGCAAGGTATGCAAGTCTGGCAAGATTTATAGTAACAACTCCAATCGAACCAGTCATTGGATTTGAAGCGAAAAGCCCTCCTCTTCTTATTGAGTGATCTTTTTGCTCTTCAATTATCTTTGAAAGTCTTTGTTTTATCTTTTTATTATCTAACTTTAATCTACAACACATACTCCTTGAATCTTCAACATTCATTGAAGAATTCACAAAATTACTAAAATAAGGTGTACCATATTTAGCAGTAAGTTTCCATAGAGGATCATAATCTTTTTGATCAAAGTCAAAATCTTTTGTAATGTTTATTGTTGGGATTGGGAATGTAAATGGTCTTCCCTTACCATCTCCTTCAAGCATAACCTCACAAAAAGCCTTTAAGATCATCTTCATCTCTAACTGATAATCTTGATAAGTCGAATCAAGAAGTTGCCCACCAATTATTATAGCCTTATCTTTTAAGTTTGGTGGTACTACAAGATCAAATGTAATATTTGTAAATGGTGTCTGAAAACCAGTTCTTGTAGGAACATTTAAGTTAAAGATAAATTCCTGTATTGATTGCTTAACTTCGCTATAGCTAAGGTTGTCATGCCTTATAAATGGAGCAAGTAAAGTATCAAAATTTGAAAAAGCTTGAGCACCTGCAGCTTCCCCTTGCATAGTATAGAAAAAGTTTGCAATCTGTCCAAGGGCAGTTCTAAAGTGCTTTGCTGGATTACTTTCAACTTTACCGGCAACACCTGTAAAGCCAAGAAATAAGAGCTGTTCTAAATCCCATCCAACACAGTAAGAAGATAAAGAACCAAGATCATGAATATGAATAAAACCTCTTCTATGGGCATCTGCTATATCTGTCGTATATATTTTATTTAACCAATATTCTGAAATTAAAGTTGATGAAATATGAGAGTTTAATCCTTGAAGAGAATAACTCATGTTTGAATTTTCTCTAACTCGCCAATCATTTTCTTTGATATAATCTTCAATCATAGAAAAAGCAGCATTGAAGGCATTTGTTATATTTCTTGCTTCAGTTCTTTTAGCACGATAGAGTATATACATTTTTGCGGATTTTCTATAACCCATATTCATCAGGGTTTCTTCGACAAGATCCTGAATAGTCTCAATATCTACGATTTCAGTTTCAATCCTTGACACGACATAACCCACTGCTTCCCATGCTTTTGCTTCATCCCCTTCTTTACTTGCAGAAAATGCTTTATTTATAGCATTTGCGATTTTTGATGGATCAAACTCGACTATTTTTCCATCTCTTTTTTTGACAAGATTGGCAATTTTCGAAGATTGCCTTGATTTTACAAGCTCTTTAACATACATTTTCATAAAACCCTCCACATGATAATTTCTTACTCGTCTTCCGGCTTCAGGGCTTCCTACATATTTTTATCTACTCCTTCCCTTCGCAGTAAAACCACTGGGAAGGTAAAAATATTTCGCTACCCCTTCACGGCTGTGTGGACAGCACAGGAATCTAACCTGTTTCCGTTTGTAAGAAATCTATAGATTTTTACCAAACTTTTCTATAATTTCAATAAAAAAGATTATCAAAAAATTCTATTTAAAACCTTAATAAGGTCCTCCATAGTGTATGGCTTAAATAGAAAATAAATATTTTTTTGCTTGCTAAGTTCAAAAACTCTTTCGTCATTAGATAATCCTGTTGTTAAAATAACTGGAATATCTTTATTCTTAATATTATACTTTTCTTCAAGTATTTTATAAATTTCATAACCAGAAATTTTTGGCATAATAAGATCTAATATAATCAAAGAGATTTCATCTTTATGAATTTCGTAGGTTCCAATAAAATTTTGTGGATCTTCTACCTCATAAACCTTAAAATCGATCCTTTCTAAAATCTGTCTTAAAACTTTTCTTAACATATCATCATCATCTATTATTATTGCTTGTTTATCCTTAAAGTTTTTATTAATAGTAATCTTTTCCTCTTCAATCATTCTTTTATTTTCTTTCTTTTTATAAATAGGAAAAAATAGCTTCACTTCCGTTCCAATATCAACCTCTGAATCTACTTCAATATGACCTTTATGACTTTCCACAATATTATAAACCATAGTTAAACCAAGTCCGCTAGATGTTGCTTTTTCTTTTGTAGAAAAAAATGGATCGAAAATTTTATTTATGTTTTCTTTTGGAATTCCAACACCACTGTCTTTAATAGAAATCATCCAGTATTTTTTATTATCTTTTTCTGATTCTTTAATAGATATAATAAGTTGACCACCCTTTTTTTCTTTTTCTTTCCTCATAAGAGTCATTGCATGATATGAATTTATGCATAGATTTAAGATTGCTTGTTCTATCTGAGTTTCTGAACCATAAATATATGGTCTTAATTCTTGATGATTAAAGATAATCTCAACAGATTTATCGAAAGAATGCTGGCAAATCTTTATTACATCTTCTATGCATTTAACAATATCTATTATTGAGAATCCAGTCTCGTTTTTTTTAGTTAAAGATGAAAGTTGATTTACTACCAAAGATGCTTTTTGAGTTGTTAATTTTAAGATATCTATATATTCTTCTAATTCTTCTTTGCTTATATTTTTTTCATCCTTAAGTTCTTGATCCATCAAAGAGATAGTTCCTGTAATACTTCCAAGAATATTATTAAAATCATGGGCAATACCTGAACCTAAATGCTGAATGCTTTCCATCCTTTGCATTTTATTTATCATATCTATCTTTTTTACATTTTCAGTTTCATCATCTATCTTTATAATTATACCTTCAAGATTGTTTTCATAATCCATAGAAAAAAGCGGTATCAATGATATAGTATGAATTTGACCTTTCCATTTATCTGGTTTTATTACTTTTTGTTGAATAATTATTGGTGTTAATCTATTCATTACTGAAGATATTTCATCTTCTATATCAATAAAATACCTATCAACTTCATATATTAGTTTATTTAAGCATAAATTTGCTTCAGCTGAGAATAATTTTTCTGCCATTTTGTTCCATAGATTAACTTTAAATTCTTTATTTATAAAAATTATTGCACTTGGTAAATTTTCTACTATCCCATTTACCAAAGATATTACCGAATTTAACTTACCAGTCATAGAATTAAAAGCTTTTGCTATATCTCCAATTTCATCATTTGTACTAATCTCAAGTCTATAACTATAATCACCTGAAGTAATTTTCTTTATTGAAAAAAGAAGCTGCTCTAAAGGATTTGATAAATTTTTAGAAATTATAAAAATAATTGTAAATGAAATAGAAAATAGTAGTAGAATTATAGATAAAAAAAGTGCAATCTTAATCTTAAGCTGAGAATAAAAAAAGGTACTAAAATTATAACCTATCTTTGCTTGCCCAATTTTTTGATTATTATCACTAAAAATAGGGACATTTATTTCATCAATAAATGCTGAAAAACCTGAGAATTTTTCTCTATATGATTGATTTATTAAAAATCCAGAGTTATCAAATATATAAACATAACTTACAATCTCTTCACTTAAAAATTTTTGACAGTTTTTTTCTACACCATAATAATCATATCTTTCAAGAGATGGTGTTATTAAAGATATAAATAAAGTAGTAAATTTGTTTTCAACTGATTTTTTCTGATTTTCATAAAACTTATCTAAAAATAGACTTGTCAGAGTAATAACTATTAAAAGAAAAACTCCAATTGATGCAATAATATAAAGTGTTAGTTGAAAAGATATTTTAGTTTTATAGTCTTTTTTCAAATTTTAACCTTTATCTTAGTATTTATTTATATACTGAATCGATTATAATTTTATTTTCAATAATCTTTTCTTTTAGTTGCTTTAATAAAAGCTTAATATCTTCTGAAATTATATTACCTGTATATTTCATCTCGGAAAGGGAAACACCATTTTCTTTTAAACCAATTCTAAAATTTTTGTTCTCGAAATTATTATTTATTATTTTATCAACAATATAAATGATACCTGTATCAAGATTTTTAATCATAGATGTTAGAATTTGCCCGGGAAGAAGATAATCTTGATCGGTATCTACTCCTATTGCGAAAATATTTTTATCTTTAATGGCTTCATAAATTCCAAGATTAGTTTTGCCAGAAACAGCATAAATTATATCGACGCCAAAAGAATCTATAAGTTCAAGTGCCATTTTTTTACCATTTTCAGTATCAGCAAAAGGATCTATCTTTGAATATTGATCAACAAATTTTTCCACTATTTTTATATTTTTATCAATATATTTTACCCCCTGCCTAAATCCAAAAAGAAAATCATTTATAACAGGAATATTCATTCCACCAATAAACCCCACAATTTTTTTCTTTGTTATTTTAGCAGCCAAAACCCCTGCTAAAAATGAGCCTTCATTTTGCTTAAAACATACAGTTGCGACATTTGATGGATATTCTGAAAGTTCCGTATCCATGCAAATAAAATAGATTTTCGGATATAGTGGAGCCATCTCTAAAATTGCTTTTTCTGCTAAAAAACCATTCCCGCAAATTATTATATTAAAATTTTCATCTATTGCTTTTTGAATACCATCCTTAATTTTATCAAAAGTTTGCGTCAAGAATAATTTATACTTAATATTATAAAGTTTAGATGCTTTTTGAACTCCATTTAATTGCATATCAGCAAAACCCTTGTCCCCAATATCACTGATTACAAAAGCTATTTTATATTTATTAAAAGAAATATTATTCATTTTAGATAAGAAATTCCCAAAAAGAATAATAAAAACAATGAAAATAATTAAAGCTGATATTAAAAGTATTTTTTTCATCTATTTTTCCTTTTTAAATATTGAATCTACAATAATCTCGTTATTTATTATCTTTTTTTGTAAAATAAATAATTCTTTTATCCTTTCCTCACCAATGATATCTTTAGTATATAACATTGGGCTTAATGCAACTCCATTTTCTTTTAACCCAAGGTAATATATTTTTGATTCAAACTTATTTTCCAAAATCTTTCTAATTATAAAAACTATAGCTTGATCAAGGTTTTTCATTACAGATGTTAGAATAACACCTGGGACAATATAATCCTGATCTGTATCTACACCTATAGAAAATAGGGAATATTCTTTAGCTGCATTAAATACACCAATATTTGATGCGGCAGCTACAGCAAATATAATATCGACTTCTTTTTTTAATATCAAATCTTTAGCGATATTATAAGATCTTTCTGGATTATCCCAAACTTTTTCAAAATCTTTAATATAATCCGATAAAAATTTTTTATATACTATCAATTTATCATTATAATATTTTACCCCTTGATGAAAACCAATATAAAAATCTTCGATAACATCAATATCTATGCCTCCGATAAAGCCTATTTTATTTTTTTTTGTCATACTAGCAGCAAGGTATCCTGCAAGAAAAGAAGCTTCATTTTGCTTAAAAACTATAGAAGCACAATTTGGATATAATCTTTCAGCGATATTGTCCAAAACCACAAATTTTATATCTGGGTATTTTGGAGCAAATATATCAATAACTTTTTGTCCAATGTAACCCTCACCTAAAATAATAAGATTACATTCATTATCTATTAATGTTTGTGTATTATTAAGAATATCCTGGAAATTTTGAGGAGTAAAATATAAAAAATCTATCCCATATAGCTTTTTTGCAAGTATTATACCATTATATTGCATATCGTTAAAAGATTTATCCCCAAGCCCACCAAAACCTGTTATAAGTCCTACCTTAAATTTTTTTGTTTCTAATTTTATGGCATTCGAATCTGCTTTATTGTTAATTTTGATTATTCTTATTATATCTTTCCAAAAAAGTGCTACTAAAAATACTAATGCAATAATAATTATTATAATAATATATTTCTTCATAAAATTACCTTTTAATAGATTTTCAGGTCCAAACCAATTATAAGTTTTAAATATATTAAAATCAAAAATTATAAATAAATAACAAAATAATAACAATTAAAAAAATCAATGAATAGCAAAATACTGATAAATAATAAATACTGATAAATAATAAATACTAATGAACAACAAATACTGATGAATAAAAAAATACTAATGAATGACAAAAGGACTGAATTAACAAAGGATTTAAGAATTGTAAACTAATTATAAATTTCATTTAAGAAAAAGGTATTACAGTAAAGTTGAAACAAAGTATTATATTCCTGAGTATAAGGGAAGTTTTTGAAATTCCCTATACAAAATATATAATCTTTATAATTTGCCTTGCAGTAATTAAAGATCGCACCATTTATCATAGTAGTGCTAAAAGGTAAAGCATTTGAAATATCTTTTGCAAAATCTATAAAAATCTCTTTATTGTTTGAAATAATAAAATCATCTTTACTAATTACAAAAAAGTAATCATATTGAATGGCTTTCTGAATAAGAATAAAGCCTTTCTCAAGTCTTTTCTTAAAATCCTTTTCTGACATCTGACAAAGACCTAAAAGTTCAATCAAAATTTTAGTATTTTCACTTGTTTTTATAGGATCTCTTACTATCAAACCATTGACATACTGTTTTGAAATAGAGTTTACAGAAATCTGATTATTGTACAAAACCACCTTATTTTTACCAGTCAATTTACCAAATCTATTTGCAACTTCTGATTTGGATATAAGAATGTCTGAAAAGATTGAATCTTCTGGATATCTGGATAATCCAACTGTAATAGTAATTTTCTGGTTATTTATTATATTTTCGTTCATTATATTTGTTCTTATTCTTTCCGCTATAACATAGGCTGCCTCTTGCGTAGTTTGAGGTATAAAAACAAGAAATTCTTCACCACCATATCTACCAACTATATCAACCTTTCTAATAGAATTTTTTATTATATATGCTACTTTTGAAAGGACCTTATCCCCAAAATCATGACTATATATATCATTTATTGACTTAAAATTATCTATATCAATAAATAAAAGTGAACCAGATTTAACCCTTGAAAGTGCATTTTTAAGTTTATTTAAAAAATTATTTCTAACAAGTACTTTAGTAAGTGGATCATACATATTTTCCTGTGTTAACATGTACTGGTTATTTAAAAAAGACAGAAGATTTTCTAAGAATGTTGCAAATTCTCCAGTTACTCCCCAATATGGATTAATTAGCATCTGGCTTTCAAAAAGTAGAAAATAAGAATATTCATCAAACTTATATACACTTGATGATTCCTTTCTGGTAATCTGCCCAAAATAATCAAGAATAGGAATAGCAAAAAAAACATGTGGTTTTAATCTATCATAAGAGATAGATTTTATTATAAAAGGTGAACTCTGAGTTAGAAAAATTTTAAAGCATCGCTCAAAGTAATCTGTTGAAAATTTATCATAACCATGCTTTTGGGCAGATTTTACAGCTTTAACAGAATAAGATTCATCAACTTTGTATATAGCAGCATATGTGCAATAGCCAAAATGAATGAGGAATTTTAATATATATGTAAACATCTGTTCAATATCTTCTTCTACACTATTTTTGAATCTATCAAATATTCTATTAATTATATCAAAAGAGATAGAGATATTTTCAGTTGATTTTTCAATAAATAAAGAAAAAGCCTTATCATGAGAAAGGTAATAAACAAATGAATTATTTATACTTAAAAATCTTTTAATTAAAGCTGAAGACTTAAAATTCTTTTTTTCTTTTTCGCTTAGTTTTGAATAAATTGACTTAGCGCTTAATAATGCTTCTAAAAGGTATTCTTTTTCATTTGTCATTAAGTATGCTACAAAATTATCGCAAAAATTATAAAACAAATCACCTGTATACCTTGAATAATTTACAATATTGGCAACTTCTTTAGCAAGATTTTTCGAAACTTCAATATTTCCTTTTTTTTCAAAATAATCATATATAGTATAAAAATCTTTAATCTTAGCCTTATTTTTTAATTCATAATTTTTACCTAAAATTTTGTCTTTCAGGGATTCTTTTAATCTCCTATTAAAAAAAATGCAACTATAAAGGTAATTTATATCGTGATCAATAATTATATTTTCAATTTTATTCTTATCAATTGTTAATATCTTTTCTTCAACCTTTGAAAGAAGATTATAATCATCTAAATAGGAAAATGTATCGAATATAATTGAAAAATATAGAGAAACATATTCATTATAAAGTTTGTTTTCTAATAGACTTTCCATTAGAGCCATTAGTTTATATAATTCGTCAATTTTACCAGTTCTTAATAAGTAGAGACCTTTGTATGCAAGAAATTCAAAATATAAAGGATATTTTTCAATTGGAATTTTTGATTTTTCAATTTTAATGATATATTTTTTTACATTTTGCAAATCCCATAATTCAATAGAAAAAGAGATAAGTTTTACCATTACAAAAAAATACTGTTCATCTTCAATAGCATTTTTTAAGAATGCTTCATTTGCCATCTTTTCAAGTTTAGTAATATAATTCAAGGCTTCAGGATGATTTCTATGTTTATTTTTGTAGTCTATTATTAAATTTGAATAACTTATAAGAAGTGTTGGATAAATCTTAAATTGCTCATTATAATAAATTGATTCTTTAGTATATTGAATTGCCTTTTCACGATTTTCTTCATCTTCTAAAGAAGAATAATATACAGCAATATTATGAGCAGCTTTTAAGTAAAAAATCCAGTTTTCTTCTTCTTTTGAATCATTATATATTATATTCATCAACTTATAGTAATCTTCCAGACCTTTTGATTGCTCTTGATTACTATATTTTTCAAGTGCTGAAAGTGCATAAAAATAAAAAAGATATTCTATGTTGTCATATTTATCTAAATTCTGGGTCACAAATTTATGAATTTCTCTGCTTTCAGAAGTCCATCCAAGTAAATTAGAGTATGTGTAAAATAGTATCAAAGCTATTAATGGATTATCTAAATATTTTTCAGCTTTTTTTGCTTTTTCTTCAACATCTGAAATATTATAGGAAATTGCTGCAATTGAAAGTGATATCGCTATTTCATAAATCTCTTTTATCTGTACTTCATTTATCTGACAGCTTTTTAATTTGCCTATTTTATTATATAATTTGTTAAGTTTTTTTAAATCCAATGTGGCAAGAGAGAAATAAAAATAATTCTTAAAAGCACCGCAATACTCTTCTTTATTTTCATATGGATTTATAGTTAGTATTAAGTCATAAATTTCTCCATAATTTGCATAGTAAGTAAAAATGGGAAATTTTTTATAGAATAACAGAACTTCATTAAATAATTTATTAGATTTTATATATTTCAAGTTTTTAATATAATTTTTTTTATCATCAATTGTATTTGCCCAATTTTCATATAAATAGTTCTGAAAATTAATATAAAAAGTTTTATCTTCTTCTTTTAATTTTTTTTGCAGAATTTCCTTAATAATCTTTTCGTATATACCAAGAGAATTTATATTTTTATAGTATCTTAATATTTTTTTTGTAATAAGATTTAAGTATACAGTTTTTCTAATTTTAATAAATTTTATTTCACTTAAAAGCTTAAATGAAACAGGTTTATCATAAGTAAGAAAAATAATACAAGCATTTTTCTCATCTTCACTTAATGTATTTATTTTATAACTTTCTATTATATAATCTAAAAACTTCTTCTTTATTTTATTTAATTCTGTATTTGATAGAACAATTCTATCATCTTCAGTTCTTAAAAAAAAGCCTTTATTTCCCTTAACAAAAGTCAAGAATCTGAATAATGTAGAAATAGAAAATGAAAAACCAAGCTTCGAAAAATCAAAACAGTACCAATTAAATGCAAGATTTAAAACAGATAAAATCTTTTCTTCTTCAATGTAAATATTATGAAAAAGCCACTGGTAATCATTCTCATTTTCAAATATTTCAAATCTAATTAAATATATCTGGTCTTTCAATCTTCTACTTAGGTCAACAAGTATATTCTTTTCTTTAGGCGAAAAATGAATATAATCATCAAAAATAATATATAAAGACTCATGAAATAAACTGTTTTTCAGGTAAATTTCAGCATCATTTATATTTGAAATCTTCTGTCCAGACTTAAAGGAAAGGTAGTTATAAAAATCTTCTATTTCATTTAAATATAAAACATTTTGAAATTTAACCTTCATAAAGGCATAAAAATTAGCCTTTATTGAAGAGATTGATTGCTCATCTTCCCATAAAATAATATTGTTGTAAGATAATTTATCTTTAATTTTTTCAAAATAATCATAAAGATGAAATAATGAGGTAGAAATCACTTTTTCACTTTCAAAAAAATAAAGATGCTGATTTTCATTTTCAATATTTTCTGAAAGCCATTTTTTCATTTTGGTATATTCATATTGGTTTTCTAAAGAAAAGTTGTAAAATTCTTCTAATATCTGCGGAATATCTTTTTTAACTTCAATAATAGAATTTCTAATAAGATTAAAAAGTTGTTTATAATCCTCAAAATATTGGTATTTGCTTATCCTTGCAGGGAAGATATCAAGAAGTGTTGGTTTACCATAATCATTTACAAGTATATTTTGTTTTTGAATATCGTTATGGCTGATTTCAAATTGATGTAAAAAGTTTATTGCATAAATTAATTTGGATAGCAAAGATAAAATAGCCTTTGGTTCCTCTATATTTTCTTTAATATATATATCAATCGATTTTGAATCAGATATATATGGCATTGTATAAAACCATATATCTCTTTCAAATGGATTATTGTCAATGTTATATATTTTTTCAAGTTCTATCGGCTTTATTATAAAAGGATTATGTATTGATTTCAAGGTATAAAACTGCTGAATAAGCTGGGAAACAACTTTTCGAGACGAGGCATTTATATCAGAAATTTTTAAGGCAAAATGCTTTTTAATCTTTCTGTCATAAACAAGATAGGTTAATCCATAATTTCCACTTCCTAAAAATCTGACTATTTCATACCTTAAATTTATGAGATTCATTAAAAATTCCTGAAAGATGGCGATAACTTTTTACATAATTTACTATTATTTTATTTCTATATTATTTTTACTATTTTTATACTTAACTAAAAAACTTAAAAAATCTCCTATAAAAACTATAGCCCAAATAAAATATTTTTCTATAATCTTTATTTTCTAAAATTTTTTAATAAGAAATTTATATAAATATAATTTTTTTGTTCAATATAGTTACTTTTAATCTATAATTATACATTTAATGAAAGCAGAGCTTCCGAAACTTTTGAAAGAGTATGAGCTATCTGCACAAGTTCTTCTGATATTTGAACAGCTGATTCAGATATAGAAGAAATTTCTGCTAAAGTATTTACAACCTCATCTGAACCTTTCGCCTGTTCACGAGTTGCAGAAGTAATCCTGTAAAAAGTTTCGGAAAATATTTGAATCTGATTTCTAATGATATTGAATATTTCTCCAGCATTTTTACTTTTTTCATATGTTAGAAAAATCTTCTCATTTGCCATTTCTATAGTTCCTTCAATCTCTTTTGCCGCATCGAGTGATCTTTCTGAAAGTTTTTTAATTTCTTTTGCAACAATAGTGAATCCTTTACCAAGTTCTCCTGCATGTGCGGCTTCTATTGATGCATTTAATGCAAGAAGAGATGTCTGGTCTGTAATATCATGAATCATAGTTGTAAAATTTTTGATTGTACTTGTTATCGAAACTAACTGCTCAGAAGCTTCAATATTTTCTCCCATAGACTTTGTTCCATACTCTACCTTTTCTACAATCTGTTCTACCTCTTTTGCTGTTTGATCAGCATTTTGCGCAATAGAATTTATTGAAGCAGAAAGCTGCTCTAAAGTTGATGAGATCTCCTCAACTGAAACAGCAAGCTCTTTAGATTTGCTTGAAAGTTTTTCAGAATGTTCCATAACAGATTTTTCAACCTGTGCAAGTGCAAGCAGATTTTCCCCAGTTTTCTCTTTTACCTTTTTCGCAAAAGATCCCTTTTCCTCTCTTAAAGCTTCGGCTAAAGCATTAAGCTTCTTTTCTATATCTACCTGATTCGATGCAGAACTAAAAAGTATAGTTGCGACAAAAATGACCATACCGATTGATGAAGTCCAGAATTTTGGTTGAAGCCCAGCGGCTGCTATAACTATATCTCTTAAAGCAAAAGATATAACAGATAACAAACCTAAAGATAATATCATACTATATTTTTTCTTTTTTATTATTGCATATAGCCCAACATAAAGCATATATAAAAAACTTAAACCTAAAATACTGGATTGCAGAAAACTATCATTTACAATTTCAGTTCGAGCAAGATCTTTTAAAGAAAAAAGATATATTACCGCTGCAAAAAAGAATAATAAAATTATGTACCTTATATTTTTTTTATCATGAATATTAAAAAAGTTTTGAAAGTAAAAAATCAAAAGACAAACTGCAAGATAGGATGATGCAAAACAAACTTTTATAAAACTCATATATGAAAAAGGTGCGATATCTATATAAAGCTGGCTATAATAAATCATCATTAAAAATGAAGAGATGGATACAAAGATATTATACTTCTTCTCTGTACTCCTTAAATAAAGTATTAAATAATAGATACAAAGTATTAAACTTACTATGGAAGCCGAGGCAGGGATCATTGAACCTATAAAGTAATACAAGAAATTACTTTTTTGCGCATCTGTATTTTTCATTATCTCAACAGCATTTATTGAACCCCTTGCTCTTTCGCAATAAAATTGCATAGCCAAAACATTTTCACCTTCAAAGTTAATTAAAGAAGAGGGGATAGTAAAATATTTTGATATATTTGGATTTGCAAAAAATTTATCTGGTGGCATCAAACCATGAATTCCTATCAGAGAGCCATTAAAATATATCTTTGCGGAATTTGGGATTTTGCCTAAAAAAATGGCTAAATCTTTTCCTTTTAATTTTTCAGGTATATTAAATTTTACCCTGAACCAAACCCATTTACTTCTATTTAAATCAAAGTTAAATCCTCCATATGGAAGTTTTATATTTTCCCATCCATTTGGTTCATAACTTAAAAAAGAAAATTCAACTTTTGAGCCATCTATATCCTGATAAGTATAAATCCAGCCATCAGTTATAAGTAAGGTTTCTTTTTCTTTGGCTATTATTAAATTATTTTCAAAAAGAGTTGTTATTAAAATTAAAAAAATTATTCCAATTAAAAAGTATCTTTTTTTCATTTAATCCTCTGTTCTTATTTTTAACTCTTCTTCTTTTTGAATTTTATTTGAATATTCTATTAGCTCATTGTAAAGAATTTCAAAATCTTTTTTTAACATTATCTTAGCTTTATTTATTAGTTTTATAGAGTATGCATCGTCAAGGCAAATATTTTTTCTATTTATTTTTAAGCTTAACCTTTTTAGTAAATCTAATAAATTATCGTCATTAAGGTATGTTTTGTAAAATATCCCATTAGATATATAGCTTCTAAGCTTAGGAAAAGCTACCTCATCTATTTCAAAAAATCTTTTTATCTCAGGTAAGATATTATCAAGTTTTTCATCTTTATAAGTAATTATTAATGAATTTGCATAATCTTTATCTATTTCATCTATATAAATATCAAACAGAATCTCAATAAATTGATGAACTGGAAAATAATTTTTTTCTAAAATTTCAGATGTTTTTTTCATAAGATAGAAAAATGATTTACTATTATGAAACCATTTGTCAAGCTGAAGATGAATTTTCATTCCTAAAAAAAGATTTAGAATATCTAAATCCTCTTCATTATTATTTGATAAAATATTTTCCTTAAAAACCCTTAATTTTTCATCTACAAATTTTTCATTTACTTTGCATTTATTATTTTGTAAGGCAAGTATATCGGGAAAAGTAAGTCCTAAATTGTAATAATAGTTATCTAGATAAATCGATACTATATGATGAGCAAGAAAGTTCAATCTTAAATCCTTTTTAATTTGACAAAAGTATTATTCCCATTTATTTATATATTAGAAATTCGACAGGTCAAATTGTGAAATTCTTAACAAGATATTTTTAAAGAAATTTTCTAAAAAAGGAGAACTCAAATGCAAAAAAATAGCAAAGCTATTCTTTTTACTATTTTACCAATAGCACTTTTTATTCTTTTTATCATCTTTTTATTTAGTCTTCCATCAACTTATGGAATATTTAAGTGGAATGAATATTATAAAAATCTTCTTGTAAAAATATCTTTTTTACCAATTTTAATCTCTTTACTTGGCTTTTTTTCAATCTTATTAAAGAAAGTCAAAGTATTAAATAAAATTTTATCTATCTTAAATATAGCGCTTAATTTTGTTTTAATAATAATTTTGGTTGGTGCAGTTGTTTTTATTTATATAAACAGTAATCCTTCTTTTACTTCTACCCCACCAATATTTATGCTTTCTGACTCAACAGGTGCTTATGGCCTACCAGATGTTCAGATTAGCTTCAAAACCGAAAAAAATGAAATTATCCAATGCGAGTACTATGATGAAACCCAGATTGAAAACAAAATGATATTAAAAGACAGTATTACTGCTAATACTCATAAATTTATAATAAAGGACTTAAAGCCAGAATCTACTTACTATTTTAATCTTTCGAATGGAAAAAGCTTTAAGTATAAGACAGCAAAGGCAAAAATCGATGTAAACAGTCCCTTTTCTTTTGCTATAAGTTCAGATGCTCACTTCGGTAGAGATAAATCTAGAAATGATATAACTGAAAAAATAGTTAAATTGATTGAAAATAATCCAGATTATTCTTTTTTTGCAATACTTGGAGATTTTGTTGAAAGTGGTTATGTTAAATCTCACTGGCAGATTTTACTGGATTTTATAGGCAAAAACTTTGAAAATCTCCCGATATTACCTGTTATGGGAAATCATGACGCATTTATAGGCGGTCATCGTTTTTATAAATCTATCTTTTCATCTATAAATACTGAAAATACAACATCACCATATTATAAACATTATTCTTTTAAGATAGATAACAAAAATATTCATATTATTACTTTATCTTTACTCTGGGGTATAGAAGATTTTTCTATAAAACAAAGAAACTGGCTTATAAAAAAACTTTCCAAAACAAATAAAGATGACTTTGTGATTATCTTATCTCATGCGTTTTTATATGCTTCTGGATACACAGAAGAAGGTGGAATCCCTTGGTTTGATAATAAATCTGCCATTAAAACCCTTGAGCCAATCTTTAAAAAATATGATGTGGATCTTGTAGTAAGTGGACATAACCATACTATGGAATTAATTGAAAATGACTCGATATATTACGCAATTATAGGTTCTTTTGGAGGATTACCTGATCCTGAAAAGACTTTTACCTCAAAAGGAAGTCTATGGTATAAAAGTGGATTATATGGTTATCTTGAAGTCAAATCTTTTGCTGACTTTTTTACCCTCACATTCTATGATGAAAATAAAAATATCTTATTTCAAAACAGATGTAACTATTAAAAATTTTTAATATAACTATTAATAATTTTTTAAGAAACTTATAAAAAGGCGAAACCTGAATTATGAAAAAAAATAATTTAGAAAGTTAATAAAATATTGAATTTTCATAGGAATCACTAAAATATTGAATTTTATAGGAGTCAATAAAATATTGAATTTTATAGGAGAAATAATGAAAAAATCTAATTTTGTTTTTGTTTTTATCTTGTTTTTATCTTTTTTATTTATTTTCACTTTTCTTGCTTCAAGTATAGATATAATTTCAGATTTTGCTATTGTTGAAGGTGGAGAACATACTTTTTCACTGAATAGTACAAAAGTTAAAATACCAGATTTATATGTTCAAAAGCATGAACTTACAAACAAACAACTTGCAGAATTACTTAACTGGGGATATAAGCAGGGATATATAGAAGTATCTAAAGATGAAGTTTATGAAGTTTATCAGGGAAAATTTCTAATCTACCAATTAAATGAAAAATATAGTGGACTTACTTTTTCAAAGGATAGTTTTTCTGTTAAGAAGAATTTTGAAAATCTTGCTGCGTCTTATATTAGCTGGTATGGCGCATTAACTTTATCCAATTTTTTTAGTATTATACAGGGTTTTACACCTTGTTATAATATTATAAATGGAGAAATGACACCAAAAGGAAATGGTTTTAGAATACCATTTTCTTATGAATGGGAGTACTGTGCTATTGGAGGCAAAAAATCACAAAACTATAAGTTTAGTGGCTCAAATAATCTTTTAGAAGTTGGCTGGTATGAGAAAAATTCTTCAAATTCCCCTCAGATTGTTATGCAAAAAAAACCAAATGAACTTGGTCTTTACGATATGAGTGGAAACCTTTATGAGTGGTGCTTCGAAATGGGGATTTCAGCAGGGGTTTATGCAAGAGGTGGGGCTTTTAATTCAAGTGAAAATCAATGTCTTGTCTCTTCTTTTTCAGAATTTGACCCTCTTGATTGTCTTATAAATGTTGGTCTAAGATTTTTCAGAACAAAATAATTTTGGAGGTAAACTTTATGTCTAGACAGATTATATCCAAAAATGAATATATTCAGATAAAAAATGCTAATATAAAACCTCAAATTAAACAGGATAATTATCTTCAAAGACTTTTTAAGTATATACCATCTGAGATAATTTTACTTTTTATAACCTGTGAAAAGATACTATTAAGTCAAAGCGACATACCTATTAACCTTTACTGGTTTATAAGTATATTTTGTTTTGCTGCAACTCCTTTTTATCTTTTCTTTGTAGCAAAGGTAAAAAAAGTATCTCAGTTAATAATCTCCACTTTATCTTTTGCCGTATGGGTTTTTGCTATAGGCGGTCCTTTTTCATTTTTAAGATGGTATAAACCTCTGTATGGAGCAATAACCCTCCCATTATTTACTTTTATTGTATCTTTTTTCGGGTAAAAAACTTCTAATTTTTAGTATTTCCCCTTTCGAGTTCAGCTCGCTGGTCGATTTTTTTAATAAAAGATTTCTATTCTTTAATTTTTCAAATCTTTTAAGTATCTTGATACCTTAAAATAAAAAAATAAAGCCCATAAAATTAATGTTATATGAAGTAAATCATTTGCATTAAACCAGATACCTTTTGCCCATAAAATTTCAGGAATTTTAGAAATGTAAAAACAAAAATATAATATGACTATGAAAAACATAAATAGCCATTCAAAAACAAGTAGTAAATCTAACTTTTCTTTTCTAATTTTATAAGAAATCAAGTTTGTTATCAAAAGTATTACAAAGGTAGGACCAGAAAAAAGTACCATAAATTCAAAGGAAACAAGAAATTTATCTGGCAGAAAAGCTCCCTTAAATAAAAGTGTTGAATATACTATAAAATTCAATAAAGCATATCCTATAATTAATTTTCTAAATTTTCCTTTTGAACTTGAAAAAGATACTGCAATTATTATTAAATTTACAGCCATAACAAATAAAAAAAGATAAATAATTTTCCACCAGCTGGTCCATAAGCAAACAGATCTTCCTGCACATTTTATCTCATAACTGAATGCTTGATAACTAACTCCTGCACTAAAAGTTGAAATCGCCCATACTATAAATGCTAAAGACCAAAACAAAATAGTTTTTTCGCCTTTATATTTTTTTAGTAGAAGAATTCCTATGATTAATAAAATGATACCCAAAGAAAAGACAAAAAAACTTGAACTTGGTTCAGCAAATATAAATTTTAACGAACCTATCGAAACATTAAAGTGAGGATGTGAATTTAGCCATTTTTCTGGAGTCATATCACTTTTTAGTTCTGATAACCTATTACAAGAAGTTAAGAAAAAAATGGATAATACCATTATTAGTATTAATGTTTTTTTCATAATTTTTCCTCTACTTATTATTTTATCAGTACATTTGCTACTTAAAAAATATTTTTATAAATTTACAAAATAAATATCTTGACGCTTCTATATATTTTTTTCTAGCGAATATCAAGACAATTTCATAAAAAAATAAGAAATATTGTTCTTCTTAATATTGAAAACCTTTAAGAAATAATATCTGATATAATTTAAAATATTTTAATAAATTGTTTTTAATTTTCAAGAAAATTTATATGATTGTGCTTATAAAATTTTGAAACTTTACACTTATCTCAAAAAAAGAGACTTAACAACAAAAAAATAAATATAGCATCGTCTTTAAAAAAAGAATATAAAGTAGATCAAAATTTAGTATTAAAAAAACATATTGTTTTTTAAAACTTGAAAAGGTTGATAGTAAAGAAATTACAATGAAAAATTATGCTAAATTATTGAAAATGCTGCTTAATCTGATTATCTATATTGAATAGTTATCTATCTTGTATAATAGATTTTCAGAAAATAAAGCTTTTGGAATTGCCTAAATGTCAAAAGAATTTCTCTTCTTACACAAAATCAAAAGGAAAAGTTAAAAAATATATAAAATAATTTGGCTTTTCAGTATCAATTTATTATACCAATGATTCTAAATAAAACTGTAAAACATAATTAAGCATATTCTCAATTAATTAATGATAAAGCAGAAAAATTTTTAAAAAATGTATTAAAATGTTTAGAAATCAAAGAAAGCAAGATTTAAAAGATTTAGAAAATGCATTTATAAGAAGATATGAAAGAAAAGTATCTAATACAAATGAAATTAAGTTTACAAGATAAGTATTTTGTAGTTATCAAATATAAAAATTCAATTCTTAAAAATTCAACTCCAACTTCATTTAAGATAAAAGTAAGAGAAAATCCTTTAAAATTACTAAAAATATATTTTAAAGGTGAACTTTTGATAAAATATAATTTAAGTAAGGATAAAATTTATGATTAAAAAATTTATTAAAAGTGTCAAGTTTCATTTTATGAAATATAAGTTAAAATTTTAACTTTGAGCAACAAAGAAAAGTTTTAAGGTTAAGTCACAGAAAATTTATATAATTTTATGAATTATTTGGTTTGATAAATTCAAAGAAACTCAATAAAAAATAAAATTTATATTTACCCAAAAAAACTATGAAATTTCATTTTATCTTAACAATACTATACTTTGGATTATAATACTTGTAAGTACACTATTTAAAAAATTGCGAAGATGGTGGAATAAAAGTTAAGAGATTGATATTGTCGAATTAAATGAAAAAAAGAATCAAATTATATAAGCGTTAATATAGGTATGTATTTGGGGAGATGGTGTGGGAAATCTAGTGGCATAAAATAATTAATTTGATTGATTTAGTTAATTTTGTAAAGCTTTTCGATTAATTCAGGGATTGTCATATTGCTTTCGATCTGTATCTCTTTGTAATCTTCAAGGGGACTTTTTGAAAATCGCAGGATTTTGCCACCAATTAAAGGAAGTTCGTCGATATTGTGGGTAATAAGAAGAATAGTTATTTCAGGGTAATTTTGTTTTATGAATTCTATTATGTTTTGCTTTGAATTAATATCTATAGACTTAAAGGGTTCATCCAATAAAATTATGTCTGGATTAACAATAAATGCTCTTATAAGAGATACCTTTGCTTTCATACCGCCAGAAAGTTCATAAGGATAGTATTTTTCATAACCTTTTAAGGATGTGACAGTAAGCCAATCCTCGATTTTTTTATTTATTTCATCTGTAATCGAAATATTTTTCAATTTAAGGCCAAAAAGAATATTTTCGAGTAAAGTCATATATGGGAAAAGCCTTGATTCCTGAAAGACCACTGAAAAAGGAAGATTTATCTTAAAAGTTCCGCTAAAATCTCTGTCTATTTTTGATAGTATATTTAATAATGTAGTTTTTCCAGAGCCAGATGGGGCAAATATTGCTATCTTATCACCTTTTTTTACATCAAAAGATAGATTTTTAAGAACAGTATTTTTGTCATAAGATTTGCAAATTGATTTTACTTCGATTGCATTCATTTCAATCTTCACTATTTAATTATTCATTTTTAATTAACCACTATCACCTTAAATATTCGCCATAAAGGAATTATTCGCCATAAAGATACTTTTGAAAAAATATAACAAAAATAAGGTTTATGAAAAATTCATAAAGTACCATAAAAAGAAGGAGTACAATAAGATAAAAAAAGACTTTATCCATTTGAAAGTATATCCTTGCTACATTCAACAAATAGCCAAGTCCATCCTGTGAACCGATAAATTCTCCAAGAACTACGACCTTTAAGCCAAGACCCATTCCTAAAGTAAGGTTACTTCTAGTTATTGGTACAAGAGTTGGAAGAAGAAGATACTTTATTATAGAACCATTTTTGCCATCAAAGACTTTAATCACAGCCTCGAGATTTTCATTTCTTTTAAGTAAAACATTTGTGGCATTTATAAAAACAGTTGAAATGGTTAAAGATGCAACAAGTGCAATGGGTGTTAGAGATCCTATACCAGATAGGATAAGGAAGATAATACCAAGGATTGTCCCGGGGATAACCTGAAAAAGAGCCAAAAATATCAAAAATGTGCTTTGCATTTTTGATGAATGGGTAAATAGACTTAATAATGTACCTAATACTAAAGAAATAAAGAATCCAGCAAAGGTTCTGTATATACTTAGCCAAAAATGATGAAAAAAGTCTTCTTCAATGTATTTATTTATATTTCTCAAAACAGAAAAAGGTGAAGGAATAATATATGGTGGATACATAATAGAAAGTATCCACCATAAAACCAAAAATATTAATAATGCGTAAATGGTATGTTTAATAGAGGAAAAATAGTTCTTTATATTGTGGGTCAAGTGGCATTCCTATTGATTGATAATATGAAAAAACTTCATTCAAAAGATCATTGCTGTAAGATAAACTAAATGTAGTATTGCCAATAGCCTTAAGTAAAACAGGCTGTGGGAAACTAAAATAAGGCGCAGCAATTTTAACAGCAGTTTGCGGATCGTTTTTAATTAGTTCTATAGCTTTTGCAAGTTCAGCATGAAGAAGTTTAATATAATCAATATTATTGATTGCCCAACTTTTCATAGCGAAAGCACCAACTTGAGGATAACCATTTTTTTTGCCTGTTAATTTTTCATAGTACTCCTTAAATCCAAAGGAAACATAAACATTTGGGATAGATGAAGCCATAGTGACGAAAGGCTCTGGAAGAGCCACAATTTCTGCTTTCCCCTGTTTTAAAAGTTCCAATGAAGAAGGAAAAGGAGAATAAATTGGAGTTATATCTTTTTTATAAGCAAGTCCATCTTTTTCTATAAAAAACTTTACTATCTCTTCTATTGGTGAACCTTCAAAAGGGATATAGATAGATTTCCCTTTTAATTCCTTAAAGGAATTTACCTTTAAACCATAGGTTACAAGATATGTAAGTCCTGTTACATAAGAGTTTAACATAACAACTGGAGCCTTATTCTTATAAAAATTCATTCCTACATCAAGACCAGTAAAAAGTATCTGTGTTTCTCCTTTTAAGAAAAGTGCTGAAGCCTGAGAATGATCTGAAAATATAGTGATCTTTGTATTTGGTAGCTTTTCTGCGGCAATAGCAAGAGGAATAGAAGATGGTGTAGCAGGTCCCCATATGTTTACGACACTTGTAGCTGTTTCAGAAATAAAAAACAAGCCAACAAAAACTGATAAAAGCAGAATTAATACAAACTTTTTCATATAGAAGCCTCCATAAATAAATCACTTATTTCAAAATAAATCACCTATTTATAGAAATTAAGTGATTTTCTACATAAATAATTTTCTACATAAATAATATGTCCAATTTACAAATTAAAGTCAATATCTTATAATAAAAAATGACTGCCAAATTTTTCTGGCAGCCATTTTTTTAATTATCAAAAATAATATAATTAAGAAAATTTTAGTCCAAAATAAATTTTCCTATGCAAAATAATCTTTTAATTCTTCCCTGAAATACTTATTTGCGGATGAGATAGGAAGTATCAAAGATTGCCCTAAGGCACAGAAAGATGCTTTTTCCATTGTCTGAGCAATTTTTATACTATCTTCCCAATCTGTCTCAGAAAGTCTTCTTTTATAAAGATCTATAGATCTATCAAGAAGAATCTTTGTACCAATTCTACAAGGGCTGCATTTTCCACATGATTCATGAGCAAAAAATTTCATAACAGATCTTAAGAAATCTGGTATCTCTGTTTTCTGATCAAGTATCAAAATTGCACCAGAACCAAGAACTGCTGCATATTCACCAAGAGAATCATAATCAAGTGGAGTATCAAGCATCTTATCTGAAATCAAAGCTCCAGCCGATCCACCTATCTGAGCTGCCTTAAAGACAGAACCAGGTGCCATTCCACCAGCATATTCATTTATTATCTGTCTTAAAGTTATACCCATCGGAACTTCGATCAATCCTGGATGATTAACCTTTCCTAATATTGTATATACTTTTGTACCAGGAGCATTTTTTGTACCAAAAGACCTATACCAATCTGCGCCATTTAGTAAAATATTTGGAACATTTGAAAGTGTTTCTACATTATTTACAACTGTTGGTTTGTTTCTGAATCCTACCTGTCCAGGGAATGGTGGTTTTGCTCTTGGATGTCCACGCTTCCCTTCCATTGATTCTATAAGAGCTGTTTCTTCACCGCAGACATAAGCACCAGCTCCTTTTCTTATCTCTATATCAAAAGAAAAGTTTGAACCAAAGATATTGTTACCAAGAAAACCATACTCTTTTGCATCTTTTATAGCTTTAGCAAGTCTCTGTATTGATAGATTATATTCACCTCTAATATAAACATAACCTTTAACAGCCCCTACCGCATATCCACAGATTGCCATACCTTCAATAAGCTTATGAGGATCTCCTTCAAGTATAAGCCTATCCTTAAAAGTTCCTGGTTCTCCTTCATCAGCATTACAAACGACATATTTATCCCCAGAAAGAGGAGCAGTAAAGCTCCATTTTAAGCCAGTTGGAAAGCCAGCCCCACCTCTACCTCTTAAACCAGATTTTTTAACTTCTTCGACTACATCGTTTGGTTTCATTGTTGTTACAACTTTTCCAAGCGCCTCGTAGCCCATCGTAGCGATATATTCTTCTATTGATTCTGGATTTATAACGCCAGCTCTTTCAAGAACTATTCTGCTTTGCTTTTTTAATGTCTCTCTTGTTGGGGTAATAGAAATATTTGGGATTTCGAAAGATTCTGTCAATACAAGTCTTTTTACTGGTCTACCTTTCAAAAGATGTTCATTTACAATCTCTTTAACATCATTAACAGTAACATTTGTATATAAAACTGAATCTGGAAATACAAGAATAATGACACCTTTACCTATCAAATTCACTGAACCAGTTTCAGAGATTTTTACTTCTTCCAAAAGATTTGCAGATTTAATCTCTTTTTCAAACTCATATTTTACAGCATAAGCCCCAGCATCGATTGTGTTTTGATCTATAACGAAAAGAAGATGTGTTCTATACATTTGAACCCCCTTTTCTAAGGCTATCGATAATCTGCTTTATCTTTTCTTTTGTAAGATTTCCATAAACAGTATCATTTATCATGCAAGCTGGAGCAACACCACATACACCAAGACATGCACTTGTTTCAAGAGTAAAAAGTTTATCTTTTGTAGTATCGCCGATATGTTCAAGTCCTAAAATCTCTTTAAACTCTTTTAAAATATCTAAAGCTCCCATGACATGACATGGTGCTGATTCGCAGACTCTTATAATATACTTGCCTCTTGGTTCAAGGCTATACATTGAATAAAATGTTGCCACACCTTGAACTTTTGAAACTGGCATACCAAGATATTTTGCAACTTCCTGCAAATCTTTGAAGGATAAGAAATGTTCAGGCTTTGAATCCTGTATATCATGAAGAATAAAAAGAAGATTCTCTGGATCAGGGGCGTATTTTTCTATTATTTTTTTATCCATTTTCGCCTCCTATCAATTATAATAATGAGTCTCGTTTTACATAGTGAGTATGAAGAAGCTCATGTGATTTATGTCCAAGTGGTTTTTCAAGAAAATCTTCATATATCTTTTTAATCATTGGATTTTCATGTGATTTTCTTAACTTCATTCCGCCATCTTCATCGTAAAGACCTTTTGCTCTTTCCAACCTTCTTGCAAGAGTTGAGCCGTAAGGTTGTCCACCACCACCTACACATCCGCCAGGACATGCCATGATTTCTATAAAATGATATGGGGATGGCTGACCTTTTCTTTTTGCTTCAACAGCTTTATCAAGAACTTTTCTTGCATTACCTAACCCATGGGCAACTGCGCAGCTTAACTCAGTACCTGCGACATTGACTTTAAACTCTTTGACTCCTTCAAAGCCTCTTGCTTCTTTTATATCACAGGATTCAAGGGCTTTTCCAGTAACAATTTCATAAGCGGTTCTTAATGCTGCTTCCATTACTCCACCTGTGGTTCCAAAAATTGTAGCAGCACCTGTATATGCACCCATTAAATCATCAGGTTGACCATCATCTATAGCAGCAAGATTTATACCAACCTGTTTAATCATCTGAACAATCTCTCTTGTTGTCAAAACATAATCTACATCCTGAAAACCACTTGATCGCATCTCTGGTCTTCTTGCTTCATATTTTTTTGCTGTACATGGCATTATAGATACTGTAACTATTTTAGCAGGATCGATATTATATGCTTTAGCAAAATATGTTTTTGAAAGGGCTCCAAACATCTGCTGAGGCGACTTACAAGAGGATATCCCTTCTATAAGTTCTGGATAGAATGTTTCCATAAATTTAATCCAGCCAGGAGAGCAAGAAGTTATTAATGGGAAAGGACCATTTTTGCCAAGTCTTTCTATGAATTCACTTCCCTCTTCCATTATTGTTAAATCTGCTGTGAAGTTTGTATCAAAAACATAATCAAACCCAAGCATCTTAAGGGCATTGTACATCTTGCCAACAAGATTTGTTCCTGCTGGTAAATCAAACTCTTCTGCAAGAGATACTCTTATAGCTGGAGCTTCCTGCACAATAACAACCTTTTCAGGGTCATTTAATGCTGCCCAGACTTCATCTATTTCAAATTTTTCATGTAAAGCACCTGTTGGACATACAGAAATACACTGCCCACAGTTTATACAGACTGATTCAGCCATATTACCTGATGGGGTTGTTATTTCGGTTCCAAATCCTCTTCCCATTGCCTCTATAGCAAAGACAGTCTGGATATCCTGACATGCTCTTAAACATCTGCCGCAAAGGATACATTTATCTGGTTCTCTAACTATAGATAATGAGGATTCATCGACAGGTTTTCTGTTAAGTACTTTTTTTATTTTTGTTCTATCTATCCCAAGTTGTTTAGCAAGAGCTTGAAGTTCACAATATCCATTTTTAACACATGTTAAACAATCGTCTGGATGATTTGCTAAAATTAACTCGACGACTGTTTTCCTTGCATCTATTATTTCTTTACTTTTTGTGTTGATCTCCATATTGTTTGTAACTGGAGTTGTGCAGGATCTTTTATAACCTTTTTGACCTTTAACTTCTACAATACAAACACCACAATTACCTGTTGGTGTAAGATCTTTATGGTAACAAAGTCTTGGAATTTCAATACCTGCTTTTTCAGCAGCTTCAATTATATTACATCCCATTGGGACTTCAACTTTTTTACCATCAATAACGATGGTAATAGTAGAACTCATAAAGCCTCCTAATATTCCGTTTCTTGTCTCTAGCTTACTTTTATCATTTAATTTATTTATTGCAACTTTTTGTTTTTTATCAAATATTTAATATTTAGTTTTTTATTTAAATTAGATTATTGGGCAAGAAAAAACTGGTAAAGTATTATTACTTTTGCAAACCCTCTTAAAAAGTTGGAATTTGGGATATAATAATAATTAGGTTAATAAAAAACTTCAAAAAAGTAAAAAAATAGATAAATAATTTTTATTGAAATATTGAAAACTTTCAAGGCTTTGACACAATTATCTTGATATTACCAATAAAAAAATATGGATTTTATATAATTAGTTAAAATAAAAGAATAAAAGATAAGAAATTTAATATTTAATCATCTTTAAAATTTTTATCTGATTTTTTATTCATAAAAATCCATAATCTCATAATAAAATATATCGTAAAACTAATTGCAAATGGAATTATTAAAACAAGCAATAATAGAAGACATTTTATGTTTAATTTAGTATATTTAATTAACGAATAGATTTGTAAATTATAAAACACATATAATAAAAGCAAAATAGAAGTAATAATTGAAACATATAAAAATTGATTTAATATTTTTAAGTTAAATTTATTTTCTTCATTTTCTTCCACAAATATTTCTCCATTAATTTTAAATTGATGAAAGTAGAATATAATTTTATTTTTTAAATACTAATAATATCATATTAAATAAAAAAGTCGAATAACAATTTGCAATAAAACTTACAAAAAATGAACTAACAAATGTTATTATAAAGATAACAATATATTTACTGCTATATAAAGGTTCAATAAAAATAGAATTTGAATAATATTCTCTATTTTTATCAACAAATTTTTTTAATTTTATAAATTTTAGCAAAATATCACCAGTATTCACCAGTATAATTAAAAATAATATTATCGACTTAACTTTTCTTTCAAATATAGAATCAAATTCATAAAAATGTATAAAATTTATTGAAAAATAAATCCATAAAACATTAATAATTAACAAAACAGCAATATTGTTTTTAATAGTTTTTAAACTCATTTTAACCCTTCCATTTGTTTTAAAACTAAGAAATTTAAGAATATACATATTATTCGAATTAAATTTTTCATGAATTTAAAAAATTTACATTTTTCATATGATTTTTATGGTCTTTTTTAAATTTTTTATTTTTATATTAATTTTTTGAGCGAATAAGAATTAATTTTTTAAATAAATTAATTTTTCTTATTACCTCTTTTTTAAGCTATTATTTACAATTATTTTTTAATAATTTTTTAGATTGAGATTATATTATAAAAATATTTAATTGTTTTGAATATAATGCATAACCAAGGATGTTAAATATGTAGCACCCATTGTAGCTAATGCAATAGCAACATATGGATTAACTGAAGATGCTGCCACAATAGCAGCAGTTATTGCACCTGCTGATGCAGAATCAATTCCCCATGTAGCTAATGCTGTCATTATTCCAGTAATTGCAGAATTAAGAATATTATATGGAATATTAAAATTTTTTGCTTGTTCTCTCAATAGTTTATCATATAACAACCTTCTTTCTAGTTCTCTTATTTTCATCATTTCAGGTGTACATTGCTCTGTATCATATGTAATTGAATCACTTGTAATAACATTCCCAATAATTGTTAAAAGATCTTCTTCACTTAACTGTGTCAACCCCATAAACTGTTGATCCTCACTTGTTGGAACTGGTGCATTTTCATTTTCTGGTGTTGATGCAAGTATTGGTATAGCAATAAAAAATAACATTGCTAAAATAATAATAATAGTTTTTTTCATTATATAAAGTCTTCTTTTATTTATTTAATTAGCAAATTTTGAAACTTTACATTTATTTTTTAAAAAGATCTTTTTCAAAAGAAATCTGATAATAAAATTAGTAATAATTAAATTAAAATTTCCTTTATTAGATCAAATTTATTTAATTTAAATAATAGATAAATTTTAAATAAAATGAGAAATGACTTTTCATTAAAATAATCATTTTTAATATTATGAAAAATCATTTTATCTTGTGAGTATCTAATATATTTATATAATTTTATATATATCTTTTCCAATAAATAAACATTAAATTCAATTATATCATCCAATCCAATTAATTTTTTTTCTAATGGAAAAAAATAAAATGAAATAAAACAAGCTATAAATTCAGAAAAATTTAAATTAAAGCTAGTTCCACTAATTTCTTCTTTATTTTCAAGAACTGTAAATATATCCTGAAAAGAATAATTATCAGGGAAGATATAAGAACAATATAAAACAATATTTTTTAATAAATAATCATCCTTAATATTATTATTTATTAATTCAAATCTATTTTCTTCCAATTTGTGATAATATTGGTGAGTAAGCTCATGAATAAATGTTATTAAAGTTCTATATTCATTTGTTAAAATACTAACAATTGATATATCATCATAAACTTCATAAAAACTTACATTTTGTTCATAACCTATATAATTTAAAGAAATTCTAAACTCTTTATTAATAAATATAGAAAAATATGTCAAAGATTGACTATAAAGTTTTATTAGAATATTAAAACTATAGTTATAAAACTTTTCTTCAATTTTTTCATATATTTTTTCATTTTCTTTATTTTCAATAAACTTTTTAAATAATATCTTCAAAGAAGGAAAGATTTCATATTTTCTGAGCGAACAATAGTATATATGTATAATTGAAAAAATAAATGCTTTATTTCTTGTATTTCTTAATTCAATTTTATCTAAATATTTTGTTATATTTGATGATTCTAATAATTCAATAACCAGTTTCTTAACATAAAGATCTTTAATATATTCTTCTCCATATTTGTAATAAATTAATGAATAAAAAAATAATATATCATCTGAATATATAAGTTCAATATTATTATACTTCAATATCCTGATTTTTACATCTACATTTTCAGAAAAATCCTTTGATTGGCTAAAACTAAATTCAACAAAAATAAATATTATTATTAATATTATTTTTATTTTTTTTACCATATTTTTAAGCCTTTTTATTATTTGATTATTCTTAAAAAGGGGAGATTTTATTTCCCCCCTTTTTTTTGGAATAAAATTTAATTTTTAGTCCTATAATTTTTTGCATATGTAGCATCAATAAGTTCATCAATAATATCATCATTGTTATAATCAATAGCTTCATATACTGTTGTTGAACCATCATTATTATATACAACTATGACTGTAACTTCTAACCAAGACTCAGGAGTAACTAAAGATGTTGCATCAAAAAATGCAAATTGCCCATAAATATATATCATCTCCTCATCGCTAAAAGTTGTCAACCCCATAAACTGCTGATCTTCGCTTGTAGGAGCTGGTGCATTTTCATTTTCTGGTGTTGAAGCAAGTAATGTTTAAGTAAACTTATATAATAAAAATATTAATAAATAACTGATAATTTTTGCAACTGCCATTATTTAGTTAAATTAACCAAATCAATTTTAAATTTATTCATGCAAAATGTT
>CAZOPR010000011.1:0-53446 GCA_964581895.1 uncultured Brachyspira sp.
TAGCTAATATCCGAGAATTATGGCGATAAGAGATAAGAGATAAGAGATAAGAGATAAGAGATTTTGCTTATTCATATTTATATTTATATATTATATTATTATTTTGTCAAGTGTTTTTTGAAAAATTTTAAAAATTTTTTTATTTTTTAAATTTTAAATTATTTTTATTTATTCTTTTGTTTTGCCATTTTTCCTTTTTTTCTTATTTTTTCTCTTAATCAATTTTTTATGTTTTTCCCATGCTCTTTTATTTTAATTTATTTTTTATCTTAAAATAAAATTGAGCAAGAATGAAATGCTAAATATAAACTGCTTAAAACTTCATTTAAGTATAAATTTTTGAAATATCTGCTATAAATAAATAAGCTTATTATCTTTCAAAATTTTTCATTAATTTTATTATTAATTTTTTTATTATTTCTTCTTCTTATCTGATAGGATTATTAATCTTGATATATCGTTTTATTCTTACTTTTATTCTTAATTTTATTCTTATTTTTTAGCAATCTTAATGAATCTGGAAAATTTTTTGAAATAATTGAATTGTTCTTACTGGCATAAAAATTGCCGAATATGTAGATATAACTTTATGATTATACAATTTTTTAAAATAGCAATTTATAACTACCATTTTTCAGGGTGGGTGGTGGGGCGGTCTGAGGCATATTGATAAGAAAAAGAAAGAGATAATAAAATCTAAATTGTTTAATTTTGCTGGAAGATTAATTATTATTTTTTATTTGGTAATTCTCTTAGCAAAAAATAAAAGATTTCATCAGGAATTTTTAAAGGTATTGTGAAAGGTTTTTCATCTTCAAAATATAGATATGGACCGATTACTTCAACATTTTTTCTGCTTTCTATTATATAAAGATATCTTAACAAAACTGAATAATGGGGTTGCCATATGCATCTTCTTAGATTTGCATATAAAAGTTCAAAGCCAAATGGATTAAAATATGGCTGCTGTGATAAAGTTAAATTTTCTTCTTCATTTAAAATAATAATATTTTTCCCCATTCCAAATGTAAGGTTATCGCCAAATAGATAAAGATTGAAAATTTGATCATCTTTACCTTTCTGAGGTAAAAAACCAGTTAAAAATGGGAAAAACTTAAAATCAGAATAACTTCCATCTAAAATAATAAAATTTTCTTCATTTTTAATACAAGAGATAAGATAAATCCAGGCTTTTTGAATATTTATGTATCTTTCTACTATTTTACTTGAATCAAGTCCAATTTTTATGTAAAATTTATCAAAATAATATTTATACAAAAATTTCAGTGGGAGAAAGAAGTTTTCAATACTATTTTTATTTTCTTCGTAAAAATTTTCAAGTTTCAAAATCTCTACTTTTTTTAACCAATATGGAAAGGTTTCAAAATAGAAAATTTCGAAATTCTTTTTCTTTTTTTCATTCTTTTTTTTCCACCTTTCTTCCTTTTTCCCTTCCTCAAATAATTTCTTTTCTTTTTTATATAAATCTATTAAATAATCTATTTGACTTTTGCTTTTACTTTCATTTTTATCCTTAGAAATTTTTTCCCTATAAATCTTTTCCTTATCAATTTCTTCTTCACCAATTTTTATTGGATTTAATAAGCTTATTTTTTCCTTTGAGCAAAAGAAATTTAAATTTGCATTTTTATTTTTAGCTAATTCAAAAATAATAGAATTTACATAAAGATAGCCAAAATTATCGAAATAAAATTTCAAAAAATCTGGGTTTTTATATTGATCAAGATCAGAAGAATATGTTGTAAAAGGTCTTATTGATCTATTCGAATAGATTGCATTAAAAACCTTTTCAGGTGAAGTTTTTGACTGATAATTTTTAATTAACTTTTCATCTTTATAAAAATCTGAATTAAATAAAGTTAATCCTTTTGCGAGGTAATCTTTTGTTAATTTACTACTTCTTGTTTCAAAAAAACCAAAAACAGAGTCATAACAATAAGGGAAAAACTGCTTTTTCCCTGAAAATGACCAGAATATGCAATTTTTCCCTTTTTTTACTTTTCTCAAATTTTTATCACTCAAATTTTCTTCGCCTAACTTTTTTTCGCTCATTTTTTATCATAAATTAAATCAGAAACTTTATTTAAAATTTAAACTATAATTGAAAAGTAGAATTCATTTCAAAATGGAAACTCTGTTTCTGCAATCTTTGCGCAAAGTTTTACGGAAGATTCGACATCACCTAAATCGCAAAACTCATTTGCACTATGAACATATCTTGTGGGGATAGAGATAGTCCCAGCAATTATTCCACCTTTTGTCTGCTGGATAGCCATAGCATCTGTTGCTCCCATAGTCAAAATCTCTTTCTGATATGGAATCTTATTTTTTTCGCAAAGTGAAACAAGAAAATCTACAAGTTTTTTAGGAACAATTAATCCTCTATCCATTACCTTTATGGCAGTTCCTTTACCAGATGAAGTTGAAGACGCAAACTCGACTTCTGGTGTATCGGAAGCAACAGTAACATCTAAAGCTATACCAACATCTGGTTCAACTGAGTATGCACTTGTTTTTGCACCTCTTACTCCAACCTCTTCCTGAGAAGTAAAAACATAGTAAATATCATGATATGGTTCTTTTAAAGTATCGATAAGTTCAAGTAAAATAGCACAACCAATTCTATCGTCAAGGTAGGATGAAAAAAGTTTATTGTTTTGTTCAAAAGGATTATTGACCATGATTGCTGTCATTCCTATCTCAACCATTTTTTCTGCTTCTTCTTTGCTATTTGCTCCAATATCTATAAAAAGTTTTTTTTCTGCAATCGACTTAAAATCTTCATCTTTTTCTATCCCGATAACTCCACGAATCCCATTTTCAAAAACAACCTGTTTCGATACAATTCTATATGATGGTTGATAACCAACAGCAGAAAATCTTAAAAAACCATTCTTATCTATATGAGTTACAATAAAACCAATAGCATCCATATGTGCAGCAAACATAAGTTTTTTCTTGTTCTTACCATTTCCTTTTTTAAAGCAGATTAGACTTCCATTAACATCAACATCGATTTTATCTACTTTTCCTTTTGCATATTTGGCTATAGCATCTCTTATTTTATCTTCCCTTCCAGAAGTTCCAAACTCTGTAAAAACAAAACCATATTTTTTCAACATATTTTTCTCCTATTTCTTTTCTTTTATTAATTTTATGAAATCTACTAATTCTTCATATAACAAAAATTTAAGACTTAAAATTATGAGCTTCTTTAACAATAGCAATTGCAAGTTTTATATAGTTTTCAAAATCTTTCTCATGGATGATAGACCATGGCGCATGGATATATCTTACAGGAACAGATAAAGTTATAGAAGCGACTCCACTTTGAGTTAAGGCTATTGCACCGCTATCAGTTCCACCAGTTACAGTTCTTTTAAATTGATATGGTATCTTGTTTTTCTTTGCTATTTCTATTGCAAATTCAAGAAGTTTTCTGTTTGCTATAGATGAATTATCCATGATAGTAAAGGCTGGTCCTTTTCCAAGTTCTGTTGAAGGGGAATAAGTCTGTTCAATTTCTCTATCTGAACATGTTGTGCCTTCAAGATTCAAGTTAAAAAGCAAATCTTCAACATCAAATGCACAGACATATCCGCCTCTCAATCCTACTTCTTCAGAAACATTATAACTTGCATAAATCGAAGTCTCATAAGGACCGCCTAAAATAGCTTCTGTAATGGCACAACAACCAGCTCTATCATCAAAAGCTTTACCGAAAAGGTAAGAACCCTGCTTAAAGAACTTGGTAGTAAAATAGATATAATCTCCAATTTGAACACCATTTGCCTCAGCTTTTGAAGATGCTCCAATATCTATATACATGTCTCGAATTTCATCTGCGGTAGATAACTCTGCTGGTGAAGAAAAATGTAATGTCTTTATGGCTATCGCACCAGCAATTTTTTTATTTCCGATAATAACAGAAGTTGCTGGCAAAATTTTTGGGATAAACCCACCAATTGCAGAAAATTTAATAAGTCCATTTTCTTCAATATCTCTAACCATCAAAGAAACTTCATCCATATGAGCGGTAAGTAAAACATTTTTCTTGGTCTTTCCAGGAAGTCTTGCGATAAGGTTTCCTATTGGATTTATTTCAATGTCTTTGACCTTGCCTTTGATATCTTTTTTTATCTGCTCAACAATCTTTTCCTCATTTCCACTTCCAGCGTTTATATTAGAATATATTTCAAGTCTATTCATCATCTTTTTTCTCCTGCTCTTTTGCTAAAAGTTCTTCACTAACTGCGACATTTGCATACAATTTTGCAGCTCGATAAAGGTCTTTTGTGCTTATTATTTCAATCTGGGAATGCATATATCTAAGAGGGATACCAAGTAATGCCGTTCTAACGCCCTTTCGAGTAATCTGAATAACAGCAGCATCTGTTCCAGCTGGTCTTGGTTCAATCTCAAACTGATATGGTATATCCTCTTGTTCGGCTATCTTTTTTATTTTTTTAACAAAAGATGGAGTGTGACCAGGGCCAAAAGAGATTGAAGGACCTTTACCCATGGATAATTTTAGTGGATTCCCTACTGGATCTCCAAAAGTGACATCACAGCTTATAGCATAGTCTGGATCTATTGCAAAAGCAGCCGTTTTAGCACCACGAAGTCCTACTTCTTCCTGAACAGAAAAGCAAAAATAAATATCATGATATGGTGGCATCTTTGAAAGTAGGCTGGCAGCCATATATAGAACTATTGCTCCGGCTTTATCATCAAAACCAGCAGACATATAGGATGAACCAACTAATTTTTGTGGCTCAAAATCAACTATACCAACATCTCCAACAGTTACAATCTTTTCTATCTCTTCTTTATTGTATCCACAATCTATGAATAGTTTATTTATTGGGTCAATCTTTTTTATCTCGTCTTCTGACATAAGATGAGGTGGTTTAGTTCCGATAATACCATAAACCTCTTCTTTTCCAAATATCTTAACCCTTTTACCTGGTAGCGCTTTTTTGTTTATGCCACCAACATTTGTAAATCGCAAGATTCCGTTTTCCTCAATCTTTGTTATCATTATGCCTATCTGGTCATAATGAGTTTCAAAAAGAATTTTTGCTTTTTTCTTACCATTACCTTTTTTATAGGCAATAACATTGCCCATAACATCTATTTCTACTTTATCACATAAAGGTTTCATAGATTTCTCTATGAATTTTGCGGCTTTATCTTCAAAACCAGTTATAGCTGGAATCTTTAAAAGCTCGCTTATAAAAGCATCATATTGCTCCACAAGATTCCTCCTTATTTATTACTTAATTAATATTAACAAAGTGAGATAAAATGTCTAATAAAAAAGTGAAAAAGAAAAATACTGGCATAAATTTCGATGTATAATAATTCCCAATAAAATAATTTATCTTAAATAATTAATCTTGTAAGTCAAAACCAAAATATTTATTTGCCCTATAAATATCATATAATATTTTTTGCCTATTAGGATATAACCATTTTTCAAAAAATTCTGACATGTTCTTTACTACCTGTTTAGCATTTTCATTATTTGGACTATCATTATAAAATCCATTTTTATTTTTTTCAATAGTTAAATCTATATTTTGTGAATAAAAAGCCTGAGATATGTCATTTGTTTTGCAATAATCTATATACTTATTCATAAGATAAAACATTATATCATCAATAAAAATTTTATTTTTTGTAAAAATATTTTCTTTATCATCTTCTATATTAAACTGTTGATATTTTTTACAAAAAAGATCTGTTATATAATATTCAGTAAATGCTGCATCGAACTCAGAGAATTTATATTTTTTACTATCCTTAAAACTTGTTAAAAATTTTTGCCAACCTGAATAATCTTCAAATTTTGAAGGGAAATAAGTTGTATAATAAATTGTTTCAGACATATCATCTAAAAGAAAACTACTATAATTTTGAAAATAATGGGTCAATTCATGAACAAAAAAAAGTAAAAAATATTTTTTGCTTTTAAAATTATCCATGCCTAAGTATATAGTCGAAAAATATTCACTGAAAAATCCAAAAATCCTTTTTTCATCATATTTATCAATATCATATTTATTAATATCATAATAGGTTAAATAATTATATTTATTTCCTTTCTTTAATTGATAGATGTTTGGAAGTATCTCGACAATAATTTTTAAATCTTCTCTAATTTTAATAGAAAATGTAGATTTAATAAAATCAAAAATTTCATTAAAATAATAGTCTTTTTTATAATTTGATAATGCATCAATATATTTTGTGAAAAATTCATTTATAGGCTTTAGCTGTTTAATTAACAAGCAAAAATAGTAAAGAAATGAATCTGGTCGTTCGTCAAAATTCTTTTTGACATTATAATAATTTAAATTTTTAAACTGAATTTTGTTTTTAAATTTATTATCTAAACTGTAAAATAATTTTTCATAACCTATTTTAATGGAAAAAAAATTATAAATAACTGTTAGATATCTATCTTTTAGGTATTGAGAATCATTTAATCTTTCCTCATTAAATTTATATTGTTTTCTATGACTATTAAGGTATGAAGTAAAAAAATACTTAAAAGCTTCGAACTGCTGCTTAAATAATGGGTTAAAAACTAACAATAACTCTTCATACTCTTTTTGCAAAGAAGGAATCTGGCAGTCTTTTTCACTAAATAAAAATTTTAAGGCAAGATCAAATTCAGCATATTTAAATGAAAAATCTGGATATTCTATAGTTAAATTTCTAAATAATTGAAAGGTACCATCTTCAAAATGGATATCTGGTTTTAATATAAAATAATCTGGACTTAAATTGATTAAAACAATATCTTGAGAAGAAAATAAAATAAAAGAAATAAATAAAAGAATAAAAACAAATAGTTTTTTCATATTAAAAACCTTTTTAAAATTATTAATACTGCTGTTCAAATAAAAAAGGATAAAAATATTTATTTGCCCTATTTATTGTTTTCAAAATCTGGATTCTTTGGAGGTAAAATTTATTATAGGCAAAATTATAAAGTACTTTAGCAAAGTTATATAATTTAGCTTTATCTTTACTTATATTGCTACTTGCATTATTATTTGTATTATTTTTGCTTGTGTTACATTCATTTATAGTTTCGTTAAATAAGGAATCCATATCAAAGCCTTGAGAATAAAATAGAATCGGAGATTTTTCATCCTGGCAGTAAGAAACATATTGATAGAAAAGGAAATGAAAAATATCATTTTTTTTATTCTCTTTTAACCAGTTTTCTTCCATAACATTTGCTGAATTTTCATAAATTGTTGAATTTTCCAGAAGTTTTTGATAAAATTCTGGTTCCTTTTGTTTAAGATTTTCCATCAAATATTGCATAGTGAAAATAGAATCAAGAAATAAAATATTATCCTCATTATAATCTTTAAATGAGGATAAAAAAGAATTCCAGCTTGAAAGATCGCTTAGATTATCTGGTACTTTATTATTAAAAAAATTTGGTTTATCTTTAATCTCACTTATTTTATGCTTGCTAATGCTTGAATGTATTAGATTAATAATACCATAAATAAAATATTGTGTAGCCAAACTTTTATTATTAATAATATTTAAACTTAAAGCTATATAAGGATTATAAAAACTATAACTAATAAAATCTTTTTCATATTCAGCAATATCAAACGAACCAGAAGTTATACTATTTTCTAATTTTATACTTTTATATATAACAGGAAGAATCTCAAATGAAATTTTTATATCTTCGTTAAGTTTAACATTAAATAAATTAGAGTAAAAGGAAAATAGAAAATCAAGATTTAAGTTTTGGTAAATTTTTCCAAGATATTCCCTGTAATAATTGTATAACTTATTTAAATCATCCATCGACTGAAACATTTTTGTTATAAAATAAAGATAATTTTCAATAGATTCTTCAAAATTAAGATTTTTATAGTTATCTAAAATAGTATTTATTTGAAATATATTTTTATCACCAATAAGATTTGATCTTTTAATTCCTAAAAATTCTGAATCATACATTATGACTTCTAATCTTGTTTTATTGTAATAAAACTGATTTAAAGAAGATTCAGTAAATTTATAAAGTTCTTTATTTTTAATTAAATAAGAAGTTAAATAACTTTTCAATCCCTCATATTGAATGTTAAATAGTTGTTTATATTTATTTAATAGTATTTTCTGATTACTTTGCAATGAGTTTATAAAAAAATTATTGTCCTGAAATATCAAAGTTGCTGTGAGATCAAGATCACTTAAAGAAAATAAATATCCATCGAAACTTATAACTTTATTTGTAATAAGGTTAATATGCTGATAATTATTTTCTAATTTCTGCATTGAAAAAAAGAAAATTAAAAAAATGATTATTATTAAGATAAGAATAATTTTTAATTTATTTTTTTTCTTCATTATTTACCTTTTTTAATATACTATTTTTAATATACTAAAAGATAAGGCTCGAAATATCTTACTGCCCTATGTATCATTTTTAATATTTGATTTCTATTTTTATAAATCTTATTGTAGAAAAATTTGTAATAATTGTCTCTTATTAAATCTACAGTATCATTATTTGGATTTGAAAAACTTAAAATATCTTTATCTTCAATATCTGGATCAAAATTTTGAACATAAAATAGCTGTTTTATCCCTTTTTCTTCGCAATATTCCTTATATTGTATGAGAAAAAAGATATATATTTGATCTATAAATTCTGAATAGTCATAGATCTGGGGCAAGTCATAATTTTGATATATCTTTTCTTCCATCACTTTTTTTGTAATCTCAAGGGAAGTCAGCTGGGCATCGAATTCTAAAAAGATATATTTACCACTTGAGCTGAAACTGCTTAAAAAAAGGTTCCAACCTGAAAAATCATCTATAATTTTAGGTAACTTATAAGTAAAATATCTTTTTTCAGGATCTTCAAGTGAGGAATAATTTTCTTCCGAATTCCATTTACTTTTCTGCTGAAAAAAGTGAGTAAGCTCATGAAAAAACATTGGGATATAAAGTGCTTTGCTTGAAAGTGATTTGAATGAAAAGGTAAATGAATTAAGCAATGAATAAGCAAAAATATTTGCTTTTCTATATTCTTCAAAATCTGGATGCTTTTTATCTTTAACCGGTCCTTTTAAAAAATATATTTCATCTAGAAAATCGAAGAAAAAAAAGATATTTTTTTTAGGATGAATATCAAAATATCCGCAATAGATATTATAAAGTTCAATAAAATTATAATCAAAAATTAAACTTTCTACCTTTTCTCTATATTTTTCAAAAAAAAATTTAAATCTATCTATACTGAGAAGCATCTTGCAAAAATAAAATATAGGGAAATTGACAAAACTAATATAAGCTGCTTTTGTAAATTCTACAGGTTGGAAAGAGAAAATTGAGTCAGAATCTATTTTCGCTTCTATCTTTTCATCTTCACCCAACTTGGAAAAAAGATAATATATAAAACGGCTTACTGTAAAACCATCATTCCCATAATAAATAACTTTGAATCTATTTTTAATATATTGATCATCATCAAGTTTATTTAAGTCAACCACATAAAATTTTTTCATCGCCCTCATCTCTTTGGCAAAATGATACTTAAAAAGGTCAAATTGAGCTTTTAATAAAGGCGTAAAATCATAAAGAAGTTTTTCATATTCTTTCTGCAATGAATCAAAAGGTATTTTTTCTTCCATAAAAAGAAATTTTATGGCAAGATCAAAATCAATTATTGAAAAATTAAAATCTGGAATATTAAAAGGATCAGTGGAAAAACAAAAAAATGTAAGAGGTTTTTCTGTCTTAATAACAAATGGATTCATCTTTGCATCTTTAATCATCTGCACAGAAAAAGATTCTCCCGAACTAAGAATTAGTATTATTAATATTGATAAAAGTAATGCTATAAATTTTTTCACATTTTTATTTTATTTAATTTGGTTTTTTGTCAAATATTATTTTATATTTATATTATTTTTTGCTGAGTGGGCGGTGGGGTAAATCTAGGGCATAAAAAGAAAAGTAAAAAGAATAATACGACTTGACAAGCCTTTTTCAAATGTTTGAATAAAGGCAGAAGTTAAGGAGTTAGTTTTAATGGGTGAAAAAAAGAAATTTGTCATTAAGATTAAAAGACCAGTAAATTTGGTGGATGAAAATGAAAAACTTGATAAAGATCAGATTGATAAAAAAAAGATTGATAAAGATGAGATTGATAACGAAAAGATAAATCCGAAGATGATTGATGATAAAAATAAAGAAGATAAAGTAAAAACTGCTAAAATAAAAGTGGACAAAGAAACAGGCTATGAGAAGACTAAAAATGATGGAATAAATGGGAAAATTAAAATAAAGATTAAAGATAAAAAAACTGAAGAGGAAAAATTTGAAAATAAAAAAAGTGAAGATAATAAAATTGAAATGAAAAATACTGAAGATAAAAAAGTATCTAAAAATGAAGAGTTTAATTTTGAAATAAAATCGACTGGTAAAAAATCAAAAAAAAGCCAGGAAAAATCTGAAGAAGAAACTTTTTCAATGCAATATCAGATGCCATATCTTGATTTTGTTGATTTGATTTCGCAAAGGCTTTCTTTAAAGCGTAATCAGGTTGAAAATACGGTGAAACTTTTAGATGATGAAAACACTGTTCCTTTTATCGCAAGATACAGAAAGGAGATGACTGGTTCTCTTGATGAGGTTCAGATTAGGGCTATTGAAAAACAGATAAATTATGAAAGAAATCTTTACCAGAGAAAGACTGAGGTTTTAAGTTCGATACTTTCACAGGGAAAACTTACCGAAGAACTTGAAAAGAAGATTCTTTCATCTGAAAAATTATCTGAAGTTGAAGAACTTTACCTCCCATATAAACCTAAAAGAAAAACAAGAGCTGCTAAAGCTATTGAAAAAGGTCTTGCACCACTGGCTGAGATGATTAAGAAAAATTTGAATCCCGAAGTTGCTGCAAAGGATTTTATCAATAGCGAAAAAGGTGTTGCAAATGTTGAAGAGGCTCTTGCTGGCGCTATGGATATAATAGCCGAAGAATTTGCAGAATTTTTTGAGGTAAGGAACCTGCTTAGACAGACAATCATAGATACAGGCAGTTTCGAGGTAAAGAAGAAAAATCCCCAAGAAAAAGATGAATTTGATATGTATAAAGATTACAAAGAGCCAGTAAAAACTATTAAAAATCATAGAATTTTAGCTATAAATCGAGGGGAGACAAAGGATAAATTATCTGTAAAAGTAACTATTGATGATGAGTTTGCTTTCAAATCTACCTATAATCTTTTTGTTAATAAGAATCAATATTTTGACAATAAATGGCTTAATCTTGCTTGTGAAGATGGATATAAAAGACTTTTACTTCCATCTATCATATCAGATATTAGGCAAAACCTTACAGAAAAAGCTGAAAAAGAGGCTATAACTGTTTTTGCAAAAAATCTTTTTAATCTTTTACTTACCCCACCACTTAAAAATAGAAGAATTCTTGCAATAGACCCAGGTATAAGGACTGGTTCTAAAGTTGCTGCACTTGATGAATTTGGAAATTATCTTGATGATACAAAAATCTATCAGGAAGATGAAGAGCAAGCCATAGAAACACTCGAAAAACTTGTAAAAAAATACAAGATAGAGCTTATAGCTATTGGAAATGGGACAGCTTCCCGTGATGTCGAAAAACTTGTTGCAAAAGCTATAAAAGAAAAAGACCTAAAATGTAAGTTTTTAATTGTCCCTGAAACTGGAGCTTCTGTTTATTCGGCATCAGATGTTGCAAGAGAGGAATTTCCAGAGCTTGATGTTACAGTTAGAGGAGCAATATCCATAGGAAGACGAGTTTTAGATCCTCTTACAGAATATGTTAAAATTGACCCGAAATCACTTGGCGTTGGACAGTATCAGCATGATGTCAATCAAAGGGAACTTTCGAAGACTCTTGATGAAATAGTTGAAGATGCTGTCAATAAGGTCGGAGTTTTTTTGAATACTGCATCTGTGCCTCTACTGAAACATGTAAGTGGTATTTCAGAAAGAGTAGCCAAAAATATTGTGGATTATAGATTGAAACATGGTCCATTTAAAAGTAGATTCGATTTATTAAAAGTCCCTGGGGTAGGTGAAAAAGTCTTCACTCAGGCTGCTGGATTTTTAAGAATCCCAGAATCACCTAATAAACTTGATAATAGCTGGATACACCCAGAATCGTATCCTATTGCAGAAGAACTTTTGAAAATAATGGAATCTGGGAAAGAACTCAAAGAAGAGATAGCTCTTGAAATCGCCGAAAAATATGGGAAAAGCAAAGAGACTATCCATGATATCTTAGAAGATTTCAAAAAGCCAGGAAGAGACCCAAGAGAAGATATAGAGGCTCCTATTTTGAAAGCCGATGTCTTAACTATAGAAGATTTGAAAGAAGGGATGGTATTAAAAGGGACAGTTCGAAATGTTACAGATTTTGGGGCTTTTGTAGATATAGGAATCAAAAATGATGGACTTGTTCATATATCTGAACTTTCAGATAGTTTTGTTGGTGACCCATTAAATGTGGTTCAAGTTGGGCAGATAGTTGAAGTAAGAGTTATAGAGATAGATAAAGAAAGAGGCAGGGTCTCGCTTTCAATGAAAAAAGAGAGTGCAAAATCACAGGTTGGTTCTTTTTCAAAAAATAGCAAAATAAATATCGAAAATAAAGATCAAAGACCTTATAAGCAAGTGCAGCAAAGAGGAGCTACCTTTGGCGACCTTTTTAAGAATAAGTAAATAAATTAAGTAAATAAATTAAGAATAAGTAAGTTAAAGCAAAGTAAATTAAAATACCATCTTTGCGAATTTGGTTAAGATCTTTTCGCAAAATAGCTATTGTTTGATATTATATAATATAAACTGGAATTTTTATGAATATTCTTTATATACCATCCTGGTTTATCAGCAGGAAAAAACCTTCAAATGGTATTTATTTTTATGAACAGGCAAAAGCAATTTCAAAATTTGTAGATAATATTTTCATAGTTTATCCTGCGGAAATAGAGCTAAAAACTTTAAAATTAAATCAAGAAAAGAATATTCATTTTTGCCCTTTCCCCAAATTGCATTATAAAAGAACATTTTTTTTCTATAATTTTTTGAACCATTATACAAAAAGGATTATCCAAAAATTTGGTAAAATAGATTTGATTCACGCACAATCATTCTTATGGGCTGGAGTCGAATCTGCAAAAATCGCAAAAAAATATGATATCCCATTAATAATAACAGAGCATCATTCAAGATTTTTAGTAGGGAAGGAAAATAAATCCAGCTTAAAAATATTACAAAAAACCATTGATGTTGCTTCAAAGGTAGTTTTTGTAAGTAATGCATTGAAGCAAAGTTTTATCCGTAAAATTGTTGAAAGCCAAAGCCAGATAGAATCAAAATTTCATGTCATACTAAATTTAGTTCAGGACAATTTTTTTAAGAATCTATCTGAAAGATCATTTGAAACTTATAATTATATTGATAAAAAATTCAAAATAGATAGATCAAAATTTATCTTTTCTTCGATAGCCAACTTAAAATTAATAAAAGGGTTTGATCTTGTAATAGACTCATTTTACAATGCATTTTATAATACTAAAGAAATCGATAAGGTTCTACTTCTTATTGGAGGAGAAGGACCATATAGAGCAGCCATAGAAAGCAAAATAAAAAGATATAACCTTGAAAATAAGGTGAAACTGTTAGGTCAGCTTTCAAGGGAAGAGGTAGAGTATATCCTTGAAATTTCAGATTGTTTTGCCTATGGAAGCGAATTTGAGACATTTGGCATAGTTCTTGCTGAGGCTTTAGCAAAAGGTGTTGTTGTTGTAGCTTCAGATTGCAAAACTCCAAAAGATTTTATGGATGAATCCTGTGGGATCATTGTAAAAGAAAGGAAAGTAGATGATTTTTCACATGCTTTACTTCAGGTTTATAAAGACAAAAGCAAATATGATAAAGAAAAAATAAAGCAGCTCGCTTACAAAAATTTAAGCGAAACTGCTTTTATTGAAAAATATAAAGAACTATATCAATCTACAATTATTCAGAGATAGATACAGCAACATCATTGATAAGCTTTGAAATATCAAAATCAATATCGATATGGACATTTTCAAGTTTGTCACTTGCATTAAGGTAAAGAACTGTTGCTGGTTGAAAGCCATTGAATTTAGTAGCAGACATAATGCTATATGCGCCAATATCTGTTGAAAATATCTTATCTCCAATACTTATATCTGCTGGAAGCATAACATTTTCAGCAATAATATCTATGGAATCACAGGTAGGGCCGGCTATTGTATATGGGATAAGCTTCCCAACATATTGATCTGAATAGTATTTTTTATCGACAGGGAAAAATGCAAACTTAGCATGGTCATATATAGTTCCAGAGTAGCAACCATAGACTCCATCATTTAAAAATAGCCAGTTGACTCCATCTCTTTGTTTTTTACCAATAATCATACTTATCAAAGTTCCAGCTGCTGCAGAAATCACCCTTCCAGGTTCTGCATAGAACTTGATCCCTGGGAAATCAAATGAACGGATAACCTCCTGCAAAGACTTAAAAAAACCATCAAGGTTATCTATCCCTGTTGCTTTTTCTGTATCTACAGGAAAACCTCCACCTATATCTATAACAGAAAGTTCTATATCATAATCATCTCTAACCTTTTTAATAATGGACATACAATCATTTAGGCTTCTTCTATAGTTGTCAACAAGGTAAGATTGTGTCCCTACATGAAAGGCAAGCCCATCTGGATTTAAACCAAGATCATAAGCCTTTTTAATAAGTGCTGGTGCTTCTTCAACTGTGCAACCAAATTTTAAGGATAAATCGGTTTGAACATCCTGAGAATATGTCTTGATTCTTAAAATAGCCTTTGGAGTAAAAGTATGGTTATGTTTTTTCTTAAAGTTATAGATCTTTTCAAGTTCAGCCTCATTGTCATAGGTATAACCATCTACTCTCTTTTTGAACATAAAATCAAGTGAATGTTCATTTTTAATAGGATTTGCAAGGATCATTCTGCTTCCAGGTATTTTTAGCCTTGAAAGAAGGCTTATCTCGCCTGCTGATGCGACATCGAAGCAAACATTTTCGTCTTTCAACATATCGAGTATCCAGGTATCAGCGTTTGATTTTATGGCATAATGTATGAAAATCTCTGGAACATATTTTTTAAAGTAATTAAGAGATTTTCTAATCTCTGATTCCTGTAAAATCAAAAAAGGTGTTGGATGCTTTTTCATCAAGTTTTCAAGTATTTCTCTTTTTTTCAGGATTCTATTATTTTTGTCCTGAGCAACAATTTCAAGATAAGAAAGACTAGGCTTGTACATTGTTTTAGTCCTACCTCCATAAAACAAAAATATTGATAAATCAATTAAAACTTCCTATATTTTTTTGAATATCTGTCAATAGAAAATTTTAAATATCTTGCTTTTTTAAGAAATTTTATTTTAGCCTTGACTTATAAATTTAGTTTCATATAATTTTTTTAGATAATTATAATAATATTCAGGTTGAATTTTATGACTGAAAATGAATATAATCTTACCCCTGGCCTTGAAGACTATCTACTTGCTGTTAATAAACTTAATCAGGAAAAAAAAACTGTCAGATTAAAAGATATTTCTGCTATAATTGGTGTAACAAATGCCTCAGCAACTTCAGCAATCTCGCAACTTGTTGAAAGAGGCTTTTTAAGCCATTCACCTTATGAATATATTGAGATAACACCTTTAGGTGTTGCATATGCAGAAGAGATTAGCAAGAGAAGAAAAATAATAACCGAATTTTTTAATAAATTTATAAATTTACAAAGTAATGAAATAGAAAAGATTGTCTGTAAAATTGAACATTATCTATCCCCTTTCCTTTCAGATTTTGAAAAAACAATAGAATTTTTTGAAAAGAATAAAGATTGCTATGAAAAACTTGCAAAACATCTTAATTTTGATTCCACATTAAATAACAAGGTTAAACAACCTGAAATTGATACTTCCAGAATAATCCCATTAGCCGATGCATCTAAAGGTAGATACAGGATAAAATATTTTTCTGGTTATAGGATAGAGTTAAGGCTTAAACAGATGGGGATACTACCTTCTGATGAAATAGAGGTCCTTTCCAATCAATCAGGACAGGTGCTTATCGCCAAAGACACTTTACGAATTGGTCTTGGAAGAGGTGCTGCCCATCATATAATGATAGAAAAGATTTTATAAAAGTTTATCTTTGGATAAAATATAAAAGAAAAATATATAAAAGAAAGAATAAGCATGAAGCAAAAGACAAATAAAAAGATTGCGATTATTGGAAATCCTAATTCTGGCAAAACCACACTCTTTAACCTTTTAACAGGTTCAAACCAAAAAACTGGAAACTGGTCTGGAGTAACTGTTGAAAGGATAGAAGGGAATTTTGAGACGGAAAATTTCAATATAACAATAGTTGATTTACCTGGTTTATGGGGTTTCTTTTCAGATTCTTTGGATGAAATAATAGCCAAAAAATTTCTTATTGAGGAAGATGTTGATCTTATCTTGACAATTGTTGATGGAACAATGCTTGAAAGAAGTTTGATACTAACTCTATCACTTTTAGATAGAAAAGTCCCAATTCTTCTTGCTATTAATATGTGTGATGAACTTGAAGATTATGGCATAACCATATATCCTGAAAAGGTAAAGCAATTCATCCCTGTTGATGCAGTTTTGATTAGTGCATTAAAAGGCATAGGAGTAGAAAAACTTATTGAAGCAATAGATAATAAACTTATCAAGATAGATGATTTTGAAAAAGATTTAACTGAAAAAACTTTTTTAAATAATGAAATACTTCCAGAAGATTTTTATCAACAGGTTGATCTGATATATCAAAAAATAAAAGAATTTTTACCAGATTATCCAAAAAGTAAATTATGGTACTGCTCTATTTTTCTGCTATGTATGGACTCCTCTATATATGATGTTTTACCTTTATCTATCGAGCAAAAGTTATATATTTCAGCACTTGCCAAAGAAGGAGCATCCGCTCTTGCAAGAATATATAAACAGGATCCTGTCAATATTTTACTGGACTATCGCTATAGTAAGGCAAAAGCACTTACAAATGAGATTTCAAAGAAAAAAGAGACTGGAAAAACAAGGTTTTCACTTTCAGATTCAATAGATAGGATTTTGACATCAAGATTTTTAGGCTTAATAGTATTTTTTATTGCCCTTTTTTTATTATTTCAACTTACATTTACATTCAGCAAACCTCTTTCTAACCTTATAACAGGTGGGTTTAACCTACTTACAGAATTTATAGAAAAGATACCGACAAAAAATTCTTTTCAGGATTTACTGAAAGAATTATTAATTAAAGGATTAATACCACCTTTAAGTGCTGTTGGCTCATTTATCCCTGTCATTGCAATCCTATTTTTTTTGATAGCTATTTTAGAAGATTCTGGATATATGGCAAGAGCATCTTTTATGTCAGATAAACTAATGCATATAGCTGGACTTCATGGAAAATCTTTTATTCCTTTGATTTTAGGTTTTGGCTGCAATGTGCCTGCAATTATGGCAGCAAGAACACTCGAAACGCCAAAAGACAGGATTATCACAATCCTAATATCACCTCTTATCTCATGCTCGGCAAGACTTCCTATCTATCTTCTTTTTGTCTCAATATTTTTCCCTAAAAACCCTTCTCTGGTCGTATTTTCACTTTATTTAATAGGTCTTGTCCTTGCAATTTTGATAGGTAGAATACTTAAAAGGATCTTTTTTAAGTATGATGAAGTTACACTTTTGATAGACCTTCCACCATATAGGATTCCATCTTTGAAAAACGCCATAAGGTCAATGTCAGTAAGAGTTGCTGATTTTATAAAAAGAATAATTTTTTATATAATGGTTGCATCTTTAATCCTATTTTTACTATCCTATTTCCCTGATAAAAACTCTTATGGAAGCGATAAAAGCATAATAGGTAAAATAGCTAGTATTTTCTCACCAATACTTACGCCTCTTGGTTTTGGCTACTGGCAGATTCTTGTATCTTTGATATTTGGATTTATAGGAAAAGAGCTTGTTGTAGGAAGTCTTGCAACATTGATTCCATCTATAAATACTGCTGCAAATGGAATTTTGAATTTTCCAAACTCTCTTATGGCTTTTTTCAACCCTGCTTCAGCTTATGCTTTTTTAATCTTTACTCTTCTTTATGTCCCCTGCATAGCCACTGTTGCAATTATTCGAAAAGAAGCCGGGAAAAAATGGATGTGGATTGCAATAGCCTATCAATTAGTCCTTGCCTATGCAGTATCTTTTATAGCTTATTCTATAGGTAAACTTTTTATCTAATATTGTACTATTTTAATATTAAAATCAAAAATTTAGATTTATTGCTTTTTTTACTTTTTACATAATATTTTACTAATTTAAACCTAATCTAATAAATTTGGCTCGTTGCCTTTTTTATTTTTTCCTAATATTCTATTATTTTTGCACCTTCATTATTTATTTTTACCTTTTTAATCTTCCAGATTCTATTGTGTTTTTCTTTAATAAATTCTAATTTTTCTTCCATATTATTTTCAAATCTAATATCTTCATACATTTTGTTTCCAAACATATTATCTTCATACATATTATTTTCGAACATTTTACTTTCAAGTATATTTGCCTTTGTTATTGCAACAATACTTGAACCAGAACCACTTATAAATGTGGCTATTGCACCGCAGCTTTTAGCATATTGAATTATTTCATCATAATTATAAATAAGTTTACTTCTATACTTTTGATGAAGCCTATCTTCAAAGCAAACTTGAAACAGGTTTTCATCATTATTAATAAGCGAAGTAAAAAATAAACCAAGCCTTGAAAGATTAAAAACAGCATCATTAAATTCAATTTTTTTTGGTAAAAGTTTTCTTGCCATCTCTGTTTTTACTTCAAAATCAGGAATTAAAAGATAGAAATCAAACTTTTGTAAAAATTCATTACTAATATTTATTTTTTGCGAATAAATTTTATTATTTTTCTTATCTAAAGCCGAGCAGGTCATACCACCTAAAATCGCAGCAGAAATATTATCTGGATGCCCTTCAATTTCATTTCCAAGTTCAACAAGCTGATTGCTATCAAGTTTTTTGATTTTTTCCTTTTGAAAAAGATATTCATTTGCAAAAATAAGTCCTGCTGCTATGCAAGAAGCACTACTTCCAAGTCCCCTTGCAATAGGAATTTCACTACTTATTTCTATTGAAATCCTGTTTTTAATCTTATCCCAATAGTTTTTATCATCTCTTTCAAAAATCTTTTTCATCCCTTTAACTATAAGGTTATCTTCGTTACAATATTCTTTTGGACAGCCCTTAATCTTAAAAGAATCTGAATCATCCTTTATTTCAACTTTTAGAAAGATTTCAAGAGCCATCCCAAGTACATCGAATCCAGATGCTAAGTTTGAAGTTGTAGCTGGAACCGCTATCTTCATTTTTCAACCCTTGTTATAGTTTTTTTTAAAAGTTAATCTTAAGTTTTTATATAAGTTTATTTTAAGATTTCTTTTAATTTTATTTTAAGATTTCTTTTAATTTTATTTTAAGTTTCTTTTAAATTTTTATTTTAAGTTTTCTTTTAAATTTTTATTTTAAGTTTTCTTTTAAAATTAATTTTATTAGTTTTATATTCTTCTTTTTATAAAACATTTATTAAATATAGTTTTTAATCAAAATTATTGGTAATGTCAAGATAATTGTGTCAAAGCCTTGAAAATTATCCATAAACTTTAATTCAAAATATTTTCTAAAAATCCTTTGGCATCTTCTTTTTTAAGGTAAATATTATGAAGGATTGGTTGATTTTTGAGTTTTTCTATTGGCTCTGGTATTTTTAAACCTGTTTTTTGTGCCAGTAAAAATGCAAGTTCAAGTTCGGTAAATCTATTTATTGCAAAAGAAAAACCACCAATTGCATCAAGACAAACTTTTGGAAACTTAAAAGGGCTTGCTGTGGCAACAATAACTGTTTTTGTATCTTTTAAACTTTCGCAACCAGAATCACTACAGAATTTAACATAATCTTCATATACTTTATATGCAACAGCCGTATGAGGGTCAATAAGATAGTTGTATTTATTATAAACCTTATTTATGCTTGATATTGTTTCAAAATCATTTGCAAATGAAGAATAAAAGCCATTTATCTTACTAAAATTTTCTTTATCAAGTTCAAAATATCTTTTGCCTATTCCATCTTTGTAATTTTTTATAATTTGTGAATTTTTGATGGTAATATCAAAAAGGAACCTTTCAAAATTGCTTGAAATAAGAATATCCATAGAAGGTGAGATTGTTTTATAAAATTGACGATTTAAATCCATTTTACCCTTGTTAAAAAAATCATATAAAATATTATTGCTATTTGATGCACAGATTATTGTTTCAATAGGTAATCCCATTTTTTTTGCATAGTAACATGCTAAAATATTTCCAAAATTTCCAGTTGGAATAACAAAATTTATCTTTTCATTATTCTTTATACTTTGATTCTCTCTTAATTTTGCATAAGTGTAAAAGTAGTAAATAATTTGTGGAATAAGCCTTCCTATATTTATAGAATTTGCTGAAGTAAAGATAAAACCCTTTGCGTTCATTTTTTTGTTGAATTCATCATCTAAAAATATCTGTTTTACAACTTTTTGAGCATCATCAAAGTTCCCTTCAATAGCTATGACATGTAAATTTTTTCCACTTGAGCTTACCATCTGAAGTTTTTGAAGATAGCTAACTCCATCTTCTGGATAAAATACAACTACTTCAACTCCTTCAAGATCCGAAAAAGCCTCCAAAACTGCTTTCCCTGTGTCTCCAGAAGTTGCCGTTAAAATGACTATTTTTTCTTTAATACCAAGTTTTTTTGCGGCTTCTTTTAATAGATATGGAAAAATTGATAAGGCGAAATCCTTAAAGGCACAGGTTTTCCCATGATAAAGTTCAAGAAAAAAAAGAGAGTTCAAAGATTTTATTTCAGCAATTTGTGAAGTTTCAAAGTTTTTTATGTTATATGCATTTTCAATAAATTTTTTAAGATTTTCGTCACCAAAATCGTCAAAAAAAAGTTTAAGTATTTCAAAGGCAACCTGCTGGTAATCTTTACCTAATATTTTTTCAACATCAAAAAAAGGAAAATCTTTTGGTACAAAAAGCCCACCATCATCAGCAAGCCCTTTTACTATTGCATATGCAGAATCAACTGCATAAAGAGGGCTATTATTTAATGAAAAATTATTTTGATTTTCTTTATCAAAATTTTTAATATCACTTCTTGTGCTTATAAATTGCATTTCAAACCTCAATCAATTAAACTAAAATAATTAAATTAAAATAATTAAATTAAAATAATCAAATAAAATCAATATCTAAAATCAATATATAATAAAATTTTATTTTACAAAACTTTTTTACTTCTATTTTTTACACAAAAAAATTACCGGAAAAATTTAAAAATAAAAGAAAGCCAAATCAAAAACTGATTGAAGTTGAAATTGTAAAACTAAATTTTTCTGTACCTGAAAAAGTGAATTCTCTTCCTTCCTCTCCACCAACATATGTTAAAGAATAACTAAATGGTAGAATATTTGGTAAGCTAAATGAATGAGAAAGACTTAGTCTATATGTAAAATCAGTTAAATTCATTAAAAATGAAATAGATAAAGACATATAGGTATTTATAAAATTCGATTTGGTTAATCTTGAAAAGATATAATATTTACCAATATAAAGCAGAGATCCTTTACCAGATAATGCACTTGCAATGGCAAGCTGATATATGTTTTCCGACTCTGTTGTCTCTTCGAGCTCATACCCATCTGAATTATAAAAGAAATCCAGTTCGAAAGAATAATCCTTTTTATCACCAAATATCTTTGATAGACCAATTGTTGCCGAAAAAACTGGATCATCTGTATATGAATAAATAGGGATTAAAATAGAACCAAAAGTAGTGTAATTCACAACCTTTTCTGTATAACCTTTGCCTGAAAAAGCGGCTTCTCCCCAGATTCCAAAGCCAAGAATATAACCTGAAAAATCAAAACCAAATTTTGCATATTCATCTTTTGTAAGATATGTTGATAATGCTAATTCAAAATCTCCAATCGTCCAATCTGCTCTTATACCAACCGATGTCGCATCTATAAAGTTTGTAATGGTATTTTGATTCATCGGTGCAGTATTATAAAAATCAAAAAAAACAAAAAGATTGAACTTTTTGATAGGAAGATGAATTCTTACTCCATTTTTACCTTCCCTGCTATCTATAGATTCTAAGGGATTGTATTTGGTTAAATTAATAAAATCTGCCGGCGTCCAGACATTTGCTGCTCCCCAGTGGATAACCTGTTTACCAATCCTTAAAAATAAAATATTATTTATAGATAAATCGAAAAAGATTTCCATCAAATTAAATGAATCATTTAAGTTAGATAATGATAGGTTTGAGCTACTTAAATCTATGTTAGTATCTGAAAATGCAGCAAGTGTTTGGGAAAAGCTTTCTGAAACATAAAATTTGGCATATGGCTCATAGATTATAGATAAAAAGCCAATCCCCCCGAGTGTCCAGAAATTCGTATATTCATCAAATTGAAGTGGAAAATTCATTACTGATGAAAACTGTATTGTACCTCCAAATAGAACCTGTAACTGATTTACATTTTTTTGAGCTTGCTGAACTGTCTGATCAAAATTTCCTTCATCATATATGCTATCATCCCCACTATCCTGAGCAAATAAAATCTTATTTGGTAAGAAAATAAGGGAAAAAATTAGAATAGATAAAAGTAAAAAGATTAATTTGGATTTTATTTTCACAGATTTTTCATTTTTCTTTTTCATAATTTACTCCTTAAGTATTACTCAAATAAAAGCTTTCATTATTTTCATTGGCTAAACTTAAAGAAAAAAGTTTTTTTATTGTTTTGATTGTTGCTCTAAAAAGGCTTTAGTGAAAACATAATCTGGAATAGGATCAAAAGATAAAGTTGCCTCATCAACTGTAACCCAGGTTCTACTTCCTTCAATCTTATTATCACTCATAAATTTTGTAACAAACATCTTGCCACCTTTGATAGGAATGTATTTTACATAGTATGTAACTTGCATAAGAGTCCCTGATAATGAAAAAGCTTCCTGCTTAAGAGTTAAATAATCAGATACCCTTATATACCATTTTTGAATTGGATATGAAACATCTGCCTGTTTAGCATTAAGTTCTATTACATAGCAATCAGCTTTATTTACTACTGCATTTGGCAGCATTTTGACATAATATAAATCCAGGGTCTTTTTCTTTTCAAAATCTTCTGCTTTAGCATCAGTTGAGCCAACATTTTCCTTTCTATTTTTATGGATAAACTCCCTTGTCGAAGGGATATACATATAAAGATTATCTTCAAGTCTTAGATAACCTTTGCCTTTTTCACTTTCTGGCTCTATAAATATTATTACAAAAGCATTATCTTTATCTCTTCTGTAATATTTTGCCTTATAAATCTTATCTGGTTCTCCAGATTTTTGCTGTAAAAAAAGTATGGTTGCCGTTACATCAGTATTTTCAATATTGGTGATACTTTCCATCTTTTTTATGATTTCTTCAGCCTTAGGATCATTTTTTTCCTGAAAACCAAATAAAGTAAAAACAAAGGCGAACAATATAAGATAGACTACAAAAATAATAGACTTTTTATTCATAAATTTTCCTCCATATTTTTTTTAATTTTATTTTCAAAGATTTATTTTAACATTTTTATCGTTGTTACACCTATTTTCTCAGATTTTTTTATTTGATTTTACATTGCATTTTAAAATTTAATGAACCGCATTAAGTGCATCAATAGGTTTAATTTTTCCGGCATATTTTGATGGAATAAATGAAAAGATTGCTGAAAAAATTGTAAGAACTGCAAGTATGCTTATTATATCCAAAAATTTTGGTATTAATACAAGATGTCCTTTTTCAAATAAAAAGCTAATATCAATAGGAACATTGAAAGTTATGAAATTTCCGAACAAAACGATTAAAAGAAGTGAAATCAATATTCCAGCAATTGAAAATAATATTGCTAAAAAGACATTTTCATAGATATAAAGAGAAACAACCTTATTAGCAGACATGCCTATCGTTCTCATTGTACCTATTTCTCTCATCTGGTCATTTATTGTCATCCTTATATTTACATAAAGCGAGATTGCTATTATTAAAAGCATTACAATTGTAACTATATATGCAAATGTTCGAACACTATTTATCATCTGATTTAAGGCTGATAAAATCTCTTCAAGGGTAAAAACAGTAAAATGATATTTATAAATTGGGCTTTCTTCAAATATCTTCTTAGATTTAGGATTAGAACGGATATTAAAACCACCTTCCTGTCTTTGGATCACTGGCTTTTCTACCATATATGTTGGATCTTTTGAAAGTTCTTTTATCAAAAGCATTCTTTTTTCATCTGCACCTTTAATAGATTCTGTAAAAATAAGTAAAGATGATGCTCCTTTTTCTGGATAAAGCATAATCTTTTGTAGATACTCAAAATGTGCGTAAATCATATTTTGTGCAAAAGGATTTGTGTTTTTATATATCCCTTTTATTATAAAAGTTGCGGTATTATATGCCCCATAAATTGTCCTTGTCGATACGATAAACTCATCATTTATATTAAATTCAAAATATTCTGCAAGATCGACTGGGATTATTACAGCATTAGTTTCACTTAAAAATTGATTAAAATCCCCTTTTATAAATTTTATCTGAGACTCCAAAGATTTACTTTCTCTTGTAAGATCAACTCCTGTTATAGATGATGATTTTGTATATCCTTTATTGTAGATTCTACTGAACATAGAAATTCTTGGGTAAATTTCTACTTTCCCACTAAATGTTTGTTTTATTGCATCTTCTATCTTAGAATAATCTGGGATAATATCATAAATTTTACCATTTTCTTTATATTGACCATAAACATTTAAATGCCCAACAAATGATTTAGATAGATTATTCCCAAAATTTATAACTACACCATTTGTAAAGGCAAGCAGAACCATTAAAATAATTGTAACAATTGTATATGTTACTCCAAGAGAAAAAGTCCTTTTTTTATCTCTAAATATATTTCTAAATGCTATTTGAGGTATGACAGTGTTCATATTTTTATCTCCAGTATATTTTATCTTTATTATACTATCGTTTATACTTTTTCAGACATTGCTTTAACAGGTGGAATCCTTGTTGCTAGTCGAATAGGATAGTATGTTGCTATGATTGATATTAATAAAATAAGAACAAAACCCATTATTATAGAAGAAAAAGAAACCATAAAGTACAATTTTCCACCTCCAAGTAACACTTCAGCAATCATCTTTGGGATTGTAAGTCCATACTTTTGAAAGTATAACAAGAATGGAAGACTGAACAAAACTCCAGCTATAAATCCAGTTAAATTTACCATCAAAGATTCTGATATAAACATATTTCTTATAAAAGCCTTGCTTGCACCTATAGCCCGCATAGTTCCAATCTCATAGTACCTTTCATTAACATTTATAATAAGGGTATTCATTATTATTATTCCGACAATTATAAATATTAAAGTTGTTGTAATCAATATAAATATCCTCATAGCATTTGATATCTGATCAAGTCCACCAGAAGCTTCATTGTAAGGTACAACTTTATAGGAATATTGATCCTGATATTTTTTAAAATGCTCTAATGCATCATTTAATGGAACCTGATCTTTTAGTTTTACTGCAATCATAGTGTAGCCACTTAACTTTGTCTTGGATAGATTTTCAAATTTTATCTCTTTTGTAAAATCAACATTTTCAGAAGCAAAGATATCTTCTTCACTAGAACTTGACAATGCTTTTTCTAGCTGAGCCGATGGATTTACTATTTCAAATCCTACAAAATTATAAAGATTTGAGTATGTTTTCATATCTATAAAGCATGTACCACTGAGTATTCTTTTGAAAGCTTTATACTCAAAAATACCAACAACAGGCATTTTAACAGCGTTAACACTACCATTTTGAGTGAAGGATACTACTGTAATAGTATCACCAACTTTTAATGTTCTATTGTATCTTTTTTTGAATCTTTCATTTATATCTTTTTCTATAAGTATTCCACTTTTATAGTCATTTTGATTTTCAGAATCTATTCCAAAAAAAGATCCTTCAAGCAAATTTATATTTTGAAAAACTTTTCTATATCTTACTGGATCTATTGCATTAAAGATAAGAAAAAGATCCTGCTCTTCTTCTTCTGGATTTGCCTTCAATTTTTCCTGCTCACTTACCTCTAAAGTTGCAAAATTCTGTGTAAATGGGACAAAATCTTTTACAAGTGGATCATTTGATAAAAATTCTTCTATCTTTTCTATATTTGCAATATTTTGTAAAGGTGAGATAAAGGAAAAAGGAGAAGGTTTATCTTTTGATTTTTGTGAATAGATAATCAAATCACCGGTAAAATTATCTATAATTGCCTTTTTTGACCAATAACTTGCGGCATCTACAAATGATTGTCCTAAAATTATCAGTATAGTTCCAAAAAAGACAAGAAAACAGATTGCAATCATCTTGCTTTTATGCCTTAAAGTGGATCTGAATGCTATTTTTAAGTATTCCATATTTTTCCCTTTTTTAATAAAAAAATAACAAAATCTGTTAGTTTATCACCTTTCCATCATGAAGTCTAACAACTCTTTGAGCATGTTTCATAATATCAGGATCATGAGTTGAAAAGATAAATGTGGTTTTTTCAATTTCATTGATCTGCTTCATCAAAGAGATAATCTTATCACCAGTTTCAGAATCAAGGTTTGCGGTTGGCTCATCTGCAAGAACTATTACTGGTTTTGTAACTAAAGCTCTTGCAATAGCGACTCTCTGCCTTTGACCTCCTGAAAGCTCAGAAGGTTTATTTTTTATCCTATCTTCAAGCCCCACCTCTTTTATAAGATTCATCACTCGTGCTTTCCTTTCTTCTTTAGATATGTTTTTCTGCAAAAGAAGTGGAAACTCAATATTTTCATATACATTTAGCACTGGTATTAAGTTAAAAGATTGAAATATAAATCCAAGTTTATTTAATCTATAATTTGTAAGCTTCTTATCGTTAAATTTTGAAACATCTTCATTATCTATTAAAACAGTTCCTTCTGTTGGTTTATCTATACAGCCAATAAGGTTTAATATGGTGGTCTTTCCTGAACCTGATGGTCCTGCTATACAGACAAATTCCCCCTCTTTTATTGATATATCGACCCCTCTTAGTGCATGAACTTCGGTTTGGTCAAGCATGTAAATCTTTTTAACAGACAAAAGTTCAACAACATTCATAGCATCTCCTTTTACTTTGCTTATAAATATATATAAAAATTGTGTTTTAACACACTAATTCAGAATTCATATATTAAAATACTTTAATTTAAATAATTTATTCAATTTATTCAATCAAAATATCAACAATCTTATCCTTAAAAACCTTATTTATAAATTAACAATAAAAAGATTAAAGGTCAAATTTTTTAATCAATAGTTTTTAATAAATTCAACAATAATACAAAATGAAAAATAAGTTATTTTTTTTAAAAAAAAATTTTATTAACTAAAAATTATTAAAAAAATTAAAAAAAATTATTGAAAATTATTGAAAATTTTTTATTTTGTTATATAAAATTAAGGTATGGAGGATTAGTATGAGAAAGTTATTTTTTGCAATCTTTGTTCTTTTTTTGTTGGCAACGCCTATTTTGGCTCAAACAACAAATGATCCATCTACATATTTTAAATCTTACTTAAAAAATGGCGATCTTTCAATTTATGCTTCTGTTGGTTGGTGGTGGGGATTATGTGCAAATGTTGGCGCTGAACTTGTTCTTGGAGAGTGGAATATTGCAGATATTCTCCCAATAGATTTTTCGGTTGGAGTTAGAGCTTTATATGAGGGTTGGTCTGATTTATACTCTTCTTATTCAGTTTTTGGTGTAGCCCCAATGTTTATAATTCATATTGGTACTGTTGGAAACTTTGATTTTTATGAAGGTATAGGTATAGGTTTTGCTTTTTCAACTGGTTCATGGTCAGTTTATAATGATTTTGAGATTGGTTTCGCTGCTGTTTCAGGTGCTACCTGGTATCTTTCAAACAACCTTGGATTAATTCTTGAATATGCGTATATAGGATGGGTTAGCACCTGGGGAGTTGGCGTAACATTAAAAATTTAAAATATTTTTTTTGTAAAAAGTAAAATATTTTGAGAATTTTATTTAATTTTAATAAAGTGGCTTAATTAGTTAGGTAATGTCAAGATAATTGTGTCACCCCCCTTGAAAATTTTCATTTAATAAAAGCCTCCTCGATTAATAAAGAGTATCTTAGCTTTCTGTTTTGGTATTTTAAATTCTTATCACTAAAAAATAGGTATAAAAACTTATTAGCACTATCTTCAGAATGAAAATATCCTCTAATTCTTATATTATCCTTTAATTCTTTGAAACACCTTTCAAGCCAATTTGTAGTGCAAAAATAACTTCTAATATTTATATGAAACTTAAAAAAATAAGTGTAATTATTCACTTTATCTCTTAAGTTATTAAAATATTTATAGATCTTACTCCACTTATTTATAAAAGCCAAAAGTCTTTCTTTAGCTTCTTGCTGGTCTTTAGATTCAAGGACATATTCTAATTCTTTTAATATTTCATCAAAGTGAGCTTTTCTAACTTTGTTTTTTATATTTTTCTTCAAATGAAACCAGCATAGTTGATGTTCTACTTCTGGGAATATTTCTTTTATGACTCCCTCTAATCCAGATAGATCATCACTAATAATCATCTTTACACCTTTTAGTCCTCTACTTGTTAAGTTAACAAATATTTCTTTCCAAACATCGGATTTTTCATTACCACCAGGTAAAAAATAAGATAATATTTCTCGTCTACCATCCTTTGTAAGCCCAAGTAATGTATAAACCGCTTCTTTCGCAACACTATCCCTCATTAGTGGGATATAACTTGCGTCTATATAAATTACAGGATATTCTTCAGTAAGTTTTCTGTTTATAAACTTATCTATGATTTCATCTGGTATTTTTAAATTAGCACTTACATATGAGGCAGATATAGTACTTCCTACAAGGTTTTTTATTACATCTCCTGTTTTTCTAGCACTTAATCCAGCACAAAACAATGCTCTTATTACATCATCAAGCATAAAAATAACTTTCTTCCTTTCAGGAATTATAGATGGCTTAAAATTACCATCCCTTGTCCTTGGTATTTCTAATTCCATTTCCCCTAACATGGTTTTGGGATTTCTTACATAAAAACCATTCCCTCTTGTCTTTGAATTCTCTTGCAAATATTCTTCCCTTTCTTTTAACATAATTTCTTCTAACATTTCCTTGAAAATTTTTGAAAATTGTTCTAATATTAGTTTGTTCATCTTTATATTCCTCCTTTGAAGGGTTTTCTTATACTAATTATTTTTAAACCATAACTATAACCCTTCAAGGGGGGTGACACAATTAATAATACACTACCATTAGTTAAGCCACTTTTTTTATTTCAATTATCTAAATTTTAATTAATTAGATTTATTAATAATAATAATAAATTTAGCTTTTTGGTTTTATTAATTCTCTGAATTTTATTCTCCCATTATCCAATGATAATAATAAGTTTAATTTGCTATTTAATCTTCTTTTGCATTTAGTTGTCAGAGCAATTTTGCAAAACAATTTTAAAAACCTCATTAAAAAAATATTTAAAAATCAAAAATCAATGCTATTTTTAATAAAAGGATTTGGGCCATTAAGGATGGAAAAAAAACTTATATATTTTTTTATTCTTTTTTTATTTATTCTTAGCTTAAGTCTGACTATTTTTGCAAAAGATCAAAAACAGACAAACCCTTTTAAATCTTATATAACAAATTCCCCTCTTATTTTTTCTGCTTCTATAGGCCTGATCTTTTCATTTACAGGAATGGTTGAAATGAATCTTGGACAATTTTATTTTGGACAAATTCCAATTAATTATTGTTTTGGTTTGATTTCAACCATTTTTATACAAAGCTCTACTTTTTCTCTTGCACTTTCTCCTGTTATGTCAGTTCATCTTGGATTTTCTTCTATTCCGCTTGAACTTATTGAAGCAATTGGACTTGGAGTAGGTTTTGAAATAAATAGCGAAATAAAACCAAAAATCGCCTTTACCGCACTTTTTCAAGTAAATTATTATCTAACAAATAATAATGGTATTTTTATTCAAATATCATCAATATCTGGATATATGAATTGGGGTTTTGATATTTTTTTTAATACAGTAGGAGGAAAAAAGTGATATTAAAAAAACAAAAAACTATTTTATTTTCTGCTATACTTCTTATTTTTCTTTTTCTATTTTTATCTCAGGATTATTCGCATTTAGCGAAATACACAACTTTTAATCTTGATAATGGTTTAACTGTTTATCTTATGCCAAAAACAGAGACCCCTCTTGTATCAATATGGCTCGCTTCCAAAACAGGTGCTTATACTGAAACACCTGATACAAATGGCCTTACACATCTATTTGAACATATGTTTTTTAAGGCAAACAAACATATGAAATCAGCAGTAGACTATTATAACACCTTAAATAAATTGGGAATAATCTACAATGGTTATACTTCTAAGGAATTTGTCTATTATTATTATATTTTACCAAAAAATCTATTAGAGCCAGCAACAAAACTTATGCATGATTCTATTGTCTTTACTGGGCTTGATCCTGCTGAACTTGAAAAAGAAAAACAGGTTGTTACCGAAGAGTTTAATCTTAGAAATTCTGATCCAGATTATTACCTTACTTCAAGATTGATTCCCCAGGCTTTATATCAAGATCAGTTTTATAGATTTGATGTCATTGGAGATATGGATGTTGTTAAATCTGCTACAGTTGAAAAACTCCAACAAATAAAAGAAAGTTTTTTTACTCCAAAAAATTCTGCAATCTTTATAATTGGAGATTTCGATATTGAAAATGCCAAAAAGATTGTGTCAGATACATTTAGCGATTGGCAGGGAAATAATCCACCAGAATTAAACATCAATCCAGTTAAACAGTTGACAGATAATGTTGTAATATTTAACTATATGCAAAACCCATACTATGCAAAAATTTACATAATGCTAAATGGACCTGGCTCAAAAGATAAAGATGAGGAAAGACTTGGATATGCTGCCGATATACTTTTTCAAAGCTTGCTACTTCAAAACCATCCTTTTGGCAAATCCTTGGCTCCATATGTTTATTCTTGGGATTTTTATTATCAGACAAATCTTTATGATGGTCCTATACTTTTTACTGCTATTGTTCCAGTAAATCAAGTTGGAAATGTTTATAAGATTTTTAAGGATAATCTTAATAAAATGATCAATGATGAATCTTACTGGAATAATCCTTCCTTCATATCTGCGGCAAGACAGGCTTTTGCAATGCAACAAATCAACTTAAATAAAATCAGAAATATAGAAAATGTAGGTTCATTTGTCTGTAGATTCTGGACAGCAAACTATTTCCCAAAAGTCTTAGATCTTTATGAACAATACAATGGAATCAAAGATTCAGATATTAAAGAATTCATTCAAAAATATTTATTCAATAAATTCTGGGTGTTGGGAGTCCTCATTAATAAAGAAAAAGCAAATTCCCTACAGTATGAAAAAATATTAAAATAAAGTATTAATTTGAAAATACTACCAAAAGAAAATGATTATTAAATAAAGCATGGAGAAATAAATGAAAAAAATGAAGTTAATTTATTTTATAACAATAGTGATTTTTGCATTTTTGCTTCTTTCCTCTGCTGGTTGTGTCTCAACACCTACAAAACTTGATGAAAAATTTTATAGTTCAATCAAAAAGATAGGCAGTGATATTGATTCAATCTATTATTTTACACTGCCAAATGGGATTTCTGTGTATTTATATCAACAACCAAAAAATGAGGCTGACTATGAATCATCAGCGTTATACAATACCCTCTGGATTAGTTATATTTTTAAGAATCTTGCTGTTTCTATGACTGATTTACCACCTGGAACCCAGTATGCTTTGGCTGACATTCTTTATTACATCCCTGGTAAAAAATATGATTCTGACAAAATTGAAAAGTTATATAATTCTGGTTACCTTTCAACAATAGATTATGAAATGACTGAGGATTATTACAGGATAAATATTGCAAGTAGCCCGACATATTTTAGTTCTTATCTTACAGATATTCCAGAAGATATTTTAAATAAATCCATACCAGATAATCTTGATTATAAATCACTGGCGAAAAGTTATACAGATTTTTTGAAAAAAAAGGAATATGACTTAAACTTTCTTGTATATAGACTTACTGAAAGTAACGCATTTCAAAATACATTTTATTCTCATACTTTAGATTCACAGCAAACATATTCAAGACTTTCAAAAATAAATATTGTAAATTTATATAAAAGGCTTATTCAACCGAAGAACCTTACAATTATAATAAGAGGAGGCAAAATTAGTCCTCAAGCAGCTGCAAATATAATATGGGAAAAGTTTTCCTTCCTAAAAAATAGTAATTCAGATATAGATAAGATTAAAATAACAGAAATCGATCCTTCCAGATTAAATAAAAAGAATTTTGCATATGCTATTTCAAAAGATTCAAAAAATTCCCTTATTGCCGGTTACTTTCCAGGACCACTTTTAGAATCAAATGAAGTAGCTCCCTTTGTTGTTGCATTAAATATTCTAAGCAAAAGACTTTTTATAAATGTTCGAATAAAGAATAATGGGGCCTATCAGATAGATGCATTCCCATATTTTTTGAAGCAGACATGGGGAAACATTTTATATAATACTACAGATATAAATAGCTCAATGAAAAATGTAAGGCTGACAATCCAGGAGTTAAAAAAAGATGGTATAAATGATGAAGAATTAGAAGGTTTTAAAAACTATTTTTTAACAGTTTATTATCTATATCAATCTTATGGTAAAGATAAATTTAACCTTTTTTATAACTCAATTGTAAAATATGAGAATGGATTTGAAAGCTTTTACCTGAATTACTTAAAAACATATCTTGATATCAACAAAGAATCTGTAAATAATATAATTAAAAAGTATTTCAACTATTTTTATTGGGGTCTTGTCACTCCAGATGAAAATACTATAAAATCAATTGAAGATAACCTATTTTTTTATAATCCATAAAATTTTTAAAACTGAAAAAACATTTTACAAAGGAGTATTCTTTTGATTATAAAAGAAAATGATCTTTTTCATTATCTTAAAATAGCCAAAAAAGCTGCTTTAATAAGCGGCAAGTTTTTACAGAAGAATTATAAGAAGATTTATAAAATAGAGGAAAAAGGGATTCGAGATGTTGTTACAGAAATAGATAAAAAAAGTGAAAAATTACTGAAAGAATATTTTTTGAAAAAAACTCCAAAAATCAATTTTTTTGGTGAAGAATCTGGTGGGATTATTCACGATTTATCCTGGGTTGTAGATCCTTTAGATGGGACAAAAAATTATATCCATAAAATTCCTTATTTTGGAGTTTCGATTGCCTTATGTTTAGATCTTATCCCAGTAGTTGGAGTTGTTTATTTCCCTTTAATAAATAAATTGTACTGGGCAGTTACTGATTTTGGTGCATTCTTAAAAATTGATAATAAAGTATTAAAATTAAAGGTATCAAAAACAGATAATATTTCGCAATCTTTTCTTGCAACTGGTTTTCCTCATTCTAAAAGTCATCTGGTTTCTAATTATATTGTTGAACTTGAATATATTTTGAAAAAGGTCTCTGCTGTTCGTAGACTTGGATCTGCTTCCTATGATCTATGCTGCGTTGCCGATGGTACTTTTGATGCCTTCTGGGAATATGGACTTGAAAGCTGGGATATGGCAGCTGCTGCACTGATTGCAAAAGAAGCAGGTGCACATCTTAGCACAACTTCAGGTAAAGATTGGAATGTAAAATCAGATTCCATATTTGTTTCAAATCAAGCATTAGCAAATCAAATTCTTGATATAATCAAAAGCTCTCACTTATAAATAAAAATATTTTATTCTCATTAAAAAAAAACGAGCCTATGAAATTCATAGACTCGTTTTTTTTTAATTAAGAGAAATTAAATCTTACTATTTACCTTTGAGTTTAGCTCTAAGAGCAAGATCTATATCTCTATATTTTGAGTAACCATAACCGATATCTCTGAAGAAATAGTTAAGAACCCATTTGTAAATCAAGCTATATGATTGTCTGTGAACACCAAGAACCCATGGGCAATCTTCAGCAGCGATTTTAGCTGCTTTTGAATAAAGTTCATTTCTCTGTTTTGATTCACCCATTACTTTGAACTGATCATATAAAGCGTTGAAATCTGGGTTGTCATAGTTAGCTGCATTTGGGCCAGGAGCTTTATTTGGACCATAGAGAAGCTGTAAGAAGTTCTGAGCATCTGGATAGTCAGCACCCCAAGCAATTCCACCTATCTGAACTTCATGTTTATCTATTTTGCCTAAGAATGTTGGCCAGTCTGTTGTTTCAATATTTAATGTGATACCAAGTTTGCTCCAAGCATCTTTGTCAAATTCAGCCATCTGTCTTGATGTTGTGGAAGTAAGTGTTGTGTATGTGAAAGCAGGTAAACCTTTTCCTTCTGGATAACCAGCTTCAGCAATAAGTTGTTTTGCTTTTTCAACATTATAAACACCATATGGGTTAACATATTTTGGATCATATCCACCAAGCCCTGGAGGGATAACTGTCTGTGCTTTGATAGCTCTGTTGTTGTAGAAAATCTGAATCATTTTGTCTCTATCAATAGCCATTGACATAGCCTGTCTTAATTTTGTATTTTTACCAAGAATAGGATCTTCCATGTTGAAGAAAGTATATGTTACATCAAGAGTTGGGTTAATATCAAGGATAAGTCCTTTTTCTTTCATTTCAGGTGTAAGTTCTTTTGTAGGAGTAATAGCTTTAGCAAACTGATCTTTTGGAATACCACCAACATCAAGTTCACCAGCCATCAATTTTAACCACGCTGGGTTTGTTTCTTCGATAACATAGTAAACAATTTTATCTATAAAAGGAAGTTTCTTTCCAGCATAAGCAAGAAGTCCAGCTGCTTTAGCTTTTTCGCCACCTTCTTTTGGATAAAATTCAGCTCTATAGTTTGGATTTCTTGTAAGAACGAACTGGTTGTCAATAATTGTTTCTTTGTAATTTAATGCATAAGGACCTGTTCCGATTGGATGGTTAATCCATTCGTCACCCCAAAAATCCATAACTTCTTTTGGAACTGGCCATGTAAAAGTCATAGCGAAACAGTAGAGAATCTGAGGATATGGCTGTGTTAAAGTGATGCTGAAAGTATAATCATCGATAATTTTAACACCTTCTGGGAGTTTGTTAAAATCTGCTTTACCAGCTTTTTCAGCTTCATCTCTCCATGTTTCAAAACCTTTGATGAAACCATCAAAAAGCCACCAACCACCGGATTCTGTGTTGTTTGGATCACCAAGTCTTAAAAGTGTGAAAACAAAGTCTTTAGCCATAACATTTCTGCCTTTTCCACTTTTAAAGACTTTCTTTTCAGGATCATAATATGTAATACCTTTTTTAACTTTGAAAGTGTAAGTCAAGTTGTCTTTTGAAACAGTAGGCATACCATCTGCAAGACAAGGTTCAAGTTCATAGATATCAGAGAGATATTTGTACTGGAAAAGACCTTCAAAGATGTTTCCACCAACAGTTGCTGTATAAAGATCTGTTATAACTGTTGGATCAAAACCTTTGATTTTTTCAGGAATAGATGCATAGAAAACTTTTTCATTTTTTGCATTGAAGCTAAACATCATAGCAATTGCAAAAATAAGAAAAAGCGCAATAGCTGTAACTTTAAGAGCATTTCTCATAATGAGTTCCTCCTACTTCATTAATTTATTGATAATAGATAATTAAAATATGTCAAGTAAATTTTTAATTTTTAAAAAAAAATTTATAAAACTAAATTTATTTTTATTTGATAACAAAATTCCAAATTGAAAAAATTAATATATTATCTATATTGATTTAGCAAAAGAAAATTGATTTAGCAAAAGAAATTTATGAAAAAAATAGCAGAAAAAGATTAAAAAATTGAATGTTATTAGTTACAGATATTTACAAGGATAAATAATAATGATTTTTATTAACAGTTTTTTACAGGAATTAAAACATATAAATAATAATTGCGTAAATGACCCCTTGATTTTTCCTATTCTTACATATACAGAATTAATTAACCATAAAAATCATTATGATACTGCTTTTTCTGGTTCAATCTGCGATTATGTTGATAATTTCGAGATAAAAAAGATAGCTCTTGATTTTATTGATATTATAAAAAAATTTTCAGAAAAAGATTCAACTTCAAAAAAGGATTCTGCTAAATTTTTGCGGGAAATAAATGAAAAAGATTTGAATGATAAAAACTTAAAAGAAAAAAACCTAAAAGAAAAAGAGTTAAAAGAAAATAATCTAAAAGAAAAAAACTTAAAAGATAAGAAAAATAACTATATAGATAATAATTTTCGTGCAATAGAGCTTGTTTCTTTTCTTTCATCCATTTTTGCCTTTGGTTCAAGAGTTTCTATACTGAAGTTTTTAATTGATCTTTATAAATTCATTTCTCCATTTGACATAATTGAAAAAGATCTTTCTGGTCTAATTTTTCAAAACCAAAAAGATATCCCTTATTATAGATGGATAAATAAAAAAATAGTTTTTCTTTTGATTATTTCACTAAACGCATTTTATCAAAAATATTTTTCGATATTTAATTATTGCATAAACATTCTTAAAAAAAACCAAAAAACAACCTATCTTGAATCTATGATCTTTTTTTCAAATAGATTATTTGAAATCATTGAAGATATATCTAATAAAAAAGAGTTACCATTAAATAAAAAAGAAAAAATTATTATCAAAAACTTTTTGCCTCAATCATTATCTTCAACATCAGCTAAAAGATACAATCTTTTTTTAAAATGGGTTATAAGGAAAAATTTCCCGGATTTAGGCTTATGGTCTTTTAAGGAGCCATTGCTTTTCGATCAAAAAAACCTTTTTTTCCCTCTTGATATTCATATTTTAGAGATTTCATCGATTTTATTTAATTATCTTCTTGAGGCAACCTATTTTTATTTTTTTGAGAAAAATCAAAAAGAATATTATAAAGATTATTTTGAAAACTCTTTTTTAGTTTTTGAAAAACAGATGCTAAAATATTTGAAAGATTATAAAACCGCAAAAGATAAAAAATATTCAAAAGATACCAATTTGGAAATAGAATTAAAAGAAGATTTGAAATTTGATATAAAAAAAGATTTTGAAACTATTGATTTTAGTAAAATTGTAGCATTAATAAACTTAAGATACCTGGATAAAAATAAAAATAGTAAGATTAAAAATCTTTTAAAAAAGTTTTTTAATGAAATCATAAAATCAGAGTATAGTGCAGAAATATTTCAAAAATTAGAAAAAGAAAATGAAAAAAAAGTTTTGGTTAAGTTTTATAGATACTTAAAATCCTATGAGAAATTTTTTGAAAGCTCTTTTGATAGAAATTCGATATTTTTAAACAAAAAAGAACACTTAAAAGTAGTTACAGATTTTTATATAATCTTTGATGAAGAGGATCCACTGGTTTTTGATCTGCCTATATCAATAATTAGATCTCCTATATTGAGAAAAAAAGGAAATACCTCGAGGAAAAAGTAAAAAAAGCATAAAAAACAAAAAAATATAAAAAGGAAAAGGATATAAAAAACGAAAAAAATTTAATAAAGAAAGATAAAAATATAAAAGCCAAAAAAGAATATAAAACCAATATAAAAAAAAATATAAAGAGGGATAAATGAAAATAAAAGAAAATAATGAAAGTTCAGATTTTTATTTCAGGTGCAGCCAGTGCGGAAAGATTTACCCTATTGAAAAAGGAAGATATCTTTGCGATGAATGTAGTAAAAAACAGGAGAAAGGAAAACCTTTATCTGGATTATTACTTGTAGAATTTTCCTCTTCATTTATAGAAAAGTTTAAGACTTCTTTTTTAAGAAAATCAAAAACTTCTTCTATAAAAAATCCCAAAGATAATTTTGTAAAAGGCGATTTTAGATTAAATAAAAAAGAAAAAAACAAATTAGATATAAAAGAAATAGATAATATAGTTTCGATTCCGATAAAACCATTTTTCCCTTTCAGCAATTTAGCAGAAATTCCAGTTGGGAATACTCCTATCATAAAGTCAAGAAAACTCGAGCAAATTCTTGGAGTTTCAGACCTTTACTTAAAATGGGAAGGGGTAAATCTTTCTGGCTCATTTAAGGATAGGGCATCTATTCTTGTTTCAGCTTCTGCTAAAAATTTCGGTGAAGAAAACATTGTTGTTGCATCCACAGGGAATGCAGCATCATCAATGGCAGCTATTGGTGCTGCAAACAATCAAAATATTTATATTTTTGCTCCAAAATCAGCACCACTTGGTAAACTGGCACAAATTTTACAATATGGTGCAAAACTTTTTTTGATAGATGGCAGTTATGATGATGCATTTGATCTATCTATGAAATTTTCCCTTGAAACAAATTTTTTAAGTAGAAATACCGGATTTAACCCTTTCACGATAGAAGGGAAAAAATCAGTTGCATTTGAGCTTTTGCTTAAAAATGAAAATGAAAATACTGCCCCATTTAATACTTTCGATATTATCCTTGTACCGACTGGTGATGGAGTTATTATTAGTGGTCTTACTAAAGGATTTTTAGATTTGCAAAGGCTTGGTTTTATCGATAAACTTCCAGTTGTTATAGGGGTTCAGGCAGAAGGAAGTAGTTATATATATAAAGCTTTTAATACTGATATTTTTGAAGATAAATATAACTCAAGCACAATCGCTGATTCTATAAGTGTCAATAGTCCAAGAGCTGGATATCTGGCTGTAGATTTAGTCAAAAAGACAAATGGATTTTTCATAAAGGTAAGTGATCAGCAAATACTTCATGCTCAACATCTACTAGCAAAAACAAGTGGAGTCTTTGCTGAACCTTCCTCTGCTTCTACCATTGCTGCTATAATGGAAAATAGCAATATTTTTAAGGATAAAAAAGTTGTTGCTCTTTTAACAGGTCTAGGCTTAAAAGATATAAATAGTGCCTTAAAAATAATTGAAAGCCCAAAACCAATAAAAAATGATTTTGGTGCTGTAATGGATTATTACAAAAAAATAAAAAATAATTAAACAAAAAAATCATTAAAAAATTAAAACCAAATAAATAAACTAATAGCTAAAAAATATTAAAAAAAATTGGAAAAAAAGAAATAAAAGAATAGCTAAAAAAAATTAGAACCACATAAATAAATAAATAAATAAACGAATGGCAAAAAAAAATTAAAAAAATTGAAAAAAGAATAAACAAAAGAATAAAAAAAAAAATTGGGAAAAAGTTAAAGCAAAATTGGAAAAAAAGAATAAAAAATGGAAATTATAATAAAAAAAATATAAAATATGACATATAAAATATGGCAAAAGATAAAGATAAAAAAAATAAAAAATTTATTTCGGTAATAATACTTTCTTCTGGGGCTTCACAAAGATTTGGGATTTGCAAATATGTAGAACCTATAAATGGGATACCTTTAATATATTGGAGTCTAAGACCTTTTATAGAGCTTTACCAAAAACACAATATCGCCATAACTATAGTTGCAGGTCCATATTATAATACTATTTTTGAACTTTTAAGTAATAAAAAAGAACCATTTTTTAATAATACAATAAAACTTGAGGTTGAAAGCACCATCTTTAGAAACAAAATTGAAAAAGATAAAATTGAAAGAAAAATTAATGAAAAAAAAGATAAAATTATAGATATTTTTATCTGTAAAAATGAAGATTATGAAAATGGGATGTTTTCATCATATAAAAAAGGAATATATTCAATTTACAATATTTTTGGGAACAAAAAAAATTTTACAAAATTAAATAGAGCAATTATTATTTCATTAGCAGATATGCCACTTATTTCTTCCACAATTGTACTAAAATTAATAGATAAATTGGATTCAAAATTTGTAGATTATGCAGTACCTTATTTTATAGATGTTAATAAAATCCAACAAGACTACTCAAAAAAAAATCCTATTAAAACAGGAGGAAAGAAGGGGCATCCCATTGCATTAAAACCTTCCTTTGCTTCGAAAATTCTTAAGTTTGATGATAAAGTAATACTAAGAGACACATTGAAAATAGGAAAGTATAAGCTACTAAAAACAGAAGAAAATGGCGTTTTACTTGATATTGATATAAAAGATGATATTAAAAAAGTTGAATCTATCTTAAAACAAGAACCTAAAAGTTATGGGAAATAAAATTATAAAGAGTAAATTATAGTTATAAAAAAATCTATAAAGGGAAAAATGGAGCAAGACATGGAAAAAAAGGAAAGTGAAATCGAACTTCTTGATAAGACTATTAAAGGTCAAAATCTAAGAGTAGATGTCTGGGAAAAAATAAGAGGAGAGGTAAAATTTACAGATGATTTTACATTTAAGGATCTTCTTTATATTTCTGTTGTAAGATCTAAAATCCAGAGAGGAAAGATAAAATCAATTTTACTTCCTCATATTCCAAGAGGATACTTTGTCTTTAGTTCTTCCCATATCCCTGGCTCCAAAATCTGGCATTATCTTCTTGATGATTGGTTATTTTTAGCAGATGAAGTTGTAAATTTTTATGGGGAACCAATTCTATTAATAGCTGGACCAGAACTTGCTGTTTGCAAGCAACTTTGCGAGCAGGTCAAAATAGATTACGAGATAATACCACCAATAAAAACTGTTTATGATGCATTTTCAAATAGACTACCTCCTATATATAATAATGGGGAAGAAGGTCAAAATATCTTTAAAAAACTTGGGTATACATTTGGTGACAATTCTATTTTATGCAAAACCCCTTTAGATATTACTAAAATGCTTGACTGTGATACTTATACAAATATAAAAAAGGATAATGATAAATTTATATTAGAAGAAATGCTACATACTGGTCTTCAAGAACATGCATATATAGAACCTCAGGGTTTTATAGCATGGATGGAAGATGATATTATTAACTTAAAAGGTTCTATACAATGTCCTTTTTATGTATTAAAGGCAATATGCCAGTTATTAAATTTACCACCAGAAAAAATAAGGATTCAACAAGCTGCAACAGGCGGCGCTTTTGGTGGAAAAGAAGAGTTCCCTTCGATAATTGCATCTTTTACCGCTTTAGTTACTTATCTTACAAAAAAGCCTTCAAAACTGATACTTGAAAGAACCGAAGATATTGAAACAACCACAAAAAGGCATCCTTCAGATATTTTACTTAGAATCCAAGCTAGCAAAGATGGGAAACTAAAAAGCATTGAAAGCGATATTATTCTTGATGCTGGAGCTTACTGCGGAATCTCTCCAATAGTTCTTGCAAGAAGTGAGATTGCAGCATGTGGAGTTTATAAGGTTGATGCTGCAAAAGTTGAAGCAAAGGCTGTTGCTACAAACAATGTTATATCTGGTGCATTCAGAGGTTTTGGTGCTCCACAAAGCTTTTTTGCACTTGAAGTTGCTATAAATCATCTTGCAGATAAATTAAATATAAGTCCCATTGAAATAAGAAAAAAGAACCACCTAAAAAAAGGTGATTTTTCTGCTACAGGCGGTAAGATGAGGCAAGATGTTTTACTTACCGAGATGCTTGATTGGATAAATAAAAAGACAGATTTTGAGCAAAAACATAAAGAATATACAATAAAAAGCAAAGAATTTATAGAAAAAGTCAAAAAACAAAAATCATCAAAAAGGATAGATTTTTTAGCAAATCAGATAATAAAATATGGAGAGATTTTCAAAGGTATCGGTTTAGCAACTGTATTTCATGGATGTGGCTTCACAGGTCGTGGTGAGGAAAATATAAAAGCAACTGTTAGAGTAAAATTTTTCCCTCAAAATATAAGTAACTCTTCCGATGAAGGCAACTCAAACTCAAATTTGTCTTCAAAAGATGAAATAGAAGAGAAAAATAGAAAATATGTTGTTGAAATCTATGTTGCAACAGTCGAGATTGGACAGGGAATGCTTACAGTTTTTACAGATATTGCTGCTGATTTTTTCGACATCCCTCGAGAGACTGTTAAAATTATATCTGGAGATACCCATCTTGTTCCAGATTCTGGACCTACTGTTGCAAGTCGAACCACAATGATTGTTGGTGGCTTGATATATGATGCCTGTGAAAGGATTAAAAAAACTGGTGAAACAGATGTTACACTTACCTATAAAAGCCCTGAAGATATAAAGTGGGATGAAATAAAATCTCAAGGGGATGCCTACCCCGCATATTCATGGGGAGTTTGTGTTACAGAACTTGATTTTTCCTTTTTAACTTTTTCTGGGAAAATAAGTAAAATGACAGGCTGCTTTGATATTGGTAAAGCATTAAATGAAGATGCAGCAATTGGTCAGGTTATAGGTGGTTTTGCCCAAGGGATTGGTTGGACAACTATAGAAAAATGTGAGATAAAAGATGGCAGGATAATGCAAAGGACTTTCACAGATTATGCAATCCCTACAAGCCTTGATATGCCAGAAATTGATGTAAAATTTTTTGATAACCCCTATGAAAAGGGTCCCTTTGGAGCAAAATGCCTTGGTGAACTACCATTTGTCCTTGCTCCTGCTTCGATTTTGCACTCTTTCGAAGCCGCAACTTCAATGCATTTTTATAGAATCCCTTTGACTGCTGAACTGATATCGGATACTCTTTTATTGTAAAAAATATTTAATGCTGAAATGTTATAAAAAAATCATTAAAAAGTTAAGATGAAAAGTTTTATAAAAAGATTTTACTAAAATATGGAGGTTAAGATGATACTTGAAATAGAAGTAGATGGGATTTTACATAAAATAGAAACAGAACCTTCAAAAAGGCTTTTAGATCTTTTACGAGATGACTTGAAAATCTATTCCATAAAAGAAGGATGCGGTGAAGGTGAATGCGGTGCATGCTCTGTTTTGATAGATGGAAAACTTTCGACAAGTTGCATAGTAAGTGTATCTGCTGTTAATAAAAAGAAAATAACAACGCTTGAGGGAGTAAAAAAGACTGAACTATTTACCACTATTGAAGATTCATTTGCAAGATTTTTCGCAAGTCAATGTGGATTTTGTACCCCTGGTATGGTAATGGCAACCTACTTTGCATTCAAGCAACTTATAGAAAACCAGGATGAAGATAAAGATTTTTCAGAGGAAGAATTAAAAGAGCATTTTAAAAAATCCATTGAAGGAAATCTCTGCCGCTGCACAGGGTATAATCAGATTCTTGATGCTATGATGGATATTTACAATAATATTAAAAAAATAAAAAATGAAAATTTATAAGAATCTACAAACTATACTATAATTTTTTTTAATAAGAAAAGGTATAAATTATGGAAAATAAAAAGATAAAGGATGATAAAAATCTAAAGATAATAAATGATAAAATTAATGAGGTTATTAAAAATAAAAATATAAATTTAAGTAAAATTATTCTTTTTGGTTCAAGAGATAGAGGAGACTTTAATTATAATAGTGATTATGATATAATGATTTTGCTTAGTGATTTCTGCAGTGAAGAAATGAAAAAAAATCTTACAAAAGAAATAAGAACTCAACTGGCTAAAATGTTTATAGATATAGATATTATAATTATTTCAGATTCTGAATTTGAAGAAAAAAAGGATGAATTAGGTTCAGTAGTAAAATATGCAAAAAAAGAAGGTATTGTTTTATGAATATTGATGATATATTACCTTATAAAAAATGGTTATTAAAAGCTGAAGAAGATTTTACTCTTATAAAACATGAAATGTTTTTTGAAGAAAAGCCGACACAAAAATTAGAATATCTTTTAGAATTATGTCAAAATATTGATTTTAAGCCAACACACAATTTAGAATATCTTTTAGAATTATGTAAAACTGTTGATGAAGATTTTTCTCAAATAGATATAGCGAATCTTACCGATTATGCAATTTCTGCCAGATACCCTGTTAATTTTATTAAACCTTCTATTATAGAAACTAATTCAAGCGTTGATATTGCCATGAAAATTAGAGAATTTATTTTAAATAAAATTAAATAAAGATTAAGGGAAAGATTTATGGAAAATGAAGTTTTTTATCCAGAGGATTTAAGCGAACTTTTACAAATATTAGACCAAAATAAAGGTACAATATATGCTGGTGGCACAGATTTGATGGTTGAAAAAAGAAGAGGAAAAGCCCAAGCAGCAGATCTATCCTTGCCAATAATCCATATAAAAGATATTGCACAACTTAATGCGATAGAGATTAACGATGGATATATCGAGATTGGGGCTTGTTGTTCTTATTCAGATCTTCTTTCAAATAAACTTATCCCTCAAATACTAAAGGATGCAATAATAACAATAGGTGGACCTGCTGTGAGAAATTTTGGAACAATTGGGGGGAATATTTGTAACGCATCACCTGCAGCAGATTGTATCCCACCTCTTGCAATTTTAGATGCCTCTTGTTTTATAGAAAGCAAAGATGGTAAAAGAGAGATTAGCCTTAATAACTTTATTATAGGAAGAAAAAAGGTAGACTTAAAAGAGGGTGAAGTTTTAACAAAAATAAAAATACCTGAAAATTATCTTTACGATATTGAATATTTTAAGTTTGAAAAGGTTGGACTTAGAAATGCAATGACTCTTTCTAAGACTTCAGTTGCAATTTTGGCTACAAAACAAAAAAATATTCAGATTGCATTTGGAGCTACTGCACCAAAATTTGTTAGAGTCATAGAAAATGAAAAAATTTTATCTAGAAAAAAAATAAATTTTGATTTGTTTAAAAAATTGTATAAACCTTATTTCAGTTCGATTGATGATCAGCGCTCAACAAAAGATTATAGAGAAAACACCGCACTTATTATTGGTTATAAATTATATAATGAAGCATTTGAAAAAGTAAATAAATAATAAATAAATGAGCAAAAAATAAAATTAAAAGAGTAACAAATAAATAGTATTTAAAATTAAAATAGCAACAAAAAAATTGGAGGAGATAAAATGATTGAACTTAAAGTTAATGAAAAGATTAGAAAAAGAAATATTGAAAGATGCAAGGAAAAAGGGATATTGATTCCAACATTTGAGCAGATGAAAAACCATGAAAAGATACCTCAAAAGATTAAAGATGAACTTAAAAATATAGGACTTTGGGATATAAATCCAAGGAATCTATATAGAATCACCTGGAAAAATGAACCTAAAGAGAAAGGTGGACTTTTTGGCTCTGTCAATTTTATTGAATTCCCTAAGGAACTTACAGGGGTTGATGCAAAAATTATAGCACTTGTTGGCAAATGGTTTCCAACTGGAGCACATAAAGTTGGCGCAACATTTGGCTGTCTCGCTCCCGCCCTTGTAACTGGAAATTTTGATAGCACAACTCAGAAAGCAGTATGGCCATCTACTGGAAATTACTGTCGAGGTGGTGCTTTTAACTCAAAACTTTTGGGTTGCGACTCAATAGCAATACTTCCGCAGCAGATGAGCAAAGAAAGATTTGAATGGTTAAAAAATGTCGCAACAGAAGTTATTGCGACCTATGGGTGCGAAAGCAATGTCAAAGAAATCTTCGATAAATGTAATGAACTTGTTAAAACTAGAGATGATGTGGTAATCTTTAACCAGTTTGACCAGTTTGGAAATTATCTATGGCATTATGAAATAACCGCAAATGCTATACTTGAAGTTTTAGAAAAACATATAAAATCAGGCAAAAACCTTGCGGCTTTTGTAAGTGCTACTGGTTCTGCTGGAACAATAGCTGCTGGCGATAAACTAAAAGAGCGTTTCCCAGCCATGAAAATAGTTGCTTCAGAAGCACTTCAATGCCCTACAATACTTGAAAATGGTTTTGGCGCACATAGAATCGAAGGGATTGGCGATAAACATATCCCATGGATACATAATGTTAAAAACACAGATGCTGCGGTTGCTATCGATGATATTGAACCGCTTAACCTTATAAGACTTTTCAATGAAGAAGAAGGAAGAAAATTCTTAAAGAAACAAAAAATAGATGGTAATCTTGTAGATAATCTTGATTTGCTTGGTATTTCTGGTTGTTCAAACCTGCTTTCTGCAATAAAAACGACTAAATACTTTGAACTAACTTCTGACGACATTGTAGTAACTATCTTAACAGATTCGATGGAACTTTATAAGAGTAGGATTATTGAATTAAGAGAGCAACAAGGCAGCTATAATAGTGAAAAGGCGGCAATCGACTATTACACAACCTTGATAAACCAAAAAACAGATAACTTTATCGAACTTGGATATAAGGATAGGAAAAAGATTCATAACTTAAAATATTTTACCTGGGTTGAACAGCAAGGAAAAAGTGTTGAGCAGTTAGATAGACTCTGGTATGACAAAACTTTCTGGGAAAACCTGAGAAGTCTTACTCCAGCTATAGATAAACTTATAGAAGATTTTAATAAAGAAATTGAAAAAGGTTAATTTTGCTGTTAAAATAAAACTTAACAATAAAACTTAAAACTTCTGAAAAAATTTTATCTTATATAAAAAATAAACATGGAAACAAGATATGCAAAATATTTTAAGCACTATCGAAGATATATTTAATGAAAATGCTCCATGTGTCTTTGTTGAAGTGATAAGTTCAACAAGCGGTACGCCATGTAAGGCTGGATTTAAGATGATTGTAAATGAAAAAGGAAGGGTTGAAGGCTCTGTTGGCGGTGGAATTTTGGAGCAAACCTGTATAGATATTGCAAAGAGGATGATTTTACAAAATGAAAAAACCAGCCTTCACACATTTAACTTAAAAAATGATATTCCTATTTCAACTGAAAAAGAAGTTATAGAAGAAAAAAACACTAATAATCAGCAAACAACTTTATATGCTGCCTGTGGTGGGAAGGTCACTATCTTTTTTGAATTTCATGATCTTTTGACTCTTTCGATTTTTGGGGGAGGGCATATTGGAGAAAATCTTGTAGATATATTAAAAGATTTGGGTTATAAGATTCAGCTTTTTGATGTGCGAGAAGATATTTTAAGCCATTTTGCTACAAATAATGATGTTAAAACATTTATTCTTAGACCAGAAAATAAAGAGAATGAAACTTTATTTTTTGTTGAAAATAGTCCTCTTTCAGAATTTTTAAAAAATGATTCTTACATTGTAATAACGACTCATGGGCATATTTATGATTTTTCTATAGCAAAATATATTTTAAATCTAGATAAAAAGTTTAAGTATATTGGAATGGTTGGCTCTAAAAATAAGGTTAAAGGCTTTTTAGAAAGCTTAAAAACCGAATCAACTGAAATTTATGATAAAATCTTATCTTCAAACTTTTATAGCCCTATCGGACTTGATATTGGCGGAGTAAGTGCAAGAGAGATAGCTTTATCTATCGCGGCTCAAATCCAATCTGTTAGATATGGAAAAAGCAACAAAGATTTGAGTATAATAAATTAATCCTTATATAGTTTTTTAGTAAAAATTTAATAAAATCAATAAAAATTGGATAAAATCTGAAAATTTTGAATAAAATCTGAAAATTTTGAATAAAATCTGAAAATTTTGAATAAAATCTGAAAATTTTGAATAAAATCTGGAAATTTTGGATAAAATCTGGAAAATTTGGATAAAACAAGTAGAAATTGGATAAAATAAAATTCCACTTTCTATTTTATAAATTTTAAATTTCAGTCCTTTTTTATCTTTTTCTCAATAATTTATCAATCTTCCGAAACTATTTTTAAGATAACTTTGAAAATAAAGAAAAATATTGAATCTAAATCGTTTTAACTGGAGAATTTATGGTTAGAGGCATTTACACGGCAGCATCTGGAATGATTGTTCAAAATGAAAGGATAGATATTATTTCAAATAACCTTGCAAATGTAAGCACAACTTCATATAAGCAAGATCAGGCAATAATGAAGGAATTTCCACAGATGCTACTTCAAAGAACAAATGAAAAATTCTTCATATTTGATAGTGGTGCAATAGATATAGCTCCAATTGTTGGTAAAATAGGAACTGGTGCCGAAGTCAACCAGAAATTCACAGATTTTAAGACTGGGGCATTTATTCAAACAGAACATAATCTTGATTTTGCGATAGAAACAGAAGGTGCGTTTTTTTCGGTTCAGACTCCTTATGGAATCTTTTATACAAGAAATGGAGAGCTTAATTTAGCACCAGATGGAACAATAGTCACAAAACAGGGATATTCAGTTTTAGGAGAAAATGGACCCATTAATGTTGCAGGCAAAGACTTCAAACTTGATCAGTTTGGACAGGTCTGGGTTAAAGATTATAACAATACAAACTGGGAGATTAAAGATCGACTCCCCTTTTATAGTTTTTCAGACTTAAAGTATCTTGAAAAGGTTGGAGATTCTTTTTATAAGGGAACAAAATACTCTGGTTATCCTCAAATAAGAGAAAAGAACCAGACAAGAATCCATGTCGGCTTTATTGAAGGCTCAAATGTAAATCCAGTTCTTGAAATGGTAAGACTTATCGAAGCACAAAGGGCATATGAAGCCAACTCAAAAACTTTACAGGCAGAAGATGATGCGACAAATAGAGCAATAAATCAGGTAGGAAGAATTTAAAGTTAATAAAATAAGAAAGTAATAAAAATTTATTTAATTTTCAATTATGGGGGTAAAAAATGATAAATTCATTATGGATTGGTGCGGTTGGAATGAGTGCTCAACAGACAAATATAGATATCATATCAAATAACCTTGCCAATGTAAATACAACAGGTTACAAAAAAAGCAGGGCTGAATTTGAAGATTTAATATATCAAAAAATACAGATGGCATCAACTCCAATAATGGATGAAACGATAACACCAGTTCCTATTCAGATAGGATATGGTGCTAAGGTTGCGGCAACTCAGAAAATTTTTGCTCAAGGTGCCCTTCAAAACACTGGTATCCCAACAGATGTTGCTATTATGGGAGAAGGATTTTTCAGAGTTCAGCTTTACGATGGCTCTTTTGCATATACAAGGGATGGCTCATTTAAGGTTGATTCCAATGGGCAGCTGGTAACTTCACAGGGCTATAGACTTATCCCTGAGGTAATCCTACCAGAAGGTTTTCAGTATGAAGAGATAAATATTACCCCAGATGGTAGAATCTTTGCAAAGGTTGCAGGAAACGATACCCCTATCCCAGTTGGACAGATACAGCTATTTCGGTTTACAAATAATGCAGGTCTGGAAGCTGTCGGTGAAAATCTTTTCAAAGAAACACATGCAAGCGGTCCATCTATCCCTGGAACACCTGGTTCTGCTGGTTTTGGTTCTGTTCATCAAGGTTATGTCGAAATGTCAAATGTTAACACTGTCGAAGCTATGGTTAACCTTATTGTTGCTCAACGAGCCTATGAATTTAACTCAAAAAGCATAACAACTGCCGATTCCCTTTTGCAAACAGCTATAGGGATGAAAAGATAAATAATGAAAATATAAAAAAAATAAAAAAAATAAGAAAATAAAAAAATAAAAATACCAAAAAAGATAAAATCAGATAAAAGATATGAAAAAAATTAAGTTTTTTTTTTGCTTAATCCTTCTTTTAATAATTTTTGAACTTTCGACTTTTTCTTGCACAACTATGTACCAGTTTTCTCGCTCTATAAGCTCACCTAACCCACCTATTAAAGAAGATTTAAATTTCCCAGAAAGAAAAGAACTTGGACAGTTCGCAAATCTTATGGATTCTAAAATAAGAATAAACCTTCTTGTTACATCTGGGGCAAGTTTTGTGATAAAGTCAGACACGACAATCTACAAGGATAATAATCCAGTTACAGAAGCAAACGCCGAAAAGCAAAATATCTATGAGATAACATATAAAGATATTGGTTCTACATTTATTTCTTTTTCTTTTATCTTCTTAAACGATAAACCAATTTCAAAAGTTCTGAAAGTCGAAAAAAAAGATGATACAAATTTTTATCTTGTTGCAAATATCCCTTTGATTTTTTATCTTGCAGGTGTTCTTTCAGCAGAAATGGGCAAATCTTTTCCAGAAGAAGCCTTAAAGGCTCAAGCAGTTGCTTCGAGAACCTACCTTTACGCATCAGGGTTTTTGGGAAACCAAAATAATATAAATAGCTTTTCTTCTAATGGCAGTCAAAATTTATTATCAAGCAGTTCATCTTCAAGTAGTTCTCCTTCAAGTGGCTCTCCTTCAAATAGCTCACCTTTAAATAGCTCATCTTCAAATAATTCTGTTTCTTCTTCAAATGGTTCCAATACTGGCAGCGCTAAAAAGCCGTATGATATAGAAAATTCCGTAAATTTTCAAGTTTTTAGTTTTAATAATATTGAGTATTTTCTCCCAATTGTCGCGCAAACAGACAATCTTGTATTAAAATATGATGGACAGGTATTTCCAACCTATTTTCATTCACATTCTGGAGGTATTCTAACAACTCCCGCTCTTGTATGGGGGAAAAATCTACCTTATCTTTCAAATGTATACAAGGTAAAAGAAGATATTTATAGCAAAGACTCATATAAATGGAATGCCCAAATAGGTAGATTTTTCTTGAAAACTCTTTTTAGTAGAGCTGGGTTTGATGTAGATGGATACTGCTCAAATATTGAAATATTAAGTATTGGTGAAGATAAAAGAATATCTAAAATAAAAATAAGCTTTTCAAATGGAAAAGTAGTAGAATTAACAGGTGATGCATTTAGAAAGGTTGTTGGAACAACAGTCATAAAATCCACAAATTTTAGTTTTACCTATGATGCTACAAGTCAAAATTATATCTTCAATGGCGTTGGCTATGGTCATGGTATAGGTCTTTCTCAGTTTGGAGCAAAAGCGATGGCAGAGTCTTCTTTTACCTTCGATAAAATCCTTTCTTTTTATTATAATAATGCAACAATTTCTCAAAAATAATCAAAACTATTAAGTTAAATTAAGCTCAAATTTTATCAAAATCATTTATAATCCAAAAAAAAAGGTTGTAGTTGTTTATAAAAAAAATTAGTCTATTAATTTTGTCAAAGCCTTGAATAGTTAAAGTTTTTGGTTTAAAAATAATTATTATAAGAAAATCCTTCAAAGAAGGAAAAAATATATACAAACTAATATTAGAACAATTTTCAAAAACTTTTTAAACCAAATGTTAGAAGAAATTATGTTGAACAAAGGGGAATAATATTTTTGGGATGGTAATTTTAAGCTACCTTTAAATTTGTGAAAGAAAGAAAGTTATTTTTATGCTTGATGATGTAATAAAAGCATTGTTTTGTGCTGGATTAAGTGCTATAAAAGTAGCAAAATGTAATAAAAAACCTTGTACTAAGTTCTATGTTAGTGACAAGAATTTAAAATATCAAAACAGAAAGCTAAGATACTCTTTATTTATTGAGTAGGCTTTTAATAAATGAAAACTTTCAAAGCTTTCACACAATTATCTTGACATTACGAAATTTTTCAAAAATTCATTTTTCATAGATTTGTTTTTCAAACTATTTATTTATTAAAAAATTGAAAAAGAAATTTTAGATATTTATAAATTCAAATATTAACAAGATTGCATATTAACACGATTAAGTATTAACAGAAACGCAAAAGATTAAATCATGAGACTCCTGAAAAAAGAAATATTTTAAATTTCAAATTTCAAATATTATATTTTTTTTATTCATAGTAATTAAAAAAAGAGATTTTAAAAAATTATTATAAAAACTAATTAACTTTTTCAAAAAAAGAATGATTTTTTTGCAAATTGAAACATTATCCCCTAAATAACAATTATTTTCAAAATTTTTATAATTTTCTTTTACAATGAAAGCAGATCTTTCATAAGCTTTTTCAAAATAAGTTAATATTCTTCCAAAGTTCATTGCATATGCTTGCAAGATAATAATAATTCTTATATTTTCTTTTCCCCTAAATCTTATTTTATCCTTGTAACAACATGTTTTTATTTGTTTCATACTGCTTTCACTGAAAGCTTCATTTTTCCATGCCTTATTTTTAATATTATCATTTAATGATTTTAAGATATTAATTTTCCTTAAATATGACTTTTTTACTTTCATGTAATAATTGCTTTTTCCTTTTTTAATAAGACAAATATCCTTCTTTTCACAATGTTCACAAGCAAATTTTGCAAAAATAACTTTTATGCTATTGGGATATTCTTTGGTTCCAACTGGTTCATAACCATATGGGCATTTAATAATACTATCTTCCTTTATTTCAAAATCAGATAACTTTATTTTGTTATTTCCTCTTTCCTGTCCCTTAAAACCTGTTAATATTAGATTTATATCATTCTCTTTTGCAACTTTTGCAACCTGCTGTTCATCATAACCCCCATCAGCATATATTGTTTTAACATCATTCCCTTTTAGTTCTTCTATTTTTGATTCCAATATTTTCCCATCCGATTCTATGTTTTGTGATACATCTACATCTGTAACTATATTAAATATGTTTTCTGTATCCGCTGTTTCTATTAATGTTGTGCAATATCCTTTACTTTCAATTTTACCTTTCTTACGATAAGTCTTTTTGCGATCATGTGGACTTTGGATAAACTATTTAATATCTTTGCTATCTTTTGGTTCAACTATTTTGGTATCTTCAACAATATTAAATTGCTGATAAAGTAAATTTTCTAATGTCTTAAATTCTGCTAATTTATTAACTTCGCTATTATTTAAATACTTTTTATAATCTATGTAATTATAACTTGTATATCTTCAAGTTCCTTATTAAACTCTTCTTTTTTTAATTTATAACAATAATTTTCAGAATCGCTACCTATATACTTTTCAATTTCTTTTTCATATCTTTCTATTTTTAATTTTTTATAAAATTTCTTAAATGTTTCTATGCAAAGTTCAAGTCTGCTCATACTTTTAATGTTTGACAAGAAAAATGTAGAATCAAGTCGCTCTTCTTTATTGCTTATATTATATTTCATACTTATTTTTTTGTTCAATTCATCAAAACTTTTTTAGCAAATCTTCACCAGTTTTTTCTTTGTACTCTAATAATCTTTTTTTGAAATTGTAATATGTCCTTGATATGTCATAATACTGATCAAAATCTTTTAATCCAAGTAAAAATCTCAACATTATATTATAGTTATATTGCT
>CAZOPR010000012.1:0-51951 GCA_964581895.1 uncultured Brachyspira sp.
TAGCTAAGATTCGAGAATTATGGCGATAAGAGATAAGAGATAAGAGATAAGAGATTTCGCTTATTCATATTTATATTTATATATTATATTATTATTTTGTCAAGTGTTATTTGAAAAAATTTTAAAATTTTTCTTATTTTTTAAATTTAAAAAACATTCTTATTTTCATTTTTATTTTCATTTTCAACTATTTTATCAATATATTTTTTTTATTTTTATTTCTTTTTTTATTTTTTTTGATTTTTTCTTTTTTAATGTTTGATAAATATTTTTCCTTTTTTTTATTTTACTCTAATCAAATTTTTTTGTTTTAATCATATTTTTTAATTTAAATACTTTTTTTGCTGAAATAGGAGTGTTAAAAATGAAAATAATAATTATTATTTATTGAAATTATTTTTATCTTATAATAAAATTGAGCAAGAATGAAATGCTAAATATAAATTGATTAAAACTTCATTTAAGTATAAATTTTTGAAATATCCGCTATAACTAAATAAGCTTATTATCTTTCAAAATTTTTGATTAATTTTATTATTATTTTTTTTATTATTTCTTCTTCTTATCTGATAGGATTATTAATCTTGATCTATCGTTTTATTCTTACTTTTATTCTTATTTTTTAGCAATCTTAATGAATCTGGAAAATTTTTTGAAATAATTGAATAGTTCTTACTGGCATAAAAATTGCTCAATATGTAGATATAACTTTATAATTATACAATTTTTTAAAATAGCAATTTATAACTAACATATTTCAGGGTGGGTGGTGGGGCGGTCTGGGCATATTAATTTTGGGGGGAAATGAAGAAACAAAAAGAGAATATAAAAGGAAATAAAAAGGAAATATATAAATAAAGCAAAAGAAAAAATAAAAAGGCAAAAAAATAAAAAATAAAAAGGGAAAAATGAAAAATAAAATATAAAAATAAAAAAATCTAAAAATTGACAGACTTAAAAGATCATCTTTGGGAAATAGTTTTCATTATCCATCAAAAGAAGAGATCTTTTTACCTGTGGATGAAGAATATACATCGCATTAATATAGCTTTCAGCGTTGGATACTCTACCTGGGTAAATATAGTTATAAATCTCCTGAGATTTTATAAATAATCGTAAGGCTTCAGATTCGTAATAAGGATTCTTTTTCTCTTTTGCTAAAAGGGCATAAGCAACACCTAAGTTATTGTATCCAACTGCAAGTTTTATTAATGCTTCCTGTCTTTTTGGGTTTTTTATTTCTCTATTTCTAAGCTGCCTTTCCATATTTTCCCAGTAGGATACATAATTTGCAAGGTAACCTATCGCTAACTCTGGTTTGCCAAAATTGATATGAGAATTTCCAATTGCAAGTTTCAAATCTATGTTAGAAAGATGTTCAATTTCAAGTTGTAAAAAGGAAAATAAGGCTTCTTCATAATTTTTAAGATGATATTGAATCCATCCAACCATATATTTCTGGTAATCATTTGAAAAACCTAAACTTTGAGCCATATTGAAGTTACTTAGTGCTTGCTGGTATCTATTATAAAAGAAATAGTTTAGTCGTCCAATATTGTAATAAGCCTTAGCAAAGGATGGATTTTCCGAAATAGCCTTTTCAAAGTAAGTATAAGCCATAGTATCATCATTTTTATCATAATAAAGTTCGCCAATCTCATTTAAGATTTTATCAAATACCTTTTCATCTGTTTCTTTATATAAGCCAAGATTTATAATCTTTTCTGCCCTTAATAAACCCTGTAAAGCGACATCAGGCTGGTTCATCTTTTCAAAATAATGTGCATAAGGAAGATATACCGGTGCAAAGTTAGGATTATACTTTATTATTTTATCAAATACATCTTTTGCTTCAAATGGTTGATTAACATCTAACAGAAATTCACTATATTTTGTAAAGACAACTGGATCAACCATTTTTTTAAATCTTTTATCTATCTTTGAATATAAATCTGAAGCGGCATTGTAATTTTTTAGTATGACAAAATCATTTAACATTCTGACATAATAGTTAAAATCTGGTTGAAAATGTCTTAATCCTTCTGAATATATGTTTATCGCTTCTTGATATTCTTCAAACATCTCGTATCTTTTTGCAATTGCTATATATGTATCTGGAATGTTTACAAATTTTTTATCTGCCAATAGATCTTCAAGAACATTAAATGCTCTTGATTTATTTTTATCTCCTCCTCTTGCTAAATAAATATCTGAAAGCAATTCGTAAAAGGAAAGACTATAAGGCCAAACATTTTTCCCTCTTAATGCTATTTGCTCCGCTTGATCTAAGTAATTACGCTCTAAGAGTAGCCTTCCAAAGATTAGATAGTATTTTTCAAACTTTCTCATTGAAGCTGCTCTATTAAAATTTTGCATTGCAACTTCAACATTGTTTTCTTTTTCAAGAACATTTATTGCGATTTTATAATAATTTTGGGCTTGGTTTGGTATTATAAAAAATTGGAAGATTATTACAAATAGTACAATTGAAAGAATTGTTATGGCACTAATCCATTTTATATATGGAAGCAACTTTTCTGTTAATGTAGGTATATATACCTTTTCTTCTGGTGTTAAATGGTAGGACAAATCAATATTCAAAGTGTTTTTTAAGTATTCCATGACTGCTTTCCAATGTACATTGTTGGAAAGCAAATCAATAAGACCTTCAAGTTCGTTTGGGGAAAGAGCATCATTTAATATTAGATTTTTTATTTCATTTGATAGCCAAGGTGGATAATTTTTTAATGTGTTTATTATTATATGTATATCTTCATCTGAGATTTCTATGTTTGAATAGTCAGCATGTGGTTTTTCATGTTCCATTCCTGTTTCAATAGGCATTCCACTTGCAGCAAGTGAAAGATCTATAAATTCTTCAGGAATTTCGACATTTTCTTCTTCTGGTTTTTCTTTTTCTTCTATGGGTGTTTCTTCAAATTCTGTAGCTTCAAATTCTTTTTCTGCTTCTTCTGTTTTTGTTGTTTCTTCTAAAGGAAGTTCGCCAAATTCAGCAGCAGCAGGTTGTTCGAATTCTTCACTAAAAGCTTCAGGACCTTCACCAAAACCAGAAAAATCAAATTCCTCTGCTGATGGAAGCTCAGAAGGTTCTTCTTCTTTTTCAGGTATTTTCGTTTTTGCCTTAGTTTTTTCTTTAGTTGCTTTTTCTTCTACTATTTTTTCTTCTACTGGTTGTTTTTCGAAAGCCAATGGCTCTTCTAAACCTTGTAAACCTTCTAAACCTTCAAATTCTATCCCTTCAAGACCACCAATTTCTTCTTCAACTTCTTCTTTTTTCTCTTCTTTTTTTGTTTCTTTTTTTTCTTCTTTAATTTCTTCTTTAGTTTCTTCAAAAACAGGCTCTTCAAGGGAAGGTTTTTCTACAGTTTCTTCTAGATTTAATTCTTCTGGGATCTGTTCTAATTTTGATTCTTCCTCAGGAATTTCCTCTAATTTGGATTCTTCTTCTGGAATTTGCACTCCAATTGCTTTAAGGTCCTCCCCTAATATAGAATCTAGATCTAAATCTAAAGAAGATTCTCCTTCTGTTATATCCGAAAGGATTTCTTTATCTACTGCAGAAATAAGAGATTTTTCACCTTCGACAATCTGCTCTAACTCGTCAAAGGTTCCCTCTCCGAAGTGTTCGATGGTTTTTAAGATTTTATTTATATCTTTTGCCATTTTTTGTTACTTGTTTTTAAAGTTATTTTTTTATTTTTCGTCATCATCCATCTTCTCATTAGGAAATTAATATTTTTGCTTGAAATAAACCAATTAATATATATCTTTATTTAAAGAAATGAAAAGACAAAAATTAAAAATTTTTCGTTATTTTTTTCTTTTTTTCCTTTTTCTTTTATCAATCTTTATTATTCCGATTTTCATAATAATAGATACCTTTTTTAATATTAAAAGATCTGATAAACAAAGATATTTCAATGAAAGGTTCAACCTTTTTTTAATATTCAAAAATATATTAAATTATAAAAATTTCATTTATAAGAAAGATTTACCATTTTTTATTTGCGTTGCAACTTCTGCAGGTGAGATTTCTACAATTGAGACATTATTCGAATCAACTAAGGTGAACCTTTTAATATTTACAACTTCCATAACAGGAAGAGATAAAAAACTAAATTTATATAATTCTAAGATTTTTTATCTTCCTTTGCCAAATATTTTTTATTTAACTCTTATTTTTTTTATATTTAAGCCAGATTATATTATATTTTTAGAACATGAATTCTGGCCTTCTTATTTTATTACAACTTTTCTTTTAAGTATTCCAATAATAACCTTGCAAGTTCGACCTTCCTTATTTAAATCTAAGTTATCTTCAATTTTTTATATAAATTTATTAAAATTTTCCAGTCTAATCTTTTTAACTGAAAATAAAGGAAAATATCCTAAAAATTTTCCTTTTAATAAAGTCAAAATAGATAATGTGGATATAAAAACATTAAAAAAAGTGGATGAAAAAATAAGTAATCTCAAAATTTCGATTCTTTTTGCTTCTACGCATAAAGAAGAAGAAGATATTTTCTTTGATTCTATTAAATTTCTTAAAGAAAAATTTTTAACTTTTGATAAAGAGCTGGATTTTTTGATTTTTCTTGTGCCAAGACATCCGAGCCGAAGTAAGGAAATTCAAGAAAATGCATATAAAAAAGGGATTAAATCTATATTTTACTCAAAGATAAAAGATGAAATCAAAATTTTATTTGAAGATTTAGAATCAAGCCCAAAAAAGCAAAAGCCAAATTTGGATAAAGCACTTTCTGAACTTATAAACAAGATCAATACTATAGAATTTGAAGATTCAAATAATATTAAAATAAATAAAGAAGAGCCTTTTATAATAATAGTAGATCAATTTGGAGTCCTTGATTATCTTTATAAATATTCGAAAGTCGCAATTGTTGGTGCAACATTTGCCAAGCTAGGTGGAGGACATAACATATATGAACCTTTATTAAAAGAATGTTTTGTTATTGTAGGTCCATATTTATACAATATGCTTAATATTTTTGAAAATGCAGAAAGACTTAATATAGCCTTTAGGATCAATAATGATTTTAATCTGTTATCTGAAAAGATATATCAAGCCTGGGTAATTTCTACACAATTACAAAACAAAAAAGGGAATCCTGATTTTACAGATTCCCCATTTGAAAAATTATATCTAAGTCAAATAATTTTTAAGCAACATCTTCTTGATGAAATTCTGAAAGTTTCTTGCAATTCATAATTTTTTGCAATGCTCTTTTTTCTATCTGTCTAATTCTTTCTTTAGTAAGATTAAATCTTTTTCCGATTTCTAAAAGAGACATCTCTTTTCCATCATATAAACCAAATCTTAGTTTAATTATTTTCTTTTCTTTATCAGAAAGAGAAGAAAGAGCAGTATTTACAATATCCTTTATATCCATTTTTAATGCCATATCTAACGGGGTTTCAGAGTTATCTGGAATGATATCTCCAAAAACAGCATTGTCTGAAACAGGCATATCAAGACTCTCAATTTCCGAAGAAGCATTTATAATTGTAGTTACTTTATCATCGCTGATATTAAGCTTTTCTGCAATCTTCTTTATTGAAATATTTTCACCATCATTCATAAGAGAATCCCCAGCCTTTTCAACCGCGAAAAGAGTACTTACCTGATTTAAAGGTAGTCTTATTGTTCTTGTTTTTTCAGATAATGCTTTCATTATTGATTGTCTAATCCACCAAACGGCATAAGAAATAAAATGATTGCCAGTATCAGGGTCAAACCTTTCAACTGCATTCAGTAAACCTATATTGCCTTCTGCTATAAGATCCATCAAAGACATCCCTTGATTTTGATACTGTTTTGCAACTGAAACTACAAATCTTAAATTAGCAGAAACTATCTTTTCTTTTGCTTTTTCATCACCATTTTTAGCCTTTTTAGCAAGTTCAATTTCCTCTTCGCGAGTTAAAAGCGGTATTTTTTTGATATCCTGTAGATATGCTCTTAGAAGATAATCTTTATCATCATTTGATGAAACATTATTTTCAACATATTGAATTTCTTTTTCATTTTCTTTATCTTCAAAATCAAGGTAATTATCAAAATAGTTATTATAATCAATCATATAATTAGTATATGAATGACCATTTTCATAATCTAATTCATCTAACTTTACAGCTGTTTCTTCTTTTATCATCTTAACCTCCCAAATTCATAAAAAATTGTTGGGAAACAAACTGCTTTAATTATTGCAATTTTTATGCCATATATTGCTAATAGATATAAATTTAAGTAGAATAAATCTGACTTAGGTCTGATTTAAGATAATAAAGATTAGTTAAACTGAAGAAAAAAATGTTTATAATTCTTTATTCTAATTTTTATTTTAAGGAAAATTTAATTCTCAATTTAATTTTATGTGTATTTTATATACATTCGAGATTACAAATTACCCAGCAATATCCATAATTTTTCTTGAAACCACCTTCTGTTCTTTTACCTTTTATATTTATTTTGGCATCTGGAAATGATTTTTGCAAATTCTCTATAATTTTATCCTTAATAGGAGCAATTTTTACCTTATCAATAATTAAAACTATATCTATATTAATTATTTTGTATTTTTGACCAATCAAACTTAAAGTTTTTTCTAACAATTTTTCAGAAGAGTAATTTTTATACATTTTATCTGAATCTGGAAAAAGTTGTCCAATATCCTTTCCAATAGCATAAGAAGATATTGCATCTATTATTGCATGAATCAAAATATCTCCATCAGAGTTAGCCAAAAATCTATGCTTTTCATCTACCAAAACGCCGCCAATATAAAGTCCTTTTATTTTTTTACCAATCCTTTTGACTATTTTATGGACATCAAACCCTATTAAAGAAATATTTTGCATTTATCTCCTTCTCAAAATTATTTGTTTTATTTGATTATTAAAATAATTTAATTATTACAATAATATCTATTTGGGTTCTATCACTTATTATTTTTTTTCTTCAAAAAACTTACTTATAATACTTAAAAACAATCCTGTTTCTTCACCATTTGTAGTTGTTACTCTTAAAGAGTTTTTTAAGTATTTTGATGACACATTTCGAATAGATACTTCATTTTTTAAAAGAAAATCATAACAATTCTTCATCCTCTCTTCGCTATCAAAGCTAAATAATAAAAAATTTGTATTAGATTTATACACTTTTGAAATATAGCCTTTTTCTTTGTATTCTTTTAATTTCTCATAGATATATTGTCTATTTTCAATTATCTTTTCTCTTACCTTTGAAATTTCATCTTTCTTTTCTAACAATAACTTACCAATCTCTATACTAAATTGTGATACAGGGAAAACTGGAAAAACTTTTTTAAGCTGTGAAGTTACATAGCTATTAGATACAAGATATCCTAATCTTAAACCAGGAGATAAAAACCCTTTTGAAAAAGTTCGTAAAACTATGAGGTTTTCAAACTCATTTAAAAGTGGAATCATTGTTTTTTCAAGACAAAATTCAATATATGCCTCATCTATTATTATCAGTTTATCTTTAAGTTTTTGTGTAACATAAATCATATCTGATAAAGGGAAAAGTGTTCCTGTTGGATTATTCGGATTTGTAAATATTATGGCTTTGACATCTTTTCTTTTCCCTATCTTTACTAATCTTTTAACATCAATGCTATATTCATTATCTAACTTTACATTTTCAATTAGAGGTAATTCTATAAATGAAAGGCCTACAGATTCACCATAGTTTTTATAGTCTGGATATGTTGGAACATTAACGACGATTTTTGCATTTTTTTCATTTATAGCAATGAAAAGCATATATAATAGTTCATCAATACCATTTGCAATAAGAATCTGCTGCTCTGAATTTACCTTGCAATAATCTTTTAAGGAAGTTAAAAATGAAAACACAAAATCAGATGTGGGATATTTTTCTATCCTTGCATTTAATATTTTTTCTTTTTCAAAATCACTTAAAAGTGATATACCAGAAATATATGATTCATTTAATGCTAATGTTATCTTTTTTCTTTCAACAAAGATCTTATTTTCACTTTTCTTTGCAAGATCTTTTCTGAAATATTTTTTAATCATTTTTACACTCAATATAACTTTTTCTTTATTTAAGCAAAGCTATCAAAATCCTAAAAATCATGCAAAATATCATTTAAATCTACTTTTGATGGGTCTTTTAGTTGATCTCTATATTTTATTATTAATGGAACCTGAATAAAATAGCTATCTTTTTCACCCTTTTTCTGTCTTCCCCCAGGAATTACAATAGCATTTTCTGGTACTTCCTTATTGTAAACTTTATTGCTAATTATATCAACTATCGGAGTGGAACCATTAATAATAGTACCAGTACCTATTATAGCCCCTTTTCTTACAATAACACCTTCATAGATACCGCAGTTGCCACCTACAAAAACATTGTCTTCGATTATCACTGGCCTTGCCACAACAGGTTCGAGAACACCACCTATGATAGTGCCAGCAGAAATATGACAATTTTTGCCAATTTGAGCACAACTTCCAATCAACGCCAGTGAATCAACCATACTTTTCTCATCGATGTATGCTCCTACATTAATGAATGAAGGTGGCATAACCACAGTACCCTTACCAACAAATGCGCCTTTCCTTAAAACGGAACCTGGCAAAAAACGAAAATTACCATCACTTCCTCTATACTCAAACTTATCGAGATAGACAATACTGTTTTCTTTCCACTTTTTAATTTTACCATACTTAAAAAACAATAAAATAGCTTTTTTAACCCATTCATTAATGATATACTGGGTTTCTTTTTTATCAACAACTCTTATCAAGCCCAACTCTAAAAAGTTTAATAATTTTTTAATATATCTTAAAAGTTCTTTCTCTGAAAAAGGCTTTTTTTCTTCTTCCAAAATTAAAAAACTTTCAATTTTTTCTTTAAGATTTGAAATTTGCTTATCATTATCTTTACTTTTTCTAATCACGCCCATATTTGTTCCTTTATCTTCATTGAAATATATTATTAACAAATAAAACTATCGATAATTAAAACAATTAAGCCTTATAAATAGTTCCTTCAAAAATATAATTAAATATACCTGACATAAATAATAGAAATATAACTAAAAAAATACCTCAATAAATATTTTTAAAATAATTTACCTATCATAAAATAATTTTCTCAATCAAAAGGTAACAGAATTTTGTAACTTATCAAATTTCTTAAAATTGCATTTTTCGCTTTTTATGTATTAATAGTAAAAAAAATAAAAAATATTACAAAAAAATAGAAAATTTTTTAAGAAATTTGTTAAAGAGGTGAAAATGGAAACGCAAACTCTTTTACAGTTAAAAAATCAAGCCAATGAGATTAGAAAACTTATAATTTCTATGATTGGAAATCTTGGTGTTGGGCATATCGGTGGTTCTCTTTCAATAGTTGAAATACTAACAATTCTCTATTATAAATACTTAAATATTGATCCTAAAAATCCAGATAAAGCTGACAGAGATAGATTTGTTCTTTCAAAAGGTCATGCAGGACCAGCCCTTTATGCTACTTTGGCATCAAAGGGCTTTTTCCCGATAGAATGGTTAAACACATTAAATCAGGGTGGAACAAAACTTCCAAGTCATTGTGATAGGACAAAGACCCCTGGAGTAGATATGACGGCAGGTTCTCTTGGTCAGGGATTTTCTGCTGCTGTTGGGATGGCTTTAGGATGTAGACTGGATAAGTTGAATAATCATGTTTATTGCATAATTGGAGATGGTGAAAGTAATGAAGGGCAGATCTGGGAAGCCGCAATGGCTGCCTCTCAGTTTAAACTCTCAAATTTGATAGCATTTACTGACTATAACAAAATGCAAATCGATGGATATTTACATGAGATAATGAATATTGAAGATATTACTTCAAAATGGCTATCTTTTGGCTGGTTTGTTCAAAGAATAAATGGTCATGATATACAGCAGCTTGATTTTGCTATAAATAGAGCATTAAATGAAAAATGCAGACCTTCCATGATAATCTGCGATACTATTAAAGGTAAAGGGTTTTATCTTGCAGAAGGCAAAGTAGAAAGCCATAACATGTCATTTGATAAAAATGTTGCTCTTGAAGCAATTGAAAAATTAGAAAAAGAAAAAGATTTATAAAAATGACCAGAAAATAATAAAAAGGAATTTATTTTAGAAAATAATATGATAGTGGATATTTGCAGACTTTAACAAGTAATAAGAGATAACAGCAGACAATAAAAATAATACTAGATAATGAGAGATAATAGCAAACAATAAAAAATAATAGTAGATAATGAGAGATAATAGCAAATAATAAAAGATAATAAGAGATAAATAGTAGATAATAAGGGAAAATAAAAGATAATAGGAGATAATATATGGCTGAAAAAGAAATGCGACAGATATATACAGAAACCTTGATAGAACTTGCTGAAAAAGACCCAAATATAGTTGTTCTTGAAGCGGATTTAATGAAATCTACAGGTACAGCTTCTTTTGCAAAAAAATTCCCAGATAGATTTTTTGATGTTGGAGTTGCTGAGGCAAATATGGTTGGCATTGCAAGTGGTCTTTCAGCTGTTGGCAAAATTCCTTTTGCTGCGACATTTGCATGCTTTGCAACAAGAAGAGCTCATGATCAATTCTTTATCTCCGCCAATTACGCAAGATTGAATGTTAAACTTGTCGGTGCTGATCCTGGAGTTACAGCTGCTTTTAATGGTGGTACTCATATGCCATTTGAAGATATTGCTTTAACAAGAGTTATACCAGATTTGATAGTCTTTGAGCCATCCGATCCAGTTTCACTTAAAAAACTTTTAATTAAAAGTGCATACCATAAGGGCTGCACATATATGAGACTTCATAGAAAAACCACAAACACTATTTATGATGAGTCAGAGGAGTTTGAATTTGGTAAAGGTAAAATATTGACCAATGGTGATGATGCAGTCATCTTTTCTTTAGGCGTTGTTTGTGTAAATGAAGCATTAAAGGCTGCTCAAATCCTATCAAACGAGGGAATCAAAGTCACAGTTGTAGATATAATCAGTGTAAAACCTATAGATAAAGAACTAATAGTATCTTTAGCTCAAAAATGTAAAGTTGTTTTGACTTTTGAAAATCACCAGGTAATTAATGGGCTTGGTTCTGCTGTTTGTGAAGTTTTAAGCGAAAACTACCCTAAAAAGGTAATAAGACTTGGCGTTCAGGATCTATTTGGTGAAGTTGGAACAGTGGATTATCTCAAAAATAGATTTGGTCTAACAGCTGAAAATCTTGTTCAGAATGTAAAAAAAGCGTTGGAAAAATAAAAAGATAAATTTGTTGTTTCTCTTTTTAATCTTTTAGTTCTTCTTTTTTATTACGAAACTAACAAAAATAAAGAACAAGAAGATTTAAATTTGTTTTATCATTTTATCTGGATCTTTTAAAAACATAATAAATATCAATGATATAAGCATTAAAAATATAGCAAGTAAAATGGCTGGAGTAAAACTACCATTTTTGGTTTTTAATGCATCCATAAGATAAACAAAAACAACTGAAGCCTGTCCAAAAAATTGGATTATTCCATTTGATGTCCCTTCTGGAGTAGGTCTTGTAATTTCTGCTGCATATTGCATACCTATTGGACTCGCACTTACAAGGAAAAATCCCATAAAAAATCCACTTATATAGAGCAGATAGATATTTTTCACAAATGCTAAACCAATCAATCCAGGTAAGCATAGTAAAAAACCAAGAAAAATAAAAAATACTCTTTTTTTCTTTCTATCAGAAAAAACTGGTATAATAAGTGCCCCTAAAATTCCTCCTACAAGTATCAATGCCCCTAAAGTCCCAGCGTGGATAGGGGTAAAACCCCTTGGCCTTATAATATTTTCAATCCAAGTAAGCACACCATTGAAAATACCCATCCCTATAAAAGAAATAAAAAGATAGATTAAAAATGGTTTTACCTTAAAAGCATGTTTTAACCCATCAAGCATAAGAGCTCTTACATCCTGTCCTTCTTTGCATGGTGGTGTTGGCGGCTTTTCTCTTGCAAAGATAATGAAAAATAATGCAGAAATGAAAGCAAAACTTCCATAGATAAATTGAACATAAGGAATTGTTAATTTTTCTATTAAAATCGGTGTAAGAGCCATACCTGCTGCAGTTCCAAGTAAATTTGAAAGTGTGACAAGCCCAACAGCAGTTGCAGATTCTTCTGTTGAAAACCATAATGCAGCAATCTTTGTCCATGAATTTAATAAAAATGGCTGAGAAATGGCTAAAAATATTGTGCTTATAAATACAAGAGTAAAATTTTTCCCAGCGAGTCCTCTAACAAGCCCAAATATCCCCATCAATATTACACCAATACTTACAGATTTCTTGAAACCTATTGTATCTATTGCCCAAGAAACAGGGAGGGATAATGGTAAAAAAGCAATCATATAAAGCATTGCTAAAAGACCAATTTTAAGGTCGTTCACCCCATAAAAACTAGCAGCAAGGCTTGATATTGGGGCATAGCTTATCCATAAAACCTGTATTGCCAAATTTACAAGCATAAAAGAAGCCAGCACAACCCATCGATATCCATAAAGTTTATAATCTTTCCCTTCCATATTTCCCCCTTTTTTTTAAATTTTTTATCCTTTTCACTCTATTTATTTACTTTTGTATAATATCCATTCATCCTTTTATAAATTTCATTAAAGTTTGCAAATAAACCGTCATATACTTTTTTTATTTCTGGTTGAGGTTCATATATCTTTTTATATTTAATAAGTTTTGGAATATCTGAAAATGAAAGTTTGCCTATCCCAACAGAAGCAATCCATGCTGCTCCTCTCATATTTGCAAGAATAGGGTTTTCAACCTGATATATTTCTGTTCCAAGAACATCAGCAAAAATTTGACACCATGTATCAGATTGAGCACCTCCTCCAATTAAATTAATTCTTTTTGCTTTCTTTTTCATAAATTTTTCAACAGGACTTAAAAGCCATCTTGTGTTTAAGGCGACTCCTTCAAAAAATGCTCTTATTATGTCTTCTCTCGTATTTTTCAATGAAATATTATATAGACCAGCCCTTATAAAACGATTGTCAACAGGAGCACGTTCTCCCCATATCCATGGAGTATATATTATACCATTTGCACCAGCTGGAACTCTCTGAGCTATTTGGTCTAAAACTTTATAAATATCTGGTTTTTGAGCTTCCAATAAAAGTTCATCTTTATGATATAAAATATTATCTTTTAAAAATACAAGATTCCCTCCAGCAGTTGCCTGAAGTCCAATAAGAAGATATCTTGACGGTATTGCACAGGGAAGAGAAGCAATTGAATGCACAAGATCAGTTTTTTTAAAAGGTAGATGAGCCGCAAGCCAGGAAGAAGTTCCAAGATATAAATGTAACTGATAATCTTCTACTGCTCCAGAACCTATAGCAGCAGCTGTTGTATCTATTGAACCAGCCACAACTTTGACATTTTCATTCAATCCAAATTCTGAAGCGATTTCTGGTTTTATATTCCCCACAATATCTGTTGGTGAAACAATTTCAGGGAATTTATCATTATCTATGCCAGATCTTTTTAAAAGTGCTGTCGAATATTCTATTTTCTCTGGATTTCTATTATCTGTAACCCATGATGTTAATATTGAATCATAAGTAGCAACAAATTTTCCAGTAAGTTTTAAGTTAAGATAATCAAGGACATTTAAAAATTTATAAGTTTTTTTGTAAATATCTGGCATATAATCTTTAATATAAAGCATATGACCTGCAGGGTCCTTTCCTGTTAATGAAGGCATGCCTGCTGTTAATCTTATCCATCGAATTACCTGAGAAATACTGACACCTTCATAGTTTATTAATCCCTTAAATTGTTTTTTCAATGATTTTGCACCTCTCATATCCATCCATAAAATACAATTGTGAAGAATTTCCCCATTTTTATCTACAGGAATAGTCCCCTCACCTTGAGTCGAGCAACATATTGCAACAATATCTTTTTTAAAAGAAGGATTTTTTTCAAGTAATCTTTTTGTTATTTTTATAAAAGCAGACCACCACTGCTTAGGAGATTGTTCTGCTCCACCATCTTCAAAAAGATATAAATCAACAGGTTCTTGTTCCCATGCAATAATTTCCCCTGAAATCTTAACAAGCCCTACTTTCATCCCTGAAGTACCAAGATCTACCGATAATATTATTTCCATAATTTACCTCTAAATCTTTGTTTTCGATCATTATTTTTAATTATCAACATTCTGGAAAATCGAATCAAATCTTTTCAATGCTTCATCTATTATTTCATCAGTATCTGCCATACTGGTATAAAGCCTGCTTCCAGCTAATGTAACAATTCCATTTGCCATATAAGATGCTCCCATTTGTTCAATCATATGTTTTCTTGGTTTTAATTCTTTTAATAGTTTAAAAATATTTCTTGTATCAAGAAGCATCACAGCAGAAGTTTCAAGATGAACTATAGATCCCTGATTATAGACGACAAAAGGAAGATTGTACTTTCCCATAATCTTTTTTAATCCTTCTGCCAATCTATCCCCTGCCCTACCTGCAATAATTGGAGCATTTGTTTTTTCCATCTCAAGCAATGCATAATAACCTGCTACACAGGATAAAGGATTGGCTGATAATGTCCCACCCACATATGCTCTTTCTCCTGTTCCTCCAATACCAGAAGAAAAACACATCATTACATCTTTTTTTCCTCCAACAGCTCCAGCCATAGGGTAACCCCCGGTAATACATTTCCCAAATACCGTCAAATCTGGTTTAACATCGAAATAACCTTGAGCACAACCCATTCCTATTCTAAATCCGCTTACAACTTCATCAAATATCAAAAGTGTTCCAAATTCATCACAAAGTTCCCTTACTTTTTTATTAAAATCAAATGGTACTGGTCTTGTCCCACTTTCTGGGCCTAAAGGTTCAACAATTACAGCAGCTGTTCCACCGCTCAGTTTATTTAGGATAAGTCTTCTTTTAAGTTGCGAAATAGCATTTGGAAATATCTCTTGAGTGTTTGCAGTAGCACCATTTGGAATACCTTTTGATTCAAATCTTCTGGTTCCTGGAATATGAAGTGAATAAACCATAGAATCACTCCAGCCATGATATGCTCCACCAACTTTTATTACTTTCTTTTTCTTTGTAAAAGCTCTTGCAGCCCTAATTGCAGCCATTACTGCTTCAGTGCCTGAGGCAAACATTCGAAGCATCTCACAGGAAGGAACATATTTATTGACAAGCTCAGCAAGTTTTAGCTCATATTCATGAAATAAACCTGTGACAGGTCCACAATCTTTTATAACTTCAATTACTTTATCCCTGACATATTCATAGTTACTTCCAAGAACTGTAGGCCCACCTGCTTGAAGGAAATCTATATATTCATTTCCATCGATATCATACATATATGGACCTTCTACCTTTTTTATAGCTATTGGAAAAGGATAGTTAAAAGCAAGATTATGCTGCACACCTCCTGGAATATATTTCTTTGCCTTTTCATGTAAAAGTTTTGAATTGGAACATTTTTCATCAAAATACCTTAAATATTCGTTCATCTTCTCTTTTCTAATCTCTTTTAAGGGTTGATTAACAAGTTTGTAAAGTTGCTTATACACAAGATCAATATCTGGATATTTTGAAATTCCATATTCCATATTTTCCCCCTTTTTTAATTCTTTATCTATTTTTATTTATACCAAACTTTTTTTGATCTTCCCTTAATTTATGAAAAGCCACCTCTTTAACTATGGCTGGAATTTTTGTTACTTTCTTTTCGGTGCATAAAGCTAAAAGATATGTTAGAGCACATTTTTCGACTAATTCAATGTTATCTATGGCTCTATCTATGGAATCACCAAAACAGATTACCCCATGATTTTTCAATATGTATGCATTATGATTATTCTTTAAGAACTTTAATAAATTTTTCTGTAAAAATACTGTGCCTGATGGTGCATATGGAATAATTTGTATACTTTTACCTAAAAATCTTACCTGTTCATCAAATAAAGCTGGTATAGGCATATCTATAATTGCAAGAGTACTTGCATATACCTGATGAGTATGAATAATTGCTTTTACATCTTTTCTATTATTATAAACAAGACAATGAATTGATGATTCTATAGATGGTTTTTTTTCCCCTTCGATTTTATTCATATTTAAATCTAAAACGCAGATATCGTCGATAGTCATTTTCAAATAATCGAAATTTGAAGGGGTTATTACAAAGCTCTTCTCATCATCTGTTTTTAAAGATAAATTACCTCCAGTAGCAAGTAAATAACCTTTAGTAACAAGTGTTTTAGCTGTTTCAACTAAAATTTCTTTCTCTTTAGCATATAAGCTCATCCTATACTCCTTTAATATTTGCTTAATCTTTACATAGTAAAGATTGTAATATAAAACTTGACATTGTCAAGATTTTTTGTAAAATTTTTTTGTTATGAAAGAAAAAAAATATCACCACGGAGATTTAAAAAACGCTCTTATAAAAGCTGGTGTAGAGATACTTTCACAGCAAGGGATTTCAGCTTTATCCTTAAGAAAAGTTGCAACCAAAGCTGGGGTAAGTCATGCTGCACCTTACTCACACTTTAAGAATAAACAAGAACTTATTGCTTCAATTTCATCTGAAGGATTCAATCGGATATATGAAAAACTATACTTAAAAATTAAAGATATACCAAAAGATTTGCCAGAGATAAAATTGAAAGAAGCAGCTTTATCATACCTTGATTTTGCTCTTAGCGATTCGGATCATTTTAGGATAACTTTTTCAGGAATAATAGAACAGGACAAAGAAAAATATCCGGAATATATTAAAGCTTCAAAAAGATGTTTTTCACTTGTTCAAGATATAGTAAGAGAATGTCAGGAAAAAGAGATTTTAAGGAATACCCCTTTAGACGAAATGACTATTGCAATCTGGAGTTTGGTTCATGGCTTTGTATCTTTGCTTATAGATAGAGAATTTTCACATAATATTTTTGAAAATCAAAAACCAGATGAACTTTTACTCAAATTATTAAATCAAATTACATTGAAAGAAATAAAATAATGGTATTTTCAGATTACCTTTGAATATATTTTTTTTAATTTCAAATATATCTATTTATTTCCATATTTATTTATTTTCATATTTATTTATTTTTATATTCACTTGTTTTCATATCAATTTACTTAGCATCCTGCCAGCTTTTAAAAAGTTCGTAAATATTCATATTATAATAATGATTGAATAGTTCATCCACATTTTTGAAACTACCCATAAAAACATTAGATACAAAAATCTTAAAGTTTTCGAAGTCTTTAATATTAATAAGATACAATAAGAAATCAAAAAAATATTGCCTTACTTCGATATGTTGCTCATATTCAGGAATTATTATTTTTGGATCCTTTCTTTCAGACAGTATTTCTTTATCTTTATATTTGTTTCTTAAAAGTTCTAACAATTTTGATTCATCTAATTTATAATCGCTCATATTCTGTATATTAAAGCAATACTGCTCAAAATAATCTGAAAACATATGGGCGATAGCCTCGTTTATAAAAGTAAAATATGATTGCATTTTATTGAAAGCTTCGAAATCAACATTTTTCCCATTGCTATAATCAATAAATAGATTTAAAAGATACTTTCCAATAGATAATTGGTAAAGATGATGAGTATATTCATGAAGTAAAACAGATGTTAAAAGAAATCGATCCTTTATAGTCTTATCTTCAAATTTCTCTTTTTTAAGATGAATATATATAATATTTGGAGAATTATATACACCAGTAAAATCATATTTTTTAAATATCTCTTTTAAATTGTCAAAAAATGATTTGCTTTCGTAAATTGTAATAATAAAACCAGAACTTGGAAGCATTTTTGATATGCCCTTATTATTAAAAATGTCTAAAAAAGTATATTTAATAATTGGGTCATTCATATTAAAAGCTATATCTATATCTTTAAATAAACATATTCTTAAATCTGTTTCTTTTATTTTTTCATTTGTAATATTATTTAATCTAAGAAAAGGATCTATTTCCTTGTAATAATTTTCAATAAAGTTAAACATAAAAGTTGAATTTATACTTTTCTCAAAAATAAATTGATTCATCTGATTTAAATAAATATTGAAATTTGAAACTTTTGAAGTTATTAAAGAATTTTCAAAAACATTTGCCTTATCAACCTTTGATTTAGTACTGATAGTCTGGCAGGATAAAAATAAAAATAAAAGAACAAATAAAAGTATAAATAAAAAAATTTTCTTTAATTTTGAATATTTTTTAAGCATAGATAACCTCTTTTCGGTTGTTAATTAAAAAATTAAATATATTTAAAGCCAAAGAGATTAATATAATTTAAAATTAATAAATTTATATATCAAAAAATTACTATTTTTTTTATAAAATTCAATAATTAACTTTAATGTTGCTATATTTTTGGGTGGGTGGTGGGGCGGTCTGAGGCAAAAGAATATAAGGGATAAAATTTGAAGGTTAAGTATAAATTTTTTTTATAGGTTATTGGATTTCTAATTTATTATTTTTTCAAAAATAAATTGACATCAAAGCATAGATTAAATATAATCTTTATAGATTAAAAGATCAGACAATGATTTGATTTTTATAGTTAAAGATAAAAATTTGATTTTTATTATAAGGGACAAAAATTTGATTTTTATTATAGGAGGCAAACTATGCATAGTACGCAACTTATCATTTTTTTGCAAAAGATTCAGAATCCGATATTAAACAATCTAATGAATTATATTACTTTACTTGGTTATGAAATAGGTGTTACAATTATTTTATGTATATATTTATTTGGCTTTTCTTTTCATAAAGGTTTCTTTGTTCTTCAATCTTCTTTCTTAACTTTTGTTTCAGTAGATTTTTTAAAAAATGGATTTATGATTAAAAGGCCTTTTCTAATGGATAATAATGTTTTAAATCTCGATAAATCTATGATTAAAGAAGCAACTCTTGGACCTGTTAGTTATTCTTTCCCTTCAGGGCATGCAAGTGGTATTACTGTGGTATTTGGCTCGATTTCTCTTTCTGTCAAAAAAAGGTGGTTTTATACCTTATCGGCAATTTTGATTTTTCTTGTTTGTTTTTCAAGACTATATCTTGGAGTTCATTACCTTCAGGATGTTCTTGTTGGTTTTTTTCTTGCTATTATTGCTATACTTCTCTATTATATCCCTTTAAAAAACTATATTGAAAGCAGCAGGAATTTTCCATTTAATCTTACTTTAACAAATAGGGGCAGGATTTCTTACTTTATCTTTTTTATTTTCCTTCCATTTCTTCTTCTTTTTATCCCTATCAAGTTTGATAAGGGACAGGTTGGTTTTTTAATCGGGGCAAATCTTGGATATTTTTTGATTGGAAGAAACCTTAAAAATTCTTATATAGAATACAAAATAAAAGTTTTACAAGTCTTTTTAAGAATAATAATTGGTTTTGCATTTTACATGATATTAAGGTTAGGTCTTTCTTTCCTCTTTAATCTTGTTTTCCCTGAAAAACTTGTTGAACTTGTATATTTTAGAGTGATAAGATACTTTTTAGTTGGACTTTTTACAGTCGGTTTAAGCATAATTAGCTTTTTAAAGCTGAAACTTGCTTATACTATAGAATAAATATAATAAATATTTTTATAGAAATTTATCAATATTAATAAAGTTCAAAAATAAAAACCAGATATGAACAACTAATAAATTTATTATACCAAGAGGAATACCTATAAGTGAAAATTTTATAGTAGGTATCTTTTCACCTAACTTTTCTGCATTTTGAATCGCTATCACATTGCTTGCGGCACCAAGTATAAGAAAATTTCCAGCTAAGGTTGAAGAAGCTGCAAGAGCCATATAAAGTGCCGTATTTGCACTGGATGCTTTCAAAACTGGCATAAATAAAGCGACAAGTGGAACATTTGAAAGAACCTGTGAAAAGATTACAGAGATAGTCATCAAAATTGGAATTGAGCTTAAATCTATTTTATTTTTGCTCATAAAATTTTGTATTATATTTGTATTCCAGATTGATTTCATAAGAATAAACATGCCTACGAAAAATATCAGAGTCCCCCAATCAAGTTTTTTAAGTAGATAGCTTCTTTTATAAAGTCCAAAAATGATTGGAATAAGTCCGGCTATTGCAATATATGTTAAAGGAAAATTAAAATTAGGATTAACAAATATTATTAAGATTTTCATTAAAACAGCTATCAAAAGTATAAATAAAGAGATTCTGCAAAGTTTTGCCAATGATGGGTCTTCCATCTCTTCCTTTTCATGAATTAGTGGAATCGTATGAATTTCTTTATTAAAAACAAAGTTCATCAAAAAATAAAGGATAAAAAGATTAACTATGGTTGGTGGTAAAAGATAGACGAAAAAAAGTATAAAAGGTGAGTTCATCTTTGAATTTATTGCTATAAGAAGGTTTTGAGGATTTCCGATAGGAGAAAAAACTGAGCCAATTGTTACAGAATACATCAAAGTTAAAAGTAAAAGTTTTGAGCTTATATTATGTTTTCTTGCAAAATAGATTACTAAAGGGGTTCCGATTATCACCATAGTATCATTCATAAGTAGTCCACTTACTGCTGCTGAAAAAAAGATAAGGACTAAAATCAAATGTCTTGCTGACTCTGTATTTGAAAATATTTTATGTGCAACATGATAAAGATATCCACTTGTCTGAAAACTTTCGGCTATTAAAAACATGCAAAAAAGAAAGATTATAACATCAAAATCAATCGCTTTTAAAGCTTCATTAAAACTTATACTACCAAAAATAATACAAAAAATAGCGGATAATATCATAACAAGCCAGATTGGAATATTTAGGTTTCCTACTTTTCTTATGATTGTGAAAATTATAACAAAAATAAGGCAAATAAAAGGAACAATCTGTTGTAAACTCATCATGCTTCCTTTAACAATTCTTTTATTAAATTTTTTTACCTTAGTAACTTATTTTTCATATTGAATTTTTCTTTATTAAATTTAAATGTATAGCAAGTCGAAAATAATTAAAAGAGATATCCTCTTTAAGATTATCAGATAAAAAATAATAATCAAAGGAGTCTTTGTGAAAAAAAATATAAGATTTTTAGGCATTTTTATTTTCCTTTTGCTATTTTTAACGACATTTTTTTTAATAGATAACTTTACATTTAAGATAAATGCTCAGCAAACGACAACGACAACAACTCAAACTACTGCTCAAAAAGTTCAGATTGTTGATCTTGCAAATTTTGCCTATTCATTTATCAATTTTACATCAAACTATGCGACACTGCAAGGGAAACTTAAAACTGCATCTTACAATATTGAAGAAAAAGATGTTAACTCACCAAATGGTAAATTTTTAATAATAGCAGAAAAAAAACTGAATTTTATGACAGAAAAGCTTTACCTCTATTTTGATTATAAAAAGAATCTGATTTATTTTCAGGTCTCATTTTTATGCGAAGATGCATATACAAGAAAACCACTTGAAAAGTTATATCAACAACTTGTTGAAAAATTGAATGCAAAGTATGGTGAAAGTCAGAATAAAGATTATGGATACTATAAAAAAACAGATACAACCGAAGTAATACTTTTCCCAATACTTCCTTTTAAGAACTCTATAGAAATTCAAGCAAAAAACATTCCACTTTTTAACCAATATTTAGTTGAATATACAGCTGAAATGGAAAAAGGGATGAATCAAGAAGTTACAACCATAGTTAATACATTTTAAAGTTGATACCTTTTATTTAATAACATTATTTTTTTACTTTTCATTTTTCTTCAAATATTTCGTTAAGCTTTTGAGCAATATCATTGATTAAAAAAGGTTTTTGAATAAAGTTTACTTTTTCATCAATAATTCCATGATGAACAATAACATTATCTGTATAGCCAGACATATAAAGAACTTTAATATATGGTAGTTTTTGTTTTATTCTATCAATTAGCTCTTTTCCATTCATTTGGGGCATTATTAAATCTGTCAGAACACAATCAGGTTTAAGTCCCTTTTCTTCTATTAAAGTAAGTGCATCTATAGAACTTTCTGCAGCGATAACATCATAACCTAATTTAACCAGCATAATATTTAATATTTTTCTAAGATCCTTTTCGTCTTCAACAAGTAATATTTTCTGCCCATTACTATTTATTATATCTTTATTTAATTGTTGAATAGTTTCAGCTTTTTTCTCCTGACTTGCAGGAAAATAAATCTTGAATGTAGTTCCTTTTGCTGGTTCTGAATAGACCCAAATATTACCTCCAGATTGTTTAACTATTCCATAAACTGTGGATAAACCAAGTCCTGTTCCCTTTCCTTTTTCTTTCGAAGAAAAGAAAGGCTCAAATATTTTTTCCATTGTCTCTTTATCCATTCCTGAGCCAGTATCAGAAATAGCAAGCATAACATGTTTACCTACTTTTGATCCAATATGAAGATTGACATAATCCTGAGTTAATTCTACGTTTTTTGTCTCTATTATTATTTCCCCACCATCTGGCATTGCATCTTTTGCATTTACAACTAGATTCAAAATAATCTGTTGGATTTGAATAGGATCTACATTAATATTTTCAATATTTTCTTGAAAAAATATTTTTAATGCTATATCCTCTCTTAAAGTTCTTCTTATCAATGATTCCATTGATCTTAAAAGTTGATTTAAATTTATAATTTTAGGGGAAAGAGGTTGTTTTCTTCCAAATGCAAGAAGCTGTTGAGTAAGGTCTTTGGTAACCTGTGCAGCTTTAATTATCTCTTTTATATCCTGTTGAACCGGATCATCTTCATTAAACTTGGTTTGTAAATTTTGGGCATAACCTAAAATTATAGCAAGCATATTGTTATAATCATGAGCGACTCCTCCTGCAAGTAATCCAATAGATTCAATCTTTTGAGATTGAATTAATTGCTGTTTTAAATCTTCTTTTTCTTTTTCTGATTTTACCCTTTGTGTAACATCTCTTGCAATACCTTCTATGGCTATAAGCTTTTTATTTTCATCAAAAATTGGTACATTTTTTTGCTCAATATAAACAACTTGACCATTTTTGTGTATCCAGCGCAAATTTAACTGGTTTGGTTGATTCATATTTTTATTGAACATTTTTTCAAGTATTTGTTTATCTTCTGGATGGATTATTTTTAAGCCAAGTTCTGGATCATCATAATGTTCCTTTGGGCTATAACCAATAATATTGGTTACAGCTTCATTTACATATGCAAAATGTGGCTCTGGAAAAAAATCATATCTAAAAATAATATCCTGAGCATTTTCAAACAATCTTCTAAATCTTTCTTCACTTTGATGAAGCTGCTTTAACAATTCTATCTGTTTTTTATTAAAGTTTTGAAGTTTTTCTATATATGATAATTTTTCAATATGAGTAGTTAAGTCTTCTATTTTGATTGAAGCAAATCTTGCTAATATTTCAAATATATTTATTTCTTCTTCTGAAAATTTTTTAGCCTCATCTTGTCTTCCAATTATTAAAACCCCAAATATTTCGTCTTCATAAAATAAAGGAAGATAGATAATTGTATTAAGGTTTCTAAGCTTAGTAATTTCTTTTTCTTTAATAGTAAGATTTACATTATTTAAATCTTCAATATATAGATATGTTTTTTTATCTAATGCTTCTTTGATATGAGGATGATCATTCAAATTTGCATATCTTAAATCTTGAGGAAAATCTTTTGGAAGTGATGGAAAGGTGGAATTTAAAAATAAAATGTTTTCTTTCAGCGAATATAAGGCAACACTTATATTATCTATTAAATTTGAAACACTTAATGTTATTTTATCAAATAGTTCCTCTAAACTTTCAGATTGAATCAAGGTAGCACCTATATCTAAAAGAATAGACAATCTTTTATTTTGAATCTTTAAATTTTTTTCATATTCAAGCTGTTCGGTAATGTCAAGACCAATGGACAAGATAAAATCTTTTTCTTCTATATCTTTTATTACTATATTACTCCAGCTTATGAATCTTTTTTCTCCACTTTTAGTTAAGATATAGTTTTGATATCTATTTTTTATGTTATTTTCAAATAAAAAGTCCCATAAGTTATAAATTTTTTCTAAATCTTTTTTATCAACAAAAATATCTATCCAGCTTTTTCCAATTACTTCTTTAGCTTTATATCCTGTAAGTTCTTCGGCAAATTTATTAAAAATAACTATTTCTGATCTATCCTTAAGCCCTACAATTATTACAGGAGCTTCATTTATTATATTTTGCGACCATTGCTTTTCATTTTCTAATTCCTTATTTATTCTTATTCTTTCCAACTCTTTAAATACTATATTCATAAATAATTTTAAATTGGTAAGATCATCTTCATCGTAATCTTTTTCTTTGTTTGCCACCCCTACTACAGCTATTATTTTTTTATTTTCAAAAATTGGAATAGAAAGAAATTTTGTTAAATCAACATGACCTTTTGGATATCCTTTTTTTAAAGGGTTATTTTCTTTAAAATTATTAATAATTATTTCTTTTCTTTGTCTTACAACTTCACCCCATATTCCTGTTTTTTCAAGTTGATATTTTGTTTGCGGATTAATAACAGAACATTCATCCATTACATTTTTTGACCAGGTATTTAGGTTAAATTCTTTTTTTTCTTCATTGTAATGATAAATATAACCAAATTTACTTTTAGTTAATTTTAATACTTGCTCTAATGCATAATCTAAAAAATCAGATTCGTTTTTATATTCGAAATGCATAATATCCTGGATATAAAAAAGATTGTTATCAATAATATTCAACATAACTTTCCCCTTTATTAATTATTTCTTTTTTTAATATTTAATTATTTTTTAATTAATTATTTACTAAATAATATACCAAAGTTTATGAATAGTCAACTTAATAAGAATATTTTTTTAGTTATTATAGATATAATCTTTATTTAATATTTTTTCTAATTTTACATAACTTATTTTTTATTTTGTTTTTCTGCTTATTTTTTCCACCTTCCATTTTAGAAACTATCAGCATAGTTACCCAGCCTATAAGCAGCATGATTAAAAAGAAAATTCCAAGAGAAATATGATACGGCAAATTTTTAGTAATAGAAGTCCATTCTGACATCCCAAAAATTCCAGCAATAAGGTTCAACGGAAGGAAAATAATATTTATTATAGTTAAATTTTTAATCAAAATATTCATATTGTTATTAACTATTGAACCTCTTGCATCCATAAGTCCAGCCAAAACTTGAGAGTAAATTTCAGCTTGCCTTGAAGCCTGCTCATTTTCGACAATGACATCATCACAGAATGAATGATTTACAGGAAGCTGTTCATTTTTCAAATAATAATGAAACTTTTTAAGTACTATATGATTCGTTTCTATTGCATCAAGATAATAAATAAGTGTTTCACTGAGATCGAACATGCTTAGTAAATATTGATTATCCATAGATTGGTTAATTTTATTTTGTATCTCTCTTGCTAAAAGTTTTATTATTTTTAAGTGCTCTATAAAGTGTTTAATAGAACTATATAAAAAAGAGACAATAATATCATATAAAGAATTAAATTGAATAACTGGTTTTTCCTCAAAATATTTAAGATAATCATTTGAAAGCATTATAAGATTGTTTCTTACAATAAAAAATCCGATTGAGACTATCTTAAAAGTTGATTGCCCAGCTAAAGTTAATGCTGTAGGAACTTTCCATATCAAAGTTATTCTTTCATCTGTTGTTTCAAGTCTTGAAACTTCTTCTGGATCTAAAGAAGAATTTATACTATGAATATCTATATCGAATTCTTTTTGAATATTTAATTTTTCTTCTTCCGATATGTTAAAATAATAATAGATTGGACCATTTGTATCTAAAAGAAATTCATTTTTTATAAAGTTATATTTTTTAAGCATATTTTAACCTTTTTTTGATTTTATAAAACTATTGATAAAATTCGAAATATCATCTTCAGCATTTTTATATAATTTCATTTTAGAATCATAATCGACAAATGCTGACTTAAAACCCATCTTTATTATCTTAAATATATCCCATAAACTTAAACCATTTTCTGTCATTCTCGCTGCCTTTAAGAACTCATTTGTAATGTTTGTTCTTGAAATCCCCATATTATCTGTGTTTATAGTTACTTTTAGTCTTTTATCGATATAATCTTTTAAGGGATAATATTCTGTTTTATTAGATCCAGTATTAATTATCTCTGATTTATTTGATTGGATATCTTCATCATCTAGATAATAACTATCATAATAATTTTTTATTTGATAATTACTTGATGGACAAAGTTCTATTGCAATTTTTCTTTCTCTTATTTTTTTTATTAAATTTTCATCTTCAAGTAAAGAAAGACCATGGCCTATCCTTTCAGCATTCAAATGATAAACCGCTTGCCAGATGCTTTCAGATTTAACTGTTTCTCCTGCATGAATGGTAATATTTGGACAGTAGTTCATTATACTAAGAAAAGCCTGCCTGAATTGTTCTGGTTTACCTTTTTCCTCATCTCCAGCAAGATCGAAACCCTTAAAATATTTGATGAAAAGATCCTTTATCTCTTTATTCTTAGATTCATAAATGTTTTGGACAAGTTCAATATTTCTATATATATCACTCATTTTCCCATGTCTTGAACTAATAATTATTAATGACAATGAAATTTGATTACTATATTGATCCATTGTTCTTAAAATTGTTTCCAATACATCTATATCTTTTAGTCCTTCTTTTGTATAATTTATAGGGGAAGATCTAATCTCAAGATGTTTAACATTATGATCTAATGATTTTTCGATGCATTTTTTAACAGCAAATGTAATTGTAGATTTTGTTTGCAATAAAGATGAACCTTGAATATCTCCTAACCTTTCATATTTTTCTATTCCAAAATCTCTAAACTTTTTCCAATCGATATATTCATCGAATATAAAATTATCTAACTGCTCAATATTATTTTCAAAAAGAGAGATAAAATATAAAATAAAGGTAGATTTTTTAAGATTTTCATATGAAAAATTTTTCAATCCATTGCTTTTTTTTATTAAAGATTTTAATTCCTCAAGTTTATATTTATCTAAATTGGTTTTTTTTATTTCAGATTCAATCATATATCTTGACTCATTTGCAAGTTCAACTAAATCTTCTGCACTTAAAACTCCTCCTAAATGACAATGAAGATCAGATTTTGGAAGTTTTTTTAATATTTCAAATTCTTCTTTTCCTTTAATAGGATCTTTACCGATATAATAATTTTTTAATATTTCTATCACATTTTTTCTATTATAAGTATACAAAATTTTAAATATATCTTCTGTTGTTTCTATTCTATCATTCCAGTTAGAATAAAAAGTTGTGGCTTTTTGGTATTTTTCATCTATTATTTCTTTTATTTTTGTAGAAAAACCTAATTTATATATATTAGCATCAATAGAATCGCTTTCTAAACTTATATTTTCAGCATTTGAAAAATAGTTAATTATTAGATTTTTTAGATCATTAAAATCATCTTTTTGATAATTTATTAAAGAGCTATTTCCTTCAAAACTGCCTAATGCAACTGGTATTATATTTTTTATTTTATTTTTTATCTTATCTATTAAATCCGACGCATTATTACTTAAATCCGATTCATTATTACTTTCTTCGATTAAATGAAAAACAAAATCTGCTCCTAAAATAAAACCGGCATTTTGAAGAGAGGAAGACATAGTCTTTCTTCCTCCGGCTATGCAAAGATAGATTGGCTCACTTGGATTTTCAATCTTATTTTTCAATATAACAGAAAATATCATATTATCATAAGAACTTGAAATCTCATTTGATCTTATATCTTCTATATTTTTTAGTATATAAATATCAACCTTCTTTATAAGTAATCCAGAAGAAATAAATTTTTTTTCTAAAGCTTGGACTAAATTACTACTTATTTTATTTATTTCTTTTTGATCTGTAGAAAATATAACTAATTTATCAGTATTTTTGATATTATATTTATCTCTTAAAATTTTTATCTTTTCAAAATCCTCTGAATAAGAATAAAGATCAAACTTCTCAGAAAAAGATGTTAAAGCTATAGCTTCGATAGGAATATCAATTGATTTACCAAGTGTACAATATAAAGTAGCCATATTTTGTTCCCTAATCTTAATTGCTTTTCGTTATATAATTTAATCTAAAATAAAAGAAAAACAATTTTTACAATCTTAAAATGAATTTTAAAATTGACAAATATTTTGAAGTAAACTAAAATAATTTTGAAAAAGTAATACGATTTGCAACATATAGATAATTAAGTTGCCTTTATTTATTAAATTAAAAAAATTTTTGATCAACTTTAGGAGGTTTATATGCTTAAAAAGCTTGGTGCTTTTTTTACCCGCATCATGGAAAAATATCTTCCTGATGCATTCTTGTTTGCTATCTTATTAACTTTCCTTGCTTTCATTCTAGCCCTTATTTTTACAGATAAGGGACCCCTTGATATTGCAAATGCATGGGGTAAAGGTTTATGGAATTTACTTGCCTTTTCAATGCAGATGGCATTAATTCTTGTAACAGGGCATTGTTTAGCTTTAGCTCCGCCTGTAAAGAAGATACTTTCAGCCCTTGCCGATATTGCCAAAACACCATTTAATGCTATTGTTATTGTAGGACTTGTTTCAGGTATTTGTTCATGGTTACAGTGGGGATTTGGACTTATCATAGGTGGACTTTTAGCCCTCGAAATGGCAAAAAGAATCAAAAATGTAGATTATCCTCTATTAATAGCTGCAGCTTATGGTGGCTTCGTAATATGGCATATGGGACTTTCTGGTTCAATACCACTTACAGTTGCAACAGCTGGTAATGCTGCTAACTGGGTAGAAAAAATCGCAAATATAATTATTCCTGTTAGCCAAACAGTGTTTGCACCATGGAATATAATACCTGCATTTTTAATAATCTTATCAACACCTTTTCTTTTAGCTCTTGCAGCTCCAAATGCTGATAAAGCAAAAGTTCTTGATCCGGCAGTTGTAATTCAACTTCAAAAAGAAGAAGAGGAAGAAGAGAAGAAAAGAAAAGAATTTAAGCCATCAACTTTTGCTGAGAAAATTGAAAATAGTATTATTGTTAATTATATCTTCTGTCTTTTAGGTGTAGTATTTCTTGTTTTTTATTTTATCAAAAAAGGACAACTTGATTTGAATGCTGTTATAGGTATTTTCTTATTTGCCGGTTTAATATTGCATAAAACTCCTATTAACTATGTAAGAGCTGTAGAAAAAGCGATAAAAGGTGCTGGCGGTATCGTTTTACAGTTCCCACTTTATGCTGGAATTCAAGGAATCATGATAGGTACAGGGCTTGCATCAGTTATTGCTGGCTGGTTTGTTGCAATCTCAACAAAAGTTACATTCTATTTATGGCAATTCCTTGCAGCAGGAATAATCAATATGTTTATCCCTTCAGGTGGCGGTCAGTGGGCTGCACAAGGTTCAATAAGTGTTTTAGCTGCTCAAAAGATTGGTCTTGATTTTGCAAAAACTTCAATGTGTGTGGCATATGGAGATCAATGGACAAATATGATCCAACCATTCTGGGCGCTTCCTCTTCTTGGTCTTGCTAAACTTAAAGCAAAAGATATTATGGGTTACACAACTATCGTATTATTATGGAGCGGAATAATATTGGCAATCGCTACAATTGTGATGGCTTTGTAATAAAACAATTTTGATTTTAATGAAATTTTAAAATCTTGAACAAAGGGGCTGCTTTATATAAGTATTTGCAGCTCCTTTTTTATTTGATTAATAATATTAAAATTCAATAACTTCTCTTACTGGATTTGATGGATATATCTGTTTATGAACAGGAGGCATCGAGTTATATACATAATCTATTTCAATCTGTCCATAAGATGTTGCTAATTTTTTATTTATACCAATGAATTTTCCTCTTAAAAATAAAGTCTCCATTTTTAAGGTAAGACAATAAACACCAACAATTTCCCCTTCTTTAATATTAAAAAGTTCATCTTTATAAGCTTTCGTTCCAAAGATAAGAGTCCTATCATCCATAACAGAAGTCTGAAGAGCTGGAATAAAAGAAGGGTATCCATCTTCATCTAAATAGCAGATAAATTTTAGCAAGCCAGAGGCTTTCATAATCTGCTTAACAAAAGGATTTGAAAAAGGAAGGTTGCTTGAATTTTCATCTTTATTTTTTTCTCTATTTTTATATTTTTTAGAAATAAAAGTATTTGCCAAAAAAGTTTGGGCAAAAGAAATACCAATATCCAAAAATGGTAAATCCTCTTTTTCAGATACTTCCAGTAAATCCAACCTATAAACTGTATTGATTCCAAAATAAGAATTGTATCTGAACATAGGAATTTCATTGAATTTATTGTAGATTTCACCTTCCTTCTCAAAATGAGTAAATTCTGCCTTTCCCCTAAATAGCTTTTTATCTAAAGTCAGTATTAAAAAACCAACCTTTGGATTCTGCTTAATATATTCCTTACTCAAGCCTTTAGTAAATTCCCCAAAAGCCATATGATTACTATCAATTGGCATTAATGAAGATAAAAAACTTACATGAATCAAACCTTGAGGGTTAATAGTTCCGACAAGAGCGACTTTTTCATTTGGCTGCAAAATTTTTATTTCATCTTCTGTAAAATAGTTTTTCTTCTTTCCCATAAAAGCCCCTTAATTTTAATATTTCAAAAATTATATTTTTAAGATTATTTTTTTAGGATTTTCAACTTTCAACAAGCTTTTTACTTCCAGTTACAAATACAAAATCTTCCTTCTTTATTATGCTTTCAGCTAAATTTAAAAATGAATCTGCCTCTTTTTCATTTATTAAATCTGTATCTTCAAGTTCCCATTTTATACCAAGTCTTTTGTACTTATCTTTGCAAAGGTTATTAAAAAGGCAAAGTTCCCATCTTTCTACAACATCAAAACTTAAAAGATCCTTTATAAATTTAGCAATCATTATGATATTATCTTCTCTTGCAGTCATAAAAGGGATTAATGGTGTTCTTATCCAGATCTTTTTATTTGAATGATTAAGGCATTTATTATTCAAATCTATTAAATTTGCAAGTATCAATTCATTTGATTGACCCGTATATTCAATATGTCTTAGTATATCCATCTCTTTTATATCATATAAAAAAAGGTCAACAAAAGGGAAAATCTTTTTTATAACCTGATTTGAATAGAATCCACAGGTATCAAGTGCAACATGAACCTTTGCTTTTGATAGGTTATCAGACAGTTTTGCAACAAATGAAGATTGGTATGTTCCTTCGCCTCCAGAAATTGTTATACCACCACCAGATTTTTCGAAATAAACTTTATCTTTAAGTAACTCCCGGGTAAGTTTATCAACATCCCAAGTTTTACCTAAAAGTTCCATTGCTGTTGATGGGCAAATCTTTGCACAATTACCACATCCTTTACATAAATTTCTATCTATTACAACTTTATCATCCCAACTTAGCGCACCTTCAGGACAAGACTGAATGCAACTTTTACAACCAAGACATCTTGATCCTATCCATTGAACCTGAGGCTTAGGATTTATACTTTCCGGATTATGACACCATTTACATGATAAAGGACATCCTTTCATAAAAACAGTAGTTCTTATCCCTGGACCATCTTCTGTAGAAAGCCTTTGAATTTCAAGAACGATTCCTTTTAATTCACTCATCTTATTATCCTAATTTTTTCTATTAATTTTCTCACTTAGTTTTTTCAACATTTTTTCCCAGATATTTATTTTTCTATATCTTTTGATGAGAAATTCTGCTTATTACCTCATCCTGTAGTTCTTTTCCTATAGTTGTAAAATAAGCATTATAACCTGTTACTCTTACTAAAAGATGTCTATAATCTTGAGGATGTTTTTGAGCATCTTTTAGCATTTCTGGATCAAGCATATTTATCTGTAAAGCAGTACCGCCATTTTCAATGTAGCCTTTTAAGAAAGCCTTGAATTTTTCTCTATGCTGTTCATCCTTTAATATTGAAGGATTAAAAGTCATTGTATGGCTCGCTCCATTTGGCAAAAGATTTATATAATCAAGATAATCTGCATTTTCTTTACTTTTCCCACCAAGCACCTTACCTACTGAGTTTGCATTTGCAGTAGGACCATTTGTATCTGCTCCATTTACAGGACAGATAGCATTAGATAAAAATTGACCTTTCTTCCTTCCATCAGGTGTTGCTGGTAAAATATAACCGTCTGATACCCAATAATTCCAAGATAGCATCCCTGGCCTAAACTGCCTATTTGTTGAAGTTGTTTTATATTTCCATGTCTGCTCTGTCCATAGTTTCATGACTTTCAATGCCATTTCATCTGCCTCATCGTCATCTTTTCCATATTTAGGTGCCTTATATTTTGCGATTGCTTGCAGTGTTTCATAACCTTCCCAGTTATTTTTAAGAGCATCAATTAAAGTTTCCATACTACATATCTTATTGTCATATACAAGATATTTTATAGCTAAAAGGGAATCGACAGTAGTAGCAAATGTTACTGCTTCCATAGTGACAAAATTAATTTCTGCCCCACCTTGAGTTATATCTTTTCCTTTTTCAATGCAACCCTTGACAAGGCATGAAAGATATGGGGTTGGATGATACTTTGCTCGTATGGTTTCTCCTTCATCATAAAGCTCAAATATCTTTTTTATTATAAATTTTGTTTGAATCTCATAAGCCTTAAAAAACTGGTCAAAATCCTTAAATTTTTTTGGATCCCCTGTTTTAGGACCGATTTGTCTTATCTTTTCTCTTTTTTTTGTTATAGGATTTATAACTTCAAAAAATTCTTTCCCATCTGCCAAAACCAGCTCTATCGCTTTAGCAAGATTTAAGTTGCAATCTACGGTTCCAGATCTATCATTTCCAACCATTGTATTTTCAAGACATCCTACAGGTGCATAATCATGAACATTATTTAAGTTTATAAGATTTTCAATCTTTGCTAATTTTGCCTCCCTGAGCATTCCAGCGATGGATCTTTCGTCAAAGTTAAGTAAAAATGGGGCTCCCTGACTTTGAGAAATCATATCTGCTATTTTATCTAAAAGCTTTTCTGGTGAATTTCTATTGAGCCTTATATTTGGTTTTGGCTCTAAAATTGGAGACATATCATCTATTACTTCTAAGAATGCATAAGTTAAATCATTTGTAAGGTCAACACCATCTTTACCCATACCACTAAGTGTTATAAGTTGACCAAAACCAGCAGTAATACCATTATTCCCTGTCCTTATCATGGCATCATAAGCAGTATTGCAATGGACAAAAAAGCATTTAATTATTTCTTTACCAAATTCTCTATCCATCCCATTTTTCAAGGATTTTTCCCAATATGGATATAGATACTGATCTATTCTACCAAAAGAAACTCCAGGTCCTGGATAATTTTCATCACTCATTATTAGCATGTGAGTAAGCCAGAGTGATTGCATTGCTTCCCAAAAATTATTAGCAGGCTCCCATGGAACCTTTTCCCCTATCTTAGCCATCTGTAAAAGTTCTTCTTTTCGAGCAGTATTTGTTTCTTTCTCATAAAGCTCAATACATTTTTTTGAATATCTTAAAGCAAGTTCTTTTGGAATTGTTGCAGCTTCCATAAAAGCAAGAAGATTTTTACCTTTTTCTGATTTTTTTTCTTTTTCAGATAACTTTTCATATTCATTTTGAGCCTGCATGAAAACACTTTTAAATCCATATTTCAAAATCTTTTCATAATCGGCAATCAAATGCCCACCAGTTGGTCCTGCATTACCAAAACCATGGTCATGAAACCATAAAACCTTTTTTCTAAGACCATTTTTCCCTAAGACCTTACTATTCCTTTTTTTCATCTCTTTTTTATCAAGGCAAAACGATGTTTGAAGATTAAACCTCGCACCGAAGAGCAAATCACCTAAAAGGATTTCACATGGAAGATATTTTGTTATAACTTTTTTATTAAAATAAGCTCTTCTTTGTGCAATATTTTTCTTAAAAAAATCTTTCGGAATTTCGACTTTCTCAGAAGAAAGCCTAAAAGATTGATACATAGTTTGGAAAAGTGCATAGGTTTCTGGAACTATAAAATAATGCATCTCATTATACTGTGCGTCCCAGCTTTTACCTGTAGTCCAGCTTGTAAATTCATTGTTCCAGTTCCTCTGTGCCCCATTAAAGTAATAATCCCTTAAAAATCTAATCCTTTCAGAAAGATTCTTTGGCTGCTTTATTTTTTGACCAATAGAACTCATATGACCCCCTTTTTAATCAATTTGATTTTCAAAAAAACTTTTTCTAAGTATCATCTCTCCATGTTCAAGTATCTGTAGCATTATTTTCTTTGAACTTTTTGAATCATAATTATTTATCGCATCTATTAAATTTTTATGATTTTCAATTACAAATGTAAGATCATCAATTGCTTTAAAATCTTTATCATTTATTTTTTTAATAATTGAGTTAAAAAAAGAAGATGTAAGGAATGTATATACTTTCTTAAATGAATTTAATAAAAGTGGATATACAAGGTTACCACTTGCAATTGCAACCTTATGATGAAAGGCAAAATCAAGTTCGACTAAATCTTCTAATCGTAAATCACTTAAATTTTTTGATTCATCTAGATTTCTTAATTTATCAGAATCTTTTATATCACTTAAATTTTTTGAATCAGTTAAATTGTTGGTATTTAATTTTTCTAAAAATCTGTATTCTTCATTATTTACTTCTATCAATTTTTCTAATTCTTCTTTTTTCCTATTAATAGCAGCAAGAGCGGCAGTTTCTGTTTCAATAAGTTTTCTTGTAGCACATAAACTTTCGATAAATTTTGGTTCTAATCTATCAGCCTGAAAAGAGATTAAAGATTCTAAGATTGGTAAAGACCCATCTATTCTAAAATCATTTATAAAATTTCCCTTTCCAGGAAACATATTGACTAAACCTTTTCCTTTCAATACAATAAGGGCTTCTCTAACTACAGGTCTACTAACCTGAAAAAGTTCTGCTAACTGCCTTTCAGAAGGAAGTTTGCTTCCTATTTTTAATTTTCCACTAATGATACTATCTTCTATCTGTTTTACAACTTCATATACTGTGGTCTGTTTTTTTATTGGTTGAAATGTCATCTAATTAACCTCTTAATTTTTTATTTCTTTGTATTCTTATTTTTATTCCTGTATTTATTCTTGTATTTATTCTTATTTTTATTCCTGTTTTTAATCTTGTTTTATTCTTATTTTTAATTTTGTTTTTAATATTTTTTTATAATTTTTTTTGATTTCTTTTGATTTCTTTTGATTTTTTTTGTTTACCTTTTATGATGATTTTTCTTTTATTTTTATATTTCTTTAATTGGTCTTACCACCAGCCACTAAATTTAGTGTAAAAGATATCTTTTAATTTGTCAATAGATTTTAAGGATTTTTTTTACTTTAAAAAAATTTTATTTTAAAAAGAAAAAAGGCTGCTATTTTGGCAGCCTTTTTTCTTTTTAAGACTAATTAAAAAATTAAATCTATTGAGTTTTGCCTATATTCTTAAAATTTTTTTCCCATATAGGGTCAAATTCTTTTTTTAATTCGTTTTCATAATTTGCAAGTCTTTCATAGTAATCATTATCTTTCAAAGCGATATCTGCAAAATCATCCTCTGGTTTTGAATTTTTTGATAAAATATTTTCTCTAAAATTTTTATAGTGATCCCTTATTGAACAGGGAAGAAGAAGATTTTGAATCTTTTCTGGACCAACATTATTCAATACTGGATGGTTATAACCATATGAATATTGCCATTTTCTTCCATTTTCGAAAAGTTTACTGAAAAGTGCATCTGTCAAACTTTTACCATTTGCATAAAGTTCCTTTATATTATCTTCATAATATGGGACAAAAACACAAGGCATTATGTTTCCATTCCAGTCTATATATAAGTAACCTCCAGCTCTTCCATAAGCAATACAACCATAAGATATCATACCAGAGTTCCAAAAATCTGCTACAGGGTATTTTTTTCCTATCAAAATCTTAGACCAAGTCTCCCATAAAATTCTTCTTTGTTCGGCAGTTAACATTAAATCTATAGTTGTTCCCCTCCCGATAGGCATAAACTGAAAGATCCATATAAATGATGCACCAAGTTTTTCAAAATAAAAATCATAAAATTTCTCATCGTTGATAATATCAAAATTCTTTTTTGTTGCAGTAACTGAAATACCAAATGGAACACCATTTTGTTTAAGCCTTGATATTGCTTCTAAAATCTTTTTGTAAACCCCTTTGCCTCTTCTTTCATCTGTTTGATCTTCATATCCCTCAACAGAAATTGCTGGGATAAGATCACCAAGTTCGAATAATTTTTTAGCCAATTCATCATCTATCAATGTTCCATTTGTATATGCCATAAAAAACATATTATCAAATTTTTCTGCTATATCCAAAAGAGTTTTTCCTTCTGATCTATATAAAAAAGGCTCACCGCCTGAAATTACAACCCCTTTATTCCCCCATACTTCATAATTTTCCCTTAATATTGCTTCAACATATCTATAATCTAAAGTTTCAGTATTTATACCTGATGAATTTGCATAACAACCAATGCAGGTAAGGTTACATCTTTTAGTTGGAGATAAAGTTATAAATCCAGGTGGATATGTCCCAAATTTTTTATAAAAATCCTCTTTAATCTCATGGTTTTCTAAAAGTTTATCTTGTAGAAAAATATTATTCAAAAGTCTTTTTATGTAATCTTTACTTAGATAGTTTCTTTCAAAATTCTTTTCAAATTGTATTAAAACTGCTTCGTAAAAACAATATCTATACTCTGCTTCTCTTATATTTCTTTTTCTTTGATTTTTTACTAAAAGATCATTTTTTAATTTTTTTAAAATTAATTTTTCAGCATTTTTTCGAATCGTATTTTTAGATAAAAGCAAATCTGAAAAACTTTTAACTAAAAGATTCGAAGCCATAAATCCCCCTTTTAATTTATCATTGAAAAAATATATGAAAAAGATCAACAAATCGGAAGTATAACAAAAATAGCTTTATTAACTAAACGGTTAATTAACCAACTAACAGATAACTAACTATTTAGTTAAAGTCAAGTTTTTTTTGGATTTTTGATTTTTCTAAATTTTTTCATTTTTAATTTTTGATTTTTTCAACAAATTTAATTGCGAATTGGTAGGTTGATTCTATAAAAAAATTTATAAAATCATCTTTATCTTTAATTTTTCCCTCTTTATGTAAGAATGCAAAATTTAAAAGAGGCATAAATATTGTTAAAAGCATCTTATATATTGATTTTTCATCATCTAAAATTCTTAAATTATACTTTTCAATCTCATTGTTCGCATAAGTAACTATAAGTTTAAATTTTTCGATTAAAATATCGAAATCATCCTTTTTACCCATCCCTTGTATGAATAAAACATTTATTATATCTAAGTCTTTGTAAATATCCTCAAGAATGATTTGTATAACCTGCCTATATGCATCAATGCCAAAACTCCTAAAAGAAGTGGCTTTTTTTATTATTTCTGGAACAATATTTTTGGTGAACTCATCAAAAAGAAAATTTAATAATTTTCTCTTACTTTCAAAATAATAGTAAATCAAAGCCTTATTTACATTTGCTTCTGCACTAATTTCATCAACAGATGTCGCATCATAACCTTTTTTTGAAAAAAGGTGAGATGCAGCACTTAAAATCTTTTTAATTGTCTCATTTCCTTTGATGTCAATATTTAAAAATCCTTTACCTTTATTCATTTTTCAAGTACTATTTTTATCTTCCCTTTATATGATGTTTTAATATAAAACAATTGTTTTTTTTCATCATAAAAAATTTCAAGATTCTCAGCATTTTCTTTTTTATCATTCAAGTATACTGTTAAATTATAATTATTCTTAATTTCGCTTTTAGTATTTCCGTCTTTATTGAATTCCTTTTTATATAATTTTTCTGGTATAAAGATTACTGTCGATTCATCCTTATTAAATATAAAATCTTTATCATCTAAAAATTTTTTATCAACATTTTCCCATTCAAATATAATTTTTTTTGTCTTTGTATCAAAAGAAAAAGAAAGTGGAATACCATTTACTATAACTGGATATGGTCTTAAAAAGCCATCTATTGCTCTACTACATTTTTTTAAGCCTTCTTTGCAATTTTTTAAATCTTCTTTACAATAAATTGAGAAATCTTCCTTGTTCCAGTTGTCACCATATTTATGATTATTATTAACACAATATGTCCAGATTGTTGATGAAAGAAGTAGATTATCTATGGCATCATAAAACATTGAAATTGCTGTATTAGGAATTTTATAGTTTTTTATCTTAAATGAAATTCCATTAAAAATATCAAAAGGAAGACCAAACTCTCCAAGAAGACAAGGCATATTGCCCATATTTTTAATGGTATTTTCCTTCATATTTTTAAGTTGCTCAAAGTAACTTTTAACTATATTTTTTTTACCAAAAACTGGTTTTCTTGTATCCCCTCTTATTGAAAAAAATGGAAAAAAGACTTTCAAAACCATAGGCATCCCATCATACCAGTGAAAACCATGAATCATCTTTTTAGTTTGGTCATGGTTAAATTCAGGGGCTTTTCCATGAGGTATCCCCTCAACAATTGTAAACCAGTTTTCATTTATGCTATTTATCTCTTTTTGAAATTTTGTTATAAATGGCTTCAAGTAATCATTTGCAAAATTGATACTTTTCCCATTTACCTTTGAAAAATAATCTTTCTTTATAAGTTTAGGCTCGCCATTCAGAATATCCCAAACCCCTTCTGCTCGCCAGGGGCATATTGCACCATTGTTAAAAAGAGATATTCCTTTTTCATTGAAAAGTTTTTTCCCAATCGGTTTATATCCAAAAAATCCTTCATTATACTTATTTATATAAACTGGAAAACCAGAGGCAAGCATCATAGATTGAAAACCAGTTGGAATATAACCTTTGGCATATGAGCAATTTTCAATATTATTTAAATCTTTATATCCAATGAAACCTGGATGCGGCTCATTCATGCTTCCAAAACCAATAATGTTTTTATTATCAGTAAGTTCTTTTGCAAGCTTTTTTATCGCGTTTATATATTTTGTTTGAAGATAATCCTGAACATTTTGTCCATCTATTACTAAATTTGGAGCAAAATCCTTTCCTCCAAAAAAAAGAGTAAACATTGTTGCTGCCGCATATCTATTATAATTTGTAGGCCAGATCATAGATGGGAATCTTTCTCTATAATCTTTATGAAGTAGGGCAGAAAATGTTGGTCCTATTTTTTCAACATCTATTTTGACTTTATCAAAAGTCCACCATGGCGCTCCATCTCCTCCACTAAAGCGACTATAAATATCCTGATGTGGATCTATATAGATATAAAATCCATAATCTGCTGCTTTTTTTAAAATTTTCTTGATAAACTCAATATATTCTATATCATAAACATCTGGTTTTGATGGCTCAATGGCTTCCCAAGTTATAAGAAACCTTAAAAAATTAAAACCCCAGCTTTTCATCCTTTCAAAATGCTGATCTGCCTCTTCAATTTTACATGGTCTTCCTACAAAAGATATTTTATCTATATTTAAGCTTTCTTTATTATGAGTAGCACCATCTGGAAGTACTGGAATTTTTGCATCTGAAGAAAAATTGCAACCCTTAAATAGTAGAATCCTACCTTTTTCATCTACAAAATATCCATTTTTTGAATTAACCATATAAACCACCTGATAGTTTATTTCAATTTATTCGAATTATTAACTAATTTAATTTTCTTCTACTTTTAAATAAATTCAATATTTATATTTATTTTATTTCATTACTTATTTTATCTCATTATTCATTTTTTATCTTATTTCCTTATTCATCTTTGTATTTTATTTCATTATTCATCTTTTTATTTTGTTTTATTATTCTCCTTTTTATCTTATTTCATTATTCATCGTTCTAATTTTTAAATGATATTTACTTAGAATCTGAAAGATTCTCATTGTCAAAATATCCGTTACTAACATTCATGAAAAGATCTTGCAAATTAACCATATTTATAAAAATTGCGCCATCTTTTCCATTATTTACTGCTGCTGTTAATAAAGTTAATGCAATATTGAATAGATTTATAGAGTCAAAAGATAAAGAATTTATATACCCACTTTTTCCACCAAAGGCTTTTAATGTGAAATGCTCAAAAATCTTAAAGTTTCTTGGACAATTTATATAGATATCCCCTGCATCACCACCTTTTCCTGGTGAACCTGACATTCCATCTCTGCCTTTTTTACCATCTGATGCACCATTGTAGCCCTTACCACCATCACCTCCTTTCCCGCCGGCACCAGCATTTCCACCATTTCCACCACTTGTGTCTATAGTTATTGTAATAGAAACTGGATATAAATATACTCTTCCTAAAATTCTATCATAAACTATTACAAAATAGTCACTTAAATAACCAGGTATCTGTCTTGGAACCTTATAGTAAGCAATATCAAAAGAAACTGTCCTACCATCTTTCCCATCTTCTCCATCACCACCGTCCCCTCCATCTTGCCCATCTTTACCTTTTGGAGAAGATGCTGTTCCATCTTCTCCTTTACTTCCATTGTACCCATTAGCCCCATTTTGCCCATCTTCCCCTTTAAAAATAAGATGAGGAAAATTATACCAATCGACATTAAAAACAATTTTGCTCTCAATCAGATTGTTGTATTTTGAAGAAACTATCAAAGTATAATCTTCATAAGCTGCAAAAAGAAAATCAGGATTAAAGGTAAAATAAAAGGCCCCCCAAAAGTCATGATTAAAAACAAGAGAATTATTAGGAGTGGTAAAATTTAAATCGTCCAATTTTGGATTTTTAATCTTTTTCCCTTCTTTTGTTGTAACTGTAACTTTTGGATAGTAAGAAAAACCAGGGATTATCTTATCTACTTTATTAAATGAATTATATTCTATAAGTTCCACTTGGATTGTTTGAATAGATATTTTTTTAAGGCTTTGCTCAAAACATGAGACATAAAAAAAGAAAATAAAAAATAAGGTAGATAAAGTAATAAATATTTTGATTTTTCTTTGTTTTTTCACTTCCTTCCCCGTTTTTAATTATATTAAAAGGAAGATCTTATATGATTTTATCTTATCTTTAATATTAAGCCAAGGAAACCTAAGGTTATCAAGAGCTGGATTATTATGAATTTAACCATAACCTGAGTATTTGACCAGTTCCTTGTAGTTCTTACATGGTCATGAAGAGGAAATCTTGTATTATGGAAAATTTTTATTTTTAAAAATCTCATAAAAGCTACTTTTATAAGCCCAGTTCCACCATTTACAAGAAGAACTGTTGAAAGTATAAAATATAAAAATGGATTACCAGTTTTCAAAACCAGTGCTCCAATAAAAAAACCAAGAGCACGAGAACCTGCATCACCCATCAAAACAGAACTTGGGTAGGCGTTAAACCATAAGTAAGCCATAAGCGAGCCAACCATTGCAAAGTCAACTACAGCCCACTTTGCACCTTCAGGTAGATGAGGTAAAAGAAGATAAGATGATATTTTACTATGCCCGATTATTAAATATAAAAAGACACCTAAAGTTATAAGACAAAACATAACAAGAGCGCCAGAAAGGCCATCTACGCCATCGGAACAGTTTGTTGTATTTATAGATATCCATATTAATATTGTCGAACCAAAAATATACCAGAACTTTGGAACTTCTATTATCTGTTTTGTAAAGGGAAGCCATATCTTTGTATGAGAAAAATAACTTATTACAAATGCAGCAGCCAGAGCAAGAATAAAATCTAAAATTCCTTTTTTATATTCATTCCATGGTTTTTCACTTGTATCATCTAGATAACCTGTCAGCATTGTTAAAAGGGTTAGGATAACTATGATTGCAAGTTCCCAGTTCATCGGCGCTACTAAAAAAGAAACAAGCACAAATATTATTATGAAAATTATACCAGCACCTGTTGGTTTACCTTTAGCATGAGTGGAATCATGAGCAAAATTTCTCCCTCTATCCGAAGGTAGATATTTGGAAAATTTCGGGATTGCTAAAAATGAAAAGAGAAAAGATAGATATAATGAAAGCAAAATCATGAATGAATGAGATTCAAATAATCTAAAAGGGCCAAAATATGTTTTTAGTCTTGCAAGAAGCTGTAACATCTTTTTTCCTTTATTTAATATTTGATATTTGTTTATTATTAATTTATTATTTATTTTTTAATTATTTTTTATTCATTTATTATTTATTCAATAGTTATTTTCTAATGTATAATATCATTATTTTACTAATAATTTACCAAGTTTTAATTTATTAAATATTAATTTATCCTAGAAAGTTTTATTTTATCTTCAAGTTGTAATATCTGGCTTTCAAAGATAGGAAAACTTTCCTCTGTCTTTGATTCAACTAAAATAAAACAGGTTGTTTTTAAGTCCTTTACAACTGAATTTAACTCTTTTAAGTGAAGGTTTGCTATATCTATTGAATTTACAATTTCGGCTATAATTTTGGTAGAATTTTCTTCACTTTCAATCTTATATTTTCTTGAAAAAGTTGCAAAAGGATCATTCCAGCTTACTGATATAATCCTTGAAGTGCCATATTCGTTTAATACCTTTTGAATGAACCTGCATTGAGCCTTGTGTATTATAACTGAATGTTTTGCTACACTTATAAAGCCTACAATTTTATCTGCTGGTTGAGGTTTGCAGCAAGTGGCGAATTGATAAACAATATTATGATTTCCAAATACATAGACATATTTACTTTCAGAAACAACTGTTTTTGAAAGATCGACTTTTTTTTCAGTATCTATTGAATTTATAACATTTGAAGCAGCTTCAGAAGATAATTTGATTTTCTCATTCTTATTTTGTTGATCAACCTGCTTAAAAAAGGATCTTATTTTTGATTTTGCTTTTCTTGTTTTTGTTATTTCAAGCCAATCAATAGATGGTAACTGTTTTTTTGATGTTAAAATTTCAACTACTTCGCCACCTTTTAATTCTTTTCGAATCGGGACAAATCTTCCATTTATCCTTGCTCCTATGCAATGAAGACCTACTTCGGTATGTATGGCAAAAGCAAAATCAAGTGCTGTTGCATTTTTTGGTAGTTGGACAACATCACCCTTTGGAGTATAAACAAAAATCTGCTCTGATAAGATTTCTGCTTTTAAGTTTTCCATCAGATTTTCATCTGAAAAATCTTTCTGCTTCCAATCTTTTAATTTTGAAAAGATTTTTAATTCTGTTTCAATCTTCTTTTCATCCGATATATTTTCTTTGTACATCCAATGTGCAGCAACACCGTATTTTGCATTGTTATCCATTTCATAAGTTCTTATCTGAACTTCAATATGTTTGCCATTATTATCTATAACAGTTGTATGTAAGCTCTGATATAGATTTGCCTTTGGGAAGGCTATATAATCTTTAAATCTTGATGGTATTGGTTTATAAAGATTATGGATTATGCCTAAAACAGTATAGCAGTCTCTTATAGAATCTGTAAGTATTCTAATACCCATTAAATCATATATTTCATCAATGCTTTTGTTCTGGTTTTTTAGTTTTCTATATATTGAATAAAAATGCTTTCCCCTTCCTTCTATTTTAATATTTTGTAAATCTTCTTTTTCAATAGCAGCTTTAATTTCTTGAATAATGGTATCTAAATATTTTTGCCTATCTTCCTTTTTCGATGCTACTGCACTTTTTATATACTGGTAAGATTTGTAATCTAGATAATAAAGAGATAGATCTTCAAGTTCATCTTTAATCCATTCAATACCAAGTCTTGAAGCTAAAAGGGCATATAGTTCTATTGTATTTTTTGCTATCTCAATTTGCTTACTGGATGGTTGAAATTGCAAGGTTCTCATATTGTGAAGTCTATCAGCAAGCTTTATTATAAGGACTCTTAAATCATCTATAATCGAAAAAATGAATCTTCTTAAATCCTCATAACCCTTAGAAACAAACTGAGCGCTATTTCTCATCGCAGATATTTTTGTTACACCTTTTATAAGCTTCAAAATAGTTGGATCAAAATCTTTAAGTATCTCTTCTTCAGTAGTTTCAGTGTCTTCTAAAATATCATGCATTAAAGCTGCACAGATAGTGCTGACATCCATTTTCAAATCAAGAAGAATTATTGCTACAGAAAGAGGATGAGTAATATAATCTTCTCCAGACAATCTTTTTTGCCCTAAATGTTTTTCATAAGAAACCTTATAAGCCTTTAGGATTAAATCTTTATCTTTTTCATCAAAGATACCAATCTTCTGGAAAAATTCTTGCTCTAAACTTTGAACCTGCGAAATCATATTTTTTGTCCAGCAACTACCCTTCCTATACCTTGAAAATCATTCACTATAAATGTCTTAAAACCAGATTCTTTAAGTATTTTTGCCACATTTTTAGCATGTTCACTATCTGAAACTTCAAATGCTAAAAATCCTTCTTTTTTTAGCAAAAATGAGAATAGATAAGCAATTTTTTTATAGAAAATATTTTGCTCTTTTGGTGGCAAAAGCGCAATCTTCGGCTCATGTTTTTTAACTTCAAGTGGAAGATTTTTAAAATCTTCCTTACTTATATAAGGCGGATTTGCTAAAATAAATTCAAACCTTAAATCTTTTACTTTTTCTAAAAAATTTTTGCTCAATATATTACTTTTAATAATTTTAATGGAATTTGCCTCTTTACCAAGAATAATTTTAGCATTTTTTTTTGCAATTGAAATTGCTTTTTTTGAGATTTCAAAACAAGTACAATCTATTTTGATAACTAAATCTCTATTACTTAGGTTTTTAAGATTTAACTCTTTAAAATTTTGATCTTTTGTAATAAGATCTTTAGCACTTAAATCATCTATTTTATATAAACTTAAAATCTCTTTTATTAATGATATAGAAATCGCAGCTGTTCCAGAGCAAAATTCACAAAATTTGATTTTATAATATTCATTTAAAGTATCACTTGAAGATTCGGCTGAAGATTCATCTGATCTTTTAGTTAATGATTCATCTGAAACTTCATTTGACCTTTTAGCTAAAAATTCATCTAAAGATTCATTTGACCTTTTAGTTAATGATTCATCTGAAGATTTATTTGATATTTTGGTTAATGATTCATCTGATGATTTAACAGAAAAAAAATTCGATAATATATTTTGTGTAAGAAAATTTTCTTTTAAGCTTTCCTTAAAATTTTCTTTTAAGTTTTCTTTTAAGTTAATTATACTTTCATAATCTATCAATAAAAAGCCATTTTCTTCCTTGCAACTATTTTTTATCTGATTCATTATACTAATTTTTGATTCAAAAGTACTTGAATTTTCACTTATCTTATTTTTCGATGTTTTTGTTTTTGATGTTTTATTTAACATAAAAGAAATAGAAAACAAAATACCAAGATCTACAAGGATTTCAGTTTCAGGTCTTGGGATTAAAACCCCCTTTTCAATATAAAACTCTGAATTGTAAAAATATTTTGATTTTATTATATATGCTATTGGATAATGTTTTGATCTTCTTATCAAATCCATAAAGAATGGTAAAAATCTAAATATATTTATTACCAATCTTTTGTTGATTCCAGAAATATCTGCAACTATTCGAGAAATCTTTACACTGCTACTAGAATGCTTTTTGTAAATTAATGCTAAATCGAGAATTGGGGTTTTAGATACTTTTGATAACCTTGCCAATATTTTATTGATAAAATTAGAACTTAAATTTATTTTCACTATTTCACTATTTTTTAATTCTGGATTTTAAAATTCTGCCTCAGCAAGAAGTTTCTCTTTTTCATCCATTATAAGTGCATCTATCATCTCCTGAATATCTCCATCCATAAACTGTTCTAACTTGTAAATTGTATAGTTTATCCGATGATCTGTAACTCTTGATTGAGGAAAGTTATATGTTCTAATCTTATCTGATCTATCTCCAGTTTTTATCATGGCTTTTCTTTGCCCTGAAATGTTTTTGTTCTTCTCTTCTTCAGCCAATTCATAAAGCCTTGAACGTAAAACTTTCATCGCCTTTTCTCTATTTTTCATCTGAGATTTTTCATCCTGACAGGTGGCAGAGATTCCAGTAGGAATATGAGTTATTCTTACTGCTGATTCTGTTTTATTAACATGTTGTCCACCATGTCCAGAAGCTCTGTAAACATCTATCCTTAAATCTTTTGGGTCAATCTCTACCTCTGTTTCCTCAACTTCAGGTAATACAACTACAGAAACAGCTGAAGTATGGATTCTTCCCTGTGCTTCAGTTTCTGGAACCCTTTGAACTCTATGAACACCAGCCTCATATTTCAAAAATGAATAAACATTTTCACCAGAAATTGAAAAAATTATCTCCTTAAATCCAGCCATATCACTTTCTGACATAGAAAGGACTTCAAGTTTCCATTTTCTTCTTTCTGCATATCTACTATACATCCTGAAAAGATCTGCTGCAAAAAGTGCTGCCTCCTCTCCACCAGTTCCAGCTCTAATCTCAATGATAACATCTCTTGAAGAATTTTCATCTTTTGGAAGTAGAAGATACTTTATCTCATTTGTAAGTCTTTCAATATTTTCAGTTGCAACTTTCAATTCATCATTTGCAAACTTTATAAGTTCATCATCATCACTTGTCTGGATTATCTCTTTTGCTTCTTCATGTTGTGCAAGATACTTTTTATATTCTTTAATTTTTTCTATAACTTCTTCCATAGAATATTTTTTCTTGCTCAATTGCTTAAATGTATTTCTATCATTTATAACTTCTTGGGTTAAAAGTTTTTGTTCAAGTTCATGATATGTATTTAGTATTCCGTCAATTTTTTCATTAAAATTATCCATATATAACTTCCTTAAAGTTTTACTTCCTAAAAATCCTTAAAAATTATTACAAATTTTTCTTTTTCTTAAAATTTCTAATCTTATATTTTTACTTTTATATAAATTATTTTTACAAAAATATAAATTATAGATAGAAATCACCCTTTTTAAGATTTTCATCTTAATAATCAGATAAAAAATTAAAAAAAGTACCCCCGAGACGACTTGAACGTCCGACCCGCAGTTTAGGAAACTGCCGCTCTATCCTGCTGAGCTACGGGGGCATTTGATCTTGAATAAATCAAAGATGATATTAAATCGAAAATTATTTAATAGAAATGACAAATCATAAATATATAATATAAATATCCTTACATAAAAAAAATACTTATTTAGCATTTTATGTCAATAAATTAAATTGTCAGTTGCATTATTAGCAATATAAATTAAATTTTAAGTTTGAGTCTCAGTAGATATTACCCTTTTTTCAGTATTTCCAATTATGAATTATTTAAATTTTTACTTAATAAAATTATTTAAAAGATTTTTATATAAACCTTCCTTATTACTCAAATCAATATGTGAACCAGTTTAAACTATTTTGCAATTTTCTATAACTATAAATTCATCAAATAAATTTCTTAATATACTAAATTTAAGAAAAATAATTATCCTAACTTTATTTTTTTATTAAATATCTATTCATATCTTTTGATAAATAATTAAAATAATAATAAGAATCTATATTTGATGAAATCTTTTAATTTAAATATATAAAATTATTATTTAACTATATAATTCTTTATCTAAATTTTCAAAAAATTTTTTAGGTGTAATATTGAATATTTTTTCAAATATTTCTTCAATGTTTTCATAGTATTCATTATACAAGAAATGCATTAGTTCATTAAGTTTTTCCAAACCATAAAAATAATTTATATATGATATAAATAATACTAGATAATTAAAATTATTTTCTAACTCTATAATATTTACAGTTTTTTTCTTAAAATTATAAAAATCTGTATAATAAAATTTAAATTCATTATTATTTTTAATTAAATTTTTTTTCAGGTACTCATAAATGATTTTAGCTTTTTCGGTTTCTAATTTTACATTATTATCATATAAAAAGTTACCTAAATTTTTACCTTTAAATATATATAAGTAAGTTGATAAATAATTTGTAAAGCCCTCATCAAAAAGATAATGTAAAATAAAGTAATCTTTATTAAATTCAAAATATTCATTTGTTTGATTATTGATTAAATTGATTTTAATTAAATGGTGATTATATTCTGATATTAATAGAAAATATTTATCAAATTTATTATTTTTATTTCTGATTATAATAGATGGCAGAATTGAATCATAAATATATACTGCATTACTATTATTATTATCATCTTTTAACATTATATTTTTTTCTAATATATCAATATATTTGTCATAATTTAATGTTTTTTTTATTTTTTTTCTTGACTCATCAGCATTAATCCATTCATTATAATTATCAATACATAAGATAATCAATATCTTTTCATTTTCTATCTTTTTTTGAGTTAAATTGTTTTTAATATAAAAATTATTTACAACATCAGTATAAAAGTTTCTGTATTCTTCTATTTCTTTTTTATCAATATTTTCATTATAACATATGATATTTTCTTTATTAATTATAAATTTAAACTTTACAGAATTTGATGTTCCAGAGATAAACAAAAAAAGGATAATAATAATTAAAATTATATTTTTCTTCATAATGCAACTCTTTATTTTAATTAATTTAATAAAAAAAATAGGCAATATTAAGATAATTGTGTCACCCTAATTGAAGGCTTAAGGTTTTTGGTTTAAAAATAATTAGTATAAGAAAACCCTTCAAAGGAGGAATGTAAAGATGAACAAATTAATATTAGAACAATAATAAAAAATATACAATGGGATGGCAAAATTATTTTGATATTACTGCAAATTCTTAAAAATAATTTAATAAAGCTAATTTATTATTTTTTAAATTAGAATTTCTTAATATTTTGAGAAAAAAGATTAATATTATTAATATCAAAAATAAAATAATTATTAATGTTTTAAATGAATAAAAGGATAAATATAATTCATCATTATTTTCATGAAAAAAATATTTAGCCAAATAAAAAAAATTTTTATAATTAAATAGATCTGTTAAAAAATTTAAAAGTGAATGAATTAAAACATTAAATAAATAATTTCTAAAAAAAACATAAGAGATTGATAATAGAAGATAAGTTTCAAAAAATCTTAAAAAAACAAGTATTGGATTTGAAGTATGAACAATTGCAAAAACATAAGCATTTAATAATAACCAATCCGATTTTTTGAAGTATTTACAATAATTATCAAATCTTATTCTAAAATAATATTCTTCAATAAATGGGGATAATAAAATTGAAATAATAAAATCACTATTTAAAATATTTTTTAAATTATAATTAATATTATTATACTGAACTAAAAAATTTTTATCAACATTAAAAAAATATATAAAATTATAAATATTTAGAAACAAACTAAATAAGGCAGATAATATAAAAATAATAAGAATTAATGCTAAGTTATTCTTTTTATAATTATCAGTATCTATAACATAGTTTTTTTTATGATATTGACTTTCATAAAATATTTTTATAAAATTTTTATAAAATAGCAATTCAAAAAAAATAACCAATAAAGCAAATTGAAAAATATAGCCAAATAGTTCCGAAGAAGAATAAATATTAATGTTTATATTTAATATTCTTAATAATTTTGAAACCATGAATATTATATATAGTTGTAAAAAATAGATTATATAATTTAATACTGTGAATATTATTATTAAAATTATTGTATTTATTTGTTTTTGCATAAATATTTATTATTATTAATTAAATTTTTACAAATTCAAAAGGGATTACCAAAATATTTTTATTTATTTTAATACTATTGGTAATCCCTTTAGTAAAATTCTAAAGATTTACCATAATAATGGAATTATCCAACAATTTAAAATAGCACCCTGTATTTCCATGTTGTGAGAAGCTGCATATATTTCAATTTGTAAAAAATCTGTTCCACTTATTATATATTCGGTGGTAATTCCAATAGTTGTAATCGTAATGGTATATGTTCCATCAGAATTTTGTTCATATGAAATATGTAATATATGATCACTCTCTTTTAATCTCCAATCAAAAGATTTTAACTTTTTTTCTATATCTTTTATTGTGCGACTAGTAATAGGCGAAGCTCCATCAGCATATGATGTTACAACATTTCCTTCTATTCCCATCAACTCTTCTTCACTAATTGTTGTTAACCCCATAAACTGTTGATCCTCACTTGTCATAGCTGGTGCATTTTCATCTTCTGGTGTTGATGCAAGGGTAGGTATAGCAAATAATAAAACTAACCCTAATAAAAGTATAATACTCTTTTTCATTTTCTCAATCTCCTTTTGTCTATTTTATTTAATTTTTTATTTTTACTTTTTTAATTTATATTCTTTACTTTTTTTAGCTTTTTAATTCCCCCAAAGACCCAATCTTCCTTTAACTTTAGTCTTGCCTTTTCTTGCATAGAAATTGAATACCCATTAATAGACAACCCATTATTAGACTTATTTTACCCTAAATGAACCCACTTGTGTATTCCATATATTACCTCCTCTTTAATCATTTCTTTTATTTTTCTTTTCATTCTACCTATTTATCCAACTATATGTTCTTATTTTCTTTCTTTTTTTGTCATATAAATTGCCCAAGCTTTTTTTACTATCTTAAAGCTTTGTCTTACAAAGTATTATTAGTTATTTTCATTTCCTTTGAAAATTTCATTTACTCCTTAAATCTTTACCCCCTTAAAGTTATATAAACTTCAAATTCTGGTATTAAATATCCAGATAGATTACTTGAAATAGATAAACCAGAAGATATATTTTCACTTATCCTTAGATTTATATTAAACTGCCCACTTATGCTATATTTATACAATTCATACCTTTCAATAGATTCAAATCCCTTTATATTGGGAAAAATAATAGTTGGTGTAATTGTTATTGATGTAGATAAAATACTATTAAATACAATTGTTAGATTAAATTTACATAAGATGCTATACTTTTGTGTCCAGTCATCTTTTTCTTCAATAAGCTGTGGAATATTATAATTTGACGTTATCTGTGGGGTTAAAGAAAAAAGCAAGGGATCATATATAAATGTTAATCTATAGCCAATACTTATTGTTACTATTGGTGAAGGCTTTTCTACATCAAAAGATGACCTTTTGTAAAATAATGGATATATACCAACTGGAAAGTTAACATAAAAGAAAAGATCATTTATAAAGTTATTGTAAAAGGTATATTGAAATCCAAATAGAGCCGAAGATAAAGATAAAAGATATTCTTCTTTTTTAATAGTATATGGATTAAATTGCTCATCATATTCTGTTTCATAGCTTTTTGAATAATAAATATCCATTGGTATTTGAAAGAATAGATCTAAATCTTTTAATATTGAAAAATTAAGGTATATATATGGGTTAAAGCTATATGATGTAAAAGTTGAACTGCCATAATAATAAACGGAAAAGGAAAATGTAATTGAATAAGGGATGCTTTCCCTTTTGACTCTATTAAACTGCTGAGCATATATTTCATTAAATGAATTAAAGATAAGGATTAATAAAAGAAAGATTAAAAAAGTTGTCTTAATATTTTTGTTAATTGCTATATTTTTATTACTTTTATACATTAATTCTGCTCCTTACTTTTTAACTATTTTCCTTTTACATTTTCTTTATTCTTTTGTTTTATTATTTTTTATTTTTGTTTTTTTGTTATTATTTTAAGTTTATTATTTTATTTTTATTCTTATGCTTACTTTTTTTAATCTTTATTTTATTAGTTCTATTTAATCT
>CAZOPR010000013.1:0-44313 GCA_964581895.1 uncultured Brachyspira sp.
AAACATTTTCAGCTTTATCATTAATTGGTTTAGAATATGTTGAATTATGTTTTATTATTGTATTTAGAATCATTTTCATAATAAGATGATATATTTATTTTTTTGTTGTTAAGTTTCTTTTTTTTAGATAAGTGTAAAGTTTCAAAATTTGCTACGCATTTTATTAAAAATTATTGAATTTTTATTGAAAAAGTGTAAGATAATTAAGGATAAATGTTAGATGAAATGGCAAATAATAGAAGTTATGCGAAAAACTGACCAAAATTATATAAACTATATAAAACAGCCTTCTGTGTTTAGAGAAAAAAAATTTACTAAGATTTATAAGATATTTCTATTGGTATTAAAACTGAAAGGCAAATTGGTTTTTTTAATTTTATTAGGATAAAATCAAATTATTATTAAAAAGATAAAGGGACTAAAAATAACAGCTAATGCAAACAGCAAAGAACAGGAACGAGCCGAGCTGTACCATACCTTTTGGCAAATCGCCAACGACCTTATTGGTAGTGTAGATGCTTGGGATTTCAAACAATATGTGCTTGGTTTTCTTTTTTATAGATTTATTAGCGAAAATTTAACAAATTACATTAGTGAACAAGAGCGCCAAGTTCAAGGACCTAATTTTGATTATGTAAAGCTTTCAGACGAAATTTTCTGAGGAAAAACAAATGGAGGTAAAAGAATGGAAGAGCAGAAAATAACAACCAACATCAAAATACAAAACAAGGATATGGAAATATTGAAATTACACTTTCCGCATTGCTTTGACAAAAACGGAAAATTTGATTTAGAAAAATTTAAAAAGCAGCTTTCTGATAGTGAAGTAGACTTTTCCACAGAAAATTATGGAATGGAATGGTTAGGTAAAAGCTATGCAAGGCTTTTGGCAAGCGATCCCGCAACAACATTACTAAAAGCTGATGAATTACACAACAGCAAGCCCGAAAATGCTAAATCTGAAAATTTACTTATTAAAGGCGACAATTTGGAAGTACTGAAACACTTGGTTGGTGCCTATTACGAAAAAATTAAAATGATATATATAGACCCGCCATACAATACAGGTAGTGATGGCTTTGTATATCAAGACGATAGAAAATTTAAAGTTAAAGAATTAGCCCAGCTTGCTGGAATTGATGAAGAAAAGGCAAAACGGATACTTGATTTTACAAAAAGTAAAAGCAACAGCCATTCTGCATGGTTAACCTTTATGTATGCTCGTCTTTACATTGCCAAACAACTTTTACGAGAAGATGGGGTGATTTTTGTATCTATTGATGATAATGAAGTGGCTCAACTGAGATTGCTTATGGATGAGATTTTTGGGGAGGAGAATTTTGTTCAAAATATTATATGGCAAAAGAAAAAAGGAGGAAGCCAAGATTCTCAAGATCTTGCAAAAGAACATGAATATATTTTAATGTATCAAAAATCTCCCCAATGGAAAATAATAGACGAAACAAAAGATTATCAAGAAAAAGAATTTAATAAAATTGTAAATAATAGAAAGGCAAAATTAGTAAAGTTAGAAAAATGGGGTAATCATTCATTAAGAAATGACAGGCCAACTTTATATTACCCAATCAAAGATCCTAATGGAAAAGATTTTTATCCTATCGCACCTAATGGACAAGATGGATGTTGGAGAAAGAAACCTGAAAAGTTAGATAAAGCTTATATTTTTTGGCAGTTAGATTCTAATGGTAGATTGACTCCATATGAAGTTATTTATTTTGATGAAGTACAAAATAATAAGAAAATAATAAAAACAAGGACAATTTTTACAGAATATGGTACAACTACTGATGCTGTGAAAGAAATACAAGAATTATTTGATAAAAATAAAATATTTGATACACCTAAACCTAAAAATCTTATTAAAAAAATATTACTCCTCAATACTAACAATTCTGACCTCATTCTCGACTTTTTTGCAGGCTCCGGCACTACTGGCGATGCAGTAATGCAACTTAATGCCGAAGATGGAGGTAACCGAAAATACATTTTAGTGCAACTACCAGAACCCATTGATCCCAAGAAAAATAAATCCGCTTATGATTTTGTCAAAAATGAACTGGGCGTAGAAAATCCAACTATTTTTGAAATTACCAAAGAGCGTTTGATTCGTGCCGCAAAAAAAATCAAAAGCGAAACAATAGATACAAAAATAGTTGAAAAGCAAAAGGAAATTGAAGAACTTAAAAGTCAATTAGATTTAGAAGAAAAAGACGAAAAAATCAAACAACTCGAGCAAGAAATTGAAGATTTAAAAGAGCAGGATTTAGGTTTTAGAATTTTTGGAGCTATGCCAATATGGGAAGATTACAACTTTGAAGCGGAACAGTTTGATAGTTCGCAAACTTTATTTGATGCGGGCAAACTTTCAGATGATGATATTAAAGCCTTATTAATCACTTGGAAAACCTATGATGGTATTCCGTTAACACAAGATTTTGAAAGTATTGATTTAGTTGGATACAACGCTTATTACAGCAATGGCAAATTGTATCTGATGCACAAAGGGTTTACTCCCGACAGTTTGAAGGCACTTTTGGAAAAGATAGATAGCGATAAACATTTTGAACCTCGTTCGATTATAGCCTTTGGCTATCATTTTGAAAGTGCAAGGCTTAGAGAACTATCAGAAAACATAAAAAGTTATGCTAACAAAAAACATATTGATATAGATTTTGTAATAAGGTATTAAGATGTTTTTAGAAAATCAACATATAGAGCTTAAAAGTCAGTTTAATGATGAGATTGATATAGAAAAAGAAGTTGTTGCGTTTCTCAATACCAAGGAGGGTGGAAAGATTTATATAGGTATAGATGATGGCGGTAATATTGTTGGGTTAAAAGATACCGACGATGTGATGTTAAAGATCAAGGATAGAATAATTAAAAACATTGAACCTTCCACAATGGGACTTTTTGATATTGTGCATGAAGAAATTGAAAACAAAAATGTAATAAAAATTATTATAGCTGGAGGTCCTGAAAAACCTTATTATAAAAAGAAATATGGCATGACAGAAAAAGGATGCTATATTAGAATAGGAACTGCAGCAGAACCATTAGATAAATCATATATAGAAAAACTATTTGCAACAAGAACAAGAAATTCAATCAGGAGAATAAAATCTCCAAGACAAGATTTATCATTTGAGCAACTTCGCATTTATTACGAAGAAAAAAACAAATCTCTTAACAAAAATTTAAAAACCAACCTTGAATTATTAACTGAAGATGGAAATTTAAATTATGTATCATATTTATTAGCTGACGAAAATAATATTTCAATTAAGTTTGCAAAATATAAAGGTTACAATAAAGTAGAACTTATAGAAAATAATGAATTAGGTTATTGTTCTATTATAAAAGCAGTAAAAAATGTTTTACAGAAGATTGATATTGAAAATAAGACATTTGCAAAAATTACACAATTTGAAAGACTTGAAAAAAGAATGTGGCAGCCTGTTGCTTTAAGAGAGGCCATTATTAATGCTTTTGTCCATAATGATTATACTAAAGAAATTGCTCCAACTATAGAAATATTTCCTGATAGAATAGAAATTACTTCTGCTGGAACATTGCCAGAGAATTTAAGCGTGGATGAATTTTTTAATGGATATTCTATTCCCCGTAACAAAGAGCTAATGCGTGTGTTTAAAGATTTAGAGTTAGTTGAACAATTAGGTTCTGGTATACCAAGAATATTGCAATATTATTCTAAGGATTGTTTTGTTTTCTCTGAGAATTTCACTCGTATTATATTTCCGATAGACAAAGATTTTACCGAACAAGTTACCGAACAAGTTACCGAACAAGTTACCGAACAAGTATGCTTGCTTGTTAAATTAATGCAAAATAATTATTATTCTACTTCTGAATTAATGGATTTAGTAAACATAAAACACAGACCAACCTTTTTGTATAATTATTTACAACCATCAATTGAGCATGGGCTGATTGAGCTTATGATACCCGATAAACCAACAAGCAGTAAACAGAAATATCGTTTAACACCTAAAGGGGAAAAATTACAGAAACAGTTAAAAGGGAGTTAATATGAAGGGTTTTAATTTTGAAAAAGATTTACCACATCAAAAGCAAGCTGTAGAAAGCACAATCGCGGTTTTTGAAAATCTAAAGATTATTCAACCAGTTGAAGTAGAAAAGAATTATATAAATACTACTTTTGAATGGGAAACAGATATCCATTATAAAAAAAATATCGAAAATATACAGTATAATAATAAAATTAAAGAGTCTTTTAAAAAAAACAACATCATTGATATAATGATGGAGACTGGAACAGGTAAAACTTACACTTATACTAAAACTATTTTTGAACTTAATAAGAATTTTGGCATTTTTAAGTTTATTATTGTTGTGCCTACGCTATCCATAAAAGCAGGCACTATAGAATTTTTAAAATCTGATAGTTGCCGAGAGCATTTCAAAGAACAATATGGGAAAACACTTCATTTGCATATTGTAGAAAGTCAGAAAAACAATAAGAACAAAAAAATATCTTTTCCATCAGCAGTTTCCAGCTTTGTAACTTCTGGAAATTTTGAGAAAAATAGTATACAAGTCATGATTATCAACGCAGGTATGATTAACTCTGAAACTATGCAAAAGAGTTTTGATAAAGGGTTGTTTGATAAATACTCTATTCCTTTTGAAGCCATTGCTGCAACTAATTCTTTTATGATAATCGATGAGCCCCATAAATTTGCCCAAGAAAATAAAACATGGGAAAATATCCAAAAAATGAAACCTCAATTTATTCTGCGTTATGGCGCAACATTTACTCAATACGAAAATCTTATCTATAAATTAACAGCAGTTGACGCTTTTAACAGAAATTTAGTCAAAGGTGTCATTGGACACATTACAGAATTTGATAGTGGAAATAATGCAGTTGTCCAGTTTGTTGATTCAGACGGAACAGAAGCAACATTTAGATTGAGTGAAAATAATAATCATAAAACAGTAAAGGTTTCTAAAAAGGAAAGTTTAAAGAAAGTTCACCCTGAAATGACTGACTTAACAATAGAAAATTTAAATCAAAGCATGGTTGTTTTAAGCAACGGCTTGGAATTGAAAAATGGAGATAAAATTAACCCTTATTCGTATGCTCAAAAGTTGCAAGAAACAATGATTCAAAGGGCAATTAAACATCATTTTGAACTTGAAAAAGAACTCCTAAAAAGAGAAGTAAAGATAAAACCATTAACACTCTTTTTTATTGATAACATAGATGAATACAGAAACAAAGATGGATATATAAGAAAAACTGTTGAACAATATATTCAATCGGAAATAAAAGAGCTTTTAAAAACAGAAAATGATATTTTCTTTAAAATATATCTGGAAAAAAGTTTGAAAAACTTATCTGCAACTCATGGGGGATATTTCTCAAAAGATAACACAGAAAAAGACGAAGTTATTGAAAAAGAAATAAATGAAATTTTGCATGACAAACAAGCTCTGCTTGATTTAGAAAATCCAAGACGTTTTATTTTTTCAAAATGGACTTTACGTGAAGGTTGGGACAATCCGAATGTATTTCAGATTTGTAAACTCCGCAGTAGCGGAAGTGAGATATCCAAATTGCAAGAAGTTGGCCGTGGCTTACGACTGCCAGTAAATGAATATGGCAATCGTGCAAAAGATGAACAATTTTACCTACATTATTTTGTTGATTTTACCGAAAGTGACTTTGTAGATAAGTTAGTGAGAGAAATTAATGAAAAATCTGATGCAATTTCAAGTGAACAAATTCCTGAAAAACTTACCGATCAAATTATTAAAAAGATTTGTGAACTATACAAAACTACCGAAGATGAACTTTTGGAAGTATTGGACAAACACGATGTAATCACACGAACAAACTCATTTAAGGCAAGCGGTTTTGATTACATTAAACAACAATATCCACTTATTTTTGAAGGTGTTAACTCCAACAAGATTCGTAAAGCTACAGACCCTAAAAAGAAAATTACCATCAGAACATCAAAGTATGATGAGTTAAAAGAATTATGGGAAAAACTGAACGAGAAGGTAATTCTTGAATATAAGTTTAAAGATGAAGATGATTTTAGAAAATTGTTTACTGAATTTCTTAAAGCGCAAAAACTTACTCCTGATGTAATAAATGAAAGAATTACTAATGTTAAAATCCAAACGAATCAAGCGTATGTAAATGAATCTGAATCAGTTTATAATCAAGAAATAACAACTATTTTTACTATGAAATATAGCGATTTTTTGAAAGAACTTTCAAAAAATCTGAGCATTAACATTAAGACACTTCATCAATCCATCTTTGATGCAAAAATAGACATAAACAATTATCTAAATCCAACAACCTTACATATTATAAAACAAAATTTTGATTTTTTCCTGATGACCAAAGCATTCGATAAATATTCAATAGAATATAAAAAAGTTTCTAACAGTATTCATCCAACCAAACTAACAGACGAAAAAGGCAATGTGTTAAGCGAAATACCTGCATCAGATATTGGTATTTTATTTTCAGATGAGAATGTTGCAAACTCATACTTTTTCGAAGAGCTATTTTATGATTCAGATCTTGAAAAGGAAAATATAAAAGAAAAAATAAACGAGGTGATTGTATTCACAAAAATACCTAAAAACTCTATCAGAATTCCTGTTGCCGGTGGTAAGTCGTATTCACCAGACTTTGCCTATGTAATAAAACTCAACAATGGTGAACAAAAATTGTATTTTGTTGTAGAATCAAAAAATTATCCCAACGAGAGTGGATTGAGTCCAGAAGAAATTCAAAAAATTAGACATGCTGAAAAATTCTTTGCTGGTAAAGTAAAAATTAAGTTTAAAGCACAGTTTGCTAATAGTAAAATAGTAGAATTAATTAGAGAAATTATAGAGATATAATGGATAACAATTGATAAATTTATTATTTTTTACTAAGAGGGAAGAATTAGAGCATTTGTGAAAAAGTTTATCTTATTTTATAGATAGATGGGAGAATATTTATGAAAACCGAAAATCATTCGATTCACGATATATTAGCGAAAAATGCCACTTCTTTTTTCATTCCACCTTTTCAACGAGCCTATGCTTGGGGAAAACAAGAAATAGAAAGGTTTTTTAATGATATTTTAAGGATAATTGTTTCCGAATTAGATCCAAACCAGAGAGATAAACAAGAGCATTTTTTTGGAACAATTGTGGTAAAAGAAGAAAAAGCAGGATTTTCTAATAAGTCAATAATCGTTGACGGGCAACAAAGGTTAACCACAGCATTAATCTTTTTAATTTCCTTAAGAGATATAGAAGAAGACCAAAAAAAGAAAGAGCAGATTACGAATACATATTTATTAAATCAATCTTCAACTTTTCAGGACAAGATTAAATTGAAACAAGTTACAAAAGACTGGGAAGCATATAGAGCTTTAGTCAACAATCAAAATCCACCTTCTGGAGCTATTATAAGTGCTTATAGATTATTAAAAAAATTAATTCAAGAACAAAAACAGCTCAAACCTCAGATAACAATTGATCACTACATAACTGCTATCCAACGACTTAATATCGCTGTAATCTTCTTGGATGAAAGGCCTTTTAAAGGCGAAGATCCCTAAATAATTTTTGAAACTCTTAATTCATTGGGTAAACCTCTTACCTTGTCAGACTTGGTTAGAAACTTTGTTTTGTTAAGGATAGAAAGCGATAAACAAACAGAAATTTATGAAAAAATATGGCATCCCAAAATTGAAAGTGTACTAAATGACGATACTTCTAAGTTTTTTAGAGATTATCTTCAATACAAAAAATCAACCCCTTTAAAAGTTGTTAGCGATAATAATACAAAAGAGTTATATCAGCAATTTAAAGAATTTGTTGAGAATAATTTTACGAATAACAATGATTTTATAGATGATATTTTGAAATATGTTAAACTTTATAAATGGATTATTACCGAGGAGAATTATGATATTATTTCACCCCAGGAAGAAAACGACGAAAGAATAAAGGAATTACTAAGAAATATTTTCCATGACATCAAATCAGAAGCATTTAAACCTTTTGTTTTGGGATTATTAGAATATCATCAATATGGAGTGGGTAATAAAAAAATAACGGACGAGAAATTAATTTCAATATTAGAAACCATTAGAACATATTTAATTAGAAGAAGAATATTAAAATTAGCACAAGGTGAAAACAAAAATATAGTATTACTATGTAAAAAGATAAAAGAATTATCTCAAGATAGAACATCAATCATTGAACTTCTAACAAGTATGTTTTATAGCCTAAGATTCCCTAATGATGAAGAGTTGAGAACTGCTTTAACGAATATGAATTTTTATGAAGAATTGAAGCAGTATTCAAAATTTATTTTGGGAAAAATTGAAGAACATAATTCAAAAGTATCTGTTAATTTCAGGGATGAAAAAATTTCAATTGAACATATAATGCCTCAAAATTTAAATGATGTTTGGAAAGCTGAACTAGGTGATAACTATGAAGAAATACATAGAAAATATCTTCACAATATTGGGAACCTCATCCTTACAGAATTTAATTCTGAAATGGGTAATAAACCATTTTCCGAAAAGAAAAAAAGATTGGAAACATCAAATTTATATTTCAGACATGACATAATAAATAGGGATAGATGGAACCAACAAAGTATTGAGGAACATCGAGAAAATATGATAAAATGGTTACTTGATTCATTTCCATTGCCTGAAGAATACAAATACAAAAATGGTTGGAATTCTCAAACAAATGAAGAAACAGATAAAATTGAATGGTTCTCTCCTTTGGATATTGATGCAGGCGATAATGCAGAAGGTAATAAGCCTTCTGAACTTCATATTTTTAATAAAAGTGTAGTAGTAAAAACTTGGCGGGAACTGTTTCTTAATTTTGTGAAATATTTAAAAGAATACTCTGAAGAGTATTTTAAATATATAATTGAAAATCAATATGAATTATTTGGGCGAGATGATGTATTTTTAAAATGGAAAAGATTAAAAGAAACGGATAATGAATCCTTGAATCGTTATAAAACATTAGATGGTAAAACTTGGGATAAAATAAAAGAAATAAATGAGGATACGCTTTTTTATCATGTAAATATATCGGCAAAAACATGTATAACTAGAATTGCTAATATTATGAATAAGCTATATATAGATGAAAACGATGTAAAAATTAAACTAAAAAATTGATTAAACAACTTAAAATGCTTAACTAGGTAATCTGGAAACGTAAACCTATGTAGCAAATAACTAATGCTTTCAAAAGAGAATATATATAGAACCATAAGGCACAAAATTTCCGAAGATTCTTCTCCCAGTATCTAGTTTTACTAATGATGGAGCACGTGCTAAAAAAAGTAAAAATATTAAAAAAAAACTATTATATAAATAAATCTCAATTAAATAAATCAATTTGCAATGAAAATGGTGAGAAGATTCATAGCTCAATTAGGTTTGACAAAAAGATATAAATTTAATTATAATATATTTAATTGCAAAATATTTAATTGCAAAATATCTAATAGTGATTTATTTAATAGTGAGGATTTAAAATGGCGAAAAAACAAAAAATTGATGCTGATTGGCTCAAGTCTAAGGCAGAAAAAATTAATGATAGAGATTTTGAGAAAGTAACAGAAAAAGCAGATGATATCAAGGACAAATTTGAAAAAGAGGGACCACTTAACAGATTTATCGAAGATGGGAAATTACTTATTTCAATTGTAAAAGATTATTGGTCAGGCAAATTCAAGAAGATACCATGGTGGGCTATCTCTGCGATTGTTTTTGCTTTACTTTATGTCTTCAATCCATTAGACCTTGTTCCAGATTTTATTCCAGGTTTTGGTTTTTTAGACGATGCTTCTGCAATTGCTGCTTGCCTACTTTTGGTTGAACAACAACTTAAAGAATATAAAATATGGAAAGAAAAAAATTCAGATTGATGATAATTTGATTATATTTTATGAATTAATTGGTTTCGGTAGTAGATTTTTATTGCCTTAAATCGCTATAAATTTTGGAGACAATGGAGAATGGAAGATTGCAGAAATAGAAAAAAACCTACCAGCTCAAAAATTCTGGAAAAAAGTGATTTCAGAATATACCAATGGTAATTTTAAAGAAATAAGACAGCAAGATTGGGATGGACCTATTCAAGTATTTATAACCATAGTTAAACCAAATATTTATATATAGGAGAAGATAAAATGTGTGAACTTTTAGGAATGTCATTTAATAAGGCAGTCAGACCTACATTATCATTTCGAGGATTTCGACAAAGAGGAGAGTCAAATCCACATGGATGGGGATTAGCCTTCTATCCAGATGAATCTGTTCAAATTATTAAAGAGCCTATAAAGACGACACAAAGTAACCTTTCCAGCTTTATTCAAAACTATACCAAAATTCAATCCAAGATATTTATTGGGCATGTAAGAAAGGCTAGTATCGGTTTGATAAGTTATAAGAACACACATCCCTTCCAAAGAGAATTAAATGGAAAAGATTTTGCTTTTGCACATAATGGCACCCTTAGCAATGATTTTAAGAATTTAAAAACTGGTAGATTTAAACCTATTGGAGAAACTGACTCTGAATATGCTTTTTGCCATATACTTAATTGCATCGAAGAAGAAAAAATCGAACGATGGACAGATGAAAAATTCAATTGGTTACATAATCTTTTACAAAGTATAAATAAATATGGTAACTTCAATTGTATCTTTTCAGATGGTGAATTTTTATTTTGTTACTTTGATAAAAATGGTTACAATGGTTTATCTTTTGTAAGAAGACAAGCTCCTTTTAGCTCAGTTCGCTTAGAAGACGAAGACTTTGAAATTAATCTTTCAGAAGAAAAAGCTTTTTCACAAAAAGGCTTTGTCATTGCTACCAAACCTTTAACTAATGAGCAATGGGAAAATTTTAAAGTTGGACAACTTATTGTTTTTAAGGATGGAGATATGGTTTTTTCAAAATTTTAATTTTATTATGGCAAGAACTTTTGATATTCTTTATATTTGGTATTATCTATAAATAAGAGCAAGGAGTTTCTTATGAAGATTTGTATTTACGGAGCTGGGGCTATAGGAACTGTTCTTGGTGCATTTTTAACAAAAGCTGGGATTGATGTTGATCTTGTAACAAGAAACCAGTCTCATATTTTAAGCTTAAAGAAAAATGGGGCAAAAATAATAGGTACTGTTAATTTTGAAGTTCCAGTCAGGGCTTTATTACCCTCAGAAATGAAAGATAAATATGATTGGATATTTTTAATGACAAAACAACAGGATAATGATAAAGTTATAGATTACTTAAAAACCTATATGAATGAAGACTGCTATATATGCACTTTTCAAAATGGCTTGCCAGAAATAAAAATAGCCGAGAAAATTGGGTCAGAAAGGACTTTTGGAGCAGCTGTTGCTTGGGGAGCGACCTTACATGGTAATGGAGTAAGTAAACTTACCTCAGAAAAAGATAGTTTGACTTTTAGTATAGGTACATTGGGAAAAAATAACAAAGAGAGGCTAAAAGAGTTAAAACTGATACTTGATAAAATGGGTCCTGCTGAAATAGAAGAAAACTTTATAGGTGCAAGGTGGTCAAAATTGCTTGTAAATAGTGCTTTCAGTGGTATGTCAACAGTTTTAGGTTGCACATTTGGTGAAACCATGAGAAAAGAATCGAGAAAATATGTGCAAAGAATTATAAAAGAATGTATAGATGTAGCAAAAAAGGCTAAAATAAAAATTGCACCAATTCAAGGAAAAGATATTGTTAAACTATTCGATTACAACAATCCCTTAAAGGAGCTTTTCGGTTATATGATATTACCACTTGCAATAAAGAAGCATAAGAATTTAAGAGCTAGCATGCTTCAAGATATAAAAAATAATAAAAAGACTGAAATAGATTATATTAATGGTGTGATTTGTGAATACGGCAAAAAGCACAATGTAGATACTCCTTATAATAGCATGGTGGTATCTATTGTACATAAAATCGAAAATGGAGAACTAACCCCATCCTTTGAAAATCTAAAGTTTTTTAAAGGAATAAAATGATTAGAAGATTTGTCTATTGTAGTTTTGATGATCCTTCAACTTTTACTGGAACAGATGACGAAAAAAAAGTAAAAACAAAAATTGTTAGAGATAAAATAAAAGCTAAAGTTGAGCAGTTTGTTAAAGAAATTTAAGGTTAAATTTAATTAAAATATAGATTTTTTAATCAAGTATGATACATTATCTTTAAGTTGTTAGAAACAAGAAAGTGCAAGAATGAAAAAACTAATTCTTATTTTTCTAATAGGGATTATTTATTTTTCTTTATTCTATATAAATTATTCAAATATTATAAAAATTATTGATAATTTGCCTCAATCCAATAAGGAAAATATTGGTTCATAAATGGCAAAATAGACATTGTAACATTATATTTTAATTATATTTTAAATATTTAATACTATTTTAGCTTTTCTTCTTATTTTAATTTTTTTTATAAAAGGTTTCATATGAATGAAAAATTAACTACTATAAAGCAACGAATTGTTGAATTCTTAGGTTTGAAGAAAAATATGGTGGTTCTATTGTCAATGGTAATACTGGTGGGATTGGGCGAAAAAATGGCTGAGAGGTTTCTGCCACTTTATCTTTTGGCTTTGGGTGGTGGTGCCTTTTCTATTGGACTTCTAAACGGGTTAGACAATCTTCTTAGCGCATTATAATCTCTACCTGGTGGATATGCAAGCGATAAATTAGGGCACAAGCGTGCCTTGTTGCTTTTTAATTTAATAGCAATGGTCGGGTATCTTATCGTTATTACAATACCTAACTGGAAAGCAACCATTCTTGGCTCGATTTTATTTATTTCCTGGACCGCCATATCATTACCAGACACAATGGATATGGTTTCTAAAGTTTTGCCTAAAAACAAACGAACAATGGGGGTATCTTTACACTCTTTAGTTAGGCGGGTTCCTATGGCTTTAGGACCTGTTATTGGTGGTACATTAATAGGCATATTTGGTGAAAAAAAAGGAATAAGATTTGCTTTTATAGTTGCTTTTGTTCTGGCTGGGATATCACTTATTCTTCAGCAGTTAATGATCAATGATGAAAACCAAAATTCTAAAGAAAAAAATTCAAAAAAATCTTATGGGTTAAAATTGCTAAATGGGCCTCTTAGAAACTTATTAATATCCGATATTTTAATTCGATTTTGCGAACAAATCCCCTACGCTTTTGTGGTTGTCTGGTGCGTAAATATTAACAAGATTACTCCATTACAATTCGGCTTGTTAACAACCATTGAAATGATAACAGCAATGTTAGTCTATATCCCTGTGGCATATCTTGCAGATAAAAATACCAAAAAACCCTTTGTAGTAACTACTTTTATATTTTTCACAATATTTCCTCTTATTTTACTTTTTGCCAAATCTTTCTGGGTAATGGTTATTGCTTTCATTATCAGAGGACTAAAAGAGTTTGGTGAACCAACCCGTAAAGCTTTAATAATGGATTTAGCCCCTGATGACAGAAAAGCAGCAACATTTGGATTTTATTACTTAATTCGAGACATTATTGTATCAATTGCTGCTTTTGGTGGAGCCGTACTCTGGGACTCTTCAACAGCAAAACTCTTTGTAAATACTTTTAAGATAGGTAAATCTCTCTTACCTTTTTTCAACTCAATCACCTCCCCTGCTACAAATTTTATTGTTGCTTTTAGTTTTGGAGTTGTCGGAACAATTTATTTTACTATTTTTGGTAAGGATCTGGGTCGTCTTGCAGAAAACGATATAAAAATTAAATAATCAAATTTAACAATAAAATTGAAGAATAGAATAGAATTATAAAATAGAATTATAAAATTAAAATATAAAGTTGAAATATGGAATTAAATTATAAAATTAAAATATTAGATTAGATTTTAAAAGAAAAACATAAAAGGAGAATAATATTATGAAATGGATAACACGCTCACATGTTCATGTTGACCGTGTCGCTTGTCCTTGGCTTATCAGCCGTTTTATTGATTCGGAAGCAGAATTTATTTTTGTATCAAAAAATCAGGTTGAGCAAATTGCAAAAGAAACTGGTGCCATTCCCTTTGATATACCAAATGTAGAACTTGGTCATAGGGATGGAAAATGCTCTTTTGAATCTATCATTGAAAAATATAAACTTAATGATCCTGCTTTAATTCTTCTTTCAAAAATTGTTCATGCTGCAGACATAGAAAGTGACATCAATAAAAACGAGATAGCCCCTGGTTTGGAAGCTATAGCTGTGGGATATAGTTTGCGCTACCCTGATGATAAAGAGAATATAAAAAAGCAATTTGAAGTATATGATGCACTTTATGCCTGGTGCCGATTAAAGATATCCAATCAGATTTAAACCTTAGAAGGTATCAAAAATAATTTGATATAGGGATAAATGATGAATCTCTTTGATTTTCTTTTTAAGATTGCGAAAAGGCAACTTAAGAAGGTAGAATTCATTAATCAAAATAAATCAATTATTGAGCCAGCTATATTTGTTGCTAATCATGAAGGTTCGTTTGGACCTATCGCAGCTATTGTAAGACTTCCTTTTAAGGTAAAACCATGGATAATTTCAGATATGATGGATATTAAGCTTATGGCGGATTATATGGCTAAAGATTTTTTCTTAAAAGAGCTGCATATCGGCTCTCCATTTAACAAAATCTTATCTAAAAGTATTTCTAGAATTTGTATTAAATTATTCAATTACCTTGATGCGATTCCTGTCTATCAAAAAAGCCAGAGAATAATTGAAACAATAGCAAAAAGTATTATCTGTCTTGAATCTGGAGAAAATATAATTATATTCCCTGAAATACAAACTGAAGAAATAAATGATTATATAAATCGATTTAATATAGGTTTTATTAAAATAGCTCATAAAATGGAAAAAGAAAATGGAAAGAAAATTCCAATATATCCGTTAGCTATAAGCAAAAAATATTCAAAAATTCTCCTTGGAGAACCTTCATTTTATATGTTAGATAAGCCTTATTTAGAAGAAAAAACAAGATTGCAGGAAGAACTTGAGAATAAAATAAGTAATATGTTGATGAATTTAGAGAAATCAAGTTAATATTATTCAAAACAATGGAATAGATTATGCCCAAAATTTTCAATTTTCTATCCTTCAAATAAGATTCAAAACAACTGATGATTATGAAATTATACAAAGAGAGCAGCACTGGAAAAATTTTTTAATGACAAGAGAATTTGGATATAATCTGAACTAAAAATTTTATACTGAAAAGTTTTTTAATAAAAAATAGTAATTTCCTTTTATGAAAAATCTATTATATTATATTATATTATTAAGGAGGATTGATTATGGAAAATATAAATCAAAAAAGGATGCCTTTATTAGGAGATGATTTCCCTGAAATGACAGTCCAGACAACTCATGGTGCGATAGAACTTCCAAAATATTATGCTGGAAAATGGTTTGTTCTTTTTAGCCATCCAGCAGATTTTACCCCGGTTTGCACAACAGAGTTTGTCGCATTTCAAAAAAGATACGACAAATTCAAAGCATTAAATTGCGAACTGATAGGTTTAAGCGTTGACCAGGTTTTTTCACATATAAAATGGGAAGAATGGATTAAAGAAAAATTAGGTGTTGAGATTCAATTTCCAATTATTGCAGATACAGGTGCCGTTGCAGAAACTCTTGGTTTGATACATCCAGGAAAAGGTACAAATACTGTTAGAGCAGTCTTTATTGTTGATGATAAAGGTAAAATTAGAATTATATTTTATTATCCACAGGAACTTGGAAGAAATATGGATGAAATATTAAGAGCAGTTGAAGCAATGCAGATTTCAGATAAACATAGTGTTGCAATGCCTGCAAACTGGCCAAATAATGAAATTGTCAAAGATCATGTTATAGTTCCACCTGCAAAAGATGTAAAAACAGCAAAAGAAAGATTGGAAAGAGCAAAAGCCGGCGAATTTGAATGCTTTGATTGGTGGCTTTGCCATAAAAAATTATAAATTTAAAAATTGCATCAAAAGGATTGATATTCTATCCATTTTTAAAAATTAATCTTGAAAACCCTGAATTTCGAGGAGAAAAGTATAGCGTTGAAAAAGCATATTATCAATCTAAACTTGCTCAGGTTATATACACTTACTGGTTAGTTAATAAACTATTTCATGATAGAATAACAGTTAATTGCATCAGAGTAACAGATGTTAAAATTGATATTTCCAGATACCCCTATTTATCTGGATTTATGAAAAAACTTTATTCCATTAAAAGTAAATTTTCAATTACACCAAATGAAATGGCTAAAGCATATACCTTACTTGCTTTAGATGATAAATATAAAGAAATAACAGGAAAGTACTTCGATGAAAAATTAAGGACTGTAAAATCATCTGGTTATACTTATAAAAAAGAAAATCAAGAGCGTTTGATGAAAAGAACTTATGATTTTATAAAAATGATTTAAACTGGGAAGATACTTTTTTAATAACAAAAAATGAAAATAGATATTTTAAATCTTAACGAAGAAAATTTACTTTATATCCCAGAAGAAAATAGTTATCCTTTTAGCTGTAAATATTGCTTATATTGGGAATTCCCACAAGAATTTTTAAGTTTTAAACATGCTAAAAAAGAAGTTCTTTTGGGAAAAAAGATAAATTGGCTTCATAACACTATTAGACTATTTGGTAATTGTGGGCTGGTAGCATATATAGATGGAAAAATTGTTGGTTATGCCCAATATGCGCCTTCAAAACTTCTTCCGGCATCACTTAGTTACCAAAAGCAACCTGATGATGATGCTATATTTATTTCTTGCTTATTTATTGCAAAAAAGCAGTTTCAAAGAGCCGGCATTGGCAGTAAGCTTTTATTAGCAATAATTGATGATTTAAGGAAAAGAAAAATAAAGGCAATCGAAACTTTTGCAAGTAAAAACAGTTCGAATAATCCATCTGGACCTATCGAGTTTTATTTAAAAAATGGTTTTTATTCATGCAAAGACGATAAGGATTTCTCTCTAATGAGGTTGGAAATATAAAATTAATTCCTTTATTTTTCATAAAATTCTTCGTTTTTTTAATATATATATTGATATCTATAATTTTTTTTCTTTGAATTAATATATTTATTGAAATATTTTAATATTTATTTACGATAAGTTATAAATTATATATAATATTTTACTTTTTGTTGTTAAATCTATTGTTTGATAATATTGGAGTTATCTATGGCGGCACCTAAATGTCCTTTATGCGGAAGTCCAATGGTTTTAAGAGTTGCAAGAAAGGGTATAAATGCTGGAAATAAATTTTACGGCTGCTCCCGCTACCCAGCTTGTAAAGGAATTATAGATTATTCAACAAATTATGATGAAACAGATGGCAATAATAGCACAAATAAAAATGTTAGTACGGTTGGTAATGATAAAATATTTGAAAATGATTATGATGAAAATATAGATGATAATGAAAATATAAATGATAGAACTGCGAATTTTTATAATTCTATTTATTATTCAAAAAATTATAATAGTAACATAAAAAAACAGGATAAAGAAATTGCTAAAAATCTTTTTTGCAGGCCAAAATTTAAAGATTTTCAGGTAAAGTTTTTTGAAAATACTGCTTTTACAGCAAATATTCTTGGAAAAATTTATTCAGAAGAAAATGAGGATCAACTACCTTTGCTTCTTTCTCAATTTAGATTAGATTTTCCGGTAAATAAAAATGAAAATAATTTTACAGATAAAGAAAGACAGATAATTTCAGTTCTCGAAAAGATTTTAACTAGAGGCAGATTGACACTTATATCACCATGGATTGAAGAGAAGTTTGAAAATTTATATGAACCAGCTAAAATTGTTTCTATTTCCGCTATTGCTAAAAAGACTTTATCAACCAATTTTCAAAAAGCAAAAAAAAAGATATGGCTTGATACAGAGGAAGAATATATATTTTATGAAAATATTTTACCGCAACTTTTTGGCTATTATAAGGATAATTATCAGCAATTTGTCTTTCCTAAAATAGAGATTTCCAACTTGATTCCTTCATCTTCAATTTCTGATTCTATCAGAAAAAATCAAAAATTGGATTTTGCAATATTTCATCCTGATTTAAATAAAGACATTGTAGTTCAAATAGAAGAAGATTATGAAGATATTGAATCTTATAGTGAAATTGACAAAGTATTAAACCAATATGATTATCATGTTATTCATCTAACATCTAAAGAAATAAGAGAAAAATCTGGAGAAAATCTTTCTGACTTAATTTTAAGTTTTTCAAATCTAAAAAATTCTTCAGATCCTAATGAATCAGATTTAGAAAATGAAACAATTAATTATATAAATATTTTTAAGATTATTTATCAAATTCAGATTTCAATACTCAATGCCATTCAATCTGGTTACTTAACATTAAGGGATAAAGCTAAATGGTATATTTTTACAGATATAAATAATATTGATTTATTTGATAATAAAATGATTTCAGAAATACTTTCAAGTTCAGTTTTAGATTTTATAGAACTATTAAAAAAATTATGTAAAATTTACTCTTTTGAATTAAGTTTAGATAAACCAATATTTGATTTTATTGAAAATGCCAATATTAATGAATTAAAAATAAATAATTTAAGTGATGCAATTTTCATTTCGTTTTCTGATAAATTTACAATAAATATACCAACATTTTATATTCAAAATATCTACTTCCCTTTCCATATTAAAAAGTCTCGTTTTTCAGCCCCTCCTATAATTGAAGGTCTTGAAAAGCCAGAAGAAAAGGATTTAATATATTTTTTGCAATATATATTTAGAAAGCCATATTTTTTTGAAGGGCAATTTGAAGCTATTACAAGGATATTTCAAAGTAAAGATACCCTTCTTTTACTTCCAACTGGAGCAGGAAAATCCCTTGTATACCAACTTTCTTCCTTACTACTCCCGGGGATTACAATGGTCATTGATCCCATCATTTCTTTGATGGAAGATCAGATGGATAACCTTAGTATAATGGGTATAGATAGTTGTATTGCTATTAGCAGCAATATAAGAGATTCTTCTATTAGAACAGAAATTATTAAAATTATGGGAGATGGCGAATATTATTTTGTTTTTCTCTCACCAGAAAGATTTCAAACTGTTCAGTTTCGTCAATCCCTTAGAACACTTACTGTGGGAACACCAGTTTCTTTAATTGTCATTGACGAAGCTCACTGTGTTTCAGAATGGGGTCATGATTTTAGAACTGCTTATTTAAATATAGGTAGAAACAGTAGAGAATTTTGTAAATATGAAAACTTTATCCCTCCTGTTATAGGTCTTACAGGAACTGCATCAAGATCAGTTTTAAAAGATATACAAAGAGAGTTACAGATAGAGGATTTTGATGCAATAATAACCCCAAAAACTTTTGATAGGAAGGAATTAAAATTTCATGTAATCCCCTGCACTTCCAAGGAAAAAATTCCAAAATTAAAAGGGATTCTTAGTCAAAAACTCCCTAATCTTTTTAATACCTCAACATCTACCTTCTTCGAACCACTTGATAAAAACACCTATTCTGGATTAATCTTTTGCCAGCATGTAGGTGGGAATTATGGGATAATAAATGTTTCAAATTATATTAAAAATGAATTGTATATACCTGTAGATATTTACAGTGGAAAAAACCCAAAGTATAGTGATGAAGATAGATGGAAGGATCATAAAACAACAGTTACTAAAAATTTTAAGAGGAACAAGATCCCTCTTCTTGTATGTACCAAGGCTTTTGGAATGGGAATAGACAAGCCTAATATTCGCTATACCATTCATTTTGGAATCCCAGCCTCTATTGAATCATTCTACCAGGAAAGTGGCAGAGCTGGAAGAGATAAAAAAACCGCTCATTGCTTTATAATTGTCTCAAATGATGATAAAAAAAGATCAGAAAAACTACTTAACCCAAATACAACTGTTGAAGAAATTTGTGAAACAGAAAAAAATCTAACAATAGAAGAGCATGATGATATAACAAGAGTACTTTATTTTCATACAAATTCATTTATCGGGATTCAAAATGAAAAGAAAGAGATTCGACAGGTTTTGATGCAAATAGGCGATGCTTCAAAAAAGCAAGAAAAAACTATAAATTTCTCATCAATTTATAGAAATGGAATAGATGAAGAGCAAAATGTCAACCCAAGATTAACAAAAGAAAAAGCGGTTCATCGACTTCTTACTATTGGGGTCATTTCAGATTATACTATAGATTATTCAAGAAATATATTTTCATTGCAATTAACCGGGGCAACAAAACAGCAGATTATTACAAGTTACGGTAATTATATCGGGTCATATCTTTTAAGCAGGAAAGAGGTTGAAGTTGAAAAAGCTTCGCAATTTCTTAACCTTGAATACATAGATTTTGTTTTAAAAATCGTAGAACTTCTACTTAACTTCATTTATGATGTTATAGAAAAAGGTAGAAGAAGAGCTATTCAAGAGATGCTTTTAGCATGTGAAGGTAGATCTTTTTTCAATAATGCTGTTGATGATTCAATAGATAAATTTATTAGAAGCAGAATTTTAAGATACCTTGAAGCTACACAATATTCAGAAATATTAGAAAAAATCCTTGAAGCTCAGGATGCTGGATTAATTAGATCAAAAGAGATTATGGATAATGTTCTTTCATCAAATGATGCTGCAGAATTACGAGGACAGGTAACAAGATATCTTGAAAGTTATCCTGATCATCCCGCCTTATTGATGTTACGTTCACTTTCAGAAATCTATTGCAGAGACAAGAATAATGAAATAGTTAAACAAAATTTTTTGGCTTCAATCTCATCTTCAAAAACTCAATATGGTTTAAAAGACTACATTGTTTATGAATATGCGTCATGGGGGATATCCAAAATCTATTATAGAGATATCATTTGTGCAAGCGCATTAATTAATGAATTAATAAAAGATTCAGATCGTTTTCATATAAGATTATTTATTAGTAAGCTTGAGCCTGAATTTGCAGGAATTCCAGCCTGGTTACTATTAAAAAAATTGGCTGATTCATGTGCGTTTTTACTATTTAAAAAAGGAGAGTAAAAAATGGAAAAGGATGTGGATATCTTTTTACAGGCAGAAGAAACTGCTGTTAAACTTGTTGAAGCACTTCAACAGTTACAATCTGAGGCAAGTTCATATCGAAATGCAAAAGAACAGCTTAATACTGTAAGTCAGCGTATTTTAGACCTTGCCAAATCAATGGAGGAATTGGGAACGACCAATCATGAAATAATCAAGCAAATGCTTCAAATAGGCAGTCCTGAAATATTCAAACAGCTTGATGAAATTGATGATAAAATAAAAATAGAATCTGATAAAATCTCTAATGAAATTGATTTAATAAAAGAACTTGATAGTAAAATAAAAATAGAATCTGATGAAATTTTCAATCAGATTGATTTAATAAAAAAGACTACTTCTTACAGTATTTTGGATTTAGAAAAAAAAGTAGAGGAAAACTTTGCAAAACAAAACTTATTTTTAAGCAAAATCAAAAAATTGGTTATAGCAACTTTAGTAAGCTCGCTATTGGCTATTATCATTGGGATTATTAATATGGTAACAAAGTAATGTTTTTAGTCTAAAAAAAGATATAAAATTAAGTAAAGTATTAAATAAACGCAAGTTATTAAATAAACAAAAAACAAAAAAGATATGAAATTAAAATAATTCTATAATAAAGAGAGAAAAAAATGAATTTTTTTGAAAATCTTTTTGCTTCTTTTGGCAAAAAGAAAGATTTTAAGTTATTTTTAAAACCAAATCAATATATAGAGTTAATGGATTCAACTGGTAATAATAAAGGTGCCATACTGATTCATGACACTAAAACTAAAGATGAGCTATTGAAGTATTTTAAAAACCTTAAAGAAAGCAATCTTTTGGGGCATAATGGTTATATATCTGATGTAATAGCAGACAAAATTGGTTGTGCAAGTTCTATATTTGCAGCAGGGATACAGGCTGGTAATTTATTGCAAATTGTTGGAACTCCAGCACTTATGGAAGGACTAAAAACAGGTACAATGTCCCTCATGTCAACTGGCGGTAGTTTTACAGGGGCTGTGGTTTCAAATACTACCAATACAATTGTTGGACAACTTCGTTTTGCTCCTGCCAATATAGCGCCAATAGTTGCTCCAATGGCTGTTTGGCAGGTAATAAATGCCCTCGCTGGAGTTCAACAATTAGCAAAGATAAATTCAAGGCTTGATACTTTACAACGAAGCATCGATTCAATTATCTTCCGAATGCAAGCAAATGCTTATGGTAGATTGTGTGCAGTCATCGCAAGTTTAAATGAAATAGATAAACAATATAGAACAATAGGATACTTTTCAGATGATATGTCAGTAAGATTGGCCATTGCAACTTCTGATATACAGACACTATTTTTTGAACAAGGACTTATAATTAAAAGATTCACTGAAAAAAGTAGATCAATAGTAGAAAATACAACAAAAAAGGAAGGAGCATATTCTGTAAATCAACTATTAAAAGAGGAAGAACAAACATTTTTAATAGATGCAAGTATATTTGTTGCTGCCGCTAGAGCCTCTTTACTTGCATCAAAAACCTGGCTTATGCATGATCTTCATAAAGTTCCAGAATACGTTGCCGATAGAAATTCATCAATAAAGCAAGAAATAAAAGATGTTGAAGAAAGTGTTAAGGTTTTAACTATAATAGATGAACTTAAAGAACACTCATTAAAATGTCTTGAGGAAATGAGCTGGTTTTCACAAAATATTTTTAATAGAAGCCTTAAAAAAGAAATAGAAAGCAGGGCAAATCAAAAAGATTTTGAAGAAAAATCTGACACTAATCTAACAGAACCTACAATATTGATATGGAAAGATGATAACCAAAAACTGAATTGCATAAGTATCGAAGCTAAAATAGAAAATTAAAAAACAAGGCTATTTTAATTTTATTATAATTACTTTATTGATATAATTACTTTATTGAAAAACAAATTAGATTATAAAAATTAAAAAAGCTAATTTAATTATTACAAAATTAATTTAGTAAAATTTTAAAAAAAATCAAAATGAAAAATATTTTAGCTAAAATCAAATTTAAAGCCAAAAATAAAGATACTTTAAGAGATCCTTTAAGTTTTGAAGCGAAGTTAATGCAATTTTTTCTTGGATTGTTCAGGATAAAATTCGTTATGGAAGCCAAAATGATTTCAAATGGCTTTGATAAAAAACCAGCCCCCCCAAAAAAATCTTTTAATAAAAAATATAATATCATTGAAAGTAATGTTGATGGAAGACAAATTTGGGAGTTAAGCTTAAAAGAAAAATCGCTTCCAGATTTACTTATATTGTTCTTGCATGGTGGTGCCTATATGGCAAACATTACAAGTCAGCATTGGGATTTGATAGAGCAACTTCTTATTAAAACTAAGGGAACAATCGTTGTCCCTGACTATCCATTGGCGCCATATTCTACTTATCTTAAAACATATGACTTTTTGGATAAGTTGTACTTGAAAATTTTAGAAAAACATATAGGCAAAAAAATTGTCTTGATGGGAGATTCTGCTGGTGGCGGTCTGGCTTTAGGATTAACCCAGAAACTAAGAGATGAGAAAATGAATAATGAAAAAATAAATAACAAGGAAAGCAAAAATATAGGCAAGGTTTTACCAGACTACATTATCCTTTTTTCTCCCTGGCTTGATATTTCCATGAGTAACCCAGAAATTAAATTAATTGAAAAAAAAGACAAATTATTGACTGTTAAAGGCCTTAAAAATGCTGCTGAAAAATATGCTAAAAATTTAAGTTTAAAAGATTTTAAGTTAAGTCCAATCTATGGTAATTTTGATGGACTATGCAATATTACCATCTTTACAGGAACTAATGATATTTTGAATCCTGATGCCAAAAAATTAAAAGCTAAATTAGAGCAGCAAAATATAGATTTTTATTATTTTGAATATCCTGAAATGTTTCATGATTGGGTTATAATAAAAAGATTGAGAGAATCAAAGGATGCCATAGAAAAAGTTTGTGAGATATTAAAAAGATAACTAAAAATTTTTTTTGATATATAATTATTTATGAAGTAAATTAATCATATAAAAAAGGTGGTTTATGATGAAAAGAAGATCTTTACTACTTTTTATCCCTATTTTAAGTATTCTTTTTTTTAATTCTGTTGCGAACCCACCAAATGGTTTGAAACCTGTTGAGCCTTTTGATAAAGAAAAATATTTAGGAAAATGGTTTGAGATAGCGAGATTTGATTTCACTTTTGAAAAGGATTTGAATAATACCACTGCAACTTACTTCTTAAATAAAAATGGAACCATTAAAGTTGAAAATCAAGGTTTTAATTATAAAAAAAATAAATGGCAAAAAGTCATTGGTAAAGCAAAATTTGCAGGAAGTGAAAATGTAGGATACCTAAAAGTTTCCTTTTTCGGTCCTTTTTATTCTCCATATGTAGTTATAGCATTAGACCAGGATTACAAATATGCTTTGGTTGCTGGAGGCAGCTTAAAATTATTATGGATACTTTCTCGTGAACCAACTATTCCTGAAAATATTAAAGAGCAATATCTTAAAATAGCTCAAAGTTATGGATATGATACTTCTAACCTAGTTTGGGTAGAACATAATAAATAACAAACAACCAATATAAATTTTGAGACTTTTATTTTTATTTTACTTTTTATTTTGCTTTAATACAATTTTATGATTTCATTTATAAGAAAAAAAGTAGAAAATAGTATAAAATGCATTAATATATAAAAAGAACATAATTATAGCAAAAAAGATTTATATGGATAAAATTTCTCAAAACAAATTTTCAATTTATAAATTTCCTCAAGAAAATTGTATCTTCAAAAATGAAGAAGCAGGTATTTTGCTTTATAAAGAAGATTGTATTCAATTTATGGATAATCTTATTCGACTTTATCCAGACGGGATTTTCGATATGATTTTTGCAGATCCTCCATATTTTTTATCAAATGGAGGTATAACCTGCCATGCAGGTAAAATGACAAAAGTAGATAAAGGTTCTTGGGACAAATCAAATGGAATAAGTCAAAATCATGAATTTAATCTTAAATGGCTTTCTCGTTGTCAAAAACTTCTTAAAAAAGATGGGACTATCTGGGTAACCGGGACACATCATGTAATTTATTCAGTTGGTTTTGCTATGCAACAATTAGGTTTCAAAGTATTAAATGATATTACATGGGAAAAGCCAAATCCCCCACCAAACCTTTCATGTAGATATTTCACTCATTCAACTGAAACAATAATATGGGCTGCTAAAAATGAAAAATCTAAACATCTTTTCAACTACGAAACAATGAGAAAGATAAATTATGGAAAGCAGATGAAAACAGTTTGGACCATTCCTCCACCAGGAGAAGATGAGAAAATATTTGGAAAACATCCAACCCAAAAACCTCTTAAACTACTTGAAAGGATTATTTTAGCAAGTACAAAAGAAAATGATCTTGTTTTTGATCCCTTTTCTGGAAGCTCAACAACTGGTATTGCAGCAGTTAAATTAAATAGATTATTTGTTGGCTGCGAATTGGAAGATGAATATATCAATTTATCGATAAAACGATTTGATGATTTTTTTAAAAATAATAAAAAAAATATTAGCCTTTTTAAGGAGTTAGCTTGAAAAAGGATGGGGTTGGAGGATCAAATACTCAAACAGGGTTAAATTTTGAGAAGAAAGTTGATTTATACGAACTTTTATCAAAAATTCCTGGATATGAAGTCAAAAAATCTGATAAAAGAGCAGGAGTAGATGTTTATTTTGAAGGTGATTTAGTAGCAAGATGTTTTAGAAAGCATGAGTTTTACAAATTTTTGGAGGAAAATAGTATTGATTGGAGTAAAATAGTTTCAAGAAAACTTCTGCCTGATGATTCTATTTTAGTTATAGTTAGAGAAACTTTATTTATTATTGAAGTTAAATATCAACAAGTCGAAGGTTCTGTTGATGAAAAACTACAAACCTGTGATTTTAAAAGAAAACAATATTTAAAATTGGTAACTCCTTTAGGATTAAGAGTCGAATATGTTTATGTTTTAAGTGATTGGTTTAAAAAACCAGAATATAAAGATGTTCTTGATTATATCCAAAGTGTTAATTGCCATTATAAATTTAATGAACTTCCTCTTTCTTGGTTGGGTTTACCTACTAGAAAATGATAATTAATAATGTAATAATAAACTTATAAATAAACATTTTAAAGATAAATTAAGACATTTATTATTAACATTTATTATTAACATCTATTGTTAAAATCTATTATCAACCAACATCTGTTTCCAAAGTTTCATTTGATTCTAGCTTGTTTTCCATAAATCAAAAAGTTGCTTAAGATTTAAATTATAAATTGTTTCAAATACTTTATCAAGGTCATTTATATCGCCACTAAAAATAAATTGTGAAAGCTTTAAAAATGTGTCGAAGTCTTTGTATTTAATTAAAAAATTTGCGAAGTCAATCAAATAATATATTATGTCCGCATTTCCGCTCTGATAATTCACTGCAAGCATAACTGGATCTTTTGATGCCTTTGACAAAACGACTTTTTCAGTAAGCTTCCTTGTCGCCATCTTTGCTTTTTCCTCGGTAAGCTTAACAGTATCATCAGTAGCCATAAAATATGCCAAACAGATATGATTATAGTAAGAAAACATTTCTGTCAAAAATGAATAGTAGTAAGGAAGATAATTTTCTTCATTTGCTGAAAAACTACTTTTATATAGATAATCTTTATACTTTGTCTCAAAAAGATAATGTAGATACTCATGAAAAAGAGTCGATATATAAAATATTTTATACTCTTCTCTATTTTTATAATTTTTCATATTCATTATTATCAGATCTGGATAGTCAAAAACACCACCCCAGTTTTGAATCCTGAAGGTAATATTATTATCATTCAACCTCATTGAATTTTTATCAAAAACAAAATTAAGTATTGGATCTAAATTATTAAAAGGCTTACCAAGTGTCTCATAGAGTAGAATCTTTATTGGCTCATCTTCAATCCTCGCTCTTGAAAATTTGTTTAAGTTAACATATTGGTTAATAGGCTTATAATATGACTTTAAGTATTCATATAAAAACTGCAAATTCATTACTTTTTCTAAAATAAAAATATTAGCCTTGTTTTTGTAAATGTAGTAAGATGAGCTATTCGAGGTAATAAGTGAATTTGTAAAAATTTGAAAAGGATCAGAAGTTGTTTCTTCATTTGTTTTTGCTTGATTCTTTGTTGTAGTGCAGGATGAATAAAAAAATAAAGATAAAACAATAAATAAAAAAACAACTACAAAAACATTTCTTTTTTTCATAATATTATCCCTTTATTGCTAAGTATTTTATATTTTCTCCTATTTTATTTTCATTTTTATTTATTCATTTTTATTTAACTTTGCCCTATTTTTACTTATTTTATTTAATTTTTTTTTATCCTTAATTCATTTCCCAATACTTTATTTTTTTCTTTTATATTTTTACTCTATTTTTCATAGATTTTTTTACCCTCTATTATTTTTTTAACTTATTAATATAATTTTTAATTTTTTACAACTATTTTTTTTGTTTTTCGTGATTGTTTCTTCTTTACATTTTTGTAATATATCATTTTAGATATGAAATATTTTATGATTTTTATGTATTAAATTAAAATAAATAAGAAACAAATAAAAAGAAAAAAATAAATTTAAAAATTTTTACCATTAGGTAGATTAAAGCAAAGAATAAGAGATGAAATCTATAGATAATATATTTAAAGTTTTGGCATTTTATTATAGTGATTTTATAACTTTTTTGATAAAATACATAGATAATATATTTAAAGGTGGCGGATATGATACCAGAAATTCAAATATTTAAAAATCCATTATTGGTCGCAAGACTTTTAGCGTTAAAAAAAAGAGTATATAAAAAGATTTCGGAGCTTAATTGTTCATATATAAAAGATGTTGAACCAATATCTTATGATAAAATCCATGAAAAAAAATTTGAGTTTAAAACTATAAAAAAAGGTGAGACCTGGGGAAAAGCGTATGATTGTGCCTTTTTCCATATCGAGGGGAAAATACCTGAAAAATATTTAAGTAAAAATATATTTTTAGTATTTGATTTCCAGGGGGAAGCTTTTTACCTTGATGAAAAGTTCAATCCATATTTTTCTGTAAATAGTAGATTATCCTTAATGGATTATTTTCAATTTTCATGGGATTTAAGAACAAGAAAAATTTCAGAAAAAGAAAAAGAAAAAGGTATTATAGATTGTTTTTTAGATACAAGTTTTAATGGCAAAATAATTCAACCATTTGGAAAGGCTCGTTTTTTCTCTGCATATATTTCTGAATGCAATGACCTATTAAAAGAGTATTACTATGATTACCTTTATTTTTCTTACCTATACTGCTCCTTAGAAAAAGGTGAAATAAAAAGAAAACTTGGTAGTATCCTTGATAAATCATATTATTTACTAAAAAAAAGTGACTTCATAGATATTTTAAATGCAAAATCTTATCTAACTCAGGCATATTCTTTAAGCAGTGCAAGACCTAAATGTAAAGTCTCAGCAATAGGTCAAGCTCATCTTGATATGGCATGGCTCTGGCCTTTAAGAGAAACAAAAAGAAAGGCGGCAAGAACATATATAAACACTATAAATCTTATAGAAAATTATCCATTTTATATTTTTGGTACAAGCCAACCTCAACAACTTGAATGGACAAAACAACTTTATCCTGATATTTATAATAAAATCAAGGAAGATATATTAAAAGGTAATGTCGAACTTCAAGGTGGAATGTGGGTTGAACCAGATTGTAACCTTCCTTCTGGTGAATCGCTTGTTAGACAGATTATATATGGCAAAAAGTTTTTTAAAAAAGAGTTTGATATTGATGTCAAAACTTGCTGGCTCGTAGATTCTTTTGGTTTTCCTGGATCCTTACCTCAAATCTTAAAAAAATCAGGCCTTGACTACTTTTGTACCATAAAACTTTTCTGGAATAATTTTAATAAATTTCCATATACAACTTTTTTATGGGAGGGAATTGACGGTTCGAAGGTTTTATCTCATATGCCGCCAGAAGGAACTTATACAAGTGAGGCATCAGCAGTGTCACTAAAACTTGCAGAAAATCAGTTTAAGGAAAAAAATCTAATAGATTCTTTTTTGCTTGTATTTGGAAATGGTGATGGAGGTGGTGGTCCTCAGCCTTCCCATCTTGAACTTTTGGATAGGTTTAGAAATACAAATTACACACCAGAACTTTCTTTTGAAAAAGCAATAGATTTTTTTAACAAAATTGAAAAAGATAAAGATAAGCTCCCTATTTACAAGGGTGAACTTTACCTTGAAAAGCATCAGGGAACTTATACTACTCAGGCAAAAAACAAATTTTTTAACAGGAAGATTGAAATTAAGCTTCATAATCTTGAGGCTCTGGCAACTTTGGCTTATCTTAAAGGTTATAAATATCCTTCTTCCTTTATCGAAGAGATTTACAAAGAAGTCTTGCTTTATCAATTCCACGATATTTTGCCAGGATCTGCTGTAAAAGAAGTCTATGATGAAACCAAAGCTCGCTATAAAATTTTATTTGAAAAATGTGATAAGTTACAAAATGAACTTATTGGATTTTTATCCCTTGAAAACAAACTTCCAAAAGAAAAAAAGGTAAATACAAAAAAAATGATAAATACAAAAGAAGTGATAAATATAAAAGAAGAAAATGTTGTTTTTGGCATAAATCTTACTGGATTTTAAAGAAAAGAATACTTAAAACAAAATGGGGATTGGCTTTATGCTAATCTTCAGCCATATAGTGCTTCTATCTTGAAAAAATATGAGTCTTTGCCAAAACCAAATCCACATCTTATTTGTGGAGAAAATTTATTAGAAAATGACCTAATCCTTTTAAAGTTTGCAAAAGATGGAAGTATAAACTTTTTATTGGATAAAAAAAACAATAGACAGATTTGCACAAAATTTTTAAATAGGCTTATTTTATATAAAGACAAGTGGCTTTTTTATAATGCCTGGGACATTGATTTTAATTATAGAAAAAAACCTAAAAAGGTTTTAAAACAGATTTCATATAGCTATTTTATAGATGGACCAAAAGTCATAAGAAGAAATATTTATAAACATAATAAAACAAAAATAATTTTAGATACTATCTTAACAGAAGGTAGCAACCTTGTCGAATTTTCAGTTGATGTCGAATTTCATGAAAAACTTAAGATGCTAAGAGCCGAGTTTAACCCAAGCTTTTTCTCCGATGAAGTAGAATGCGAAATTCAATTTGGTGTTATTAAAAGAAGTACACTTGAAGACAATCCTATTTCTAAGGCTCAATTTGAAATATATGCCCATAAATTTGTCGATATATCAGATAAAGATTATGGCCTTGCACTTATTAATGATTCAAAATATGGTCATTATGTAAAAAATGGTATTATTAGCCTCAATCTTTTAAGAAGTCCAGTATACCCTGATAAAACAGCTGATAGTGGTAAACATCATTTTCGTTATGCACTATATCCTCATATCAATAATTTTGAAAATAGTGATACTACTAAAATGGCAATTTTATTTAATAATGAAACTATCCTGACATCAAGTCAGATCTCTTTTGAATCTATTTGTGAATCTGACATGCCAAATATTGTTATAGATACAATAAAAAAAGCAGAAGAAAAAGATGGGATCGTTATAAGATTTTACGAAGCGATAGGTAAAAGCTGCAAAGCAAAAATAAAAACTGGTTTTACCTATAAAAACTCATATGAGGTTGATTTACTTGAAAATATAATAAAAACACTTGATACGGATGAACTTGAATTTTCCCCTTTTGAAATAAAAACAATATTTTTTGAAATATAATTATTTTTATTATCAAAATTTTTAATAATTAAAATTTAAAATTATCAATATTATTTATTATCAGTATTTTGCATTAAAATAATTATTTATTATAAGTTTTTTTGTAATAAAAGAGCTTTTCAGTATTATTTGGAGTCATTATTCGGTGGAAGTCATCATTATTTTAAGTCATCATTATTTTAAGTCATCATTATTTTAAGTCATCATTATTTTAAGTCATCATTATTTTAAGCCATCATTATTTTAAGCTATCATTATTTTAAGTCATTACTCTTTGGAAGTATTTCTTCGCTCTTCAAGTTCCTTTGAAATCTGTTTAACTTTTTCATCAGTTAAAGGATAAAAGATTAAAGGAATAGTTCCAATAAGACAACTTATGGCTGGAAGAAGTGTAATTGAAAAGTAAACTCCATTTTTAATTTTAGTAGTTATCTGAACATTTGAAGAATATCCAATTGCGACAATTACTGCACCAAAAGCCATGGTCGCAAGCGCTCCCATAAGTTTTGAAATAAATGTAAGACCAGCAAAAGATATTCCTTCACTTCTTGTGTCTGTTTTATATTCATAGTAATCTACGCTATCTGCTATCATTGCTGTTAAAACAACTAAGAAAAATCCAGAGAAGAACCCAGATAAGAATAATAAAATTATAAATAGAATAAGATTATTGTATCCAACTACAAACATAATGCAATATAAAAAGGCAGAAATCAGGTTAGAATATATCATCAACTGTTTCTTTGTAAGGAACTTTAACGCAAATGGAGTCAATAGGTTTGAAACAATCAAAGAAAGTATTAAAGAACCACCAAGGATTGTGAAAACTTTCTCGTCGCCAAACACAATAGAAGCAACTACGGCACCACCTACCTGAATTATATTTCTTCCAAAACTTAGTGCACTTGCAAGCAAAATTAAAATAAGAGGAAGATTATTTACTATTGCCTTAAAAGTCTGAGCTAAACTGGTGTGTTTTCCTTCAAATGAAATCTTCTCTTTTGTATTAAAAAAGGCAAGAAGAAATAAAATCATACCAAATGATGATAGTAAAATAGAAGAGATTGTCCATCCAGCAGACTTTGAACCAGTTGCTAATTTCAACCAATCAACAAGATATGGAGTCAGAAGAGTTGTTATCGCAAGGGCAATTGTTTGAAGGGTCCTTGTTATTGCTATAAGACTTACCCTTTCATTTGAATCAGTAGTGATTACCCCACTAAGTCCCCAGAAAGGGACATCAGCAATTGTATAAATCATGCCCCATAGGATATAAATTACACCAAAATAAATTAGTTTATAAAGTTCAATTGTTCTTGGAACACTAAAAAGTAAGATTGTAAGAATCGCAATAGGAAGTGCAGCAGACAAAATATATGGTCTCAACTTCCCCCATTTTGAACGAGTCTGATCGACAATTGCTCCCATAAAAAAATCATTTACAGCATCCCAGATTTTGGCTGCAGTTATTATTGCAGTAAGAGATGCAATCCCTTTGGTTGAAAAGCCAACAGTCTCGTAAAGATAAACAAGCATGAAGGTTGTCGTAAAAGTTATTATTATATTTTGTCCAAAACCTGCAACTGAATAAGAATACTTTTCCTTCGCACTTAATTTTTGCTGCATTTTACACTCCATAATTTAAGTTAACCTATCAAAAGAACTTTTGAACCTTTTATTATTCCCTCTTTTAAGTCAGATAAAGCTTCATTTGCCTTTATTAAAGGATAATACTCTATTTCAGGTTTTAATTTCATCATAGAAGCTATCTTCAAAAACTCTTCTGCATCTTTTCTTGTTACATTTGCAACAGTTTGTATTCTTTTTTCCATCCATAAATGCTCGGTATAATTAAGATTTAGCAAAACCTCTTTATTTAAGTCCTGCATCCTTATAAGATTTATAACAAGTTTTCCGCCTTTATCTAAATTTTCAAGCGCTTTAATAAAAGCAGACCAGATAGGAATAGTATATATAGCAACATCCTGCTTTTCTTTTGGTTTATCATCAAGAGAACCAACAAAATCTGCCTTTAATTTTCTTGCAAGATTCTGCTCTTCAGTATTTCTTGTAAAAACAAAAATTTTTGAATCTGGATAAAGGTATTTGATAACCTGAAATACCTGATGATTTGAAGATCCAAAACCCCAGATAGCGATATTCTGACCATTTTTAATATTTGCAAGTCTTATTGCTCTATACCCAACAACCCCTCCACATAAAAGTGGAGCAACTTCTTCAATCTTTGAAAATTCTTCAGGTATTTTAACTGCATATTTTTCAGATATTTTGAAAAACTCTGCATATCCACCATCTTCATCACAGCCAGTAGCCTTAAAATCTTTGCATAAATTTTCTCTTTCACTTTCGCAATACTTACATATTCCGCAGGAAGAATACAACCAAGTTCCCCCTGCCCTATCTTTCACCTTAAATCTTTTTACATTTACCCCTACTTTTTCAACATATCCAACAGGCTGATGTCCTAAAATAACTGGAAGTTTTGGTGGATTTATCCTCCCCTCTATCTGATCAAGTTCTGTTCTACAAACCCCACAGGCAACTACTTTTATAAGTATTTCATCTTCATTTATTTTTGGGATAGGCAAATCTAAAAGCTTAAGTGGCTGGTTTATCTTTTCAAAAACCATTGCTTTCATAAATCCACCTTCCTTCTTAATTATGATATTAGTTTCTATTCGTAAAATTATTTTTTTCTTGTTAAGTTTCTTTTTTTAAGATAAGTGTAAATTTTCAAAATTTACTACGCGGTCCATAAAATAATTTGGCATCTAAAAAATATTTAATACAATATTTACCAGCCTGATTGTGAGGCTAACCATAAACTTATGAATGAAGAATATTATTTATAAAGGCTACAAGAACATTTATAGCCTGGGCATTATACCCGCCTTCTGGGATGATTATATCTGCAAACCTTTTTGTTGGTTCTATAAACTCATAATAACCTGGTCTTACAGTCGAAAGATATTGCTCTATGACTGATTCGACAGTTCTTCCTCTTTCTTCAATATCTCTTCTAAGCCTTCTTATGAATCTTATGTCATCTGGGGTATCTACAAATATTTTCAAATCTATAAGATTCCTTACAGCCTTGTTACTCAATACCAAAATCCCTTCAAAGATTATAAGTTTTGCAGGTTTTACTTCGATAGTGGTTTCAAGCCTTCTATGATGAACAAAATCATACTGAGGCATATTGATCTTTTCATCATTTTTAAGCTTCTTAAGATGATCCACAAGTAAAAGATTATCAAAGGCATCTGGATGGTCGAAGTTGAATTTTGTGATATTATGATTGTCTACTTCTTCACCAAGTAGATCCTTTGCTGATCTATAATAGTTATCCTGAGGGATAAATGTAAAATCTGGCACCACTTCAGCTATTTTTCTGACTATCGTTGTCTTTCCAGACCCAGAGCCACCTGTTATGCCTATTATCTTATTCATACAAAACCTTAAACTATTTTTAATCTATTTTTTAAAAAATACCAACTAATAACAAACTTTCACTAAAAATTTGCTTTTTTTTAAAATTTTTTAAGATAGTTTTTAAAAAATAAAATAGATTCAGTTTACAAAATCCATATCTTCAAAGGAAACTATGATAATAGGCATTACAGGACCAATAGCATCTGGAAAGGATGAAGTTGTAAATATTTTGTCAGAAATATTGAATTCAAACCCTCCTTTTAATCTTTTTAATAATATTACTGCAATAATAGATGCAGATAAGATAGGAAAATTTGTCGTTGAAAATAATTTTTCAAAGATTTCATGTATTTTTAATGTTAAAAATTTTACCGAGCTTTCAAACCTTGTCTTTTCAGACTTTTTAATATTTTCAAAGTACAATAGTTTTATTCATCCAATTTTATCATCAAGGTTAAGGGAAATTTTGATAAACCAAAAAAAGGAAAATAAAAGGGAAAGTCAAGAATATTTTAACGAATATGATAAGAAATATAATAGTAAATATGATAATGAATATGATGACAAATATAACAATAAATATGATAATATTATTTTAGTAAATTGTGCCTTACTCTACCTTTTAAGACTTGATCTTTTTTGTGATAAAATAATATTTATAGATTCTGAAAAAGATGTTAGGATAAATAGACTTATTAATAGAAATAATATTGAAATAAAAGATGCTGAAAAAAGAGTTTTTTTTCAAGAAAAAGTTGAAAATTACGAAACAATAAGGAAATTTTTCAAGATAAAAAATACAGATAAATTTTATGAAAGTCCTACAAGTATATTTGAAAATATTACTACTTTACAGTATAAACAAAAAATTTTTTACTTAAAAAACGATGAAGATTTAGTAAAGCTTAAAGAAAAGTTAAAAAAAATAGTTCAGATAATTTTAGCAAGAAGATAATAAAATAAATTTATAAAAATTTGACTTATAAATTGAGAATATAAAAATTGTGTAAAAAGGCTGAATTTAAAAAAATTGACCTATAAATAAGAATACACGAATTTGCTTAAAGAAGCTGAATTTATAAAAATTTGACTTATAAATTAAGAATATAAAAATTGTGTAAAAAGGCTGAATTTAAAAAAATTGACTTATAAATAAGAATACACGAATTTGCTTAAAAGAAGCTGAATTTAAAAAAATTTACCTAAGAATTTGAAAATTTATCTATAAAAGGGAAAATTATGAAAAAGATTTTTTTGATTTTAGTGGTTCTTCCTTTATTCTTTTTATTTTCTTTTTATCCAGCATTCACAAAACTTGTAAAGGTCGAGACAGAGCATTTTATAATATACTATGAAGAGGAGATTGAAAACTTAATAGATAGCTCATATATAAGTTTTATGGAGCAATCTTATACATTTTTAAGTGATCTTTTTGATAATAGTTTTAAAAGTAAAATATATGTTTATTTTTCTAACAGGGAAAAGGTGGCAAATGGTTTTGATAATCCAGTCGGTCAATCTACAATATATATAATAACAACGCCGCCTGAACTTTCTTCATCTATAGGTTATATGGATGAATGGTTAAAACTTGTTTTTTATCATGAACTTACACATCAATTTTCATTAACATTGAAAAGTAAAATGGCAGAGTTTTTATCTTATGTTTTTGGTAATATCTTTTTAGGAAGCTATTTCAATAATCCTTTTTATATGATGGAGGGGGTAACTACTTCATTTGAAGGACAAGATAAAGAATTAGGTAGAACCTACTCCCCTTATATAAAGCAATTTATCATGCAAGCAATAATAGATGGTAACTTCAAAAGTCCGTATGAACTCGAGAAAAGTTACAACGACTGGCCTTATCATTCTGCTGGATACTGGTATGGTGGATTTTTTAGCAAATACCTTCAAGAAACATATGGTATGGATCTATATATACAACTATGGAAAAAGACTGCTTCTTTAAATTTTGAAAATGCATTGAAAAAAATCTATGGAAAAGAACTTTTAGAACTCTGGGATGAATTTTACGACTGGATAAAGCCAAAATTTGAAGTTTATGTTAACTTTGAAGATTGCCTTAAAGATTCGAGGAAAGATATCCTTTCAAATGGAAGACTTGTTAAAATAGATGATAATCATTTCTATTTTTATTATAATTCAACATTAAATACAATTTTTAAGTATAATATCGAAACTAAGAAAAATGAGGCTATTCTTGAAAATATTATGTATTTTTATTCATTTGAAATTGATCAGTTTGGGAAAAATCTTATTTTGTCATATTACGATTACAAAGGCTCAGATTTAGTCATAAAAAGTAAGATTTTTAATCTTGAAAAGAAAAGATTTGAAAAATCTATCTTAGATAAATTTACAAGCAAAAGAGAGGTAAGTTTTTTTAATGATAATTTTATTGCAATAGATTTGAGTCGAAGTTTTACAGATTTAGTCCTAATCGAAAGTAAAGATAAAGAAAAGATCCTTATCAAAGGAGATAAATATTTTTATATTTCAAGCCCTAAGCAGATTGATTTCAAAACAATAATTTTCCTTGGAAGTTATAATGGGGAAAAATCTCTTTATTCTTATGATTTTGAAGAAAATAAGATTACAAAGCTTAATTTATACGCAAAATATATATATCAATTCAATATATTTGATGGTAAAATATTTTTTACATACAATGATGATTATACTTTAAGTAAATTTGGAATGATAAAGGAAAATAAAGAGATTCATTTTGATAAAAACTATAGCGGTGGTTTTACTGACCCCTACTATATTGATGGAAAAATCATATACCTTGGCTCTTTTTCAAACAAAACATTGCTTTTGAAAATAAATATAAATTTAGATTCCCCCGAAGAAGAAAAAAATTTAGTGTTGAAAGATGAAAATATAAATTTTGTCAAAATTTTCGATTTTGATAATTCGAAAAATGAAGCTGTTACCATCAAAGAAGAAAAGAATGAAGATGCTTCCTTAATCTTGAAAAAAACTACATCAATTTTCCCTTTTAATGAGAATCTTTTACCAGATTTCTGGATTCCTTTTGCAGGTATTTATTATGATCAATTTATGTCAAATTATCAATTTTATTTTGGTGGCTATGGTGCAACAATTTTCTGGCTCGAACCAGTAACAACATCAATAACCAATTTAGGTATTTATATTTCTCAACTTGAACCTATTAAATTTTCTTTCGATTTCTTTTCAAGATTAAACTATTTTTACCCTTTTACTATAGACTTAAAGATAGTTTCTTACAATATGAATCATCTTTATAGTATAGATAACCTTTCTAGTGAAAATGTGGATTTATCTTATCTTTTCTTTACAAATATAGATATTTATTATGAGTATTTCAGCCCAATTTCAAAAGATAAACATCTTTTAAATCTTGGAATTTTTTACAAAAACGATTCAAACACGGATTTTATTGCTATTTATTTGGGTTATAATTATTATAAATATCTTTTTAGTAATACAAATTTACCATTTTATCTTAAAAATCTTTTCTATTACTCAAATCTCGATTTTTCATCTCACTTTAACTATAAATACGAACTAGAAACTGCTATAAAAATAAAGACTATGAGAATCGAACTAAAAGATAATCTTGCCTTTTCAAAAGATTCAAATCTTACTAATTTTGGGATAAATGATTATTATCACTTTGTTTTATATGATCCTATTTATGAATTAGAGTATACCTATGCTGATATTAATTTTAATTTTATCAATATTTTTGATATAAAAGCAACAATTTTTGAAACTGAAAATATGGGGATATTAAATATACTATTTCCTTCTGACTCATTTAAACTTGGTCTTTATCTTGGCTATAAATATTACCAGGTTTCAAATCTGGATTTAAGCTCTTTTAATTTTAATAATATCGCAATTGAAAATGTTATTTATATGAATCTATCAATAATCTCAATTGATGATATTGTAAAAATAGGATTTTGCGCAAGTTATATGTTTTCAATTAATGAAATTTACTATTATTTTTATTATATTATACAAAATCCATTTAATATTTTATAGGTTAATTATTAATTTTTTATGGGTATAAAATCTTTTTACATTTGTTTTTGATTTGAGATTTTACTATCTTAATATTTTATACTATATATATTATATACTATTATAACTTTTTATATACTATTTTAACTTTTATAGTTTTTGCTAAAATTTAGTTAAAGCAGGTTCAATTATGCAGGTTAAAAATATTTGGGTTAAAAATATTAGAACTTTTAAGTGCTATTATATTATAAAAAGTTTTATATTGAGAAATTTTATTTGTAAATTTTTTCTGATTTTTATTATTTTTACCTTCTTTGCATTAAATTCTGGTTGTCTTTACTCTGTAGAAAAGACAAATCTTGAATCAAATAATTGGGATTCAATACTTGAAAAGTTAAAGCAAGATGAAAAATCTATAGCCTACCCCGATAAAAATCTTATAAGGCTTATGCAGGCTGTGATATTGGAAAGGAAACAGGATTATAAAGCTGCATTTGATATTTATTCTACTTTAACTGATTCTGAATATCAAATATATGTAAAAAATAGAATGGAGATACTTCAAAAGTTCTATATAAATCCTGTTAAAACTGAAACTAAAACTCAAAAACAGACTGAAGAAACAATTTTTACAAAGTTTGAAAAAAATCTTTTAGTTTTTTTAGCAAATGAAAATATAAAACAGTTTTTTAATTTATTTTATTCTTTAATCTTTCCATTAAATCAAGATTTACCTTCGCAAAAGAATTTACAAAAAGAAGAAGAAAATTTACAAAACAAAGAAACTGATGATATTTCGAACGGGGAAGAAGAGCAAAAAGCTTCAACAGGACAAATTGCACCAACAGATCAAAAGAATCAAAAAGATTTGCAAATAGAGCAATTAATAAAGATTTTACTAACTATAAAAAATGATGAAAACATACAACAAAGCATATTTGAACTTATAAATCAAAGCGAACAAATATTAAAACAACCTAATCTTCCTTATATGACACAATCTAAAATCTATTTTTATCAGTTTTTTTTCTACCTTTTTTTAAGTAAAACAGATGAAGCAGCAGTAGAAAAGATACAAAATTCTTTATACCTTTCTTTTTTTAATGGAGGTTTATATTATTATCAGCTTATTTCTTATTGCATAATTAACAGTATCTCAAAAGATGACTCGCTTACAAAAGCACTAAATCTAAAATTTTCGCAAATTGATTTAAATAATTTCTTTGATCTATCTAAAGATAATAAAATTGAATTTAATAATCTTATCAAAGATAAAAAGCAGTTGAGAGCAACCTTAAAAAATTCATTTTCTCAAGCCAAATTGAAAAAGACGGAATATAAGAAAACTATAATTAAAAAGCATCTTTTTTTGGCAAATTATTTTCTTGAAAATGATCTTTTGCTTGAATTTTCAAGAGCGATATTTTATTTGAGAGATCTTACCCAAAATTATAAGGTATATAACTCTTTGCTTGTAGATTTCTATAATTATTCAAATCAATATGACAAAGCCATATATTACCAATGGGATACTATATTTACAAATTTTTTCCCGATTTCTATTCCAAATAGTAGCAAGATACCTTCTTCTTCTTTAACCTGTATCTTCCCTATATGGTTTATAGATATTATCAATCAAAATATAGAAAACTTTAAGGATCAATTTGAACCAAAGGTTGATCAAGGTTCTATTCTTTTAGATCCATATTTTTATCTTGCGATCATAAATGCTGAAAGTAGTTTTTCGAAAGAGATTACATCTACTGCAAATGCAATAGGTCTAATGCAACTTCTTTCCTCTACCGCTGCCTGGCTTCGAAAAACAAGTAGTTTCGAGGCATCGCAGAACCTTGCTGATCCACAATACAATATCGAATCTGGTTTTTATTATATAAAATACCTTTCAAAGACATTCAATGGAAATATTATATCTATTTTAGGTGCATATAATGGTGGACATAACTCATTTGCAAAAAAGAAAACTGCTTCCATTCATCCTCTTTTCGTCGCCGAACTTTACCCTGTTTCCGAAACATCTATTTATATAAAAAAGATAGTAAGAAATTACCTTTTCTATAAATATTTATATGAGAATAAACCGTTTGAATCAACAATAAAAGATATTGTTGCAAACTCTTTGCAGTAAAAGATATTTTTTTATTCAATAATAATAGATTCAAAAAATTCACAAATATTTCAAGTTAAAAAAACTTTAATTAATTATAGTTAATTTCATTATAAAATTAAATAGAAAAGGAAATCCCAAATAAAATGATATAAAAAATTAAAAATAATTGATTTACACTTACTTTTATAGAAAAAATCATATAAAGAAGATAAAAACAAAAAAATAATTGCTATAGGATTCAGATTAAGGTGATATATTGAAAATAAAATAGAAAATTTTATCCAATGATTTTTATTTTCTTTCAAATAATCAATATATTCAATTTCCTTTATCTTTGAGAAAATTTCAATATATTTATTATGTCTATATTCTAAAATAAATCTAAAGTAATATTCTTCAAGAAAAACTATGATTATCACAATAGGAATAATAAAAATAATAAATGTAATTTTAATATTAAGGTTTTTATATCCTAATAATGAATAAAAAGGAATTATCCTTGTATAATTTTCAAATCCATTTTTTATAAAATAAAATTTAATTTTATTTGCAAATAAAATCAATATAAGAGGTAAGATTAATGGAAATGCAAAAATAATAGAATTTCTAATATTTTCTTTTTTTATCTTAGGAAACAATTCTTTTTTAAAGTCATTCAGCTGATTTAATAAAATTAATAAAACTAAAAAAATCATATTTAGATATGATATTAATAATAAAATCAAGCTACTATTTGTTTTTGCTATAAAATATATTTGACTTTCAAAAACAATAATGAAAAGTAAAATATTTATAAATTCAAGTATATATAACAAATTATATCTTAATTTATTTAATTTAATTTTGTAAAAATTTTTTACTAAAATAATATATAAAATACCTAATAAATTAAGAGAAATTGATAAAGAAAATAAAATGGCATATTTATATTTGGCTAACATATTTAATAAATTCATAATTTTTATTTTCCTTTAGCTTTATAAAAATTTAATATATAAATGGGACTTCTGAAAAAAGAAATTTCTTAAATTTCAAATTTCAAATGTATCTTTATTTTTCCATGCTTTATTTTTTCATACCTTATTTTTAATATCTTTGTTATCCTATAATTTAATCGTTATTCTTAATTGCTTATATTATATTTCATACTTATTTTTTTGTTCAAATAATTAAACATTTTTTTAGCAAATCTTCACCTGTTTTTTCTTTGTACTATTACAATTTTCTTTTAAAATTATAATATCCCTTTACTTTTACTTTGCTATATTTTTGAAAATATACTACCATCAATATTTAATAAATTTTATCATAAAATTTTTTTCTTCAACCAGCATCTAATTTTTCCCAATGCTACTGAGTAAGAAAATTTTTGTGAAAATCAAATAATTTTTCTTCTCGATCTTTTTTGTTTTCATAAAATATATTTTATCCCTTATTTTTACTATATTTAGTTTACCTTTTTATTGATTTTTTTTTAATAGATAACAGCATTTTTTAAGGAGTCGCATAAAAGGATGAAAATAGTAATTTTTTAATCTAATTTATTATTTAAAAAAATTAATTTCTTATTGCAAATATAATGCAAAAACATTAAATGTTGAATGAAGTACTATAGATAAATATATATTTTTTGTTTTTAAGTATATGATACTTGATATTATTGAAAAAATTAAAATAAGAATATTAAAAAACAAAATATTATTTAATATTTGGCTTTTATGTAAAAAGTAAAATAAGAAGGCATTTAATATAACCATAAAAACTAAAATTATTTTATTTTTACTTTGGCAAAATTTATCTATTGAATCATAATATAACTTTCTAATAGTTAATTCTTCATTGATTGGTGCATAAATTATAGGATAAATTATATTTAAAATAGAACTTATTATAGTTTTTTTATCATAAAAAAAATTTTTATTATGATATAGTTTATATTTAAAAAGTACGACAATAATACCAACCATATAAAATATGATTAAAACACTAATAGTTTTAATTAAATATTTTCTTAATTCATAAATATTGTGTTGATCAATAATCTTACTAACTATTGTCATTATTATTATATGATAGTAAAAACTATATATTTCCAATATTTGTTCATCAATAAAAAAAAATAAGTAAGCATTAATTGAAAATATTAATATCTTATCATTATAGAATGCATTTTTATTTATCTCTAAACTTTTGCTATCTATTTTTTTACTTAATCCTATATTAAAATAAATGACTAAAAAAAATAAAAAATATAATAGCTGCTTAATAATTGCTAAAATATCTTCTTTTTTTAGAGGAATAAAAAATATATAATCATAATAAAGAAAATAAAATAAGATTAAAGAAAAAACAAAATAATCTAAATAAATGATTATATTTTTTATTTTTTTATTACTAAAATAAATTTTCAGTATTTTTGTTAATATTATAATAAAAAGATATAAATTAACAATAATAAATTCTATATACTTAAAATCCATTTTTTAACCTACTGGAAATATTCTTATATTTAAATTAAATCTTTTAATTAAATTACTAATTTCCATTATAATAAGATTATCCTTATTAGTTGTCTCATTAAGTTTTATTTTCCAGAAATTAAATCCAGTCATGATATTTTCAAATTTAACTATAAAATAACATGATCTTTCATTAAACCTATAGATATATAGACACCATATATCATTTAAAAGTAAAAATTTCCTTCTATGAATTATATAATATTCTAAATTTAGAATCTCACTAATATCAATAGATCTATAACAATTAATTTCTAATTGAGTTGGATAATTTAAAATTATGTAATATAGATTAGAAATTTCATAATTATTATTATCAATAACAAAGTTAGATAATTTTTCTTTTATTTTTTGATAATCTATATCCTTAATTGAATTTAATTCTTTAATTTTAAAATTTATTATAGACATTGCAATTACTATAAAAATTAAAAATAAATAAATTATAATATTTTTATTTTTCAAACTTTTTTTCATTTTTATATAATTATATTTTGTTTTTTCCATTAATCAATTAATTTTATATATTTCTTATTAAAAATGCATATTTTTATTTTATACTTATATTTATATTTGTATATTGTAGTACTTATATAGGTACTACAATATTTTAATTTTAATTAAATATTTTTAATTTGGTTTTGAAGCTCCCGCATCAGACCATCCGCTCTGATGTGTAGATGTAGAAGTAGATGCAGAAGGATATGTCCCAGTATTTTCGTTTACTTGCCATTTCATAGTATAAGTTGTATTCCCCTGAGTCCAAGTGTATGTTACAGTGGTAATTCCAGTATTAGGATCAGTATTAGATGAATAACCAGAAGTATTAGTAGTTGACGCTTGAACACCTACATTAATACCGCTAGTAGAAGATACACCAATACCAGTATCAGTTGCTTGAATACCACTAGTAGAAGATATGCCAATGCTAACAGTAATTGTTACTTTTTTTTCTTTTTTTATACCTGTAATAGTTATATTTGATGCTCCATCAGCATATGATGTTATAACATTTCCTTCTATTCCCATCAACTCCTCTTCACTAAGTGTTGTTAACCCCATAAATTGCTGATCCTCGCTTGCTACCGCTAGTGAATTTTCATTTTCTAGTGT
>CAZOPR010000014.1:0-37734 GCA_964581895.1 uncultured Brachyspira sp.
AACGCGCTGAGAACAATATTTGATATTTAGACCTGAGCGAAGGGATTACGACTTACTCTTATAAAGAATTATATAAGTAAGAAAAGGTAAGGAGATTTGATATTTAGACCTGAGCGAAGGGATTACGACTTTTCATTGTCAGGATTTTCAATTTTTGAATAAATTTTAATTTGATATTTAGACCTGAGCGAAGGGATTACGACTTACAGATGTAGCCTGCCCAGAGCTTCCCCTTTTAAGGGGTATTTGATATTTAGACCTGAGCGCAGGGATTACGACAGGAAGTTGTCTTTCGCTATAACCTGTTAACTTTAGAACCTATTTGATATTTAGACCTGAGCGAAGGGATTACGACAGGATTTTTTCAATGTTCGATTGAAGGTAGTTTTTAATAAAATTTGATATTTAGACCTGAGCGAAGGGATTACGACCAGGGTTTAGCATATTCTTGTTTATAACAACATCAAGATAATTTTTGATATTTAGACCTGAGCGAAGGGATTACGACGTTATTTTTATAATATTCTAAAAAGTTTCGTGCGAAATTTGATATTTAGACCTGAGCAAAGGGATTAAGACCCTTTTTCTAATTTGCTTGTGTTTATGCAAGTGCAGGAATTGCCTTATATTTAGACCTGAGCGAAGGGATTAAAAATAATATAAAATATGGATTAAAGGAAATATTATTGAAAGAAGATTTTTATGGGTTTTTCAATTTAAATTGCTGAAAAGTTATAAAAAAGACTAAAAAAATATTATCAAAGAATATTCAAAGAAAATATTAAAAAAAATATTGTGAGATAGAATTTAATAAAAGAAAAAATTATGGATAATGAAATAAGAGTGTTAAAAAGAGATGAAGTAAAGAAACTATTGGATTCAGGGGTAAAAGGCTGGTTAAAAGCAAGGTTTAAAATAATTAAAAAAATCTTACTTGGTTTAATAGGGAAGCAGACAACATACATAATTGGTAGGCTGTCCATCAAAATACCATCATATCCAGCACAATTATTTTATAATGATGGAAGATATTATGAAATAATAATACATAAAATATGTATAAGAGGTTTGAGATGCAATAATCTTATCAAAAGAGTATTCAGATTTAATAATATAGATAAAGCAGCATATACAATTGCAAAATGCATTTTTACGTATCCAAATATGATTGCACCTATTAAAGAATTAGATGAATGCCATTTGCTTGCGAACAAGGTTACCGAGAAAGCATTTAGACTGCTTGGAAGAGTTTTAACAGTTAAGTTCAGAAGATTGAATAACCAGAAAGGTACAAACGGGTACTTAAAAGAAGAGATAAAAGAGGGAGATACGGAAATGGAATCAGATCTCTATGATCTTGATAATAAACTGGACAAAATCACCATCCCGCTTACAAAATACCTTATAAAAAGAAGCCCAAAAAAATGATTTGAATTTAAAAACCTTTATTAGTTACTTTAAAATTATAGGTTTTTTTATTTATTTATAATCATTTCAACGGCTCTGCCCAAAAGGTCCTGATCGAATCTTTCGATTTCGCCAGAATCGCAAAGCTGGGCAAGTTCAGGAATTATAGGTAATTTGGCAAGTAGTGGGATATTGTTTGCAGCTGATATCTGCTCAATATGGCTATCGCCAAATATTTTAGATTCCATACCACAACCAGGGCACTTAAAATATGACATATTTTCAATAATTCCAAGGATAGGGATATTCATCATCTTTGCCATATTCATAGATTTAGAAACAATCATCGAAACAAGTTCCTGAGGGGATGTAACAAGAATTATCGCATCTACAGGGATAGATTGAAAAACTGTCAAAGGCACATCACCAGTTCCAGGAGGCATATCTATAAACATTATATCCATATTTTCCCAGATAATATCGCTCCAGAATTGCTTGACTGTGTTAGAGATAAGGGGACCTCTCCAGATTACAGGGTCAGTTTCTTTATCTAAAAAAAGATTTATCGAAACCACATTTATCCCTTTCTTTGTCAAAGCAGGAAAAAGACCAAAATCTGTACCAAGAATTTTTTCTTTTAATCCGAAGATTTTAGGTATAGATGGACCTGTAAGGTCGGCATCAAGTATGGCTGTTTTAAGACCTTTTATATTTGTAGCGACTGCCAATAAAGATGTAACAATTGATTTACCAACTCCACCTTTCCCACTAATAACAGCAATAACCTTTTTTACACTGCTATTTGGATTAAGTTTTGCAATCATAGAATTTTCAGGCTGTTTTGAATTTTCTGACATTTTTCCCTTCCTTTTTTCATTTTCTATTTTTTATTTTTTTCCTATTTTATCTACTTATTTTTTCCTATTTTATCTATCCTTACTTTTTTGTTTCTTTTTTTTTCTTAAATCATTTTTTTATTTCTCGATTAATTTTTTATCATTTAACTTAATCTCTAATTCTTCCTCACTCAATTTTGAATAATTTGGACTTTTATCTTTCAATTTCCTGCAATTTAACTTTTTGCAACCCTGCCTATATTTGGGAAGATCATTTTGACAAAATATGCAGTTCCCACCATTTATTAAAAGAATCTTGTTATCTACAATGCAACTAGCAATTTTTTTTCTTGCAGAATCGTATATAGATTGAACAGTAGTTCTTGCAACATTCATATGTTGTGCACATTCTTCCTGAGTCCAGCCATACAAATCAATCAATCTTATTGTTTCATATTCATCAAAAGTCAGCACAAGATTATAGCTTAGATCTTCAAAATCTTTTTTCTCTAAAGTTGGATTTCTTTCTAAATTTAATACACCAAAAATTTTACTTTCTGGTTTATAACAGATAAATCTTGCCTTCTTTTGTCTTCCCATTTTCTGCAACTTATTTATTTAATATTTCTGACATATGTCAAGAAAAATTTAAATATTTTTTGTAAGATTTCCTTTCAAAAATTGTCTAACAGATAGAAATAATTTTTTGGAGGTATTATGCTAAAAAATCTTAAAAAATTTCTATTTATTTTAATTATTTTTATTTCTTTAAGCCTTTTTTCCTGCACTTTCCTTTTTGGTTATCAGATAGAAGGGACAAAATGGAGTGGTACTATCCTTTTTGCGAATATGATTCTGGAATTTCAGGCAAATGGGGTTGTAAAAACTGGTTCTATAGAGCTTATTTACAATACAGTTTATAGAAATCAAGGTACCTATACATTTGATAAAACATCAATGGCAGGTACAATAACGCTTGATGGAAGTATTGCAACTTTCAGTATAAATGAACAAACAAATGTTTTAACTTTAAATTCTGAGGGATTATCCATACCATTTACAGATGTAACAGAAAGTTTTAGCTGGCCAGCAGTAAATGCAGCTGGCTGTAGATACATAGGCTATGACTATTACTATTATGATTACTATAACTATGATACCATCGAAATAGAAATATCATTTTTGACAAAAACAAGCGGAAATATTACTTTTACAAATATCGATACTTACTCTTTTAGCACTTATCCTTTTACAGCAACCTGGGATGATGAAACTTATAGCGGTAAAATCTATTTTAGTAGTTCTTCAAATAACTATGCGATTGATTATCAGATCTCTATAGACAAAAAATACTGTGTATTTGACTATCTTTCAGATGATCCGATATACTGTGAATTGCAATAGATTTGTTTAAAAGAGTAAGAAAAGAAAATAAAGGGTGGCATTCGCCACCCTTTTTTTCTTTTCTTGAAAAAATAAAAAAAAATATTATAAGTATGTAAACTAACTAAAAGCTATTGAAATCCATTGTCAAAGCTATTTTAGAAAATTTTTATTATGATTATAGGGCAGATTAATATTTGGAATTTGATTGGGGGGGCTATATGAAAAAGGCAGTGCTTGTTGGAATCAACAAATACAGGATTGCGGGGGCGGACTTAAATGGTTGTGTAAACGATGTTACAAACTTACGGGATATTCTTCTTAAATACTTTGATTTTGATATTAAAGATATTAGAGTCATAACTGATGAAAGGGCGACAAAAGACGGGATAATTGATGGGCTTGGCTGGCTGGTAGATGGAGTTAAATCTGGGGATTCGATTTTGTTCGCGTTTTCTGGACATGGTTCGCAGATTGTGGATAAGGATGGGGATGAATACAAAGATAATCTTGATGAGATTCTATGCCCTCATGATATGGATTGGGATGGGACTTATATTGTAGATGATCAGCTAAACCAGATCTTTTCAAAAGTTGACCCTAATGTAAATATTGAAATTATCCTTGATAGCTGTCATAGCGGCACTGGAACAAGGGAGATAAAAGGGCTAAATCTTTTGCCTAAAGAAGAGACTTTGACTGTTAAATTTTTGAAACCTCCTGTTGATATTGATTGCAGGATGGATGAGGATATGAATATTGTAAAACTTTTTTCAAGTCTGAGGGCAAAAAAGCCAGATAACAGAGTTGTCTTTACTGCCTGCAAGGATAATCAAACATCAGCAGATGCTTATATTAATGGGACATATAATGGTGCATTTACCTATTATTTTTGTAAATACATTAGAGAGGCTCAGGGGAAGATAAATAGGGCAGAGTTATTGAAAAGAGTAAGATCTTCATTAAAATTCCATGGTTTTAGCCAAGTTCCACAGCTTGAATGTGCAAAAAATGAAAAGATGAAGAATCTATTGGAATGAGGCTTAAATGTCAGTTTTGATATACCAGGTGGGTAGGCTTGAAAAGGGAATGGCACCTATTGATTTTAACATTAAAAATGAAAATGGTGAAAAAAAAGGTATTAAAATAAAATCTGTTCTTTCAAGTTTTGCCTTAAAAAAATATCTTGTTGAGTATGAAAATAAAAAGGATGTAAAAGTTATTCTTGGGTACCCTGTAAGCCTACCATTTAATAAAAATCTGTTAAATATAAATCCAATAAATAATAATATAGTTAATACAAATCAGGAAAATACTATTAGGTTAAATACAAATCTATTAAATATAAATCAGGAAAATACTAATATATTAGATAAGATTACTATAAGCAAAAGCACAATGGAGGCGATAGGATTATCTTTTGAATTAAAAGAAAAAATTAAAAAAATAAATGAAGATGAAAAAGAAAGGGGAAAATACCTTGAAAGTCCTTATGATTTTTTCAAGTTCCATCCAGATTCAAAAGAGGCGGATGACTTTATTATTCTTCATAGCATAGGAAAGTTTAACAATGTCGATTTTGAATCAAGTATTACAGATATTATTTTAGAAATTTTTTTGGATATGGTTCAAAGGGTGAATAGTGATTATAATATAAATGATAAAACAAATGACAAAATAAATGAGAGAATAGATTTTAAAATAGATGACAAAATATTTGAAAAAATAGATAAGATAAAAAATAAAAAGATAGATCAGAATATAGATGATGAATTGAACATTTATATAGATATTTCAAGTGGACATAATATATATGTTTCTGCTTTAATAGAGGCTGCAAGAAAATTTTCAGTCTTTTATAATCTTCTTCATTATTTTGATTCAAACAAAATTCATATAAAATTTCTTTTTTCTGATCCTATTTTTAGCAAAGATGAAACTTATGATATTCATAAAAGTTATAGTCTACAGCAAAATATCTTTTTTGTTTCTCCTTTGACAGCGAAAGAGATAAAAGAAAGAAAGATAGCTAGGGATATTTATACCAAAAAGATTTATGAGATAGATATAGAGAATCTTTTAGACGAAAGGGAATTTTATATAAATGATATTGAAAATGGTATGTTTGAAAAATATATGTCAGATAATAATAGTTTAAAAATCTCTGAAAAAGAGAAAAAAGTAGAAAAAAAAGTAGATAAAAAGGCAAAAGAGTTTCTCATAAATCAAAGGGAAAAAGAGATCTGTTTCTTGCTTGAAAAATTTGGAATATTATTTTCAGCTTTAAAAAATGGAACTCCTCTTGCTCTTTATTCTTTTCAGTTACCGGAAGAAGCAGTCGTATTAAGATGCATGGATGATATTATAAAATCGACAAGATTTCTCCTTTCTAAATCTTATTTAAATTCAAAAAATTCAGAGCAACTTGGTTATGAAAGTATCGTTAAAGTATTAAACTCTCTGGCTTTTTTGATCTCTATAGTTAAAATGCTAAATGAAAAAGGTATAGAAAAAAAGGATCAGGTTACTTATTCAGAGTTAATCGAAAATTTTACCAATGATAAGACTTCAATATTTGATTTGATAGAAAACAGATCTGCAAGTTTGCTTATATCAAATGAACTTACAAAATACAAGGAACCTATTAAATATTCAGATAGAAAATCAGTTTTTGCAAGAACAGGGAATCGATGGCAGATTCTCGATAAATCTATGCCTCCTCGCGATAATCCTGGAAAGGATTATAAAAATCAATTTAAAAATATTGAAAAAAAGAAAGAGAATATTGCAAAAAATCCTTGGAAAAAGATTAATGAAAATATAAATCCAAGAAATTTCCTTGCACATTCTGGTTTTGAAAGGAATCTTGTTGAGGTTAAAAAAGAGAATATGGAGCTTTATTTTAGATATAGAAAAGATATGTTAGAGAAAGTTAAAAAAATACTTATAGATAATATTTAAGAAAAAATTGACCTTATAGATGCAATTTTTTCAGAAGATTCAACGGGTGGAGCAAATAAATCAAAAAATGGAAGAAGTTGATCCTTTATTAGCTCAAAATTTTCAAAATTCTTTAGAATCAAATGATAAAAAATCAAGTAATTATAATTACAAAGAAATTTACAATAATATTCAAAATAAAATAATTTATAAAGAAAATAGTAAAAAGATTTTTAGTAGTGATATTTCCTGGAATACTATTTATTGGTATATTGGTTTTTGTGTTTCAGCTAATGCAGGGATGACACTATATAAATATGCACCTGGATGGGTAAAATATATAGGTCTTGGGATTTTAATAGCTGCTTCAGCATCAATTTGCAATATTTTCTGATTCAAAAGAAGAAGCCATAAAATATATGGCTCAATATTTATATGATCATTGTCCTCATTCTAATGCAACTTTGAAAGAATTTATTGACGCTGTAAAAGGAACTTTTTGCGAATATTTTGGTATAAATGATTTTGAAAAAATAAAATGTTATATTGCTAATAAATTATTTTTTAATGGGAACATTACAGATCTTGGTTGGAAAACTATAACAGTAATAGCAACAACAGGGGCAACAATTGGTTATTGCTGGGACTTTGTTATTAAAGTCATCAAAATATACAATAATTTTGCAAAATATTATTTACTTTAATTTTTATCTTTTACATTCCATCTTTTAAAATTTATGGACAAGAAATTGAACTAAGTAATCATTTTATGGTTAGTATATCATTTATTAATCCTATTGTTAAACTTTTTAACACCAATTTCGATCTTATTTCATTATTATTTTATTATGGGCCATCATATACTATGAATGGAATTGATGAAATTACAATTCCTATAGATATAAAATATTTTTTATCAAATAGATTTGCCTTAGATTATTTAGTTACTTTAGGTTTTCCAGGGAACTGGGTTTGGTTAAATGAAAATGAAAAAGCTGTATTTCAGATAAGAAATTCATTGGGAATAGTATTTTTTATTGATGATATAAAAAATGAATGTAGTGTTTTTTATTTAGGATTTTATCCTTTATTTGAATTTAATATTGAAAATATTTTTGGTATAATTCCAAAATGTCAAAATTCATTCTGGAATATGGCTTTTTCATATGGTAGATTAATAAAAATAAATTCTTTTTTATTTATAGATTTTCAAGGCTATTTTGTATTAACAAAATTAGAAAATATATTCAAGGGGAAAACATTAGTGCTACATATATTGGATTAGATATAAAATTATCAACTTTATTCTAAATATTTATTAGATAGCATTTTTTTTATTTACAAATTATGATGTTAAAATGTTTTATTGGATTTCATAAAAAAAGTATTGATTTTTATATATAATCTTTTTGATTTTCACAAAATTTTCTTACTCAAAAAAAAGTCATATTTAAGGAAAATTAATATCTTAAAATCATTAAATGATAATATTAAAAATAAGGAGTGGAAAAATAAAGATACACTTGAAATTTGAAAATTAAAATATTTCTTTTTATAGGAGTCCAATAAAATACTTACAAAATTTCTTAAAAATGTTAACTTTCATTTTATGAAATATAAGTTAAATTTTAAGTTTGAGCAACGATTGATTTTTTATTTAACCTAAAACTCTTTTATTTTTCATAAAATTTTTGTATATTTTATTATATTTAATCTAAATTCAAATGAAGGAAAAATTATGGAAAATTTTCATTTAACAATGCCGACAGATATATACTTCGGTAAAGATTCTATTAAAAAACTTACCAAAGAGCTTAGTCAGTATAAAAGGATACTTTTAGTAGCTGGAAGTGGAAGCATAAAGAAAAATGGGGTTTATGAAAAGGTTATAGAGCAACTTAATATGATGAAAGCAAAGTGGGTAGAACTTTTTGGAGTTGTCGCAAATCCAGATATTGAAAAGGTTAGGGAAGGGATAAAGATAATAAAAGAAAATGATTTACAATTTATCCTTGCAGTTGGTGGTGGCTCAGTTATAGACACGGCAAAAGCAATAGCAACTGGGTTTTACTATGAAAAGGACCCATGGGAACTTTTTTATGATGAAAGGAAGGTTCAAAAGGCTTTACCTATCGGAGTAGTTTTAACTTTGCCAGCGACAGGCTCTGAAACAAATGGAAACTCTGTCATTTCAAATAGAAGTACAAAAGAAAAACTTGCAATTCATAACGATATATTAAGACCAAAATTTGCCATTCTTGACCCTGAGTTTACATATACTTTGCCACCAATACAGATTGCAGCGGGAGCAGCAGATATTTTAGCCCATGTTTTTGAGCAGTATTTTTCAAATTCGAAAGCCTATATGATAGATAGAATCTCGGAAAGTATAATGAGAACTGTTATAAAATATACCCCTATCGCACTAAAAGAGCCAGAGAGCTACGAGGCAAGAGGTGAAATCATGTATGCTTCAACGCTTGCATTAAATGGACTTCTTTCTTCTGGAAAGACAACTGATTGGGCAACTCATGTTATGGAGCATGAGGTTTCTGCGACTCATGATATCACTCATGGGGTTGGTCTTGCCATACTTTTTCCAAAATGGATGAAATATTGCTATGACGAAAAAAGATCTGAAAAATACAAAGAATTTGCAAAAAATGTCTGGGAAATAGATGAAAAGCAAGCATTTGACGCCGCTATGATGGCTATAGAAGCAACTTCAAAATTTTTCAAAGATATAGGTCTTCCCGCAAGCTTTTCAGAGTTAAATATAGAGAAAAAATATATAGATATCTGGACAGATTCTATAGTTAAAAGAAGAAAATCTATAGGTTCATTTAAGGTTCTTTTTGAAAAGGATATTAAAGAGATTTACAAAGCTTCCTTTTAAGTTACTTTTCAATATAAATACAAAAATATAGATTGCACCAAGAAGAAGTATTATTATTGGACTTGCTGGAAGGTTGAAATTAAAACTAAAATAAAGCCCAAAAAAGCCAACAATAAATGTCAGTAGCCCGCTTAAAAGCATAGTCTTTCTAAGCGAAAGGTTAAATTTTAATATGGTGGATGAGGGTAATGTTAAAAGTGCAATTAAAAGGACGATACCAACTATTTGCGTTAACAAAACAACTGTAAAAGAAGTTATAAGTATAAAAAGAATATTGAAAAGTTTCACATTTTGACCCATAATCAGGGCAAATTCATTATCGAAGCCTATGGAAAGTATTTTTTTGTAAAAAAGTGAAAAGATTGCGACAATAAAAAAGGCAAAAATAAAAAGAATTACAATATCTTTTAATGATACAAGTAAAATGTTGCCAAAAAGATATCTTGTCAGTTCTTGGTTGTAACCAGGGGTCAAAAATATAAATAAAATACCTGCTGACATCCCAATAGACCAGATAGCACTCAATATAGTGTCAAGCCTTTCCTTTTTGTTATTGTATAGATAGGCTATTATAAAGGAAAATAAGATACCACTTAAAAATGCTCCATTTAATGGTGCGAAAAGGATTTCTGATAAAAATTTATTACTTATAAAAATGGCTTTTAAGTAAGTAAAAAGCCCCATACCAAAAAGGATTGAGTGAGAAAGCGCTCCAGCAATATATGAAAATCTATTTATAGTTACATAAGTCCCAACTGTTGCAGCTAAAACCGATGTTCCAGTCAGCGCCAAAATGGCATATAGTAAAAACGAATAAGAAAAAATGTATATTATAAAAGTAAGCATACCCATCCTTTTTATATTATTTAATAATCTTTATATTGTTCAATAATCAAGTTTTACTTTTAATCTATGTTATTTTGTCCACCTTACAATTGTAAAAATCCATATCAGTTATATTTCTATCGTTAGATTTTGAATATTCAAAAGCAGTTCTATTGAGGCATATAACCTTTGTTGATATCGATGGGACAAAGCCAACATCATGGGAAACTAAAATCACTGTTTTTTCTTCATTTATTTTCTGCAATAGTTTGTATAAAAAACTCTGTGCCTCCTTGTCAAGATTTGCAGTTGGTTCGTCAAGTATAAGTATTTTACAGTCAACAGCAAGTGCCCTTGCTATCAAGACTCTCTGCCTTTGACCACCAGAAAGTTTTGATAAAAGTTTCTTTTCGTAGCCTTTCATTCCAACAAAATCCAATGCTTCCTTTGCTTTTTCATAATCCACTTTTGTAAATTTGCTAAAAAAATTAGCAGTAAGCCTTCCCATCATGACAACATCAAGCGTCGTTATTGGATAAAGATGATCGAAATTTAAGTATTGAGGCACATATCCAATCTGACTTTGCATGCCTTGTGGGTTCTGTCCTAAAATCTCGATCTTGCCTGAATCTGGTTTTAAAAGACCTATTATTAGTTTTATAAGGGTCGACTTTCCACCACCATTTGGTCCTATTATGCTGACAAACTCTTTATCAAATATTGTAAAACTTACATCCTCTAATATCGGCTTGTCAGTATCTTCATATTTGAAATAAAGGTTTTCAGCCTTTATAACAATATTTTCACTTTGAATCTTTTTCATTTGCTATTTACTCTTTTTTTTACTATTTTTTGGCTTTTTTCTATTTATTTTCTATATTTAACAAATATTTCTGAAATTTTAATGAGAGTGTCAAAAAGGTTGTAGTTTAATATATCAACTGTTACTACATCAAGTTTATTATCTTTTACAAATTGCGAAATCTGCTCCACTGGAAATTCTGGTTGAACTATTATAAATGATATTTTATCTTCCTTTATCCTTTTATTTACATCAATCAAATAATTTCCACTTGGTACTTTCCCTTCATTTTCTATGGATATTTGATTTAAGCCATAATCAGCGGCAAAATAGGTTAATGATGGATGAAAAACAAGAAAAGACTTAATATTTGAACTTTCAATATTAAATTTTAATGTATCATTTAAACCATTCAATTTGTTTATAAGGATATTATAGTTTTGATTGAAAATATCTTTCTTATCAGGGTAAAGCTCGATTAGGCTATTCAAAATCTTCCCACTAATTTCTTTTATTTTATTTATTGAGAGCCATATATGAATATCTTCATCTGGTTTACTATTTTCATAAAGCTTATAAACCTTGAAATTCTTGTTTTGCTTTTTAATTTTATCAATCATTGTCAGCTCGAATGGGATATCTATCGAAAAATATGCTTTTGCTTTCAATATCTCGCTTAGCTGACTTGCAGATATTTCAAATGTGTGAGGATCTGCGCCTGGTTTTATCAAAGTTTGAGTTGCAATTTCGCCACCGGTAAGATTATCAATCAAAAATCTTATAGGTTCTATTGAAGTGTAAATCGCAAAACCATTTTTTTGACTGCTATTTGAAGCGCAGGAAAAGAAAAACAAAAATAAAGTTATTAAAATAGTTAAAAAAGTTGATATAACAAGAAGATTTCCTTTTTTAAGCATAATTTCCCCCCTTATTTATATGCGAAATTTATGAATAATAATATAAATTATCAGTTATAAATTATCAGTTATAAATTTCCCTTTTTGACTTATTTGTTACTATTCATTTAGCTTCTTATTAAAGCATTTTATATAGATGCTTCCACATTCAGGGCATCTTTCAACAGAATGAGTTTTTGTAAAATCTTCCCAGTGCTTTTTTTGTGAATCATTCATAATACCTGTTCCATTACATAAAGGACATATATCTTCAAGTGCAGATTCTATTGCACTTCTTACGAATTTTGACCTATCTGGCAGATCTTTAAGTTTTTCATATAAAGTCTGGTCAATCTTTACCGAAAGAACAACATCTTTCATCTTTTACCTCTTTTTTGTAAATAAATGAAATAATACTATTATATTTTTTACATATCAAACTATTAATCTTAATTTTTATCTAATATCTAAGCAAAAAATCTTATAAAAAAGGTAAAACAAGTTATAAAAAAAATTTATCCCTAAAAAAGTAATACAAAGTATTACAAAAGTCAAGACCTTATAAATTATAAAATTCATAAGTCATAAAATTCAGAAATTTTGTAAGATAATAAAATATTTATAGTCTTATTATTTAGATAAGCAAATCTTTAAATTGGAGGATTTATGAAAAATTATTTTTTCTCAGAAAAATTATTTTTATATGCCCTTGTTTTTTTCTTAATTATTTTTTCTTTTAATCAATATTGTTTTGCTCAAAGTTCTGGTATTTATTTTAATGTTGGTGCACTTATAAATGGCCTTTTTAATTTTGGCTATCAGTATTATTTATCAAGTAATCTTGATTTAAGAGGTTCAATTGGTATAATAGGCACTAGTTATGGTTCAGCATTTTTGTTTATCTTTGGCATTCAGTATTTTTTTGAAGAATATAAAGGTTTTTTCTTAGGCTTAGATTTAGGCTTTGGTTCAATATCAGCAGATAATTATAGCGCTTCTGCAACTTTATTTAAGATTTATGGTGGTTATAGATTTTTGTTAGATTCATTTTTTATAGATCCAGGTCTTAGTATAGGAAGCGTTAATGTTTCAAATGCAAGTGTTTCAGGTTTAGGCATAGTGCTTGAAATAGGTTTTTTATTTTGAATAATTTTATATTATCCTTGTGGTATGTTTTCCAATAAAGTAAAATTGCGACTTAAAAAGTGAACTTTATTTATATTATTCTTGTGGTATCATTTACCATAAAATAAAAATTGCGACTTAAAAAGTGAATTTTATTTATATTATTCTTGCAGTATGGTTTCCAATAAAGTAATAATTTCTACTTAAAAATTGATTATTAATCTCTTTAAGCGCAAGATGAAGTGCCATACCTACCGGCTGTCCTGAAAGGAAGTTTTTGTAAAAAAGGTTTGATACAGATAGGGCTTCCTTCTGAGGGACAGCCCAGTGGGTTCCTATAATTGTTTTACATCCATTTTTGAAAAGTTCATAATATATAGTCTTATCCCAATCCAGATTTATAGTCAAAGATGAGCAGGCAGAGATAAATAAAAAATCAGGTGATTTAATATTGGTAAAATCTGTTTGTGCAAGAATTAACTTGTTTTTCTCATTTTTATTTACAAGATTTTCCATCATAAGCCCAAAAGTTCCATTTTTCAAAATCCCATGGCATATAATATGTGCAATATCACACTCCTGCAAAAGATATAAGAATTCATCTTTAGAGGGAAGGAAAAGCTTTTTTAAGGATAGATTATTACTTGAAAAAAGGCTATTTAGCAATTCATTATATTGATTTTTCATATAATCGTCTGAAGAAAGAAGAGCGACAAGTATCTTTATTTTATCACTATTTTTTTCATTTATTATATTTTTACTTTCTTTATCAGATAAGCTAACAATTTCATCAAAACTATTGCTTTCTTTTTCTTTATTCTCTTTTTTTATTTCTTTTAAGTATGATAATTTTTCTATCTTACCTATATCATTTGCTTTTGAATACCTTGCTTTCGGATCTTTTTCTTTTGAATATCTTGCTTGTAGATCTTTTCCATTTAAATCCTTTATTTCTTGATCTTTTCTTTCCGCTAGATTAATTGCAGGAATCGATCTTAACAAAATAAAATCATTAAAATCATTGAAGATAAATTCAAATGGGAAGTTCCAGAATTTATTGCTTAAAGATATTGCAAAAATCTTACTTTCCCTCATAAAACTTTCAATTGAAGATAAAAAATCTGGTTCAAAAAAGGATCTTATCATTTTTATTAATTCAGCAAAATCTTCTTCAAGCATAGATATAAGATTATGATTTAGATAGACAGCATAATCCTGGCTGTATTTATCAAAAAGATTTTTGACTTTTTCGAAACTATCAGGTTTGATATTTAACTTACTAAAAATAGTTTTTCCATCGTAAAAGCAGGAAATATGACTATCAAATATTGACAAAATAGGGAAGGAATGAATTGAAAGATATGAAATTTTTTTATATTCTGGTTGTTGTATATATATCCTCTCTGTTCCAGCAAGAGCCGAAATACCATCTGCCCTTTTACTTTCATCGACCATAAGGTAGCAATAAGATAAATTGTGAATAGATGCAAGATTCGCAAGTATTATAGAGTGTAACTTGGTTCCACCTGTAACATCGATAAGAATATTTTGTGAGTTAAAATTATTTATTATACTTAAAATAATAGAATTTATGGTATCTTTGAAAAGCTGAATATCTCTAAAATGACTTTCGCTTAATGGGATTATATTAAAATTTTCAAGCTTGGTTGGGAAATCTTTAAGATCCTTTTTTATATCATAAGATAGTTCTGGTAAAATCTTTTTTTCATAAAATGATAAAAATTCTTGATAACTTTGCTTGAATTTAAGTTCAACCTCTTTAGTTAAAATAAGGAAGAAGGACTTTGGTCGAAGCAAAAAATAAAGAGAAAAAGTTGCCTCAAATCTTTTTGGTGGCATATGGATTAAAGTATCATACTTTGAAAGTTCATTTTTATTCTCAATATATGTCGAAAGCATCTTAAAAAAAGACTTTTTCAAGTTATTAAAATTTTCTTCCATTTTTTTATCTTTTCATTTTATGGTTTTATTTTTTCATTTTTTTTATTTTTTCTATTAGATTTCAAAGTTTTTACTTTTTCATTTTATAGTTTTTATTAATTATTTTTGTTATTTTTTTTTGCTATTTTTTGTATTAAATTTTTCAGTTTTCGCTTTTTCATTTTAATTTTTTTATTTATTTTTGTTATTTTTTTTTATTAAGTCTATTTTTAAAGATAAATGTAAAGTTTCAAAATTTGCTAATAAGTCTAAATAGATTTAAGTTGAAAAATTAAAAAAGCAATATAAAATCTAATCAATATGTTAAAAGATTTTATTAAGCAGATTAAATCTGGTAATTATAGTAATATAAATAGTTTTCTTACCAAACTTAAAGAATTTTTGTTAGAATCAATTATAAGTTTTATCAAAAAGAATAATATCCCTTTAAACGAGCAGGATATTGAAGATATTGTTCAGGATATTCTTGTAAAAGTTTGTCAAAACGATTTTTCATTGATTAAAAATATTATAGATATAGATAAATCACCAGGCTATTTTTTCTCTATGGTTAGAAATTTTATCTTTTCAAATATTAAAGAAAATAAAAGATTTGAGCCTATAGATAAATATGAAAATGAAAACGAAAATAGTAAAACCCAAAAAGAAGAAAAATTCATTTTTAAGGGAGATCACACTGACTATCTTGTCGCCGAAGAAGTTTTAACTATATTTAAGGATTTTTTAAGTTCAATAAAAAACAAAACTCATAAAATAATCTTTTTAAAGAAATTAAACGGCTATCAGCCAAAAGATATTGAAAAAAAATTGAAAGTTTCCATTTCAAATATCAATACCGTATTCTCAAGAATTAAATCTGAATTTGTAAGATTTTTAAATGAAAATAATCTTAATAATATAGAGGATGAAATTTTGAAAAATGTAACTCAATGGTTTTTAAGTTGTTGTTCAGAAGTTGAAAATAAAGTAGACGAAGATAAGGAAGATGTTGATGAAGATAAAAAAGAAAAATATGAAGTAGATAGAAATAAAAAAGGTTAAAATAAAAAAAAATAAAAAAAAAAGATAAAATAATGGATTACACAAGATAATGAAAATTTTCAGGAATATTTATGAATGTTAGGGATAAAATATTTTATTTGTTAGAAGAGTTCAACAGTAGTTCCGAGGCAGACCAATATTTAGAAGATGATATAAATGCAACAATCTCGAAATATCCAAAATTAAATAATCTATTTGATAAATATTTAGCCGGTAAATTAAACGAAATAGAAGAGTCAGAACTTTATTTTATAATAAATCAGAGCAAAGTTTTGCTTTCGGCATTAAATCAATACTATAATGAAAAAATGTCAGAGCAAGTTCTGGAAAAAGTAGATAAAAAAAAAGAAAAGAGTTTTACAAAAGCAAAAATATATGAATCAAAAAAATATGAAACTCTTGTTTTTATAAATAAATATAAAGGTAGGTTGATAAGCAATTTGCAGATTTTAAGTCAATACCAGATTGCTCAAGATGAAAGTGAGAATAAAAGAATATTATTTATCAAATTAAATACAATTGATTATAAATTTATTTTTTCTATAGAATATAGTGATGAAAGCTTTAAGTATATTGATAGTATTAGGATTATAGCACTTAGCTATGATGATAAAAAAAACTTTGAAGAAACATGCAAAAATGAGATTGAATGTAAAATCCAAGTTCATGCAGGGGTCATCCCGATAAAATTGAAGTTAAACAATCCTATTTTGATTAGAGATGTGATAAAACTTTATTCATTTAATTACAAGGATGATGTTTTTACTTTTATTCAATATGGGAATATTAGCAATGAAAGTATCGGTTATGTCATAGAATATATAGATAAAACCAAAAATAAAAATCAGTTTGAAAACTTCTTAAAGGAAAATTTACAAAATTTATTTAATAATCATTCATTAGTTTTAGAACTTTTACTTAATAATAAATTCGTAAAGATTGTTTTTAATGATGATGATATTTTAATTCCTTTTTCATATGAATTGAAAAATAATTTTAGTGAAATTTTCGATTATGTGCTTAAAGAATTTAAATTAAGTTGAGTAATTTGAAGTGAAAGAAAAGATCAAAAACTTATAAAGATTTAAAGTAAATTAATAGATTAATAAAAAAAATAAAAGGAGAGGGAAGATGAAAAATCTGCTTGAAAAAGTAAAGGGGATTCTTTTTGATCCGGCTAATAGCTGGCAAAAGGTTAAAGAGGAGAAGATAGATATTAAGCAGTTTCTTTTCTCTTATGTCCTTATCCTCGCAGCCATAGGACCTGTTAGCCAGTTTATAGGTTATGTTATAATAGGCAGAGCTTTTGGTTTCAGGCTATCTTTTTTTGGAGGTTTATTTAATCTTATATTATCATATGTTGTTTCAATTGCAGGTATAGCATTGGCTTCTTTTATAATGGGTCAACTCTCACTTTCATTAAATTATAAAAAAGATTTTATTGAGCATTTTAAGCTTATCAGCTATTCTTTAACACCATATTGGATTTTATCTGTTTTTTATATTATTCCACCTATATCTGCTATCGCAATTATTGGGGGCTTATATTCGTTATATCTTTTATATCTTGGAACACCTATTGTTATTGAAGTTCCAAAAGAAAAGATTATCATTTATATTATTATTTTGGTAATTATACTTTTTATAATTTATTTTTGTCTTAATCTACTATCAAGTGGAGCTTTTCTTTTAGGTTTAAGAAAAGGCTAAGATAATATTTTTAATCTTTTATAAAAATAGTGTCCAACCATCTGGAGAAAGAACGGTACTATCTTTTAGTTTTATAAGTCCACCCATAGGGATAGAAAATTGAATGGTACTGATTTTTTCTATAGGTATTCCAAGAACATTGTATAAAATCATCTGTGTTGTACCCATATGGGCAACTATTATTATTTTTTCACCAGAATATTTTTGTTTTAATTCATCAAGAAAAAAAGATACTCTTTCAAAATGGGAAGAGATACTTTCTATTTTTCCTTTAATCGCATAATTAACATTTAAGTAGACTTCCTTATCATTTAAAAATTCATCTGCAATATATCTTTCATCAAGTCTTTTATCTATAATAAGACCGGTTTTTGTACTTCTTTCAATCAACTTTGCCGAATCTATCGCTTGTCTGTAAGAGGAAGAGTAGATAATATCAAATGGACCTTCCTGCTTTAATATATTGGCAAGATTCTTTATCTCCTCTATACCCAATAAAGAAAGAAGGTTTGTGTTTTCAGTACATTCACCATGTCTTATAATATATAACTCCATAGCATATCTCCTATAAAATATTTTTTCTTAATCTTTATAAATTTACTTCATAAAAAATATAGTCTTTAAATTTAGAAAATCAAAAAAATTATATGAAAAAAATAATTTATACTAAACTTTTTTGTCATTATCCGAAAGTTAGAATAACAAGGATGTTGTTTATATTGTAAATAATCAAGGAGGAATTATATGATTATTAATCACAACATCTCCTCACTATTTGCATCGAGACAGATTCACTCAAATTCTTTAGATTTGCGCAAAAGTATTGAAAAACTATCTTCTGGGATGAGAATCAATAGTGCTTCTGATGATCCAGCTGGTCTTGCAGTATCTGAAAAGATGAGAGGGCAGATAAGAGGACTTCTACGAGCACAAAAAAATGCCGAAGATGGTATCTCTTTGATTCAGACAGCAGAAGGTTACTTAAATGAAACCACTGATGTTCTTCAAAGATTAAGAGAACTTGCTGTCCAAGCTGCTAACGGTGTATACAGCGATGATGACAGGTTGAACATTCAGGTAGAAGTTTCACAACTTATCGCCGAAATTGACAGAATTGCTTCTCATGCGCAGTTTAATGGTATGAATCTTCTTACTGGAAAATTTGCTAAACCAACAATTGCAACCGAATCAGCAGCTTCAATGTGGTTTCATATTGGAGCAAATCTTGATCAGAGAATCAGAGTTTACATTGGTACAATGTCATCTCAAGGTCTTGGCTTGAAAAACTCAATTGGTAGAGCTGAAACTGCAACTTTTATTTCTGTATCAACTCCAGATAAGGCAAATATCGCTCTTGGTCTTATTGATACCGCATTGGTAAAAGTAGCAAAACAAAGAGCAGATCTTGGTGCATATCAGGAAAGACTTGAATATCTTGGTAAAGGTTTGTTAAATGGTGCTGAAAATTTGCAGGCTGCAGAAAGTAGAATAAGAGATACAGATATGGCATTTGAAATGTCAAATTTTGTAAAAAACAACATCCTAACTCAAGCTGCAACTGCAATGCTTGCACAAGCAAATACTCAACCACAGCAGATTTTACAGTTACTCAGATAATTATTCCCGCCACCTCTTTTGGGGCTGCCTTTTTGGCAGCTCTTTTTTTTAATCTTATCTAAAGTAAATTAAAAGTTATTGACAAAATTAAATAAAAATTTATAAGTTGTTGAATCTATATTTCATAAGAAAAATAGGGAGTTATTTATGAATTCAAATGGTAATGCTGTTTTAAGTCTTCCTTTATGGAAGAAATGGATGTATGCATTAGGGCAACTTGGCTGGTCTTTGACCTCATATTCAGTTGGAAATCTTTTAACTTACTTTTATCTTCCACCTGAATCCTCTTCAAAATCTCTTTTTCCTCCTTTTGTTTATCAGGGTTATATTTTTGGCATATTAACAATAATAGGGCTTGTTCTTGCAAGTGGAAGGCTTTTTGATGCTATAACTGACCCTCTTGTTGCCGGTCTTTCAGATAGAAATAAATCCAATTTTGGAAAAAGAAGACTATTTTTAGCCATTTCAGTATTACCTTTTGCTCTTCTTTCAATCCTTGTATTTATTCCTATAACAAGTTATGTAAGTGTTATAAATGCTATATGGTTATTCTTTACTGTTCTTTTATTTTACTGGTTTATGACAATGTATGTAACACCATTCTTTGCCCTAATGTCTGAGATAGGGCATAATCCAGATGAAAGATTGAACCTTTCTACCTATATTTCCATAACCTGGGCGATAGGTTTTGCTATCGGTTCACAGGTCTATTCAATTTCTGGGATTTTGGAAAAAACAGGGCTTTCTCCAACGGCTGCATTTCAATATACCATCGCTGGATTTGCAGTAATAGGTTTTATTTTCATGCTTTTGCCTATAATTTTTATTGATGAAAAAAAATATGCAGAATATCATGTTTCAGAAGAAGGGATATTTAAATCTGTCGTAACTGCATTTAAGAATAAAAACTTTCTTTTATTTACACTTTCAGATTTAGGTTATTGGGTAGCTCTAACTATCGCTTCAACAGGTCTTGTTTACTATATAACAACACTTTTAGGTCTTGATAAATCTTTGGTTTCACTTATGCAGATAGTTATGTTTGGATTGTCTTTTGTCTTTTATGTCCCAATAAATCTTATTGCAAAAAAAATCGGTAAAAAAAGGCTTATAATTATTGGTTTCATTATTTTCATGATTGTCTATATCTACGCTTTTGTTTTAGGTCTTCTTCCTTTTAGCAAACTTGCTCAGGGCTGGCTTGTGGTAATAATGCTCTCTCTTCCTCTTGCAATATTTGGTATCCTGCCAAATGCTATTATTGCAGATATTGCTGATGCTCATGGATACGAAACTGGTATCTATAAAGCTGGAATCTTTTTTGGTGCAAGAACATTTATGTCAAAGCTTGGGCAATCACTTGCTGGTATAATCTTCCCATCTGTTCTTCTTTTAGGTAAAACAGTTTCAAACCCGATAGGTATAAGATTAACAGCAGTTATAGCATTTGTCTTTGCGGTTGCATCACTTATACTTTTTACTTATTATGATGAGAAAAAGGTATTGGCAACATTGAAAGAAAAAGGTGAAAAAGTTTAATAGAATTTTTTATAATATTTCTTTCTTCAACTTGTTAGAAGCTGCTTGTTTTAAGGCTGGCAGCTTCAATAAGTTTATTTAAAGATACACCAAAAATCTGATTTATATTCTTGTTTGAAAAATCTAAAAAATCTTGATTTGATTGAAGCAAAAAAAGATCATTTTTATCTATATCTATCTTAAATCTTCTTATAAAATCAGTGATTTTATTATGTTCATAGATTGAAAAGATATATTTTATCAATCTATACGAAAATGCTGCCAAATATTTATTGGTAGCAATTGGTGTGCTTTCACTATTAGCAAGAATAAGTAGAGATTTATCGAAAGAAAAATTGTTTTTATATAAAATATGAAAAAGATTTTCATAAGAGTTTTTAAGTTGTTCATCATATAAAGATGCTATATATAGTGGCAATCCTATTTGAATAAAATATGGAAGCCTTGAAAAAAAAGAAACCTGCTGGAAAGAGATTTTTTTTACAAGTTGAAAAAGTAAAAGGCTGTAAAATTCTTTTTCATAAAAGTATTGCATATCTTTATCTTCATAGTATCTTGGTAGATTAACTGGCCAGTTTATTATTATGTCATCTCGTGTAAACCCATCTGGTAGATAGGCGAATTTTCTTTGAATTTCACCAGATAAAAGTGATTGATATTCATATATATCTTTTGGTAAAATAACATTTATCGGTTCACTTATTTGCCAGTTTAATTCCTTTGAAATAATAGATAAAATCTCATCCAATTTTTCGCTTTTTATTTTAAGTATAAAAGGTTCAACTTCATCTGAATAGTAAAAGCAAAATTTATTGATTTGAATCTTTTTATAGTTATAAACAAAATTAACTTCACTTTTAGAATATTGTGAATCAAAATCAGTAAGTTTTATCCCTTCGGGCAAGAATAGACTAATTATCTTTTTATTATGAGAATTATTTTCAGAATTGTTAGTTATTGCATAAATAATTTTAACAAGATTTTGTTGAATCGCTACAAGATAACTTTTAATATTAAAATATATAGATTTTGTTTTGTTATCTAATGTTATAAAAAAATCATCTGAAATTTTTAATAATAACTTATCTATCATAGAAATATCTATAAAATTTTGACTGGGAAAATCTGCTAAATCATTTAAATAAAAGTAAAGTTCATAATTTTTGGAATAGCAATATTTTAATATGACAGGGTTTTGAAAATACAAAGAAATGTTAGAAGTTCCAAGCTGAATCTGGACAAACTTCTCTGTTTTTACAAATAAAATAGAGCCAAACCATCTTCTAAAATAGTTGATTGCTGGATTAACATAGTAAATTTCACTTCCATCTTCATATGTTTCAAAATAGATACCATCAGAAAGAAGATAAAAGATTCTGCCGTCTGAAAAATTTATCTGATAACTTTTATCCACAAATTCAATAATAGTTGCACCTTTTTCCAATGGATAGCGATATTCTATCCCATTTTGATATACATTTAACATATCTCCTAATTCTATCTTATAAGGTTCGGGAGGTTTTTCGTCGATATATTTTTTAAGATAGTTAAGAATTGTATTGAAATCCTTATCTGATGCAAGATATGAAAAGTATTGGATAGTTTCATTATAAAGATTAAAATCAAAAGAAGGATCAGATTTATCAAAAAATGAAATATCAATATTTTGTAAAAAAGATGGTCTATTTTTATCAAAATCAAATTTTATATCTTTTTCAATAATTTTTTTATCAAATGGTTTTATAAGATAATCATTCAGAGGGTAAAAAATCGGAGTCATATCTTCATTTTGAATAAGATAAATAAAGTTGCTTTCAGTAGTATTTTTTTCAGCTATTGTAGTTGATCTGTCTTTAACTTTATTATTCTTAGAATTTATAAGACAACCAGAAAATGAAAACATGAAAATAATTAAGAGAAAAGATAAAAGAATATAAAAGAAAATTAGCTTTCTATAATTTATTTTTTTCATTTTTAGAAAACTTATAATTTTTTTTTAACTTTTCAATAAAAAACTTGACAAATGAAAAAGCCACTTTAATATATATATAAAATAAAATTTAATTTTGAAAATTAGAATTTAGTAAGGAGCCCTTTTATGAAAAAGTATGTTGATATCATTGAAAATTTTGAACCTTATTTTGTAAAAGTTTTAACAGAAGTTGCTAAAGAGAGAAATTTAAGTGCGGATAGGTTTGAAAAGCTTAGAAAAAGTGATGCATTAAAAGTTGTAGTTATGGCTCCTTTTCTTGCTCAAGCAGATTATGCTGAGATGTTTGCCTATGCAAATCTTTCCATCCTTTTAACTGCTGCAAATTTTCCAAATATTTTTAACCCTACACCAGATATATCTTTAGAAACAAGAGCTACTATGATATTACAAAATATAAAGCCATTTGCAAAGGATAAAAAGGCATTAAAAATTTGCGAAAAAGCTCTTATAGCAATATCTTATAAAGACCACCTTCATGATATTGAAAAAGACAGAAAAGAAGGGAAGTTTAACCCTCTATCCGAAGAGAAAAATAAGATTAAGTATGAAAAGCTTTTCAATTCTATATTTTTCGAGTTAGAAAAATATAAAATTTTATCAGATAATTTGGATATGAATAACTTGAAATCCAATAATCCTGGATTCTGGATGGCTTAACTTTCATAAAAATTTGACATAAAACAAACTGATTATAATAAATCTATTGCTTAAAATATTATTGTTTAATCTATTTTTTTTATTTTTTTTAACATAAATTACTTGAATTTTGCAATTTTTGTTGCATTTTAAATCTGAAGGAAATAAAATGCAAGATGTTAATAATAAATCAAATATTTTTTCAAATAAGAACTTTAAATTTAGGATACAAAAAAGAATCGGATATATATTTGCAATTTATATACTTATAGTAGTTTTATTAAATAGTTTTAATTACTTATATATTTTTGGTGGTTTTAATTTTCCTGTAACTATTTTTTACAATCTAATTTTGCTATTGCAAGCTTTTATATTTTTCTGGAGCACAAAAAAAGGTTTTCCCAAATTAAAAAGGATTTTACAAACTTTATTTATTTTTTCAAATGGGTTATTGACTTTATTTTCTGATGTAAATCAAGTTTATATAGGTTTAAGTTTTTTAATATTTGGTTCCCTTTTACTTCTTCAATATGATTTGTTCGAATATAAAGTCATAAACTATATTGTTTTTATTGCTCTTCTTCTTGTTAGCGCTGTTTTTATATATAACTTTTACTTTACGCAAAGCCCAAGTAGTGGAGGTATACTTTCAGAAGTAGAAGAATTACAAGATCCTTTTAAGCTACTTTTTTATAAAACTATAAGTGTAATTATGCGAATAGCATTTATTGGCCTATTTCTTATATTATTTCCATCTATTTACATAGATCAGGTGAATTTTTTCAAAACATTAAATGATCTTGTAATAAAAGAAAAAGAATCTTTGGCTTCTTTTGCAAATATCGGCATGATGTTAAACTCGACTATACATAATTTCAATAATAAAATTGTTACATTTTTATCTTCAGAATATATCATAACCACAACTATAAATAAATATAAAGATGTTTTAGATCCAAAAGATTATGAAAAGATAATGAATACATGCCAGATGGTAAAGCATTCAAGTGACGAAATGACTTTAATCATAAAAGATATTAGGGACCTTATTAAAAGCAAAACAAATCAAAATCTTCAAACATATGAAGTAAATAAAATATTGGAAGATCTGATTAAAGAATTTAAACTTTCCTATGAAAAAAAACAGGTTGAATTTGAATTTAATAAAGAATCAGAGGCGATTTTTATAAGAGGAAATAGTATTCAATTTGTTCAGGTTATTGAAAATCTTATAAAAAATGCTATAGAATCCTCAGAAAAACCTCATATAACTTTGAAAACAGCAGCAGAACCCCAACCACTTATCCTTATTAAAGATAATGGTTCAGGGATTCCTTTTTGTTTTAATTGTAAGAAAAAAAATTGCTTAAATTGTAAAGAATTTCAAGTAGGTAAAACAACAAAAAAAGAAGGTTCTGGAACAGGTATGGTTTATGTTCAAAATACTTTGAAAAATATGAATGCAAAAATTCAGATTGAAAGTCATCCAAATGAGGGGACAACTATAAACATAACCTTACCAGAAACCGCTACACATAATCTTGAACAGATTGAAAATATATATCTTGATAAAGAACAGCAAGCTTTTAGGGAAGTTTAACCTTCCTCTCTTTTATCAAGTGTCCCATCAAATCCCAATGTTCCACCGGGGTTCAAAAGATTTTCCGGGTCAAAATGATTTTTCAAAACCTTAAAAATCTGATAATTTTCTTTACCAATGCTTGGTTCAAGCCATGGAGCAGTCATTTTGCCAATCCCATGGTGATGACTCATGGAAGCTCCACTTTTAAAGATTGCTTCAAGTATCCCTTTTTGGTATTTAATGTATTCCATCATATCCATCTTGCCTATGAAAATGAAGTAAAGATTGGCGCCTTGCGGATAAAAGTGGGAGCAATGTGTCATACAAATAGTTTGTTCTCTACTTTTACAAAACTTTCTCACCTCGCTATGAACCTTAGGCAGATTTTCCCAGTTGACTCCACATTCGAGGGTATCTATAACTATGCCATAATCCATAAGGTCTTCTCTCATATATGGATCTGTAAATCTTCCATGTTCCCATGATTTTGTAACAAATCCAGTTGTGTAAAATGCCTTATATTTTTTACAGATGTAGTGTATCTTCCTTTTAACTAAAGCTGTATAATCTTTGTCTCCATCACAGGTTCCAAGTAATAAGCACTGCTGCCCCCGCTTAAATCCTTTCAGTGATAGAAGTTTTTCAAATATTGTCCCTTCAATCCCATAAAGCTTCATTGCAACTTCTGTTTCTTCTGGATCTGAAAGTCTAAAAACGCTTGGAAAACCAAACTGCCCCTGCATTATTTCACGGGTTGCAGCAAGCGCATCATCCCAGCTTTTGAAAATATATGAAAATCTTTTTGTGTTTTTTGGTTGATAATGAAAAATCTTAAGTGTGACCTCTGTTAAAATACCAAAAGTTCCTTCACTTCCCATCATAATCTGGTCGATATCTGGTCCAGTTGCCATAGCTGGAAGCTCTGGTGTTTTTATAATCCCTTTAGGTGTGACATAAGTTTGACTTATAACAAGATCTTCAATCTTACCATAGTAAGTTGAGTTTTGCCCTGCACCCCGCGTTACTACCCAGCCACCAACTACGGAATATTCAAAAGACTGTGGGAAATGTCCGCAAGTATATCTTCTTTTTGAATTAAAAAGCTCTGGTGCATTATTAAGCGACTTTTCCAGTTGTGGTCCAGAAATACCAGCCTGAACTGTTACAGTATGATTTATCTCGTTTAGGCTTAAAACTTTATTCATATGAACTCTCATATCGAGAGTAACTCCACCTTTTGTTGCTTCAGTCCCTCTTGTAACACTTGAACCGCCGCCATAAACATAAAGGGGAATCTTCTTCTGATAACAGTATTGCACAATATTTACAATATCTTCTTCATTTCTCGGATAAACAACTATATCAGGTATATTTTCAATAATCTTCTGTCTTAATCTAAAAAGATCTATCATTGTTTTACCATAAGAAACAGAAGTTCTGGTAAATGTATCGAGTCTTATATTTTCATTTCCAACAAGATTCTTAAAAAAATCTATCTGTTCATTTTTTAGTTTAGTAGGAATTTCAATATCAAAAACTTCAAAACCAGTTGACTTTGGCTCTGAAAAATATTCATCTGTAAGATTGAAAGTCTTTTTCATCAAGGCATAAAGTCTTTTATTTGGATGTTTAAATTTATCTGGTGCTCCCCACTTAAAAATAGCCCTGTAAGAATTTGTAGGCGGTGCAGTTTCGATCCATTTTGGATAAAATCTTTCTTTTCCCATATTGAGTTCCTTCTTATTTTTTAACTTTTCTTATTTTTGATTTTCTTTTTCTATTTTTTAACTTTGCGGATTTTATAATTTTCTTTTTCTATTTTTCAATATAAAATAATTTATAAAATAATTTATAAAATTCTATGAATTAAAATCTATAAATGACTTTCTGGATAACCAGTAATCTGCCTTATCTGTTTATACAAAGGGGAAAGTCTTTTATACATTTTGGTGTAAATTTTTTCATATAATTTATCGTAAAGTAAAGAATTTTTTTCATCTGGATAAAAGACTTTTCCATAAGATACCATCTTTTCAAGGGCTACCTGTAAGCTTGGATGGATTTTAACAGCAGTTGAACAGATGATTGCAGCCCCAAGGCTTGAAGTCTCGTAAGTTTTTCCTCTATAAATTGGAAGCTTAAAAACATCTGCTGCTATCTGGCAAATCTCATCAGCTTGGCTTGCACCTCCGGAGACAAAAAGCTTTTCTACCTGCAGTTTACCAGATTTTTCTATTTTTTTAAGTCCATCTTTTAATGCAAAAGCAAGTCCTTCAATCACCGCTCTGTACATATATTTTTTAGTATGAACATCGCCGAAACCTATCATTGCTCCTTTTGCAAATGGAGTTTTTAATCCTGGACTCCAGAATGGCTGCACGATAAGTCCCATAGAACCTGCTGGTGTTTCAGTTAAAGCTTTATTTAGAATAATCTCCGGGGCAATCCCTTCTTTTTCAGCCTGCATAACCTCAAGATGACAGAATTCCCTTTTAAACCAGGAGATTAACCAGTAACCTCTGAAAATCTCAACCTCAGGGTTAAAATAACCAGGAAGCACAGCAGGGTATGCTGGCATAAATGAAAGTGGTTCGAAATATCTTTTAGATGTAACCTGAACAGTTGCAGTTGTTCCAAAACTCAAACTTGCAGAATTTGGAAAGACACAACCAACCCCAAGTGTTTCACACCCTTTATCCGAACCACAAGCAACAACAGGGGTCCCTTCTGCAATCCCGGTTAAAGTTGAAGCCTCTTTAGTAATGCTTCCGATAATACTACCTGCACTTACAAGTTCTGGTAACTTCTCATTTTCGATAGGGAATAGCTTAAAAGAAAGTTCCCCCTTTTTCGCCCAACTTTGCTTTTTATAATTGAAAGGGATATGACCAATCTGTGAGGCAATAGAATCTATGAATTTACCTGTAAGTTTGAAGTTTAAAAAGCCGCTGACTTGCAAAAACTTATATCCTTTTTTCCAGTTTTCTGGTTCATTTTGTTTAAGCCAGTTGCAACTTCCTTCAGCCTGAGTTTTTAATATAGATTCATACATGCCAACTAAACTATAGGCAGCGGCTTCCAAACCTTTTGGTATATATGCTGGTTTTGCTTTTCGCTGATCAAGCCAGGTGATAACCGGGCGAATAGGATTCCCATCTTTATCCACTAAAACCATGGAATCTCTTTGAGTCGTAACTCCAACCGCAGATATCTTATCTTTTAATTCAGGTGATTTTGAAAAGATACTTTTACAACCTTTGATTACAGATTGCCAGAAAATATTTGCATCCTGCTCAGCATACCCTGGTTTTGGTTGAAAATATGGTTCATACTCAATTTTAGATTTTTCTAAAATATTTCCATTTTCATCAAATATTATGACCCTTGTACTTTGAGTTCCACAATCTATAGTCAAAATAAGATTTTTTTCCATAAGTTATTCCTTTTATATATAAATCTTTCACATATAAATAGTAAAAAAAAGTAATAAGATTACAAGTAAAATCGATAAATTTTTAAATAAAATTTAAAAAAAATATAAAAATCTAATTAAAAAAATTAAAAAAAATAGCCTGAAAAAAATAAAAAAAATCTGTTAAAATAGATAAAAAATCTAATTGTAAGGTAAAAAAAACTGATTTAAATTTTAAAAAAAAGAGACTTGATCAAAAAAAAATTTAATAAACAAAAAAAGAAATAAAAATTAATCAAGGTAATGTAGTTGAGTAAATATAGTAAAAGAAAAATTTAGCAATTTTATTAAATTATGGTAAAAATTGGACGAAGGGAGCTTGGGAAAATGGAAAAATTTTTAAAGGAGTTTAACCAATATTTTGAAAACTTTAGTTTTAAGGAAAGGGAAAAACAGATTGATAGGATTGATAAAAAAGAGTTTGATATAATCATAATTGGTGGAGGGATAACAGGCGCTGGTATAGCAAGAGAAGCGGCAATACGGGGTTACTCCTTTTGCCTTGTAGATAAGGAAGATTTTGCATATGGGACTTCAAGTAAGTCATCAAAACTTGCACATGGTGGATTTAGATACCTTTCACAGGGGGAGATAAAACTTGTAAGAGAATCAACGACAGAGAGAAATTGGCTTGCTTCAGCTTTACCAAATCTTGTAAGACCTCTTGGATTTATTGTAAATGCATATGAAGGAGGAAAAGACTCTCTTGCAAAGATAAAAATCGCAGTTTTCCTCTATGATTTAATATCAAACTTTTTAAGTAAATATAAAAACAAAAATAAATATAGGTACTTAAAAGCCCAGCAAATAATCGAGATGGAGAGCGAGGTCAAAAAAGAAGGGTTACTTGGAGGGGCTATCTATTATGATACAAATGTCGATGATTCGAGACTTACCATTGAAACTATAAAGGATGCCCTTGCAATTTCAAAGAGTAAAAAGATAGATTCCTATGCTTTTTCATATTGCAAATTCATAGGATTTGATAAGAATGAAAATCATCATAAAGTTGTTTATGTTCAGGATAGGGTGGGTGGATTGACCCATGCAATAAAAGGAAAAATTGTTGTAAATGCAACAGGGATCTGGATAGATGAAACATTAGAAAAAGCAAATATAAAACAAAGATTCATAAGACCAACAAAAGGGGTTCATATCATATTAAAAAACCAGAGGCTAAAAAACAACCACGCCTTTGGGCTTCGCTCTATTGACGATGGAAGATTTTTCTTTGTAATTAGAAGAGAAGACTATTCATATATAGGAACTACAGATACAGATTACAATGAAAATCTTGATGAACCTGTTTGTGAAAAAAAAGATTGCGATTACCTTTTAAACACTATAAATTTTGTCTTTCCAGACGCTAAAATAACATATAAAGATATAATATCTGCTTATGCTGGTGTTAGACCACTTATTTTAGAGGAAGGTAAAAGCGAATCGGCAGTTTCAAGAAAGCATATCATATATGACCACTCAAAATCTAATCAAAAAAAATCAAAATATAATAAAAAAGATTCAAAATATAATCAAAAAAATTCAGAATATAATCATATATCAGAATATAATCATATAGATAGATTTATAACAATCGGTGGAGGAAAACTTACAATCTTTAGAAAGATGGGGGAAGATTTATTGATATTTTTACAGAAAAATGGCTACTTAAAACTTAAAACCTTAAAAAGAAACATCTCAAAAAAGGATTATTTGATAGCAGTAAAAGAGAAAAACCTTTATAAAGATGAACTTAACAAAGTTGGAATAACAAAGCAATATTTTGATTATTGCATAAGACAATATGGGAAAGGTGCCTTTATAATCTTTGATTATATAATAAAAAATCCCGAACTTGGTAAAAGATTTATTGAAGATTATATTTTAACAAAGGCAGAGGTTGTTTATCATTTTAATTATGAGATGGCTTTGACAATTTCCGATATTTTAGAAAGAAGAACAGAGACAAATTGCCATCTTCATTATGAAAGGCAAAGGGAACTTGCGGAAAAAATAGCAAATTTTTTAGTAGATTTTTATGTTTTTAGTATTGATGAACTTAAAACTCAGGTTGAATCCTATATTGAAAGAATAGACAAAAACACAAAGTTTTTAAGAGAAAATCTTTAAGTTATAATTACTTGTCATAAGTTTTTAGGTAGGATTAAAAAGCAAAAAAGTAAAAAATAAAAAGTTAAAATGTAAAAATTTAAAATGTAAAAGTTAAAAGGAAAAAAGATAATAAGCAAAAGGTAAAAAACAAAAGTTAAAAATAAAAATTAAAAAGCAGAAGTTAAAAAATAAAATATAAAGTGCAAAAGTTAAAAGGGAAAAGTTATAAAAAAAAATTAAAATGTAAAAGTTAAAAAAAAATAAATTAAAATAAGGAAAATCATGAGTAAAAGCATTATAGGAGCGCTTTTAGGTATTTTTGCATATTTTTTACTTGCACTTGGTTTTGTTTTGCAGAAAAAAGGGATTAAGATTTTTTCAAAAGAAAGAAAAAGTTCTGATTTTATCCTATGGATTTCTGGACTTATTCTTATAAATATAAATCCATTTATCAACTTTTTCGCCTTAAATCTTGTCCCATCTTATGTAATAAATGCAATTTCAGCCCTGACAATAGTTTTTACAATCATTCTTTCGGCTATAATGCTTAAAGAAAAGCTTTTTGGTTCAGACATTATTTATATAATCAGTATAACAATTATGATTGTTGCTATAACATTTAAGACAAAAGATACATCTCAGACAATGCCAGCTTTTACACTATCGCTTTTTTTTGCTGTTTTACCAATAATACTTTTCCTTCTTATTCTTCCTTTTATGCATCTTACAAGTAAGACAAAAGCTGATGGTAAAGGTTCGATGCCAGCTTTTATTAAGGTGATAATCCCTTCAATCACATCTGGCAGTATGGCTGGCTTTATGGTTGTGGCGATGAAACTTCTTCAACTACATAAAGGAACAAATCTTAGTTTAAGTTATTTTTCCTCAGTTTACCTTTATCTATTTTTGTTGAATGGTCTTATCTCTTTTGTTGCAATTCAGATAGCATATAAAAATGGCTGTATGATAATGATTGCTCCTTTGCAATATGGTTTTACAGTCTTATATCCAATAATTATCTCGCTTTTTCTTTTCCCTTTAAAAAATGGTTTTTTTGAGGCTTTTGACATCCTTGCCCTGACTTTATCAATATTTATATTTATCTGGGGGATTGTTTCAAAACATAGCTAAAAAATTTTTTATTTTTTTCTTTTTTTGGTTGATATTTAAAAATATTGCTTTATTATATTAATCAGAAGACAAAAAGAAGAAAAATATTAAATGGAGGATAATATGAAAAGAATTCTTATAACTTTAGCATTAATTCTTCTTCTCTCTATACCTGTTTTTGCACAGGCTCAGTACAACTTTTTAGGTTTAGGTTTGGTTGGACTTTCAAACACAACTTTATCACAGCTTCAAGATAATCAGGCACAGTTTTTCGATTCTGCTATCTGGGGAATCAACGGAAGATTAAAATTTTCAAAATTTTTTGGATTTGCTTTTGATCTTTTTTATGTTGGAACTCAATATTACTACTTTGATTATGAATATTATCAATGGTATGGACCAATGAATTGGGATACTTTAGTTTCATATGCAGGAGATAGTGGAGTTGATCAAGAAACATGGATATATTATCATGATGAATTTTATGCAAATGTGAATCTTGGTATATATCTTCCTTTAGCTTTCTTACAACTTTATTTTGAATGTGGTCCATCCTTTTTCTTTACACAACCAAGTGATGAATATGGTTATGAATCATCTTTTATTGAATATTATGACTCAATCTATGGATCTGGTGGATTTACAGTTGGTTTAAACTTTAAGCTTGGCCTTGATATTTTCCTTACAAGATCAATATCAATAGGTGCATTCCTTTACTTTATCGAGCCTTCCTTTCAGGATTTTGTAGCTGGAATGCAAGGCAATGCTGGCGAATATATTATGACTAAAGGATATGTTGCTCTTGAGCTAATGTTCTGGCTATAAAAGATTTTGTATGACCTAAAATTTTGTTTAAAACAAAAGATTAAAAAAAGTGGCTACTTGCCTTGGCAAGTAGCCCTTTTTTTAATGAGAATAAATTTGCTTAAAATAAAATAAATTTAATTGGTAAAAAAATTAGCAAAAACTAAAAATTATTTTTTGTGGATCAATTTTGCTCGATAAGTTCATTTATATTTTTATAGACAGTTTCTGGCATAATCTTTTTCATACAATCCATCTTTTTACATCTTCTTTTGTAGCAGCGGCTGCATTTGACATTTTCTGCCCTTATAAGACGGTAGGTTGTGTTGATAGGACCTATTCTTCTTTCATCTGTAGGGCCCATCAGGACTATCACTTTTTTATGTAGAGCCGAGGCTATATGAGGCGGGAAACTCTCACATGAGACCAAAAGGTCGCTATGATTTATAAGGGCTGCAAATTCAAGAATGGATAATTTGCCTGCAAGATTAAAAACTTTGCCTTTTTGTGAATCTTTAATTGTTGAATCTTTGATTATCAAATCTTTATTTGTGGAATCTTTAATTGTTAAATCTTTAATTGTCGAATCTTTGATTATCGAATCTTTAATTGGTAAATCTTTGATTGTTAAATCTTTGATTGTCGAATCTTGATTTGTGGAATCTTGAATTATTGAATCTTCCATTATCGAATCAAGGGATGATTGATACTCTTTGGTTGCCGTTAAGACTACGATATAATCTTTTTGGGCAAGTAGTTTTAATAGATGCATAAATTTATCCAATCCCCAATTTTTTGTTTCCCATCTTGTAAAAGGGCTTATTGTAATTAAAGGTTTTTTATCAGGGTTAATCTTTTCTATTAAAGATAAAACTTTTTCATCTATAAAAGTAGGTATATGTAAACTCATATTAGCATCTTTTTTGAAAATGCCAGCAAGATTTAATACAGATAAAATTTCATCTATCGCATGGATTTTTTTATTTCTAAATCCTTTTAAGAAAGGGTATCTTCCTTTAACATATTTTTCTTTTGCCTTTGCAAAATATAAAAATATAACAGATCTTTCAAGCCCCTGAAGGTCAAATGCAATATCAAAAAACTGGCTTCTAACTTCTATAATCTTATCATAAATATACTTTAGGGCTTTGAAAGGATTTTTTTTTGTAAGTTTTAGTAGGGAATTTAAATGAAAAAGAATGATTTTGTCAATATTTGGGTTATATTTTACAATATCTTGACAGCTTTCATCAACCATATAGGTTATTTTTGCTTCTGGATATTTTGATTTTATGGCATCTATTGCCACTGTTGAGTGAAGAAGATCCCCCAAAGATGTTTGCTTTATTATAAGTATATTCATCTGCTTACAAATATCATGTAAAATTTTTAGGTCAATTAGCCATTAAAGTAGATAATAGTAAAATTTTATAGTAAAGAAACTAATAAGAAACTATCAGCAAGACCTTTTAAGGACCTTGCTGATAGATAGTAAAATATTATAGTAAAAATTCTAATAAGAACCAGGAGTATAACTATTAGTTGGATCATACCAAGCTTCAAAAAGTTCTCGCCAGGTTTCAACGATGCCATCAGTATCTGAATCTGCAAAATCAATTTTGCCATAGTAAAAACCTGAGTTCCATGTATTTGTATCTTCTGATGTGTACCACCATTGATATGCATAGTGGGAATCATTTTCATAATCTGTGAGATTCCCTCTTGAGAAGAAGATTGAAAGCCCTCTTTTAGTAGCTACTCCATCACCAAAATAGTAGGATTGCCCATTTCCATCATCACCATAAGCATACAATATAGCATCTGAAAGGGCTGTTATGACATCATTAGCTGCATTTTTTAGTCCAGCAGAAAATCCATATGTTGCATCATTATAAATTCTATTACACAAATCATATAGGTCAAAATATGGAATAGATATAGAATCGTCATCACTATCATAAAAATGAATTGAGCTATCTCGAATTGTTTCAATATTACTTTTTTTATTTTCGCTATAAATACTTACTGCAAGTTGATCAATTTTAGTTTTTAATGCAGGTAATTTTGAAAGATCAATCGCAGCCATTGTTTCACCCGAATTGCTATAAGTAGCTTCAATGAAATCTCGATAGCTTTTAACTGCTCTTATCGCCATATCGGCTGCTGTAATTGAAGAAGGATCAAGTTGCGGACAATTTGTAGTTCCACCATAAAATAAAGACTCATAATCCCAGCCATCTCCCTGCTCTGTATGCATAGATCCTATCATATAAGAAGCTAAGTCTCTAAATTCATAAGCTACTTCAACTGTCCCCATAAGACAGGCATCAAAACCTATTATGTCAAGTTTGTTTGCTGAATTAAAGTTAGCTGAAATAGCTTGCTGGACTTCATCAAGGTAAAGAATATCACTATCAGTATCATCTTCACATATATCTTTACTTATATTTGAAATAGTTGAAACATCAGATTTATATCTTGCACCACCTCCATGATTCCATAGTATTAACATTAAATGCTGATATGTAAAATTTTGCTTTGCATAGGAAATAAAATTACTTAGTGTGTTAGGATCACCCATATTAAGTTCACCATAATCTTCAAGTAGTGTAGAATATATTGTAGATGTATTTGATGAATCAGGTTGAACATAGTAAAGTCTTGTCGATTTCCAATCACCATTTGAGGAATCATATCCATATGCTCTATCAAAAAGTACAAGGATATTTAATTGATTTCTATTAGGATTATCAAACTGCTTATAAAGTGCATTTTCCATCTCATTTAAATCATCAATAGCAGACTCTTCAAGATTATTATCTCCATCAAGATAAACCAAAACAAGCCAGGTTGAATCATGATTTACAACAGGTTCATAATAAGTAAAATTAACAGTTACTGTATCACTTATATTATTCTTATCATCATAACCTTGAGCACATATTTTATATGTTCCGCTTGTTAAACCTGTCAAATCTAGATCTACTGAAAATTGGTCTGAAACAATATAATTATCCCAACCAGAAATATCTTTACCATCTATCCATACCTTAACCTTGTCAGCATCACCATCTACATCATTAATTGTGCCTTGAACTGTAAGTGTTTTAATAGTAATTTTTGCATTGTTTGTGGGGCTTGTTATTGTTACAGTAGGTTTAGAACCGTTAATATAATTAAAACTAACATATACTATATCACTTGTATTGTAGTTTTTATCATAACCTTGAGCACATATTGTATATGCTCCGCTTGCTAGATATGTCAAACTCAGGTTCACTGAAAATTGGCCTGAAGTAACATCATAATCCGAGTAGTAAAAACTTGTATTTTCTTTTATCCATACCTCAACCTTGGAAGCATCACCATCTACATCATTAATTGTGCCTTGAACTGTAAGTGTTTTAGTAGTTATTGTTGTGTTGTTTGTGGGGCTTGTTATTGTTACAGTAGGTTTAGAACCACTAATATTATAAGTAATACTAACAGTTATTATATCACTTACATTGCCGTTCTGGTCATAACCTTGAGCACATATTGTATATGTTCCGTATGATAGATATATCAAACTCATGTCCACTGAAAATTGGCCTGAAGTAACATCATAATCCCATTCATAAAAAATTGTATTTTCTTTTATCCATACCTCAACCTTGGAAGCATCACCATCTACATCATTAATTGTGCCTTGAACTGTAAGTTTATTAGCAGTTATTCTTGTGTTGTTTGTGGGGCTTGTTATTGTTACAGTAGGTCCAGAACCAGGATTATAAGTAAAACTAACAGATACTTTATCACTTGTATTGTCGTTTTCATCAAAACCTTGAGCACATATTTTATATGTTCCACTTGTTAGACCTGTCAAATCTAGGTCTACTGAAAATTCATCTGAAGTATCAATATAATCCACTCCAGAAATATCTGTACCTTCTATCCATACTTGAACTTCTGAAGCATCTCCATCTCTATCTTCAATTGTTCCTGTAACCGTAAGTATCTTATAAGTTATCGTATCGTTGTTTGCTGGAGATGTTATATTGACAACTGGTTTATTTTCCAAAACACAACCTTGCATTAAAAAAAGAAAGATTGCAGAAAAAATAATAAGGTAAATAATCAGCTTTTTTTTCATAATTATAACCCCCATTGTTATAACTACAATTATTTTGTAACTTTTAGCATATATTTATATAATTTCAACAATTTTTGTAAAATTTGCGTAGCAAATTTTGAAACTTTACACTTATCTCAAAAAAAGAAACTTAACAATAAAAAAATAAATATATCATCTTCTTTAAAAAAAGGATTTAAAGGAGATGAAAACTTGGTATTAAAAAAACAAATTGTATTTAAATTTGAAAAGGTTGAAAGAAAAGAAATTACAATGAAAAATTATGCTAAATTATTGAAAATGCTGCCGAACCTGGTTATCTATCTTGTATAATAGATTTGCAGAAAGGTAAGCCTTTAGAACTACCTAAAGGTCAAAAGAATTTCTCTTCTTACACAAAAACAAAAAGAAGAGTTAAAAATTTTATATAAAAAGTTTAATATGAACAAAAATGGATTATCTATTCACCATCAATGCAAATATTAAAAAATATTGCAGTAGAAAAAATTGAAGACTTTCCAGATATTAATACCAAGACCATGAGGAAGATATTAAACAAGGATAAAGTTTATATTAAACATATTAAAGTTAAAAAATATAGAAAAAGATTTGAAGCTGGATCGTTTGGTGAATAAATTTGGGGCGATGTTTCAACTCACAATTGGATCCCAGATATAGATAAAAAGTTTCATTTAATTTTATTTATTGATGATAAATCACGATATGTTTTGTATAATAAATTTTTCGAAAGTGATAATTTAGAAAATACTAAAATTACCTTAAAAGATATGATAAAAAGATTTGGCTTCCCTGTATCAATTTATTATGACAATGATTCTAAATACAACTATAAAACATAATTCAACATATTCTAAACCAATTATTAGCTCACCAGAAAATGTTCTTAAAAAAGTTAATAATATACTTAGAAATAA
>CAZOPR010000015.1:0-2324 GCA_964581895.1 uncultured Brachyspira sp.
TTTATGAGCTGGGGGGTGGCTCATTTATGAGCTGGGGGGTGGCTCATTTATGAGCTGGGGGGTGGCTCATTTATGAGCTGGGGGGTGGCTCATTTATGAGCCTCAAAAAACCGCAAAAATGACAAAAAAACCTCTCAAACACCCCAAAATCTTAATAAAATCTCTAGGTTATTTAGTTAATAAATATTCATGCACAGCAAATAAAAAAGTCCCTGTTATCTGCTGATACGAAACTTTTTAAACCTTTTATTAGATGAAAGCAAAAAAAGCATTGCAAATTAATGCCGGCATGTGGTATATTCTTTTTGTTCAAACGAAAGGTACAATGAAAAGATTAAAAACTGAAAACACCGCTAAGTATTTGGCACGAATAAAGGGTCTTATTGTGGACGAACTAAGTGATTGGCAGAATGTAAGAGAAGAGCTTGATTGTTTGCGAGAGCAAGTTTTACTCTTAGTGGAATTGATAGAGGAGGAGATGAATTTTAACAAAAGTACGCCTCCCGTACCTCAGATCGAGCCAGGGCGGTATATGATCCGCCTCAGGTACAATGAGTACCCAGGTGAACACGTTGTTCTTAGTCAGACAGGTGAATGGCTGCTTGTACAGCCGGTAAGAGAAAAGCTTGATTCAAACGGAAACTACATCAAATATACCCAAAATACTGGCTACATCAAGCTTTCAGACGTATCTGAAATACTCAAAATAAAGGAGGGAAAATAACATGTTATACGCAAAAGATTATACAATGTCTTTTGAAAAAGAAAGGATTCCGCCGGACACGTACTCCGCGCGCATATCACAAGTAATTGAACTTGGTCATGTGATTGACAATTTTAAGGGGGAGGAAAAGACACGCCGCAAAATATTTATTGCATTTTCGCTCTGGGATTCGGCTAGCAATAAGTGGATCGGGGAAGTTGGCAAAGAGCTTACGTTTTCACTTGCTTCAGGTGCAAAAGGTTCTACGTTATGGTCTCTTTGTTTGGCGGCGATTGGTTCAAATTTAGAGATCAATCAGGACTTTACTGTTAAATCCCTTTTAAACAAGGCGGTAAATGTGACTGTTGAGCACAATTCCGCTGGCAATGAAAAGATCACGCATTTTTCTTCCTGTCCCGCTTCAAAACTAAAAATTTTACCGGAAATTGAAAATACGGTTTCAATGCTGTTCATTGATTTTGCGGATGATGAAGGCACAATCAAAAAGATTGTTGTGCCTTCTAATATTCACCCGCTGGCAGAGTGGATCCTACGCGAAAAAAGTGAGGAATATAAACTCGCACCCTTTATGTTTGTTTTTCCAGCGGGAGAGGAGAGATAATGAAGATTATCGTCAAAGCCAAAGACAAAGATTATTTCAAACTTCACCGAATGGTTTGGAGTTTGCACAAGAAGGCTATCACGTCTGTTCAAAATAGCAGAACCAAACGTGCAGGCGATCTTGATTTTATCAAACTCCTCAAACCTCTCAAACCTCTCAATTCGCCATGAAAGAATTTATTGAAAGTTATGTGAAAAAAGAAAGGCTTCCAAGAACAAAAACTGATTTGATGGATTATCTTTCTGCATTTTTCTCTGCATATCAGAGAAAAATTGCTAATAAACGCTGGAAGGCAAGGAAGGAAAAAGGGAAAGAAAAAAATGACTAAATACGAATTTACAGATGAAACGTTAATGTGGGAAGGAATCCCTCTTAAGAGGGTTCGCCGTCGGAAAGACGGCGAGCTCGGGGGCTGGATCGAAAGAGAGTCTAATCTTTCACAAGATGGCGATTGCTGGGTGGGAGAAGAGGCAAAAGTGTTTGGCAACGCCGGTATTTTTGACGACGCCCAAATTTCGGGCAATGCCCGGATTTCAGGCGATGCCTGTGTTTTGGGGAATGCTCAGATTTCAGGTAATGCCCAAATCTTTGGCAATGCCTGTGTTTTGGGCAATGCCGAGATTTTACACGATGCCTGTGTTTTGGGCAATGCCCAGATTTCAGGCGATGCCTGTGTTTTGGGCAATGCCAAAATCTCTGGCAATGCCCGTGTTTTGGGCAATGCCGAGATTTCAGAATACGCTCAGATTTCAGGCGATGCTCAAATTTCAGGCGATGCCTGTGTTTCAGACAATGCCCAAATCTTTGGCAATGCCTGTGTTTTGGGCAATGCCGAAATTTCAGAATACGCTCAAATTTCAGAGAATGCCCAAATTTCAGGCGATGCCTGTATTTCAGACAATGCCCAAATCTTTGGCAATGCCCGTGTTTTGGGCAATGCCGAGATTTCAGAATACGCTCAGATTTCAGGCGATGCTCAAATTTCAGGCGATGCCTGTG
>CAZOPR010000015.1:2424-33412 GCA_964581895.1 uncultured Brachyspira sp.
AAATCTTTGGCAATGCCTGTGTTTTGGGCAATGCCGAAATTTCAGAATACGCTCAGATTTCAGGCGATGCTCAAATTTCAGGCGATGCCTGTGTTTCAGACAATGCCCAAATCTTTGGCAATGCCTGTGTTTTGGGCAATGCCGAAATTTCAGAATACGCTCAGATTTCAGGCGATGCTCAAATTTCAGGCGATGCCTGTGTTTTGGGCAATGCCCGGATTTCAGGCAATGCCCGTGTGTTTGGCATCGCTGAAATTTCAGACGATGCCTGTGTTTTGGGCAATGCCCAGATTTCAGGCGATGCCTGTGTTTTGGGGAATGCTCAGATTTCAGGCAATGCCCGTGTGTTTGGTGATGCTATTATTGATAGAAATATTAAACCTAGCAGTAATGACAAGATGTGTGATTATGTGAACTAAATCAAGGTAGTCCCAAGAGGAGCGCGATAACTGATCTACCCTGTTCGACTGATTCATGCCCGCCCCAGATTATAATGCAGGTTGCACATATCAAAGCGATGTACTTAAAAATCGTTTTAAGTATTTCGCGTATTTGTTCGTCTGAAAATACATTCGGTTTAATCCTTTCAACAACAGAAGCTAAGTGGTCAATTGAGGCTTGAAGTGCTTTTAATTGGCCGCCTTCTCCATTTAGTCCAAACAAATGGACGTCAATTTGTTCGTTTTTCTGGCTTATGGCATTCAGTTTTGTTTCAAACTCCTTCAATTTTTCTTCAATTTCCACTTTCACTTCTACTAAAGTCCTCCAATTTTTTCCCAAAAACTTTTTTTGCGGCAATTTTCCGCTTGTTTCGTCTGATTGGATTCCATAGTCAGAACAAGTTCGCCCTGAATTTCGATCATCCGTTCTAATTGGCGATTTGTACTTTGTACCTGCATAGCCATTATTCCGAGAATTTTATCAAGGCTTTGTTGATTACCATCGATTAAGAGCTGAGTATCAGTTTTCACCACTTCAGCTTGCAAAGTGACTGGGGCAGGCGGTTCTATATTTACCGGTACCACCATTGGTTCAGCAAACACGCCTGGACTTAAATTTAATAAGCCGATTAACAGAAGCAGTTTTTTCATGGTTGACCCCTCTAAATTATTTTACAGTATTACTTTCGTGCTTCTCGCTGTGCGCTTCTTCCGCGAGGATAAGTTTGACTTCTTCTTCCTGCGGGCTAAGTTGTCCTTTGATCCATTTTTTGATATTTTGTCTGTCTTCTACTTTTAAAGCAGACAAGACCTCCGCTAAATCCGACTGCCAGGTTTTAGCTTTTATTTCCGTCCTGAACAGGCGTTTGTACGCTTGGTTTATATCCCGCAAAGTAAGTTTTTGCTTTTCCCAGAAGGAACTTTTTTCCATCGCGCAAAGCAAAAGGTAGGTCGGTATAAAGCCACCAGTTTCAAGTCGTGGGGCTATATTATATTCATAATATTCTTCTAATTCTCTTCTGGTAGGCATCTATACCGCTTTTCCGCTTCGCATTTCCACTGATTTTAAATCATTTGCGAGCAAATAAATTTGCCAATCAACTGGTCTAACCATTCCTGCCGCGCCCCTTTTACTAGCATCTAATATATGTCCATAATCGCACATTGCGGGCAATTCCGAACATATAATACCTCTCCCCCCTGTTTTTAATATATTCATCCATTTTGGCAGTTTTTCTTCCTGATAAATCTCCCAAATATCCCTTGCACCGTAGCCAAATTTTTCGACTGCGTAAACATCCGCACGATGAGCGTTTAAAGGGGGGTAGGGGAATGCCACTATTGTTGCATTTGCGTTTTGTAAAACCCACGCGCTCCAGCGGTATGACTTTACTCCATTCGTGCCGTCTGCATGTCTGAAATGGCTTTCGATAACCGTTGGTTCCTGCGTTTTTGGGTGAATCCAGAGAATGGCGATATGCGACCATCTATTCTCTCTTGCTACAAGCGGTGTGCTTTGGAGCGCCTGAATCTTAGCACTAACAACCCCCGAGCCTTTCACTCCTAAAATCCACGCAACACCCTCTTCAAGTTTCAATCGTCCACCCAGTAATATTTCCATCTACTCCTCCTTTTTGTACTCCTGAATGAATTTGTAGATTTCATCTCCCGGGCATTTTGTTGCATTGAAATCCCGGTGACCAAAAACATCTTCTTTTTTCAGACCATACCGTTTTACTAAAACGTCAAGCGCTCCTTTCAGAGCGACCTTTTGCCATTCGGTCATTGTGTAGTCGGTATTTCCGACCACACAGATCCCAATCGAATCGCCGTTAAACCCTTTTGTATGAGCGCCCTGTTCCGCTCCCGTCATATACCAGTTATCATCCAGTTCTCTGCCCTGTTTAACTAGTGTACTCCAGTGCTGAATAGGTTTATGGGATTGGGGAATGGCATCGTCATGCAATATCACCCGATGGTATCCAATATCCCGCCAGCCATTTTTTTTATGCCAGCCCCTAATCGTTTCAACACTGGTCATTCTGGAAGAGGCAGACCAGTGAACTATTATCTTTTTTATTTTGTTTGTCAATTTCAGGAAATTGTGTACGTAACTTTAACTTTCACGGAAGTACCACCGGCGGCGTCCGATCCAGTTTTGCCTATCCGAATCCCTGCACCATCGGTTACTTCTGCTGGTGAATAGTTTTTCTGCCGGAACGAATTTTTTCACTTTTTGGGAATCCTCCGATATATTCAAATTATACTTTGTTGTTTCAGGCAAGCTCCTAGCTAAACATTCTGATTGCGAGGTTAAAAATTGTGTTTTCGTAGGCAGGACTTGCGGTGATTATCTGTTTTACCCTCAAAGAATTTCCGATCAATCCGCTGGCACCACTATTATCACCGAAATCAGTATCTACTCCCGCTAATACACCACCGGGAGGGTTGAAGTTTTGTGCGGTTTGCAAAGCAGTTGCCGCAATCAGATTCACCGCTAGTGAGCTACTTGCAGTAGTATAAGCAAAGCAACACACATCTCTCCAGTTCTCGCCGTCTATTGTCGTCTGCAGATAAAATTTAGCGCTTGTTCCTCCGGATCCGTAGGTGAAAGAGCCTTGCGCCGTCAATCCGTTTATGCCCGGAGGTATGTTATGTGTTTCGGCAATCAGACTTTCAGCGCTATCTTCCAGTACCGCTACAGTTACCGGTACTGGAGCAAATTTGATAGTTCGATCTGGCACATAGTATCCCGCTGTTGTTCTTCCCGTTCCGCGGACGGTGACCGCGGGAGTTCCTCCCAGTCGGGAAACAAAATTGAATCGGGTGGTAGGAAAGGGTGAATTCGCCTGGATCAAATAATTCCCATTTGCGCCATACGTCCAACTGGTGCCTGGCAAGTCCACAAAGTCAGTGCCGTTGATTGTACCCTGTAATTTTACGCTGACATTCGATCCAATGTTAGCAACGGTCACTATTAAATTGATCGCTCCACTGTTACGCGTATCGTAGTCAACTGTTTCTGTTACTGCTAGTGTTTTTGGCCCGAAATCCTGAAAGTTCTCTGCTACTGGCATATTCCCCCCTTTTTTTTGTTAGGCGCTCCCAAAGAGCACCCAATTCGCCCCGTCCGATACCCACTGCTTTACTGTACCGTCTGTCTGGGCAAAAGGCGCTGATCCGCCGATTGTTTCTGATCCTGCCGGTGTCAGGTTGACCGCCCCTCCGCTTGCATTTTTTGTTATCAGGATTCTCCCCTGATTACCGGTGGCGGGATAAAAGGTCAGGGCAGTTACTCCTGAATTTGCCTGCACAAAATAATTTGCGGTTGTCAGTGTCGTGTCTGTACTGTACGTGTTATACGGTTTTAATTGCGGAGTGTACAAGGTGTCTGCTTGACCTTTAGGCAGTGCATCTGTACTGTTTGACGCGTTAGCAACGCTTGTGATCGTCTGTGAGCCTGCATCAAGACCAAATCCAAATATTTTTCCCGCGGCGGTTATCCAGGATAACTTGACTGCATTCACAAAATGTTGCACCAGATCTGCAGTCTGACCAGTAAAAGACTCTGTTTTTAGTCTTGGTCGACCCAGTGAGGAAAAAGCATCGTTCTTCCCTATTTGGAGTTGATTGGGTATCAAAGTGCCGTTGACTGGCGCTCCAAGATTAGGGCTATTCGCTGTATTTGAGAGCAGGGCAGGCAGGTTACCTTTGAGCGTTGGATTGAACATGTGGCAAGCCCCTTCTCCGGCACAAAGCACATCTTCGCTTTCGGTGCTTGATATTTTGATGTTTTCAAATTCCAGTCCGTATATGTTTAAAAAACTTTGATTAGCGTTAGTAAGGACAAAAAGCGAACTGCAGTCAAGCCAAGGGTCTGCAAAAGGGGTCTTTGTGCATAAAAATTTGCCGCCAAAAATATTTAGCGTGAATCTCGAGTTAAGCGTGAAGGGCGGGTCTTCATAATCCCAGTTTTCAAAATGACATCCCATGCAATTAATAACCGCATTGTTACCTGTCGTTGAAAGTTTAAATATTCTGAAAACCCCTGCTTTTCGATAGGTTGTTGCTGCCTGCGAAAGCGAGCTGGTTACCGTCATTTCGGTGTCAGAAACGACCGTTGAAATTGTTCTTTGTGCGCCGCCCGTGAAAAATATTTTGTCATTCGGCGCAAAACGACTGGTAAAGTCAGTACCAATTCCGGTTACCGTTGTCCCTGTACAGGAAGCTGTCCCAGGCAGATTTGTGTTTCCAACAGTACCACCTAAGCGGAATTTCCCTATATAGTCGAATGAGCAGCTATAAAAGCTCATCATCATGATGTTGGACGTATTGATGTCTACTGCTGTATTACAGTCAGAGATTTTTAAACCAAAAAAGCGAATGTTTTCCCCTGAATTATTTATACCGCTGGGGAAAAGCACTCCGGTTTGACAGCGCGTGATTTGCATGTTGGAAAAACAGTGCAAATAAGAATTGCTACCGAAAGTAATACCTGTTTCAAAGTCTCTGATATTTACATTCTGCACCCCTAGCTCCGATGAAGCTATGCGCAACCCTACCCGCCCCTGAATAATCTCGTTTCCAAATTGGCCTTCTATTTTAAGATCTGCCAGTGAAGCCTGAGACCCTCTCTGCGGGTCATTATTGCCATCCATATCAACACATATCGTGTTTGCTGGTGCATTTCCGAAAAAAAGTGTTCCTCCTGTTCCCACCAGTCGTACCCATGTCGGGTTGAATTTTATACCAGAATCGCACCGAACATATTCACTTCCTATACTAACCGTTACTTTCACCTGACCCTGCGTATCGTTTTGTCCTTCTGCCTTTGCGAGTACTTCTGCTTCGTCAAGCATTGCCTGAAGAGCTGTTTTTTGGTCACCCGTACCTGATGGTTTAAAAATAAGTATTAAATCCTGCACATTGTCGATAACAGGATTAAGAATTGTGGCTATTTGTTGAAAGTTGTCTAAAACATCAGCCGCATCAGCGGTTTTATCGTTCTCAATTTCGGTGGGTCTTAAAACTGAATATTTTGAAAGTGTCATAATTAAGTTTACTGATCTGACAGACGCTTGCTTTCAAAGCCCTATTTGCGGTTCAGGATCCTTCCCCCCAGCGATATATCGCCGCTGATCCCTAATAGCGATCCCCGGTTGGGGATCATATTTCCTTCTGAATTCTCCCGCTGGCTTTTCCATTCTGCCCTGAATCTCCAGGTGGTGCCTATTCCTGCTGGCGACACTTTCATATCGGCTGGTTTTTGTCCGGTAGCCGCCCAAAGTGCATTGCCCCACGAAAATCTCCCCCAGGTGGTACCCGCGTCTCCCGTTCCAACTGTCTTACTATAAGTCTCCCCGATTTCCTTTTCATCGACATAAAAGGTTAAGTCTGCCTCTAATTGCCCTTCTGTGAACCAGTGCGCTGTTATATTCCTTAATTGCTTTCTTGTTCTTATATCACCAGTGATAGTATTATCACCGGTTTCCACAGTGGATGTAATCGGTTGCCGGACGCTGGGGGTTAATGGATTTCTTTCATATTCTTCGCCCGAAAATACCTTATAAACATCGCCAAAATAACTCCCTACGTACAAATCCTGTCCGTTTGTCCATGCGCAGGGGAAACCCCAACCCGCCCCTGACCGGGTGTACCAGTGGTTAACAATCTGCCCCGCCTGATCCGTTACACCATACTTGAAGCAAACAGACATGTTCATAGGGGTGTTGCCGACTCCATAGTCAATACCATTCGAAAGATTATCAGTCTTTTGACTTTCTGGCATAAAAGCCCATATGATCTGTCGAGCCGGCACATGAATCATAAAAGATTTATTGAAAGCACTGTTTTGTGCTGACTGTGTGATCAGTGAATTCACTCTTATTCCCTGCTGGTAGGTCAAAGCATCAATCCCACCAGAAGCGGTCGCTGAAGTCAAACTGCCGATTCCCTGTTTGTTAAGTACCCATATATCATTTGCAAAATTGACTACACTTTCCTGATTGATTGCTCCAAGATCAAGTGCCTGGCGGTTGAACGTCGTAATTGGTGTGTCTGTAAGGGTGATCGTCTCTGACAGATATGCCTTGTTGTTTGATTTAAACGCGATTAATTGTTCTGCCTGCGACGGTTCGTTATTGCGTTTGATGGATGCAATGGCTGTGATATTGCCTCCATCTCCTGGCTCAATTTCTTCCGCAAAGGCATCAATGATTGACGCGGGTGCGCTTGCACTATAATTCAATCCGTCATCGTCCTGCGAATAGATTAGCAGGTTCTTATACTCACTGGAAGCAGGAAATGACCAAACTAATCTGTTTCTGAAACTTGCCACCTTATCAGGGCGCACCGTATTAGGCACTCCGAATAAAGCAGCCTGAAAAGCTGTTATTGCTACAGGAGCGCCTGAGCCTGTCCAGTAGAGCGGACTGTTTACTCCGTCGCACATAAAAAGCATTTCGGTCTTTCCACTTCCTGCATTGCCTCTGTTAAGTGCAAATCGTACTTTTGCATCAGGCTCAAATAGAGTAATTGTGCCTATTTGAGACTCAACCCCTCCTCCTATAGGCATTGAAAACAACCGTCCCCCTTTTACAAAAACATGCATATTCTTGAAGATGATTCCACTTACCACCTTTGCGCCTATAATCTTGTTTGAATTTAGTTTTGAAATGCCTAACTGATCAATATTCCCGTAACCAAACGCACCAGGCTCAACATTATTCGCTCTGTAGAGTTGGTTTAAAGGCAGGTTTAAACGATTGACTGAACGATTGATTCCGCCACCAGCAACAAAGCCAGGAGTGTAATATTCTAGCGGGAGTGACGTTATATTTTGTAATCTCATTCGTTGTCTTCCTCCTCTGCATCTCTTTTTCTTAAAGAGTATGCCGTTTTGCGAAGTATTCTCACTGCAAACGATTCATAATCTTCATTCTCTTCCGCTGCTTTCAATTGCCGCAATGCTTTTTTGTAACTTTTCGTTTCAATTCCAAGTGCTTCTTCTTTTGCCGCGGCATAAAATATCCTGTCAAGCTTTCTCACTACCTCAGTTTTGTACTCATCATCCAGTTCTGCATAGTCATCTGTGTCAAAGAGGGAAGTAAAAAACTGCCTTCGGTACTTACCAGTGATTCTCTTCACTGACTGATATTCTTCTGTTGTCAGTTTTCTCCCGTCGATTGACTTTCGATCCTGCTGAATTACCGTCCTGCCCGGATTAAGTTGACTCAGTCGGTAAAGCTCTTGCCCGGCAAAGTCTTGTTTCTCTTTTGTTGTTTTCAATGGATTGCCAAATCCTGCTTTTTTCTCTGTCAATTCCTCCCCAAATACATTAAGCCTGACTGGTGATCTGCTTAAATTGTATCTTGACAGGATTTTGTTCCCCGCCCTTTTAAGCGGCTGTGGGTCATACGTTTCACGGTAGGTGTCAAAAAGCGACAAAATTTCGGTAGATAGTGCTGATAAAGGAATTATCTGGTAGGACACGGATTCTAATATCTGTCCGGTTAACGGCTCTGCAAGAGCTGTTGAGGGGTCTTGTCCTTGTTGCACCTGCTCAAAGCCTCTCGCAATATTGTCAGGATTAATTCCAAGTGGTCGGGAAGAGCCTTTAGCGGTTTCTGAAAGCGAGCCTACTACCAGCTGGTAAAGCGCTTGCTGCATTGCAAGACCAGTAGTTTGCAATGCGTTTAGTTCCGGGAAATCACGCGCTTTCATCGCTTGATACATTCTTGCGCCTATATCAATTTGCGCTAAACCCAGCTTTGCAATGCTGACATGTAAATCACCGACTTTCAGTGCCCCCTTTTGCATGCCCAGTGACTCCTCCAGTGCCGTTTCTTCTCTTTGTTTCGCTGTAAAAGACCCTAAATCATTCGGTTTATATAAACCCTGTGCCGCCAAATAAGCACCAGCGCCGTATAAAGCACCACCTGTGATTATCTTCGAGCCTTCCGTTATCAGTTCTCTTTCGCTCTTGGCTTTGGGGATTACGCCACTTAGTGCTTTGTAAACGCTTTCAAGAGGGTTTTTAGCTCCTTTTGCCTGATCATCTGCCACCCGGTAAAGGACATCACTCATAAGTCCAAAGACCTTTAATGGTGAGTATTCAATTACCCGCGAAATCATCAAATTAGCCGGGACTTTGGTAAATGGCATGAAAAGCTTTCCAAGCGGTAAAACTCTTTGAATGCCAGTCATTGCCCTCGCGGCTACTGTGTCCTCCGATAAAGCACCTCTAAGCCCCTCTATTCTGGCTTTGATGATCATTTCAGGGCTTGGGATGCTAACTTCCGCATCTCTCATTTGTTGCAATAAAGAATCATGTTCGTAAAGAGCCCTAAAACCTCTATCCATTGGTCTTAAAAGAAAATCCAGACCTTTTGTGATGAAATATCCCGCCGTCTCGGCTGTTTGCAAAAACCCTGTTAACCCTTTGTTTTTGAAAGGCCTGAGCGTAAAATTTTCCAGATTCCTTATATCGTTTTTTGTATCAATGTCTTTGACGACTTCTTCCCAGGCTTCACTGAATCCTTTGTAAAAAGATCCTAGTGAGAGTTTGCCTGTCTGGAAGTTGTAGTTTGCCTGAAGAGCTTCTGGAAGCCTCTTTCCAAACAAATATCCCAGCTCGCTTCCCTTTTTCCCTAAAAGTATTTGGGGCGATGCATAGATGTCCATGATACCAGCTGCAATTGCGTTATTTACGCCGTCAATTCCTGCCTGAAGCAAATTTCCCAAAGTGTTTTGTGCACCAATTGAAAATTTGAGAAGCATGTTGGATATTTGTAAAGCACGCGCTTTTTTACCAATATCCCCCGGTTTGAGCTCGTCATAGATTCTTTGGATTTCGGCCATTGCGATCGCTTTCGACCGAGGGTCTTTTGCCTGATCAATGACTTTGGTTGCTTCATAGATCTTTTGTCGCATCTCACCGGTAAAAGACTGTAAACTTTTCCCTTTCGCGACCTGCTCGATTAGTCTTGTATTGCTGTAATACCCGTCTCCCTTTGCTTTAAGTATGTCGTTTATGCTCGCCTGCCGTACCCTTTTATCCGGAAGCTTTTTGCCTAAAAGCCTGTCTAAAATGTTTTCACGGTCTTTTCTAAGAAATTCGTCTACTTTGTCAGTAATAAACCTTTCCAGTTCCTTCGCCTCTTTTGCCGGTAATCCTTCTTTTTTCAGCTTATCCGCTAAAGAGGTACCACTCGGTCGCTGATAATGATCCCGAACAATGTCATTAATCCTAATTCCCTTTGACCGCAAAAGTTTTGTTATAAATTTAGGTGGACATATTTTTCTCATGGGCAGCCCTCCAGAAAGTCTAAATCGTCAATTTTCCTGTGAAGTTTATTAAACTCTTCAATTATCTGTTTTTTGACAGAACTATCTTTCAGTACAGTTTGAGTAGATGCCGGAAGTCTGGCATTCAAATTTTCCACCACTTTCTTTTGTGCATTTGCAATTATTGCTTCTGGCGTTGTCTTCGAAAATAAACTTGCCGCCTGAATCGTTCTCCCTGCTTCCCTCAATTTGTTGCTCATAACCTCTTGAAGCTCTCCTGCCTCCTCAAGCACCTTGACATATTCTGCACTTTCTCTTGGCAGGGTTTTAAGCCTGGCATTGAGTTCATTAATTCTAATCAATCCGGCTGTAGTTCCTTCATCAGTTAATGCTTTTTCAGAATGATAGACTTCTGCCAGTAAACGCTCTTTATTCTCACTTGCCGTCGCAATTAACTCCGCATTTTGGCGTGGAGTGTATTGGTCAAATACTACATCTTTAATGTCTTGATCTAAATTCTGGCGTTTTATGTTTTCAACAAACTTGCCCTGTTTTAGCCCTTGGGGCAATTCTCCTTCTTCAGGTAACGTATCTGCAAATGGATTGGAGACTTGCTTTATTTTCTTTACCTGCTCTGTGTTTTTGAAAAATGGATCGCTTTCATACCGCGCTAAAAACTTATTTGCTTTCTCAATCCTAAGTTCAGGAACTTTTTCGGTAAAAACATTCTGAAAGTCTCGATTCAATCTTTGAACACTTTCTGCCGGAGGTTGTGCCTGCAATACAACCTCTGAACCTTGCACCTGTATTTGAGGCTCTTCTATCACCTCTCCCCTAAGCACGGGAGTTGTCTGCTCTGCTGTTGCTTCCGGTAATGCTGTTGCTTCCGGTAATGCTCTTGCTTCCGGCAATGCTCTTGCTTCCGGCAATGCTCTTGCTTCCGGCAATGCTCTTGCTTCCGGTAATGCTCTTGCTTCCGGTAATGCTCTTGCTTCCGGCAATGCTCTTGCTTCCGGTAATGCTGCTGCTTCCGGCAATGCTCTTGCTTCCGGCTGTACCTTTTGCTTTAAAGCGGATATTCTGATGTCAATTTCGTTAATAATATCCCTGTAAGGCAGAGAATCTTGTCCCGCTTTTATTGCTTGCCTCTCTGCCGACTGAATTCTTGCCCGCTCCTTCCCCAGCCCGATTATGTCTTTTTGCACCGTTTCTGTCTCCAAACTCTGTTTCTGAGCCTGTTTGGCTAGTAATTCCTTCTCCATTTGTGTTGCTGTTTCTGAAATTGTTTCGTCTACTATGTCAGGAGTGTTCGCTCTTTGCTTGACAACAATAGACTCTGGTCTTTTTTCCAATCCCGGCAAAACGAATTCAGGATTTCTGTCTTTTAGTGCATCAATTGCGTTGTAAACTTCTGCCTGTTGAATACCTTGCGCTGTTTTTACTGCCCGTTTGGCTTGATTTGCCCCTTTTAACGCCCCTGCTCCTCCCCCAAGCAGCCCTCCAAACAACGCATCTAAAGGCACATTTTCAGCTATGTTCCTAATTCCTTCTTGCGGATCAAATGTCCCTGTCTCCAAATACTGCCTTCCCGGTTCTTGTGCCGCTCCGATTACAGCTCCCTGTACCGCATTTACTCGCGCTTCGTTTATACCGGTAGCCAGCGCCTTCCGGACTAAAGGGTTTTTAATTGCCCCTAAAGCCTTCTGCGCCGTTTGCACCGAGGCGCGGGATGCGACTCCCAGACCAGCTACACCCGGAATGGCAAAGGCTGGTAATATCTCTCCTACTCCGCCTACAAAAGGATTAAGGTCTTCCGTTATTGGAGTTCCTTTTGTTAAATCCGTTCCTATTTGCCTTACTTGCCCCCCCAATTGGTTCAACGGTTCCCCCGCCATGTTAAGCAGATTAGCAAGTGCTATTCCCGGCGCTAATCTGGCATAAGTTTGAGGATCGGGATTTTCTGTTTTTGGCAGGTTGCCTGCTTCTATTAAAGCTTTTGGCGTGCTTAAAAGCTGACCTGCGCCCTGTACCGCACCTCCTATTGCAGTTGGCAGAAGTGCAAGAATATCTCCCACAAAAGGTTGTGTGACCATCTCAGCGGGAATGTTTGGTTTTCCCGCCTCCCGATTTATTGTGTTCTCAATCCTTTGCTTTTGAAGCCCGCCCAGATTAGATCCTATGCGCTTTAAAACCTTTGATGCAATAACTAATTCTTCATCAATCGCCTTGTTCATCAAAGCGGCTTCTTGTTTTGTTATATCCCCGGCTGAAAGCATCTCCTGAATAAGCTTCTTCTGCTCTTGCGAGTACCCCGGCTTGGGGAATACCTTCTGCGCCTTTGCTCGATAATCCTTCTTTAATTGCTCTGCCTTTGGAGATCCTAAAAGCGTGCTTGATGGAGGTGGAGATGGAGGTGAAACTAAATTGATTATGCTTTGTGCTGTGGTGCCCAGAGTGCCGCTAAACAGGTTTTCTAAAAGCCCATTCCCCATTTCAATCCCCCAAAAGGTTTTCGTATTGCTTTTTTCGATTCTCTTGGTTTTCCATAAATTTCACAAAAGCTAAAGATGGTTTTTTATGCCCCTTTCCGGCTCCTTTGTTTGTAAAAGCATCTTTTAAAATCTGTTCTCCTTCCCACGGTGTTTTTGCTCCCAAAATCTTTTGGATTAACCGTTCATCGCCTCCAAAATATTCATTAACCATATTTATCATCTGGGTTATTGACATTCTCCCTGAATTTGGCGGCGGTTCGTTGAGCCTTCGTTGCATTTCTTGAATTTGTAGTCTGTTGCGTTCAATTACATTTGGATAATTCATTTCATTGAATTCATTGAATTCTTGTAATCTTCGCAGTTGTTCAGCGGACAGATCAACTCTGTTACCCGCTGTAAGTTCCGCCACATTTGCCGCGGCATTTTTCCATTTTGCACTCGCTTCCAGCTCTTTTTGTTTTAGTGGCATAGAATCCAACTCGTTTTGTCTCATTAAAGCTTCATCCGCCAGTTTCTCAATATCCATCTTGAGTGCCATTTCAAGATACTTTGGATCTCCCGTTATTTCAGCCAGTGATGCATACTGCCTTTGTTGGTTTGCAAACTTTTCCCGGATCGCTTGTCGCTCTTTCTTTGCTGACATTTCCTGTGCTTTTGGTGACCCTGGGGCGGGTGGATAAGGTAGTCCATGTGCCGCAAATAGTAAACTGAAATAAGTCCCTAGTCTATCAGATTTTTCGGCTAACAGTTCCAGTGCTTTTTGCGCTCTTTCCGGATCGTCTCCAAAGGCGGCTCCTAGCTGTAAAGGAAAACTCGAATTTTCAGGATATTCAAGGATGCGTTTAGCCCCCTCCTGAGTTTCGGGAGAAGGTATTATTGTCGACATATCTGATTCTGAGTTTGTTGCTGAGCCCAGAACTGAGCCTAGAGTTGGTGTTGGTGCTGTTGCTGAGTTTGTTGCTGTTGCTGGTGCTGTTACTGAGCCTGTTGCTGGTGCTGTTGCTGTTACTGAGCCTAACCCTATCGCGTTTAAAGCCTGCCTTATTTCCTCTGTTGCTTGTTTCTTTTTGATTTTGTCCAAAAAGATCTTTTTTTGAACTTCTAATTCGTTCTGATAATCGACTCTGTCAAGATCTCGCGCATATTCGCGGGCTCTCTGAACATTGTTTGCATAAGTACCTGCTAAACCCTGCAAAAAACCTAATGCTGCGTTACCGAATGCCATATCTTATCTTATCTCCCAAATCTTGGTGTGGGAATAAACGACCCGATAAGACTCCCCACCGCCCCTAAAGAGCCGCCAAAAAGCTGATTATTTGCCTGTTGCGCCGCTATTTGTGCTTGCAGATTTGCCTGGTCAGCCGATAATTGGGTTTGACCCTGCGCAATTCCGCCTTGCAATCTTTGATTGCCTAATTGTTGTCCTGCCGCGCCTGCCTGTCCAAATAACAATCTAAACGGATCAAGCCCTGCACCAGCTCTTCCCAAAAGCTCACTCAAAAGGTCATTCCTGCTTTGCTGGGTGATTTTATAAAGTTCCGAGCCTTTGTTCCGGGCTTGTGCCTCTGCGAAAGCTGCCAGTGCATTTTGTGCCATTGTGTTCCTTCGCAGTGAAGGGGTTAAACCTCCAAAGTAATTGTCAAGCTGGCGTTTGGCATCAAATTGAAAAGGTTCGTAATACGAAGAAAAAACTTCGTCTGCTCTTTTGGCTGCTAAATCATTGTAATTATTTAGATCAGAATAAACTCCGGTAAGGGCTTGACTTAGATCAGGATTGACAGTAAGTGAGCTTGTTGTTTTTTTTGTTTCCGGGTTCCATACTGAATTGACCGATCCCAAAGGACCAAACTGGTAATCATACTCTCGTGGAGTGTTCTTCCGAATTGGCTTCCTTGCCGCAGATGGATCCATTTGAGGCGCCTTTGATCCCATTTAGCCCCCTCCGTATTTTTCAGGGAAAAATCCCGTTTTTGTAAAGTTTCTGTACTTGCTGTTCAGAATATCAAGTGGATTATTCGAAATATCAAATGGATTATTCGAAATCAGAATATCAAGTGGATTTTTCGAAAAAAGACCAGAATATTCATTGTAGTAGTTTCCTGTGGGAGGTATTTGTTGACTCGCTACTTCATCCGCTATTCCGGACTGCAGTTCTGTTGGAGTTGTTAAAGGCTTGCCGGTGTAAGGGCATTTACGGATCCCTGCTGCCTTTCCCAGCTTCTCAAATAGTCCCTTCAAACCAAGTCCGCCAAATGACTTTCCGCGCTGAAAAAAGCCTCTGTCATTGTCGAAAATACTCATTTCTTCCTCTCAATTGTATAATTCAACATTTTCACCGGACGACCACAAATCCACCTGTTACCACTATAGCCATTTTTGGTTAAAAGCCACTGAGAGCTTGAATCTCTCCACCTTTTTTCAAGAATTTTCAGCATATCCTTTGACCGCCGGCTATACGTGTCAATGTTGATATAGCGATACCCTAAACGGTCGATTGCAAAAGGAGCGTAGGTGTTCTCTATAAACCGTAATAAACTGAAAGCGAGTGACGTGTTTTTCTCCTTATCCTCTCGGTCAGGCATAAAACAAATCACCAGCCCGCATTCAAGTTTGTCTGCCAGATTTTCAAGATAAAATAAACCTAAAACCTGATCTTTTTCGTCAAAAACAAAACTAAGATCTTCTATTTTCGGACGCCTGAGCTGATTAATCATGTTCGCCCCTATCTGAGCTTTTTCCTCGTCAGACAATAAATAAACTGTCTTTTCCCATCCCAAACGCTCTGCTTTGTTTTCAAAAGGGAAGGGTATTTTCCGTCCCGCTCCTTCTATAAACTCTTTCAGAAAATCGTCGTCCTGATTAGATATCCACATTTGCACGAATCTGACAAGATTCTCTGGCTTACTTATCAATTCATGCCATTTTGGCGCTCGTAAAAAGCGAAATTGCCGTTCTGGTTCTGGTTCTGGTTCTGGTTCTGGTTCTGGTTCTGGTTCTGATTCTGATTCTGGTTCTGATTCTGGTTCTGATTCTGGTTCTGATTCTGATTCTGGTTCTTCCTCTGCGAGAATCTCCTGCTCAATTTCTAACTCAATTTCTGCTTCTTCTGTTTCCATTATAGGTGCTGGTATGGGGTGGGAGTGGAATTGGGAGAACTAATATTAATGCCCTGACATATATATCTCCTCCATGATTCTTCAACATTCAGGCTCGTTGGAATACCGTTAACTTCGTGGAGATAATATGTTAAACGATCAATTAGATATACAACCCCTGCATTGCTGCACTGAACATTGTCATCTGCAGTTAAATCACCGCTATCAATCGCCGCTTGTAACTGAATAGTATATACTGCATCAGGCGCGTTGATAAATCCTAACCGGTAGCTTCCTGCCGTTGTAGTTGGAAACAAAAACCATCTGGACGGACGCCCTTTCTCGATTTCATCCAAATCAACATAAATACGTTCTACTTCATCGTAGGGCATTCGAAAAAGGGTCAAATCTTCGTTTGCTCCAGTATCAATCAATTGCATGTAATCAGAAGTGATTTGCTCCGGCGCAATTCCAGTCGGCAATAAATAACTGTTAGAAGTGGAATTAGTAGTAATAGTGGCTTTTTTGATGAAATCAAAACCTTCCGCCATTGAAAGCTTTTTATACACCACCATAAACTCGTTCCTGAGCTCCAAATGGTCGCCTTCTGTACCCGAGTCAAAGTCAGCTGCGGTGAGGGCGGGTAATCTAATCCGCCCTCGCGCCGAATTTATTATCGAGAGTACCGTTTCCTGAACCATTAGTTCAGAGCCAGATAGAGTTGTAGTTGTCCACCAGCTGAAACAGAATCTGTCCCTGCTGTTTGCACTAACAGATTAACGTTTTCTCCTACACCACTTGGCGTAAGTTCTAGCGCTACTCCGCGATCATAACCCTTTTGAGTTGGATCTGACCGATCGAAAGCAAAAAAGAGCTTTGTTCCGACTGCCAAGTTGTCTACCAGTCTCGCCGCTGTAAGTGTTCCAAGAACTGTTGTACCCTTCCGTAACTGTACTATCGGCTGGATTGTGTCAACCGCGAATGCTGTAGTTACAATTACAAAGCAGTCTTTTAGTATTATCTTTTCCGGGTTTTGACCAGTAGAACCAAAATTGCCTTCTGCCGCACTTTTGGTCGGGGTGTAAATAACAGTACTGTTCAGGGTCTGCACTGAAACTGTTCCCGGAACAGCGATGTATCTAGGATGTGCCATTATTTCTCCTTTATTTGGGTTGATTCGTTGGGTGATTCAATGGGTGATTCGATGAGTGATTCTGCTTTTATTTCAGGTTTAGCCTTTTTTGGAAAAGGTCTGCCTTTCAGCCAGTCGCTCCATTGTTGCTCATACCGCTTTCTTTCCTCCTCCTTGAATGCCTGTAAAGCCAAAAACTTGTAGTCAATTGGCTGAAAGTTCTTTTCAAGTATCTGGTAAACCGCCTCAATTTCGTCGCTTGTGATTACGATTCCCTCGTAATGATCCCAGAGGGTTACCGTTCGATTTACCGGTACAATCTCATCTATTTGCCTGGGTGTTTTGTGCTCAGCAATCGCACGAATTAAATTGAGTGTATATTGACTCTTTCCAAAGCAGTTGTTAAGCCATTTGGTATAGTGCAACATCGGGGATCTCCCTTGTTTTGCCGCCAAATTACGCTCTTTCAAATTTACCCGGTCATAATCCGTGACATAGCCGAAAACGTTGTTTGCCAAATCTTCGATAAGCGCTTCAGAAACAGTATCCCTTTGAGGATTTAACCAGCCCTGAGCTGTCCAGTATGGTCTGTGTACCTGCAGTTGCGGGTGATACAAATCCGGTGCTACTGCCACCATTCTGGCGAATACACCATGTGACGTTACCGCAAAATTACCGTCTACATCAGAGAACAGCAAAAGATCATCGTGGTTGTTTAAAGCGTTTTGAGGAGGATCAAATCGCTTAACTGAAGATCTGGTTTGAAATTTTTTCATTCTTTTTAGTATGTTGGGTTCGCATTGTACGCTAGCTTAACTCCGTGCTGGTCGTCAAGCTTGGCGACTCCTGCACAAAAATAAACCGCTTGCACTTCTGCCATCTTTCGTTCGTCTCTAAAACGCGTTACTGCTGGCTTAATCGCAAACGCCGTCATGATCCCCTTTGTGGTAAAGGCAGCCGTCAAAGCCACTCCACCTGCCTCAGGTATGCGATTAGAACGGCATACGCGAATACCGGAAGGGGTTTCAAGGATTCTTCCAGTATTGCCGCTTTTCGGCACCCCGGTCAGCTGATACTCATTACGGGTTGACTGGAGATACGCATATTGAGCGCTGTTGCTTAACATGTACACTGGTTCTTGCGCAGAATCAATCCCTTGATCAAAAAAGTGCTTCTCTATCCGGGCACACTCGTTAAAATCTAAAGTGTCAGCTGCTCCGCCCCCTATCGTTTGTGTAAAAGTGTTAAGCACGGGAATTACAGAATCGTCATAAGACTGTGCTATTGCCTGCAACTGGGATTTGAGATTCTGTAATTTAAAATCGTTTATGTTGACAAATGGATCTTGCCAGTCTGAAAATGCAACCGCGATTACTTTCGAAATCGTGATTGTAAGGGATACTGTTTCGAAAGCATCATTTTGAAGATTCAATTCGTCTGAATCATTCCAGTTTTGGGGGTTGTAGTTTGGTATTTTGGCTACCTTGATCGTTTCACCTCTTGTATAGGGGCGATTGATCTGGCTGCTAAAATCCATGATTTTGGGACGCATAGGGTCGGTTACTGCTGGTGCGTCCTTGCCAAAGAATTGCGGGGCAAACACAGTATTGTCGTACAACTCCTGAATCACGTAGTCGCTTACGACTGGATTCACCTGCTGATTTACAATCTGTGTCCTCCCTATCACACCTGTGCTCATATTGTCTCCTTAAAGTTAAATTGGGTAAAGATTCGATGGTTGTCCGCTAAGTTCTGCTAAAGCCGCATCCGCTAGCTCTTTGTTGTATTGCGCGGGGTTCTGGTATGCTATTTTGCGAAAATCTTCGCGCGAAGGGTATTTGTACGGGACACTCGGTCTTGATACGCCTAAATTATGTCCTGTACTAAAATTTGTCGGTTGGTTTGGTTGTTGTGATGCCAGCAGTCGATCAGCGTGTTGCAATGCGTCTAACATTCTTCCCTGATTGTACAATTGACCAACTTTTTGCACCTCTGGCGCAATCGCCGGATTCTTTTGTAATTGTGAAAGGTGATACGCATAATGAAGTTCCGCTTCTGGAAGTCCTCCAAATCCTTTTGACATTGCGAACTGTTGCGCGGCGTACTTTTCGAGCCTTTCTTCAAACTTTTGATTGAATACTTGCTCTGCCTGATTCCGGCTCTCGTTCCTTACTATCCCTAAACTTTGCTCCAATTGTATTTGCTCAGGGGAAAGTTGAGGCGCTCCAAATACCTGCGCCGCTTGCTGTTTCCAGTTGTTAAGCTCTTGCAATTGCGATTGCACTTGCTCAAACTGCTCAATGGGAACAAATTTGCTTACATCAATAGGTGGGGTGTTTACTGGCTGATTTCCCGGACTGGCGTCGTTGTACTGGTCCTCGTCGCCAAAATAACCGTTGCTCATAATTTGTTGATTGCTTTTAAGGAGGATGAGTCAGGATCCGCGTTGCAGTTCGACGCTTCAAGAAGTTTTTGAAGTTCATCTATCCGAGCTAAATACTCAAGCCTTAACGATTCCTTGTCCGTTTTGGCAAGAGCGAATCTTAACTTCTCAATCGCGTGCATAGCATACGTTTCAAAACAAAACTCGATCATACTAGATTATATTACCTCATACTCTCCCCTCTCCTAAAGCGGTATCATCTGTGCCTCACTGATGTTCTTCAGATTCTGTCTGTCCGCCCGGCTTTCTTCCTCTAAAGCTTCTGCTTCTGTCTTGCGGATCTTTGCCGCCTGCTCTGCCAGCTGTAACTGCCCCGCTTGCTCCTCCACTGGATTCGATTTGTTCCAAGATTCTTTCATTATCTTTATAAATTCGGCTTTTCTTGGCGACTGCGTAAGTTCAAGGTATTCCTCTGTCAAAAATACCATCGCCCTCATCTTTGCTTCTTCGTCTGGCATACTGGGAATCATGTCAAACAACCGCGTGACCTTCTCTATTGCATCCGCCCGGTTGAAGTCCAGATTGTTCACCAGTATTTTTACGTGTGGTTTTAATGGCAAAAAATTGTTCAGATAGTAGATTTTTTGATTCGTGCGGGCGTCTATCGACATTGTTAGCATTGCTTCCTGACCGTCTGGTGACTTCCCGACCACTACACTGTGATATAGCGGTTCCCTTGTCTCCCGGTTGTATCTTCTAATAAGCTCAATATCATAATCTTCCCCTAAAATCCGAGAAATTGTCTCTGGAGTGAGACCTAAAGCGACTGCTTCTGGTCGCAGAAGCGATTGCATATCGTCAAGCGCATACTCAATCGCTGGTTTGAGCCAGTTTTCGGCTATCGCGTTTAGCGTTACCCGCTGAATCTTCCCTTGCTGCTCTGTTATACGGTTTGTTTCGGTCGCTGTGTTAATCTTACCATAATTGAAAGCACTGTCTACATTGTGCTGCTGTAATTCCGCTCCTGCCTTCGCCTGCGACCTGCTTAAAAGCTGTATATCCCTTACTGCCCGGTTTTCTTCTGGCGTGAATATCCCACTCGCCCCTCCACCGTACTTTTCTGCCGAATAAAATAACTGACTGCCCGGTAAATTGTACTTTTCCTTGAATTCAGATAAACCAATGCCTAGCGATGTGACCGAATCAAGCAGCTCGACTGGCACAAATTCCGTCGGGAAAACTGCCTTACCGAGTTTGTATGCCTCTGCCGCACGCAGAAATTCTGACCAACAGGCACTATTGTATGACCGGGCAAATGCACTTGAACCTAAACCCCCATTAGGATTGCTCGTCATTGGATCCTGACAAATCAAAATATCCTTGAATGATCCCCTTGCGTTGTGTTGTATTAACAGGGGAATGGGGGCACTATTAGTCGACTTCGCATAAATGCACAAAATATCCTCGTACCCAATATCATCGATAATGATACTGTCGACATATGCATATCTTAATTCAACTCCCTCTTTCGATTTGGGTAAATTTTGCTTGTTATCAAAATTCAAGTGATTCCTCGAAGAAATCATTCCGTGCGCTAATTCATCCAGCCCTTCTTTTCCCCGATAAATCACTAAATCTTCATGCAGGTAAGGTGCTTCCGGAATAAAGCGTGGATCATTATTAACCTTGTCAAAAGTAGTCTGATATCGATAAAAGAGGTCTACTTCATTCAGATCTTCTGTGTTTTGCGCAAGCAGATCGGGGTAGAGATTGAACATATTTACACTCTCAAATTTCATCCCCTGATAAGACTGTCTGTCCAGTTTCCTTGAATATACCAGCTTACTCACCCCATCAGTGTCAAGCAGCTTCCGTGAGTAAGTTGAACTTGACTGCATGCAAAACTGATACTGTATCGCTGATATCCCAAATAGTCTCAACTGGGTTATTGACTTTAATATTGCCTTTTCAAACCCACATTCGCGGCTCGCAAGCTTTTTCTCGATCAGCGCCTTTACTGCATAGCAAATTTCCAGATCAGTTACATACTCCCCGTCTGGTTGTAATTCCAGCCAGTCCCCGGTTAAAAACAGTTGCACCAAATCAGCTACTGCCTGATTCGTAATTGTGGGAAGCGTTGGATCGCCTAAATTTGTATACGGTTTTACAAACCCGCCTATCTTCGAATTGAGACTTGTTCCGTCAATATAAAAACGTAAATAGTCGCTCCACTTTTGCTCAAGCGGCATTCGAAGCGTAATGTTCTCCTCAAAACGTGAATCAAGTTTGCTTAAAGCGCGCTTTATCCCCTCCAAATTTATGGACTTAATCATCGCAAAACTCCATAGTTCATTATAGGTTTAACTTCCGACTTACCCTTATCAGGCTTGGTGTCAAGAATGAAATAACTTAATGCGTCACACACATCAACTATTGGGTGATTCTGTTCAAGCGAGCTCGTGGGGCTGTTGTCGCGCCCCAGTTCGTATCGCCATTCATGCCCCCAAACCCCCCGAAATAACATCGGACATCCACATGTCGTTGCGTCAAATCGATATATCTTCTCTTCTTTCCCCCGAATAATTATTATTTCAGGCTTATTATCAGCTAAAGTTCCATCGCATACCCGTTTCATCGCCCCTATCCGACTAGTTAAACGCGCAGTGTACATCCCCTTGTAACGCTCATCCTTCTTTAGCCCGTCCAGAAGCGATATCTGAGATCCGAGAATATCAGATATCACCTGATCATCCTGATAAGCAGCCAGCGCAGGGTCGCCATATACTCGCACCCGTTCAACTTCAATTCCATAATGCTCACACCATGTCTTGACCCTGCGTGCTATTTCGCCGATATCTTCCCCCGGTACTTCACTGTACACTTCTTTTACGCAAATGTCTCTTCTGGTGCGGTCATTGCGGTATCCAATAACCGCCGCGCTCGTCTTGGAATACATCCCTCCATCAAAAGAGCACCACCAGAACCCCTTATCACTGATCTGCCTCTGAATCCATTCATGATTGTATTCATACTCTTCGTCATAATCGCCGCGCCAACTATCTTTTGAAACACGTGTAATGACGCTAAATGCCCTCCCTTCGACAAATTGCCCCAAATATTCCTGCCTCCAAACCTCTTCATCTACTACCGATCTCTTAACCGCTTCTATCTCGCGCGGCTCCCAGTGGGGCGAGTCGTAAACTGAAAAACAATAACTCTCCCAGTCGTCCAGCTGCTTAGAGAGTAAATATAGATCCTCAAACCCCCGCTTGCCCTTCGGAGTGCCAACTAGCCGCACTTGTGCCCGTTTGCACATCGCTTGCACCGTCTTTGGCCATAAATGCGGATCTCTAAAAACAATCCCCGCTTCGTTAACTACAACATAATCATACTCGAAGCCTTCCATCAGTTCAGGACGCTCAGCTGAACGCATGTGTAAATATGAACCGTTTGGAAATTCAAGCTTATGATGTTGGCGATCATGCCTGCACCAAGCCCAAATCGGATTGATTATGTTTCGAAAATATAAATTTACATATTCCAATAAATTATTTTGGGTAGTATCAATCCACAATCCGGATTTTTTCCCCCCTGATAAAAGCTTCGATAAAAGCCAAAGAGCGGTATTGTACGTCTTGCCCGTACGTCTTCCTGCAGCAATACATACATACTTTGCATCAGACCACAAAGCCGGTCTGATGAATTTGTCAACCGCAAAAACAACTTTTTCTTTTTGCCCTTCCGCTCCCATTGTAAAAATTTTAACATTTGGTAAGTTTTTTAAAAAATTCCCCCTCCCCCCAAATTGTTATCTGTAGCTCTTCAAAAGAGCTGAACCTGCTTTCAGAGCTAAAAGCTACCGGTTTGTACAATGCTTTTTTTCTGGCAAAAAACGTATTATCTGAAATGCCGATTTCAAGCAACTCGCTCGATCACTTCAATGGTTATGCCTCCAGTTCCACTTTCATTTACCAGTTTTAATCGAGTCTCTGCATGATCTCCAGTCATTTTGTTAATTTCCGCAATCGCCGCGATTGCACTTCGGGCATCCATTCTGCGGTCTGGAAGCGGAGTTCCGTCGGCGCTCAATCCGGCACAGCGAAATGCAATGTCTTTTAATAAGTTAATACGTGCCTTATAACCAAAACCCTCACTATCCCGCATGTCCTCCTGTTTACGCGCAAAATAATCTGTCTTGCTTAATCGCGCAAAATAATGCGCTGCTTGCGCCCGAGCACTACTGTACGCTTTGCCGGGAACTAAAGTTTGATAGGCAGCGGTTGCGTTGCAACCGTTGGATAAGTAAATATCAATAAACCGTTTTCCAAATTCTGTCGGCTCACCCGAAATTTTGTCAATGACTTTACACATACTAAATTTTAGCCTTTTTTCGAATTCAGGCTTCAAATCAAGCCTAGAAAAGATTCTGCGGTAATTTTGATTTCATTTTCTTTAAAATGCGATTATGTATTGCTGCCACCGTCGTCTTTTGAATTTGTAATACAGAAGCAACTGCTTCCAGCGTTCGGCGCTTACCTCCCGCGTCCAATCCGTATCGCAATATTACAATCGCTCTCTCTAAGCTGTCAAGACCTTGAAGAAGCGACTGAACTACTCTTTTGTGCTCGTCATGACGCAATACGTCTTCAATCGAAGGACGATGATCCTCAATTAAATCAATTAATTTGATTGATTCGTCGTCCACTGCTTTTTCGTCCAAGGATGTATAGTCGTGTTTTCTCCGATTTGCGAGCGCCTTCCTGATCGCTTGTTTGACCCACCAAGTCGCATAAGTCGACAATGCAAAACCTTTTGAAGGATCAAATTTCTGAAAAGATTTTAATAATCCTAAAATGCCCTCCTGAATCAAATCCTCAAAATCAAGCCCTTGATTTTGATAGTATTGCGCAATACTGATTACCAGCCGTAAGTTGTGTTTTGCTAACACCTTAATCGCCTGCGCATCTTGATGTTGAGCCCTCCGAACCAATTCTTTCGTTTCAGTCGGATTTAAAAGCGAATGTTTTGCCGATTTACTAAAATTTGCGCCAAAAAACATCATCCAAAATTTTGGTAATTTTTTTTAAAAGTTTTTTTAGCAAACAAACCGTCTGGACGCGCAGGAAAAATCTCCGGCAAATATCGGCGATCAAATAATAGCATTTGCCCCTTTTTCTTATTTTGACGCCGCCTTTCCTTCAAGTTTCGCCTGACTATATCATGTATTGCGGCTTCCAAAACGTCCGTCCAATGAATATCCATTCTTTTATTTTAAAATTTTGCGGGATTTTTTCGGGTTTTTTTCGGAATTTTTCGGGTTTTTTTCGGAATTTTTCGGGTTTTTTGCAAAAAATCCCCAAAAACCTAGAAATTGCAAGGGTTGTGAGGTTTTTATACAGTGCCCTTTTAAGCCATTTATTTTGATATGCCGGTATGATTATACCGGTATGGGTCTTTTCGCGCCCCTCAGAGCCTCTGGCGAATGAAAAAAATTTAATAAAAAAAGAGGGAAAAAGTATTTGACATCCGTCAAAATTGTGGTATTATTATTTTTGTAAACAAAGGAGGCACTTAAATGAAGAAATACGAATTTACAGGTGAAACACAAATTTTGAATCGTTTCGGAATTACGCTCCAGCGAATTACGCTCCAGCGAATTCGTCGTCTTTCAAACGGCGAACTCGGAGGCTGGATCGAAAGAGAGTCTAATCTTTCGCATGACGGCGATTGCTGGGTAACAGAAGAGGCAAAAGTTTATGGAAATGCGCGCGTGTACGAAAACGCATACATCTCCTGCTACGCAGAAATTTCGGGCGATGCCGAAATTTCGGGCAACGCTCAAGTTACAGATAGTGCGCTGGTCTTCGATCGGGCGCGGGTGGCAAGAAGGGCTTGGATCGGCGACGAGGCAAAAGTTCATGGAAATGCGCGCGTATTCGGCGATGCTTTTGTTTCGGGCAATGCCGAAATTTGTAACTACACTGAAGTGTCAGACGAAGCGCGAGTGGTTGGAAACGCTAAAATCTTAGATTTCGCAAGAATTGCAGGCGAGGCGGAAATTTCGGGCAACGCTCAAATCTCTGGTAATGCCGGAGTTTATGGTTTTTGCAAAATTTTAGACAACGCTCACGTTTACGGAAATGCGCGAGTATTCGGCGAGACTGTAATCTCTGGTAGTGCGCAAGTTTTTGGCAGAGCTAAAATTTGCGGCGGAGCTCAAATTTGCGGCAAAGGCAAAATCTCTGCCGCTGTCACAATCGCTGGAAGAACTCAAATCTCTGGTAACGCTAAAATTGTTGACGACGATGGTGCTTAATAAAGCAGGGGGCTAGCCCCCCCCCTCCCCTCCCCGCTTCGGCGGGCAAGACATCAAAAATTTTACCCCTAATTCCTAACTTAAAAAATTAAAAGGAGAAAATCATGCAAAATGTTGAAACTTTCGAGGCAGTTTTTGACAGCCTTTCGAAGGAAAATAAAGAAGGTACTTGTAAATACCTTCCAGTCGCAAAATTTGACGATTTTTGGTCGTTCTGGAAAGAAAACAAAGAAGCAATAAAATCCAAAGGCTACTGGATTTCAAAGAACAAATCCGATTTTTGGATCTTCAAACGAACTGTCAATACCACACCGTCAACAAGTGATGTTGAATTGCCTCAAATTTCAATTGACGATTTACCAGATGTTTCAAATCTAAAATTCTTAAAAGCGCATCAGATCGAACACGCAAGATTTGTAATCGGCGGACTTGAGCGCCAAAATTATTATCTTGACACATCCGGTACTGGCTCCGGCAAAACTTTCATCGCTCTAGGGGCAGTCAAACATTTCGGTGTCAAGACGCTCGCGCTTGTTCCCGCGGCCGTTGTGCGCGACTGGGAGCAGGCAGCAAAATTAGTCAAAGTCGATCATTTGGTTGAAGTTGTAAGTCTCGAAAAGGCACGAAATGGTTCGACTTTGATTAAACGAACGGAGGATAAAGATCCGCGCTTTATTTTTCCACCCGTCGAAGATTATCCTATGATTATCTTCGATGAAGTACATAAGTGCGGGGGGCAAGGCACCTTGCAAAGCCGGCTATTGATCGATTCAGCAAATAAAGATCGAAAGATTTTAATGCTATCTGCAACTGCAGCAGATAGCCCTTTGAAAATGAGAGGTCTCGGTTTCATTTTAGATCTCTTCGATCAAAACACCTACCACTGCTGGTTGAATTGGGCTTTCAAACACGGCGTCGTCAAAGGGCGTTTTGGGCTTGAATTTGTAAAGCCGTTTTTATTTAAAAGCGTTTTCCCGCAAATCAATTTGGTCAAAAGTCACCGAATTCCTCAATCCCTTCTTTTGGAATCGTTTCCCGCAGGACAAACAATCGCTGAATCGGTTGTGGGGGATCCGAAATTCTTAAAAGAATATAAAGACGCGTTGCATATTTACATTAAACGAACCAAAGAACAGATTAAAGCTGACTGCGAAGGGTCACTTTTAGCGGCACAGCTCCGCGCGCGGCAAGCGAGCGAACTTGCGAAAATAAAACCAACAATTGACATGATCGAAGATCTTTTATTAGAAGGTAAATCGGTCGTTGTCTTTCTGAACTTTTTAGATTCCTTGAAAATAATAAAAGAGCATTTTCAAAAGAATAATATTGAGTATAGACTTTCAGATGGCACCTTAACGAACGGCAAGATCCCGCTCGCTGAAATTATCGGGGGTCAAAATTCAGCGGAAAGACAAAAAGCAAAAGACGATTTTCAAGAGGATAAAGTCAGGTTAATACTCGTCACTTTACAGGCAGGTGGAACAGGAATAAGTCTTCACGATTTAAACGGTAACTACCCGCGTGCATCAATAATATCTCCCTCTTTTAATGCGGTCGATCTCAAACAAGCGCTTGGACGAATTTATCGCACGGGCGGCAAAACGCCTGTAGTTCAAAAGATCTTGTTTTTGCAAGACACGATCGAAGAAGCGGTTTGCAAAAAGCTTCAAAAGAAGCTTGACGCAATTGATAGTTTTAACGATGGTGATATAAATCCTGCGCTCTTCAATAGTGAGGTGACTGTATGACGATCATCGATGACACTGCATTTTGGGCGGGCGCTTTTTTCGCCCGCGGCTCAATATCGGACGGTTTAATAAAACTCTCTTCCAAATATCCTTCTTTTTTAGAAGGATTTATCAAACATTTTGATATAAATCCTCGTATCCTGAATGGCTCCACAAAAACCTTCTACATTCGGTTTAAAAAAGCTCCGCTTGTTAAGCTGTTCAAAAGTTTTGGTTTTACTGAAAACGACAAACGTGACAGCGAGCCTTGCTCTGAACTTTGCCAGAATCTCTCCTTTTGGAGAGGTTTCTTCGTTGCAAGGCATCGCCTTGCAACAGGCAAAAGTTCTGCAAAGGGCAAAAGATCAAAATTCCTTTCGATTATCTGCGATCAGCCAAAAACAATGACCAAATTTTTTATTTTTTGCTCTGAAAATGACCTTCCTGTACGCTTTTGCTCAACTAAAATGTTCTTTTATAATCATGAAATGGAGAAACTTCTGGACTTTTTTCTGCCTGAGTTATCTTCTTTTGATTTTGCCACTCCCGGATTAAAATTGCTGGAAGAAAAAAAACAACAAAGGAGAAAAAATGAAAAATGACTTTGATAACCCTGATCTCTTCTGGGCTTTTCCTTTCATCTGCGTTCTGACCCTCGTTTATACCTGGATTCTAATGCAAGGTTATTTATATTTACATCAGGGAGATGAAAAATATTATGAAAAATCTGATGTATGTATGCTTGATAAACTGCATGATTCTTACAATCCTAACTTTCTCGATCATACTGAATAAAATGATCGCGTATTAATAATAAGTGATCTGAACTGGTCGCGTGGCAAGAAATATATTCAAAACTTGCACGCGACTGTATTTACGATCATCCTCTGTGTAAACGATGTCTTTATAGAGGGGGCTGATCATGTGCTTCATAAAGCCGGTCGTAGAGGACGCACTGCCAGAATGATGTTTCTAAATTTATGGCAGTTTGTAGCGAATGCCATAACTAAATCCATCTTTACTCCCACGCTCGTAACTTTCCGCGGCTGGATGACCAAGCGACATATGGTACAATGATGTAATATCACCTTGCAGTACTCAAACCTGCGACCAACCGCTTAGAAGACGGTTTCTCTATCCACTGAGCTATAAAAGCTTGTCATTTCCAGCTTACTTTGTTTAAGTTTAAATTTGATTACCTGAGCATATACACTTAACTATTGCTCATCTTTTATCTGGGGACAATTTGTCCCTGCGTCGACGCAGTTGATCGAGGTTTTCTACCCAATCCAATCGCTCTTTTACCCATTTCATACTTACAAGTTTATGCTTTCCCCTTATTTCTACCCAAACGCCGCCGCCATTTCTTCCCAGCTTGGATCTTGCAATTATTTTCATTTTCTTTTCCTCTTATTAAGAGAGGACGCACTGCCAGAATCATTGTTCCGTTTTTGTAAAATGCTTAAACAAGTTACTGACAAAGCGAAAAGCGAAAATACAGCTAGTGCTCTTGTTTGTTTACGCCCTCTGAAAGAATCTTTTGCTCCAAGCGGTTGAGTTCTGAGACATTTTGATGAAAATCCGGGCACGCAAGGCATGCCAATTGATTTAGTCGTCGTTGGTTTTGAGACAAAAACTACTCTCATGTATCACCAAACTAACCAAAACGCGACTGTAATACCTGTACGGGTATTACAGTGTTTCATTCTCTATCTTAGCATCTTTTCTTTTGGTTTCAACCATTTTGAAAATTTTCATTCTGAACCCTTGTTTTCCTGAGAACTCATACCCTTCAAACGAAGGTATTACATTATCCGCCGAATCATCCTTCAAAATTTCCGCATTAACCAATCCATCTAAAATCCCTTGCGCAATATTGATATAATCAAATCTTCTTTTTGAATTGCGGTAAAAGAAGAAACTGATTTCATGCAAACCTTCTAATGTTCCGATCTCTTCTTTTAAAGGTTTAAATTCTTCTTTGTAAACCTGCTTTGCTATCTGGGCATTTGTTGATAGTCTTAAAAAGACTCTTCCCCCGCTTCTTACCGCCTCTCGTGAGTTTTTGAACGATGGAGTGTTGCAAATAAATGTCCACTCCCCAATCTGGTTTTTTTCCTTCATCTAAAGCGTCTTAATAGAAATTTTGCATGATCAAATATTACTTCCTTTGAGAGCATTCTAAGAATGCTCTCTGCCCAAATGCCATCTTTTATTGCTTTGGTGAAAATCTCTGCCCAGTTTTTATCTTCTTCGCTGGAAACCAAATTAGCTAGTTCCTCTTTTGACAAATCCTTCAATTGCATCATCAATGAAAAATTGCAATTTGTGCCAAAAAATTCCGGTTCAGTTAATTCTCTTCTACCATTCACATAATCTTCTACTTCTCTGATTTTGTCAGTTAAGGTCCAGGCTCCTTCCATTGCCTGTTCAAAAGAGGCTTGTGATTTGAAGGAACTACGGTATATCACTCTCCATCTCAGCGAGATATAACTGTACGCCAATACACGATCAAAAACAGACAGCTCTCTATCCAGATCTGTTTGTGTCAGAACATTAAAATATCCCGCCCGTCGGAGAGCGGGTTTAAGCTCTTCAAATGCTTCCTGAACAGCCGCTTCTTTTTGATCTTTTTGATCTTTTTTATCTAGTACTGCTTTCATATTTTTCTCCCAAACTTCTCTCGCATAAACTCTTTCGCTCTTAATGCGGTCTCAGCGACCTCTTTGGCATATTGTTCTCTTTCCGAAAGAGAAAGTACTCGCGACTGAATTACCTCCTCCTCTCTCTCTGGCTCTCTTTCTGGCTTTCTCTCTGGCTTTCTCTCTGGCTTTCTCTCTGGCTCCCTCTCTAGGTCATTCCACTTTCGGCATTTGATAAAATTCTGAGCTGTCATTTTGTATTTTGTTGGGTTTTCCCCACCCAGCCTGCGAAGCTCTGATAAATAGACTGATATCGCCTCATCAATCAGGTCGTTTTCTGGCAATTCTTGCAAACGGTAAGCAATAACCCACTCTTGCATTGCCTTCTCTTTATTGTCGTGTAAACCAGTTCCAAACGCTTCCCAGAACCGGTTAAAATCATCCAGTCGGTAATCTGATACCGTCTCCAGAAGCTCACTAAACCCCCCTGCTTCTGCCTGCGCTTCTAACCACTTGTCAAGTTGCAGATAAAAGTTGTAGGGAGTTTGGTTGTACTTTTCTCTTGATAAATAAGCAAACCAAGCCTTTTTAATATTTTCTGCGGTTTCCACTTCTAGCGCGTTTACAAACGCTCTTCTGGCATTTTGCTTCCCGCACTCCTTCACTCCCTTGTTTTGGTAAATTATTTCAAAAATATACTCATCCTCATGAGTTAATTTTCCGCTCCTGTCTTGTTTTTTTTCAACCAATTTTCCTGGATCTTGGACTACATCTTCCAAGGGAGCCTTCTCTTGGAAATCATTTTCCCTTTTCTCTTCTGAAAAACAACGAGATGCTCCCGATTTTTTCAAAGAAACTACTTTTTGCGGTTTTGATTCAACCGGACAGCTTTTAAGCTCTGCTATCTCTTCTGGCGAAAAATCAGAAGTCAAATAAATCTTGCGCTGATGGCGACCTTTAACCACTCTGAAGATCAAACCTTTGTCTTCCAGCCGCTTCAAGGCTCTCTTAATTGTTGCCTGAGACACATTTATCCTCTCGGCAAAAAAACTGTTTGAAGTATAAATTCCTTCAACCCTTAAATCCTCCCGCCAACTCTCAATAGTCGATATAAGCGCTAATTCTGCGACTGTAAGATCCAGCTGCAAGTATTCTAAGTACAAACGATCATATTGGCGGCGTTTCTTTGAAAGTTTTTGCGCGGCGAGTGAATGAACCTTCTGTAATACTTTGCTCATTTTATTCAATTATTCTTTTTTTTAAGAGTAATTGAATTTTTGATTTTTGTCAAGTAAAAAATTTTGGGCGGGGTGAGCAAAGCTGAGGCACTACTTTTTTGAATAAAATAAAAAAAACCCCACCACAGGAAACAATATAGCACAAAATTTTCCCAACGTCAAGCCCCCTCTTCCCCAAATTCCCTTCTTCCCCAAATTCCCTTCTTCCCCAAATTCCCCTCTTCCCCAAATTCCCCCC
>CAZOPR010000016.1:0-8864 GCA_964581895.1 uncultured Brachyspira sp.
TAGTTGATGATCCGTCATCATCAACAAAACACTTCTTTTTTCCTGGATCGCATAATGGGATTGTAGCTCAGTCGGTTAGAGCGTCTCTCTGATAAGGAGAAGGTCGGTGGTTCAACTCCACCCAATCCCATATAATGGGGGTATAGCTCAGTTGGGAGAGCATCTGCCTTGCAAGCAGAGGGTCAGGAGTTCAAATCTCCTTACCTCCATTTTTTTATCTCTTAGAATGCATCAAAACATTTGCATAGTAAAGAATAGGTAGAATTTAGGTAGAAGGAAAGCCGAATTAAAGAAAGCTGAGGTAATCGAAGCCGAGAAGGAAGGGGCAAGGAAGAAAGGGTCAATAGTGGATGCCTAGGCACTGATTGCGAAGAAGGTCGTGGCAAGCTGCGAAAAGGCTCGGGTAGCTGCAAGCAAGCGATGATCCGGGCATTACCGAATGGGGCAACCCATCTTTTGCTGAACAAGCGAAAGATATACCCGAAAGGGTAGGCACCAGCGGGCGAATTGAAACATCTTAGTAGCCTGAGGAAAAGAAATCAAAATGAGATTCCCAAAGTAGTGGTGAGCGAAATGGGAGGAGCCTAAACCGAATGAGTGTTAAAGGGTCGTACCGTTGCTTATTCGGGGTTGCAGCCTTTCACATATAAGCATACGACTGCTTATGTACAGGCTATACATTATAGAGGAACAACATGGGAAGGTTGACCGAAGGGGGTGAAAGTCCCGTACTTGAAATAATGTATAGTATGTAAGTGAAAAGGCTAAGTACCATGGGACACGTGAAATCCTGTGGGAAGCTGGGTGGACCATCATCCAAGGCTAAATATAAATCAGTGACCGATAGTGAACGAGTACCGTGAGGGAAAGGTGAAAAGAACCCCGGAAGGGGAGTGAAATAGAACCTGAAACTATTGACTTACAAGCTGTAGGAGCCGAAGTTATCGAAAGGTAATTTTGGTGACTGCGTGCCTTTTGCATAATGAGCCGGCGAGTTATTCTATCGTGCGAGGTTAAGGGGTAGTAGCCCTGAAGCCAGAGGGAAACCGAGTCTGAAAAGGGCGAATAAGTACGGTGGAATAGACCCGAAGCCGCGTGATCTATCCATGAGCAGGTTGAAGCGTGGGTAATACCATGTGGAGGACCGAACTGGTTATGGTTAAAAACATATCGGATGACTTGTGGATAGGGGTGAAAGGCTAAACAAACGTGGCGATAGCTGGTTCTCCTCGAAATGCCTTTAGGGGCAGCCTTACGAACTATCTACATGTAGTAGAGCACTAGAAGGGCTAGGGCGGAGGAATCCGTACCAAACCCTACTAAACTCCGAAGGCGTGTAGAACTATCGTAGGAGTGAGACTGCGGGGGATAAGCTTCGTAGTCGAAAGGGAAAGAGCCCAGACCGTTATCTAAGGTCTCAAAACCATTGCTAAGTGGGAAAGGATGTGCTTGTGCCAAGACAGCCAGGAGGTTTGCTCAGAAGCAGCAATCCTTAAAAGAGTGCGTAATAGCTCACTGGTCGAGCATGGGTGCGCCGAAGATCCAACGGGGCTAAAGCAATGTACCGAAGGTACGGATTTACTCTTCGTGGAGTGAAGGGTAAGTGGTAGAGGAGCGTTCTGGAAGCTGATGAAGGTGAGTTGTAAGACTTACTGGAGGTAACAGAAGTGAGAATGCCGGCATGAGTAGCGATAAAGCAGATGAGAAATCTGCTCGCCGTAAGTCCAAGGATTCCTGGGTAAAGTAGATCTTCCCAGGGTTAGTCGAGTCCTAAGGTGAGGCCGAAAGGCGTAGCTGATGGAAAACAGGTTAATATTCCTGTACCAATGAATAACCGTTACTACCGATGCGGTGACGCAGGGAGTGAAGCCAAGCAGGCTGATGGATGCCTGTCTAACTTTGTAGGGGTTGCATGAGGAAAATCCTTGTGCAGTAAATCCCTGATGAAGGACGGGGACTGTGCAGCGATGCATGGGAACTTGGTGGAGCTGTACTGCCGAGAAATAGCTGCTAAGGGAGGTTATTTATTGCCCGTACCGTAAACCGACACAGGTGGACGAGGGTAGTACCCAAAGGCGCACAAGAGAACCCCTGTTAAGGAACTCGGCAAAATGCACGTGTAACTTCGGGATAAGCGTGGCCCTGATTAGGTGATGTAGGAAAAGCAAAGCTGAAAGGGGTTGCAAAAAAGAGGCTCTGGCGACTGTTTACCAAAAACACAGATCTCTGCGAAGACCAAAGTCGACGTATAGGGATTGAGACCTGCCCGGTGCCAGAAGGTTAAAGGAGGGGGTCAATTGGGGCAACCCAATGAAGCTCTTGACTGAAGCCCTGGTAAACGGCGGCTGTAACTATAACAGTCCTAAGGTAGCGAAATTCCTTGTCGGGTAAGTTCCGACCTGCATGAATGGTATAACGACTGGAGCGCTGTCTCAACAGGGGACTTGGTGAAATTGAAGTATCGGTGCAAATACCGATTACCCGCAGCTAGACGGAAAGACCCTGTGAACCTTTACTGTAACCTGGCATTGTATTCTGGCACATTATGTGTAGGATAGGTGGGAGGCTATGAAGCGTGGGCGCCAGCTTGCGTGGAGCCGACCTTGAAATACCACCCTTAATGTGTCGGAATACTAACAAGAGCTGTGAAAGCTTTTAGACAGTGTCAGGCGGGCAGTTTGACTGGGGCGGTCACCTCCCAAAGTGTAACGGAGGTGTACGAAGGTTCCCTCGAGCTGTATAGAAATCAGCTGAACGAGCGTAAAGGTAAAAGGGAGCTTGACTGCGAGAGAGACATCTCGAGCAGAGACGAAAGTCGGTCTTAGTGATCCGGTGGTTTTTGAATGGAAAAGCCATCGCTTAACGGACAAAAGGTACTCCGGGGATAACAGGCTGATACCGCCCAAGAGTTCACATCGACGGCGGGGTTTGGCACCTCGATGTCGGCTCATCGCATCCTGGGGCTGGAGAAGGTCCCAAGGGTTTGGCTGTTCGCCAATTAAAGCGGTACGTGAGCTGGGTTCAGAACGTCGTGAGACAGTTCGGTCCCTATCTACTGTGGGCGCTGGATATTTGAGGGGAGCTGTTCCTAGTACGAGAGGACCGGAATGGACGTGCCTCTGGTGCACCAGTTGTCGTGCCAACGGCACAGCTGGGTAGCTATGCACGGAAGGGATAACCACTGAAAGCATCTAAGTGGGAAGCCTCCCCCAAGATTAGATATCCCTTAAGGTTCCAGGTAGACTACCTGGTTGATAGGTCGCAGGTGTAAGTACAGTAATGTATTCAGCCGAGCGATACTAATAAACCGTTTGACTTGCCCCTTTCTTCTTGGTATTGATACCAAGGCTTTCTTCTTTGGTTTTCCTTATACTTTGAATCTACCTTCTTTTCTTTGCACATCCGATTGGATTTTTCAGTAATTCCAGTCATGTGCAAATAAAATAGTCAAGCCTGGTGACCATAGCACCGTGGAAACACCTGATCCCATCCCGAACTCAGAAGTTAAGCACGGTAGCGCCTATGATACTGCAAGGGAGACCTTGTGGAAAAGTCGGTCGTTGCCAGGCTTTTTTTGTTTTAAATTTAAAGATAAAAAAATAAAACCATTATTAAAATAAATGAAAAAAGAATAAAAAATTTAATAAAACAAAAAATGCAAAAGGATTTTGGTATGAAAAATGTATGGCATGATTATCCAGAAGGAAGAATCACAATTGACAGATTTTATGTTGTTATCGAGATTCCAAAAGGTAGTAAAAAGAAGTATGAGTATGATAAAGAAACTGGATTAATGAGACTCGATAGGATACTTTATACTTCAACTGTTTATCCGATGAATTATGGTTTTATGCCTAAAACTCTTGCTGATGATGGTGATCCACTAGATGTATTGGTTTTATGCTCAGAAGTTTTAGATCCATTTGTAAGTGTAGAGTGTTATCCTATAGGTGTTGTCCAGATGATAGATAATAATGAATATGATGAAAAAATACTTGCAATTCCTTTCAAAGATCCGACCTTTAATGGTTTTAGAGATATTTCTACAATTCCTCAGCATATCTTAAACGAGATTTCACACTTTTTTGAAGTCTATAAGGAACTTGAACACTCAAAAACATCGGTCAAAGAAATTAAGGGAAGAGAAGATGCAATGATGTCTATTAAAAAATCTATTGAAAAGTATAATGAAAAATTTAATGCAGCAAAAAATGAAAATAAAAATAAGAATGAAAATAAGAATGAAAGTAAGAATGAAAATAATAAAGATAATAAAGACGAGAAAGATGTTAAAAATGAATAAAAAATGATAAATAAAATAAGGAAAGTAAAGATAAAAAAACTATAAAATCAGTATTACCAGCCTCCACCGCCTCCTCCACCACTTCCACCACCAGAGGACCCTCCTGATGATGAAGATGAGGAAGATGAAGAATTGCTACTATTGCTTGTTATAGAAGAATTCAAATAATAAAAGAAGCTTTTAATATCTGAAAAATTCTTGATATTGCTTGAATTGTTTATTTGTAACCATGGAACAAAAGTAGCTGAGTGATAATATGTATAACCATAATAGTTAGAATCTGAATTGGATGACGGTTCTAAAATGCTTGAAAACCAATCATTTTCCATATCTAGGGCAAGAGCATATGGTAGAAGTTTGTCAATATCAAGTTGAAGATTTAGTTCTTTATTTTGATTCTGTAAGTCTTTAGGAATATCTAACAAAAATCTTTTTAATGCTTCTATCTCTTCATAGATTGCCACACCTTCTTTTGTTGGTCTTTTTAGTAGTTTGAAATATATGATATTTATTACTATTAAAAAAACCGCGAATATCAGATTTAATAAAAGAAATTTTGAATCTGTCATACTTAAGAAAAAGGTAAGGACTATAAGTTCTGCTGCAATAAATGGTATACTAAATATTGTTAAAATAACTGCATTTGATGTCCCTGAAATTTTTCTTGTTTTCCATGCATTTATTGATGATGAAATAAGACCATAAACTCCACCAGTCCATATAGTAAGCCATAGCAATAAAAATCCTGCTTCAAAGGAAGCCACTACCCCAATCATAGAAATTGCAAAAATTAGTATTGAGGCGATTAATCCTATTATATAATATATTGAGTTTGTTACAAAATAGATGTTTTTGTAATTTTTAGTTAAATTTCTTTTCAATGTCTGGATAACCATCAAGTTTTTAATATAATTATCTTTAGTAAAACTATAAGTTTTATTTTCATTGTCAAAAATTAGATCTGAGATTTCCTTTTCATCTATTGATAAATTAACTTCATTTTCTGACTTTTTTAACTTAAATCCATTTTTTAAAAATTCTAAAGTTAAATATCCTTTGGAAGCCATACTTATTATAGCAGTTGAAAGACATTGATTGTCAAAACCCATCTTCCAGATATATCTTATGGCAGCAGGTGAAAGCTGCTCTATAATATTTGTTGATGGTGGAAGTTTCATTTTTTTAGGATCTCGACCAACTGCTGCCCAGGCTATTAAATAATAGATAAAAATAACTATTGTCCCGAAAAAGAGAATAAATGCCGATGGATTTGAATTATAAAAAGATTCAACCTGTTTTAATGCATAGTTAGCTTTGTTAGCAGATTCATTTTGTTGCAAGATAAAAAGAGCTGTCTTCCATTTAATAAATACTGTAAAACCCTCTTGTTTTTGTAAAATATCTGTTGTTTCAAAAAACAATGTGTCTGCCAATTTTGAATCTTTTATAGAGGCGTTTGCGGTATTTGTTTTATTTGCGGTATTTGTATCATTTTTTTTATTTGAGCTGTTTGTATTATTTGTATCATCGGTATTGAGATAATTAAATGTATAATTCTTATTTGTTTCTCCAATTGCACCTGTATATGCTTCTATTGTTGTGAAACTAAATTGGGGATTTAAGACTATATTTTTTGGGAAAACTATGGTAGCTGTGGATTTTAAGATAGGGAAATTCCAGTTAATTCCAGTGATATTAAGATATAAAAGTTCTTCGCCTTCTAAACTTTTGATTATGGAATCATAAGAGTAGATTATTTCAAAGGTATGAATCCCTTTTTCAATATAGGTATCTGGGTCGCCTAAATAGATTCGTAGGTATCCATTTTTCTTTTCTTTTTTAAAAATGGCTGGATTTGTGTCAAGTCTTCCTTCTATAATTTTCAGCCCAAGTGGTTTTGGAAAAAAGGATTTTGTATTTTCATATAAAGGAAGATCCCTATATATCCCATGTTTTATTTCTAAGTTTAAGCATTCAACAACAATAGTTTCATGTATATTGATTTGACCATTTTCTAAAATAGTTATCGCTGAACTGAAAAAAAGAATTCTTTCTTCATTGCTTGATTGATAATTATTACCATATAGATTGGCAGAAAAATAAAAAAGGAAAAGTGATAAAATAAAAAATGAAAAAATAAAAAAAGAAAGAAATGCTAAAAAAATTTCTTGTAAATGAGATTTGATTAAAGAATTCATCTTAATTGAATTATTTTTAAATAACTTTTTGTTAGACAAATTTACCTCCCCTTTTTTCTGTTTTTATGTTGCAATTTTTTTTAAACATTAAATTTTCTTAACATAAATTCTATTTATATAGATTTGTTTTTCATAATAGATTTTTTTTCATAAATTCATTTTTCATAGATTTGTTTTGCAAATTAATTATCTCTTAAAAAATTGGAAAAGCAATTTTAGATACTTGCAAATTTAAATATAAAGAAGTTTAAATATTAACAGGCTTAAATATTAGCAAGCTTAAATATTAGCAAGCTTAAATATTAACAAAAACGCAAAAGAGCAAATCATAATTTTGAATTTTATGAAAAATTCTATTTTCTGCCTCATAAAACTGTGGGATATTTAAGTAAACAAGATCATAATTAAAGTTAGCTCCTAAAAGTAGAGAAAAGTAACGAGTATTATAAATTATTCCAAAAACTATTCGATGTTTTAATTTATATATTAAATATGTTTCATTCATAATATTTGGGTCATAAAGGGAATAGTGAAAAAATATTTTGAAAAAATCTATTTCTGAAAGATAAAATTTATATGATAAATAAAAAAAACCACCTGCTGCAAAAAGAGGAGGCATTTTTCCATTACTTCCAACTTCATCTATTAAATTTGGAAGATCATCTGGAATAAATAAACCAGGACCATAATTAAAAATTGATATATCGATTGAATCGCTTTCTATATAAGGGTTTAGTCTTGGGTCTCTTATCCCATGAAGATTAAAAACCCCTTCAATTGCAAAATTAAAGTTTTTATTAAAATATTCAAAATAAAAGGTAAAAAATTGACTATAGATTTTTATAGGAACAGAGCCTCTTTCCCCAAGATTTATGGATAAAGAAAACAAAATTTTAGAGTTTTGAAAACCCAATTTGCTTATAAAAGACTTTGAAGAGTTTGCATCAAGTCCTTCTTCTCCATTAGAAACACCAATTATTAAATAAAAATAATTTATGAGCCACTTAAAATAAAACTGGATATCTGTAAGATAAATGGCATTTACATAGTAGATAGGAAGCTGTCTTGGGCCAATAATAAAAGCTGGATATGGAAGTTGTTTAGTATAATCATATGATGTGTCTATAACACCATAATATGAGCTATCCAGTGGATAGGATGGCAATTTTTGGATTACCGAGGGATAAAAATTTTCAAAATGATAATTTAATGCAAGATTTTGATTATATTCGAAGATAAAATGAATATTGGAATTTGAAAAGGTAAAATTTATGATATTTGGTTCAATAAGGTTAGGTGCAAAATATTCATAAAATCTTGCCTTGTCAGAGCAAGGAAGACGAAAATCTATGTCTATAGTTGATTTTAATGACCAAGTAGATGAAAAATAATTCATAAAGCTTGCTGATAGCTTTAAGATAATATCAAATTGATCTTCATTTCCAGTTATTTCAATCATCTCACATGTTCTGTACATTGAAAAAATCGAAATAGAATAATCAAAGGTTTGTGCATTTAAGATTTTTGGTTGAAAAAAGACTAAGAAAGTCATGGAAAAAAGGAAAAAGGGTAAAAGTGATAAAAAGGAAATAAATAAAAAAATTAAAAAATTTAAGGATTTAAATAAATATTTTTTCATATCTTTCATATCGGAAATTTTAAGGCTGGACTTGATTTAGACAGATTAATAATCTAGTCAAAAAATTTTTTTATAAAAATATTGTTTATTTTTAAAAAAATTAGGTAAAGTATGACAAAAATATTAATATTATTAAATATAAAAATATAAAAATATAAAAAAAAATTTACAATAATAGTTGAAATCATAAAAATATATGCTATTATAAAAGCATAAGATAAAAATTGGAGGAAATAATTATGAAAAAAAAGTTAATTATTGCATTGATAATTATATCTGCCATCTTTCTTTTTTCAATGCAACTTTGTACTTTGATATTTGGAAATAAACCAACTGTTAATATAACATATCCTGCCGACGGGGCAACAATAAGTGATACAGCCATTACGGTTACAGGAACAATTAACGATTTAGATGGAGATGCTACTAAGGTTAAAGTATGGATAACTGATACAGTTCTTTCTGGATGGGATTATGATGTTAGTTCAGGGCAATTTTCAGTAAACCTAGATTTGACAAGTCTAACAAGCGGCACACATATAATATGTGCTCAAGGTTATGATGCTAACAACAATGTAAGTGATACAGTAGCTGTTAATTTTACCTATAATGGTGGTGGCGGTGGTGGTTCTGCACCTGTTGTAACAATAACATATCCTGCCAACGGGACAACAATAAGTGATACAGCCATTACGGTTACAGGAACAATTAACGATTTAGATGG
>CAZOPR010000016.1:8964-18579 GCA_964581895.1 uncultured Brachyspira sp.
TCTAACAAGCGGCACACATATAATATGTGCTCAAGGTTATGATGCTAACAACAATATAAGTGATACAATTTCTATTAGTTTTACCTATAATGGTGGTGGCGGTGGTGGTTCTGCACCAGTTGTAACAATAACAAGTCCAACAGAAGGTGCTATAATAACTAATTCTTCTCTTACAATAAGTGGAACTATAACCGATGCAGATGAAGACAAATCTCATATTACAGCTATAGTACAAGGATATCCTGCAATTACAAATACAACAAGTAATATTTACAATGTTTACTATTTTGATATTATACTAGATCTATCTTCATTATCTTCTGGACAATATACTATAGAAGTTATTGGTTATGATTTACGAAACAATGCAAGTGAACCTAAATATGTAACAATTAATTATTCCCCTGGTTCATCAAATTTACTATTAAATGGATATTTTACCGATTCAGGATGGTTTGATAATGATATAACTTATAGTGATGGTTATATTGTTGGAATATATCTTAACCAACCAAATGACGGCGACTTTTTACCATATTGGACATTTTTTATATGGGTTCCAGAAGAAGATTATCCTAAAATAGATATTTCTTCAGGTTCTGTAAAAATGTATACTACTAATCCAAATTCTAATGGTTCAGCAATGGGGATGACTCAAGATACAAGTTCACTAAGTGATTTCAAAACAGGTTCTGGTAAAACTATTAAAATAAAGTTTAGAATAGATAGTTTTGCTGGTGGAAGTTGTGTTTCCCCATATTTTGAAGCACCAGTTAAAATTAATATAATATCAGGTGGTTCGGATTATACTATAGCTGCATTTACTACTAACACTCTTATTAAGGATGGGGGATATGGTTTTGGGGGATTACAAACTCAAACTAATTTAGAGTATGAATTTACTTTACCAACTACAGCATTAAATGGAACTACTATACCACTTGATCAGCAAATTACTGCATTAAGTATCTGGTGTAATGGTTGGACATGGGATGTTACAATCTACTCTATTGAGGTTTACTAAAAATTTAGTAAAACTATTAAAAATTTGCTTTATTAAATTATTATTAACAAAAAATGCGGAAAGGTTTTGCCTTTCCGCATTTTTGTTAATAGAGAAAAGAATTATTTATATAAATAAAATCAAGTAAAACTATTGATGTGACTGCTTGCACGATAATTGGAGTTCTTAATACATAGCAAATATCATATCTTCCATTGAAAGAAATTTCAACTTTTTCGTTTGTTTTTATGTTAATGGTCTGTTGACTTTTTTTTATGCTGGAGGCTGGTCGAAAGTAGCTGGTAAAAAAAATCTCATTACCATTTGTTATCCCGCCATTTATGCCGCCAGTATTGTTTGTTAATGTTTTTCCATCTTTATTTATATAGATATCATTAAAGATTGAGCCTTTCATTTTGGAAGATTCTATCCCACTACCAAATGAGACTGCTTTAAGACCTGGTATCGAAAAAAGAAGATGAGAAAGATTGGATTCAAAACTATCGAAAAAAGGCTCACCAAGTCCAGCAGGGCAATTTTTGATCTCGGTTTTTACTATACCACCAAGGGAGTCTTGCTCATCATAGGCTTGCTTTAGGGCAAGTAAGGCATCTTCTGAAGGATAAGGGAAGCCTGCAACTTCTATGACTTCTGATTTTATTAAGATTCTTGGAAAAATATTTCTAATAATCTTTTTTGCGATAGTTCCTGCAACTACCAAAGCGGCTGTAAGCCTTCCAGAAAAGATTCCACCTCCTCTATAATCATTGTATCCTTTGTATTTTATTTTAGCTACAAAATCAGCGTGAGAAGGTCTTGGATTAAACTTGTTTTCCTCGTAAAAATGGCTATTTACATCACTATTTTTTATCAAGAGGGTTAATGGTGCACCAGTTGTTTTTCCATTGAATAAACCAGATATTATATTAACTTCATCTTCTTCCTTTCTTTTGGTAGTCCATTTTTCTCTGGGTCTTCTTAATGCAAGATCCTGCTTGAAATCTTTTGCTGATAAATCAAGCCCTGGTTTTACTCCATCGATGTTTATACCGATAAATTCACCGTGAGATTCACCAAATATTGTAAGTTTAAAAATTCTTCCAAAACTATTCATCTTCTTCCTCTACTTTTCCACCCAATGATATAAAATCTTTTATGAAATTATTATAAGATTTTTTATAGGAATAGTTATCTAAAATCTTGATATTTTTATAAAAAAAAGAGCCAAAGATAGAAAAAGCCATAAAAATCCTGTGATCGCCAAAACTCGATAGAATGATAGAATCATTACTTTCTTTTTTTTCAATATAATCTGGATTTCCAAAAATTATCAGGCAATCTTTTTCAACCTCAAATCTTATTTGAGCCAGTTTAAAATTTTCAATAATAGATTTTAATCTATCTGACTCTTTATATTTTAATCTTTTTATTCCGAAAATCTTTGATTTTCCTTCACAGAAAGTTGCTAAAATAGCAATAGAAGGGAAAATATCAGGACAGTTTGATATGTCAAAATAAAATGGTTTTAACTGGTTTCTTTTTATCAAAATCTTATCTTCTTCTTTTGAAGAAAAAGATCTTTCAACTGTAATATCTGCTCCTGCCATTTTTAGCACTTCAAGTATCGCTGCATCTGGTTGCTTTGAATCTATATTTAAGTTATTGAATAAAATTTCTCCTCCAATTGCTGCGGCAACCATAAAATATGATGCAGATGACCAATCTGCCTCGATTATTATAGCATTAGGATTATTACTAAAATCTATTTTTGAGTTACCTTTAACTATATACTTTTCATTGAAGCTTGGGTAAAGTAGTTTCTCAATCTTGCTTTTTTCCACTTTTTCAATCTTAATATTTGCCTTTTTCAAAATATCAAGGGTTAGATATACGAAAGGGCTACTTTCATAGTTTTTCAAAAATACCACTGAATCTTCTTTCAAAAAAGGAAGAGTCATAAATAATCCGCTAATATGCTGTGAAGATATATCTGTATTTAGCTTAAATTTTGAAGGTAAAATGGGACCTTCAATAAAAAAGCCTTTATCTTTTTTTGAAAACCAGATTTTTCCTTTTCCCTGCCTTATTGTTTGATATAGCATATTATGTGGTCTTGATAAAAGCTGGCTTGAGCCAGTAATAAATGATTTCGCTGGGAAAAAAGAAAGTATCACCGCCGCTGCTCTTAAACAAAAGCCAGAATCCTTACAATCAAATAAAAGGCAATTTTTCTTATCTTTTTTAAGTAAAAGACTATTGAGATTTTTATCTATTTCTATTAAAAAGTTGTTGTTGTCGGGAAAATTATTATTGTTAGAGAAGTTGTTTTTATTATAAAAATTATATTTGTTAGAAAAATTATTATCCTTAAAAAACTCTATTTTTGAATATGGTTTTATTTTTTTTACAAGATCAAAATAAGAGGCGATATCTTCATTAAAGCCAAATCCAGAAATTTTAATATTTTTTTCACTAAAAATTGATGAAAAAAGATACCTTGCTGCGACACTTTTTGAACAAGGAATATTTATCGAGCCACTTAAATTTGATCTTTGTATTTTTATTAATCTCATTTTATTTATTAATCTCATTTTATTAATATTGTTTTTTTTTATTTTTGAGTTTCAAATTTTTGATCTATAAATTTTTACAAATTTAATTTTTTTTAATTTTTATTATAACTGAATCACTATATTAACTTAACATCTGATTTAAGATTAAATTAAGTTGATTATCAAAAATTTCAAAAGGAATCTTCTGAATCCTAATTTTATTATTGTTTAATATAATAGGTATATTGTAAAAGTTATTTTTATTTTTTTTATCCTGCGAGATTGCAAAAAAAATCTTTTCAATAACCTTTTTAACATCTAATCCATTTATTAAAAGCCATTTTTCATAAGTGATATTTTTTTCTATCATTATTGCATCTTTGATATTTTTTGGAAGGCCAAATTTTTCATATAAAAAGTTGGCCTTTTTTAAGGTATTTTCAGTATTTCTACAAATTTTACAAATTATTTGAAGTTCCAAAATGATTCCTATATAAAGGGCAATGCCATGATTTAGTTGGAAAGTGATTTCTAATGGATGAGAGATAGTGTGACCTAAATTTAGGCTATGTCTTTTATTGAAATCATAAATATCATCTTTTATAAAATGATATTTCGTGTTTATAGCATAAAGTAAAAATTCTGGATTTTGTATAAAAAAATCTTTTAATTCATCATAAGAAAAAGTATCATATAAAAGATTAAAATCTTTATGGTTTATAGATTTTGAATGATTTGAAGAATTAAAAGATTTAGATAATTTAGAAAATCTAACAATAAATTTATTATATAAAGATCTATTTAGTAGAAGGTATTTTATAAATTCTGCAAAGCCAGAAAAAAAATCTATAAAACTTAGAGTTTTTAAAAATTCAGGGTTTATAAAAATAGCAAGAGGTTGATTAACTGTTCCTAAAAGGTTTTTTACACCCATAAAATTTACCGCATTTTTTCCTCCAAAGCCAGCATCTATCATAGAAAGAAATGTTGTAGGGACTATACAAAAAGGAACTTTTCGTTTATAAATAGAAGCTGCGAAAGCTATTAAATCTGAAAAGGCTCCACCTCCAACTATTATAATAAAAGAATTTCTATCAATATTATTTCTTAAAAAAATCGAAAAGATATTTTCAAGATAAGAAAAATCTTTTTCTTTCTCGCAAATCTTTAAGTATTCTATGGATATATTTTTGTTTCTTTTTTCATCAGCAAAAGGTTTGAAAAAATCTTTATATTCTTCTTTATCCAAAAAGCTTTCATCAATAATAAAAACTGCCTTTACAAAATCGAAGATATTTTTAACTTTTTTTAAGATAAAAGATAGAAAATTGTCAGAATTATCAATAAATAGAATTGTTAAATCTTTTTTATTTTTGAATCTGTAAATTTTATTAATCATCTAATTGAATCTTTAATAAAAGTCATATATAAAATATATTTTTCAAATTTTAATAAAATTTTCTGTTTTTTTATTTGTTAAGTTCACTATTTAATGACGGGCTTACATAATCTGTAAAAAAGATAAAACTATTGACTACTATATATGAATCTTCAAGGAATTTGTGGAAATTAGTATGAATCAAGTTTTTGTCGGCTTGCATAGCAACAACAGAAGCCAAAATTTTAATGGAATCTTCACCAATTGTTCCTTCAAGTAAAAAGTAAGCCCCAGGATAGATATCGAAAATATTTGCTAAATCTGGAATCTCTATCAATGCACCGCCAGCAGAAAGATTGATAATAGAGCCGACAACCTTCTGGTTGGTTTTAGAAAATTTTTTAGTTTTTTCATCAAAAATAAGCATGAGAAGACTTACAGGAATAACACATTCTTTTCTGAAAAATTTTCTTTTCTGAATTCTGTATACCTTTTCAGAGTGAGAAATCATAAAGGCTTTCATCTTAGGATTTTCAATATCTCTTTTTATTTGTGACTGAAACATATAACCAGCATCATCAGGAACATAAAAGTAAACAGATATTTCCTCATCTGCGAAAATCTCGTTTGACCTTTCATCTAAAAGAACTTTTTGTACTAAAATATAACTATCTGTGCAGTCAAGAACCTTCGAACGAAAAAAATTCTTTTTGTATTCAATGACAATATTTTGCCCAGCTTTTAAGTCATAAGTATTGCTTATCGCTGACTTGCCTTTATAAGGGATTAAAGAATAGTTTAATATCTTAAATAAAGAACTTAAAATAGATTTATGAGGTTCAACATTTTTCTGATAAAAATGTTCAAGTGCAGCTTCAATTATAAAATTTTTCAGTTTTAATGGTGAAAGAAAAAGATCCTGAGGATGTTCCACTTTTTTCTCTTTTAATATAGATATAAAATGACGGATTGAGGTTTCATCAACTTTTTTATTTTTTAAAGTTTCCTCAATATAGGCAAACTCTTCTTCTTTCCTTGATGATAAAATTTTCCTGGCATATGCTAATATTACAAAGAAAAAAATAAAAAGGAAAACTAAAATTGCAATGGTAAAAATTATGGCAGTCATTGTACTGGGTTCAATCTTAAAAAAACTAAGAGCTGATTCCATGCTAATAATATAGAACAATATTTAAAATTTACAAATATTATTTCAAATTTTTCTAACAAGACGAAAATAAGAATAAGAGATAAATAAATCAAAATATAAAAAATATAAAAAATAATATAAAAATTTAATTAAGGCAGTTACATATGAATATTGATAGTAATTATATTAAATTAAAAACAGACTTATCTAAGACTCAAATCAAGGTGGAAGAAGTTGAAAATTTAGAAAAAAAAGACTTAAAAAGAAGAGAAGTAGCAGAAGAGTTTGCAAGTCTTTTTACACAGATGCTGTTAAAAGAGCTTAGAAATAGTCTTCATGAAGATGAAAATCCTCTTTATGGTGGTTTTACAGAGGAAGTATTCAAAGATATGTTATATGAAGAGTATAGTAAACAACTGACAAAAAATGGATTAAAACCTCTTGTTGATCTTATATATTCTTCAACTTTAAGGATGGATCAAAAAAATTTATAGTTTTATTCTTCAGGCATATAATATCCAAGCCAATTCTTGCCAACTCTTCCGTTGTATTGAACTGTTATAAAAACCTGTCTATAAAAATCAGGTATGTAAGGATATGGAGTCTTATAGTAGACAATATATAAAGGCGATTGATAATTCTTAAAAAGCTTTATGGCAAGATCTGGATAAAACAACTCTTCATCCTCGAAAAAGTAACCATTTGTTTTAACTGCAAGCTCTTTTAAGAATGTTTTACCATTTCCACTACCAAAATAAAAAATGTAAACAGGTATATAATTGTTTTTTGCATAATTTATAATATCATTTTGAGAATGAATTGAAAATGAGGAGTTGGTAAATTCTCCATCGGTGAAAAGTATTATCCCACCTTTGACAAATTTCTGTGTAAAGGAAGATACAGCTGAATAGAAAACTTGATCGAAAAAAGTAGTATCTTTATATGTATTTTTAGATGAGATTGCTTCTTTAAGTTCCAAAATATCATTTTTTATAGATTTTACCTGTTCATAATTTGAAGTTAAAAAATAAGAATAACCTATGGATTTATCTATTGAAAATATTTTTTCAATTATTTCATTTACCTTATCCCTATAATTATACATTGAATTCTTTGTATCTACTATAAGGTTAATCATAGGGTAATCATTTATTATATAAGAATAATCAGAGTTCAGTCTTTTGATTGTGGATTCATTTTCATTAAAAGTAAAATTTTCATCTGAAAGACCATAAACTGTTCTGCCAAATTGATCTTTAACAGATATATATGCTATTATTAATGGATAATTTCTTATATCTAACCTTTCAAGTTTAACATCAAGGTTGAGATACAATTCATCCTGAGGAATAAAAAAATCTATTCTTTGTTTGTAAGGTTCGGTAACAACAAGATTATTATTTTTATCTAAAAGGCAAAAGTAAGGTTCATAAAGCTCAGCTGAGCCTAAAGATATTGTTTGAATAGATTCTGTATTGAAATCATAAGCAATTATCTTTTCTTTAGTAACAATATAAAGGTAATCATTTCCAGGGTAAAACAAACCTCTTGGTTCTACAATTTCTGGCGATTCAATTGAATCTTTATAATTTCCCCATTGGTCAAAGATATCCAATCTGTTGTTGTAGCTATTTGAAACTATCAACTCTCTTTTTTCAGGAATATAGACTATATCGACAGGTTTATAAAATTCAGAAATCTCCTTTCCTATATTTCCAAAGGAAAAAACAAACTCATCTTTACTATTGATTTTAACAATCCTATTGTTCCCTTGATCTACAACATAAATATTGCCAGCTAAATCTGTGCAAATACCAGCAGGTCCATTTAATTTTTGCTCGTTTGTAAAATCCTTTCCAATTTTTTTGATTATCTTTCCATCATAAGTAAGTTTATAAATAATATTATTTTTATAGTCTGAAACATATATAAAATCTGATCTTTTATCAAAAGCAATATCAAAAGGATAGCCAAGTGATACTCCAAAAGGGGTAAGAGATTTGTCAACCTTCCCATTTCTTACAAGTAATACATTGTTGGATCTATGTCCTGTTAAAAAGATTCTATTTTGATAATCAATATCCATTCCAAGAGGCCATAAAAAGAAATTTTTTGATAAAGTAATACCATTCATCTGTTGATATAGTGTAAAATTTTTAGCTAAAATTTTTCCAAGGAAATTTCCTTCCTGAAAATATATACTTTCAAGCATATTCAAAAACAAATTATCATTAAATCCAAATGATTTTAATGTTTCCCATTCAAAAAGAGCATTTTGTAAAAAGCCACTTTTATAGTAACTAAAACCAAGCATATATCTTGCTAAAAAATTTTTAGACTTATAAGAAAGGGATTTCTTAAAGTAAAAGATAGCTTTCTGGTATAAAGCATTGTTGTAGTTTATCATACCAGACTTAAATGCTGCAAGGGAATTAATATCTTCGATAGTGTAAACAGGCTGGTTCGGGTTTTCCTGAGCGAAAGAAAAAGGTTTTAATGGTAAAAGTAAAAGTATTAAAAAAATGATAAAAAAAACTAAAAATATGCTTTTCTTTTTCATTTAACCTTCCACTTCGAAAATAGTATACAACAATTAGAATAAAGTTCAAAGTAAAACTGAAAAATTAAATAAAAGTAGATAAAAAAAAATATTGTGTTAATATATAAATCAGATATGCAAAAAAATTTTGGAGGAAATTTATATGTTTAAAAAATATTTTAAACAAATTACTTTTTTATTTTTCTTTATTTTGTTGGTGACAGTTCTTTTTGCCTGTCAAATAACTGCTTCAGCTCAGATAACAAATGTTACAATAACCATTAAGGCAAATGTTAAGGCTCAGGTATATATTGGTAATATTTACAAGGGTGATACACCTTTGACATTAAAGATTGGTATAGGAAAATATCCTTTGAAATTAATGGCAAATGGTTATCAAACATTTGAGACAGTTATAACAGTTTCGACAACAGGCCCAAAAGAATTTAGTTTTACTTTACAACCTGTTGGGACAACCAATACAACAACAACCACCACAACTACAACTTCAAACAGCAAGGCAAGACTTATCGTTAAAGCTGATATCCCCTGTTACATATATTCAAATAATATTAGAATTGGTATGACTCCACTTGATGTGCAAATGTATCCTGGTACCTATGAGATAAAAGCTGAACCTACGGATAAATCTTATGCTCCAAAAACTGAAAAGATTAATCTTAGTAAAGGACAGGTTCTTGAACTTAATTTTAAGTTTATTCAGCCTCAACCGCAACTATATTCAGTTACAATAAATTCAAATATTCCAGCACAGGTATTGATAAACAATAATCCTGCTGGAAATACTCCTTTGACAATAAATCTTGCAGCTGGAACATATACAATAACATTAAATCCTTTACAAGGCGGATATTCAAGCTTGACTCAAACGATAACTGTATCCGCTCCAAATCAGGTATTTAACTTCACATTAAATCCTCAACTATATTCTGTTACTATAAACTCAAATGTTCCAGCACAGGTATTGATAAA
>CAZOPR010000017.1:0-15074 GCA_964581895.1 uncultured Brachyspira sp.
TAATAAAATATAATTTAAGTAAGGATAAAATTTATGCTTAAAAAATTTATTAAAAATATTAAGTTTCATTTTATGAAATATATGTTAAATTTTAAGTTTGAGCCACACAACAGCTATTGCACCTATCGTTCCTATTGCCGAAATTATAATATTGCCTGGAGTTTTAGAAGTTTTGTACTGTTCTCTCTCAATCCTAATTCAATTATTGTTTTTTGAGCTTCATAAACATACTTAATAACATTATTAAAATCCATAATTGTAAGCCATGGAATATTTCAGTTCCAATATTCTAATTTATTAGTTTTAGGTGTATCACCGTCTATTATTTCTATTTCGTCCCCCAACTTTACCCACTTCCAGCCTTTTGGTAGTATTTCATTCATGGTTTTCTCCATTCTTTAGTATATAATAAGTACTTCTGCCTTCTCCTTTTCTAATTAGTAATCCTTTATCTACCATAGCATTTAACACTTCATAAGTTTTTGTGCTTTGGAATTTTAATAATGTCGCGGCTATTTTTCTTGAAATTTTTTTATTATCTAATAAATAAAGTAATATCTCTCTTTCATTTTCGTCTAATCGTTCATAATCATTCGTAATCGTTCGTAATTGTTCATAATCGTTCGCAATTGTTCCCAATTGTTCGTAATTAGTTTCTTTATCTAAGATAAGCTTCCCATTTATGTAATTTACTTTCTTAAAACTTACCCTAAAAGCAAAGCCTGGTTCGCTCCATTCCATTTTTATTTCAGGATATTTTCTTAATTCTTCAGCAATAAGGCGCAGACCATTTCCCCACTGTTCTATAATTCCAAGTTTTTTAAAAACAGGAGCAAGGGTTTTATTTCTTATATCAGATTGTCCTGCTTCCATATCATTAAAATCGATGGTAGGCATAAGCTTACCCGGACTTGTTATCTCAATCTTGTCATCAAACGCAGCTAATTTTATATCCTGTCCTTTTAAAGAATAGTCTCTATGGATAACTGCATTTCTAATCACTTCGCGGATTGCTACAACCGGATACTCCCAACGATCCTTGCGATATACTCCTTCATATGTAGAACCCTTTGATATGTGGCGTAAAATAAAACTGTAAGCTTCATTTGCTTGAAAAGTTAGGGGTTCGTCAATGGTCTTTTGGTCTATAAAATCTCCCGGAACAGTGCCTTTAAATCTTGCACATTCTACTTTCGCAAAGGGGAAAAGCTTTTCTCTTATCTCATCATTTGACAGTAAAACAAGAGCATTTGTAGGAAATTCCTTTCCTCTTTCTTCAACAACCAAATTTAACTTTTTTAATATATTATTATTGATATGTTCACCTGTAGTCTCTTCCCATTGTTTTATAAAAAGGGATATATCTACCTCGTGTAGTTCTTTTGAATAAACAGGCAGAGAATCAAAAGAAATGTTTAATCTTTGCCTTTCAAGTTCTTCATTGACTTCTTTATTTGCAAGTCTATTGTTAGATCCAGCTCTTATGTAAGTTCCATCTTCCCTTCCTTTGCTTTTAAGGTAATATGGCGGATTGCTTCCTTTGAAAACTTTTACAACTACAATATGTTTTCCTTCATAGTTAACAAAAAAGATTTCAGGTAAAATTAATGGATAGCAATTGTCATGAATTATGTTGCTTATCTTTTCCTCTATTTTCAACAGTTGTTCTTCTGGGACACCTATAACATCTCTTGGCTGATTTTTAATCCCTATGAATAGTTCTCCCCCTGCATCATTGGCAAAGGCAACAACTGTCTTGCATAAATCCGAATTTGAAGGAATGGTTTCTTTAAACTCTAGTCTTCTTCCTTCCGGTTGTTTTATAATCTCTTCAATTTTCATTATCGTCCTCTGAGTTTGACATATCTATTTTTGCCAAATTTTCAAAAATTAATTTGCTTAATCTTTCTTGTTTGATTGTTGAAATGTCATATTCTACCACCTCTACCAGCTTCACCCATTTCCAGCCTTTTGGGAATTTATCACTCATTGTTTTCTCTCTGTGTTTTTAATAACTTTTCGAAATCAATCTTTTTAAATTCATTTTGTAAAAAACCATATTTATACAAGCTTTTATCATGAAATAAAATTCTACCTATAATTATGTCTTTATGAGTATTAAAAAGCTTAGCATAATCCTTTATTATGTTTAAAATCTTTGATGGGTTTTTGTCAGGAAGTGAATATAATTCATCAATTATCTTGTTATAATTTTCATGTGATAAAAGAAACTCTTCAGCAAATTTATCGGCTTCAGCTTCAACTTCTTCTTTAGGCTTACTTTTAGTATTTTCTATTTCTTCAAGAAATATATTTTTTTTATTACTATGCAAAAAAATATGACCAAATTCATGAAAAAGAGAAAACCAAAAAATATCGTATCTTTTAAATCTATCTGTTATCTGTATAACAGGGTTATCATTTAGCCATCTTACAACACCATTGATTGCTGTATTTGGTAATCCCGGTGTAAAAATAATTTTTACTCCAGCAGAAAGAGAATATTCTTTAATTTCTTCTAAAAAATTCTCGCTTTCTTTGTACATTATGTCTTTTAAATTCTTCAGTATCTCTTTTAATTTTGCTTTTTTAAAGGGAGGTGCATCTATTTTTGAAGCTTCAATTTCTCCAATTCTTAAAAAAGCAGATAACGAATGCGGGTTTTTAGACTTTTTAAGAGAAATTCTAAAAAATACGGGCACCTGCTGATTAATATATATTTCTTCCCATGCTTTTGATTTTGATATATTAAAAAAAGATAATAAATTTTCAGCTTTTTCTTTTGCATCTTTTGTAAAAGCTACATATCCTAATTTTGAGAGGTCGTTATAAGGGAATTTTTTACTCCACTCTATAGATTCAGTTAGTTCTTCCTTTTCTTTTTCCCTTGCCACATACTCATAATAATTAGCCTGCTTTGCCATCCAAAAACTTGCCGGAATGTTTAACACCTTTTCAAATTGGACAGCCATTTCGGGAGTAATAGAACTTTTTCCATTTAATACATTAGAAATAGTTTTGATAGGTTTACCAGTTCTAATAGCAAACTCTTTTGGTGTTATTTGTAATTCTTCTAATTTTTCTCTAAGTGTAACCCCTGGATGTATAGCATAATTTGTTTCTAATTTATATTTCTTAGTCATTTTTGTACTCCTTGATGATAATTTACAATCTCTAAGATTTCAATTAAGGTAATTTCTGAATATATCAACATACCATCATCGTTTATAGGTAAAGGATCATTCCCAGGTTTATATATAAGCCTATATGGTTGTACTAGATCACATACAAATTGACCTTTTCTATCTCCTTTTAAAGGATGATGATTCCCTGGTAACTTCATAAGGATTTCTAAATCTTCAGCAAATTTCATATCATCAATTCTCTGCATAATTTTACCAGCCATTTTAAGTCCATATTTTTTTATTATCTCATTTTTATCTTCTAATATCTTTTTTAATTTTTTATTAACTACAATTATAACCATATGAAATATAACTCCTTAAAATAATAAGTCAATAAATTTTTAACACTATCTGTTAAAAATATTGAAATTCAATTTTTCTGCATATAAATCGAATAATAAGGCATTATTCAGTAAAGTCATATGGAAACTATCTTCATTGACTCCAACTCCATAAAGTTTTGCCAAATCACTTATAAGCATAACTCGATTGCCTCGAATATTGTAAATTATATTCGTTATATCCTATATACTAATAACAATATTTCCTTCAATATCATCCTCATTGTTTATTGTCCATATCTATTTTTTCTAGATTTTCAAGAATAAGTTTATTTAACCTTTCTTCTTCTTTCAACTGCTCCATAAACTCAGCTTTTAGCTGGGTAAATCGTTGTTCAAAATCAAAATCATCCTCTTCGTCAGGAAGCCCAACATACCTACCGGGGGTTAAGACATAATCTAAGTTCTTTACTTCTTCTAAGCTTGCAGACTTGCAAAATCCCGCTATATCTTGATAATTTCTATCGCTACCCTTTTGCCATTCGTGGTAAGTATCTGCAATCTTTCTTATATCTTCATGTCTTAAAACCCTTGTTCTTCTGTTTATAAGCTCTCCCATATCGCGGGCGTCAATAAAAAGAATCTGACCTTTTCTTTTCTTATCTTTGTTGATAAACCACAAACAAGCAGGAATGCCAGTATTTAAAAATAATTTAGCAGGCAAATTTACTATACATTCTAACAAATCAGCCTCTATCAAGTTTTTTCTAATCTCATATTCTTCTTTTGTTTTACAAGTTAAAGAACCTTTAGAAAGAACAAACCCCGCCTTTCCTTTGTTATTTAAGTGATGAATAAAGTGCTGGATCCAAGCATAGTTTGCGTTTCCTGTTGGCGGTACGCCATATTGCCAACGAACATCTTTTCTGAGCAACTCTCCGCTCCAATCGCTATCGTTAAAGGGTGGATTGGCAATAACAAAATCGGCTTTTAAGTCTTTGTGAGCATCGTTCGAAAAGGAACCTTCGCGATTCCACTTGACTTGTGATGCATCGATCCCTCTAATGGCAAGGTTCATTTTACAAAGTCGCCAGGTTGTTTGGTTGCTTTCCTGACCATAGATGGAAATATCATTAATTCTTCCCTGATGTTCCTGCACAAATTTTTCAGATTGAACAAACATCCCCCCAGAACCACAGCAAGGGTCAAAAACCCTGCCTTTGTAAGGCTCAAGCATTTCAACTAAGAGTTCGACAACGCTTCTTGGCGTGTAGAATTGCCCCCCATTTTTCCCTTCTGCCAAAGCAAACTGACCTAAAAAATACTCAAACACATGCCCCAGTACATCAGCACTTCTTTCCTTTACCTGATCAAAAGCAATGTTGCTAAAAAGATCAATCAATCCACCAAGACTAATGGGATCTATATTCCCTATGGCATAAACCTTCGGTAGTACTCCTTTTAGCGATGGGTTTTCTTTTTCGATTAACTCCATTGCCTCATCGATTATTTTCCCTATTTCAGGTTTTTTGGCGTTTTCCTTTAGATATTGCCACCTTGCTTTGGGTGGGACATAAAAGACATTTTCGGCTCTATATTCTTCAATATCTTCAGGATCAGCATATTCATAATCACCTTTGTGTTTGCTTATCTTTTCGTATAAATTTTCAAAGGCATCTGAAATATATCGCAGGAAAATAAGCCCCAACACTATATGTTTATATTCCGCCGCATCAATATTTTTTCTCAATTTATCTGCGGCTTTCCAAAGCTTGATTTCCAAGGATTCGATATTTTTTTCTTTGGAATTGTTTACCATATTTTCCTCCAAGTTTAATATGTTTAGAGTATTTTATAAAATGCAATTCTTTAACTTTTTTATAATAATTTGATTTTATCCTAATAAAATTAAAAAAACCAATTTGCCTTTCAGTTTTAATACCAATAGAAATATCTTATAAATCTTAGTAAATTTTTTTTCTCTAAACACAGAAGGCTGTTTTATATAGTTTATATAATTTTGGTCAGTTTTTCGTATAACTTCATTTATTTACCATTTCATCTAACATTTATCCTTTATTATCTTACAGTTTTTCAATAAAAATTCAATAATTTTTAATAAAATATTTATAAAATTAAGTTCTCTTAATCTGAGGACTTCTAACCAGATCAATTATTAAGAATCTGTTTTAGATGTTCACAATGCATCAGGTGCAACTAGTCTACTTAGTTTATATAGTATATACAAGCATTATCTTCTGAAAACTTTAATATTATATTAAATAAAAAAGATTTAAAAAAAAATTAAAAAAAATTTAAGAAATTATTGAAAATAAAATTGCTATGACTTAAAATAATTAATGAAGTAGCAAACTAATCTTTAATAAAGGATTAAAAATATTATTAATAAAGAAAACTCAATTGATATGGGAGATTTATATAATAAAAATTTTATTTAAAAAAGCAATATTTAGGGAAATAAATATGAAAAAAAATATAATTAAAAAAATCTTAAAAAGAATTTTTAAGTACCTTTTTCTTATTTTTGGAATAGTAATCTGTTTAATTTTTATATATTCTAACAAAGAACATGCATTTAAAAACCCTTTTGATACTGTTTTTGATTTTCATTATCCCTATTTATCATTTTATGGAGATGATGGTTATGTTTATATATTAGATTCAAATACTAGTGGATTCAGTCGTCTTGTTAAACTTGATTTAACTGGAAAGGTAATATTTACACTTGAAGCTGGGAAAATAGGTAAAGAAGAAGTGAATTCCTTTTCAACAGCTGCAATTGATAAAGATGGTTTTGTATATATTTATACTAAGTTTTTTAATATTTTTGACGGTCTTTTAGAGCGAATAACTATTCAAAAGTATAATCCTAAAGGGAAGTATGTTGCAACTCTTTTTGAAAAAACATTTGATAAAAATGAGAGTGAAAAACTTGCTGATACTGCAAATTATGGTATCGTAAGTTTAAATATTAAAGATGGTTTTCTTTTTTTCTTTTATTTTGATAGTCCAGATCAGATTTCTCTTTACAGTATTCCAATCACTAAAGGTTCAACTCAAGAGAAAGTTCAAATAAAAAAAAGAGTATCGATTCCAATTGAAAATGAATTATTGGATATAACAGGAACTAGACCTGGGGCAATATTTTATACTTTTGCTGATGAAGTTATAAATTTTTTTGATGATAAATTAAAAAGCAGATCTATAAAAATTGAAACTATGTCAGATAAGTTTTCTGGAATTAATCCTTTTCCACTCAATATAGATAAAGAAGGAAGACTTGTTTTTAATGAAATTTTTAGTCAGCAAATTATACAGGTTACTCCGAATGAAAACAAATATTCGATTTTACCAATATTTAAATTATCAGACCTTCAAGGATATAAATACAAGCATCCACTTATAACTTATTTTTCAATAAATAATTCAGGATATATTACTACTGTTGATAGAACGAATCATACTATCCTAATAATTTCACCTGATGGCAAATTAGAAAAAGTTTTCAATAATGGCAAATATTCAAATATAGTTTTAGTTAAAAGATTTTTGCTTTGGTTAGCATTTATCTCTATATTAGTCTTATTTCTAATATTTATTATTAATATTTACAAAGATACAATGAAAAGAAGAATCCCATTTATTGCTAAGTATGTATTTTTTATCTCTTTTTTAATTATAGTAAGTATTTATTTTACTGGAAATTATATTTTTAATATTATGTTTAAAAATCAGCAAAAGCAGATACTTGAGAAATATAAATTTGCTGCACAGCTTGGAACTAAAATGATTGATGGGGAGTTGTTGAAATCTATTAATTCATTAAATGATGTTAATTCTGAGGCATATGAAAAACTTAAAGAACAAATGAACTCTATAGTAAACTTTAACAAAGATGATTGGAATCAAAATTTAGATGTCTATCTCTATAAAGTTGTTAACGATAGATTTTATATTATTGATACTTTTGGGTATGATTTTTTATATCCATATAATGTGCAAGAATCATATTATGATGTACTTAAATATGGAAATCCAATTGCAATTAGATATTTTGATGAGAATGGAGAATGGATAAGTGGTGTTTCAGCTATTTATGATTCAAATTCAAAACTAGTTGGAATTCTTGAAATATCTTCTGCATTTGTTCTGCAACGCGAATTAGAAAAAATATTTAAACAAAATATGTTAAAAATAATTGGTATGTTTGCTTTAATTTTCAACGCCATTCTTTTTAGCTTTACATTACCATTAATTTTTTCTATTCGTAAACTTGAAAAAATGGCAAAAGAAATAACTAAAAAAAATTATGATGTAAAAGTTAATATAAAAAGTAAGGATGAAATTGAAGATTTAGGCAAAGTTTTTAATACAATGGCAAGTGAACTTAAAAATCATATAAATTATATAAATGGTCTTGTAAGAGCTAATTCTCTTTTTGTTCCAAAAGAAATAATAATGTTTTTAAATAAAAAGAGTATAATAGATGTTTCCCTTGGTGATCAAGTAAGTAAAACCATGTCAGTAATGTTTGTAGATATTAGAGATTTCACAATGCTTTCAGAAAAACTAACCCCAAGAGAGAATTTCAACTTTTTAAATTCATATCTTAACCGTATGGGACCTATTGTAAGGGAAAACAATGGTTATGTAGATAAATATATAGGTGATGGGATAATGGCTCTTTTCCCACATTCTCCTCATGATGCATTAAAGGCTGGAGTTGAAATGAAGAGAGAAATCAAAATTTATAATAATCAGAGGGCATCTTTAGGTTATAGTCCCATAAAGATAGGTATCGGTATTAATACAGGGGAGATAATGCTTGGTATCATTGGAGAGAAGTTACGTTATGAAGGAACTGTTATTTCAGATACAGTTAACCTCGCATCCAGAATTGAAAGTCTTACAAAATATTATGGGATTTCTATGGTAATTAGTGATAATACATTTAACGAAGTATTTGGTAACTCTAACCCTTCAGAAACTCAAACAATAACCTCAAATTACAGAAAAAGACTTATTGATTATGTTATTGTAAAAGGTAAAACTACACCAACAGCAATATATGAAATTTTTGAGGAAGATATAGAGGAACAAGTAAGATTAAAAAGTGAAACTTTAAATGATTTCGAAAAAGCGATATCATTATTTTTTAATCGTGATATTTCTTCTTCTCTTGAAATATTTATTAAAATTAACCAGAAAAATCCAGATGATCCGATTGTAAAATTATATTTAAATCGTTGTAATGAATTTCTAAAGTTTGGTTTACCGGAGAATTGGGAAAAAGCTATGAAGCTTGAATTTAAGTAGATTTATTCAATATTTTTGTCTTTTATATTTTATATTGAGTCTCTGCATATTGAATCTCTGCAACATTTTCGCAGTAGGGCATCGCATTAATGCGATAAAAATTCTTGCTTGCGCATTGCGTCTAAGATTTATGATTATCTGAAGTTTTGCTTAATTTTTTTTTTTTATTATAAATTAGGTGAAATTTGAATGAAAGAAAAATTGCAAGCTTTGTAATTATTATTAGCTATTTTTGATAGAATTAACTCAAAATATCGTTATACATGCTGCTATGTGATGTCATCTAAAAATGTTTTAAGTAGATTCATTTTTATTTCACTAGGGAAAAAATTTAGGCTTTCCAAGTCTTTAATATCGTGCCACTCTAAAATGTACTTATTATCTTCAGATTGTCTATCTTTTTCGGGACTACCAAGTTTCAGGTTACCGAAGTATTTTGATACCAGATATATGTATTGAGTTCGTTTATCAAATTCGTTGTTAACTTGCCATAACAATTTGTCTACTTCAATTTCTAAGCTTGTCTCTTCTTTAATCTCTCTAATTAAAGCACTGATGTTGTCTTCACTTTCTTCGACACTACCACCAGGTAAAACAAAATAGTCCTTATCAGCTTTGATTCTATGCATTAGTAAAATTTTTCCCGATTCGATAATAATAGCCGAAACTCTTTTATTTGTCATAATTATTTTTAGATAATTGCACATAACGGTTAGGTGATATATTTTGGTCGGTGATATATTTTGGACATGAAATCTACAATCCCAACCCTTTTGCCTTTTTTGCTATTGTTGCTTTAATAAGCTTCACCAAATCATCAGCTAAATCTAAATCCTCCAGTTTTTTCAATTGCCAATTTCTCTCATCTTCAAAGGATTTCCCAGCCAATTTTAATGCCTTTTGTGCATAAAGTGCCGCTCCCATACAATGATCAGCCATATGTGCAGTTGCTACGCCATGTCCAACTGCACGAGCTACGGCATAAGCAACCGGATTGTCTATTGTTTTAGCAAAAGAATGAACATCTCTAGAGGCTTTAATTGCGACACCAGTTGAAGATTTTCCTTCTATCCAATCTCTAGCAATTTTGATTGCGTATATTATAGGCTCATCTAATTCTTTGTTATAATAGATTAGAACTCTCTCAAAGCAAGATATTGCCCACGCCATCAATTTTCTATGGTTTTCTAAAGATAATTCACCACCACGGTGAATAGCCACAAATTTTTTATCTCTCACCTATCTACCTCTGATAGAGATAATCCTATAAAAAAATAATGCAAAAATAATCCTATAAAAAAATATGGCAAAGATAATCCTAAGAATATACCATAAAAGTTGATGCTATGTTGAATGTTCGATTGACCTCTTCACCTGCCATTACATCAAGCCATTGTTGTGTGCTCGTGCTATTTTATTTTTTTCTTCCATGATGTTTTTGCCACAGCACAAACTTTATCGTCCTTTTTATATCAATACATCATATTTCACAATGTAGCATTCCTTCTTTTCCAATCGGCATCTCTGCTATGATCTCTCCAACAGGCGATACAACCATAGCCCCTCCAAAACTCCCACCATCCAATTTTTCATCGGCAAGATAGTTCACCATTAAAGTAGTACTTCCAGCAAGTTTAACTCTTTCTATATATTCAAGCTTTTCTTCGTCCCACCTTTTTTGATCATAAACGCCATCTTCAAAACAGCGAGCAAATGGAAAGAGTATCCAATCTGGTCGCAATCCCTGAACTTGAGTAATAAGTTTCTCACTAAAAAGGTCACCGCATATTAGAAAAGCGAAAGTTCCCAGAGTCGTCCTTGCCTTCTTAAGCTCATTCCCTTTACAATAGACTCTCGGGTCGGCTTTCTTTCCATGCCATCCAGAAGTCATGCGGCGATATTTCAATGCAATATCCCCATCTGGCGTTATTAGAATGGCAGAGTCATAGAGTTTCTTTCCTTCTCTTTCCAAAATACCAATACCTATGTGTATCTTCTTCCTTTTTGCAATCTCAGACAAAGTGTGGGTAAATTCTCCTGGTATCGCTAATCCAAGTGGTAGATCATGAAGTAGATCGTCATTATTGATAAGTCCTGTTATAGCAGCTTCTGGAAAAAGAACCAAATCCGTATCATCGGGACATTCATGTATGGCTTCCACTATGTGTCTAAAGTTAGTTTCAATATTCTCTGTAACACGAATTACGACAAGAGTTGCTTTCATGATTTTACCTCTAAATACTTGTTTTAGCAACTTTTACAATGATTTCGGCTAATGCCTGCGGTTTCACGATGTTCATCAGGCTTAAATGCTTCCCGATTGAGTATTCTAAATGCTGATGAGTTTAGCAAAAACATTGTTAAATGATACCACCTATTGGATGTTACCAGCAATCTCAAATCAATATTATACTAATGCATACTTTATAAAGATTATAAAGTGAAATAACTTCTACTATGATCAGTTTTATATGTTTTATATACTTCTTCAACTCTTGAATTTTAAAAAATACTTATTACTATTTTAAGTTTTATATGTTTTATATACTTCTTCAACTGCCCAAATCTGGTGAGGTAAAAATAGTTTTTCTTTTACTTCATCAATAGTTAACCAAACAAGATAATGATCAGATTCAGTAGGATTCGCTATAACTTTATCAATTTCCATATAATAAAACCAACCTATTCCATGAAAAAAAGTCTTGGTTTGATCTATAAAATGATAATAATCACCCTTGCAAACAAATTTTAATGGTGTTACCTTAAGTCCAGCTTCTTCTAAGCATTCTCGCTCTATACATTGGTTGTGAGTTTCATCATTATCAATCCCTCCACCTAGTAAAAAATATCCTTCTTTGCCGTTATAAAGATGTGTCATTACTACTGGTATTTTACCATTTTGGTCAAATCCAACACCGTAAGCTCCGACACGTTCAGTATAGATTGTGTTTGATTCTTTATGTCCAAATGTCTTTTCTATCATATTGTTATCCTCTTTCACGATCTATTATAAATAAATCTACTGTTCTTAACTTAATACTAAATTAAATTATAAGTTCTATGTACATTTAGAAATGTAGTATATCAGTTGCCGCTCCTTTTCTAGAGGGGTGATATTAGCTAACGGCTTCAGTGTATGTGAAGTTGGCGTTAGCCAATTTTGGTGAGCGAAGCGAGGAATTTGGGCGGAGCACAGAAGGCACGAAGCCAGATACGCTCTGTTATACGCCATGCACATTTTCATCGCCAATGTCCTTCTATACAGAAATCAAACTCTTGAAGAGTTATGGAACTCTCGATCACAAAATCAATGCAAAACTGAGCATCTTCTACAGTTGGAATTCCCTTCGAACCATATCGAATCCTATGGATATGATAAGTTCCATCTATAGTTCTTGATATACTTGGTGTGAGCAGTCGAAATTCAACATATCTTCGATAATCTATTCCTAAACTAAGAATTTTTACGGCTTTTTGAAGAGCTTCTATAGATTCCTTTACTTTATAAATAAATTCTGACAATTTTTCACGGCTATCAATATGCATGAAGAAACTATTTAAAAAGTCAATGATTCACCGAAAAAGAAAGGTGATCGCCCAAACTGCCCTTTTTTTCTGCTTTCATAGTCATCGATAAGTTGAGCAAATGCGAGAGCAACTTTATCGAGAGATTCTTCTATTTTATTTTGTTCCAATAGTTGCGCAGATTCTTTAAGGTTATTTTTTGTTTCTTCACATTGAACTAGTTCGATCAAAGATATTTCTGAGAATTTAATATAGAATATAAGCGGCGTGTTTTTCTCAAAAAAGTTTGTTGCACTTGCTCTAAATGCTTCAATATCTAATTTGGATGGTAAAGGGCTATGATGCTTTAACGCAACTCTCGCTCTATTTAATCTTCTCATCGATTCCTTCTGAGTAGGCAGCCCGGCCGGCAATTTTGAAGCTAATATTTCCCAATATTCTAAAAATGACGGCCATCCTTTGCCAACTTCTAAATACTCAGAAGCAAGTTGAAGAAAGAGTTCAATTGCATCATGAAATGTTAAGATTGAAGCTGAGCATAATGGTTCTGGTCTTTGAGATTGTTCAACAGCTACTTTATAGAGATATTTAATAAATGCGAGCCGTCTAACAACACTCTCATTTAACATAGTTTCTTATCCTCCTATTGTGCATGGCGTATAGCCGCTGTTGTACGAAGGCCTGGCCAAACATCGATATAAAAATAAAAGCCAGGATGGCGTTGTTAATCATCATCGCAGCATTTTTTACCTTTTGATTTATCCATTGATTCTTTACCTTCTTTAAAGGCATAATACGCAATTCCTAATGCACCAATTGAATCAATGTATCCAATTTTAAATATTTGATATAAAACACTTGAAACAAGAAGTATTATTGATAAATATACGCAAGCACGAGTACAATTTGCGTCAGATTTAATTGCATCTGAATTTAATTTTTTACCAATATTTAATTTAAATTGCATTAAAAAAATCATAGTAAGTATCGAGATAGATGATATTACTATTCCCCAAAAAGTGGTTTGTGGCTTATGACCTGTATAAATATTATAAACAATTGTAACTAATAAACCGACTGTGAAAATATAAAATGAAATTCCAGTTATTTTTAATGCTGTTTTTTCAAAATTATCTTTATTTTCATTATTATTATTTTTTATACGGATAATCATATGGCACACACCAATACCCGACATTACTTCTATAAATGAATCTAAACCAAAACCGAATAATGACAATGTTTCATCAGTAATACCGAAATATATTGATATTAATCCCTCTAAAATATTATAGAATACAGTAATAACAGCCAATAACAATGCAATATTCCACATTTTTTTGTTATCCATTAAAATCTCCTATAGTCACTTTATAATCAAATTTAAAATAACTTTTGTCATTATATAAAGCAAGAATGCCCAAATAACAATGAATATTATTGCTGTTATCCAGTTTTTCCTTAAAGTCATAGATTCTTTTTTTGCTCTTTGACGGCATTCTTGCATTATTTCAGCAGGTATTAATTTAATAGATAATGATATTAAAAAAGGAACAATAATCAAATCGTCCAGAAGTCCTATTATTGGTATAAAATCTTGTATTAAATCGATAGGGTTTAAAGCATAAGCTAGTGCAAGCATAATTATTAATTTCGGTAATAGACCGACTTTTGGATTAAGATAGGCATAATAAATTGTTTGTAAATCACTTTTTAATTTTTTTGCCGTTTCTTTTAAATACTGTAATGAAATCAAAATAAACATCAATAAGTAAAATTCAAACCAAAACCGCCAAGGATGGGATTTATTTTTATACAATTAATCTTTGGCCAAGCTTTCGCCTAACGGTTTGTGTCTCCGACGTTCATGAACTGGACCTCAGAGGAAAACTTCTTGGGCGGTGCTCCGCACCTAGTGAATGGATATGGCTTGGAGCAACCGTTGATTCATTCTGTCCAAGCCCTTGCGGAGACACTTTGTTATCTGATGGAGCAAGCAAAACTTCAAAGAAACTTCTAATCTCTTTTTAATACTTTTGTAATTGCAAAATATATTAATGCTAATCCAACTATAATATTTAATATATTAATGACAAGAACTGGAACAAATTTATGTGCAATAGTTCCAATTAAACTCATTAATGTCATGAATACAAATGTCGCCATCACAGTACCAATTGCAAAAAGATTAATATCTTTTTTATTCATATGTGTCTCTGATATTTTTGTGGAAAAAACGCCTATAAAAAATAGTATCGTCAAAGGATTAGAAGCAGTTAATAAAAGACCTTGTACAAATGAACTACTAGCTTTATTCCCTTTAAACAAACTAATTTCAGGCAAAATATTTATTCCCAAAGCACCAAAAATAATACTTAGCCCAAAATACATAATTATAATTGTACCAATGATTTTAAATATTTTTTGCACACTTTGATTTCTTATAAACGCAGAAATACCTAAAATCGCCATTGTTACATATATTGCATCTATAATCGAAACTGCTAATACTCCAGCTTCAGCAATTAAAAAGCCATTATTACTAGCGAGATTAAATATATAAATACATACTGGTCCAATTGCTAACTGTAATAACAATCCAAATCTAAATCCTTGTAAAAACAATCTACTACCTCCATCTATCTTTAATTTCTGCAACGGCATGCTCACAAATTGTTTGCTCTTTCAGATAACGTTCTGCGTGTTTGCGAAGTGCCGAGCCTTAGCGAGGCATTTTGGTGAGCAT
>CAZOPR010000018.1:0-11557 GCA_964581895.1 uncultured Brachyspira sp.
TAGATTAACATTTATATATGATCCCTTGCTTTTTTCTTTAACCCCACAGATAACGGCAAATTATAATATTCCACATCTTATTGAAGAAAAAGATGACTGGACACAACAGTATAGCATCTTGTGCAAATTTAATCTAACAATTGTATTTAATAGTATTTTATCTACTTCAATAACAATTACACCAACTATTATATTTCCCAAGATAAAGGAGTTCGAATCTATTGAAGGGTATGAATTGTATAAATATAGCATAAGTGGACAGTTTAATATAAATCTAAGGATAAGTGAAAATATATCTTCTGGTTTATCTATTTCAAGTAATCTATCTGGATATTTAATACCAGAATTTGAAGTATATCTTACTTTAAGGGGGTAAGGATTTAGTTAGTAAATGAAATTTTCAAAGGAAATGAAAATAACCAATAATACTTTGTAAGACAAAGCTTTAAAGTAGTAAAGAAAGCTTGGGCAATTTATATGCCAAAAAAAGAAAAAAAATGAAAATATATAATTGTATAAATAGATAGAAAAAGAAAATTAAAAGAAATGATTAAAGAGGAGGTAATAGATGGAATACACAAGTGGGTTCATTTAGGGTAAAATAAGTCTAATAATGGGTTGTCTATTAATGGGTATTCAATTTCTATGCAAGAAAAGGCAAGACTAAAGTTAAAGGAAGATTGGGTTTTTGGGGAATTAAAAAGCTAAAAAAAGTAAAGAATAAGGAGTTTAAAGAATGAAAAAAGCATTTATAATTTTATTAGTTCTTGTTCTATTTATATCTTTTCCTATATTCGCAGCAATACCAGCACAAGAAATTGCACCTTTAGCAAATAATGATGATAACATATGGAATAATTTTACTAATTTAACTGATAATGATCTTCAAAATATAAAAGGAGAAGGATGGGTAAGTATTGAAGATCCAAATTTTCATGGAGGAATGCCTGGTGCAATTTCAATTTATGAACAAGGTATTGTGATTTATATCTTTTTTGATAGTGGTTTAGTTCAAGAATATACTACTGATGAAGCAGGAAATATAGTATTAAGTGGTTCATATTATAATACTAATAATAATAACTGGAATACATCAAATGATGTTGGGGCAGGGTTTAAAAAATAATGAAAAAATTGGAGGATATTTTATAAAAATATCCTCCAAAAATTTAATTATTGCAAGAATTTAATTATATTTTAAATTTGAAAATATCTATAAATAAATTTAGCTATCAAAATAACAGGAATATTTCATATGGAAAAATTAATAACAATAATAGGGATAATGTTAGTAATCATATTCTTATCAGCAAACACATTAGAAAATTATAATTTTACTCAAAATAAACAAAATTTTATAATTTATAATAATAAAATAGATAATGGGATAATAAATTCTATATTAAATTCATATTCATTTTTTATTAATTGTTTTATGAATAAAAATCACTTATCAAATTTAAAAATAGAAGATCAAGAACTTGTAATTATTTTTGTCAAAAATGGTATTGATGAAGTAGAAAAAATTAATAATAAAATCATAGATAAGATTTCAAAAAAAAGAACAAATAAAAATAAAATAAATTTTTCTAATATCATTTATGATTTAACTATAAAAGATAAAATATATATAAGAGCAATTTATCTTCCATTGCAAGATTGCATTATTATAAATATGAAACCATTTAAAGAAATAACTTTTCCTACAATTCCTATAAATTGTCTTTTATTGTCCGAATATAATCACTATTTGATTTCCAAGAACTTAGAAAAAAATTTTGAAAAAAGGTATATAGATTTCTATGAAAAACAAAAGTTCGATTATGACTTGCATAAAATCAAATATTTATTTGATGAAGCAATAACGCATTTTTTAAGTAATTATATTTTTCTTTCTTATAAAAACATAGAAGAAATAGTGCAAATAAAAGATTATATATTAAATATAGATACTTTTAATTCATATTCTAATTTTACAAAAACTGCAAAATCAAGTTTATTAAAGATAAAACCACTACATGAATTCTTTATGGGTGCATTAGTTACAGAGGATTTGTTGATATACTATTTATCTTTATTTTGTTATATAAAAGACAAATATGGTTTTGGAAAAATTTCAGTTTTCATAAACTATTTATACAATATTAAATTTAATTCAATTGAAGAAATTATAAAAAACATTTTTCAAAAAGAAGAATCTAGTTTTTATATAGAATGGGAAGAATATACTATGAATATGTAAATAATATCTATTATTAAGTTATACTTATTATATTTTTTGCTTACATATATTTTTTAAAAAATTTTCTATAATTTTTGTGATGCAAAATAACGTAGAAATAAAGTTAAAGGAGTTTAATTATGGAATATAAAAGTGTATTTGTTTAGAATATGACAAAAATCTTTCATTTGTTAGTCAATTGTTATTCAAGAAAAAGCAAAACTAAAGTTAATGGAAGATTGTGTTTTGGGGGAATTAAAAAGCTAAAAAAAGTAAAGAATATAAATTAAAAAAGTAAAGACAAAAAATTAAATAAAATAAACAAAAGGAGATTGAGAAAATGAAAAATAGTATTATATTTTTATTAGGTTTAGTTTTATTATTTTCTATACCTACCCTTGCATCAACACCAGAAAATGAGAATGCACCAGCTATGACAAGCGAGGACCAACAGTTTATGGGGTTGACACAGTTAAGTGAAGAGGAGTTGATGAAGATTTCTGGAAATATTATTCTTGATCAAACCACAGGAGAGCCACCAACAAATACAATTGTGATTTATGATTATGAAACACATGAATATATTGAAGTAACCCAAACATATAATTCTAATACAGGTGAATGGACTCCTGACTATGGTCCATCTGACAATTGGTAGTATATTTAATCAACTTTTATTAATTCGCTGGGTTTAAAAAAAACCCAGCGAATTAAATTATTATTTTATATCTATAACATAAAAATTAATTTTTGATAGAGGAAATTTATGAAAAAGATTTTATTGATATTTGTTTTATTTATTTTTTGTTTTATTTTGTTTTCATTTGATCAAAATGAAAATTATTTCTATAATGATATAGAAAAATATAAAATAATGGTTGAAGATAAAAGCATAAATATAAATCAAATAGAAATGCAGCTTGCACTTTTTTCAATAATTGAATATTATCCAGAAGATACTCAACTTTCAGAACTATATAAAGAATTTTATGATGAAAATAAAAAAGATATAGATGAAATAAGAAAAGGTTTTATTACATATATAACAAATCGTTTAGATTCTTTTAAAAATATAACTACAAAAGTTGGTGATAAATCAATCAGTGTATATAAAATATTAAATAAATCAGTCGAGGTTGATCCCAAAACATATGAAGATGTTCTTGATAAACTTATTTATAAAATAATAGGAATAAATTTTTTAGCTATTATTACTGGCAGTGAACCTAATTTTAATAATGATCTAAAATTCAAAAGATCTACAATTATTCCACTTAAATATATCATTGTAAATTATGATAGAATATATAATTTAATACATAAAGGTAATATATATGAAAAAATTGAAAATTATTATGGAAAAATTATAAAAAATATTGAAGAAAAGTATAAAATGTTAAATATTTTTAGTATGTTTCAAATTCCTCTTGACTCATCTCATAAAGTAAATATTAAACTTTTTTTCCCTTCAAAAAAATTATCAACTTTCGATGTGCATGGGTGCAATGCTAAGGTTAATAATAAAAATTATGTATTGATAATATATAATGGAATGGATGATTTAAGTACAATTTCCATATTACTTCATGAAATTTTTAACCTATATGATAATTTTTATTATGATTATCATTCCAATCAGGAAAATGAAATCAAAAAAGGTGATCAACCGATAGGAGCATATTTAACTAATTTAGTTATGATTAATATTGAAAATAAATTAAAAGAATTAACTTTAGATGAAAAAACTAATATTATAAATAAATTGAAGGAATATACAAAATACGCATATAATAAATTTCCATATCATGAAATGTTTGCAAGTGTTGGATCATTTTATGCATTGCTTAAAGCAGGATATTCTTTTAATGATGTTTTGATTGGAAGAGAAGGTGTAGAAAATATACTTACAATTTTTTATAAATATTTATTTGAAGAAACTGAAAAGGAAAATATTGATTTTACAAAATATTATTTTCTTGATCAAAATTTTTCACATAATTATTTAAAGGAGAAATTAGACTATTTTATTATAAATAAAATTCCAGATATATTGTTGAATAATAAAATTTATCTATATGGCGAAAATGTTATTGAAAACTTTCTTTTTAAATAATAAACTATTGGATTAAAAAATGGACTATTAAAATATTCGAAATTATCTAGTGATGATTAATTTTTATCTTTTTATTTTTTTTATAGTTATAAATAATTTAAAATAATTTATTTCACAAAGCAAAAGAAATATTTATATTTATATAAAAACTATTATTATTATTTTAACAATGTTATTTTTTATGGCAATTCCTGAACTTGCTTCAACACCAGAAAATGAGAATGCACCAGCGGTAGCAAGCGAGGATCAACAGTTTTTAGATTTAAATATTCTTAGTGAAGAAGAGTTGATTGAAATTTATGTAAATGCAATTCCTATAGATGGTTCTGGAACTGTAGTTTATAATCCAAATACTGGTAATCTTATAAATACATCTAATGGGAAAGTATTTAAACCACTTTCAGATTTTGAAATTTTGTTAATTTATTTAAGTTTAGTGGAAGGTGGATTAACACGCTTCAGAAGGGTTAATAGCGACAACTATAATAGTTCAAGATAATAAAACTGAAGGTAATCTTTTTGTAATGGATTAAAAAGTAATTAAATTAATAGTAGTGTGAATTAAGATTTTATATTTAAATCAAGATTCACACTACTATTTTATATTTTAAAATAAACAAGGATAGCCTAATGAAAATTAATCAAAAATTTAAGAGTAAGTTTTTAATATGTATAGGCTTGATTTTTATAATTATACTCTTTGTCTCATATAAAACTTACGAATATAAAATAGATGATGAAATACCAATATTGAAGACTATCTATAGTATTAATATTAATGACAAAATTATTAATATATCTTTATCTTATCCTAATATTATAATGGATCTAATAACAATTTCAAGATCAAATGATGAATTAGAATTATTTCCAAAAGAATTAAATTCTAAGATATTTTCAATAATAACAAAAGATGAAATAAATAATTTTATAAGAGAAAAAAAATACGAAAGCAAATTAAAAGAATTAAATATTTATAAAAAAGATATTGTTATACAAAGTTTAGATTTTTTTTTGCCCTTTATTATATTTCAATCTATTATTGATAGTGGAGGTAAGATAAATAATAAGGATGAAATATTGATATTTCAATCTTTTATAAGTTATGATTTTAGGATTTCTTATGAAATATATAAAAATTTCTTTATAGAATTCAAATATAAAATATCTAAAATTATGGAAATATTAGAAAATTGTTTATTTTTATATAACGAAAAATATAATATGGATCAATTAATAAAACTAAATTATAATAATTTAAAATTAACTGAAAATTGTAATATTATATTAAATTTTCAATTATATAATAAAACAAGAGATAAAATAATAGATCAAGCATCTAGTTTTTTTAAAATGGATATTAATCATTATAAATTATTTTTGGAAAAATTAAATTTAGGAATGAAGTTTCTAAATCAAATTAATTATGATAATTATTTAAAATTTTATGATGGGAATTATATAATTACTAATTTTCCAATTATTAATGATGATGTTTTATATTATGATTCATTTGTTTATGAAATAACGCATGAATTTTTTCATTTATTCCAAGATTCAGAGGAGCTTTATAACAAATTAATAGATAATTGCTCAACTGATTTACAAATAAAAAGCCAAATTGATCTTTTAATTTTAGAAATTGATAAATTTTATGAAAATAATAAAGAAGAAATAAACAAAATCTATTTTTTAAATAATATATTTAATATTTATAATAATCATAAATCAATAGAGTGTATATCGAATAATTATATTTTTACCTTTTTATTATTTGACATATCTTCTTTTTCTGAAATAAGTGCAGACATATATGCACTTTATTTTTTAAAAAAATATTATCCTGATGCAAAACCTCATTTTTTTTATATTACTGAAAAGTTTTTAAAAGAGACGGATATTGATCAAAAATTAAATATAAATAACGATATACTTGATATAAATTTATGGAAAGAGATATTAAAAAGTTATATAACATTTTGCTTAAATAATATTCAAGCTTTTGAGAAAATTAAAGAAAAATTAGATAATATGAACAATAGTATTAATGTGATTCCTTAAAAAAGGTTAATATCTGTTTAAAAAAAAAATCAATAAAAAAGTAAACTAAATATAGTAAAAATAAGGGATAAAATATGTTTACTGAAAACAAAAAATATCGAGAAGAAAAATTATTTGATTTTCACAAAAATTTTCTTACTCAGTAGCATTGGGAAAAATTAGATGCTGGTTGAAGAAAAAAATTTTATGATAAAATTTATTAAATATTGATGGTAGTATATTTTCAAAAATATAGCAAAGTAAAAGTAAAGGAATATTATAATATTAAAAGAAAATTGTAATAGTACAAAAATACTTATAAAGAATTGCAAAAAAATGTTAATGAATTGAATAAAAAAATAATTATAAAATATAATATAAGCCATAAAGAACAACAATTAGGTTATATGATAACAAAGATATTAAAAGTTATTTTATTCAAAGTCCACAGATCCCAAAGCGACTTATCGTAAGAAAGGTAAAATTGAAAGTAAAGGATATTTGTCTTATTAAAAAAGGGAAAAACAATTATTACATGAAAGTAAAAAAGTCATATTTAAGGAAAATTAATATCTTAAAATCGCTAAATGATAATATTAAAAATAAAGTTTTACAGTTTGAAATATTAAAACTCACTTTTTTCAAGTATAACATTTAATAAAAATAAAAAAAAATATAGAAACTTTATTAAACATTATTATAAAAAAGGAATGAAATTAAAATGAAAATAAAATTTATTTTTATTCTAATGTTTATTCTTTTATTAGTATTTGGTTGTTTTAATAGTAAAAATTATATTAAAATTAATAAAATAAAAGAATATAATATTATCAAATATAATCTAAATATATTTTTAATTAACAAAAATATGAATATTCAATATATAAAAAAAATAATACCAACCTATTCAATATTAATAAATAATTTTATTAATGGTAATGATTTTAGTCAAAATAAAATTGAAAATTCTGATTTTATTTTTATTTTCATTGATAAAGAATGGAAAGAAGTATTGAATATTGATAATAAAGTGTTAGAATATCTAAATAAAAATCGAAAATTTAAAAAAGAAATAGATATGAATAAACTTTATTATTCAATTAATCAAAGAGATTACAATGCAATAGCTTTATATTCTAGCAATATGTCTCTGGCAGTGTTTAGATTATCACAAATGCAAGATACTAATTCTATTATTTTTACTATTTTGGCAGAATATAATCATTATCTAATTGAAAATAATCTAAAAAATCATTTTGGAATAGAATATGAAAAATTTATAAAAGATTATGAATACTATTATTTAGATGATTCTATAACTTATTTTTATTCTTTATATATGGATTTTCTTAAAAAAGAATATGATTTTAATATAATTTCTTCTGAAATTTATAAACTAAATGAACATGATTTAAACAAATATATATACTATATTTATCATCGATATTCAAAAAGTTACATAAAACCTAGGTTTATTCCTTTTAAAGATATTTTTCTAGGTTTGCCTCTTTTAGAAGGAAGATCAGTATATTTTTATGAAGCATTACTTATCCCAATGATATATAAAAATTATGGTTTTAAATATGTTACTAAATTGATAAAGTTTTTATATACATCAAGATATCTTAGTTTAGATGAAATAATTTTTTTGGTATTTAATGAATCATTAGATGCCTTTATAAAAAAATGGGAAGAAGAAGTAATTACATTGATTTTTAAAAAAATGACTTATAAAAGTCAAATAAAGATTACCAATTAAATATGTTAATAGAATTTATAGAAAAAATTTATTATCTGACCGAATAAAATTGCAATTTCAAGATAATATGTCAAAGCTTTGAAAATTTTCATTTATTAAAATCCTATTCATTTGCTACGTAATTATCTATTTTTTGTTGACTTATTATTATTATCTGTTATTTTTGCTTATGCAAATAAAGGGCTTATGAGCAGGTCCAATCTGCACAGGCTCGATAGCCATCCCAAGCCCCCAAAATCACAAATAGGGGGATTATATGTTTTCTGTTTTTTTCATCATCTTATTTATCTTAGCAAATGCTATCTTTATATTTACCGAGAAGGCAAAAAATCTAACCGAATTTACACTTGAAAATCGAAATCTTGGAACTCTTAAACTTTTCAGCACTTTTTTAGCCACAAATCTATCTGCTTTTACAATATTTGGTGTTTCTGGTGCCGCTTATAGAATCGGGTGGGCATTTTTTCCTGTTATGGCTTTTGGAACAGGATTTATGGCTTTCTCATTTATTTTATTTGGCATACCTTTAAGGAAACTATCCTTGGAAAATAACTGGATTACTCCTTCTGACTTTATATCTTCAAGATTCAATAGCCTTTTTTTAGGTAAATTAATCAGTATTCTTCTATTAATCTTTACATTACCATATATTGCGGTTCAAATCGGTTCATTGGGGGCTTTACTTAGCTCTATAACAAATCTTCCCAAATGGTTATCTTCTCTTATTTTCACTGCCATAATTGCTGGTTATATCTTAAAAGGTGGAATGAAGTCAATTGTAAAAACAGATATTCTTCAACTATTTGTCCTTTATTTTTTTGCTCTTGTTGCTATATTTTTAGTGTTCTCTATTTTCAAGCAAGAAGAAAGTGTAAAAATAATATTTACAAGAGTTTCAGAAATTCATAAAATAGATGGGAAAAACAGAAGTTTACCATTTATTTCACTTTTAGGATACTATATTTTGTGGTTTACAGCAGATCCTGTTTTTCCTCATCTAACTCAAAGGTTTTATAGTGCAAAATCTGACAAAGTCTTGATAAAATCTATGGTTCTATATCCTTTAGCCTGTTTGATAATCTTTTTTTCAATGTCAGCCATTGGGATTATTGGCACTGCTATTTTCCCTAATCTACCTGCAAGTAAGACGGATTCGATTTTTACAGTCCTATTACAAAAAATAAGTGGTATTTATGCACCTATCTTTTCTTTAGCAGCAATTGCAGCTATTATGTCGACTCTGGATAGTCAGATACTAACTTGTTCATCGATGATGTCAAATGATTTTTTAATAAAAAATAAAACTTTTCAAAATAACCATTTAATGGCTAAAAATGCTGATTTTGAGTTAAAAGAAAAATTTAAAAATGAAAAATCTCTTAAAATAACAAAATTATTTGTAATATTAATATCAATTTTATCTTATATAATTTCACTTTTAAAAGTTTCATCAATACTTTCCTTTCTTACAAATTCCGCATTCAACGGTTATGCATCTTTATTTATTATCTATCTTTGCGCCTTATATTTTCCAGAGATAGAAAAACTTTCTATCTTTTTAACTATTTTAACTGGATTTACTTTAATCATTTTGCAGAATCTAAAAATACTAAATTTCTCTATTCCCTTTATTTTTATAATACTTGGATTTGAATTATTAGTACTATTATTAAGCAATTTTTTAATTAAATTAGGTAAAAATGAAAAAGCAAAAGTATTATTACATAAGGAAATTATAAGGAATCAATATTTAACTGTTAAAAATATTTTATCCATTACTTTTCTTTTTATTTTAGGCTTAAATATTTTTGGCTATTTTTTACCGATAAAACTTTTTCTTGGTTTACCTTTATGGATATGGTATCAGATAATGGTAACAATTTTTTTAAGCATTATTTTTTATCTATTATTTGAAAAAGTAAAATGATTATTAAAAATAAATTTATCCTATTTACAATTAAAAAAGTTATCGTAAGATAAAAAAAGAAAATATGGTTTTCATTCATATTTTAATATATATTTTTCTTTCAATAATAATTTTATCTTTAGCAATAATTATACTTGCAACTTTATATTTCACCTTTTTGCTTATACCTATTAAGAAATTTTCTACGGAATTTACCATAGAAGATGGATTGAAAAAAGCAGAGTTTTCTATAAATGAACTAAATGAAGAAAAGGTCGAATTTTCTTTTACAAGCAGATATGGTTATATCTTAAAAGGGCAAATCTTTATCAGAGATTTGCAAAAAATAGTTATTTTCAGCCATGGAGTCACATGGACTTTATATGGGATGTATAAATATGCAATCCCATTTTTAAGCAAAGATTATACCTGTGTTTTTTTTGATAGTAAAGGGCATGGAGAAAGCAAGGGTGGCTTTCCTACATATGGATATTATGAAAAATATGACTTACTTGATTGCTATTTTATAGTATTTGAGTTTTTGAAAGAAAAGTATTTTGAAAAAGAAAATTTAAATGAAAAAGTAAAAGAAAATATAAAAGAAGAAGTTGATACAAAACAAGAAAAAGATAAAGAAGAAGATAAAGAAAAAGAATCGACCCTTTCAAAAGATCAAATTTCAGAATATGAAGTTTCTTATAAACCTATTGTAGGTCTTTTTGGAGAGTCTATGGGTGCCGCTATTACCTTACAAACATTAAATCTATTTAAAAACAATCAGATTTCTTTTTGCATTGTAGATAGCCCCTTTTCAGATTTGCAAAAATTGTGTCAATTTCAACTTGAAAAATCATTAAAAATAAAATTCTTAGCAAAGATTGTATATAATTTATCAAGATTATTAATCTATCTTTTAGCAAGATTTGATATTAACAAATTAAAACCTATTGATATTGATCCCAATGTAGATATTCCGATTCTACTTTTTCATGGTGAAGAAGATAATTTAATCCCCTATTTTATGTCAAAAGAAATTTATGAGAAAAGGAAAGATAAAGTCTTAACCGAGATATATTTTATAAAAGGTGCCGATCATACCAAAGGTTTTATGATGGAAAAAAATTTTTACATTGAAAAAATCTTCAATTTTATCGAAAAGCCATTTGTAAATCCTGAATCATTTTTTAGATATAAACCTTAAAATTCAACATTACTTATTCATAGTATTTTATCTTCATTATATTTTATGTTTATTATATTTTGTCTAATATTTTATCTATATAATATTTTTCCTCTATAATATTTTTCTTTTATATTCTTTTGCCCAGACCACCCCACCACCCACCCTGAAATATAGGGGGTATTCTCGATTTATTAGTATTTTATCTACTTCAATAATAATTACACCATCTATTATATTTCCCAAGATAAAGGAATTTGAATCTATTGAAGAGTACGAACTATATAAATATAGCATAAGTGGGCAGTTTAATATAAATCTAAGGATAAGTGAAAATA
>CAZOPR010000019.1:0-1921 GCA_964581895.1 uncultured Brachyspira sp.
TTTGTTGTTTTACATATTGTAAAGCATAACCATTTTGTTTTACAGCTGCTAAACAAATTTCTACAGTTTGTTCTTTAACAAATTGTAAAGCAGTACCATTTTGTTGTACTGCTACTAAACAAATATCTGGAGTTTGTTTTTTAACAAAACGTAAATCATAACCATTTTGTTTTACTTTTTGTAAATCTGTTATCATCATGACAATAACCTTATTATATTTTTATAAAAAGTTTTTATAAAAAATAAAGTTAAATATTTTGAAGTTTTTTTTTTTCAAATTTATCATATTTTTTATAATTTTAAATAACGGTTATATTGTTTTTTAAAATTTTCATTAAAATATATTAAAGATCTTTTATTTTATTTTATTGTTGCTAAACATATTTCTGAAGTTTGATCTTTAACATATTTTAAAGCATATCTACATTGTTGTACTGTTGTTAAACATATTTTAACAATATTGTAATGGATAATATTTTTTTATTTTTTATGAAATAAATATTATTTTAATATAAAAAATAAATTTAAATAATTTAAATTAAATTCAAAGCAATTAACTAAGATGGAAAACTATCCAAATCAAATTCATCTGGTTCAACTTTTTTTCCATTTATAGAATATGAAATTTCATTTTCAACATATTTATTCAATGTTTTATATTATGGTTGTTTTTTACCTAAAATTTTTACTGTTACTGTTAGCCAAGACAATCTATTCTATCGGTTGTAACTATATTACAATTTTTATTCAATGATTAAAGTGTAACTATTGTTCCTTTTGGAAGGACTTCATTATTTTTCAATTTAATATTATATTTTGTTATTATAATATTTATTATTATTTTGTTAAATTTTCATTTTGAAAGTATTCATCAAATACTTCTTGAGCATGATTATAATACCAATTATGAACTTTATTATTTAAAAATAAAAATATTGAACCCATTCCATAATTGAAAAAATATCCATTCTCTTCTTCAAATCCAGAATCATCATATGCTTGTTCAAATTCATTACGATATAAATACCATAAATCATTAATTTCTTTAGTATATATTGGTACATTACTATCAATTATATTATCAATTTCTCCTGAATAATTTAAACAATTGTCTAAATCTGGCAATTTAATTGTATTTGGATTTTTTTTAAGATAATTTATCAAAATATCTTTAACTTCTTCAATACAATTATTAATATATGTTTCAAGATTATCATTCATTTCTACTATAATTTTCATTTATATATCTTTCTTTTATTGTTTATAAGGCAATGAACAAATTCCTTGTTCAATAAGATGTTTAGCTGTTCTTTCAAAGAAACCTTGAAGTTCCCATGCTAAACCTGTATCAATAAGAGTTTGCCAGGCATTAATTAGTTGTTCTTCATTTTCGGGTTCGTAAACCCCTTCTGCTATCATTGTGGCTGTAAATGTATTCATATTATATATATTAATTTAGTTTTATAAAAAGTCAATAATTTTTAATTTGGTGGCTATAGTGAGATTCGAACTCACACTGTATCGATTTTAAGTCGATTGTCTCTGCCATTGGACTATATAGCCAAAATTGTACTGGTGTTTTTTGTGGTTATCCAGCAACCACTATAAATAAAATGGAGATTACCATAAACTCCATGCCTTTTTTTATTCTATTCTATTTTTCATTCTATTATCCATTACATTAATGTGCTGTTCGGCACCAGCACTGGTTTTAAAAAATGGTAGTTGGGATGGGAATCGAACCCATGCTCGCCTCAAATCTAGAGGACACAGATTATAAGTCTGTCGGTGCTTCCAATTACACTACCCAACCATTTTAAATTTCAAAGAACGATTAATTTTATTATTTGTATTATATATAGTATGTATAAAAAGTAAATTAAATTTTTTCTATATCATTATCATTTATTTTAAATGTATT
>CAZOPR010000019.1:2021-8910 GCA_964581895.1 uncultured Brachyspira sp.
CAATATTTTGAATCTTTCATAATAATAATTATATTATATTGTTATAAAAAGTAAATTAAATTTTTTCTATATCATTATCATTTATTTTAAATGTATTTTTAATATAATTGATAACATCCATTTCATTTGTATTATATAATGGAATAGAACCATTCATTCCAGTACACATACGATAAAAAAATATATTATTTTTAATATAATATACACAATATTTTGAATCTTTCATAATAATAATTATATTATATTGTTATAAAAAGTAAAACTATATCAATGTTATAAATCATAACCATATTTTTTGTAATTTTTTATATCTATTATATTGTTTTTTAAAATTTTCATCACACCATTGTATAGCTTTTTTATGTTGTTTTATAGTTGTTAAACAAATTTGTGGTGTTTTTTGTTTTACAAATTGTAAAGATAAACCATTTTGTTGTACTGCTGCTAAACAAATTTTTAGAGTTTGTCGTTTTACAAAATACAAAGCATCACCATGTTGTTTTACTGCTTCCAAACATATTTCTTCTGTTTGTTCTTTTACAAATTGTAAAGCATAACTATTTTGTTTTATTGTTGCTAAACAAATATCTGGAGTTTGTTTTTTTACAAATTCTAAAGCATAACCATTTTGTTGTACTGCTGCTAAACATATTTCAGACGTTTGTTCTTTAACAAATTGTAAAGCAATACCATTTCGTTGTATTGCTGTTAAACAAATCTTTGGAGTTTGTTGTTTTACAAATTCTAAAGCAAAACCATTTTGTTGTACTGCTGCTAAACATATTTCTACAGTTTGTTCTTTTACATATTCTAAAGCAAAACTATTTTGTTTTACTGCTGTTAAACAAATTTCTACAGTTTGTTCTTTAACAAATTGTAAAGCAGTACCATTTTGTTTTACTGCCGCTAAACAAATCTCTGGAGTTTGTTGTTTTACAAATTTTAAAGATACACCATTTTTTCGTACTTTTTCTAAATCTGTCATTACAATAACCTTATTAAATTAAATTTTCACTTATTCTATCCACTCCTCAGGCATATAAAACACTGACGTCATTTTGGTGGAATTTCATTTTTAATTTGATACCAAAAATTTTTAATCCAATTTCTAGAACTATGATTTCGTGAATCTAATGAACGAGCATGAATATAATCTTGATACAATGTTGTATTTTCACCATGCATTTTTTCAGTTGCAACCACTTGTTTTTTATCAAAATATGATATACTTGTTAATATTTTATCATCTTTTGTTGAAAATTTACTCCAAGCTCTAAGGTAAATGTGGTGTTTTTGGATATTTAAATCTATCATTCATTATAGTAATGTTAATATATTATTATAAAAAATAAATAACTAATAATCTGTTTGACGTACTATATTGATTCCAAATCCTAATATTGAAAATTTCAAACTATAAAATATATTTTTTTCATATAAACATAAAATTTCTGTTGGAAATTTAAATTTAAAATAAACTTCAAAATCTTCACCAAAATCGGAAAATTTCTTTTTCAAAAAAAGAAATTTCAGGAAAAATTAAATTAATTTTAATATAATTACAAGTTCCAAAATATTTTTCATATATTATCATATATAAACTTTAATTATTGTTATTATCAGTATAATATAGCAAATTATATTAAAGTAAATATAATTTTTATTTTCTTTTTCAATAATATTTAATTGAAATTTTGCATATTCTATAGTATTTCGTTGTTTATCCATAATGTAATATTGTAAATTGTGGATTAACCAGGATTCGAACCTGGAACCAAGGGATTATGAGTCCCCTGCTCTAACCATTGAGCTATTAATCCATAAACTGTTTTTGTATTCATATACTTACTACCCTAACATTTTTTCCAATAACCTTCGGAGAAACACCACTTGTTATTACTAATGATTTCGTATTTTCAAAATCTAATGTGTCCGTATATCCATCAGTTAAACAAATAATAGGCATTTTGGGAAATGTTTTTTTACAATAATCAATAGCAGGTTGCAACATTGTTCCTCCAAAACCTGATATTTTCATTTTCAATAATTGATTTTTTGAATAAAATACTTCATGTTTTTTAACTTCTGTATCACATTGTATCAAATTAATAACTTGTTCATTGAAAAATATATAGCTCAATACCAATTCTAAATCCTTTTTCATTGATCCAGAAACATCTAATATACAACAAATAGATTTTCCAATCTCCGCGTTACCTTTTAATCCATATATATTTTTACGATTAATTTTAGTATATGATGGAAATTTATTTCCACACTTCAATTTATTAATTTCAATAGCCATCTTTTTAATAAAATTCTTTTTAGGCGGATTGATCTTTTCCAACAATTTTTCAATGTTAGATGTTAAAAATCCCCTAATCTTCATAGATTCAATTATATCTTTAATAAATTGTTCTCTAACATCATTAGGAATATCATCGTCCATGTGAATATCAAATACATTATCCATCTGTTCACTAGCTTTTAATGCTTTTTTAACATAATCTGAAACCTTTGATTTTTCAGAACATTGTTTATTTTCATCATTATTTTCATCATTATTTTCATCATTATTTTCATTATCCAATTGATTTTTTTGTTTTAACATCCATTCATATAAAGTTTCAAAAATATGTTTATCATTATATTCTTTAGGAACAAACCAACATGAAGGTTCGCCTTCAGAATTTACAATTTCTTCTACATCTTTGTAATTCAATTCTTTAATTCCTGTATTAATAATCATATCCATAACAATGTTACTCAATTTATAATCTAATCCTTTAGAACGTAAATTGTGTGAACATAACAGGTGTGTTAATTCATGAATATGTAGAAAATTTAACATATTATCGTTTAATGATTCAATAAAATTTCTATTGTAATAATAAACCATACTTGTGCCGTTAAATTTAACGCCTGCTGTTGGAATGGAATTATTTTCAATGAAATTAATTGATAAAGAAAATTCGCCCCAAAAAGCCATTCTTTGTTTAATAATCATATCCTTAACACAATTTATCAATTGTGGATGAGCTTTTATTTCTAACATAATATAATCCTAATATATTTTTATAAAAAATAAAGTTGTTTTATAAAATTATTTTATCAAATATTATTTGAAAAAAGAATCAATTCCGTGTTTAATATTCTTCATATCATCTTTGAAAATATTAAGAAGATTATCTATTATTTTTGACTTTTTACCATCCATTTCAATTTCATTGTCAATTATATGAATAATAAAAGAAACTCGTTCATCTTCATTAATCAATTTTAAAAAATTAACAACATTTTTAAATTCTTTTTCGGTAAGCTTAGAAAATTTAATTTCCTTCAAAGATGTTAATAAATCACTTTTTCTAGAACGTGGCAACTTATTAATCTTATTTTCATATTTATCAAAATCATCAATAATATTATTGATGTTCAATATGCTTTGATCTTCAAGATATTGAATAAATTTAATTGCGGAAATTCCAACATAATTAACCGCTACTTCTTTAGCAAGAACAATTACATCTTCTATATTAGGATTTCGATTTCCAAACAACAAACGATCACTCAAAAACGTCCAACTCCTTGGTGAAGCAAATTGTTTACTACTATCAGAATCGTTTTTTTTATAATAATGCTCAGGATGACTTTTAATAAAAGACAATATCATATCATATACATGATCTTTAGCATAACCATCTTCCCATTCTGTTATACTCAATTCATGCTTAACAGGAATTAATCTATTCCATAAAGCAGAATCAAATTCATCTACACTGGTTCCATCTTCATCACCTAAATTTCCAGCAGCTACCATTAATACATCAGAATTAAATTTAAATGAATATCCAATACGTTTTTCATTCAAAATTTGCAAAGCAGCATTTCGTATGCTTTCTCTACTACGATTTAATTCATCAAATAATATAATTGTTGGTTTAGTATTAGCTTTCAACGCCCATTCAGGAATAGCATGACTTACCATTTTTGTTTTAGAATCTAATACTGGAAATAATCCAATATCAGTTTCATCACATTGAGACAATCTTATATCAATAAATTGTCTATTTGTTTTTTTACAAATTTGTTCAATAATAGCAGTTTTTCCTTCGCCAGGTCGTCCCATCAAATATAATACTCCACTATTAGGTAACATATAATTCAAATATTTTTGTTCTTTTTCAGTAAGTTGTTCGTTTTTCATATTATTAATCCTATATTATTTTTATAAAAAATAAATTTATTATTTATGTTTTTTATTGAAATATATGTTTTTCTCTTTATTAGAATAATCTTATTATATTGTTATAAAAAGTAAAACTATATCAATGTTATAAATCATAACCATATTTTTTGTAATTTTAAATAACGATTGTATTGTTTTTTAAAATCTTTATTACAATATTGTAAAACATTATAATTTTGTTGTACTGCTGTAAAACAAATTTGTGGTGTTTGTTGTTTTACAAAACGTAAAAATTTACCATCTTGTTGCACTGCTGCTAAACATATTTCTTTTGTTTGTTCTTTAACATATTGCAAATTATAACCATTTTGTTGCACTGCTACTAAACAAATCTTTGAAGTTTGTTGTTTTACATATTCTAAAACATAACCATTTTCTTTAACTGCTGTCAAACATATTTCCGGAGTTTGTTATTTTACAAAACGTAAAGCATAACCATTTTGTTTTACTTTTTGTAAATCTGTTATCATCATGACAATAACCTTATTATATTTTTATAAAAAGTAAAGTTAAATATTTTGAAGTTTTTTTTTTCAAATCTATCATATTTTTTGTAATTTTAAATAACGGTTATATTGTTTTTTAAAATCTTCATTACAATATTGTAAAGCATTACCATCCTGTTGTACTGCTATAAAACAAATTTGTGGTGTTTGTTGTTTTACATATTCTAAAACATAACCATTTTCTTTAACTGCTGCTAAACAAATTTCTTCTGTTTGTTCTTTTACAAATTGTAAAGATAAACCATTTTGTTGTACTGCTTCTAAACAAATTTGTGGTGTTTTTTGTTTTACAAAACGTAAAGCATAACCATTTTGTTTTACAGCTGTTAAACATATTTCAGGCGTTTGTTGTTTTACAAAACGTAAAGATTCACCATTTTGTTGTACTGCTGCTAAACATATTTCTACAGTTTGTTGTTTTACATATTCTAAAGCATAACCATTTTGTTTTACTGCTGCTAAACAAATTTGTGGTGTTTGTTGTTTTACAAATTTTAAAACTTCGCCATTTTGTTGTACTGCTGCTAAACATATTTCTTCTGTTTGTTGTTTTACATATTCTAAAACATAACCATTTTCTTTAACTGCTGCTAAACAAATTTCTTCTGTTTGTTGTTTTACAAATTCTAAAGCATAACCATTTTGTTGTATTGCTTCTAAACAAATTTGTGGTGTTTGTTGTTTTACAAAACGTAAAGCATAACCATTTTGTTGTACTGCTGCTAAACAAATATCTGGAGTTTGTTCTTTAACATATTGCAAATTATAACCATCTTGTTGTACATGTTCTAAATCTATCATATATTTTGTAATTTTAAATAACGGTTGTATTGTTTTTTAAAGTTTTCATCACAATATTGTATAGCTTTTTTATGTTGTTTTATAGCTGCTAAACATATTTTTACAGTTTGTTCTTTTACAAATTGTAAAGACAAACCATCTTGTTTTACTGCTGCTAAACATATTTCTTCTGTTTGTTCTTTAACAAATTGTAAAGCAAAACCATTTCGTTGTACTGCTGCTAAACATATTTCTTCTGTTTGTTTTTTAACAAATTGTAAAGCATAACCATATTGTTTTATTGCTGCTAAACATATTTCTACAGTTTGTTTTTTAACAAATTGTAAAGCATAACCATATTGTTTTACTGCTGCTAAACATATTTCTTCTGTTTGTTGTTTTACATATTGTAAAGCATAACCATTTTGTTTTACAGCTGCTAAATAAATCTCTGGAGTTTGTTGTTTTACATATTCTAAAGCATAACCATTTTGTTTTACAGCTGCTAAACATATTTCTACAGTTTGTTCTTTTACATATTTTAAAGCAAAACCATTTTGTTGTACTGCTGCTAAACAAATCTCTGGAGTTTGTTGTTTTACATATTCTAAAACATAACCATTTTCTTTAACTGCTGCTAAACAAATTTCTACAGTTTGTTCTTTTACAAATTGTAAAGATAAACCATTTTGTTGTACTGCTACTAAACAAATCTCTGGAGTTTGTTGTTTTACAAAACGTAAAGCATAACCATTTTGTTTTACAGCTGTTAAACATATTTCTTTTGTTTGTTCTTTAACATATTGCAAATTATAACCATCTTGTTGTACATGTTCTAAATCTATCATATATTTTGTAATTTTAAATAACGGTTGTATTGTTTTTTAAAGTTTTCATCACAATATTGTATAGCTTTTTTATGTTGTTTTATAGCTGCTAAACATATTTTTACAGTTTGTTCTTTTACAAATTGTAAAGACAAACCATCTTGTTTTACTGCTGCTAAACATATTTCTTCTGTTTGTTCTTTAACAAATTGTAAAACAAAACCATATTGTTGTACTGCTGCTAAACATATTTCTTCTGTTTGTTCTTTAACAAATTGTAAAGCATAACCATATTGTTTTATTGCTGCTAAACATATTTCCGGAGTTTGTTTTTTAACAAATTGTAAAGCATAACCATATTGTTGTACTGCTGCTAAACATATTTCTTCTGTTTGTTCTTTAACAAATTGTAAAGCATAACCATATTGTTTTATTGCTGCTAAACATATTTCCGGAGTTTGTTTTTTAACAAATTGTAAAGCATAACCATTTTCTTTAACTGCTTCTAAACATATTTTTACAGTTTGTTG
>CAZOPR010000020.1:0-7891 GCA_964581895.1 uncultured Brachyspira sp.
CGCGTTCGGTGACTCAAACAAAACCGCTGAACAGGCCGGACGTAATTTCGGCCGGGCATGGGCGTCCGGGGTGCGGCAAAGCTCGAACGTCGTAAAAGGAGCGGTGACGGATACCATGGGAGGAGTCAAGCCTCTCCTCAACCGATCGGACGCGAAGGAAGGACCGCTCTCGGACATCTCTTCCCGAGGAAGGGCTTTTGTCCGCACCTGGGCGGGCGGTGTGGAAGATGAATCGCGATCGAACCAGGTTGTGCGGAAATTTGTAGATATACAGGCGAAACCCATAAAGGGCACGTCGCCGGTTATCCAGAGCATGGCCGCGGCGAATAACCGGACCATCTCCATCAACCCCAGGCAACTCATCAACCTGACGTTGAACGGCTCTTCGAAGCCGATGTCGATCGACGAGTTCGCGCGCATGCTGTCACAGGTACTGTTCCGCGAGCTCAACAGCCTGGAGGCCCACGGTGGCTAATCCCCTGGCGGCGATAACCGACCTTCTTACCTTCAACGGCGGACAAAGCGCTCACCTGTTTTCGTCGGACGTGTATCCGCTCAAAATCGGGGACTACCAGTTTCCGGTGGAATGCCTCATCCAGGTGCGGGCGGGCAAGAACATCGTCATAACCGAAGTGCCCGGCGGGAACGGCACCGTCAAGGAGCTCGTCGGGTTTCCGGATTACGAGGTTTCCATTTCCGGAGTATTGATCGCCAAGCACAACCGGGAGCTCTTGGCCGAAATCAAGAACCTGGTCGCGCTCTGGAACAATGAAAAAAGCCTGCCTATAATCTGCAAATACACCGAGGTGTTCGGAATCAAACGCGTCGCGCTGAGAGACTTCTCGCCGACGGTGCGGCAGGGATTCGAGAGCATACTCTGGTTTACGATCGACGCGATATCCGACAACGAAATCGATCTCAAGACCGAGATCAAGCAGAACATGCGATCCAAACTCAGGAAGCTGATCGGTATATGAAACGCTATACGACACGGCATGGGGACACGATATACCGCCTCGCGGTCAAATTCTATTACCGCTGGGACCTGTGGCCGCTCCTGTATTATCCGAATCAGGAAACCCTGGGTGCGGACCCATTCGTCCTTTCGCCCGGCCTCCGAATCGCTGTGACGAAGCCGCTCCTTACCGATGTGCTGCATGAGGCCGCGGCGGGCGATACCAGCTATGCTCTTGCAGAACGATATTACGGGACCTGGTGGTTCTACCGCCTGATAGATCAGGCCGCCGGATGGCCCGCGGTATTGAAACCGGGCGAGCGTTACCGGGTTCCGGCGCTGTGCTCGCAGATGGAATATGACGCGGCCGACGAACTCAGGAGATCGCTGCATGTTGAGTTTGATCAGTAAATGCACCGTCGAATCGATGGAGATCCCGCGCATCGCCGAGGCGCGGATCGTCTCCGACCGCACCGCGTCGACCGACACGGCGACGATCGTTTTCCCTAAGCTCAAGGCGCGGCCGTCCGATTTCTCGGAGGGGCAGCGTATCGAGCTCTATCTCGGCTATTCGAAGTATGGGCTTTTCTCCGAGTTTTCCGGCGTCATCGGCGGCGTCTCTCCAACCGTTCCGATCGAGCTCGTCTGCTATGACAATTTCCACCTGCTCCGGCGGAAAACGCTGAACAGGTCGTTCTCGAAGATGTCCATCGCGGACATCCTCCGCCAGGTGGTACCGGACTTCCCGATCGTATGTGATGAAACCCCGAAGGTTACGGCGCACTGTCCGGGCCAGACCCCGCGCTGGTTCATCATGCAGCTGGCGACCAAGTACGGATTCAACGCCTTCTTCCGCGACAGCAAGCTCCATTTCCTGAAACCGGAATCTTCACTTCTCGACGACGGTGGCGAGCCACCCGTCTTTGTCGAGAACGAAACGATTATCGAGGACCACCTGGTGTATCGCACGGCCGAGACCGTGACCAAGGTGGTGGTGATCTCCGAAAGCGAATACGGGTATATCGCCCGCGCCGAATACGGCGCGAAGAGCACCAACGTAAGAACGGTTCAGCGCGAGGGCCTCGGCTACGCCGATGCGTACAAGTACGCGAAGCAGCTCTATGAGGAGCTGAATTATGAAGGGTTTACCGGTCACTTCATCACGCTGGGCTACCCGTACGTGCGCCATGGAATGAGGTGCGCGATCGAATCCGCCACCGATGGGAAATCGGGAGTGTACAGAATCGAGAAAGCGGAAACATCGTTCGGGACAGGAGGATTCCGACGCGCAATATACCTCGGGAAAAGAACCGGAACGTGGCAGGCGAAAGGACAGCGCAAGAGGATATCCGAATGAACAGCCCGATCGAAATGATAGCCGAGATGGTGCAGAAGGTTGATCCGATCCATCACCTGGCATTCGGCAGGATCAAGGCCGGAAGCGTGGATGAAACCAAAGGACTCTGTATCGTGGTGCCGGACGATGGCAGCCCGGACATGCGGAACGTACGGATGCAATCGATGTTCAACCCGACGGTGCTCGTCATACCCGACGACAACAGCAAGGTGCTCTGCGGTTTCGGTGACAACCAGCGATCGAAAGCGGTTATTCTCAGTGTTGAGAAAATACGGAAGATACGCTGGCTTACCAGTCCCGCTGGAACCATGAGCATCGAGGCGTCAGATACGGGTATCAAGATCGAGCTCGGCGCGGGAAAGGTCGAGCTCACGTCGCAGGGAACCGCGCTGGGCGACGGCACCGAGCCTATGGTGCTGGGGAATCAGCTCCAGGCGTGGGGGCAATCCGTGGATCTCGCGATCGCGACAATCGTCGCCTGGGGAGCGACGGTAACGCCGCCGCTTTCGGGGGTCGTAGTGCCGGCGTTTACGCCGGCTATTCTGTCACAGGTGAATAAGGTGTCATGAGCGATTTCAGGGCTATTCTCGGCGCCGATCTTACTGAAGATGAAAACGGCGACCTGGTCATCGATGCCGGCCGCGGCGATTTCGCGGGGGTGGAAGGCATCGATTGTTTTCTCGCCGATTTGCGCACCATTCTCAACACGCCACCGGCCGGCCTGATCGACGCGCCGTATGAGGGCGGGCTTTTCAGCCGCGAGGCGCCCATGGATGAGCTGGCCGTCATGGAGCAGCGTCGGCGATACGAGGAGCTCCTCGCGAGCGAGCCGCGCATCAAGCAGGCGAGCATCAAGATTGAGGCATCCCTGCGGGACGGTATCCCGGTTTTCTCCGCTTCGTTCGAGACAATCACCGACCAGGTGGTTGAGAATTTTGTACTGTGAGGGAACATGAACTTCAACGTATCATTCGATGAAGTACAGGCTAAAATCATCCAAGAGATAGTCGGCGACGACAAACTCAAATCGTTAAAATCGAAGGACCTCACGAATCTGAATCCCCCCTCGAAGTGGCTGCGCATCGTCAACGCGGTCGCCAGGGTATTAGTGCATTTCATTTCAGATATCCTGGGAAACATCTACGATTCCATTTTCCCACAGACCGCCGATCGATACGCTCTGGCCAGGCATCTCGCCGAAGAGGGGCTGAGCCTGAAGTCCGCCACCAAGGCGGAGGGGCCGGTCTGGATCGGGTCATCGACAAAGCCCACCAAACGAATCGATATTCCGCAGGGAGCACTCCCGCGGACGGCCGGGGACAACGGGCTGGTCTTCGAGCTCATCGAAGGCGGCTATATCGACCAGGACACTCCTCAGGATGCCAATGGGAACTACACGATCGCACTCATTATGCGGGCGCTCGACACGGGCGCCGCGTACAATGTACCCGCGCACTCCGTGACCGAACTCGAGTCCAGTCTTGACGGTATCGATGTTATCGACAATCCATCGCAGATCGGCGGTGGCGCGGACGATGAGTCGATAGAATCGGCTCGTCAGCGCATGCTGGACGCGAAAAAAGTTCTCAGTCGCGGCACCATGAGCTGGTTCAAGTCCGAGACGGAATCGATAGAGGGCGTGCACCAGGCTATCATTGTGCCCCGATACGCCGGCCGCGGTACCGTCGGTATTCTCGTCGTCGGCGAAGGTGGGCCGGCGCCGGATTCGGTGCTTGCCGCCGTCAGCGATTACTTCAATACCGAGGAGCAGGATCCCGCGGGAGCGTACCATGTCGTGGTGGATCGCCCGGTGAACTTCGCCCAGGACTATACCATAAAGGTCTGGTACAGTTCCATAACGGGCCCGCCGTCCGACGATGATCTCAACGCGGTGCTCGCCGATTATCTCGCGGGATTGTCACCGGGACAGGACCAGGTGCTCTCCGTCATCGAATCGAGGCTGATCGCGTTCGGCATGAAAGACGCGCGGGTGATCAGTCCGTCGAGCAACGTGGTGGTGCCCGAATCGATGATATCGGTGCCCGGTACGGTCTCCTGGATAAAGGAGGTCTGGGCCGATGGATAGGTTTGCTTACGATTTCGGGACATGGGTCTGGCAGCACCTTCATCCCCTCGTGATCAGGCTCGGGATGTCATCAGTGTGGGCCCGGTTTTTAACGGCCCTCCTGAAGCCGGTCGAGGCGATCCTGATTCCGATCGCAAACTACCTCTACGATCAGCGCTTCCTGTTGTCGAGCTCGGGTGACGCGCTCGATCGACATGGAGCGATGTATGACCTGGTCAAGAAGGCCGATGAAAGCAGTCGCGAGTTCCTGGACCGCATCCTGTTATGGAAGATCATCCTGGCACGAGGAGGGACCATCCAAGGTATCAAAAGCATCATTCAGCTCTTCATCAGCGTGGAAGCGGAGATTATTCAGGAATACTACATGACGAATGTATTTACGATCGGGGTGACCCCCATCGGAACGGGAAAATCAGTGTCGAGCGATTATCTGGTATTTGTGTTCAGGATCATTCTGCCTGATCTGTCCGATCGGACCATCGATCACGCCTTCATTAAAGCGAAGATCGACGAATTCAGTCCTCACAACGAGTATATCATTATCGAGACCCGCCCCGGCGGATATTACGCATGGTAGGAGTTACGTATGTACGACCAGGATTATAACGGTATCTCCGGTATAAACTATCCGGAAAATGGCGAGATCCTCTACCAGGATGATTTCGAAGAGGAACAGTCCGGGATCGGCGCCGAAATTCTTTCACGCGAAAACGATTTTTTCACGCGGGGCATTATTGAAGGATTCGATGTCACGGTCTCGGCGACGACCGGGTGTGTGGATATCGCGACCGGCCGCGGCCGAGACATGCTCGGGCGACGGATATCACATGCCGGGGTTACAGCGTTCCCGCTGCCCGATTTGCAAACCGTGAAGCTCGTCGTACGCCATGTATGGACCTACGAGGAGTACATACCGGACGGATCGGCCGCTACAAAAACGAGGAGAAGGCACTCGGCTGAGATCGCGTATATCGCGGACGGCGCCGATCCAACCGATCGCGAACGGCCGCTCTTCCGCGTCCAGCGGTCCGGAGCCTCGATATCGGTACTCGCGGACCTCAGATCCTATTCGGTGCTTCGCGGCAATGTGCTGACCGGACTCGATGCGCGTTACCTCGATTCCCTCGGTCACGAGAACCTGGTCTACAATCCTCACCAGCAGTACATCCTCTGCGACACGCCCGGCAATCCCGACGGCTATATATTCTCTTGCGACGGCACGGCACCGGCGATCGTTGAGGACGGGGACGGATCGGTGCGCATCACCGTGCCCTCCGACGCGACGATGATGACGTATAGCCAGAAGGTCGATGAAGTGCCGGGACTCCTCGCGCGCCTGCGCGGGAAACAGGTGTCGTTCCGCGTCGTGCTCAAAACGGCCGCCGCCGGCGTCGAGGTCGTCGTCGATGACGGCGTAGGGACCACCGTGCAGGCTGTTGCCGGGACCGGGAGCGAGGAGATTATCACCATCACCCGGTCGATCGACGCGACCGCGACCATTGTCAAGATCATGGTGCGCAAAGCTTCCGCGGGCGGCACCATCAACATCTACCGCATAGAGGGCAACGTGGGGTTCCGTGCGGTGCCGGGGCTGCCCTGCATCGTGAAATCCATTATAGGTGAGTACCGGAGCCTGCCGCGCGCGAAGGTCCCGGTGGGCCAGTTGCATCGCAACGGGGCATCGCTCAGCACGACGACGTATTCCCGGCTCTTTTCGGTGATCAAGTATGAGTACGGGGGGAGTGGCGGCAATTTCAATGTGCCTGATTTTCGCGGATGGTTCGAGCGTGGTTGGGCGAATGGGCAAGCCACCGATCCGGACCGCGCGAGCCGTACCGATCGAGGGGACGGTACGACGGGTGATGCCGTGGGGACGGTGGAGCTTGACGCGCTACAGGGTTTTTGGCTGGTTGTCGCTAATGAAACGACGAAACACCTGGTCGTACAGGTCCCAAATCAGGGAACTTCTGGTGGTGGTAGCTCAACGAATGTCTCTCTCCCCGTATGGGCAAAGACTGCTGGAGGTTATGACGCCAGTGTTGGTATTCCGGGCAATGATGGTGTGAATGGGGATATTCGAAAATCCTCCGAATCACGCGCGAAGAACAAAAACGTCCTCATGACGATCGTTTACGCATAGATAGGAGGTACACGATGAAGCTTTATTATCCCGCCGATCCCGAAACCCGCGAATACACCGGCACGCCTGGCACGGCCGAGGTGTGCCAGCTTACCGGGGATTCGATTCTACCTGGTAACGCATCGTGGACACTCCCCGTGTACGGCGAGAACGAGTGCGCCGTGCTTCGTAGCGACGGTACATGGGAGATCGTTCCGGATTATCGTGGCGTGTGGTACGACAAAACCACCGGCGCCGAAACGCGGATCACCGAGCTTCGCGTCATGCCGGGCAATAACCTGACACGAAAAGCGCCGACTGGTCCTTTCGATCGGTTCGACGAGGCTGCCGGCGACTGGATATTCGACCTCGCCCGCTATCGGTCGGCCCGCATCGATGAGGTGAGCGCAACATCGTTCGCCCGCCGCGCCGAGCTATTCCCGGATTATCGTCGGGACAATCTCATCGCCGGTATCGTCTACGACGAGCCGTACACGCTGGGAAATTATCGCGCAACGGTGGAGGCGTTCCGCGCGGAATATTACCGACTCAAGGCCGCCATCGAGGCGGCCGCCACACGCGCGGCCGTCGACTCCGTGGTCGCCGGAGCGCAATGGCCGGATGAGATTATAGAGGCGTAACTGCGTAGAAGCGAGCAGCCGGGGGTGTTGGAGCACCCCCGACAACCCACGAGCGGACACGTGGATTACAGTAAACTGCTGCTCGATATAAATATCGATCAACTATTGAGGAGACATGAGAATGAAAAGTCCGCTGGCGTACGTGGGTGGGAAAAGCAAACTTGCACCACAGATAGTCGACCTGATCCCCGATCATCAAGCATATTGTGAGGTTTGCTTCGGCGGGGGATGGGTGTTCTTCCGGAAGGAGCCCAGCCGTGTCGAGGTCATCAACGATCTTGATCGCGACCTGGTGGCGTTCTATCGAGTCGTCCAGAACCACCTCGAAGAATTCTCGAAGCAGTTCAAATGGCTGCTCTCATCGAGGGAATGGTTTGAGGACTGGAAACAACAGCTCGAGGGACGTGGCCTCACCGATATTCAGCGAGCCGCTCGATACTATTATCTGCAGCGCCTCTGCTTCGGCGGCAAGGTCCGCGGCCGGACGTTCGGGGTTACGGTTGACAGGCCTCCGCGCATCAATCTGCTTAGACTGGAAGAAGAACTATCAGAGGTGCACCTTCGCCTGGTCAATACGACCATTGAGTGTTTATCGTGGGAGGAGTTCATTCCGCGCTACGATCGTCCTGGGACCTTTTTCTATCTTGACCCTCCGTATTATTCCGAACCGGTATATAAGCATAATTTTCATAGCATAGAAGACTACGCTCGCCTGGCTTCCCTGTTGTCACAG
>CAZOPR010000021.1:0-5214 GCA_964581895.1 uncultured Brachyspira sp.
GCAATTGTCAGCAAAAACAACACGATTGATCCTATGATTTTGAATTCAATACTCATTTAAACTACCTCCGTCTTTAATCCGTTATGGTATGAAACCAGATGGGGATTCTCAGAGCTCAACAGTCATGCTCTCCGGAAGGATATCCGGTTTGCTTTCCATTATAACATTATGATGAATGAAGTCTAAATATTTCTTTTAAACTAAGCTGTTAGCAGTCACTCTTTTTGAGACTGAAAATGTCACCCTTTTTGGTACTGACAGGGTAGCATAATACCACCTTGACACAAAAAACACCCACTGTATGGAAACACAGTGGGTAAGGCATCAATTATTCCATTCTGATGTATATAAGAACCGATTGTGTGCAATCGGTGCCCATTGGAACAATGGGTCTAACGGCGGCAACGCCGTTTTAGAAAGGAATTTCAATGGCATCAATCCTGCATTTGAGCTTGAGGTATTCAATATAGACTGCATTTGCCGTAACGGATTCTTTCCCCTTAATACTTAGCCATTTCTGGTAATACGCCCTAGCCTGCTGCTTTAATTCCACCAATTCCGGATTGTAGGCTTGTTTCATATAATACTGGATTTCTCCGAACTTTTCCTCCAGAGCTGCAGCCAGTTCATCATTATGGACATACATAGTAATGGCCGTAGAAGCAAGGCCTATGTTTCTTTCAATACATTCATGCAGATTATCCAGACTTTCTTTACTCACCAATATTTTCAAGCAAATCCCTCCATTCTAATTCCCCAAATGGGGTCCAAGGTTTTTACATACATGGGAAAAAAGCTCTTCGGTGATTACCTCCACGCCGTCCAGACAGCCTTGGTTCAGGCACTCCCAACCCAGACGATTGATCATCCTTGGATTCCCTTGGGACCTTCTGAAGATAGCCTTTTTGGCTGCGCAAGCAAATACTTCCCTCTGGGCTCCTGCATTTTTTGTTTGCCAGTCGATATACTGCACACTTTCTTCTTCTGTCAATACTCCCAAGCTGATCCAGGCTCCCACTCTTTGGGCCAGGGGGATCATGGCGGGCAATTTGAGAGTGGAGGATAAAGATGGCTGACCAAAGAGCATCAGGGTGATAAGGGGCTCGTTTTTCACTTTTGCATTGGTTAAGAGCCGTAACTCATTGAGTGTAGCAGGGCTCAGGATATGGGCTTCATCAATCAGTATCAGCGAGGGGCGTCCCGACTCTATGTATGAGTAAGTTAAAAGGTCCACTACCTTTAAGGCATCGGCGCCAAACCAGGAGGTGTTTACACCCATGGCGGCGGATATGGATCGGTATAGTTCACGGGGTTTGTTCTGCGGAACCGGGATATGGAGAATCTTGTAGCGGGTGGAGGAGATCTGGCTTAAAAAGATGTCAATGAGAGTACTTTTGCCGTTTCCGGCCTCCCCAATGACCACCGCAATCTCCTTTGTGTACAAGACCTGATTCAAACGTTTCAGGGCATAATCGGTACGCTGGTTGAAAAAGGTGTTGGCCGGATCGGCCACTTTAGGGAAGGGGAGCTTTTCCATCCCCCAATAGTCTAAAAATTCCTTGGTTGCCATTTCATCGACTGCTAACATGATTGTTCTCCTTTCGTTTACATCGTGTTTTTTGTCAGTATACACAGACGGATTTCTTCCAGATATCCTTTGATATCCTCCACCGGATGTTCTTCTCCCAAAAGCCGCCCTACAGTTCTTCTCACCATACTTTCTTCAATGGGACCCACCGACTTCCACAAGGCGTGTACAGCCAGCCTTTCGGAGGGAGTGAATTTTTTCCTCAAGAGCTTCATCAGGAGATACAAAAAGGCATCAACTCCAAAATCACTTAAGGATACGGGAGGGGCAGCACTGATATTGGCGGATTGTCCTGACACAAGGGCGGAACGCACTTCTTGTTTTTTCTGACGGTTGTACGAGATCTGCCCATTAACATCGAAAGCTTCCATTTCTTCCCGATGCCTGGCAAGTTGACGTTCCAGTCTTCCATAGATGGGCACCTGGGTAATTTCCGGCAGGACGAGTTCCGGTGCCCGGTTCACTTTTTCTGTCAATATTTCTCTTTGGAGAAAATCATTCTCCTCTGTGAATACAGCGGCTTCCCCGTAATATTTTTCTTCATACCAGACGTATACCCGGCGCAGTTCGGAGGGGTCATACCGCACTTCCACCTTCTTGCCCCATAAGAAGGCATCCTGTACCAGGTACTTCATGGTATTAACCCTCACCAGACCGGTTTTGGAAACTCTCGCAGTGCGACAGGGCATAAAAATGAGCATCAGGCTGTCCTTTGTGATCCACCTGCGAAGCCTGGCAGGATAGGCAAAAAATCTTTCTTCGGGGGACTGGCCGGTGGAGTCGTGGACCTCCCGGTGGTAGTCCTGACCGATGTAGGCAGCAAGATACTGGTTGTATTCTTCAAGGGTCGCTGCTGCTTTCCCGGAAGCCTTCATTTCATGCTCAAACCGCTCATGGATGGTTCTTAGCACTTTTTCAATTTTACCTTTCGATTCCGGCTCTGCTTTAGCCGCATGGAGGATGTTGCAGCCAATCAGACCGGCAGCCCGCTTCAGGCTTTTCCCCATGTAGGGGCTACCTCGGTCTAGGTACAGGATTTCCGGGATGCCATAAAGAAGGATGGCCTGGCAAAACAGAGACATTACCGCTGCTTCATTTTCCACAATGACATAACGGACGGCTACGATGTACCGACTTTGATCGTCCAGGAGCGCGATGGGCTTTGCCTGCACCTGACGTGTCGGATTTTGTGGGTCGGCGACGTAAATATCGGGGCCTTTGGTGTCAGCCATCCAGACCTGTTGGGGGTACTCCGCCTCAAAGGCAAGACGGATTTTGGCTTGAGGCTTGTTTCCAAAGAGAAGATTGGCACGGGAGAGACCGTTTTGCCCCAGAAAGCGTCCAATGGTCGCCACAGACGGAACAGGATGCTGGCAGGTACTTTCATGGCTTAGAAGTTCTTCCCGCAAATCCTCCGCTGTACGGTAGGCATTTTCATAGCGCCATCGTAGAAGGGCGGCTTTCTGTTCTTCTGTCAGAGAGGGAAAGGTTCCTTTATCGCTCCGGATCTTTCCCAAAAGAACCCTGCCGGCATCCTCTCCTTCACGGAAGGCCTTGAGCCATCGGTAAAGGGTGGTCTTGCTTAGGGTGCTTTTTCGGGAAAAGGGAATGGTGTATCTGCCTTGTATCAAGTCTTCCACCGCTGCGGCACGTTCCTTTGGAGACATGTCCTTGATCCGGTTGATGAAAAACATACGGAATTCTTTCTTGTCCATCCGTTCACCTAAGGTCCGTCGCATGGTTTCCCTCCTTTGTCAGCGTATTCCTGCATTCCAGCACATCCTCCAACTGCATCGATGCTTTATGGAAGGACTGATAGGCCTCCCATGGCCACCAGGTGATGTCTGTCTGTCCTTGTGCAATGTCGGTCATCCTGTGGAGATTTTCCTCGCACTGATTCAAATGCAACATAACCCTTCTGGACATTTCTTTCTCAGTACCGTAGGGCATTACCGATTTCCTGTGCTTTTGGAGCCCCTCCTTTTCCAACCGGTTCCGTTCCTCTTGCGATGCCGTCTTCCACCAGGTTACCAGTTCTGCTGCCTCATCCTTGTTAAGATGCCCCTTCCGGATTAGGTCCAGCACCCGTTCCTGATCGTTGCCCTGGGGCAACCGCATTAACTCCTGGGCAACTCTTGGGCTCAAATATCCGGTACCCAGCTCCTTTTTGAGCTTTGGTGCCAGGTGAAGCAGGAGGGCTAACCTTCGGCTGACCCAGGATTTACTGCGCCCCCAAAGCTTTCCGATTTCCGAAAGGGTAAACTTCTCTTCCGAAACCAGACGGGAAATCATGTAGGCCTCTTCCATAGCGCTTAATCCCCGGGTCAACAGATTGGAAGTGCAGTAGATCACGGCTCCAGAGCGAGCATCACAATGAACCACCCGGCAAAGGACTTCCTTAAAGCGGAGCCGCCTCACCGCTCGCACCCTGTAGTGGCCGCTTAAAATCCGATATCCATCTTCTATCCTGCAGACTACCACCGGTTCTAAAAGCCCGGCTTCCCGAATGGATAAGACCAGCCCTTCCAGATGAGATTCCATGTAAAACCCCATATGCAAAGGGTGATCCGCGAGTTTTGCGCAGGGCAAATAGAGGATTTCCTCCGCTTTTTTTAAATCCTCTGCTTTTTGAGTTCCTGCCGCCATTTTTTTCACCTCCGTTCCTTGTTTTTTGGGAAACAGGGTCCCCTTTTACACCCAGACCCCTTCTTTTCCAAATATATCACGTTTGGCAGGAACTTTTTGTTTCACTAATATAGGACCCGTAGGGCTCATTTGCTGTAAATTTTCAATACTGGCGGATCTAGCGAAGAGAAAATCAGGCGTAATGGTTTAAGATAATGGTAAAAGGCCCTTGAAAACAGTACCTCCATAGGATAGTATCCGCATAAGGGGAGGAGTAGATCCCAGAGGGCCATTTCTCGTTCCTGAGTATGGTGATACAAAGCTTTCATACGAGGGCATCCCGGTAGAGCGACCGACCCTTGCGTCAGATAGGAGGCATGAAGCTTTCGGATTCCTTCTTGAATTGTTTGTTTTTGTTCAAACAGACTCTTTCCCAAGCCGTGTACAGCTTTATACAGGGTGCTGTGGGCAATGCGATCCTTATCGGTGCAGAATTTCTCAGAGATATCCCTCCATGTCAGTTCCGAGGTTTCATAGGTAAAGGCAGTAAATGTTAAGGCTGGCAGGGTAAGAGTGGTTCCGGGCAGCACAAACGAAGGGTACACCCGGTATTCCTCTTTGCAGTCCTCACATGTGACAACAAAAATTTTCACCTGTTCAGGAGTCAGGCGTATCCGCTCCCACTGGCCATATTGCCAGTCGTAGGGGATTTCAACTTCCCATCTCCAGATGAAATACTCATGGAACAGCGAAAAACTGCCAGAAGATGAGCATGAGCTACATTGGAGCTCTAATTCGGAGATGTTTGAAGAATTCCCCGTATTCCATGTGTTGCAGTTGTATGCGTCTACATAGTATTTTTTTCATGAATATCGTTTTTTATTATTTATATCGAAAAAAGCAGGGGATCTCCCTGCTATCTTTTTGCTAATTTCTTTAATTCAGTTTCAAAAAGGGTGATTTTTAGGCTTTTCCAGTCTCAAAAAGAGTGACTCTTAACA
>CAZOPR010000022.1:0-3245 GCA_964581895.1 uncultured Brachyspira sp.
GCCTTTTACGTGGCGGACTTCCCGCCACAACCTCACAGGCCCGGTTTGGAAGTTGCACGGGTACAGTAACCGTTGCTCCCGTGAGGGAGTGTCTTCACCCAAGACCATTATGCCACGAAAGGAGCAAGAGCGCATTCATCCACCCGCTAAAGCTGGTGGTTTCCTGCGCCAAATCTTGTGAACACTCCAGAAACGACAACGCTTGATCCCCGGCAGACAGCGGCCCAACACGGTTCGACGGCGTGGGGGTGGCTCTCAAATCTGCTCAGAAGTCCTGAATTTATTCTGTTCCTGGTGGCAATCGGATTGCTTGTCTATGGGCAGTCCCAGAATCCCAATCTGATGGCCGAAGACAATCTGAAGATCATGACGCGCGATACGGCCATTCTGGGGATTGCCGCTATCGGCGTCGGTTTCACCATCATCACGGGCGGGATTGATCTTTCCGTCGGTTCGATGGTGGGTTTCGGCGGGGTCATGGTCGCCTACTTGATGCAAGAATATGGCTGGTCTATCTGGGGCAGTGTGATCGCTACACTCGGAATGGGCGCGTTTATCGGCCTGATACATGGGCTGTTTGTGACCAAGCTCAAAATGCACGGTTTCCTCATCACGCTGGTCACGATGGGTCTGGCGCGCGGCTTCATCCTCGTGATTACGGAGTCCTTCCCGATTACAGGGCTGACGGAAGAATTTAAACGCATCGGGCAGGGTTACGTTTCCGATCTCATCCCGATCCCGGTGATTATCTGCTTCGTCATTGCCATGTTGGCCTTTTACCTGCTGCGTTACACCTATATCGGGCGGCAGATTTACGCGGCGGGTGGCAACGCCGAAGCCGCGCGGTATTCGGGCGTCAACGTTGACCGCCGGATCATCCTGGCGTACATCATATCGGCGGTCTGCGCGGTGGTGGTCGGGATCATCCAGGCGGCGCGCATGGGCCTGGGCCATCCCGGCACGGGCGAAGGCTACGAACTGCTGGCGATTGCGGCGTGCGTGCTGGGCGGCTACAGCCTGATGGGTGGCGAAGGAACCATCCCCGGCGTCATCGTTGGCGCCATGCTGATCGGCATCTTGCAGAACGAGATGGTCATCCTGAAGGTTGACCCCTACTATCACAAAATCATCATTTACACCGTGCTGCTGATCGCCATCACGATTGACTACATGCGGCGGCGCTGGCGGACGCTCATGTTCGCCGCTGTGATCGACTCGCTGCGGCAGCGGCGCGAGTAGAGTCTGCCCGACCCTTTGGGGGCGCGGCAGGCAGCGCCCTACCGAATTTAGCTTCTCGTCCATAAACAGAGCCGATAGCTTAAACCGCCGTGTTGTAGACTGCCACACGTGGGTTTAAGTATGCCCGGTTGACAGAAAAGAGAACGGTAAAACACCTATGTACTTTCATCCTGACTCACAAATCATCGAATTGCAGGAGCGCGCGCGCGATTTACGGCTCGACAGCCTGGAGATGATTCATCGGCGGCAGGCCGGGCATCCCGGCGGATCGCTGTCGGCGGCGGATATTGTCGCGGCGCTGTTTTTCCACAAAATGCGGATTGATCCCCAAAACCCGGAGTGGCCGGAACGGGATCGTTTTATCCTGAGCAAAGGCCATGCGTCGGCGCTGTTGTATGCGGCCCTGGCCCAGTCCGGTTATTTCCCCCGCGAAGACCTGCGCCACTGGGGCGACCTTGATTGCCATTTACAGGGACACCCGGATCGCCTGAAAACGCCCGGCGTGGATATGACGGCGGGGCTGCTGGGTCACGGCGTCGCTGTCGGCGTCGGGATTGCGCTGGCCGCGCGAATGGACGGCCTGCCTTTTCACACCTATGTGTTGATGGGTGATGGCGAATGTCAGGGCGGCATCGTCTGGGAAGGGGCGATGGCGGCGGCAAAATATCGCCTGGCGAATTTGACCGCGATTGTTGATTTTAACAACGTGCAGCTCGATGGCACGGTTCAGGACATCCTGCCCCTCGAACCGCTGGCGGATAAGTGGCGCGCCTGTAATTGGGCCGTGATCGAGATCAACGGCCACGACATGCGCCAGATTCTTCAGGCGCTCGATACCGCCGGCGAGATTCATGATCGTCCAACGGTGATTATCGCCCGCACGACCAAAGGCAAAGGCGTTTCCTTTATGGAGAATAAATCGCAATGGCATGGTGCTGCGCCGAATGACGCCCAGTTGGCCCAGGCCATCGCGGAGATCAAAGGAGCGAGGCATCATGGCTGAAATTCCGATGCGCGAAGGTTACGGTAAGGCGCTGGCCGCCTATGGCGCGGTTAATCCCAACGTGATTGTGCTGGACGCGGACACATCCGCGTCCACGCTCACCCATTTTTTCGCCAAACAATATCCCCAACGGTTTTACAATATCGGCATCGCCGAACCGTGCATGATTGATATGGCGGTTGGTTTGGCGCTGGGCGGAAAAATCCCGTTCGCCAACGGCTTTGCGGCGCTGCTGGCGCTGCGGGCATTGGAGCAGATCCGCACCTGCGTGGCTTATGCGCGCACCAACGTCAAGATCGCGGCCAGCTACGCCGGGGTATCCGACTTTAAAGACGGGCCAACCCATCATTCCATTATGGACATCGCCATCATGCGCGCCATGCCGCAGATGACGGTCATCGTTCCGGCGGATGCCAACGAAGCAGGTGCATGGGTTCCGGTCATTGCCGAATATGATGGGCCGGTGTATCTGCGCATCAGCCGCGCGGCGACGCTGCCCGTGCATCAGTCCAGCGTGACGGTGCAGATCGGTAAAGGCATCACGCTGCGCGACGGCGGCGACGTAACGATCATCGCGGCGGGTTCGATGGTTGGGCGAAGTTTACTGGCCGCCGACCAACTCGCGGCGCGCGGACTCGATGCGCGCGTGTTGGAAATGCACACGATCAAGCCGATTGACGCGCCGCTTATCCTGCAAGCGGCGGCGGAAACGGGCGCGATTGTCACCGCCGAAGAACACACCATTCTGGGCGGATTGGGCGGCGCAGTGGCCGAAGTATTGAGCCTGCATCACCCTGTCCCGCTGGAGATGGTCGGCGTCCACGACACGTTTACACGCACCGCGCCCACGACGGAATTGCTAATGGACGCCTTCTGCATGGGCGTCGAGGACGTAACTGCCGCCGCCGAGCGCGTGATCCAGAGAAAAAGATAGAGGAGGAATAGGCGGTCAACGACCAACCGCTAAAGCGGCTGGCTTGTCCCTGACGCACTCGCACGAGGT
>CAZOPR010000023.1:0-2906 GCA_964581895.1 uncultured Brachyspira sp.
ACGCCCTGATTGGTATAGATTGGGATTTGGTGACAATGGCCGGTGAGGCGCCGCTGCCCAATGCTGTGCCGACGATTGCCTTCACCGAAACCGAAGTGAACGGCACGACCGGCTGCAACAGCTATTTCGGCGCGTATACTCTGGAAGGCGCGGCGCTCACCATTAAAGAGGTCGGCAGCACCCTGATGGCCTGCCTGGACGAGGGCGTCATGGCCCAGGAACAAACCTTTGTGACCATGCTGCAAGCGGCCGAATCGCTGGACGTAACCGGGGAAACGCTGACCATTCATACGGCCGAGGGCGACCTGGTCTTCCGGCCGGCCAGCCACGTAACCCTGGAAAATGTCCACTGGACGCTGGCGGGGATTGTCCAGGATGACGCCGTCGTTTCGACCTGGGTAGATACCGAGATCACAGCCGAATTCAAGGACGGCACAGTGAGCGGTTCGGCCGGCTGCAACAGTTATTCGGCCAGCTATGAGATGACCGGCGAGGGTTTGCTGGCTATGGGTGAAATCGCCAGCACCAAGATGGCCTGTGGCGAAGAAAAGGACGCCCGCGAACAGGAATTCCTGACGGCGCTTGCCCAGGCGGCCGGCTATACTATCCGGCGTACCACCCTGACGCTGACCGACGCCGGAGGCAACACCCTGATGACCTTCCAGACGCGGCGTTAAGCCGAAGGAGAAAGGACAAGAACGGAGTTTCTCGGTGAGAGGAACTCTAGAGCCCACATTCCGCACCAGTTTTATGGGTAAATCGGCAATAAAAGGAAGTGCAGAATGAGCGGTTGTTGGGTATTCTGCTGTGCATGGAAACAGCAACACATAGCTACGAAACACGGCGGTTGGACCATCTAGGCATTGTGGCCGGTATCTGTAAGCAAATCAACCTGGTGAAGATCATTGATGAATCACTGCCATCACCAACAGCACGCAAGGTCAGTTGTGGTCAGGCGACACTGGCAATGGTACTCAATGCGATGGGCTTGACGGGCAGGGCCCTCTATCTCATGCCGGAGTACATGGAAAACAAGCCGGTGGACCTGCTCATCGGTCCGGGCCTGCAAGCCGAGGATTTCAACGACGATACGCTGGGACGAGCGTTGGACGAATTACATCAAGCGGGGGTGACCGAGTTGTTCGCACGGGTTGCCGCAGCGGCGGTAGGCGAGTTTGGCATCGAAGGCCGCTATGCCCACCTAGACACGACCAGCTTCAGCTTGCAGGGGCAGTACGAGTCGGCGGCCGCCCAAGAAGCGGTTGAGCGGTATGGGGCGGTAAAAGTGACGCACGGTTACTCCAAAGAGCAGCGACCCGACCTCAAGCAGGTGGTGGTGACGTTAATTACCAGCCAGGCCTCGGCCCTGCCGCTGTGGCTGGAAGTGCTGGACGGCAACAGCAGTGACAAGCAGAGCTTCAACCACACGGTTCAGGCCTATTGCCGGCAGTTGGCCGAGGAGCGGCCGCCGTGGTTCATCATGGATAGCGCCGCTTACAGTCGCGAGAACCTCCTCGCCTGGCAGGAGGTAGGCTGGGTCAGTCGGGTCCCGGAGACGATAGGCGCCGCCCGTGAAGTCATCCAGAGCGTCGCCACGGCGGATATGACCGATGGCGGCGGTGGCTACCGGCTCGCGCCCCTGGGTAGCCTCTATGCCGGCGTCAAACAGCGCTGGCTCCTGGTGTACTCTGAAACGGCCTACCGCCGGGAAAGCCAACAGTTGGACAAGCGAGTGGCACAAGGCCAAAAGACGGCTGAGAAGGGCTGGCGGTCGCTGCTGAGAACCACCTTCCGCTGTCAGGCCGATGGTCAGGCGGCCCTGGAAAAGTTCGGCCAGAAGCACCCCTGGCACAAGGCCATGGCCCAGGTTGAGGCCATTCAGAAGCACGCCCAGCCCGGCCGGCCGGCCAAGAATGCCCAGCCCCAGACCGTCGGCTGGCGTATTGAGGGCCAGTTGGTCGAGAATCGCGCGGCTATCGAAGAGGCTCGCCAGTGGTTAGGCCGCTTCATTCTGGCCACCAACGTCCTGGATACGGACCAATTGCCTGACGAGAGCCTGCTCAACAGCTACAAGGAGCAGGGCACAGCCGTCGAACGCGGCTTTCGCTTCCTCAAGGACCCCCTCTTCTTCGCCGATAGTCTCTTCCTCAAGAGTCCAGCCCGCCTCATGGCGATGATTATGGTCATGGGGCTGGCCTTACTCATTTACGCCCTCGCTGAGCGAGAACTCCGCCGCCAGTTGGCGCTGCAAAACGAGACCTTGCCCGACCAAACCGGCAAGCCGACTCAATCGCCGACCATGCGCCGCGTCGCCCAGATGTTTGAAGGCGTTGACCTGCTCATTATCAAGGCCGGCTCTCAAGTCGTCACTCGGCAGATACTCAATCTGACGCCGGTCAGACGCAAGATCCTGCGCCTTTTCGGACCCGCCGTTTCTAATTGCTATCTTCTCAATTTTTAGGGTGCGGAATGTGGGTTGGGTGATAAACGAAGTACTCTGACACGACAGAATCACGACTACCAAACCATGTTGCGACTTGGCCGGGGCCTCGGCGACTGGAACGGGCCGGCCGGCAACAGGCGAACCACACGCAACCTCGGGGTTCGTCCAGCCAAATACAGGGTGCCAGTTATGGGTCCTGGGGGCGTTCTTTGCGCCGAAGGAACGCCCCCAGGGTTCTCAGGCCGCCGGCCGCGTGTGCCAGCACGCAACCCGCGCGGCCCTCACGCCATCAGAAGCGTGACGGCTTGATCGTATCGGTTTTCGGGGCCGGGGGCAAGTGGATTGGCGGCGGCCGTTTTGACGCCAAAGCGGCCGCCAACGGAATAGGAGGACACATGTTAGCCAAACAATTCCGACTGCGGCAGCGCTCCTGGCTCTGCCTCCTGCTCGCTTTGCTCTTTAC
>CAZOPR010000024.1:0-2828 GCA_964581895.1 uncultured Brachyspira sp.
CTTTTTCTCCCATTTTTCACCTCATTTAATCTATGTGCCAATTGCAACTAACGTTTTGCCAAACAGCCGAAGTACCTGTGTTGCGCCTGCGGCAAGCATTTTGGCTTTTGGCTGTTGGTGGATGTTGCATTTGTCATTTGGCACCTACAATAATCGCAAACAGGACGTTTGCGCTACCTTGATGTATTTCCAATCAATTTAATTCTACCATATGCATATAAAGACATCGTAATTAAAAAGCCAATAATCAAAAACACCCAATTAAAATCAAAGTATTTTGCTTCTCCCAAAGTGTTGAAATACATAACAAGGAAGTATCCTCCTAATGAGAACTCGAAGGAATTTGTTAGTATAAAAACCCCCGAAAATATTAATCCCAAAACCGCCATAATAACCGGAAATTCCAAGTTAGTAAATAGCTTATCCCCCCAGAAAAACAAAAAAGAAAAGAACATAGTGAACAGCAATGTAAGGAATATCTGTAAATGTCTGTTTTTCGTTATTGTATTAATACTATTTGGTATGAGAAAAAAGAAACTGTGTGCAAGCATCACAGTGAATGGCATAAATAATAAAATGTACTTAACATAAATAGAAAATGGAATATTACTTTCTATCACTTTTAGAAAAGCGCCTGATCCAACAATTCCAAACAATATTCCACCTATACACAACAGAATTCCTGCTATGTACTTAAGCACATTTGGCTTGTATATTCCATATTTAAAATTATTTGCACTTCCAATCTTCAATGGTAAAAGAACACCCGTAATGGCATAAAGTAATGAACAAACAAAAAATCAGCTAAAGAACTGAACTGTTTAGGACCTTTTAGACTTAGAAACTGGATGCAAGTCCATATTATAAAAATGCCTGTAAGATTTAGAAAGGAAAAAAGTATTGAATTGTTTATCATTTTAATATTCTTCATTGTTTTATGCTCCTTTGCCGCACACGACGTGCGGTTTTTCAAGTGCCAAATGACAAGTGCAATTTCCACTAACGGTTTGGGGCTTTGCGTTCGGGTGGGAATAGAAGCACTAAACTGTCAACCTGCACCGAAGCTGAATAGAAGCACAAAGCTTCAAGTTTGCACGTCACCCCGCCTGACGCAAAACCCGTGTTGTGGGCTGGTGTTCTTTCAATCATTTTTTGCGAATTTTTTAATATCTTGTAATATTTTGTTTCTCTCGGATTCATTCTTGTAACGAAGCCTATCAATTCTCTTTACACGAACTGGTCTAAAACCGCAAAACTCTAATATAGCACGTTTTATGGAATTTAAATCACTATTTCGGTACTGCCACCATATCCACCATTTTGGGCATCACAAGTTGTAATTAAATCAGCCGAGCGTCCTTTAAGCAGTTTGTCCCAAAAAGGGTCATTCTTATGATACTTGTAGGCAAATCCTGAATAAAGCGTTCTGTCAAAAAATCCTTTAAGAATTGCGGGCATAGAACCCCACCAAATAGGGTAAATAATTGTCCACTTGTCGCACCACAAAATATTTTCTTGTGCTGTCTTCAAGTCGGGTTCAAGTTCTTGGACAATCTTATACCCTTTCCATATAATAGGGTCAAATTTCATTTCGCCAATTCGTTGTACCTTAATTTCGTGTCCAATTTTAGTCAGTTCGTTACAATAAGTTTCAAAAATCTGTCCATTGAAACTATCGCTGTCTGGATGTCCGAGTAAGATATACACTTTCATAATGTTATTCCCTTGTCTTTTTACACTTGCCCATAACGTCTTGCGGCTATGCGCCGTTTTAATGGCGTATAGCCGCTGTTGTGTGCCGTTTAAATTAATGTAATCACTTATTTTAATTTTACTAACTATTGCATCGTCAAAATATATTGTTGCTGTACCATTTACTGTATCTCCTTTAATAAAGTCGGTATAATTGCCAATTCCCCAAACCGCTGTTTCGTCGGGTGGTAATACGGTTCTTATATTATGTTTTTCAAATATTTTTACATTATTTTGCCAAACAATTACTTGACCTGAATATATATTTGACTTTTCGTAAAATACTTCTATATGGTTCCATTCGTTAACCTTAATAGGAATAGGATTTTCTTGTAATATATATTCAAAATTGTAGTCACTTGAATTATCATCGGGATAATCTTTTATAACTAATCCAAAATACATTTTATTATCCTCATTATAAACATCCAAAGTGACAACAGGCATAGAACCTGTGTTATTTTTTGATTTGAATTGAAAGATATTCCACCAGCCACCATCTTGTTCGGGATCATTATCAGGGGATTTTGCAGGATTGTATGAATGTTTCATCAAAAAAAATGTGCTGTAATAAGCAGAATTTGGGAAATAATCACCATTTTGATCCCAAGGTTTATCTGTCCAACGCATAAAGCGAATTGCTTTTTTCTCAGTTGGTGTAACAGCATTCTTAATAGTAGCGAAAGCAGAAAATTTACCTGAATAATGTAAAGACTGTTCTATTCCATATATTGAATTTACTGAATCTGTAACAAAAATTCCTCCTCCAGCATTAGGTGTTTCTGTTCCTTCGCCCTCCCATTTATAAAAAGAATTGTCTTCATAATCACAATACCACAAAATATCGTTTTTTACTGAATTTGGCAGTTGTTCAATAAAAGTAAAACTCTGCTGTGGATCCGTAATATTTTTGTCACATGAAGAAAGTAAAATAAGAATTGTACAAAAAAATGCAAATATTTTAAGATAATTCTTTTTCATGATTTTTTCTCCTAGTTATTAAAACTAATAAAATGGCACACAACGTTCTGCGTGTTTGCGAAGTGCCGAGCCTTAGCGAGGCATTTTGGTGAGCA
>CAZOPR010000025.1:0-2762 GCA_964581895.1 uncultured Brachyspira sp.
GGCGTGCCCACGATTAAGATCAACAACACTCGAGGTCAGCGAGCTTTCGGAATGGGTTGAGGTCACCCATCCCTTCCATCCGTTGAGTGGTAAAAAGTGTTCTGTCCTGAAGTCGAGAAAGATTGAGAGACGAGAGATTCTGTTTCTAGTGTCTACTGATGGAAAAATCTTCTGTGTTCCCAAAGAATGGACCAGCAAAGCGGATCAAGTTGTTGGGCAGGCAACCATACTTTCATACAAGCATCTCTGCGACCTGAATATGCTTGTGAGTGAGATAAAAACGTCTCTTTAGGTTTGAATAAATAATATAATGATTGAATAGTGTCGAATTAGTAAATAAAATATTGATCATTTATTAAAAAATTTATTTTTCGACATTATTTTGGATCTCTTGTGTTTTTAAGTAGAAATCTGCTTCTTGCAAAGAAAATAAAAATCTATATTTAACTCCTTCTTACTAAGGAGGAGCGTTTGTGAGTTCATTGTCTTTGTTGTCTGACGATATCGTTCCATCGCTGGATATATCAGAGCTAGGGATTTTTGTGGCAAACATGATTTCAGATTTTCTTTTTTCTGTTGAGGAGGCATCAGGAGTTGATCGAGACAAAAATAAGGCAAGAACACTTGAAGAAGATGGCATATGTCTATCTTCGTCAGTCAACGATGGGACAAGTGCGCCATCACCGAGAGAGTACGGAGCGCCAGTATGCGTTGCAGAGCCGAGCGCAGAATCTGGGATGGAAAACCGAAAACATCAAGATTCTGGATGGAGATCTTGGGTTATCGGGCTCATCAATGCATCAACGTCAGGACTTCAAGATGTTGGTCGCAGATGTGTCGATGAGCAAGGTAGGAGCAGTGTTTGCACTCGAGGCATCGCGGCTTTCCAGGTCGAACACGGACTGGCATCGCCTTTTGGAACTCTGTTCGTTAACGGGAACACTCATCATCGACGAGGATGGCTGCTACGATCCTTCCGATTTCAACGACCAACTTTTGCTTGGATTGAAAGGGACAATGTCGCAGGCAGAGCTGCATTTCATTCGAGCCCGCCTAATTGGGGGCAAGATTAACAAAGCAAAAAAGGGAGAACTTCGTTCGCCTCTTCCTGTAGGGCTTGTTTATGACGAAGCAGGGAGAACGGTTCTTGATCCTGATGTTCAAGTTCAAGGTGCGTTGCAGCTTTTGTTTTCCACCTTTAGAGAGTGCGGCAGTGCCTACGGAGTTGTTCAACATTTCGCAAAGAATGGATTTAGGTTTCCCAAGCGGTCATACGGAGGGGCATGGAATGGAAAGCTCCTCTGGAGTAATCTGTCTCATGCTCGCGTGTTAGGAGTTCTAAAAAATCCCTCATACGCGGGAGTCTATGTTTATGGCAGATATGGATACAGAAAAATTATCGACTCCGAGGGGAAAATTACAGTAAAACCTATCTCAAAAGCCATGGCAGAGTGGTCGGTCAAAATTGATGGTCACCATGAAGGCTATATTACTTGGGAAGATTTTTCAGAGAATCAAAGACGTTTGGCGAGTAATCAAACGAATGGGCTCGAGTCGCTTCTTCCTGGTCCGGCACGTGAGGGATTGGCTCTTTTACAGGGTTTGCTTATTTGCTCAGAGTGTGGCCATAGGGTATCGATCCGCTACAAGGGCAACGGAGGAATAAATCCAAGCTACGAGTGTGGTGGACAAAGAAGAGATGCGCGCGCAACGAAAGACTGCATTTCTGTTTCTGCCAGACTTATTGATGAGGCTATTTCTAGAAGAATTCTTGAGATTATCCAGCCAGCTGAGATTAAATTGGCCATTTCGGCATTCGAGGAGCTGGAGCGCCGTACTGGCACAATTCAGCGTCAATGGCAATTGAAGCTCGAACGAGCACGCTACGAGAGCGAGTTAGCTCAAAGACGATATGAAGAAGTAGACCCATCAAATCGGCTGGTAGCATTGTCGCTCGAAAAAAGCTGGAACGCAGCGCTCGCCAAGGCTGATGAAACCCAAAAGCAGTATTCTGAATATCAGCAAGGCAACGAATTCTCGGAATTGGTTTCCCGCAAAGAAGAAGTTCTTGCGCTGGGGTCAAGTTTTCCAAAGCTCTGGCAATCGCCAACAACCCAAGCGAAGGATCGTAAACGGATTCTGCGGCTGTTAATCAAGGATATAACAATAAAAAAGCTACGTGTAGAAAGAAAGGTCCAGTTGCAAATCCGATGGCAAGGTGGAAGCCTAGAAACGATCTTTGTGAGCATTCCAATGAAGGTGACGGAGAAGTGGAAGCCATCGCCAGAACTCATAGAAGATGTCAGATATCTTGGAAAGAATCTGAGCAATAAAGAAATCGCAGAACACTTCAATCAGGAAGGAAAAAAGACCAATAAGGGTAACAATTATACACCGAGCATTATAAGCTGGATTCGTTACAGATACGGTATTCCCAGTCCAGAATTGAAGAGTCAGGGAGAGTTGAGTGTCAAGGAGGTTGCTAGCCGATTTAATGTGAGCAATCTTGTTGTCTATTACTGGCTCAAAAGGGGAGTAATTCCCTCTACGCAAACCAGGAGGAATAGTAAAGGATCGCCACTGTGGATATCGTTGGATAGAGCAACAGAGGAGCGGCTGTTGCGGTGGTCAAGAGAGTCTACCCGCATAGCAAAAGTGAAAGAAAACCAAAACTAAATTGAGGAAGGTGCAATATGACATATCGGTCCCCACAGTCGGCGACAGAGTTGCCCAGGCTGCAATATGCCTCCACTTTCAGCCAC
>CAZOPR010000026.1:0-2591 GCA_964581895.1 uncultured Brachyspira sp.
TGGATATTCAGGAATTTATGATCGTGCCCGTGGGGGCTCCCACCTTTCGAGAGTCACTGCGTTATGGGGCGGAGGTCTTTGCCATTCTCAAAAAAGTGCTGCATCAACAGGGTTTGACCACCAGTGTTGGCGATGAAGGTGGGTTTGCCCCGAATCTGGAGTCCAATGCTGCGGCCCTGGATCTGATCATCAAAGCCATTCAGGAGGCAGGTTACAAACCCGGAGAAGACATTGCTCTGGCGTTGGATGTGGCAGCAACTGAGTTTCACAAGGAAGGTCGCTATACCTTTGAGGGCAAACCGCATACCGCTGGGGAGATGATCGACTATTACGAAGAGTTACTGAATCGCTATCCCATCGTTTCGATTGAAGATGGCCTCAGTGAGGAGGATTGGGAGGGATGGCAGAGCCTGCAAACCCGTCTGGGTAAGCGCGTTCAGCTGGTGGGAGACGATCTGTTTGTCACCAATATCTCGCGGCTGGAAAAAGGAATTGAGCTGGGGGCCGCCAATGCAATCTTGATCAAGCTGAACCAGATCGGCACCCTTACGGAGACAGTTTCAGCAATCCAGATGGCAACGGGGGCCGGATTTGGCTCTATCGTCAGTCACCGTTCTGGTGAGACGGAGGACACCACCATTGCTGATCTTGCCGTTGCCACTCGGGCTGGACAGATCAAAACCGGATCTCTTTGCCGGAGCGAACGGATTGCCAAATACAATCAACTGCTGCGGATCGAAGATGAACTGGGAGAAACTGCTCTCTATGGAAGCGCTATGCTGACCCGCTTCTCAAGTTGAGATCAGCTGGATATCAAAAAAGGGGGATCCTCAGTGTTGGGGATCCCTTGACTGCTTATATCGGCAAGCTTCATGTATGCCATCTCCAGGCTAGCCAGACTTAACCCCTACAAATGTGTTGCTTAATACATTGATTGGGGATGGAGTTACCGAAACCGTCAAGGAGCACCGGAGAGATCGGGGTTGTCCAGGATCTCCTTTTTGGAGACTTTCAACTCCTTCCAGAGAGCCTTGATCTGACGGTAAGCTTCCATTGGCTCTATTTTCCCCCCCGTCTCCAGCGCACAGATCATATCGACACGGTGACTAAACTCCTGCAGGTTGGCATTAAAGACGATCTGGGCAGGGATCGCTTTGCCCGCATAAGAGCTGTGTGGGTTAAGAAAGTCTTCTTTATCTGACAACTTCATCTCCCCTTAAGTCTGATGTCAATTCAAGCTTAACCATGTCTTTACGCAATGTCAGCGACACTGGGATGGGAGGAGTCTGAACGACACCTGCCTGTCTGTGCTCAAGAATGTGGAGATTGAGGGTCAACATGCATGAGAGTGGTGCCATCAAAGCAGCCTTTGATTTTCTGATTGCACATGCTCAGGAGCGAAAATCATTCTCGCCAGAGGATCTCTCTTCCCAAACAGGATGGACGCTTCCAGAAGCAACAGAGTATATCCATAATCTGTTTAGCGATCTGATCGAGGAAGAAGAGGAATGTCTATTTGCCAAGCCAGAGATCTTGAGGGTTCGTTTAGGTGATTTCAAAGAGCTATTTCACCAGAAAAAACGTTTATTTACAGACTATGTTTTGGAGGTTTCCTCTAGCGTTTTGATCTACGAGTTTTTTATGCCCCTTTCTCGTGAAGATCGACTGCGTGAAGCTCTGGACAATTTATTCTACCGCGACACCATTGAACAACGGATCCGCGAAATTGGTATTCTCAAAATCCGAAGCAGTTTGCGGCTTTCATCGGACTCTTCAGAAGAGGAGATCAGGCAGCTAGTATTTAATTTTATGGATAGTACGATCGGCGGCTACTCCATCTACACAGTGAGTGGGCGTTACAGAGCAGATATTTTGGCCTCGCGGGCAGAGGTGGTGAACCGACCCTTTGCCTATGGCCCCTACATCGTTGATGAAACCACTGCGATTGTCCGATTCATTTTGCCCGTAGAAATTGATGCTGGCAGTTTTGAGCATGGAAATATTTTAGAACCGGCCACGATGGCAATGGGGACAATGATCAAGGCAGAGCTGATGAGGTGGCTCTTTCTCAACTTCTTTGCTGAGGCACTGATTCGGGTTGTCCAAAAAGAAGATGAAATCTGGCTACTGGAGTCAGGCATGCGCAGTGCTTTTTATCGTTGGATCCGGCGTGAAGATTAGGGTGCTGATCCCAACTCATGGATACCAACCTGGGCCTCTCTGGTCAGAAACGGATCATTCCTCAAGTGAATGTACTCTGGAATCGCCTGGTCTCCACTGATCAACCGTTGGTCTCCCAGTCCTGATCCTTGCCAGCCCAGAGATGATCTAGACTTGGGATCAGAGGTTTCCATCAGGGGATACTGTGGCCACAATCCTGCGCACCTGGAGCTATCGTTATCCCTGGCTGTACCAGAGCATAGCGCGCACGACTGCCATTCTGGTGGGTGGATTTGAGCGGCTCCACCAGTTGCCTTTGCAGGGACTTGAAATCAAGCCTCAGGATCAGGTGCTGGATCTGTGCTGTGGACGGGGGGAAGCCACTCAGTATCTGACGCAGTCCTCTCAACAGGTCACCGGCTTGGATGCGT